>JADIYJ010000026.1 GCA_016705325.1 Pseudomonadota bacterium | reverse complement strand
CCGCCCTTGTTTGCCGAGTTGTTCGCGACGATGCCCACCGGACGCCCACCGAGCCGTGCGAGCCCGGTGCAGAGCTCCTTCGCGAACAGCTCCTTCAGTTCGAAGAACGAGCCGGCGTCGACCAGCGCGCGGATCAGCTTGCGCACGTCGTAGGCCGTGTTCTGGTTCGGCGGCACGATATCCGAGGGCTTCGGTCCGGACTCTGGCGCGGCCGCCGGCTGCATCGCAGGCGCGTCATCGAAGTGGTCGGGGAAGAAGCGTAGATACTCGCGTGCGCGCTCGATCGCCTCGCCTTCGGTCGCCACGAGCAGGTCGCCGAGGCCGCTCATTGCACAGTGCATGCGCGCTCCACCCATCTGCTCCTCGGTGACGTCCTCGCCAGTGGCCATCTTGGCCAGGCGTGGTGAGCCGAGGTAGGCTGTGGCGTTCTTGTCGACCATGAAGGTGACGTCGCACAGCGCAGGTACGTAAGCCGATCCGGCAGGCGACGGTCCGAACATCAGGCAAACCTGCGGGACCACGCCGGAGACCTGGACCTGGTTGTAGAAGATGTTGCCCCAGGCCTTCCGGCCAAGGTAGCAGTCGAACTGGTCGTCGATGCGGGCGCCGGCCGAATCCACCAGGTAGAGCAGCGGCAGCTTGTTACGCGCTGCCAGCTCTTGCATCTGCGTGATCTTCAGGAAGGTGGTGTAGCCCCAGGTGCCGGCCTTGACCGTCATGTCGTTGGCGATGACGGCAACCTCGCGGCCATGAATGCGGCCGATACAGGTCACGACCGCATCGCCGGGCAGGTCGCGCCGGATGCCGGCGAGCAAACCGTCCTCGATCAGCGTGCCGTCGTCGAACAGCTTGAGCAGCCGGTCGCGCACCAGCATCTTGCCCTGGGACTGGTGCCGTTCGCGGGCCTTGGAACTGCCCCCCGCTTGTGCCTTCTCGACATAGCCGGCCAGCGTGGCGCGCAATTGATCTTGGGACATCGAAGAAACCTTCCAGAAGTTGTGTCATACTAACTAACAGCCGTTAGTCTTGATAGCAGTGAAAACCCTCGCCTCGCAAGCGGTGGAGCAAGCACCGTTCAGGCCGGCAGCCGGTGCAGCTTCAGGTCGTCGAGCGAATCGGGGTTGACGAGTCCGGACAGGTCGCCGGTGGGATCGCCGAGCAGTATCGAGCGCACCAGGCGTCGCATGATCTTCAGCGTTCTGGTCTTCGGCAAATCGGAGACCCATACGATGCTCTTCGGTCGGAACGACGCGCCGAGCGAGGCGACGACCGCGTCCCGCAACTGCGCGTCGACCGCTGCGCCCGGCACCGTCGCTCGCGCCGGTACGCAGACGCAGACAACGGCATTGCCTTTCACCGGGTCGGGCACGCCGACGGCAGCGGCCTCGGCGATCAGGCCGGTGGCCAGCAGCGCGGCCTCGACTTCGGCGGGACCGGTGCGCTTGCCGGAAACCTTGATGGTGTCGTCAGAACGGCCGTGGATGTACCACAGCCCGTCGGCATCGATCGACGCGAAGTCGCCGTGCACCCACAGCCCCGGGATCTTGGACCAGTAGGACTCGAGGTAGCGCTCGGGGTCGCGCCAGAAGCCGCGTGTCAGCCCGATGGACGCTCGCATCAGCGCGAGCTCGCCGACCTGCCCCTCAGCCACCGGTTGGCCCGCTTCATCGACGACCACAGCCCCCATGCCAGGGATGGGCCCGGCGAAGGCACACGGCTTCAGATCCTGGTGCAGCATCGTGCCGGAAACTATGCCGCCGCCGATCTCGGTGCCCCCGGAATAGTTCAGCAGTGGGACGCGACCGCTGCAGACTTCGTGGCGCAGCCAATTCCAGGCCTCCGGCGTCCAAGGCTCACCGGTCGCCGCAGTCACGCGCAAGCTGCCCAGGTCGTACCTGCGGAACTCGGGTTCCGGCTGCTGCATGAAGGCGCGGATCATTGTCGGTGCGACGCCGAGGAAGCTGATGCGGTGGTCTTGCACCAGCTTCCACAACCGGCCGGGCTGCGGGTAATCGGGAACGCCTTCGACGAGCACCAGCGTCGCGCCGAGCAGCGGAGCGGCAACCGCGAGGATCGGTCCGGTCAGCCAACCCATGTCGCTCATCCACATCAGCCGATCGCCTCTGCGCAGGTCCAGGATGAGCCCGAAGTCGAGCGCCACCTTGGTCAGGAACCCGCAATGGGTGTGGACCGTGCCCTTCGGTCTTCCAGTCGTCCCCGACGTGTAGACGATCATCGCTGGCGTCTCGGCGTCCAATTCGATCGCGCGCTGCGGCGCGCTCGATATGGCCAGCCGGGTCCACGTCAGCTGTTCGATGCCGACCCTTGGGTCGGCAACGAACGGCTCATCCGGATCGCGCTGCACAACCACCACGTGTCGCAGCGACGGCACCGACGACACGACCGCGTCGATCACCTCCCGCATTTCGATGCGCTTGCCGCGCCGCAACGTGTGGTCGGCGCAGATCACCGCCTTGGCTTGCGCATCGACCAGTCGCTCGGCGACAGCCTGGGCGCCGAAGCCGGAGAACATCGGCAGTGCGATCGCGCCGAGGCTGACGATCGCGAGGTAGGCGACGATCGCTTCCGGGACCATCGGCAGGTACAGCCCAACAACGTCGCCGCGGCCGCAGCCCAGCGCGGCCAACCCGCCAGCCGCGCTGCGGACGGCCAGGTTCAGTTCGTCCTGCGTCAGAACGCGCCTCAGACCGTCCTCGCCTTCCCATACGATGGCCTCGTGCGTGGCACCGAGCGCCGCCAGCGGCCGTTCCAGGCAGTTCCAGGCCAGGTTGGTCGTGCCGCCGACGCACCAGCGAGCCCATGGCGCACCTTTGTCGGTATCGAGCAGACGGTCGAACGGCCGGAAGAAGTGGAGCTGATGGAAATCCATCACCGCGCGCCAGAACCACTCCGGGTCTTCGTCGGCGCGGAGGCATAGCGCCTCGTAATCGGCAAGGGCATGCTGGTCGAGGAACTTCGCCAGCTGGCAGGAAGCCGCAATCATGGCAGCTCGTCGTCGATGTCGCAGACGACGATGCGTTCGATGAAAGGGGTCATGTAAGCCTTCATTTCCTGGTGTACCTTCGAGACTTGGTAACGGTCGTGTTCCGCAGCGCTGTTGAACACCGCGACGATGCCGTGGTCCAGGCCGTCGTTGCGCGTGGCGATGTTCGGTCGGTAGACGTAGCGATGCGGCGGAGGGTCGGCGCTGCGCACGCGGGCGCAGTAGGCCTCGACGAGCGAATGAAATGCGGGACCCGCCTGCGCGCTGAACTTCATCAGCACCACGTGGTGAAACATCGTTGCAACACCCCTTTCGTCAAGCCGCGGTGACGACGACCAGTTCGGCGATCGTCACGTGCGGCGGTTGCTCGGCGGCGTAGACCACGGCGCGCGCGACGTCCGCCGCATCGAGCACGACAGGGAACTTGCCATAGAACTCTTCGGCCCGGGCCGTGTCCCCTGCCCACCGGGTCTCCGGCGAACTCGGTTCTCACCAATCCCGGAAGGATCTGCGTGACTCGCACGCCCTTGCCCTTGAAGTCGGCCCGCAGCGCCTGACTGAAGCCGTTGACGGCGAACTTGCTGGTCACGTAAGCGGCGCCACCGGGCTGAACATCCAGCGCGGCGATCGAGCCGATGTTGACGATGTGGCCGCGTCCGCGTTCGACCATGCCGGGGAGCAACGCATGCGTAACGCGCATCATGCCGATGGCGTTGGTCTGCACGGTCGTGGCCCAATCTTCGATCGAGCCCCGGTCGAAGCGCCGTCGTCCGCCGACGTCATGCCCGGCGTTGTTGACCAGAAGGTCGACCTCCCTCCATCCATCGGGTAGCCGCTCGGCTAGCGAGCCGACCGATCCGGCGTCGGATACGTCGAGCGCGATCGCCACCGCCCCCTGTCCGATGGTCCGGGCCAGCGTCGCCAGCTTGTCGACGCGCCTGGCCGCGCAGATCACCCTCCACCCCTGCCCGGCGAGCGCAGCCGCCACGGCGGCGCCGATGCCGCTGCTCGCTCCGGTCACCAGGGCCGTACCCCGTTGCAAATCACCCATGAAGTTGAACCCTCATTTTGCTAACTAACGACCGTTTGTTTAAGTATATGCAGGCGACCCCTGCGGTGCAAGGGCTCCTGCCGCCTCAAGCCCGTTGCGAAAGTGCAAAGCCTCGCAGCAACTCGCGCGCGATGATCAACTGCTGGACTTCAGTGGCACCCTCGTAGATGCGCAGCGCGCGGATCTCGCGATAGAGGCGCTCCACGGGTTGCTCGCTGACCACGCCCAGTCCGCCCCACATCTGCACGGCCGCGTCGATGACCTGCTGCGCGCCTTCAGTGGCGGTCATCTTGGCCATCGCCGCCTCGCGCGTGACTGGTCGGCCCTGGTCCCTTTGCCAAGCGGCACGGTAGGTGAGCAGCGCGGCGCTTTCCAGCGTCGTCGCCATCTGCGCCAGCTTGGCCTGGGTGAGCTGGAAGTCCGCCAGCACACCACCGAACATCCGCCGCGAGGTGGCGCGCGCCAGGCCCTCGTCCAGCGCACGGCGGGCAAAGCCCAGCGCGGCGGCGGCCACCGAGGTGCGGAACACGTCCAGGGTGCGCATCGCAATCTTGAAGCCTTCACCGACAGCGCCCAGGCGCTGGCTCGCCGGCACGCGGCAATCGACGAATTTCAGTCGCGCGAGCGGATGAGGCGCGATCACGCGGATGCGCTCGGCGACCTCCAATCCCGGCGTCGAGGCTTCGACGATGAAGGCCGTGATGCCGCGCGAGCCTTTGGTCGGCTTGCCCGCCGCACCGCAGTCACCCGACTCGCCGGTGCGCGCGAAGACGACGTACTGGTCGGCGATGCCCCGTTCGAAATCCAGGTCTTTTCACCGTCGATGACGTAGTCGTCGCCTTGCGCGACCGCGGCACACGCCATCGCACCGACGTCGGACCCGGCGTCGGGCTCGGACAAAGCGAACGCGGCGATCGCACGCCCCGAGGCCACCGGTGCCAGGAAGCGCTCTTTCTGTGCCGGCGTGCCGGCGAGACTGATGGCGCCCGAACCAAGGCCCTGCATCGCGAAGACGAAGTCCGCCAGCCCGGAATGGCGCGCCAGCGTCTCGCGGATCAGGCAGATGCCGCGCGTGTCGATGGTCTCGCCTGCCCCACCGTACGCCCGGCCCGCGACGACGTGCGCCAACCACCCGTCCGTGCCGAGCGCCTGCACCAGCGAACGGCAATCGCGGTCCAGGTCGTCGCCATGCACCGACTCGGCGTGCGCAGCCGCCCAGGCCTCGGCGTCGCGCGCGAGCGAGCGGTGCCGCTCTTCGAAGAACGGCCAGTCGAGGTAAGACGAATCGCTCATTTCAGTCCCCCTGGAAAACCGGCTTCTTCTTCACCGCGAACGCCTCGTAGGCGCGCTTGAAGTCCTGCGTCAGCATGCAGATCGCCTGCGCCTGCGCCTCGGCCTCGATGGCTTGTTCGATGGTCATCGCCCACTCCTGGTGCAGCATCGTCTTGGTAATGCCGTTCGCGAACGTTGGGCCATCCGCCAGCTCCCGTGCCAACGCGAGCGCCTCGTCGCGGAGCCTCTCGGGCGAGCACAGTCGATTGAGAAAACCCCACCGCTCGGCTTCCTCACCGCCAAGCGCACGGCCGGTGTATAGCAGTTCACTCGCGCGGCCCTGGCCGACGATGCGTGGAAGCATCGCGCAGGCACCCATGTCGCAGCCGGCCAGACCGACCCGGTTGAACAAGAAGGCGGTCTTGCTGCGCACCGTGCCGAGGCGGATGTCCGATGCCATTGCGACGATCGCGCCGGCGCCGGCGCACACGCCGTCCACCGCCGCGATTATCGGCTGCGGGCAGGCGCGCATGACCTTGACAAGCTCACCGGTCATTCGCGTGAACATCAGCAGTTCGGGTACCTTCAGCCGGACCAGTGGCCCGATGATCTCGTGTACGTCGCCACCCGAGCAGAAGTTGCCGCCGGCCCCGGCAATGACGATGACCTTGACGTCGTCCGCGAACTTCAGGTTGCCGAACAGGTCGCGCAGCTCGGCGTACGAGTCGAAGGTCAAAGGGTTCTTGCGCTCGGGACGGTTCAGCGTGACGACGGCGACGCCGGCTTGGACTTCCCAGAGAAAGTGTGTCGCCCGATATGACGATGCGGGCCTGCGGTTGCCGGCCAGCAACGCGTGATCGATCGGTGCGGAAGCTTGGTTCATCGAGGCTCGTCCTTCGGGCGTGGGGGGAGGGTCAAGACTGCAAGGGTGGCACTCCGCAAGAGCGCCGGCTCAGTAGGAACGAGGCAACCCGAGCCAGCGCTCGCCGAGAAAGTTGGCGACCATGCTGTCGGTGAGCGGCGCAAACGAATACAGGCGGATGTCGCGGTAGTAGCGCTGCATCGGCATGTCGATGTCGAACGCAGCCCCGCCGACCACTTCCATGCCGAGTTCGGCGGCGCGCTGCCCGGCGCCAGACGCCGCGAGCTTGGCGATCGCGCTCTCGACGCTGACGTCGCGGCCCTCCTCCTCGAGCCGTGCCGCGCCCAGCGTCATCGTCCAGGCCGCCTCGAGCTCGACGCCTGCGTGCACCAGCTTGTGCTGCAGCGCCTGGAACTGGCCGATCGGACGGCCGAAAGCCTCGCGCTCCTTCGCGTAGGCCACGGCCAGTCGATGGGCGCCGCGTCCGATGCCCGAAGCCACCGCCGAAGCGTTCAGGCGCTCGGAGTTCAGCGTCCCGAGGACCTGCATGAATCCCTGGTTCTCGGTGCCCAGGATCGCGTCGGCCGGCAGGTCGACGTCGTCCAGGCTCACCGAGCAGGTGTCGTAGCCATTGATCGCGAAGGTGTTCAGCTCGGTGGCCGTCACGCCGCCGGTCTGTGCAGGCACCAGGAACATCGAAATGCCGCGCGATCGGTGCTCGGCGGTGCGGGCGAGGACGATAAGCAGGTCGGAGCGCGTCGCCCCGCTGATCCAGTACTTCGAACCGTTCAGCCGCCATCCCGAGCCCGCACGCACGGCGCGGGTCTTCAAGGTCGTGAGAATGTCTGTGCCGCCGCCCGATTCGGTCATGCAGAACGAGGCGCGGATCTTGCCGCTGCACAGCGGCTCGAGGTATTGCCGCTTCTGCTCTTCAGTGCCGAACTGCCGCAGCAACCGGGTGGCCATGTACTGGATGACGCCGAATACCGCCATTGAGGTGGCCTGCTGGCCGAGCATCTCGAGCGTCAGCACCTGCAGCACCGGACCACCGCCGCTGCCGCCCAGGCTTTCGTCGACGCCCACACCCCAGGCGCCGACTTCGGCCAGTGCCTGGTGCAGTTCGAAGTCGAAGGCCTTGCGGTTGTCCAGCGCCTGCACGCGCTGCACCGGCGCGACCTGCGCAAGCAGTTTGCCGATCGCGTCGCAGTACATCGTTTCATCGTCGTTCGAGCGGTAGAACATCGCGGGCCTCCGTTTCAGTGGGATCAGCGCTCGATAGGCGCAATTTCGGTAGCGACCCAGCGCGCCGATCGCGCGGGGTCTATGAAGTTCGCTTCGTCTTCGGCAAGCCTTCGCTGCACGTCGAGCGCTTCCGCGCTCTCGAACGCAGTCCGCAGATCGTGTTCGTTCGCCCAGTACAACTCGGCGATGCCGTCGAAGGGGGTATCCAGCACGCCAGCACGCTCGACGCGTGCCGAGTACGGGCTCGCCAACGGGGAGGTCTGCACGTAGGCGGCCAGTCGCAGCGCAGCCGAGTTCTCCAGCAGCATCGGCGCGTGCACGTCCTTCCAGTAGCGCTGGAATTCCTGCGCCGAGAGGTCCGCACGACGCCGGATGCAATACACGACCTTTATCATGTCCGCACTGCCGTTGCCGTTGACGTCGCCGGCCGTGACCGTTCGTAGCGCGCAAAGTCGGTGTAGCCCTGCGCGCCCCCCGAGTAGTAGATGGCCCGGTCAGCCACGGCGAGCGGCCAGCCGTGCCGCAGCCGTTCGGTCAAGTCCGGATTGCCGATGAACCAGCGTCCGAAGGCCACGCCATCGGCCAAGCCGCTGTCGATCAGGTGGTCGGCACTGGCAACGTCGAGATCCCCGGCGACCAGCAAGGTGCCGCGGTACAGCGAGCGGATCTCCGGCAGCGGGTCCGCTATCGGCGCCGACAGCGTCAACGATCCAGACACAGCGGGGCGGATCACATGCAGGTAGGCTAGGCCCTGGTCGGTCAGTCGGGTGGCGAGGTGGCGATAGATCTCGTCGGGCTCGGGATCCTGAACATCGTTGAACGTGCCGAGTGGCGAGACGCGGACGCCGACCCGGTCGGCACCGATGGACCGGCAAACCGCGTTCGTCGTGTCCAGCAGGAAACGCGAGCGTTTCTCGATCGATCCACCCCAGTCGTCGGTGCGACGATTGCTCGAGCGATGCAGGAACTGGTCGAACAGATATCCATTGGCTGCATGGATCTCGACGCCATCGAAGCCGCATTCGACCGCCAGGCGCGCCGCGCCGACGAACTCGTTGGTGACGTTGCCGATGCCTCGAGCGTCTAGCTCCTGCGGCACCGACGCCTGCCGCAGGCCGTTGGGCGTCATCAGCCGCACGTTGGCGGCGATTGGCGACGGCGCCACTGGGGTCAGCCCCGGACCGACGTTGTCCGGATGGAAGATGCGCCCGTTGTGCCAGAGTTGGACGAAGATGCGCCCACCCTCGCCATGCACGCGCTCGACGGCCCGGCGCCAGACTGCGCATTGGCGCTCGGTGTGGAGGCCGGGCGTGCGCCAATAGCCTTGCGCGCCCACGCTGACCTGCGTTGCTTCGGTGACGATCAGGCCCGCTCCGGCGCGCTGGGCGTAATACTCCACCACCAGGTCGCTCGGAACGTTGATGTCGACCGCACGACAGCGCGTCATCGGCGCCATCACGATCCGGTTCTTGAGCGTCAGGCGTCCGACGCGCAGCGGCTCGAAGAGACGTCGAGGAATGGGTTGTGTGTTGGTCGGCATGGCAGAGGTTGGAGTCGGGGGTCAGAACGCGGTGTGCATCAGCTTGCCCGGCAGCGGGTGGCCGACGATGTGCTCGGCCATGCGGGCGCACTCAGCCATCGCGCGCAGGTCGATGCCGGTCTCGATGCCCATCTCGTGGCACATGTAGACCAGATCCTCGGTGCAGATGTTCCCGGAGGCGCCCTGGTGACCCGCGAACGGACATCCACCGAGGCCGGCGCAAGTGCTGTCGAACTGGTCGACGCCCAGTCGCAGCGCCGCGTAGGCGTTGGCCATGCCGGTGCCGCGCGTGTCGTGCAAGTGCAGCCCGATGCGCAGGTCGGGCCAGCGTTCGCGCAGCGCACCGATGCGGCGTTCGATCGACAGCGGCGAACCTCGCCCGACGGTGTCGGCCAGGTAGATGCCCTTGAAGCGCACCGCTTGCTCGACCTCCAGGCCCTTCAGCCGCTCGATGATGCGCACGACTTGGTTGACCGGAATCTCGCCTTCGAAATTGCACCCAAACGCCGTCATGACGTACGCCCACTCGACTTCAATCGCATGCTCGCGATACAGCCGCAGCCAATTGCGCTGCTCGTCGAAGGTCTGGTCGATGCTCATGCCGGTGTTCCGCCGGCAGAAGGTTTCCGAGGCCGTGACGCGCACGGCGCCAACCCGGTCGAGCGGCAGCTCCAGCGCACGCTCGAGCCCACGGGTGTTCAGCCACAGCCCGGTGTAGCGCACGCCGGGCCGCTTGTGGATGCCTCTGGCCACGTCATCAGCGTCGGCCATGCCCGGTACGCGCTTGGCGCTAACGTACGACACGCAGTCGATCTGCGGCACTCCGGTGCATGCCAGCGCCTCGATGAAACGGATCTTGTCCGCCGTTGCGATGACGCCGGACTCGATCTGGAAGCCCTCGCGGGGTCCTTCCTCATGGATGCGCACTCGCGCCGGCAGATCGCTCATGCGACGCCTCCTGTCAGTTGCTGCGCCGTGGCGACCAGTGCGGCATGCCGCTGACCGAGAAGGCCGGTATGGACACTCCCGGCGACGAAATCCGGGTGGCGCAGGCAGGCGCGCAGGTAGCTGACGTTGTGTGCCACACCCTCGATCTGCAGCGCCCCCAGCGCCGCATCGAGCCGCCAGGCCGCGTGCTCGCGGCTGTCGCCGTGCGCGATTACTTTCATCAGCATCGGATCGTAGAACGGGGTGACCGCGTTCCCTTGACGGAACCCGCATTCGACGCGCACGCCCGCTTCGCTCGGGAGATCGAGCGTGCGCAGCGGGCCGGGGCTGGGCATGAAATTCTTCGCCGGGTTCTCGGCGTAGACGCGCGCCTCGATCGCATGGCCATCGGACGCGATCCCGGCCTGCGCCAACTCGGACCGCAGCGAGGCGTCTTCAAGCGCGAACCGGATCTGCGCGGCAACCAGGTCCACGCCCGTGATCATCTCGGTTACCGGGTGCTCAACCTGGATGCGGGTGTTCATCTCGAGGAAATAGAAGTCCTGCGTCTCGGCATCGACCAGAAACTCGACCGTGCCCGCGCCGGCGTACCGGCTCGCTGCGCACAGCCGCACCGCGGCATCGGCGATGCGGGCCGCCACCTCAGGGCGCAGGCCCGGTGCGCGTGCTTCTTCGATCACCTTCTGGTGCCGCCGCTGCAGCGAGCAATCGCGCTCGAACAGGTGCACCGCCTCGCCATTGCCGAAGCCGAAGACCTGGATCTCGACATGCCGTGCGCGCGTCACGAGTCGCTCCAGATAGATCGAGCCGTCACCGAACGCCTTTTGCGCGACCGAGCGCGTTGATTGCACCGCCGCCTCGAGGGCCTCGGGCTTGTCGACAAGGCGCATGCCGATACCACCGCCGCCGGCGCTGGCCTTGACCAACAACGGGAAGCCGACGCGCTGCGCCGCAGTCGCGACCGCCGGCGCGTCATCGGCAAGCTTGTCGGTACCCGCCAGCACCGGCACACCGGCCCGCGCAGCGGTGCGCCGGGCACGCTCCTTGTCGCCCATGGCCGTGATCACCTCGGGTGGCGGCCCGACGAACACCAGACCCGCCTGCGCGCAGTCGGAGGCGAACGATGCGTTCTCGGACAGGAATCCGTAGCCCGGATGGATCAGCCTGGCGCCCGAGCGCCGCGCGACGTCAAACAGCTTGGATCGATCGAGGTAGCTTTCGGCCGGGCGTGCCGGGCCGATCGAATAGGCCTCGTCAGCCATTTCCACATGCGGCAACTCGACATCAGCGTCGGAATGAACGGCGACCGTGCACAGCCCGAGGGACCTGGCCGCACGAATGATGCGACAGGCGATCTCACCGCGGTTGGCGACCAGAAGCTTCAGATCAGGCATGGCGACTCCGTCGATTGAGAGTCCGTCGATGGGCGTTGACAAGGTTGCCTTAAACGAACTAACATTAGTTTATTAACGATCATCCGACGTTGTCAATAGCCAAATGCGAGGGCAGCGATTCACATGGCCGACACACCTCTACAGATCCAGGTCGACGATGCAGTTGCGACCATCAGCCTGTGCAACCCATCGAAGCGCAACCCCATCGGCACCGAGACAGCGCGGGCCTTGGTCGACGCATTGCGTCAACTGGAGCGACACGACAGCGTCAGGGTGATCGTCGTCACAGGCGCCGGCGGATCCTTCTCCGCCGGCGGCGACCTCGACGAGTTCCTGCAGACGATCGATTCCGGCGCCGTAGCGCTGTGGGACACGGGGCAACCGTGGCAGGATCTTTACGAGGTCTTGCCGTCGCTCGCAAAGCCGGTGATCGCCCGCGTCGACGGCCCGGCGATGGCCGGAGGCTGCGGGATCGTCGCGAGTTGCGACTTCGCCTTTGCGACCGAGCGATCGCGCTTCGCCACCCCGGAGATCGGCATCGGGCTCTTCACGCTCTTCGTGCTGCCCGGCCTGCTGCGCTGCCTGAGTCGCCGCGACGCGCTGGATCTGGCGCTCACCGGCCGTACCATCGAAGCGCAGGAGGCGCTGCGCATGGGGTTGCTGAATGCCGTGCTGCCAGATGTGGCGGCGCTCGACCAGGCGGTGCGCGAACGCGCCGCCATGCTGGCGCGAATCGAGCCGGCGACGATGCGCCGCGCGCGCCACAGCTTCGACAAGATCGAAGCAAGCGGCTTCCGCGAAGGGCTCGAACTGGCGCGCGGCTTGAGGCCGGTTTTCATGGCTTCGGAAGAATTGCGTCGCGGCATCCGCCGCTTTAAGGACGATTGAGCAGGGCAGGAGAGATCGAACATGTCTTCACGCATGCTGGTTGGACAACACGTCGAGCACAACGCGCGCCGCTTTCCGGAGAAGGTTGCGCTGCGCGAAGCGCACGGCCGCGAGTGGACGTATGCGGAACTGAACGCTTTTGCCAATCGAGCGGCGCACGCGCTGCGCGCGACGGGCATCGGCCACGGCGACAAGGTCGGCATGCTGTGCGACTCGCGGCTCGAATGGGTCGGTCTGGACGTCAGCATCGTCAAGCTCGGCGCCGTTGCGGTGCCGGTGAACTACCGCCTCACACCCGCGGAAATAGTCGATAACCTGGCGGACGCCGACGCCCGACTGCTGTTTGCGCTGGAGGCGCTGGCAACGCATGTACACGCGCTGCTGCCGGGCCTCAGAACCGTGCTTGTCGACGGAGCGCAAGGCGATTGCCTGGACACATTCCTGGCAGACCGGTCCACCACCGACATCGATGCCGACGTGCAGGCGAGCGACGCCAACGTCATCCTATTCACCGGCGGCACGACCGGTCGATCGAAAGGCGTCGTACTGAGCCACGAGAACCTGTTCTGGAACTCGCTCGACGAAATCATCGACACGCACATGCACGAGGGCGACAACACGCTTCTGGCCACGCCGTTGCACCACTCCGCCGCCTTCAACTGCTGGTTGCTGCCCCACCTGTACCTGGGCGCCACGGCCACGCTGCTGCCGAAATACAGCGCCGAGGCGATGCTGCGGGCGATCGCGGCGCATCGCGTGACGAACGCATTCTCGCCGCCTTCGGTCGCGCGCGAAATCTACCTGCACCCGCTGGCGCGCGAACTCGACCTGTCGTCGTTCCGTCGCTGGTACATCGGTGGCGGCATCCTTGTCAATCAGGATCGCGACGCGATCCACGCTCTGATTCCGGGTCTGCGTATCTATTTCCAGTACGGCCTGACCGAGGCCGGCCCGATCGTCACGGTGCTGAAGGAGGAAGACGTGGACCGCGGCGCGGGTTCGATCGGCCGGGCCTTCATCAACTTCGAGGTCAAGATCCTGCGCGAGGACTCGAGCGATGCCGAGCTCGGCCAGGAGGGCGAGATCGCAGTCCGTGGGCCGGCGGTGATGGCGGGCTATTACAAGCAGCCGGCAGCGACTCAAGCGGTCTTCCACAACGGGTGGCTTCGCACGGGCGACAGCGGGGTCATGGACGCGAGCGGGTTCGTCTACTTCCGTGACCGGCTCAAGGACATGGTGAAGACAGGAGGCCTGAACGTCTATTCGCAGGAGGTCGAACGCGTCCTGGCGCAGCATCCGGCGGTGCGCGAAGTCGGGATCATCGGCATGCCGAGCGAGAAGTGGGGCGAGGAAGTCACCGCGATCGTCGCGCTGCGGCCCGATCGCAGCGTCGACGCCGACGAACTCATCGCCTATGGTCGGGAGCATCTGGCCGCCTACAAGGTACCCAAGCGCGTGTTGTTCATCCCGTACGAGGAGATGCCAATCAATTTCAGCGGTAAGGTGATGAAGCGCGAGCTTCGTGCGCGTTACCTGCCTTCGCCCTAACCCACCCGGCCATTGCCCATGTCCATTCAACTCGAAATCCATGACGGCGTTGCCTGCGTCACGCTGAATCGCCCGGAAGCCATGAACGCGATGACCCAACAGATGGACGCCCAACTGCGGGCCATCTGGCCTGAGGTCAATGCCCGCAGCGACGTGCATGCCGTCATCCTCACTGGGGCCGGCGCCAAGGCCTTTTGCTCTGGAGCCGACATCGGAACGCTGCTGCCCTACCTTCAGGAGAGGGCGCGGAGCGAGGACGACGGCGGAGACTTCGCGGGCATGAGTCGCGAACCCCCGACGCACAAGCCGATCATCGCAGCCATCAACGGCATCTGTGTGGCCGGCGGGCTTGAATTGGCGCTGGCCTGCGACCTTCGCATCGCCGAGGAGCACTCGGTCTTTGCGCTGCCCGAAGTGCGCTGGGGTGTGATTGCAGGCGCCGGCGGCATCACCCGACTGTCGCGTCTGATTCCGGACGCCGTGGCGATGGACATGTTGTTGACGGCACAGTCGATCGATGCAGCCCGGGCCTTGCAGGTCGGACTGGTGAGCGAGCTGGTCCCTGCAGGCAAGGCGCTCGAGCGGGCGATGGCGAAGGCCGAGGCGATCGGTCGCATGGGGCCGTTGTCCGTTCGTCTGACTAAGGAAGTCGCCCGTCGAGGCCGCGACATGGGCTTGACGCGGCCCTCGAGTTCGAACGCGTGGCATTTCGTCGCGTGATGATGAGCGAGGATGTCAACGAGGGTGTCGCGGCCTTCGTCGGGCGCCGCACCCCGCGCTATAGCGGGCGCTGATTAGTCTCGGAACCCGAGGCCTCCAACATGACGACAGACTCCTCCGAAAAGCGCCGGCTGATGCAGACGCGTCGGATCACCTGCGAGGGCTTCCAGCGCGACGACGGGCTGTTCGAGATCGAGTCGGTGCTGATTGACTTCAAGCCCTACGCGGTCGTCGTCGGCGACCGCGGACGCATCGAAGCCGGGGAACCCTTCCATCAAATGCGCCTGCGGCTGGTGATCGACACCGAACTGAACATCCGGGAGGCCGCCGCCGCGACCCTGCATGCTCCCTATGCCGGTTGCACCGACATCAATGCTGCGTACGCTGGCCTGGCCGGGCTGAATCTGGGGCCAGGATTCATGAAGCACGTCCGCGATCGATTCGGCGGAAAGGCCGGCTGCACGCACTTGACCGAGCTGCTCGGGCCGGCGGTCACGACCGCCATGCAGACCGTCTGGCATGTGCGCGACCAGCTGTCGCTGCCGAAGGCGCTTCGGCGGCAGCCTTTGGAAGATGTCAACGAGCGTCCACCCGAGGTCGACCGCTGCCACGCATTACGAATTGACGGCGACACCGTACGCAAGCACTATCCTGGGTTTCATGCGGGGGCGTTGGTGCGTTCATCGGTAGACCCTTGACTCAAGGCGCATCTCTGGGCCCATCTCATGCGTGCAGGATACTAACGATAGTATGTCTGGACACACTGGCAGCGATTCGAGCAACCCCAAGCACGACCCGTGGCCGCCCAACTGCAACACCACCTCGATCAAGGGATATCAGATGCGAAAGGCTGGCACTCGCGGCGAAACGACTTGGTTGGCGATTCGAGAGGCCGCGGTCGACTTGATCGCGACACACGGCTTCGAAGGGTTCAACCTGCGCGAATTGGCCGCTCGCTGCGGGATCAAGGCCGGATCGCTGTACAACCATATCGAATCAAAGGAAGGCCTGCTGAAGACGCTGCTCGAAAGCATCATGACCGACCTGCTGCAGGAGTTCGACGAGCAAGTGACGGCCATCGACGATCCCGTCGAGCAGGTCCGGGCGGTCGTGCGCCTTCACATCCTCTTTCACACCCGCCG
This sequence comes from Pseudomonadota bacterium, assembly GCA_016705325.1. Classification (GTDB taxonomy): domain Bacteria; phylum Pseudomonadota; class Gammaproteobacteria; order Steroidobacterales; family Steroidobacteraceae; genus RPQJ01. Next base: position 2,011 of record JADIYJ010000026.1, on the reverse strand, counting down.
CCGCACGGAAGTCATCATCGGCAACACCGAGCTGCGTAGCCTGTCTCCCGAGAATCATCAGGCGATCACTGCCCTGCGCGATCGCTACGAGAACAAGTTGCGGCAGATCATCTCGAAGGGCGCGGCCAGCGGCGCGTTCCACATTCCCGATGCCAAGATTACTTCGTTCGCGATAATCGCCATCTTGACAGGCGTGGGTCATTGGTATCGCCCGAACGGCAGCCTGAGCCAGAAGCGATTGATCGAGATTCACGAGCAGTTGGTGTTACAGGCGCTGGGTGTGGTCGACGTAAGTGTCGAGGCGGCAAGTTCCAGGGTCAATGCATAACAAAGTGGGGGCACGTCGCTGCCGCCCATCGACCGCAGGCGTCGCACTGTTCGAGGTGGCCACCGAGCGCTGCCGTGCAGCAGCGCTCGATGTCAGTCTTGAGCTGCCGCCCGGGCCGACGGACCCAAGGGCTGTGCATGGCCGTCGTGCGTCAGGTCGACAGGTGACCGTGAACGGAGACACGCGCTGCAATGCTGACCGCCGGCACGATTGCGCAGGTCATCGCGCCACCTCACTGCGCCGAAGTCACCACCATCGTCGGACTCGTGTCCACCAACCCGGTTGTAGTGTCCACGCTCACCAACGGTCAGCCGAGGCTCGTCTTCCGCACCGATCTTGCGCACCCAAGGAGGCGCAGCCGTGGATCGGCGTCGCCCTGATCCGGCCTTGGCTGCAGCTGTCGGCGTTGCCCTGGTCGACCAAGGCCGATCGTCGATGCTGGGCGGTCGCATGACGCCTGGCCAGATCGAGGACGGGGATAATCTCTCCTCGCCCCCCACTTCGCCGCCGCGACTTGGCTCTTCTCCAGCTGCGCGTCGACCTGAGAGAGACATCCCGCATCGAATCGCGCATCGTCGAAGCGGCATGCGGCGAGTGCCAGTTCTCGATGCCCGGCACCGGCTGCGACCTCGCGGTGCGGATCGATGGGCAAGACTACTTCGTGGTTGACACCGGTATCGACGACCACGGCGACGCCCACGCGAACGAGGGTCTGTGCAACGCGGTGCGCAAGGCGCGCGTGTCCGGCGAGGTGCGCGATGGAAAGTTCGTGGCGGCGACGTTCGATTTGCTGCCTCAAGACAGACTGCGCCAGGTTTGACCCGTGACGACCGACCTCTTCTCCCTTGTCGAGTGCAGCGCCCTCATTGGTCAACAACGCCGGCGCCGCCCGGGGCGCGGCCTTCGACAAGTCTGTCGAATCGGGCTGGGACAAGTTCGTCGATCTCAACCTCAAGAGCCCCTTCTTCCCGACCCAGGCGCTGCACGGCGCGCTGATGGCCGGCGGGCGCGCGGCCATTGCGCCAAGGTGATCAACATCGCGTCGATCGATGGCGTCTCGGTCAACTCGCAGGAGCCCTGCTCCTACGCCGCCAGCAAGGCTGGGCTCATCCACCCCACGCGGCGCATGGCCCTGCGGCTGGTGAAGGTCGGTATCGTCGTCTCTGCCATCGCGCCCGGCTCCTATGCATCGGACCTGAATCGCCTGGCGCGTGACCACCGTGACGAGCTGGCCCATGCCATCCCGGCCGGGCGCAACGGTATCGAAGACGACATGGCCGGGGCGTCCATCTACCTGGCTTCGCGTGCAGGCGACCATGGGGTCGGTTCCACCCTGGTGGTGGACGGCGGCGCCACGCTGGCGCGCGTTTGAAGGCAAGACATGATCGACACGCTCGAGATCTGGCACACCCTGGTGCGCAGCCGCGACATGCAGGCGCTGCACGACCTGCTGGCCGACGAAGTCGTCTTTCATTCGCCCGTGGTGCACACGCCGCAGCGTGGCAAGGCCATCACGGCGCTGTACCTGACTGGGGCGATGCATGTACTCAACAACGAACACTTCCGGTACGAACGCGAGGTGGTCGGCGCCCGCGATGCCGTGCTGGAATTCGTGACCCAGATCGACGGCGTGTACATCAACGGCGTCGACCTCATCCGCTGGAACGACGACGGCCGCATCGT
>JADIYJ010000025.1 GCA_016705325.1 Pseudomonadota bacterium | reverse complement strand
ACGCATCGCTCACCATGCGCCAGGTCGTCGTGACCTACGACGATGGCGCGCCGGAAAAGCTCGACGTCAAGGAAAACCTTGCTGCCGGCGCCGAGACGCGAGTGATCGACCTCCACGGCGGCAAGCGCAGCATTCGCACCATTGAGTTCTGGTACGAAACGAAAGGCAACAAGGGCGACAAAGCCGAGGTGGTGGCCTTCGGCCAGCACTGACGCGTTCGGATACAGCTTGCCCCGGCAGCCGGGCGTAACCTCAGCTCCTGCAGGGTCCCGCGCGAAGACCGTGCCGAAGGCCTCACGGATGATGTCGAGCACTTTGGCGACGGCAGGGATCGGAAACGCGTCCGCGTTGGTGTGTAACGCGACCAGATGGCTGAAGGGCAAGTGCGTGTCGAACACCCTGAGTCGCCCCGCCTCGATTTCCGGAGCAAATGCGAAGAAGGGGCCCGCCGTGAAATAGCGCGGGCTGATGGCCACCAGCCGCACCAGGGATTCGAAATCAGAGCACATCACGCGACCGGGCAGTTGATGGATGTCGACCTGGTAGAACTGCTTCGTCATGTCGACATAGCGTTGCTCGAGGAATGGGACGGCCATGGGGTGGTTGCGCAGAATTTCACCGATGCTGGTCGGCGCGTTCAGGAAGATTGCGGCCAGGGTGAGCAACGATGAAGTTCTCGGCCTCGAGCTGCAGTTCACAGGTCAGGTTCGCCGCCAGGCTTTCGATCGGATGGCAGATGGCGATGTCCAGGGTCGCGCGACTGCAGCTGGTCCGCCAGGGCACGGAGTTCTGCCGTATACGATCTCCATCGCCACCTGCGGCAGTTGGGTGGCGACCCCGCTCGACGATGGATTCAAGCAAGGCGCGGCCTGGCGCAGGACCCATCCTGATCCGGACGACTCCGCCTGACCGGCCGCGAGTCGTTCTATGTCCTTTGACAGCAGTGCCGCGTCGCGGCCAATGATCCCGGCACGATTCGCGATCAATGTGGCGAGTTCGGTCGGGCGTGATCGCCCGTGCTCGCGATCGAAGAGCCGGGCGCCGAGCTTGCCCTCGGGTAGGCGATCCGGTTGCTCAGGGTCGGTTGCGTCACCCCCAGCGTTTCTGCCGCCTTGCGATAGCTGCCCGCATCGCAGATCGCCTTGATGTCGAGCAAGTCACTGACGTCCATTCCAGTCACCTCTTCCGATAAAGCGGCGTATCACACCGAAACGATTTTCGTGATTCCCTAGGACGACCGAAATCGTATACAGCCTCGCACGCTACGCGACGCCGATCTGACCCACGGCGCGCGCGGCAACTGTCGCCAGTTGCCAAGTGGCTGTCGTCGCGTATCAAGCGCGTGCATTTCGCGAGCAATAGTATCCGCCGTGCTGTGACTTAAGCGCTTCTGCGGCAAGGCAGCGGAGCAACAAGGGAGTGGACGAGTTCATGAGCAATGCAATGATCGGCAGCAAGGCGCTTCGCGGCACAACGGTGACGACAGTGTTCGCGATGCTGGTGGCCATGTCTGGCTGCGGCAGCAAGGAGCCTGAAACCCCAGCCGCCGCGCCGCCGCCTGTCGCCGCGGGCGCTGCTCAACCGGCGCCGGTTGCAGCCCCTGCTGATGCAGCGGCGGCGGCCCAGATACTGGCTCCTACGGCGACGACGTGGTCCCCCGAAGCGATGGAAGAACTGCTTGCCCCGGTGGCGCTGTACCCGGATGTCGTGCTCGGCCAGGTGCTGGTCTCGTCGACGAATCCCCAGGAAGTGCTGGACGCCGGCAACTGGCTGCTGCAGAACCAGGCCCTGCAGGGCAATGCGCTCGACGAAGCCGCCAAGCAGGTGGGCTTCACACCGCCGATCCGTGGTCTGCTGCAGTCCCCGGAAGTCGTGGACATGATGGCCTCGCAGATGGATTGGACCGCCGAACTCGGGCAGGCTTTCGTCAACGACCAGCAGGGTGTCATGGATGCGGTGCAGAGGCTGCGCGCGCAGGCGAAGGATGTGGGCAACCTGCAGAGTTCTGAGCAGTTGAAGGTCGCGACCGAGACGCAGGACGGCCACGAGGTGATCACCGTCTCGCCGCCGAGCCCCCAGGTTGTGTATGTGCCGCAGTACGACCCAGTCGCCGTCTACGCCCCGGCGCCGGCCACAGTGCCCGCGCCGACACCGGTAGCGCAGGAGGACAAGGGGCACAGCACCGGCACGCTGGTGACGACGGGACTGCTCTCGTTCGGTGCGGGCATCCTCGTCGCCAATGTTTTCGATGATGACGACGATGACTACTACAAGAACGGCTACTACAACCCGCGGTATTACGGGCCGCCGATGCCGTACAACCCGCCGTATCCGTATCGGCCGCACTACGGCAACGGCTACTACCCGAATTCCGGCTACAACCGCCCGCCGAACTACCAGCATTCGTTCAACAACAACACGATCATCGTCAACCAGGACAACAATAGCGACTACTGGAATCGCCACGACGCCAGGTCCGGCGTGAATCGCGATAGCCGCTCGGCCAAGAGCCCGATCACGGCTGCGAAGCCGAATCGCCCGGAACTGAATTCGCTGAACGCGCAGGCCAAGCAGGGTCCGCAGCGGCCGGCGCCGACCCAGGCTGACTGGAAAGGCCAGAGTGGTTACGCGGGCGCGTCGAAGGATGCGCCGGGCAAAGTCGCCGGCGCGAAGCCCGCAGCGTCGGCTGCGGCAAGCCGCGACCAGCCGAAGGTGCAGGGCTCGTATGCCGGTGGCACGCCGAGCGCGGGGACTGCGTCGAGCCGGGTGTCGAGTGCGGCACAGGACAAGAAGCCGGCTGCGAAGTCAGCCGCTGCCAGCGCTCCGCGTCCTGCGGCGGTGCCGGCCGTAAAAGCGAAACCGACCGGAGCCACCGATCGCGGCTACTCCAAACCTGCAACGGCTTCGTCGGGCAAGCCTGCCGCTGCGCCCGAGCGTGCGCGGCCCACTGCCGTCTCCGGCGCTGACCGTGGCGCGGCCGACAAGGCCGCAAGCCAGCGCGGCAAGCAGAGCATGCCGAGTGGTGTGCCCGCGAAAGCCAAGAAACCCAGCAAACCGGCGAAGCGGTAGGGAGCAGGTCAATGATCCGAATGAATATTGGAATCGCACCCAAGGCCGGCGTGGCGCTGCTTGCAGTCGTTGCGCTGCTCGTCTCGGGGTGTGCTCGCAAGGACGACCATGCATCGTTCGACTCTGCCGAGGCCGCCGTGTCGGCTCTCGCCCAGGCGCTCGGGAAGGACGACACCGTCGCACTGCAGCAACTGTTCGGGCCCGGCAGCGAGGAGCTGCTGTCGTCTGGCGACGGCGTGCAGGACCAGAGCGACCGGGCAGCGCTTCTCGCCGCATTCGACGAGAAGCACAGTCTGGTCGCCGATGGCTCAGACGCCTTTACGCTGGTTATCGGCGCACAGGAGTGGCCGTTCCCGATTCCTGTCGTCAAGAAGGACGGACGCTGGCATCTCGACGGCAGCCAGGGTGCCGATGAGTTGGTCTATCGGCGTGTCGGCGCCAATGAACTTGGCGCAATCGCTGTCAGCCGTGGTTATGTTGCGGCGCAGATCGACTACGCTGCGGAAGGGCACGATGGCGACGCATCGGGCATCTATGCGCTGAAGCTGATCAGCGACCAGGGACAGCACAATGGCCTGTACTGGCCGACCGCGCAGGACGAGCCGGCGAGCCCGGCGGGACCGTTCGTCGCTGCAGCGGCAGCAGAGGGCTATCGCAGCAGCGCCACCCGCCCGCCGTATCACGGGTACTACTACCGCATGTTGTATCGGCAGGGCGAGAACGCCAACGGCGGCGCGCGCGAGTACTTCCAGGAATGGTCTGCTGACGGACGGCTTCGCACTCGTGGCATGGCCGCCGATTACCAGGTCAGCGGCGTAATGACTTTCATCGTCAACCAGGACGGCGTCGTCTTCCAGAAAGACCTCGGCGAAGACACGGCGGCCACGGCTGCCGCGATGACATCCTTCGATCCCGATAACTCATGGGTGGCCGTGACTGAGGCGTCCGGCACCTGACGAACCACCCACCGCAGGGCCAGGCCAGGATCACTCAGCTTCGGTTGGGCCCTGGCCTGGTCCCGCGGTTTTCTCCACTGGAAAGATTCGAAGTCGTTGCTGCCATCGAACTGCAACAAACTCTGGCATGTTGAACACGCCAGTCACTTGGTGATTGACCGCACGAGCTCACCAAGCGTCGGTACCGGCGGCGAACACGTCATGCCGCGGCACACGTATGCCACCGCGCCGCCCAAGGCTCGCTTGCTGGCCAGTGCCGCCGGCAGCTTCTTCGCGTCGGACGGCACGGCGACGATCATGCGATGCGGATCGTAAAGCTTGTCGACTTCGCTGCGCCACACGTCGAGTTCATCACTCTCGCCGCGCAGCACCAGGATCCACGGCGGCGACGTGAATTCCTCGAGCGCCATTAGCAGCGTCCCGTGTCCGTGCGGATACCGCTCGATTGCCGCATGCGCCGCACGTAACGTGGCCTCCGCAGCGTCGATATAGCGCGTTTCACCGAGCAGGTAACCCAGCCTGATCAGCACCCGGGCCGCGACGCCGTTGCCGGCAGGCGTGGCGTCGTCCGAGAAGGTCTTTGGCCGCAGGATCAACGACTCGTGGTCATCGGCCGTGAAATAGAAGCCACCGGCCTGTTGATCGGTGAAATGCTCGAGCATCGCGTCGACGAGTTCGACGGCCCAGGCCAGGGCGTCGGCATCCCACCGTGCTTCCAGCAGTTCCAGCAAGCCCCACGCCAGCATCGCGTAGTCGTCCAGGTAGGCGGGGAAACGGGATTCACCGTCCGTGTGCACGGCCAGCAGTCGTCCATCTTTCCAGCAGCGTGCCCGCAGGAAATGCATGGCCTGCACTGCGGCCCCTGCCAGGTCGTCACGTTCGAGCGCGCGGCTGGCGCGCGCCAGTCCGCCGATCGTCATGCCGTTCCAGGACGTCAGGATTTTCTCGTCGCGACCCGGCCAGACGCGGTGATTTCTAGCCTCGAGCAGCCGGCGCCTGCGCTTCGTCGATGCGGGTTTCGACGGTGGCCTCGTCGAGCCGCAGATCGGTCGCGATATCGGCGATCGACTTGAACGTGCAGGTGCCACTGGCCCTCGAAATTCGCGTCGCGGTCGAGGCCGAAGCGCTGGACGAAAGGCTCGTACTGCTCGACATCGAGCAGGTTTCGCACTTCGGCCGGGGTCCAGGCGTAGAACCTGCCTTCATGGCCTTCGGAATCCGCGTCCAGTGTCGAGTAGAAGCCACCCTCGGGTGAGCGCAGGTCGCGCAGCAGCCAGTCGGCCGTTTCGGCGGTGACGCGGCGGAACAGCGGCTCGCCGGTAGCGACGGCAGCCTGCGCGTACACGCCGAGCAGCTGCGCGTTGTCGTACAGCATCTTCTCGAAGTGCGGGATCATCCAGTACGGGTCGACGGAGTAGCGGCAGAAGCCGCCACCCAGCTGGTCGTAGAGACCGCCTTCGGCCATGCGCGTCAGCGTGAGCGTCGCCATGTAGAGCGCCTGCAGGTCGGGCTCTTCGCTGGCGGCCGACGCGCGCCAGGTGCGCAGCAGCAATTCGAGGTTGGCGGGATGCGGGAACTTGGGAGCCTCGCCGAAGCCGCCGAAATTGCCGTCGAATTCGCGCTGCAGCGTCGCACGCGCCGTCAGCAGGGGTTCGCTCGATAACCCCGCGCCCGTCGAATCGGTGGGTGGCTGCAACTGACCAAGCACGTCGACCAGCTTGTCGCCGTACTCCTTGAGGTCGCCACGGCGCGTCTTGTAGAAATCGCCCACTTTCTCGAGCACCGCGCGGAAACCCGGCATGCCGTAACGTTGCTCGGGCGGGAAATACGTGCCGGAAAAGAACGGCCGGTGCGTATCGGGCGCCAGGAACATCGTGAGCGGCCAGCCGCCGCCCGCCTGGTTCATCACCTGGTGCGCGGTCTGGTAGATACGGTCGATGTCGGGGCGTTCCTCGCGATCCACCTTGATGTTCACGAACAGCTCGTTCATGAGCGCGGCGGTCGCGGGATCCTCGAATGATTCGTGGGCCATGACGTGGCACCAGTGACAGGCGGAATAGCCGATCGAAAGCAGGATCGGCTTGTCGAGCTTGCGCGCGAGATCGAGTGCTTCCGGTCCCCAGGGGTGCCAGTCGACCGGGTTCGAGGCATGCTGGCGCAGGTAAGGGCTGGTCTCGGTCGCCAGGGAATTCCGGGCGCCGGTGGGGCTATGCGAAGTCATGGCGGAACCTGACGGGGTTCGGTCGGCTAGAATGCGGGAACTATAACGGAAGGCTGCCGCTCGCCGGCGGAAACGCGCATGTCATCGCCGCCCCCGGCACTCTCGACTTCGTCCAGCGAACTCCCCGAGCTGCGGCTCAAGCCGCGCGAGGAGCGCCGCATTGCGGGCGGGCACCTGTGGATTTTCAGCAACGAGGTCGACACGGTACGCACGCCTCTCACGGCGTTCGCAACCGGGGCGCACTGTCGCGTCGTTGCGAGCAACGACCGCTTCCTGGGGTACGCCTACGTCAATCCGCACGCATTGATCTGCGCGCGCATCCTCGGACGCGATCCGGGATTCGCCCCCGGCAAGTCGCTGATCGTGCACCGGCTGCAGATCGCGCTGGCGCTGCGCGAAAAGTTGTATGCGCAGCCTTTTTACCGCCTCGTCTACGGCGAATCCGACGGGCTGCCCGGGCTGGTGCTCGATCGCTTCGGTGACATCGTCGTCGGCCAGATCGGCACGGCGGGTATGGAAGCGATGAAGCCCGCGATCGCCGAAGCGGTCGACAAGGTGCTCGGACCGAAGGCGCTGATCTGGAAGAACGATTCCGGGGCCCGCGAACTCGAAGGGCTGCCGAGCTACGTCGAAACGGCGATCGGGCCCGACATCGAAGAAACGGTCGTCGAGGAAAACGGCGTCCGCTTTTTCGTGCCGATGGGCCACGGCCAGAAGACCGGCTGGTTCTACGACCAGGCGTACAACCGGCGGGCGCTGCTGAAGTACGTCAAGGGTGCGCGTGTGCTCGACGTTTTCAGTTACCTCGGCGCGTGGGGTCTCGCGGCCGCCGCCGCGGGAGCCAGCCAGGTGCTGTGCGTGGACTCGTCGGCGCCTGCGCTCGAACTGCTGCAGCGTTCCGCCGCGGCCAATGGGCTGCACAACGTCCGCACCGAGCGCGCGGATGCCTTCGACGCGCTGGCGGCGCTGCGCGAGGCGGGTGAGCGGTTCGACGTGGTCATCATCGATCCGCCGGCGTTCATCAAGCGGCGCAAGGACATCCCGAAGGGGCAGGCGGCCTATCGCAAGCTCAACCAGCAGGCGATGCAGGTGCTGGCGCGTGACGGCTTCCTGGTCTCGTGCTCGTGTTCGCACCATCTCGGACTGGACGACCTCATGGTCACGATCCAGCAGGCGGCGCGCCATGTCGACCGCTTCGCGCAGGTCGTGGAGGTTGGCGGGCATGCCCCCGATCACCCGCTCCATCCGGCGATCGCCGAGACGCGCTACCTGAAATCGCTGTTCTGCCGGGTCGTGCAGGACTGAGCCGGACGGGCGATCAACCCGTTCCACAGGTAAGATACGCGGCCGATGTTCGTCTATCCGCACCCCGATCCCATCGCGCTGTCGTTAGGACCGCTGCACGTCCGCTGGTACGGCCTCATGTACCTGGTGGGTTTCCTGTCGGCCTGGTGGCTGGCTCGTCGCCGTGCCGGACGACCCGAGTCGAGCTGGAAGCCGGTCGAGGTCGACGCCCTCATTTTCTTCTCGGCCGTCGGCATCATCCTGGGTGGACGCCTGGGCTGGATGCTGTTCTACGGCACCGAGCGGATCCTGAGCGAGCCGCTCAGCGTGTTCCGCATCTGGGAAGGCGGGATGTCGTTCCATGGCGGCCTGGTCGGAACGCTCGTCGGGCTGGCGCTTTTCGCGCGCAGTCGCAGGAAACAGCTGGTCGACGTGTTTGATTTCGCGGCACCGCTCCCGGCCATCGGCTTCGGCGCCGGCCGCATCGGCAACTTCATCAATGGCGAGCTCTGGGGCAAACCCACGGACGTGCCCTGGGCGGTGGTGGTCGACGGCGTGCCGCTGCACGCCTCGCAGCTGTACGAAGCGACGCTCGAAGGCCTCGTCCTGTTCGTGATCCTCTGGTGGTTCACGTCCAGGCCGCGGTTCCGCTGGGCGCCGTCCGGGTTGTTCCTGGTCTGCTATGGCGTGTTCCGCTTCCTGGTCGAGTTCGTGCGCGTGCCCGACGCGAACCGCGGTTACCTGCTGTTCGACTGGGTAACGATGGGGCAAGTGCTCTCGTTACCCATGATCCTGGCCGGCTTCGCGATGCTGGCGTATGCGTACCGGCAACGCCAGCCGTCCGGGAATTACCGCGCAGGCTGACGACGATGCGGCAATACCAGGCGCTGCTGCAGCACATCCTCGATCATGGTGCCGAAAAGGGCGACCGCACCGGCACCGGCACGCGCGCGGTGTTCGGCTGGCAGATGCGGTTCGACCTGAACGACGGCTTCCCGTTGATGACGACGAAGAAGCTGCACCTGAAGTCGGTCGTGCACGAGCTGCTCTGGTTCCTGAGCGGCGACACCAACGTGCGCTACCTGCGTGAGCACGGCGTCACCATCTGGGACGAATGGGCCGATGCCGATGGCGAACTGGGCCCGGTCTACGGCGCGCAGTGGCGCAAGTGGAAGGCCGCAGACGGCCGCGAGATCGACCAGATTGCGCGCGCCATCGACCTGATCAAGCGCGATCCGAATTCGCGCCGCATCCTAGTCAATGCCTGGAACGTGGGCGAGCTCGAGCGCATGGCGCTCACGCCGTGCCACGCACTGTTCCAGTTCTACGTGGCGGGCGGCAAGCTGTCGTGCCAGCTGTACCAGCGCAGCGCCGACGTGTTCCTCGGCGTGCCGTTCAACATCGCGTCCTACGCGCTGCTCACGCACATGGTCGCGCAGCAGTGCAACCTCGGCGTCGGCGATTTCGTCTGGACGGGCGGCGACACGCACCTTTACGTCAATCACTTCGACCAGGCACGGCTGCAGCTCTCGCGCGAGCCGCTGCCGCTGCCGCAACTCGTCATCAAGCGCCGGCCGGACTCGATCTTCGATTACCGTTTCGAAGATTTCGAGTTTGCCGGCTACCAGGCACACCCCGCGATCAAGGCACCCATCGCCGTATGAAGAAGACCCCCTCGAACAAGCCCGTGACCAGGTCGTCGAAGACCGCCGTGACGCATCACGCGCACATGCGCCATGCGCAGAAGACGGCGAAGCCGTCTACGGCCGAGAGCAATCCGCCGTATGTCGTCAAGCGCTCGAAGATCCATGGCCGCGGCGTGTACGCGGCCCGCCGCATCCGCAGCGGCACGCGCATCATCGAATACGTGGGCGATCGCATCTCGCACGAGGAAGCGGACTCGCGTTACGAGATGAAGGCCGACGACGACGGCCACACGTTCCTGTTCGTCGTCGACGACGATCTCTGCATCGACGCCGGCGTCGGCGGCAATCCCGCGCGCTTCATCAACCACAAGTGCGACGCGAACTGCGAGACGATCATCGAAGGCCGCCGCGTTTTCATCGAGGCGATCCGCGCGATCCAGCCGGGCGAGGAACTGGGGTACGACTACCAGCTCACCTGGGAAAGCACCGACGATCCCGACGAGCTGGCGCTCTACGCCTGCCGTTGCGGTGCCGCGAACTGCCGCGAGACGATGCTCGATCGCGAGTCCATCGACGCCAGGAAGAAGAAAGAGAAGCGGGCCGCTGCGAAGAAGAAGGCTGCTGCCAGGGGCAGGAAGCCCGCCGCGAAACGCAAGCGGGCCTGAGGATCGCAATGCCGCTCGTCTCGATCATCGTGGCGACGGACGAGCGGGGCGCGATCGGGCGCGACGGTGGACTGCCGTGGCGCCTGCCCGACGACCTCAAGCGCTTCAAGACCCTGACGATGGGAAAGCCGATCGTCATGGGTCGCAAGACCTGGGACACAATCGGAAGGCCCCTGCCCGGGCGGCACAACATCGTCATGACGCGCCAAGCCGGCTTTGACGTGCCTGGCGTCACCGTCGTTGCGTCACTGGACGATGCAATGATCGTTGCGGGTGACGTGCCCGAGGTCTGCATCATCGGCGGCGCGGAGATCTATCGCCTGGCCTTGCCGCGCACGGGCCTCATTCATTTGACGCGTGTGCACGCGGTCGTCGACGCGGACACGTATTTTCCGGATCTCGATGCCGACGAGTGGGACGAACTGCGGGTCGAGAAGCACGCGGCGGACGAGAAGCACACCTACGCGTACAGCTGCGTCGAGCTGCGCAGGCGGCGCCCGGTGGACGATTCGCTGCACCGCAAGTGAACTTCCGGGTCGCGCCCAGGCTTCATTCGGAAAGCACCCCCATCGCTCCAATCGGCCGACTGGCAGGGTCGATCAGCACGCCCGGATTGAGAATGCCTCGAGGGTCGGCCACCTGCTTTGCGGCTGCCAGCATCTGCCGGAAGAGCGGATCCACTTCGCGCTCATAGCCGCTGCGGTGATCGCGACCGACGGCATGGTGGTGTGTGATGGTTCCGCCGTGTGCAACGACGGCCTCGTTGGCGGCGAGCTTGATGTCCCGCCAGGCCGCAAGCGCGCTGGCGACACTGCCGTCCGCAGCGCGGGCGGCAAGGGTGAAATAAGGTGCCGGACCGTCCGGATAGAGGTGCGTGAAGCGACAGGACAGCCGGGCCTTCTGGCCAGTCGCGCGTGAGATTGCGCGAGCGACGTCCTCCTTGACGGACCGGTAGAAGCTCTCGAAGCGGTCCCAGGTGATCGCCGTCTCGAAGGTGTCCATGATTACGCCGAGCCCGACGGCGGGATCGCGCCAGTAGGGCATGCGCATGAAGGCATCCCGCCAGGCGCCAGCCGCGCCGGTGCGGTGTTCGACGGAATCCTCGGACGACATCGATCGCGCCACGGCTGCGGCGTCGTACCGTCCACCGTGACTGTTCACGATCTCCAACGCCCGGACCATCCAGGCCTGCAGGGGATGGTCGTCCGATTCGAAGGCCAGCACGAGCATGGCCGTGCGGCCGTCGCCGACGCCGGCGAAGATCGTTTCCGCCGGATCGAGCAACCGGCAATTGCTGGGATGGAGTCCCGATTGCGCGAGAGCCCGGACGCAGGCGACGGCGGCGAAGTAATCGTCGAACTGTGCCGAAGCGGACGCGCGGAATCGCGGCGGCACCTGCACGCGCACCCAGGCTTCGGTGATCATGCCGAGCGTGCCCTCGGAGCCAATGACCAGTCGATCAGGTGCCGGCCCGGCACCGGAGCCGGGAAGTCGCCGCGTCCGCATCACGCCGGCAGGCGTCACCAGGCGCGTGGCCTCCACGAAATCGTCGATGTGTGTGTACAGCGTGGCGTAATGACCGCCCGCTCGCGTCGCGATCCATCCACCGAGGGACGAGAATTCGAAACTCTGCGGAAAATGGCGCAGCGTGAGCCGGTGCGCTTTCAATTGTGCCGCCAGCTCCGGGCCGAGGGCTCCGGCCTGGATGCGCGCTGCCCGACTGATCGGGTCAACTTCCAGCACCTTGTTGAGTCGCTCGAGATCGATCGACACGGTCCCTGCAAAGCCGCTGCCAACCGCCGCCTCGACGCCACCACACACGCTGCTGCCACCACCGTAGGGAATCACGGCAACGTTGCCTGCCTGCGCCCAGTCGAGAATGTCGACGATGGCCTGCTCGTCATCCGGAAAGGCAACCCAGTCGGGTGCCGACGGCGGTCGGCGCAGCCACATGCGCGCGCAGTCGGCGTAGCTCTTGCCCGCGCTGTGGTTGAGGCGGTCGAGTGGTGACGCGGAGAAGCAGGCGGCGAGTGTCGCGGGGGGTGTGACGCGCGGCAGCGGCAGGTCGAACTCTTCGACGCGCGGCGCCGGCTTGTCTTCGAAGTGAGCGCCAACGCCTGCCAGCATTGCCTGAACGCCTGCCCCGCGCGCGGCGCGAGCGCGGCGCGCCCTGGTCCCCAGCCCCAGGCGGCGCGCGGTCGACGTAAAGGAGGCATTCGCGTTCATGACGGTCCCTTCGGAGGGTGGATGCATACGAATTCTCGCGCAACTTTGAGCAGGCGAGGAGCGAATCGAAAAGTGACCGCTGCCTATCCAACTCGAGCGCGCGCAGTTTACGACGCGGAGATTCGGCGGCTGGCCCGGGTGATCGGCCGGTGCTAGAGTCGGGCGCCATCCGAATAAATGCCAGCCGCCCCTGGCGACGTCCCAAGTTCCATGCTCGTCGCCACCTCGACGGCCCAGGGGGACCAGATGAAAATCCGTAAGGGTCTTTGCGGGCGACTGCTCGCGTCGTGCGCGCTCGGATTGCTCGCATCGACGATCACTGCCTACGCCGGGTCAGCCAGCGTCTCGTCGGTGTCGACCAAGTTTGATTACTTGCCCGGCGACAACGTGCTGTTCATGGACGACTTCAGTCAGGAGGAGCTCGGTGAATTTCCGAGCCGCTGGAACCTGGCAATCGGTACATTCGAGGTCGCCGAGATGGGCGGTGAGCGCTGGCTCCGATGCACCGCCAGCGACGGCACGATCCGAAGGAAGCTGCCGGCGATGGAAGCGCTGCCGGAATTCTGGACGCTCGAATTCGATTTCCACGGCACCGCGCCCATGGCTTGCTCTTACGGTGCGTGCAGTGAACGCGCGGGGAAGGCGGGCCTGGGAGGCGACCTTCCGCAGGGAAACGACATGGCGCTCCGGTCCGGCGACATATTTTCGACGACGCCACTCGAGGGCATGACTACGCCGGCCGGCCGTCACCACGTGATGTTCATGGCCCGCGGTCAGGCTCTCAAGGTCTACATCGATCAGCAGCGCATGGCGAGCGTGCCGGATATTTCGGTGCCTGCGGGGTTGCCAAGCCAGCTCGAAATCCGGCTGTGGGCCAAGACCGGGCCGATGATCACGAACGTTCGTTTCGCGGAAGGTGCGCCGCCCGCAAAAGACGTCTTCGAGTCGGGAAAATTTGTGACCCACGGTATCCACTCGCCAATGGCTCGGACGTGGTTCTGCCGGAGTCAGCTCCCGTGCTGCGGCAAGTCGCGGCTCACCGGAAGCTCACCGGAGGCGCGAATCCGGATCGTCGGCTACACGGACAACGTCGGCGCGGCGGCGAGCAATCTTGAACTGTCGCAGCGTGCCGGCGGCGGTGGCGGCGGTGCTCGCACAGCAACTTGGCGCGGCAGCGAACCGTTTTGAAGCCGAAGGCAAGGGTGACACCCTGCCGTTGGCCAGCAATGCCACACCCGAGGGTCGCGCGATGAATCGCCGCGTCGAATTCGACCGCTCTGACGAAATTGAAGGGACGTTTGCCGCAATCCGATGGGTGACGCAGTCGACACAACCATGAAACACGTATTGCGAGTGTGTGCGACCGTTGCAGTGCCGGTGACGGCCGGCGCCGCGAGCACGACCGGTCGGGGGACGGAGGCTCCAGGGACCGGCGGTCCCGTCCCGGCCGAGTTCCCTACCGTGATCGCAGCGCGCGCCTTGACCTCGCGGACGTCGGTCGAACAGGACTCTGCGACGAGCCTGCGGTATGTACAGTCAATCGACGGTGGCGACCGCAGGAATGTCGGTGTCGTGCTTACGCCAGTGCGCAGCTATCAGCCGCCGCCGCAAACGGTGCCGATGAAGCTCGACAACGGCGCGGCGATCTATGCGCAGAGCGTAAAGCTGTCGACCCGGTCGAGCGGCTACACCGCAAGGCTTTCGTACTTTATTCCGCCACCAGTCTGACCCTGGAGCAGCAGGCCAGCCTCGGTCTCGCCGTCATCCGGCCGTCCTTGCTGGATCGGCTATTGGGAATCGGCGCTTGCGATTGCCACCGGTGAGTTGGTCGGCGTCCAGGTGGAAATGCTTGATTCGCTCGGCACAGAAGGAGACCGTCGCCACCCCGGGTGCCGGCGTACGAACGGTCGACGAGGATACATGGAGGCTCCGAGCGGCCTGACGCGCTTGAGGCAAAAGGGCTGGCGAAGGCGGACAGCGTCGTGAGTGGGTCACCAAAAATCACTCCACAGGAAGTCGAATCCGTCGCGGGGTCGAAGGTGAGCCTGCAGCAGCACTTCGAGGACGTAGAGAAAATGTTCGAGCATTTGCAACTGCAGAACGAGCGGCGCGTGTTCGAGGCGGCGGGCGACACCAGAAGCAACTCGCCGAAAAGCGAGCAGCAAAGGAACAATGGCC
>JADIYJ010000024.1 GCA_016705325.1 Pseudomonadota bacterium | reverse complement strand
CCGAAGCGACCACTTGCTCGGGCGTGCCCGCGGCAACGATGCACCCGCCGGCGTCGCCGCCTTCGGGACCGAGGTCGATCACCCTGTCGGCCTCGGCGATCACGTCGAGGTCGTGCTCGATCACGACCACGCTGTGGCCGCCGTCGGCGAGGCGGTGCAGCACGCGGGTGACCTTCTCGACATCGGCCATGTGCAGGCCGACGGTCGGCTCGTCGGACGTGGCTGACCCGCGCGGCGGAAAGGTCGACTGCGCTGCTGAGCACGCGGCCGCCAAGCTCGTCGCCTTCAGTTGCAGGCGGCGCGGGCTCTGCCGATCGTGCGTGCGGCGCGCGGCCTGTGGCACCACCCGAAAGCGCAGGTCAAGGTGCTTCGAGAACGCTGGCGAGCGCATTGTCCTTGCGCAGCTTGGCTCCAATCTCCGTCAGGCAGGCCGTCACGACGCCACCGATCAAGTCATTGCTCGGATACGCGAACGTGCGGTCCGTGCAATTGGCCACAAGCCGGACTTCATGTTTGCGCCCATCGCGTCCTTGCGCGATGAGTTCGAGTTCGACCACGCCATTGATGTCCCAATACAAGGCGGTCGCCGGCGTCGTCAGCAGGAACTTCGTCATTCGCCCGTCGACGTTCGCAGATTTTTCATCGGTGGTGATAACGAACCCGGAGGAAGTCAACTCGGCCTCCAAGACACGGCTCAAGGCCTCGGCGGGCGGCGGCTGCATCTCTATCATTCCGAGCGAAATGCCGCCGAGGGTCGTGCGCTCGCCGATCAGCGTGCCAACCGAGTCACGCCTGACGTCGCGGATCGGGCCGACCCGCACACTGCTGCGCGGTGAAGAGGCGCGCGCGCGTTCACTGGGCAACGCGACATAGGGCTTGATCTGCACTCGGGCGTTGCCGGGCCCGGTGCTCGCAGCCACTGCGGCAGCCTTGTTGCCTCGAAGATTCGAAAGTACCTCGGACACCATTTCTTCGGTCGACTTGCGCGTCATGGAGGTGTGGTACGAGGCGGCGGTGCCCAACAAGGCATCGGTCGAAGGGTTGCGCAGCGTCACCCTCAGATCGAGCAGGTACATCGTGATGTCCCACTGCCACTGGGCCTGATAGCTGAGCGCCGCGTCGGTGTTCGGCGGTATTGGCGATGCGGATCCCGTCGATACGGCATAGCCCAACTGGCGGAGCTGCTCGGCGATGGTGATGTAGACAGCCCGATCGTCCTGTTCGGATCTGACGACATGGATGGTCTTCAGCTTTGTGATGTCGGTGTCGGCTGCGACCGATGCGCTCTCCCGATTGATGGCACAGCCCTGCAACGACATGAGTAGGACTGCGGCGCACCACAACCACATGCAGACAGAGTCCCCATCCATTTCGAAGAGCGCATCGTTGTCGAATTCATGGCCAACATCTCCAAGACCTCTGGCCGCAACGCGGGTCGGCCGAACAAGGGGATTCTTCGCTTCAAGTCGGCTCGTGCGTTGACAAGGCTCAACTCATGAATCCTTTAGGTGCGAGGCGAACTGCGCGCGCCACCGCCCAGCGCAGCCGAGTTGGTCCTGACTGCTCAAGTGCGTGTTCAGTTGCGACACGACTCGAGTACATGTCTGCCTGGACCCGCCCCGGTTCGACGGACGGCGCGGGACCGCGTCTTCTTGCCGCGCTGAAACCTCGCTTTGAGCTCGACCTGGATCGCTGCCCCAACTACGGCGCGCTCAAGGTCATCGCCGCCCCCCGTTGCCGGCCGCCTGCGCCGCAACCCGGCCGCTCGTGCCCGGCTCGGGTGCGCAAGTCGCGATCAGCGGGTGCCCGGGTCAATCGTGGCTTGCAAATAGCTGCTGGCCAGCCTGGACTGATTCGACCGGTCGGTCGGCAGAATTTCTGATCGGCCTCCAGGTACCGCCAGCAGGGGCGCCGCCGCCATGACCGAAGCCGAGGGGCTCGTCCTCGTCGCCCAGACCGCCGCCGTGCGCACTGTGACCCTGAATCGCCCGCAGGCGCTCGACAGCTTCACGACGGCAATGCACGCCGAACTGCTGGCCGCGCCCGACGCCGCGGCGGCCGATGAGGCCGTACGCTGTGTCGTCATCACCGGCGCCGGCAGGGCTTTCAGCGCCGGGCATGGCCTTTCGGACCCCGCGGCGGCGCTGAACCTGCAAGCCGGTGCGTCCCAGCCCGACATCGGCGACCTGATCGAGCGCTGCTATGTCCCGCTGGCGTTGCGCGTTCGCAGCATGCCGGTGCGGTGATCGCTGCGGTGAGTGGCGTTGCAGCCGGAGCAGGTGCCAACTGAGGATAGGCCGTTCAAGCGCACTTTCTTTCTTGGCTACGAGTCCGACAGGCCCGCCAGCCGAAGCTCCGATCGGTGTCTTCGTGGTCGACAGTGGCCGTCCGAGTGCCGATGACAGGGCCGAACATGCACATCAGAGGGCTGGATCACGGGCTTAGCCGCTCCATCCGGCTGCGCTGCCGCGGTCCAGATAAGCACCGGCACGGGCGATCCCGCTGCGCTGGGCGCCGGGCCGCTTGAACGATGATGAATCGGGATGGTCAGGCCGCGTGCAGCTGCGACCCACGGGCAGGCGCATGCGGCGGCGCACGGTCTTGCAGACCGCACTCGCGCTTGCAAGCGCGAGCCCCTCCTGAGGCGCAGGACCGCGCGCAGGCGCGCTCCTGCGTCCACAGTCGGCCTGCAGACCCGGGTGCGTGAGGATCTTCTCGATGCGCGGCGGTCTGCGCCATGCGCGTGCCCCGCATGACGGGCAAAGGCCGCGCCGCATGCAGTAGAAGGCCACCAGCTTGTCGTGCCCGCAGTCACCACAGCGCAGCCTCAAGAAGCCGTGCGCAAGAATGCCGCATTCGAGCAAGGCGTCGAACTCGTCTTCGACGAACTGCGGCAGCTCGGCTCAGGCGGTGGCTTCGGCCTCGGCGAAGAAGGTCTCAGCATGCTGCTGCACCGGGCGGTACAGCGTGGTCTGCGCGGGGCGGTGACACTCGTAGTGGAGCGGCGCTCCATCGCCAGGCCGCAGCCGCCGTGCGGCGTCGCGGATCGCCTCCATCTCGGCATGCGCCGTCGGGTCGACGCTCGTGACGACCCGGCTCGGCGCCGCACTGACGACCACGTCGCCTCGCAGTACCACCGCGCCATAGGGTTGGTCGCCGGCGCGCATCCCGTCGACGCGACGCGTGGCCTGCTGCAGCGGCGTGTCGGCCCGCGATGCGCCGGCCGGCCACGGCAACGCAGGCAGCAGCGCGCGGCGACAACGGGGCCGTGCGGCGGCGGTTATCCTCCGCACCTGTCACTGCTCGACAAGGCGGTGCCGTCTGTTCACGCCGCCTGCATGCGCACGCAACCCAACCTTCAGTTTCGATGGCAGTCCAGGCCCGGCGCAGAAGCGTCGGATCGTGGATCAATCGCACAACAGCGGCGCCGGGTCTGCCTCGGCGCCGCGGCGCTGTTCGGGCTGGTGGCGTGCACCACCGCTCCGGTGCGCGTACCGGCGCCCGCCGCCGGCCGCGTCGTCCCGTTCTCGACTTCGCGCAGGTTGGGCGAACTGCCCGACGGCTGGCACGAACAAGTCGTGCGGCGCGATCTGCCGCGCACCAGCTATGCGGTGGTGCAGCGCGACGATCGCAGGGTATTGCAGGCGGTGTCCGACGGCGGTGCATCCGGCCTGCGCTGCGACGTCGACGTCGATCCTCTGGCCACGCCCTGGCTCGACTGGACGTGGCGGGTCGACCGAGTCGACGTGAATGCGACCGTGGCCGCGGATGAGCTCGACGACTCGCCGGCGCGCATGATGGTGGCGTTCGACGGAGACTTCTCGCGCCTGCCGCTTCGCGATCAGATGTTCCGCGACATGGTGGAGGGGATGACCGGACAGGCCATGCCCTTCGCGACCCTGGTATACGTCTGGGACGGCAAGGCGCCGCCAGAAAGCGTGTTCAGGAGTCCCCGCAGCGATCGCATCCGCTACCTCGTCGTCGCGAGCGGAGAGCGTGACGCGCGGCGCTGGCTGAGCCACCGGCGCAACGTTGCGCAGGACTATCGGCGTATCTTCGGCGGCGAACCGGGACGCGTCCGCAACGTCGGCGTCATGACGGACAGCGACGATCTCAAGACCCCTCTGGAGACGTGGTACGCCGACATCGACTTCAGTTGAAAGAAGCGGCGCTGTTGCAACCCTGACGAATGGCCGCCAGATGCGGACTGCGCACCGAACCACACCCCCTCGCATGCTGACCCGACGGACACTTGCCAAGCTCTGCATCTGCACCGGTGCACTGCAGGCCATCGGCGCCCGCGCCGAGGAAGCTCCCGATGCGTTGATCCTGCGCATGTCCAACGGCGTGCTCGACGCGGTCAGGGCTGACCCAGCCATCCAGGAAGGCGACCTGCGCAAGGTCCTCCTCCTGGTCGATGAATTGGTGATGCCCAACGTCAACTTCCGGCGCATGACCGCCTCGGCGCTCGGGCGCCATTGGCGTCAGGCGACAGCCGAGCAACAGCAGCGGCTCGAGGCGGAGTTCAAGATGCTCCTGATCCGCAGCTATGCGGGCGCGCTGACGCAGGTCAAGGACCAGACCGTGCAGCTCAAGCCGATGCGGACCGAGCCCGGCGGCGAGGAGGTGGTCGTGCGCTCCGAGGTCGTGGGCAAGGGGGCGCCGGTCGAACTCGACTACCGGCTCGAGAGGACGACCGGGACCTGGAAGATCTACGACATCAACGTGCTCGGCCTGTGGATGGTCGACAACTACCGCAGCAGCTTTGCGCAGGAGATCAGCGCGAGCGGCATCGACGGACTGATCGCCAAGCTGGCCGAAAGGAACAGGGCCGCAGCCGTCGGACACTGAGAGCCCACCAGTCCATTCCAACGGCCGAGCAGGCCTTCGGTTCAGCGCCCGATCCTGCGATGAAGGCTGAACAAGGCGATGCAGAACAGGGTCGAAAACAGCGCCATCAGGGTCCCGAGGACGACGACGTCCCGGTGCAGAAACGCATCGCCCGCATAGATGGCCAGCAGTTCGAAGGGCAGGTAGGCGATCGTCGCCGCCAGGATGAACTTCCAGTACGAGTAGCGCCCCGCCCCCAGCACATACGCGGGAACCTCGGCCGGCATGGCCAGGAAGAACAGCGTGACGAGCAGGAAGGACGACTTCTCGTTGATGATTTCCGTGTAGCGCCTGATCAGTTCGGCCGGGACGAGGAACGTCAGCAGCCGATGGATGGCCTGCGCCCCGATGGCAAACGCGATGCTCGCCCCAAGCAGCGAACCGATCATCACGTATAGCAGAGTCAGCGCCTTGCACCAGAGGCTGATGGCGATGATGCTGAACGGCACGACGCTGAACGGCGAGAGCATGACCGCAAGTGCCGCGAGGCCGATGTAGATGAGCGGCGCCGCTGGCCCCCCTCCGCGGAGCCTCGACTGAAGAGCTTCGATGAAGTCCGCGTACGCCCCCTGGAAGGCAAACGAAAAGACGAGGAGGTTCGCGAACGCGAAGGCCAGCAGGAGAAGTCCGATGATCTTTGCGTAGTCTCTTCGCATCGGCGACGCTCTGTCTGGGGACCTCGTTCCGACGAGCGGGGGTGCTCCGTTTGGCACGCCTCGGGCCGGCGTGCGAAACGGGGAGGATACGCGGTCCGAACGCGTCCGGTCCCGAACACAGCCCGGCTATGGCCGTTTCGACACGGAGGCCCGCGCCCACGCCCCGCGCAACGCGCGTCGCGCCCAGTCGCTGCCCAGCTTCATCGCGCAGGCCAGCACAAGCTGCGCGAACTTCAGCGCATGCAGCGCCTGGTTGCCGAAGGTGGCCGTCGTGTCGTTGGCGGTGGAGGCTAGGCGGTTCAAACGCCCTCTTTCCTTGGCTACCAGTCCGACAGGCCCGTCAGTCGAGGCTTTGATCGGTGTCTTTGTGGCCGACGGTGGCCGGCCGAGGGCCGATGACAGGGCCGAACATGCACATTCGGCCGTGGCACCAGCGCGGCCAGCCGTTGCAGCAAGCTCCAGATCTTGAGCCGACCTCCCGGCATGCAGGCCATGCAGGCACTCGTCGGCTGCCACAGGCGCTGGGCAAAGATCAGCGCGCGCTGGCGCCAGCGCATGGAAGTCACAGTTGGATCAACGCTCGTTTGCACCGTGAGTCGCCGAGGCGAGTGCGACCATTCATCGCCGCAGCGCGGACCGAGCCGAAGCCAGTTGCGCTAAGCCAGGCCGTGTCGCGGGGCGGCTCGCGGCAGTGAGGCCGGACCACTGTTACTGCCCGTTCGCGTCGAAGTGCGAAGTTCGCGAGATGACAATGGAAGCCGCGTGCCGCTCCACCGGTCGCCGTGGGCGCAACCAACCACCCCCCCTGTTTAAGGGGGGGGGCGCGGCAAGCGTTGATCGGGATCATTGGCGACGCACGTCGAAGCGCTAGCGTACCGGCCTGTTTGTCCGTTCCTTAAGGAGTTCGTGCCATGAGAAGGATCCTGGGTGTTCTGGCGCTCGTTGTTTCATCGAGCAGTCCCATTGCAGCCAATGCAGCGCTGTCGAGCCTCAGCGACCTGTTCGTCTTCGGCGACAGCCTGTCGGACAGCGGGAACAGCGGCGTCGTGAGCGGAGGAACCTTCCCACCCCCGCCGTACTACAACAACCAGTTCTCCAACGGTCCAGTTGCCGTGCAGCAACTTTGGAATAGCTTCAACCCCGGCAACACCGACTTCAAGGCGTCGCTCGTGGGCGGAACCAACTATTCGATTGGCGGCGCCACTTCGGGCGCTTCCAACTACCTCTCGGTCAGGCCGGACATTCCGCCCGCGTTGCAGGCGCAATACAACAACCTCGGGAACGCGTGGCAGCTACAGACCTTTTCGGACCAGTTGTCCGGTGGCCGCACTTTCGACGCGGCGTCCTCACTGTTCGCGGTCTGGCTGTTCCCGAATGACCTTTACTACTGGAGCGTGACCGGCATGCTGCCAGGCACCGCTGCCGGGGGTGCCGGAGGAGCTGGCGATGCCAGCGCGCTGATCGCCAATGGCGTCAACAACATCCTGTACACGGTGCAGACCCTCGCGGCCAGCGGCGCGACGCAGTTCCTCGTGCCCAACATGCCCGATCTGGGGGCGACGCCCTCGGGCGGCGGCGATCCGTCGCTGACGGCGCTGAGCGTGGCATTCAACTCCAACCTCGGAGCGGGTCTCACCGCGCTCGACAGCGCGCTGCCATCGGTCGATATCGCCCAGTTCGACACCTTCGCATTCTTCAACCAGATCATCGCCGACCCCCTCGCCTATGGATTCACGAACGCTACAGACGCATGCGTCGAACATCTCGCGGACGGCCAGTGCGACCCCAGCACCTGGCTCTTCTGGGACGATGTCCACCCGACGACCGCGGCCGCTGCGGTTCTCGCAGGGCAGTTCCACGCGGCCGTGGTGCCCGAACCCACTACTTACGTGCTCCTGGCCTTCGGCCTCATAGGCATTGGCTTCGCGGCTCGTCGGCAACAGGCGCGCGGCTGACCTCCCGGCCGGCGACGGGCAGAGGATAGGCCGTTCAAACGCCCTATTTCCTTGGCTATCAGTCCGACAGGCCCGTCAGTCGAGGCTCTGATCGGTGTCTTTGTGGCCGACGGTGGCCGGCCGAGGGCCGATGACAGGGCCGAACATGCAATATCCGGCCGTGGCACCAGCGCGGCCAGCCGCTGCATGAACTCCAGCGGCGACATCACCAGGTGCGTGCTGCCGTCGCGCCAGGGTGTTTTAGTTACGACATAACTTGAGTACAAGTTTGTCTCCACTGAAACTGCGTTTTCAGCTTCAGCGC
>JADIYJ010000023.1 GCA_016705325.1 Pseudomonadota bacterium | reverse complement strand
ATCGAGCGATCAGGCCACGCGAACCGGGATTTTCAACGTGTGGATCTTCTCCGACCATTCGGCCGGCGCAGTGTTGTGCACCGACGTGCCTTGCGCGTCGACCGCGACGGTGACCGGCATGTCCTTCACGTCGAACTCGTAGATCGCCTTCCATGCCCAGTTCCTCGAACGCGATCACGCGCGCCGCGCGGATCGCTTTCGACACGAGGTAGGCGGCGCCGCCCACCGCCATCAGGTAGGCCGCCTTGTGCTTCCTGATCGATTCGATCGCGACCGGGCCACGCTCGGACTTGCCGATCATGACGATGAGGCCGGTCTTCTCGAGCATCATGTCCGTGAACTTGTCCATGCGCGTCGCGGTCGTCGGGCCCGCAGGACCCACGACTTCGTCGCGTACCGGATCGACCGGACCGACGTAATAGATTGCGCGATTTGTGAAATCGACGCCGGGTGGCAACCCCTGTCCGCTCGCGAACAGGTCGGCGATGCGCTTGTGCGCGGCGTCGCGTCCCGTGAGCATCCTGCCGTTCAGCAACAGCGTCTCGCCCGGCTTCCAGCTCGCGACCTCGGCGCGCGTGAGCGTATCGAGATTGACCCGCTTCGAGCTGCCGCCCGCCGTCCACGTGACCTTCGGCCACTGCTCGAGCGACGGCGGCTCGAGCACTGCGGGTCCGCTGCCATCGAGCACGAAGTGCGCGTGGCGCGTGGCGGCGCAGTTCGGGATCATCGCGACCGGCTTCGACGCCGCGTGCGTCGGAAACAGCTTCAGCTTTACGTCGAGCACGGTCGTGAGCCCGCCGAGGCCCTGCGCGCCGATGCCGAGCGCGTTGACCTTTTCGTACAGCTCGATGCGCAGCTCGTCGGCTTTGCTCTGCGGTCCGCGCGCAAGCAGCTCGTGCATGTCGAGCGGCTCCATCAGGGACTCCTTCGCCAGCAGCATGGCTTTCTCGGCCGTGCCGCCCACGCCGATGCCGAGCATGCCGGGCGGACACCAGCCGGCACCCATCGTCGGCACGGTCTTCAGCACCCAGTCGACGATCGAGTCGCTCGGGTTGAGCATCACGAACTTCGACTTGTTCTCGGAGCCGCCGCCTTTGGCCGCGACGGTCACCTCGACCTCCTCGCCCGGGACCAGTTCGACGTGGAACACGGCCGGCGAGTTGTCCCTGGTGTTCCTGCGCTCGAACAAGGGGTCGTCGACGACCGAGGCGCGCAGCTTGTTGTCCGGGTGGTTATACGCGAGCCGAACGCCTGCGTTGATCATGTCCGCCAGGCTGCGCTTCGTTCCCCAGCGCACGTCCATGCCGACCTTGAGGAACATGTTGACGATGCCGGTGTCCTGGCAGAGCGGGCGCTTGCCCTCGGCGCACATGCGCGAGTTCGTCAGGATCTGCGCGATCGCGTCCCTGGCCGCCGGGGACTGCTCGCGCTCGTAGGCGCGCCCGAGGTGCTCGATGTAGTCGAGCGGGTGGTAATAGGAAATGAACTGCAGCGCGTCGGCGACGCTCTGGATGAAGTCGTCCTCGCGGATCACGGTCATGGCAGGCTTTACCTCAGCCGGAGAGCTTGCGCTTGAGCAGGTCGTTGAGCTGCGCCGGGTTGGCCTTGCCACCGGTCGCTTTCATGACCTGGCCGACGAAGAAGCCGAACAGCTTGTCCTTGCCCGAGCGGTAGTCCGCGAGCTGTCCCGGGTTTTTCGCCATGACGTCGTCGATGGCCGACTCGATCGCCGACGTGTCGGTGATCTGCCGCAGGCCCTTGGCCTCGATGATCTCGTCGGCGCCCTTGCCGTCCGACCACATCGCCTCGAAGACTTCCTTGGCGATCTTGCCGGAGATGGTGCTGTCCTGGATGCGTGCGAGCAGGCCTGCGAGGGCATCGGCACTGACACGGCTCTGCGCGATGTCGAGGGCTTCCTTGTTGAGCGCGCCCGCGAGGTCGCCCATGACCCAGTTGGCCGCGAGCTTGGGCTGGCCGCCGAGCCCGCGCACGACGGTTTCGTAGTAGTCCGCGAGTTCGCGGCTCGCTGTCAGCACGCCGGCGTCGTACTCGGAGAGGCCGTGATCGCGCACCAACCGCGCCGCCTTTTCGTCCGGCAGCTCGGGCATCGTGGCGCGCACCTGCTCGATCGTCGCCTCGTCGATCACGAGCGGCAGCAGGTCGGGGTCCGGGAAGTAGCGGTAGTCGTTCGCCTCTTCCTTCGAGCGCATCGAGCGCGTCTCGCCCTTGTCGGCATCGTACAGGCGCGTTTCCTGCTTCACCTTGCCGCCGCCCTCGAGCAGATCGATCTGGCGCTCGACCTCGTAATTGATGGCGCGCTCGACGAAGCGGAACGAGTTGACGTTCTTGATCTCGGCGCGGGTGCCGAACCCGGCCTGGCCGACAGGGCGCACGGAGACGTTTGCGTCACAGCGGAACGAGCCTTCCTGCATGTTGCCGTCGCAGATCTCGAGGTAGCGGACCAGCGTGTGGATCTTCTTCAGGTACGCGATGGCTTCCCTGGCCGAGCGCATGTCAGGCTCGGACACGATCTCGAGCAGCGGCGTGCCGGCGCGGTTCAGGTCGATGCCCGACAGCCCGTGGAAGTCCTCGTGCAGCGACTTGCCTGCATCTTCTTCGAGGTGCGCACGCGTGATGCCGATCGTCTTGCGCGTGCCATCCTCGAGCACGATCTCGAGCGAGCCGTCCTCGACGACCGGCCGCTCATACTGGCTGATCTGGTAGCCCTTCGGCAGGTCGGGGTAGAAATAGTTCTTGCGCGCGAAGATCGAGCGGCGCGAGATCTTCGAACCCGTCGCGACTCCGAAGCGGATCGCCATGCGCACGGCCTCGCCGTTCAGCACCGGCAGCACGCCCGGGTACCCGAGGTCGACCAGGTTGGCCTGCGTGTTCGGCTCCGCCCCATAGGCGGTGGCGGATCCCGAAAAGATCTTGCTGCGCGTGGCGAGCTGCGCGTGGATCTCGAGGCCGATGACGGTTTCCCAGATCATAAGAAGTGATTAGTGATTAGTGAATAGTGATCGGTCGGCATGGTGGGCCCGCCGAGTGCGTGGTCGAAGTAAGGCACCAGCTCAATGCTGCTCCCCGCACTCACTAACCCACCTTCAGGCGTAGCCCGGTGCGATGCGCTCATGCCAGTCGGTGTGCTGCTGGTACTGGTGCGATACCGCGAGCAGCCGCGCTTCGCCGAAGTGGGGTCCCACGAGCTGCAGGCCCACGGGCAGGTCCTTGCCGCCTTCGTCGACGAAGCCGCAGGGGATCGAGATGCCTGGCAGGCCCGCCAGGTTAGCCGCGATCGAGTAGATGTCGTTGAGGTACATCGCAATCGGGTCGCTGGTCTTGGCGCCGAGTTCGAACGCAGCCGTGGGCGCCGTCGGGCTGAGCACGACGTCGACTTCCGCGAAAGCACGGGCGAAATCGGCGGCGATCAGCGCGCGGCACTTCTGCGCCTGCAGGTAGTACGCGTCGTAATAGCCGGCCGACAGCACGTAGGTGCCGGTCATGATGCGGCGCTTCACTTCGGCGCCGAAGCCTTCGCCGCGCGAACGCTTGTACAGGTCGAGCAGGTCTTTCGGCTGCTCGCAGCGATGGCCGAAACGCACGCCGTCGAACCGCGACAGGTTCGACGAGCACTCGGCCGGCGCCACGACGTAGTAGGTCGGCACGGAGAGCGGCAGGCTAGGCAGGCTCACGTCCCTGATGACGGCACCTTCCTGCTGCAGCTGTGCGATTGCCGCGCGCACGCAGTTCTCGACCGCTGGATCGAGGCCCGCGCCGAAGAATTCGCGAATGATGCCGACGCGCAACCCCTTGAGCGGCTGGTTGAGCTCAGCCGCGTAGTTCGGCACCGGACGATCGACACTGGTGGAGTCGTTGGGATCGAAGCCCGACATGGCCTCGAGCAGCAGCGCGGCGTCCTCAGCCGATCGCGCCAGCACCCCGGCCTGG
Source organism: Pseudomonadota bacterium (assembly GCA_016705325.1). GTDB lineage: Bacteria > Pseudomonadota > Gammaproteobacteria > Steroidobacterales > Steroidobacteraceae > RPQJ01. The sequence continues at coordinate 22,345 of JADIYJ010000023.1, read as the reverse complement.
TCGAGGCTCGAGGCGAACGCGATCATGCCGTAGCGCGACACGCGGCCGTACGTCGGCTTGATGCCCGTGAGGTTGGTGAGCGCCGCCGGCTGGCGGATCGAGCCGCCGGTGTCGGTGCCGGTGGCAGCAGGCGCGATGCAGGCCGCCACTGCGGCGGCAGAGCCACCCGACGAACCGCCCGGGACGCGCTTGGGGTCCCACGGGTTCCGCACCGGCCCGAAGAAGCTCGTCTCGTTCGACGAACCCATCGCGAACTCGTCCATGTTGGTCTTGCCGAGCAGCACCGTGCCCGCGGCACGCCAGCGCGCCACGACTGTCGCGTCGTACGGCGCGATGAAACTGGACAGCATCCTCGACGAGCACGTCGTGCGGATCCCGTCGGTGCAGAAGATGTCCTTGTGCGCGACAGGCACACCCGTCAGCGGGCCGCCCTCGCCCCTTGCCAGTGTCTCGTCCGCGGCCCGGGCGTCGGCCAGGGCACGATCGGCCGTCACCGTGACAAACGCGTTGAGCTCGGGCCCGAGGCGTTCGATGCGGCCGAGGAAATGCAGCGTCAGGTCGATGCTCGAGAACTTGCGGGCACGGAGGCCGGCGGCGAGTTCCGAAACGGTCAGTGTGTGCATGGGTCGTTTACGGCGAAAAGACTGGAAGAAATGCCGGTACCAAACTGGGGACGCTCACCTATTTCGCTCCCCTGTTGCGGTCAGCCATTTCGCCTGTTTCGTGCGGTCTGTCACGCAACAGGGGAGCGAAATAGGTGAGCGTCCCCACTTTCCCGGGCCGTGGCACCATCACGGTCGCTGCGTCACTCGATGACCTTGGGCACGAGGTAAAGACCAGCGGCAACGCTCGGCGCGTTCTGCTGGAACCTCTCGCGCTGATCGGTCTCCGAGACCGCATCGGGGCGCAACCGCTGGACCTGGTCGGCAAGCGGGTGCGCCATGGGTTCGATACCGGCCGTGTCGGCCGCGGCGAGCTGCTCGACGAAGTCGATGATGCGCGAGAGGCTGTCGACGTACACGGGCATCTGCGCCTCGGAGATCTCGAGGCGTGCGAGGTGGGCGATCCCCTCGACCTGGGTGCGTGTCAGGCTCATCTGGAAATGCTCGAAAGGACTGGAAAAAACAGTCACAAATCATACACGCGACCTTGTGGAATGTCGTGACTATGGTTAAATTGCCGCGATTTAGCGCAAGGCAGCGCTCCCCTCCTTCTTCCGCGAATCCTAAATGTTCAAGAAACTCCGGGGCTACTTCTCCAACGACCTCTCGATCGACCTTGGCACGGCCAATACGCTGATCTATGTCCGCGGCAAAGGCATCGTGCTGAACGAACCGTCCGTCGTCGCCATCCGCGAGGAACCGTCCCGCGGCGGCAAGAAAATCGAGGCCGTCGGCACCGAGGCCAAGAACATGCTCGGCCGCACGCCGGGCAACATCACGGCCATCCGCCCGATGAAGGACGGCGTCATCGCCGACTTCACCATCACCGAGAAGATGCTGCAGTTCTTCATCGAGAAGGTGCACGGCAATCGCATGATCCGCCCCAGCCCGCGCGTGCTGGTCTGCGTGCCCTATGGCTCGACGCAGGTCGAGCGCCGGGCGATCCAGGAATCCGCCGAGGGCGCCGGCGCCCGCTGGGTGCGCCTGATCGAAGAGCCCATGGCGGCCGCCGTCGGCGCCGGCATGCCGGTGCACGAAGCCCGCGGTTCGATGGTGCTCGACATCGGCGGCGGCACGTCCGAAGTGGCGGTCATTTCGCTGAACGGCATCGTCTATGCCGCGTCGGTCCGCATCGGCGGCGACCGTTTCGACGAGGCCATCATCAACTACGTCCGGCGCAACTACGGCATCCTGATCGGCGAAGCCACCTCCGAGCGCATCAAGATCGAGATCGGTTCCGCCTACCCCGGCCAGCACGTCAAGGAAATCTCGGTCAAGGGCCGCAACCTCTCCGAGGGCGTCCCGCGCAGCTTTACGCTCAACTCCAACGAAATCCTCGAGGCGCTGCAGGAACCGCTGCAGGGCATCGTCGGTGCGGTCAAGGCCGCGCTCGAGCAGACCCCGCCGGAACTCGGTTCGGACGTCGCCGAACGCGGCATCGTCCTGACGGGCGGTGGCGCACTGCTGCGTGACATCGACAAGCTGCTCATGGAAGAGACGGGCCTGCCAGTGGTGGTCGCCGAAGATCCGCTCACCTGCGTGGCGCGCGGCGGCGGCAAGATGCTGGAGCTGATCGACGAGCACGGTCCGGGCCTGTTCGGCCTGGATTGATCGCGACGCCTCCCGGCCCCGTGGTCGAGCTGTCCCACGACTCCCGCCCGATCATCGGCCGCGGACCGCCGCTGACCGCGTATTTCCTTACGCTGGCGGCGATCTCGGTCGGGTTGATGACGGCTGATCAGCGCTACCACCAGATCGACCGCATCCGCGAATCGCTGAGCAGGGTCATCTATCCGGTGCAGCGCGCGGTCGATTTCCCCTTCCGCGCGACGGACTGGGTCACGGGGTCCTTCGCCGATCGCAGCCGCCTGCGGCAGGAAAACCTGGCGCTCACCGCCCGGCTGCGCCTGGCCAACCTGCAGCTGCAGCGGTTCGCAGTGCTGGAGGAAGAAAACCGGCGCCTGCGCGAAATGCGCGCGAACACCGCGGGCATCGCCGAAAAGGTGCTGGTCGCCTCCATCCTCAACGTCGACCTCGATCCTTTCCGGCACCGCGTGCTGCTCGACAAGGGTGCGGCCGATGGCGTGTTCAAGGACCAGGCGGTGCTCGACGGCGACGGCATCTTCGGCCAGGTTTCGAAGGTCAACGCCTCCACGGCCGAGGTCATCCTGATCAGCGACGCCGAGCATGCGATCCCGGTGCAGTCCAACCGCAGCGGCGTACGCACGATTGCCGTCGGCACCGGCGACCAGCACAAGCTGTCGTTGCCGTTTGTCACCGTCGAATCCGACCTGCAGGCGGGCGACCTCCTGCTTTCCACCGGGATGGGCGGCGTGTTCCCGCCGGGCTACCCGGTGGCGCAGGTATCGAAGGTGAAGCGCGCCGGCAGCATGTTCGCGCTCGTCGAAGCCAGACCCACGGCCAGGCTGGACCAGGCGCGCGAAGTGCTGCTGGTCTGGTTCAAGCCGCGGGCCGAACCCGCGGCCGCCGCTGCAACTGCACAGCCGGCGCCGTCGAGCACCCCGGTTGACGGCCCTGCAACGGCAGCGCCACCCGCGCAGGCGGGTGGCGAATGAGACCGATGAGCATGCTCACCCGCCGGCTGCTCTACTGGATCAGCATGGCTGCCGGCCTCGTGCTCGCGATCGTGCCGCTGCCGGGTTGGCTCGATCCGTTCCGGCCCGATCTCGCGCTGCTGGCGATGATCTATTTCGTACTGACCAGTCCGCGCATCGCCGGGCTCGGCTATGCGTGGCTGTCGGGGCTTTTCCTCGACGTGTTGCGTGGCATGGTGCTGGGACAACACGCGCTCGGCTTCCTCGTCGTGGGTTACCTCACGCACAAGCTGCAGTTGCGCATGCGCATGTTCCCGATCGTGCAGCAGGCGGTGATCGTCATGCTGCTGCTCGGCCTGTACCACTTCCTGATGTTCTGGATCGATGGCCTCACCGGCCACGGTTTCACGGGGTGGGTACGCTGGCTGCCGGTGCTGTCGGGCGCATTGCTCTGGCCGCTGGTGGTTGCGCTGGGCGACTCGCTCACGCGCCGCTCGTCCTGAGCGCAGGAGCGCGATGGCCCGCAACTCCCGGCTCAAGGATCATCACGCCGAACAGCGCATGTTCGGCCGGCGCGTCGTCGCCGCCTCGTTCGTCATCATGGTCCTGCTCGGCGCGTTGTTTGCCCGCCTCTTCTACCTGCAGGTGGTCAGGTACGATTATTTCAGCGAACTGTCGCAGGGCAACCGCATCCGCATCGAACCGATCCCGCCCCCGCGCGGCCTCCTGCTCGATCGCGAGGGCGAACCCCTCGCGCTCAATCGACCGGCGTACCAGCTGGAACTCACGCGCGAGCAGACCCCCGACGTCGATGACACGCTGGGCCGGCTCGTGGCGCTCGGCCTGCTGCCGGCCGACGACGTGGCGCGAACCAGGCGCGCGATCATGGCGCGACGCGCGTTCGACGCCGTGCCAGTCCGCCTGCAGCTGTCCGAAGAGGAACTCGCGCGCTTCGCCGTGCATCGACCCGACTTCCCGGGCGTCGAGATCCGTCCGCGGCTTACGCGGCTCTATCCGCACGGGGGCGTGGGCGTGCACGCGCTCGGTTACGTCGCTGCGATCAGCGAACAGGACCAGGATCGCATCGATGTCTCGAAGTACGCCGGCACGACGCTGATCGGCAAGCTTGGCATCGAGCGCAATTACGAGGAGCTGCTGCACGGCGAGACCGGCTACCAGCAGCTACTGGTCAATGCGCAGGGTCGCCGTGTCGACCGTGTCGGCGTCAAGGCGCCGGAACTGCAGCGCAAGGAGCCGGTCGCTGGCGACGACCTGTATCTCACGATCGACCACAAGCTGCAGCAGGTAGCCGAAGCCGCGCTCGGCGTGCAGCGCGCAGCGGTCGTCGCGATCGATCCCCGCAACGGCGACGTTCTCGCCTTCGTCAGCACACCGACGTTCGATCCCAACGGCTTTGCACGCGGTCTCACGGTACCGGAATACCGCGCGCTGGAGGAAAACATCGACAAGCCCCTGATCGATCGTGCGCTGCGCGGCGTCTACCCGCCGGGATCCACGATCAAGCCGTTCGTGGCGCTGGCCGCGCTGCAATACGGCGTCATGAGCGCGGAGGACACGCGCTACTGCCGCGGCGTCTGGCAGTTCCCGGGCTCCAGTCGCAAGTACCGCGACTGGAAGAAGCAGGGTCACGGCACAGTCGACATGCACAAGGCCATCGCGCAGTCGTGCGACACCTATTTCTACGGCGTGTCCGACCAGATTGGCATCGACCGCCTGCACGACTTCCTGGTCCAGTTCGGGCTCAACGGAAAGACGGGAATCGACGTGCTGGGCGAACGCTCAGGCCTGGTCCCCTCGCAGGCCTGGAAGAAGAAGGCATTCAAGAAGAAGGAACTGCAGGTGTGGTTCCCGGGCGAGACGGTCATCGCCGGCATCGGCCAGGGCTACATGCTGGTCACGCCGTTGCAACTCGCGCACGCTACTGCGACGCTCGCGATGCGCGGCAAGGGCTTCCAGCCTCGCCTCGTGCGCGCGGTGCGTGACTCCCGCACCGGCGCCGTCGCGACGCTGCCGCCCCGCCCGCTGCCGGACGTGAAGGTCGACGATCCCAGGTACTGGGACACCATCGTCGGCGGCATGATCGGCGTGGTGAGTCCCGGCGGCACTGCGGTCCGCGTGCAGGCCGGCGCTCCCTACAAGATCGCTGGCAAGACCGGCACTGCGCAGGTCTTCTCCATCGGCCAGAATGAGAAATACAACGAATCGCAGGTGTCCGAGCGCCTGCGCGATCACGCGCTGTTCATCGCTTTCGCGCCGGTCGACGACCCGAAGATCGCGATCGCCGTGCTGGTCGAGAACGGTCGTCACGGCGGCAGCACGGCGGGGCCCATCGCGCGAGCCGTTTTTGACGCGTACCTGCTGCCGCGCGAGGCGGTTCAGGCGTCGTCTCCAGCCATCCCACCGGCCGCGCCACCCGCGGGAGGCATTGACGAATGAGGACAGAAATCGCCGGACCGGGACACTCGAGCCGCGCCCAGCGTACGTTTTCGCTGACGGGCCGCCTGCTCGACGCCCTGCACATCGACGGGCCGCTGCTGCTGAGCGTGCTGGCCGTCTGCGCCGTTGGCCTGATCGTGCTCTACAGCGCGGCGGGCGAGGACGTGCGCATCTTCCTCGGCCAGGCCGCACGCGTCGGCCTCGGCCTCGGCGTGCTGACGATCGTCGCCCAGATTCCACCGCGGGTCATGCGGATCGGCGCGCCGTTCCTCTATGGCGTGGGCCTGCTGCTGCTGATCGGCGTCGCCGTCGTGGGCGACGTTGCCATGGGCGCACAGCGCTGGCTCGACCTCGGATTCATCCGGTTCCAGCCGTCCGAGATCATGAAGATCGCGGTACCGCTCTGCTGCGCCTGGTACCTGCACGAGAGGCCGCTGCCACCCGACTTCACGACCCTGGTCATCGTGGCGCTGATCGTGCTCGTACCGACGCTGCTGATCGCCGAGCAGCCAGACCTCGGCACCGCGCTGCTGGTGACGGCAGGCGGCGGGCTCGTCATCCTGCTCGCAGGACTGCAACTGCGGTACATCCTCGGACTGGGCGCCGTGATCGCGGCAGCCATCCCGGTCGTCTGGAAGTTCCTGCTGCACGACTACCAGCGCCAGCGTGTGCTGACCTTCCTGAACCCGCAGAACGACCCGCTCGGGGCCGGCTACCACACGATCCAGTCGCAGATCGCGATCGGTTCGGGCGGAATCTTCGGCAAAGGCTTCATGAACGGCAGCCAGGCACAGCTCGAGTTCCTGCCCGAGCGCTCGACCGACTTCATCTTCGCCGTGATCGGCGAGGAGTGGGGCCTCGTCGGCTGCATCGTGCTGATGGCGCTGTATCTGCTCGTGATCGGTCGCGGGCTCTACATCGCGACGCAGGCACAGGACACGTTCACCCGCCTGACGGCTGGCAGTCTGACGCTGCTGTTCTCGGTGTACGCCTTCGTCAACAGCGGCATGGTCGCGGGACTGTTGCCCGTCGTCGGCGTGCCGTTGCCGCTCGTAAGTTACGGCGGCACATCACTGGTGACCCTCATGGCAGGGTTCGGTATCCTCATGGCAGTCCACTCCCGCCGCAAACTGGTCTCCACGTGATACGGAAATCGCTCACTCGACGGGCCACCGGCCCGCTCCGCTGCATCGCCCGCCCCGGCGCGGTTGCGCTCTCGCTTGCGCTCGGCCATGCGCAGCCCGCGCAGGCCCAGGCTTTCGATCCCGCGCGCGCCGACATCGACGCTTTCATCGCCAGCGTCGGCAAGAAGCACGGTTTCGAAGCTGAACCGCTCGTCACGCTGTTCGCGCAGGTCGAATCCAAGCCCGCGATCCTGCAGGCGATCGCGAAGCCGGCCGAGCGCGCGCTGGCGTGGGACGAGTACCGGCCCAGGTTCCTGATCGAGCGTCGCATCGCGCGTGGCGCCGAGGTCCACGGCTTGAAGCAGGCCGAACTCGAGCGAGCCGCGACCGCAAGTGGCGTCCCCGTGGACATCCTGCTTGGCATCGTCGGCGTCGAAACGTTTTTCGGCGAGAACGTCGGCAAGTATCGAGTGATTGACGCGCTCGCCACGCTGGCCTTCGACTACCCGCCGCGCCAGGCGTTCTTCCGCGGCGAACTCGAGCAGTACCTGGTGATGGCCCGCGAAGAAGGTCTCGACCCGCTCGCGCCGGTCGGCTCTTACGCGGGCGCCATGGGACTACCGCAGTTCATGCCCAGCAGCTTCCGCAGCTACGCGGTCGACGGCGACGCGGACGGCAAGCGCGACCTCTGGAACGATTGGGCCGACGTGTTCTCGAGCGTCGGCAACTATCTCAAGGTGCACGGCTGGCGCGCGGGCGAACCGGTGCTGGCGGCAGCCGATGCGAGCAACGCGAACCTGGCGGGCCTGGACGAGAAGCTGGCGCTGACGGAAACCGTGGGTTCGTTGCGGGCGCGCGGCGTCCAGTTCGAGACTGGCCTGCCGGCGGATGCACCGGCGATGCTGATCGCACTCAAGGTGGCGGGCGGGACCGAATACCGCGTCGGCTTCACCAATTTCTATGCGATCACGCGCTACAACCGCAGTCACATGTATGCCAGCGCCGTCAGCGACCTGGCGGACGCCATCGGCGCCCGGCGCTCAGGGCAGCCGTTGCCTGCGGGCGGCGGGCACGTCGCCCCCGCACCGAATCAGCCAGCGGCGCCGTCCACCGGATGGTCGACGACGACGTCCGGCACCTGAACCTACCGCTCCACTCTAAACTCATGGTTCCGACGCAGAAATGAAGCTCAAGCCGACCCTCTTTGCCCTGGCGCTCGTAGCCGGTCTCGCTCTTGCCGGTTGCGGTTCTGACGACGAGGGCGCCGCCGCCCCCGATGCTACCGGTGACGCTGCCACAGACGTCGCTCCGGCAACCGCCGCAGTACCCGCCACGGCGTTGCCCCCGCCACCGCAGCTCAACGCCCGCAGCTTCATCGTCATCGATCACGCCAGCGGTCGCGTGCTCGCGGCGCTCCAACCCGATTCGCGCCAGGAACCGGCCAGCCTGACCAAGCTGATGACAGCCTACGTCGTGTTCCACTCGCTCAAGGAGGGCCGCATCAAACTTGGGGACCTGGTCACGGTGAGCGAGAACGCCTGGCGGCAGGCGTCGCCGAAGCTCGGCGGCTCAGCCATGTACATCGAGGTCGGCACGCAGGTCTCGGTCGAGAATCTGCTGCAGGGCATGATCGTACAGTCGGGTAACGACGCGACGGTAGCGCTCGCCGAGCACGTGGCCGGCACCGAGGCCACCTTCGTGCAGATGATGAACAACTTCGCCAAGCGGCTCGGCCTCACGGGCACGCACTTCACCGATGCCGCTGGCATGCCCAACCCGGAGCAGTACATCACGGCGCGGGACGCAGCTCTGCTCGCGAATGCGCTGATCCACGAATTCCCCGCGTACTACAAGTGGTACTCGCAGAAGGAGTTCACCTGGAACGACATCACGCAGCAGAACCGCAACGGGCTGCTGTGGCGCGACCCATCGGTGGACGGAGTCAAGACCGGCCACACGAAGTCCGCGGGCTACTGCCTGGTGACCTCCGCGAAGCGCGGCGACATGCGGCTGGTCTCCGCCGTGATGGGCACGGATTCCATGCGTGCCCGCGAGGAAGCGAGCGCCGCGTTGCTCAACTATGGCTTCAACTTCTTCGAGACCAAGCGCATTTACGCGGCTGGCCAGCCGCTCTCTACGATGCGCGTCTGGAAAGGCAAGCAGGACGAGGTCGGCCTGACCGTCGGTCGCGACCTCTACGTCACGAACCAGCGCGGTCACGTGAGTTCGGTGAAGGCCGACTTCGAGCTGCCGGAGACGCTGGTCGCGCCGCTCACGAAGAACAAGTCGGTCGGCAAGGCGAAGATCGTCGTCGACGGTCAGACGATGGCTACGTACGACCTCTACCCGACCGCGGACGTCCCCGCCGCCGGCTTCTTCGGCCGCGCCTGGGACAGCCTGCGACTGCTGTTCCACTGACGGAGCAGCAGCGATGGCCGATCCGTACCCCACCTGCTGGTTGAACGGCGAGTACCTGCCGCTGGCCGAAGCACGAATCTCGCCACTCGACCGCGGCTTCCTCTTCGCGGACGGCGCCTACGAAGTCGTGCCGGTGCATCGCGGACGGCCGTTCCGCATGCGCCAGCACCTCGAGCGCTTCGATCGCAGCCTGGCGGAACTGCGCATCCGCAATCCGCTGCCGCTGGCGGGCTGGGTCGAGGTGACGAACACGCTGGTCGCCGCGGCAAACGCAACCGAGCTGCTGGTCTACCTGCAGGTGACGCGCGGCATGGAATACGGCCGCAACCACCTGTTTCCGCCCGCGACGGTCGAACCCACGGGATTCGCCTTCGTCAGTCCGTACCCGCTGCCGGCGAAGGTGCTGCTCGAACGCGGCCTCGCCGCCGTCACGCTCGAGGACACACGCTGGGCGCGCTGCGACATCAAGTCGGTCGCGCTGCTCGCCAACGTGCTGCTGCGCCAGGAGGCGCAGGACAAGGGCGGTTCCGAAGCGATCCTCACGCGGGATGGCAAAGTGACCGAAGGCTCCTCCAGCACGGTCTTCATCGTGCGCGACGGCAGACTGGTCACGCCACCCAACGATCAGAGCATCCTGCCAGGCACCTCGCGGGATGCGGTGATCGAACTCGCGGCGGGCTGGCTGCCGGTCGAGATCCGCAGGTTCAGCGTCGACGAGCTGTGCTCGGCGTCCGAAGTCTGGATCGCTTCCGCGGGTCGCGGCGTGCTGCCCGTCACTTCGGTGGACGGCAAGGCCATCGACACCGGCGCACCGGGTGCAGCGTGGCTGTCGATGTATGCACGACTGCAGCAGCACCTCGACGCGATCGCCGCACGGCCGCCACTGGTGGACGCATGAGCGAGGCGCCGCCCGAGCCCGAGGAAACGCTGCTCAGGTTTCCCAGCGATTTCCCGGTGAAGATCATGGGCCAGGCGTCGGACGATTTCCGCCGCCTCGTCATGGGGATCGTGACGCGGCATTTCGGCACGCTCGAACCGGACCGCATCGAAGAGCGGTCCAGCAGCAACGGCAAGTACCTGTCGATCACGGTGACGGTGGTCGCCACCAGCAAGGCCCAGCTCGACGCGCTCTACAGGGAGCTCACGTCCTGCAGCCAGGTGCTCGTCGCACTCTGACGCTCCGACCGGGCGCTGAACCCCAGCGCATGCAGCAGCCGTGGTGCCAGCACCTCGCTCACCTCGCGTACGCTGGCCGGACCCCCCAGCTCGCTGAGCTGCGTCATCTGCAGCCCCGCATAGCCGCAGGGATTGATGCGCGCGAACGGTTCGAGATCCATCGCGACGTTGAGGGCCAGCCCGTGGTACGAACGGCCGCGACGGATGCGCAGTCCGACGCTCGCGATCTTGCGTTCGCCGACATACACGCCAGGTGCGTCGCGCTTGCCATAGGCCTGGACGCCCCACTGCGCGACCGTCGCGACGATGGCGCGCTCGATGCCCTCGACGAGCGCACGCACGCCGAGGCCGAGCCGCGCGAGGTCCAGCAACGGATAGACGACGAGTTGCCCGGGCCCGTGGTAGGTGACCTGCCCGCCGCGGTCGATGTCGACGACGGGAATGTCGCCGGGCGCGAGCAGGTGCACCGCCTGCGCGTTCATGCCCATCGTGAAGACGGGTGGGTGCTCCAGAAACCAGATTTCGTCGGGTGTTGCGGCAGTCGCCTCGTCGGTGCGGCGCTGCATGGCGCGCCACGTCGGCTCGTAGTCGACGCAGCCGAGCCATTTCAGCGCCGGTGCCGACACGCTCGGCAGCGCTTGTCGCGCGTCCGTCGAGACGATGCGTTCAGCCACGCCGGGCGAGCCCGCCTGCCGCGAGACCAGCGTTGTTCCGGGCCATGGCCTGTTCGGCGCGGTAACTCGAACGCACCAGCGGCCCCGACACGCATTCGATGAAACCCAGTTCGAGCGCATGCTGTCGGTACTGCTCGAATTCCCCGGGCGTCACGAAGCGTTCGACCGCCAGGTGATTCAACGTTGGCCGCAGGTACTGGCCGAGCGTGAGCAGGTCCACGCCCGCAGCGCGCAGGTCGCGCATCGTCTCCAGGATCTCGGCGTCGGTTTCACCGAGACCGAGCATCAGGCTGGTCTTCACCAGCACGTCGCCCTGCTCGCGGCGATGCCGGCTGGCGTGCGCGAGCACTGCGAGCGTCTGTTCGTAGGACGCGCGCGGGTCGCGCACCGGGTGAGTCAGCCGGCGCACGGTCTCGACGTTCTGCGCGAAGACGTCGAGTCCGCTGTCGACAACCGTCGCGACGTCAGCCATCACGCCCTGGAAGTCGGGCGTCAGCGCTTCAACCGCAGTTGCAGGATTGACGCGCTTGATCTCGCGCACGCACGCGGCGAAATGCGCGGCGCCGCCGTCGGGCAGGTCGTCGCGATTGACCGACGTCAGCACGACGTACTTCAGCTGCATCAGCTGCACGGTCCGCGCGGCATTGGCCGGTTCGTCGGCATCGAGCCAGCCGCGCGGGTTGCCGGTATCGACCGCGCAGAAGCGGCACGCGCGCGTGCAGACCGCGCCCAGCAACATGATCGTGGCGGTGCCCGCGTTCCAGCACTCGCCGATGTTCGGGCACTTCGCTTCCTCGCAGACGGTGGCAAGGCGGTGTTCACGCACGGTCTGCTTGACCGTTTCGAAGCCGCGACCCGCCGGCATCGGTGCCCGCAGCCAGCCGGGCTTGCGGCCCGCAGGCGTCACCGGCGCGCTCGACGCAGCGGCCTTGATGCCGTCACGGATCGCCGTAAACCCTTGGACTGTCTGGTATTTTTCACCGCTTGAGGCGGCGGTCTTGACGCCGGGGACGACCGGGATGCCTTTGAAATCGCTCATGGGCGGGCATTGTACTTGCGGCGGCGGCAATTACTTACTTCGGTAGTTGCTTCGGGCTCACGTTATGAGCCTCAGAGCTGTAAGACTGAAGCATGTTGCATTTCGATTCGCTTTCCAAAGCCGCTAGGTGCATCTGGGCCAAGAGCGGCGATCCCGTTGGCCATGGCCTGCTCGCGCACATGTTCGATGTAGCGGCCGTGGCCGAACGGATTCTCGCCCGCGAATCCCCGGTTTTCCTGCGTCGCCCTGCAAAGGCCTTGGGCATACCAGAGTCGAGTGTCATCCGCTGGCTGGCCACCGTGGTTGGCCTGCATGACATCGGCAAGGCGATTCCGGGCTTTCAGGGCAAGTGGGATGCCGGTCAGGCGGCCGACGAGATCGCGGGATTGACTTTTCCACCTCGGTTGTTGAGCGTCGACGCACACGACCGCGCCAGCGCATTCGAACTGCGAATGCTGCTTGCGCCTGCACTCGGTGCACATGCCTCTGCGGTGGCTGCCGCTGTTGCTGCCCATCACGGCTACGCCTTCCTGCCGGACGAAATCAAAGGTGCACGCCGCGTCGGCGAGCCCACCCCATGGGCCTCGGCGAGGCGCGAGTTGTTCGACGCCTATTGGTCGACACTTGCCCCGGCGCCACTTCCAGACGATGCGCCGGGCTTCGATCTGCCCCTTTGGTCCTGGCTCGCTGGCCTAACGAGTGTGGCAGATTGGATTGGCTCGAATGTCGAGTGGTTTGCAATGTCTCAACGTGCAGAGAGCTTCGTTGAACACCACGCCGCCGGATTGCGTCTCGCAGACGATGCATTAGACAAGATCGGTTGGCCTCGCCATCGGTCGCTATTGCGGGAGACAGCGTCGGCCGACGTACTGACAGCTCGCATCGTTGGCGAGGCAGCCCTGCGGGCACGCCCGCTGCAAATCGCCGCCGACCGGTTGCTGAATGAAGTACACGCGCCCGTCCTGCTCATCGTCGAGGCCCCGATGGGCGAAGGCAAGACAGAACTCGCCCTGCTGGCCCACCTGCGGCTGCAGGCGGCGCTCGGACATCGCGGGCTCTACATCGGCCTGCCGACACAGGCTACCGGCAATGCCATGTTCGACCGCACCCTGCGCTTCCTGCGCGCGTTCGGCAGCGATCAACGCCTGGACATCCAACTGGCGCACGGCGGCGCCATGCTCGACGAGCGGCTGGTGGAATTACGCGGGATTCACGGCGAGGTTGGCGACAGTGTTCGCTCGTCCGCCTGGTTCTCGCAGCGGCGCCGGCCCCTGATTTCGCCATACGGCGTTGGCACCATCGACCAAGCCTTGTTGGCGACATTGAATGTCAAGCACCATTTCGTGCGCTTGTGGGGCCTGACCAACCGCGTCGTGGTGCTGGATGAAGTGCATGCCTACGACACCTACACCAGCGGCCTGATCGAATCGCTACTGCGCTGGCTGAAGGCCCTTGGGTGCTCCGTCGTGGTGATGAGCGCCACGCTGCCACGTCAAAAACGCGATGCCCTCGTGCGTGCCTGGGGCGCAGCACCAGAGAAGGCACCTTCACTGGCCTACCCCCGGATCCTGCTGGCCAACGACCACGGCGTAAGTGGCGAAAGCTACGCGTCGAGAGAGTTGGTGCCGATCGAGTTACTGGCACTGGACGAAGAGCTGGACACCCTTGCCAGCTGCGCCTTCGATCAGGTGAGCAAAGGTGGCTGTGGTGCCGTGATCGTGAACACTGTGGATCGCGCACAGCAGCTGTACAGGAAGCTGCATGAACGCCTGGACAGTGACATCATGTTGATGCTGTTCCATGCCCGCTTTCCTGCCGACGAACGCAGCGAACGTGAGAAGGCGGTGCTCGGCATTTTCGGCAAATCAGGCAACAGGCCGGTGCGCGCACTGTTGATCGCCACGCAAGTGGTTGAGCAAAGTCTGGACATCGACTTCGATTTCCTGATCACAGACCTGGCCCCTGTAGACCTGCTGCTGCAGCGCGCGGGGCGGTTGCATCGTCACGAGCGCGAACGCCCATCCGCCCATCGACAAGCGCGCCTGAGGGTTAGCGGCTTGATGGCGAGCCGTCTGCCGGAACTGAAGAAGACCGCCTGGGGCGTCATCTACGATCCATACATCCTTTGCCGTACCTGGGCCTTCGTATCGCGAGAGTCGCAATGGAAGTTGCCGCAGGACATCGACCGGCTGGTGCAGACAGTTTATGGCGACTATGAACTTCCCGAGGGCATGGACGCGAGCACGGAGCACTACATACTCGTCGAAGCAGACGGCATACATAAGGCCAATGCAAGCCACGAACGTCGATTGGCGGCCAACGCAGTGCTGAACGCGGGCGCCGAACCGCAGGACGCCTACGTCGGCAAGCCGCGCGGCTCCGAGGAGGGTGACTTTCCGGGCATCAGAAACGTGACTCGCCTGGGCGAAGACAGCATTACCGTGCTGCCCGTGCACACCGATCACGGTGCATGGCGCCTGCGCCCTGGCGATGCGCCATTCGACCCTGCGTTGCAAACCGTCGCACAGTCTGGCCAGGGACATGCTCGCCCGTCAGCTCAAACTGAGTCGGTGGGACCTCGTCAAAGCGCTGCGCGCCGCCGAAATACCGCGAGGCTTTGCCGAGCACCCGTGGTTGCGCGACGTCAAGCCTTTGTGCCTGCAGGACGGAATGGCGAGCATAGGCAAGCTGCACGTTCGGCTCGATCCCGCGCTGGGGATCGTCTACAGCCAGCTCGACGTCGCTACGCCAACCTCCCAGGAGACGACCTCATGAACGCCTCTTCGCCGACAGCACCGGCGTTCAACCTGCTGGATACGCCGTGGCTACCAGTGCGCATGCTGGGCGGTCAGGTCACTGAGCTCGGCCTACTCAAGCTGTTCGAACAGGCATCACAGATCGAAGGATTGATCGAATCCTCTCCGCCTAATCTCGTGGCACTGCATCGGCTTCTTCTGGCCATCGCGCACCGCGCACTCACGCGCAGCCTCGGCACCTGGACAGACCGCGACCGCGCGCGCTGGTATCGGGAGGGCCTGCCCACCGACGCGCTGGTCGACTACTTGCACCATTGGCGGGAACGCTTTTGGTTGTTTCATCCAGAGCATCCGTTCATGCAGGTGGCGGCGCTGGCCACGGCTGAAGAAACGCGAGACAAGCTGAAGCCGTGGACGCAGATTGCTTTGGACAGCGCGAACGGGAACACCCCGGTAGTCTTCGACCATGCCGTAGATACCGAACCCATGGAGGTTTGCGCCTCCGTGGCTGTTCGCAGCCTGCTCGGATTCCTGCAGTTCACTCCAGGTGGATTGGTGCAGGTATTTCGCAGCGCCGACAAGGCTGGCCCGTTGGCCGACACTGCGGCGGTGATTCCCGTCGGCTCAAGTCTGACGGAAGCACTGGCTCTGGGCCTGCATCCCGCAACAGACACGGCCGACGACTCGCCACCTTGGGAGCGCGGCCTCACAACCCTTGCACACCTCCGCGCTGATCCGACGCTGGCCCGCGGTATCTGCGATCGCTACACCCGGCTCTCGCGCGCCGTGCTGCTCATGCCGCACACAACCGCGCAGTCAGTCTCTGTTCGCTGGCTACGCTTTGGCGCTGGTCTGGCGCTGGCAGAGGATCCCAGCGCACCCGACCCGATGGCTTCTTTTCGCGCGGGCAGCAACGGTCTGGTTCGCATGACTTTCCACGAAGGTCGAGCTATCTGGCGGGACCTCGGAGCGCTGTTGCCAGACAGCACGGGAATACACGCCCAGCCCGCTGCCATTGTGAGTTGGGCAAGTAACCTGCATGACGCCCGTGGCGAATGGGATGTCGCGGTTCCCGTGCTCGTCGCTGGTCTCTGTTCCAAAAAAGCAAAACTGGTTCGGTGGCGCAGCGAGCACTATGCGCTCCCAAGTTCGGCCTTGAGGAGCGCCGACGTGGCGACTGCGCTGCGATCTGAACTCAAGTGGGCCGAGGAGCTGTACTACACGGTGCGCGGCGTCGCCAGTGAAATGCTCGCCAAGGCAATGCCCGACTCGTCGAGCAAGGACACTCGATCCAGAGCACGAGCCATGCTCCATGCGGGACCCTTCCCGCCCGCGTATTTCTCCAAAGTTGAGTACAACTTGCCGGCGATGCTTGACTCAGTCGCGCGCAACGATCTGGACATGGCGCACGCTCTGTGGGCAGCTGCTCTGGTGGGCGCGTCTCAGTCGGCTTGGGATGCGCGCGCGCGGCATGTTGGGTCAGTCAGCCGCCGCACTGCGCGCTGAGGCGACGAGCTACGGGAAGTTCCAGTTTGCAATCAAGGATTTCAGGATGGTCGCCGCTTCGGGGCAAACCGCCACCATGTCCGCCGTGCCGCAGGAGGGTTCAAATTGAGCGACTACACCGATTCATTCATCGCCTACCTGCAATCGCTGACTACGCGTGACCGTGGAACGCTTGCCGTGCTGCGCCGTAGCCTGGGCTTCGCACCGGGCGCCTATCCACCGGCGTACCCCAGTGTCGAACGTTTCGCGGTGCAAGGAGGCGACAAGGATTCTTTGCGCCAAGCTCTGTACCTCACAGCCGGCTTGTTCGCACTTCACCCCCAACATGTTAAGGGCCGCAGCATCGGCGACGCCTTCGGGCAGGTAATGCAGCGGCGCGGCAGCCCGAGCATCGAGAAGCGCTTCATCGCATTGCTGTCCGCTGAGGCGGAGAGCCTGCCTGACCAACTGCGTCAATTGGTCACGCTGCTCGCGGCGGATGGCATCGGTTTCGACTTCGGCGCGTTATTGAACGACATCGAACCCTGGCTGCACCCTCGTGCATTCGACACCCGTGACCGCATTCGCCAACGCTGGGCTCGTGCCTTCTACCGCGCCACGCTGCCGCAAACGCCGGCCGCGGATGCCCAAGCCACCCAGACCTGAGCCCCGAAGGAGGAACCCATGAGCTTTTTCGTTGAATTCCATCTGATCCAGAACTTCGCCCCCTCCAACCTGAACCGCGACGACACCGGCGCACCGAAGGATGCTCTCTTTGGAGGGCATCGCCGCGCTCGCGTGAGCAGCCAATGTTTCAAGCGCGCCATTCGGTTGCAGGCGCGTGCCGTCGGCGCGGTCGCCATGAGCGACAGTGGAGTGCGCACCAAGAAGCTGCTGGGTCTGCTGACGGATCGGCTCAATGCAATGGGGCATGATGATGCGACCGAAGCCGAACCTCGTATCGAATTGGCATTGGGTGCTGCTGGCCTGAAGCTTGGGGACGATGGCAAGACTGAATACCTGCTGTTCCTTGGTCAACGCGAGATTGACGGTTTCGCAGCGCTGATCCACGAACACTGGGACGATCTGATCGTTGCTACCACCGATGTTGGCAAGCCCAAGAAATCGAAGAGGGAGTCCAAGGCAGACGCACCCGACGCGGTCAAGAAGAAGGCGCAGAAACTGCTCGATGGTGGGAAGGCCGTCGACGTTGCACTTTTCGGGCGCATGCTCGCCGATCTGCCGGAAGCCAACCAGCACGCTGCGTGCCAGGTGGCGCACGCCTTGAGCACCCACCGCGTGGAGCGCGAGTTTGACTATTTCACTGCTGTGGATGATCTCGGGGCAGCCGACGAGACCGGCGCCGGAATGATCGGTCAAGTGGAGTTCAATTCGGCCACCTTCTATCGCTACGCCGTGCTTGATACCGACAAACTGGTGGAGAACCTGCAGGGCGACAATGACCTAACGCTTGCTGGAACGACGGCGTTTGCAGACGCGCTGGCACGGGCGATCCCCACCGGCAAGCAGAACACTTTTGCCGCGCACAACCAGCCCGCCTTCGTCGGCGTAGCGATCCGCCGCGGCAGTCCTTTCAATCTGGCGAACGCGTTCGAAAATCCGGTATGGCGGATCGGTACAAGGCACTCACCACACAGTCGGTCGAAGCGTTGGCTGCGCACGAGAAGCAACTGGCCGGCTTCTACGGCGACGCGCGTGACACCTGGGCATTCATCGACTTGACAGGCGCCTGGCCGCAAGACCTGGGCGAGTCGCAGACGAGCCTTGCTGAACTTACCGCCTGGGTCGGGCGCCAAGTCGCCGCCCATCTGGGCGTCGCAGCGGAGTCTTGACCGTGCCGACGCTGCTGATGCGGTTGGCGGGTCCGATGCAGGCCTGGGGCACAACAAGCCGCTTCGACGAGCGCGACACGCAGTTAGAGCCTTCAAAGTCTGGCGTCGTGGGCCTTTTGTGCGCTGCGCTTGGGCGTGATCGGGCAGAATCGGTGGACGATCTTGCCCAACTTCGCATGGGTGTGCGCGTCGATCGTGAGGGCATATTGATGCGCGACTACCAAACCGCGACGGGCGTGCTCATCGCCGCTAACGCCAAGCCGGACAAAGACCGCACAGTCGTCAGCCCACGCTTCTACTTGGCCGATGCCGCGTTTCTCGTGGGCATGGAGGGCTCAGACACTCTGTTGCTCGAACAATTGAACACGGCATTGCGCACCCCGCGCTGGCCGCTAGCGTTCGGCCGCAAGTCGTTTGTGGCGTCGATGCCGATCTGGCTGCAGGCCGCACCACAAGACGGGCAATCCGCCGGATTGCACCCTGGTGCGCTGGAGCGCGCGCTGAACGAGCAGCCACGCATCGCGCCGCCCCGGTTCGAGCAGCGCGGTGAACCAGTCCGTCTGCTGCTGGAACACCCCACCGTTGGCGCGATGCGTCACGACCAGCCGATAGCCCCATTCGCCGCGCGGCGCTTCGGCCCGCGATTCGTTCAATCGGGAGTTCTTCACCATGTACCTGAGCCAACTGCTGCTGAACCCGCGGCACCCGGCCGCTCGGCGTGATCTGGCCGACCCATATCAGATGCACCGCACACTTTCGCGCGTATACGCGGACGGCCCCGACGTTCGTCCTGGCCGGTTCCTGTGGCGGCTGGAACGCGCAGGCTCGTTGAGCGAGACTGGCGTCCTGCTGGCGCAATCTGCGTCTCCGGGGCATTGGCGTGTCCTTACCGATTTGCCGGGCTATGTAACCAAGCTTGACGCTGATAAACCGTACGACCTTGAAAGGTGGGTTGTGGCTGGACGTCGCTACCGGTTCCGGCTGACCGCGAACCCGACGGTCACTCGTAACGGTAAGCGAATCGGGCTGCTGAATGAAGTTCAACGACTTGCGTGGTTGAATCGTCAGGCTCAGCGTGGCGGCTTCGAAATTGCTGACGCAGTCTGCAGCTACTGCGATCGAATCGAGACGTCACACGGCGGCGGCATGCAAATCACCGTCGCACGGGTTCGGTTCGACGGCGAGCTGGTGGCTACAGAGCCCGCCGCATTACGTCAGTCATTGCAAGCAGGAATCGGACACGCCAAAGCCTTGGGGCTGGGTTTGTTGTCGATCGCACGCATATGAGATACCAAATTGCGCATCCGCGTCTTGCACCGCATGACGCAGTACGACACGACTTCTTGCTGCGGTTCTCGGGACCTACCTGTTGGATCCCCTGGCACTGTGAGACGATACAAACACCGTGTCACCAGAAACTCCCGCACGAGTAATGCCATGGAATGGAAAAACCACATCGTTGTCGACCCCGACATCCTCGTTGGCAAGCCTGTCATCAAAGGCACGCGCATCTCGGTCGAGCTGCTACTCGATCGCTTTGCCGATGGCTGGAGCTATGACGACATTCTTGAGGCGTACCCTCACTTGATGCGTGAGCAGGTGCAGGCAGCTGTCGCTTTCGCTGCAGAGTTGTTCAGGGAGGAGCGCTTCGTCGCCATCGATCGAGCGGAATCGTGAAGCCCGGCCTGCTGGTCAACGAAAACTTTCCGGCACCTTCAACGCATGCCCTGCGCGCTGCTGGCGTCGACGTGATCGCCGTTATTGACCGACACCGCGGCATATCAGACCGTGAAGTAATGGCACTGGCCCGCGAACAAGGTCGCTGGCTGTTGACCTTCGACACGGACTACGCAGAACTTGTCTTCCACCAACGCCTGCCCCCACCGCCGGCTGTCGTGCTGCTGCGCGAAAAGCACTATCGCCCGGGTGAGCCCGCCCAATGGATCCTGTCTCTGCTCGAGTCACGCTCGGAAATTGCGGGCTTTTTCTGCGTCGTTACACGCAGTGGCCTGCGCAAGCGTCCATTGATGACATCCGTACCAGGTAATGCCTATTGAGCACGCAGCTACCCCCGCTCAAACCGATCCCCATCAAGGACAGGCTGTCGGTGGTGTTCATCGAACGCGGCGAAATCGACGTGCTCGACGGCGCCTTCGTGGTGGTGGACGTGACTGGCATCCGCACCCATGTACCGGTGGGCGGCGTTGCTTGCATCATGCTGGAACCAGGCACGCGTGTCTCGCATCGAGCTGCCGCGTTGGCGGCTCGGGTCGGGACCCTGCTGGTCTGGGTAGGCGAGGCTGGCGTACGACTCTATTCAGCTGGCCAGCCTGGTGGTGCACGCTCCGACAGGTTGTTGTACCAGGCACGCTTGGCACTGGACGATGACCTGCGCCTGGGGTGGTGCGAAAGATGTACGCGTTGCGCTTCGACGAAGAACCGCCGGCGCGGCGCAGCGTCGATCAACTGCGCGGTATCGAAGGCGCCCGTGTGCGACGCAGCTACCAGTTGCTGGCACAGCAATTCGGCGTGAAATGGAGCGGACGCAACTACGACGCCGACAACTGGGACAAAGCCGACGTGGCCAACCGTTGCCTGTCCGCAGCCACTTCGTGCCTGTACGGAGTCACCGAGGCCGCAGTCCTGGCCGCGGGCTACGCGCCAGCCGTGGGCTTCATCCACACCGGCAAGCCGCTTTCTTTCGTCTACGACATTGCTGACGTCTACAAGTTCGAAACTGTGGTGCCAGTAGCTTTCAAGGTGGCCGCGGCGAACCCAGGCAACGGCGAACGAGCGGTGAGGTTGGGTTGTCGCGACGTTTTTCGGCAGAGCAAGCTGCTTGACCGAATCATTCCCGACATTGAAGTCATACTGGCCGCTGGTGGGATCGCGCGTCCGGAGGCACCAACTGACACAGTTGGTCCTGCTTTTCCCAACCCGGAAGGGCTTGGCGATGCTGGTCATCGTTCTTGAAAACGCGCCACCGCGGTTACGAGGCCGCTTGGCAGTTTGGCTGCTGGAAGTGCGAGCCGGGGTATACGTAGGCAGCTATTCGCGCCGCGTACGCGAACACATCTGGTCACAGGTCGAGGATGGCATTGAAGACGGCAACGCAGTGATTTTGTGGCGTAGCGGCGGCGAAGCGGGGTTTGAGTTCCAGACGCTTGGCGCGAATCGTCGTATGCCGGCTGATTTCGATGGCGTGCAACTGGTCAGCTTCCATCCAAGCGTGGTGGAACGTGCTCCTTAACAACAAGAATGCTTTGGGCTTTCGAATCGGTAGGAATTCCCATGTAAAGAATTTCTATTAGAATCAAGAATGTATTGGAAGACTGTTCCCCGCGCACGCGGGGATGAACCGAAAGGATACCCAGGCGCCATCGGCCCGCGTTGCCGGCCTGTTCCCCGCGCACGCGGGATGAACCGTCGTCGGATCAGAGATGATCCCGCCGCACGCGCTGTTCCCCGCGCACGCGGGGATGAACCGTATCTCTTGGAACGTGTAATTACCAGACACGCCTGTTCCCCGCGCACGCGGGGATGAACCGGCCTGGGCGTTGGACACGGACCACGGAACGGCCTGTTCCCCGCGCACGCGGGGATGAACCGGCGGGTGTAGTGCTTGACCTTCCTGGGGGCGACTGTTCCCCGCGCACGCGGGGATGAACCGTCGACGGCGAGGCGCCAGCCTGCCCGACTCGCGGACTGTTCCCCGCGCACGCGGGGATGAACCGATGCGAAGCAGGGCGCTGGCCCCTGCCCTGGCCTGTTCCCCGCGCACGCGGGGATGAACCGTAGGACGCGCCGTTGCAGATCACATGGCGCAGCTGTTCCCCGCGCACGCGGGGATGAACCGTAGTTGAGGTTTTCGAGGGTGTTCATAGGAGCCTGTTCCCCGCGCACGCGGGGATGAACCGGTACTCCATCAACCCCTCCCGGGCCTCGGGGTCTGTTCCCCGCGCACGCGGGGATGAACCGCCTGGCAGCGCTCATCGCTGGTTTGGTGGCCGCCTGTTCCCCGCGCACGCGGGGATGAACCGACGGTGTACTGCTGAATAAGCGCATCGGCAAACTGTTCCCCGCGCACGCGGGGATGAACCGGCGATGGCGACCGACTGGCAGCGGCCCAACTACTGTTCCCCCGCG
>JADIYJ010000022.1 GCA_016705325.1 Pseudomonadota bacterium | reverse complement strand
CGCACGCGGGGATGAACCGTGGCTACCGGTGGTGCGGTCACTCGCTACGCACTGTTCCCCGCGCACGCGGGGATGAACCGGCCACCCGGGCGGAAACCCGGAGGTGACCTGTTCCCCGCGCACGCGGGGATGAACCGCACCCCCTAAGGTGTGCCGCGGGGGGGGGGGGGGGGGTCGCCTGCTTTCCCCACTCACCTGAATGTATTCAACTCACGCCAGCCGCAGTCGACTATTCAGCGCAGCGAGCCGCTCCGGCGTGCCGATGTCGAGCCAGTCGCCCTCGAACACTTCCACGCCGACGCGCCCGTTGACGGCAGCCGTACGCAGCAGCGGTGCAAGCTTGAAGATGCCGTCCGCGCAACCGTTGAACAGCGACGGGTGATACACGCCGAGTCCCGAGAACGTGCCTTTCGGCAGCGCTGCGATCCTGCGCGCCACGGACGTGTCTGCCGCCGTTCCCGGCACCGGCTCAACCATGCGTCCCGCGTCGAACGCGAAATCGCCCCGGCAGTTGTGCTCGGGGTTCGGCACCAGCACGAGGTGAGCCTGGTCCTTGCCCGGCAGTCCCTGCGCGTACCGCTCGCGCAGCTCCGCAAAAGGGTACTGCATCCAGACGTCGCCATTCAGCACCAGGAAAGGCTCGACCCCCATCGGGCACAGCAAGGGCAACGCACGGAAGATGCCGCCGCCCGTCTCCAGCGGTTGCGGACCCTCCCGGCTGTAGTCGATTTTCAGGCCATAGCGCGAACCGTCGCCGAGCGCTGCCGGGATCTGCTCGCCGAGCCACGACAGGTTGACGACGACCTCGCCGAACCCGGCCGTCGCCAGCGCATAGAGGTGATGCTCGATCAGCGCCATGCCACCGACGTCGAGCAGCGGCTTCGGACGGCTGAGCGTGAGGGGCCGCATGCGCTCGCCCTTCCCCGCCGCGAGGATCATCGCTTTCAACGGACGTCGCCTTCGAGCCTGGCAATCACTGCGGGCAGGACACGCGTCGCGATCAACTCGCCGAGTTCGTCGAAATCCGCATGGCGCGCGCACGAGTTCACCGCGTACTGCAGCGTGCGTGGAATGTCGGCCAGGTAGCCGGGCTTGCCGTCCCGGTGGCAGAGTCGCGCGAAAATACCGCCGACCTTGAGGTGGCGCTGCACACCCATGAGGTCGAACCAGCGCAGGAACTGCGCTTCGTCACGGCCTGCCGCCAGCCCGGCTGCTAGCGCGAGACGGCGGAACTCCAATGCCCACCCGACCACGCGCGCCTGCGGCCAGGCAATGTAACTGTCGCGCAGCAGCGAGACGAGATCGTACGTGAGGCCACCGCACACGGCGTCCTGGAAATCGATGATGCCGGGATTGGCCTCGGGGCAGACCATCAGGTTGCGCGAGTGATAGTCGCGATGCACGAACACCTGCGGCTGCTCCAGTGCGTTGGCGACCAGCGCAGTCATCGCCTGCTGCAGCATCTGCGTTTCGCGCGGACTCAACTCCAACGACAGGTGCCGCTGCAGCAGCCAGTCAGGAAAGAGACTCATCTCGAAACGCAGCAGCTTCTCGTCGTACGGCGGCAGTTCCGCGGCGGCCCGCACGCCACGTGCCTGCATCTGGACCAGCGCTGCCAGCGCGTCCGCATACAGCCGATCGGCCTGGCCCGGCCTGGTGAGCTCCGGCAGGTACATCGTCGTGCCGAGGTCCGTCAGCAGCAGGAATCCGTCCCGTTCCGATCGTTGCAGGATACGCGGCGCATGCACGCCGATCTCCTGCAGCATGGCGGCAACGCGCAGGTATGGCCCGACGTCTTCCTTGCCGGGAGGCGCGTCCATGACGATCAGCGAAGCCTGCCCCGCGCGCGTCACGCGGAAATAGCGGCGGAAACTGGCGTCAGCGGATGCCGGTGCAATGCCGTACTGGCGCATGCCGAGGTCCCGTTCGAGCCACTGGCGCAGCAACTCGAGACGCGGATCGTCCTGGCCCGTGGGCGATGGATGCGGGCGTGATTCGTTCAAGCGGGGACCCCGGCTGAGCTGGTATACGGGCTGGCGATAGTCGGATGCTGCGATTCGCGCGCAATTATAATCGTGCGGATGACGCCGCCGCGCTCTGGTTCCTTGCGCCTGCTGCAGGTGTTGCAGGCCACCCTGCGGCGGGCGGCGGCCTGCGCCTGGCTCGGGGCCGCGTCCGCCCAGGCGCAGGAGCCGTCGCCGGTGCCGGAACCAGCGCGAACCGCGACAGTCGCCGAACCTGCGCGCGGCGACCGTTGCGCCGTCCAATCCGACATCGACCCACGCATCGAGGAACTGCTGCAGGCCGATCCGGACGACCCGCAGATCCACGTCACCAGCGATACCGGCGAACTCGGCCGTGCCGGCGATGCCGAACTGCGCGGCAACGTGCAGATCCGCATGGGCCAGCGCCTGCTCACGGCCGACCAGGCCAGCATCAACGCCGAGCGACGCAGCGTCGAACTGAACGGCGACATCGAATACCTCGACCCGCAGATGCACGTGCGCGGCAAGGGCGGCTCGTTCCAGCAAGGCGGCGTGGGTAATTTCGAAGGCGCCGAATTCGAACTGCGCGAACAGTCGGTGCGGGGCGCGGCGGCGAGTGCATGGTTCAGGCAGTCGGGTCAGATCGGTCTCGAGGGCGTGCGCTACACGGCTTGCCCTCCGGGCAACGAGGACTGGAGTCTCGCCGCCGGCGCCATCGAGATCGACCAGAAAACCCTGATCGGCACCGGGCGCGACGTGCGCATCGAGTTCCTCGGCGTGCCGGTGTTCTACACGCCGTGGATCTCGTTTCCCGTCGGCGACCAGCGCAAGTCAGGCCTGCTGTTCCCGACAATCGGCAGCAGCAGCCGCACCGGCACGAACATTGCCGTGCCGTATTACTGGAACCTGGCCGAGAACTACGACGCCACGCTCACGACGCGTTGGTATTCGTCGCGCGGCATCCGGCTCGATCCGGAGCTGCGCTACCTGAGCGAACGCAGCCGCAGCCAGCTCAACGTCGAATACCTGGTCCACGACCAGGAAACCGGCGACGCGCGCGGCGTCATCGACTGGCGCCACGTCACGCGCTTTGCGCCCCGCACCCGGCTGCTGATCGACGCGACCGACGTGAGCGACAACGACTATTTCGAGGATTTCGGGGTCGGCTTCGAAGGCACCAGCGTCTCGTTCGTCAATCGGTACATCGAGCTGCGGCACGACATCGCTGCCTGGACGCTCAATGCCCGCGCACAGGGTTACCAGGTCATCGACAACGCGCTGGCTGCGGAGGACGAGCCCTACCGCATCGCGCCACAGTTGTCGGCACTCGGGCACTGGCGCGATTTCGCGGGTGGCCTGTCGGGCGCCTTCTACGCCGAAGCGACCAATTTCCAGCGCGAGCTGGGGCCCCAGGGGATCCGGCTCGACGCCGAACCGTCGCTCGAATGGCGCACCGACCGCAACGGCGGATTCTTCGCCGCGGGCGCGGCCTACCGCTACACGCAATACCGCCTGGACGAGGTCGCGCCGGGTGCCGACGATTCACCGGATCGCTCGCTGCCGTCGGCCAGCCTCGACGCGGGTTTCACCATGGAGCGTGAGTCCGGCTCGCAGGGCAAGCGTATTCAGACGCTCGAGCCGCGGATGCTGTACCTGTACGTGCCGTACAAGAACCAGGATGACCTGCCGGTTTTCGATACCGGCATTCCCGACCTGAACCTCGTGCAGCTGTTCCGCACCAACCGCTACGTCGGTCCGGACCGGATCGGGGACGCGAACCAGGTCAGCGTCGGCGTCACCACCCGCCTGCTGGACTCGAGCCGCGGTCGCCAGTACCTGAGCGCTACCCTCGGGCAGGCGTTCTACTTCCAGGATCCGCGCGTCGCGCTGCCGGACGAGCCCGTGCGCGATCGCTCGACGTCCGACGTCGTGGCCGAGGTCGAGCTCAACGCCTACAAGAACTGGAACGCGCGCTTTGCCTACCAGTGGAACCCGGACGAGACCCAGGGCGAGCGTTCCGAGACCTTCCTGCAGTACAACCCGACGCCCGGCCGGGTGATCAACGCGGGTTACCGGTTCCGGCGCGACCTGCTCGAGCAGGTCGACGTGTCTGGCGCCTGGCCGATCAACAAACAGTGGCGCGGCTTCGCCCGCTTCGTCTATTCGCTGCAGGAAGAAAACACGCTCGACCAGTTCCTCGGCCTCGAATATTCGTCGTGCTGCTGGGCCGTTCGCGTGATCGGGCGACGCTTCATCTCCAGCCGCTCGGGCGCTGCCGAAACGTCGATCGGCCTGCAGCTGGAACTGAAAGGTTTGTCCAGTGTCGGAGTCGACAACGAAGCTTTCCTGCGCGAAGCGATTCGGGGATACTCCTCGCCTGCATCCGCGCCCCGACTCTGAGATGCCATTGAAATATAAGCAGTTTTTCGGCATAGCCGGCCTGTTGTTCGCCGCCGTGGGCACCGTCCACGGCCAGTCCAATGACCTCAGTTCGTCCGGCGTGCTGCTGGACCGGGTCGCCGCCGTCGTCAACGACGGCCTGGTGCTGCGCAGCGAGGTCGAAAAGCAGATGGCCACGGTCAGCGCGCGCATCCAGCAGTCGGGCCAGCAGCTGCCGCCGCGCAACGTCCTGCGCCAGCAGGTGCTCGAGCGTCTCGTGCTGCAGGAGCTGCAGATGCAACGCGCCGAGCGCCTTGGCCTGAAGATCTCGGACGAGATGGTGAACACCGCGCTCACCGACGTTGCCGCACGCAACAACATCAAGTTCAGCGACATGCCGGCCACGCTCGAGGCCCAGGGCATCAATTATCGCGACTACCGCGACGAAGTGCGCCGCGAGATGACGCTGCAGGCACTGCGCCAGCGCGACGTGCTCGCGCGCGTGTACGTGTCGCCGCGCGAAGTCGAGCAATGCGTCGCGAAGCGCAATGCCGCGCCTGGCGCCGACAACGAGTTCAACCTCGCGCACATCCTGGTCGCCATTCCGGGCACGGCGGACGAGAAGCAGATCGCGGAGCGCACCTCGCGTGCGCAGGCCGTCTACGAACGCGCGGCGAAGAGCGAAGACTTCGCGCAACTGGCCATCAACTATTCCGATTCCGGCACCGCGCTCGAAGGCGGCGCACTCGGCTGGCGCAAGGCGGGCCAGCTGCCCTCGTTCGTCGCCGACATCATCCCCACGCTGCAGGCCGGCGACGTGACGCAGCCGATCCGCACGCCCAGCGGGCTGCACATCTTCAAGGTGCTCGAGATCCGCGGTGGCCAGGCGCCGGCGCTGGTGTCGCAGGTGCACGCGCGGCATATCCTGATGAAGCCCACGGAAGTGATGGACGACGAGACCGTGCGACAGAAGCTCGCGCAGATCCGCGACCGCGTCCTGAAGGGCGAGAGTTTCGAAGCGGTCGCCTCGGTCACGTCCGAAGACCCGGGTTCGGCGGCGACGGGCGGCGACCTCGGCTGGGCCGGACCTGGCAGCTTCGTGCCCGAGTTCGAAAAGCAGCTCGATGCACTCGCCGAAAACGAGATCAGTCCGCCGTTCCGCACGCAGTTCGGCTGGCACATCGTGCAGTTGCTCGGTCGCCGCACCTACGACGCGACGGAGGACATGACGCGCAACCGTTGCGTCAGCCAGCTGCGCGAGGCGCGTGCGGACGAGGAAACGGAAATCTGGCTGCGCCGGCTGCGCGACGAAGCGTTCGTCGAATACCGGATGTGAGCACCGTGCGCCGATCGCGCCGTGCGACGGCGCTGCGCACCGTCGCCGTCACGACCGGCGAACCGGCAGGCATCGGCCCGGATCTCTGCACCGAGCTGCTCGACACGGCACCGCAAGGCTGCCGTGTCGTCCTGATCGGTGACCGCTCCCTGTTCGGCCGCGCGCGACCGCGCAGCGCCCGCAAGCTGGCAGTGCCGGACTTCAATGCAATGAGCCGGCCACGTGCCGGCGTCGAACTCCTGCACGTGCCGCTGGCGGAACCGGCACGGCCCGGCATTCTGGCGACGGCAAACGCGCGTTACGTGCTCGCGACGCTCGACGTCGCCATCGGCGGCTGCGCAGCGGGTGCGTTCCACGCGATCGTGACGGCGCCCGTGCAGAAATCGATCATCAACGAAGCCGGCGTCCCGTTCACCGGGCACACGGAGTACCTCGCCAGGCGCACCGGCGTGCGCCTGCCCGTGATGCTGCTGGTCGGCGGCGGCTTGCGCGTTGCACTCGCGACCACGCACCTGCCGCTGCGGAAAGTCAGCGCAGCCATCACGCCGGCGCGACTCGAGGCGGTACTGCGCATCGTGGCGGGCGACCTGCAGACGATGTTCGGACTGCGGCGGCCGCGGATCCTGGTGCTCGGCCTGAACCCGCACGCCGGCGAAGGCGGTCACCTCGGCCGCGAGGAAATCGAGGTGATCGAGCCGACCCTGGCGGCCCTGCGCGCCGACGGACTCGATCTCGTCGGCCCCGTGCCCGCCGATACCGCGTTCGTGCCGCATCGGCTCAAGGGCATCGACGCCGTCGTCGCCATGTACCACGACCAGGGCCTGCCGGTGCTGAAGCACGCGAGCTTCGGCCACGCCGTCAACGTCACGCTGGGTCTGCCGATCGTACGCACGTCCGTCGATCACGGCACGGCGCTCGAGCTTGCCGGCACGCGCAAGGCCGATCCCGGCAGCCTGCAGGCCGCATTGGCGCTTGCGCTCGAACTGAGCCGGGGCGCGCAGCGCCAGGCGTCGCACTGGTGAAGCACGGTCACGCCAAGAAGCGCTACGGGCAGCACTTCCTGCACGACCCCGGCACGATCGACCGGATCGTGCGCGCCATCGACCCGCGCCCGGGCGACCGGCTCGTGGAAATCGGCCCCGGCCGCGGCGCGATCACGGCACCGGTCCTGGCGCTGGCAGGCAGGCTCGACGTGGTCGAGATCGATCGCGACGTCGTGCCCCGGCTGCAGACGCATTGCCAGGGGCGTGGCGAGCTGCACGTTCACCTCGCCGACGCCCTCGAGTTCGACTTTCGCGCGTTGCGTGGCGACGGCCCGAAACTGCGCCTGATCGGCAACCTGCCGTACAACGTCTCGACGCCACTGCTCTTCCACTTCATCTCGCAGCTCGATGCCTTCGCCGACATGCACTTCATGCTGCAGAAAGAAGTGGTCGTGCGCATGGCGGCCGCGCCCGGATCGGGCGACTATGGCCGGCTCACGGTGATGCTCGCGCCGCACGTCAAGGTGGAGCGGCTGTTCGACATCGGCGCCGGCGCCTTCAAACCGGCACCCCAGGTCACCTCGACGTTTTTCGCGCTGACGCCGCATGCCGCGCCGCCGTTCGAAATCGTCGACCAGGCCGCGTTCGCAACCCTGGTCGCGGCGGCTTTCTCGAAGCGCCGTAAGACTTTGCGCAATGCACTGATGGGCCTGCTCGACGTGGCCGGAATCGTGGCCGCGGGCGTGGATCCCGGGATGCGGGCGGAAACGCTCGCCCCGGCCCGGTTTGCCGCCCTGGCGAGCCAATGGGTCGCCCGGCGAGGGGACTCGCCCGGCGTTATTCCGGCAGAATGATTCCGGATTGGTGGCCCCTCCGGCGCCGCCTATAATCTTCCCTGGACCGCTTTTCGCACCGGAACCACGCGTTCCACGGAGCACACCATGCGCGAATACAAGAAGATCCTGCTCGCTGTGGACATCACCGAAGGCAGCGAAAAGATCGCCGAGCGGGCGCGTGACGTCGCCGAGCGTTACGGGGCCGAGGTCATCCTGCTGCACGTCGTCGAATACGTTCCCGTCGAACCGATGGGCGAGGCCCTGCTGCCGGCCGTGCAGATCGAAGGTGAACTGATCGAGCGCGCCACGCGGCGCATCGCCGAACTGGCGCAGAAGACCGGCCTGGAGAAGGCTGAGCGCATCGTGCAGGCCGGCAACATCAAGGCCGAGCTGGTGCGCGTCGCCATGGATCGCGGTGTCGACCTGATCGTGCTCGGCAGCCGTGAACGCCACGGCCTGTCGATCATGTTCAACCAGACCGAGGACACGATCCTGCATTCGGCGCCCTGCGACGTGCTCGCGGTGCGCTGGAAAAAGACATGACGACAGCTGCGGCGCATCGCATCCGCGTCGAGGTCAGCACGAATTACGTCGAGGACCAGTCCAACCCGGTCGAGGGCCGGTTCGTGTTCGCGTACACGATCACGATCCGTAACGAAGGGACCAAGCCGGCGCGCCTCGTGACGCGCCACTGGCTCATCACCGACGCCAACGGCAAGGTGCAGGAAGTGGTTGGCGACGGCGTCGTCGGCGAGCAGCCGCACCTGCAGCCGGGCCAGGGGTTCCGGTATTCCAGCGGCGCCATTCTCGAGACCCCGGTCGGCGCGATGCAGGGCAAGTACCACATGGTCGCGGACGACGGCGAGCAGTTCGACGCACCGATCGCGCCGTTCCGGCTCGCCATGCCGGGCGTGCTGCACTGACGACGGCGCGATGGCCGTCTTTGCGATCGGCGACGTCCAGGGCTGCAAGGACGAACTCGACACCCTCCTCGACCGACTGCGTTTCGACGCGTCGCGCGACCGGCTCTGGTTCGTCGGCGACCTGGTCAATCGCGGTCCGCGGTCCCTCGACACGCTGCGCTTCGTCAAGTCACTGGGCGATGCCGCCATTACTGTCCTCGGCAATCACGACCTGCACCTGCTCGCCCTCGCGCGCGGCGGCGCGGAATTGGCGCGACCGCGATGCGGGACTGCGTCCCATCCTCGACGCGCCGGACGCCGACGAACTGCTCGACTGGCTGCAGGCGCGTCCACTGCTGCATCGCGACACGAGCCGCGGCCTCTCGCTGCTGCACGCGGGACTGCCGCCGCAGTGGAACGTGCAGACGGCAGCAGACTGTGCGGATGAGGTACAGCGCCGGCTGTGCGGCGAAAGGGCCGGGCAGCTCTACCAGCGCATGTATGGCAATGAGCCCGACCTCTGGCGGGACGACCTCGACGGCTGGGACCGCATCCGCTTCACGATCAACGCATTGACGCGACTGCGCGTGTGCGACGCCGCAACCGGTCGCATGGTGCTCAAGTTCAAGGGCTTGCCTGCAACCGCACCGCGGGGCACGCAGCCGTGGTTTCGCATTCCCTGGCGCAAGTCTGCCGGCGAACGACTCGTCTTCGGCCACTGGTCGGCCATGGGTTACGTGGACGAGGACCACGCGCTCGGCCTCGACACGGGCTGTGTCTGGGGAGGGACACTCGCCGCGCAGCGCATCGACGTGCCCGACGCCCTGCCGGTGCAGGTGGCGAACCGGACCGGCGGACTGCCGCTCGAGGACTGAGCGGCCGATCCAGCCTCAGGGCCCGGCGGGCTCGGCTGATTCGGCGAGTGCCGCAGGCTGGGCGTGAAGCGATTCGAGCCTGAGCTGGACCGAACCGAACTGCGACGCGCGCGGCATGCACCCCAGCGATGAACCGGTCGCCTCGCGAACTCCCAGCGGCTCCAGGACCTGCGGCAGCAATTGCTCGAAGAGTTCGCAGTCGCCGTCATCGATGCGACCAAGTCGCCGGCCCGTGAACTCGACCATCCGCCGCTCGGCCGGAAACTGCGCCGTCGCCCCATCGACCGCCGCGCCCTTGCCCTGGGCCTTCGCGATCAGCTCGCGCTTCGGTTTTTCCGCCTCGAGCTGCGCCAGCAGTTCCGGCGTCACCGCGGCGGGAACCGCGACCCTGATGCGTGCCGTCGGCATCAGCTGGACGCCCGTGCCGTCAAGACAGCTGACCCGTACCCAGGGCTCCGGACGCGCGCCAAGTTCCGACAGGATGTACGCAATCTTGTTTTCCAGCCCGCCGCACGAGTAGTACGTGCCACGGCCGAAATAGGTGAACGTGAACTCGTGCTCCGTCCAGACTGCATTGACGGTCGGGCCAGCCCCAGCCGGGCTGGCATCTGCTGCCGTCTGTGCCCCGGCAGGCGCTCCAGCCGCCGCCGCGGCGAGTGTCAGCAGCAGGGCCGGACCGAAGCGGAGTCTGCGTCGGCTCATGGTGGCTAATTTATACTCGGACCATGCAGTCTTTGACACCGTTCAACCTCCGGCAGTGGATCGACCAGCACCGGTCGGAGCGGCGCCAGCCCGTCTGCAACAGGCAGGTGTTCGAACAGGGCGAGTTCATCATCATGGTGGTTGGCGGCCCGAACGCCCGTCACGACTATCACGACGACCCGGGCGAGGAATTCTTCTACCAGCTCGAGGGCGACATGTTGCTGCGGACGGTCCAGGACGGAAGGCGCGTGGATATTCCCATCCGCGCAGGCGACGTACTGTTGCTGCCTGCCCATGTACCGCATTCTCCACAGCGGTTTGCCGATACCGTCGGGCTCGTCGTGGAGCGCAAGCGCCGCGCCGGCGAAGCCGATGGCTTCCTCTGGTACTGCGACCGCTGCGACGCGCGCCTCTACAGCGAATACCTGCAGATCACCGACATCGAAACGCAGCTGTCGCCGGTCTTCGAACGGTTCTGGTCGAATCCCGAGCACACGGTCTGCCGCACGTGCGGCAGCTCACTGAGGAAGTGACCCCTTGAACGGCCTGGAGTTCACTGCCGGCGGCCGGCGCTGGCGTGCGGACCTCACCGCGCCAGCGGATCTCGCCATCGTGCTCGAGTTCGATGGCGCACAACCGAGCTTCTTCGTCGCAACGCCGCCTCGAGCGAGCCCCTGCGGATCGGCGGTTTCACCGGCAGCGTCGCGAACGGCGCCAGCTGCAACTGCGCCTTGCATTCGCTGGCCCCGCATTGCCACGGCACCCACACCGAATGCATCGGGCACGTCACGCGCAATCCGGTCACGGTGGCGAGCCTGACGCCCGTGGCGCCGTGTGTCGCACTGGTCGTTTCGGTCCAGCCGGAGCCCCTGGGCGCGGCAGCGGCCGGCCTGCCGGACGTGCACGCTGCGGCCGATGACCTCGTGATCCACCGGGCCGCACTGACTGTCGCGGCGTCGGCATGGCTTGCCGCCCCGTTCACGGCGGTCGTAATACGTACGCTGCCGAACGGAGTCGACAAACGGCACCGCGCCTACTCGGGCTCGCCGAGCCCGGCACCGTATTTCCTGCCCGAAGCCATGCAGTGGCTGGTCGAGCGCCGAATCGATTCGCTCGTGGTCGACCTGCCGAGCCTCGACCGCGCCGACGACGGTGGCCGGCTCGCGGCACATCGGGTGTACTGGGGGCTGCCCCCGGGTTCCGACGACGCGGCGCAGGCAGCACGTGGAAAGGCGCTGGTCACCGAGCTCGCCTACGTGCCGGACGCCGTGGCGGACGGGCTGTACCTGCTCGACCTGCAGGTTCCTGCCTTCGGCGCCGATGCGGCGCCCAGCCGTCCCGTGCTGTATCCGTTGCAGTCGATTGCTGGAGACGCGACATGAGACTCGACCGGGAACACGCGCACGCGCTGGACGCCGGGGACGCGCTCGCCGCCTGGCACGACCGCTTCATCCTGCCGCGCGACCTGGCCAGCGGCCGCGAACTGGTCTACCTGTGCGGACACTCGCTGGGCGCGCATCCGGTGCTGGCCTCCGAGTACGTCGAGGACGTGATGCGCGACTGGCGTTCACTCGGCGTCGAGGGACACTTCACCGGACATCATCCGTGGCTGACGTACCACGAGCGGCTCGCACCCGCGCTGGCCGCGCTGGTCGGGGCCGAGCCAGCCGAAGTCGTCGCGATGAATGCGCTGACGGCCAACCTGCACCTGATGCTGGTGAGTTTCTACCGGCCGGCGGGTGCGCGCCGCGCCATCCTCATGGAGCGCTCGGCGTTTCCTTCCGATCGCCACGCCGTCGAATCGCAGGTGCGCTTTCACGGCCTCGACCCGGCGCAGGACCTGATCGAAATCGCACCGCGCGACGGCGAAGACCTGCTTCGAACCGAGGACATCATCGCGACGATCGAGCGCGAGGGCGCGCGGATCGCCACGATCCTGCTGCCGGGAGTGCAATACCTGACAGGCCAGCTGCTCGACATCGAGGCGATCACGGCTGCGGGACACGCAGCGGGCTGCGTAGTCGGCTGGGATCTCGCACATGCCGTGGGCAACGTGCCGGTCGCGCTGCGCGACGCAAATGCGGACTTTGCCGTGTGGTGCAACTACAAGTACCTGAACGGCGGCCCGGGCGCCGTGGGCGGTGCGTTCGTGCACGCGCGCCACGCAACCGACGCGTCCTTGCCGCGCTTCGCCGGCTGGTGGGGCCACGACAAGGCCACGCGCTTCCTGATGGCGCCCGAGTTCAAACCCACGCCGGGCGCGGAAGGCTGGCAACTCAGCAATCCGCCGATACTCGCCATGGCGCCGCTCGCGGCGTCGCTCGAGCACTTCGCCGCGGCCGGCCTGCCGGCCCTGCGCCAGAAGTCGGTCGCCTTGACGGGATACTTCGAACGCCTGGTGCAGGCGCGGCTCGCGGGTCGCGTCGAGATCGTCACGCCCGCCGATCCGCAGGCGCGTGGCGCCGCGTTGTCGCTGCGACTGGTCGGGCTCACGCGCGATCGCGCACGGGCCGTCTTCGACGGCTTGCGACGGCGTTCCATCCTGCCTGATTGGCGCGAGCCGGACGTAATCCGAGCCGCGCCGGTGCCGTTCTACAACCGCTTCGACGACGTCTGGCGCTGCGTGGACGCGCTGCACGCGGAACTCGGGGCGTGAAGCGGGCGGGCACGATCCTGGGCGCGGGCCTGTCCGGCGCGCTGATGGCCATTTACCTCGCGCGGCAGGGTCGGCAGGTGCAGGTTTTCGAACGCCGCCCGGACTTGCGCAAGGTCGACATGGATGCAGGCCGTTCGATCAACCTGGCGCTGGCGGACCGCGGCATCCATGCGCTGCGCGAGGCCGGCGTGTTCGCGGACGTCGAACCGTTGCTGATCCCGATGCGGGGTCGCACGCTGCACGCGCCGGACGGCGCCCTGACGTTCGTGCCTTATGGCCAGCGACCGCACGAGGTCATTCACTCCGTCTCGCGGCCAGGCCTGAACCGCGTTTTGCTCGACCATGCGCAGCGTCATTACGGCATCGAACCACGCTTCCTGCAGGCGGCGCGCACGCTCGACTTCGAGCGCGACGAACTCGTCATGCTCGACGAAGTCTCGGGCGACACCTACACGCAGCCGCTCGCGCCGCTGATCGCCGCAGACGGCGCCGGTTCCGTCGTGCGGCGCGCGATGACCGGCCAGCTCGGCGTGCGCGTCACCGAAGACATGCTCGAGCACGGCTACAAGGAGCTCACACTACCGGCCGGACGGGACGGCTCGCACCGCATCGAGCGCAATGCACTGCACATCTGGCCGCGCGGCGGCTTCATGCTGATCGCGCTGCCGA
The DNA here is from genome assembly GCA_016705325.1 of Pseudomonadota bacterium. Taxonomy (GTDB): domain Bacteria; phylum Pseudomonadota; class Gammaproteobacteria; order Steroidobacterales; family Steroidobacteraceae; genus RPQJ01. Next base: position 3,546 of record JADIYJ010000022.1, on the reverse strand, counting down.
ACATCGACGGCAGCTTCACGGTCACGCTGTTCCTCGCCCTGAAGGGCGGTGTGGAAAGCTTCGCCGCGCTCGACAGCCGCGCACGAGCCGTCGATGCATTCTTCGCCAGCCATTTCCCCGACGTCGTGCCGCGGATGCCGGGACTCGCCCGCGAATTCCTCGAGCGTCCCGTCGGCCGCATGGGCACGGTCCGTGCGGATGCGTGGTCGGCCGGCGAGGCCGCCGTGCTGCTGGGTGATGCGGCGCATGCGATCGTGCCGTTCCACGGCCAGGGCATGAACGCGTGCTTCGAGGACTGTTTCGAACTCGACCGACTGCTGCGCTCAGCCAGCGACTGGCGGTCGACCTTCGAGCAGTTCTTTCAGCTGCGCAAGCCGGACACCGAAGCGATCGCCGCAATGGCCCTGGAGAATTTCCTGGAGATGCGGGACACGGTCCGCGATCCCAAGTTCATGCTGCGCAAGGAACTGAGCTTCGAGCTCGAGCGGCGTCACCCGGAGCGCTTCATTCCGCGTTATTCGATGGTGATGTTCCACCACGAAATTCCGTACCGCGTCGCCTTCGAGCGCGGTCGCACGCAGACCGACGTGCTGACGCGCCTGACGACTGCGGCCGATGCAGTGGCGGATATCCCGACGGCGCAGATGGACGCGCTGGTGACCGGGCTGCTCGAGCCTCTGCCGGACTCATCCTCTCGGGGGCAATGGATCGAATGATGATGAATATGTGGGCCAGATGGGCCGCCGGAGTCGTCACAGCGGTGCAGGTCCTGGCGGGCCCTGCGTCGGCGGCGGATGCGCCGGCCTCAGTGCGGGCGCCGATCGCGGTGCCGCAACCCATTGCCTGCCCGACTGGCCCTCGGGCGAGCCGCGAGTACGCGTTCAGCCTGATGGGCAATCGCGCCGGCTACCAGACGGTCTGCCTGCAGGCCGACGGCACCCGCATCGTCCACTTCGCGTACAACGATCGTGGTCGTGGCCCGGCGCTGACATCGAAGATCCAGCTCGACGCAAAGAACGTCCCGGTGGCCATCACGACGGACGGCAATGACTACCTCAAGAGTCCGGTGGCCGAACGCTTCACGCGCGAGGCCGGCACCGCCGCCTGGCAGAACAAGGTCGAAAGCGGTACCCAGCCCGTCACAGGCGCAGCGTTCTACGTCAGCCAGTCCGGATCGTTCGAGGAAATCGGGCTTTTGGCGCGTGCACTCCGCGATGCACCGGGCCGCAAGCTGCCCTTGCTGCCGCAGGGTGAAGCAGGACTGCAGCAGTTATCGCAACTGCAGATCAGCGACGGCGAATCTTCCCGCCAGGTCAGCCTGTATTCGATCGGCGGCCTGGGGTTCCAGCCCACCAGCGTCTGGCTCGACGAGGACGGTGAACTGTTCGCGACGTTCGACGGCTTTTCGACGCTCGTGCGTAAAGGCTGGCAGGTCTCACTCACTGCGATGCGCGCGGAGCAGGACGCGCAGGAGGCGCGTCGTCGCACGGCACAGGCACAAGCGTTGCGACGCTCGCCCTCCGGTGCGGTCGTGATCGAACACGCCAACCTGTTCGATTCCGAGCGCATGACGATGCGTCCCGGCACCACCGTCATTTTCGCGCAGCAACGCGTCGTCGCCGTCGGTCCCGATGGTTCGCTGCCGATCCCTGCCGGCGCGGAGCGCATCGATGCTGCGGGCCGCGCCTTGCTGCCCGGACTGTGGGACCTGCACACGCACCCGGACCTCGACAGCGGGCCGCTGTTCCTGGCGGCTGGCGTCACGAGCGTTCGTGACATGGCCGCCGAGCCCGACAAGCCCGCCCTGTTGCGTGTGTTCGACACCGGCGCGGCCCTCGGCCCACGCGTGGTCTACGCCGGCATCGTCGACGGGCGCGGGCCGTTCCAGGGACCGACCAAGACGCTCGTCGGTGACGAAGCCGAAGCGCGCAAGGCCGTGCAGGCCATGAGCGCTGCCGGTTTCGGGCTGGTCAAGATCTACAGTTCGATGGACCCGAAGCTGGTGCCGGCCATCGCGGACGAGGCACACAGGGCGGGCATGCGAGTCGGCGGTCACGTCCCCGCGTTCATGACGGCCGAACAGGCCGTGCTCGCCGGGTACGACGAAATCCAGCACATGAACATGGTGTTCCTGAACTTCCTGTACGACAAGGTGCAGGACACCCGCACACCGGCGCGATTTACAGCCGTCGCGGAGCACGCGGCCAGTGTCGATCCGCAATCCGCGCGCGTGCAGGCCTTCCTGCGGCTGCTCAAGCAGCGTCACGTCACGCTGGACCCGACGCTCGTCGTGTTCGAAAGCCTCTTCACTGATCGCCCGGGCGTGGTCGGCGCGGGCACGGCAGCAGTGGCCGATCGCATGCCGCCGCTCGTCCGGCGCGGCCTGCTCGAAGGTGGCTTGCCGGTTCCTGACGGCAAGGACGCGAGCTACCGGCAGGCACTGACCCAGATGCAACGCATGCTGATGGCCGTCCGCAGCGCCGGCGTGCCCTTCGTCGCAGGCACGGATGCGCTGCCCGGCTTTATGCTGGCGCGTGAACTGGAACTGTACGTCGACGCTGGCGTGCCGGCGCCGGAGGTGCTGCGCATCGCCACGCTCGACGCGGCGCGACTGGCCGGTCTCGAAGGTGAACTCGGCTCGATCGCGCCGGGCAAGCTGGCCGACATGATCCTCGTCGACGGCGACCCGAGTCGCAACGTCGGCGACGTGCGGCGCCTGCGCCTCGTCATCAAGGACGGTGCGCTGTTCGATCCCGACGCCCTGTGCCGCGCGCTCGGCATCCAACCCCTCGCTGCGACGGGACGATGAACAGGTATTCGCGAGCGGTCTTGATCGATGGACTTGGCGGCCCCGGCGGCCACGCCACCGAGGACGGCTCGGAACTGACGCCCAGCGAGGTCAACGACATCAGGGCATCGGGCATGACGTGCCTGCACCTCACCGTCGGCGAAGTGGGCACGATGCCACCCGACGAGGCATACCAGAAAGCCGTCGAGTCGATCGCGCGCTGGGAAGCCGAAGTCGACCGCTACCCGGCGACCATGGTCCGCGTGCGGTCGGTCGCCGATATCCACGCAGCGAAGCAGAGCGACCGTACCGGACTGATGTACGGCTTCCAGGATGGCGTGTGCTTCGAGACCGATCTCGACCGGCTCGAGACGTTTCATCGTCTCGGCATCCGCGTGATTCAACCCACCTACAACCGGCACAACCGGCTTGGCGACGGCTGCATGGAACCCGCCGACGCAGGTCTCAGCCACCTCGGCCACGAGGCGGTGGAGCGCATGAATGAGCTGGGAATCCTCGTGGACGCGAGTCATTGCGGGCGCATCACTGCGGCCGACGCTATCCGTCACTCGACGCGTCCCGTCGCCTTCACGCACACGGGCTGCGCGGCACTCGCGGACCACCCGCGCAATCGCACCGACGCCGAACTGCGGGCGGTGGCCAACAAAGGCGGCGCGGCGGCATCTACGTCATGCCGTACCTGTCCGGCGGCAGGCAACCCACGGCAGACGACGTCGCGTCACATCGAGCACGCCGTG
>JADIYJ010000021.1 GCA_016705325.1 Pseudomonadota bacterium | reverse complement strand
GGGGCCAGCGCCAGCCGATGGCGACGTCGTTCGATTCCGTGGCTTCGACCAGCTTGGCAATCTCTGCCGGTTCCACCTGATGGTAGGAGGGGAGGGTAACGATGGTCTGTCCCGAGGCCTGCTCGAAACCTGCCATCAGCGCCGTGGCATCGCCGAATTCGCGCGTCAGGCTGACGACGGTGAATTCTTCACCGTGCGCCAGCAGTTCCCGCAGCCCAGCGGCAAAGGCAGGCCGTGGGCCGTCCAGCACGAAGATGAGTTCGTACTCTTGGCCCAGCGCATCGAGCCCTGCCTTGTACGCGGCATAGAGCTCGGCTGCGTCAGTCTGCCGCGCCCCGACGGCGACGATTGCGGAAATTGCCGCCGACGACCTTGAACTACGCATGGTCCACTGCTTCCTCGGTCTGGGCGCCGCCGGCGTCCAGATCCTGGCAGACAGCCGCGAGAAGTCGCTTTCGCGCATGTCACCGAGCTCGTAAACGATTTGCCGGATGACCCCGCCGAGTCCAAGTATCAGGGCGCCGTACAGGAATAGCAGCAGCGCGGACCCTGCAGGCAACGGCACGTAGTGTGACCGCATCCCCAAAGTGCCAGGGAATATCCCAGCAGCAGCAGGCCAACAAGTGCCAGTGGCGTCGCGAGCATGGCAAACCACAGCACTGGGCGCGCCGTGAACGACGCAACGGTCTTGATCACCATGAGGTCGAGCAACACCTTGTAGATCCGGGACAGGCCATACTTCGACTGGGGCCAAACTGCCTGGCGTGATGGCGCACCTTGATCTCGGCAATTCGCGGCCCGGCGATGGACGCCACGGCAGGGATGAAACGGTGCATCTCGGAATAGAGCGGGATGGCCTTGATCAACTCGGCGCGGTAGGCCTTGAGTGAACAACCATTGTCCTTGATCGGCACGCCGGTGACCTTGCCGATGATCCAGTTGGCGATCTTCGATGGAATCTTGCGCGAAACCAGCTTGTCCTGTCGGTTGTGGCGCCAGCCGACGACGATGTCGAAGCCCTCGTCGATCTTGGCCAGGAATTGCTCGATGTCGCGCGGGTCATTCTGCAGGTCGCCGTCCATGGTCACCAGGACGCGGCCATTCGCCTGCTCGATGCCGGCGGCCATGGCCGGCGTCTGGCCATAGTTGCGGCGGAAGTTGACCACCATGACACGCTCGTCCGCACGGGCGATGTTTGTGGCAATCTCCAGCGTGCGGTCGCGGCTGCCGTCGTTGACGAAAACCATTTCGAACGGGACGCCGAGCGGTTCCACGGCGTCGACGATCGCGGAGTGCATCCGGTGGATGCTCTCCTCTTCGTTGTAGAACGGCACGATGACCGAAATCTCTGGCTGCACAGACAATGTCCTGGTTCCTGGGCAACATTCCATTGCGGTCGCGCCCGTCCTGTTCGGAGCCGACGCGCGACACTTTGCCATGCTAATCGCCCTGCCGCCGGAAATTTGTGACGCAGTTCATGGTGCGGATGCGGACTGGGGCGTGTCGGTTAACAACTCGCCGAAAGGAGTGCACATTATGTCGTCGCGACCGTGAGTCGGTTCGCGCGATGGCCGGGAATCTGGTGGCTGAAGATCTGGTCTGCCACTGTTGCACGAATGGTACGACGAGGTGAATTCGCAGCATGGCGGGCAGAAGATTGCAACTGGCGCGCTCCTTGATGGCAGTCGGCGCACATCGTTTCCTCGGCAGGCGCGCACCCGCGTCATTGCTGGTGGTGAACTACCATCGCATCCACGCCCGTGCCGGCCTTGGGCCGACCCGCTTCGACGACGGGGGTCTTCGATACCGACGTCGCGACGTTTCGCAGCAGATGCAGTGGCTGAAGGCAGCGACGGTCGTGCTGGACGAAGACCAGTTGTTGCGCCTGGATCAGGGTGGCGAATTGCCCCGTGACACGGTTTACTCGGCAGTTACGTTCGACGACGGCTACGTGGACTGTTTCGACCTGGCCCGGCCGGTGCTGGACGACCTCGGGATCCGCGGCATGTTCTTCATACCTTTCGACATGCTGGAGCAGCGCCGCCTCGGCTGGTGGGATGTGTCTGCGTACCTGCTCAAGTCAACCACCCGTCGTTCCATCCAGGTCGATGAACAGGATTACGACCTTGAGGGCGACTTCGCCGGGTCTTTGCGACGTGCGTTCTGATGTGTTCAAACTCCAGCCGGCGGAGCCACCGAGGCACTGCTGGCCCGACTCGCGGATGCGTGCGGGGTTGCGGTGCCGTCGCGGGACCTGCAGAGCGCGGAACTGATGAGTTGGCAGCAGGTGCGGGCGATGCGCGCCGCGGGTCACGGCATCGGCTCGCACACGATCTCGCACCGAGTGCTGGCGACGCTCAGCCCGCAGGCCCAGGCTGACGAGATCAAGGGCTCCAAGCGCAGTCTCGAGACAATCCTGGGCCACGAGGTCAGCTCGTTCGCCTACCCTGTGGGCGGGCCACAACACATCAACGAACACAGCGTCCGGCTGGCCCGCGAGGCCGGGTACCAGCAGGCATTCACCTTCCTGACGGGACTGGCTTCGCTGCCGCTGGCCGACCGCTTCACGATTCCGCGTGAATCGGCGGTCTCGCTGCAGGTGCTGAAGGCCAAAGCCTTGCTGCCGCGTGTGATGGGGCTGCAAGTTGCGCATGCCGCCAACGGTTGAATGCCGCGGTCATTCGAGCCACAGGCGGGTCACATAAAACTCGGTTGCGGCTCTGCTGGCACCCTTGCGTGCCAGCATCAATGACTGCACGTGCGCGAGGTCCACGCGCGCAGCGGCGCCGTTCGGCGTCATGCGGTCCAGTGGCACCGTGACGGTGCGCCTCGACAACGGTTCTATCTCGAGTCGCGCTGCAAAGGGTGCGGCGGCATCGACCTTCGCGGTCTGGTCGTGCACCCGCAGCTCCAGGGTCAGCGGCTCCCGGGTAGGATTGGCGATCGTCAACGCCAGTCGTTGATAGTGCCTCCAGTCGGGCAGTGGCTCGCGCAGCAGCAGTCCCCACCAGGATCGCGCCGTTGTGTCCACTCGGAGGGCGTGCGTTTGACCCGCATCCCCAGCGAAAGACGGCGGCAGTCCCCCCAGCGGACCTTCGCCCCGCCAAGCGCGTTCACGAAATGCATGCTGGTCGGCCGGCCGAAGTCGGCCAGCGTCGGAAAGCTGCGATTGCGATCCAGGTGGGCGAGGCTCGAGACGATGGGCTGCCACAGCAGCACGTTGTGCCAGCCAGGCCCAGCAACAGGCCGGCCAGCCGCATGCCTCGGTGGCTGCCCCGGCCCTGCAGCTTCGGGTCCACCATGGCCAGGAATCCAGCGGCTGCCAGCGTGCCTGGGCGTCGCGCCAGGTCGTCGATTGATTGATCGCGGCCGATCATCCCTTGCAGCAGTTCGATGACCGCGCCAAGTGCCAGGGCAATGACGACCACGACTGCATATTCCGCGAGAATGGGCAGCTTCCATGTGGGCTGCGCACGCAGAATTCTGAACAGCAGCACGGTCAGCACCGCAAAGGCCGAACCATGTCCGAAGTTGGTCAGCTCAGCCGCCCAGGGTTCCTCGCCTGGTACCTGCGCAAACAGGACTACGCCGATTATCGCGACGGTGGCGACCAGATGCAGCTTGGACACGGATTCCCTTCGACGCGTTGGGTCGTTCTTCGATCGTTTGTCACAGCATATGCCAGCCCGCCTGCGTCGTGGGTCATCGCGGCCTTATGTGAAGCACCCTGCAGTTCGAGTGGGGGTGCGATGTTAAGATTTCCAAGGTTAACGTTGGAAACGATTCATGATGGCCTCTGGCTCCGAGCAGCTCCCGGTCCTGGTTTTCGGCACGACGGTGACGGCCCTCGGGGCCGTCCGCACATTTGCGCGACTGGGTCACGCGGTGTGGACCCACACGGAGCCGGGCGACGTGGTGACGCTGTCCCGCTACTACCGTCCCATGCCGCTGCCGGCTGCGTTCGACCCAAAGGCGCCCACCGCCGCCCGGCTCGAGTCCATCCTGCGGGCGTTGCCGACTCCTAAGGCATTCCTGCTGCCGTGCAGCGATTTCTGGACGGAAGCCGCCACGGAGCTGCCGGACGACCTCAAGGCCCGCTTCCCTGCCTGCCTCTCGCCGCGCGAGGCCATCTACACCCTGACGGACAAGGGTCGGTTGGCGGCGACCATGGAATCGCTGGGCCTGCCGCATCCGCGTTCGTTCGCGATCGAACGCGAGGACGATCTTGCCGCGATCGACGACCGCGTCTTCGAGAGCGCGTTCCTCAAGCCGAAGTCCTCGCCGCTGTTCCTGCAGGTCTTCAAGGCGAAGGGCCTGCACGTTCATTCGCGCGCCGAGGCGCTGGCCAGCTTTCGTGAGGTCAAGGCGGCGGGCTTCGAAGTGATCCTGCAGGAATACATACCGGGGCCGCCAACCGGGCATTTCTTCATCGACGGATTCATGGACCGGCAGCACGTCGTGCAGGCCCGCTTCGCCCGCCAGCGCTTGCGCATGTATCCGCCGGACTTCGGCAACAGCACCTACATGGCCAGCGTGCCGGTCGCGACCGTGCAGCCGGCGATGGACGCGCTCGAGACGCTGCTGCGCCACCTGCGTTATCGAGGCATCTTCAGCGCGGAGTACAAGCGTGACCCGCGCGACGGCACGTTCCACCTGATCGAAGTGAACGCACGGCCGTGGTGGTACGTCGGCTATGCCGAACACTGCCGTGTCCCGGTCTGCGAGATGGCGTATGCCGATGCGCTGGGCCTGCCGCTGGGGCAGCAACCCCCGTACCCGATCGGCGCCCGCTGCGTGTATCCGCAGTTTGACGCCCAGGAGTACCGTTGGCGTCGCAGCCAGGGTCTGCAGCACGCATCGCTACTGACCTACGCGGGTGCATGGCTCACAGCGCACAAGCCGGTGTTTGCCTGGGACGATCCGTGGCCGGCGGTTTCCGGCGCACTAACCCAGCTCGGCCAGTCGCTCCGCAAGCGGCTGGGCAGGGCCTAGCGGCCGAGGTTGCTGGAATGGTCATCCAGGATTTCCCCTTTACCCTGCTAGCCACGCAGCGGCACTTGACGCCGCCCGGCCCAGCAGCGGCCGGGCAGCGTACCGAGGCTGATGTAGTTTCCGAATTGACCGTCGCCGACTACCCGGCGTGGCACGAGCTGTTGCAGCGATCGCCCGATGGCAGCAGTTACAGTCAGAGGGAGTACCTGGCTACGCTGTGCCGGGGCGCGGGCGGATGCTTCCGGATTCTGGCTGTCAGCCAGAATGGCGAACTTGCCGGCGGTGTCGCCCTCTATGAACGGGACTCCGGGCCTGCGCTCGTACGTTGCACCGCGACGGCTGCTCTATCGCAACGGCCTGGTGCTGCGTCGCTACGACACGAAATACCCGTCGCACCAGACCTCGCACGATGTGGCAGCCATGACCGCACTCGCCGGGAAGCTCGAGGCGGCTCGATACGCCTACGTCAACCTGCGCAGCGCGGGCACGGTGACGGACGCGCGGCCGTTTCTGGAGCGCGACTGGCAGGCCGTGCCCAGTTACTCGTACGTGGTGTCGCTCGACGAGCTTGCCGGGCAGTGGGATCGTGTCGAACACAACCTCCGCCGCTTGATCAAGCGTTGCGCGACGCGCGACCAGCTGCAGTTCACGGACGACACGGATTTCGATGCCTTTTACCGCCTGCACGTCAGCACGCTCGGCCGGCGCGGCGTCGGCGCCTACCTGCCCGAGCCGGCATTTCGCCAGTACTTTACGGAACTGCACGCTGCTGGCCTGGCGCGTTTGTTCCACGCCCGATTGCCGGACGGCAGGTCCATCGCGACGCAGCTGGTCCTGCTCGGGCCAAACGCGAGCTCGGAGACAGTGGCCGCGGCCGGCGACCAGGCGTTCCTGCAATTGGGTGCGCACGCATTCCTGCGCTGGCGTGTTTTCGAGACCCTGGCTGCGCTCGGTTACCGCAGCAACGATCTCACGGACGCCGCGCTCAATCCCGTCACGCATTTCAAATCCCAGCTGGGCGGTCAGCTCACGATGTCACTGGTCCTGAAGTCGCGGCCAAAGACCCTTTATGCGCTCGGCCGCACCGTCGCGCGGTCCGCGGGCCGCATCAAGCATGGCCTGGCGCAGGTGGCCCGTCGCGCGCGTGGAGGCGCACACCCTTGAGCACCACCAGCGTCGATGCCGGGGTGACGATGTTTGCGGCGCTGGAGTCGCTGGGCGTCACCCACGTGTTCGGCATGCCCGGCACGCAGACCGTGCCGCTGTTCGAGGCCCTGCGTCGCAGCCGCTTGGTCACCGTCGTGCCCACGCACGAACTCGCCGCCAGCTTCATGGCCGGCGCGTTTTTTCGCGCCGCGGGGCGACCGGCCGTCCTGCTCACGATTCCGGGCCCGGGCTTCGCCTACGCGCTCGCGGGCCTGGCAGAAGCCCGGCTCGACTCGGCCGCAATGATTTACCTCGTGCCGGCTTGCGACGAAGGGCCCGATGCGCGCTTCGCGCTGCAGGCGATTCCGCAGACGAGCCTGGCCTCCAGTCTGGCCAAGGCCGTGCTGCGGGTCGATGCCGCCGCCGAGCTCGCCCCAGCAATGCATCAGGCTTACGCACTGGCCACGTCGGGCGAACCCGGGCCGGTGGTCGTAATGTTGGGCGTCTCGACCAAAGCCGCGCCGCAGGAGGGATCGCATTCGGTTGTGCACGCCATGGCCGCGGTGCCCACCGGGCAGGTCGAGGCGTTGACCGCACGCGTCGCGACGGCTCGTCGCCCGGTGATCTTCGCGGGGCAGGGTTGTATCGCGTCAGCGCCCGCGCTGCAGGCACTGGTCGAGCGACTGGGGGCACCCTTGCTGACCACCCCCTCGGCACGCGGCGTGGTACCCGAAGATCATCCGCTGGCGATGGGATTCGACACGCATCGCGGCACTGTGGACGCCGTGAATGCCTTGCTCGGCGACTCCGACCTGGTGCTGGTGCTCGGTGCGCACCTTGGCCACAACGGCACGTCGGGGCACCACCTGAAATTCGATCCGGCGTCCGCTCTGCACGTGGACTCCGACCCTGCAGTGCTCGGCCGTGCTTGTCCGGGCGAGTCATGCGTCTGCCTGCCGGTCGAAACCTTCCTGCACGTGCTTGCAGAGTGCGAATTGCGGCGCTCCGAGTGGTCGACACAGGAACTGCAGTCCGCGAGGCAGGCCATCAGCACACCGGTGGCGCGTGCCGCCGAACCCGAGATCGCGGGCATGCCCGCCGCCCGCTTTTTCGCAGTGCTGCGTGACGCCTTGCCCCGCGAGGCCATGCTGGTCACCGACACCGGCATGCACCAGGTCATGACGCGACGGCACTTGCCCATACTGTCGCCGGGTGGACTCCTGATTCCGAGCGACTTCCAGTCGATGGGTTTCGGCCTGCCGGCGATGATCGCCGCGAAGCTCGCATTGCCGCAACGACCGGTCGTCGGGTTGATGGGCGATGGCGGGCTGTCGATGAGCGGCATGGAACTCGCGACGGCCGCGCACCTCGGTCTCACCCTGCCAATCATGGTCTTCGACGATGGCAAGCTGAACCAGATCCGTCTGCACCAGCAGTCGGCTTTTGGTACGGGACACGGTGTCGACCTGCCGGACGTCGATTTCGAGGCGCTGGCGGCCGCCACCGGTGTTCGTTACGCGGAGGCGGGGTCGGACCTGCCGGCGGCCCTTGCCACGGCGCTCGCGGCTCCTGCGCCGACGCTGCTGCGGGTTCCAGTCGGGGATAGCTTCGGTGTCCGCCGGGTGCGCGCCACCGCACTCGCCAAGGCGACACTGCGGCGCACTTTGCCCGGCAGCCTGGTGGCCCGCCTGCGCCGCCGCCGGTGATCCGACCCGATACACTGTTCGCCCCGACAAAGACCAACACATGCTGCCACTGCTCCTCGATTCCTCCCGCGTCCGCCACGTGCTGTGCCTCGGCGCGCATTGCGACGACATCGAGATCGGTGCCGGCGGCAGCCTCATGGAGTTGTCGGAGCGGCTGCCCGCGGCGCATTTCCGCTGGGTGGTGTTCTCGGGCGACGATGAACGCGAGGCCGAGACCCGCGCGGCGGCGGCCCGCGTGCACGGCAACGCGGCGTATTCGGTCGAGGTCCTGCGCATACGCGGCAGCTATTTCCCCTCCGAGTTCGTCGCCCTCAAGGACGCGATCGAGTCCGTCAAGCAGGGCCCCGCGCCGGACCTGATCCTGACTCACCGCCTCGAGGACCGGCACCAGGACCACCGTGTCGTGGCCGAACTCACCTGGAACACCTATCGCCGGCATTCGATTCTCGAATACGAGATTCCGAAATACGAAGGGGATCTCGGTCATCCGAATTTCTACCTGCCATTGTCCGCCGCGACCGCAGCAGCCAAGGTACGCATGCTGATGGATTGCTTTCCGAGCCAGCGGCAACGCGCGTGGTTCACTCCAGACCTGTTCCAGGCGCAGCTGCGCCTGCGTGGCATGGAGTGCAATTCGCCGTCGGGCCTGGCCGAGGCGTTCCATGGCCGCAAACTGATATTTTCAACGTGTTGAAGGAGTCGTGATGGGACGCCCGCTGCTGAGCCTGGAGCAATTGCTCACGGAAGACCTCGAGACGATCTGCACCGACCTCGCGTCGGAGCTAGGTGAAATGGCAGGCGGCAGCCTGCTGGTGACCGGCGGCGGCGGTTTCCTGGGCTATTACCTGGTGCAGACGGCCCTGCACTGGAACCGCACCCGCAAGGGTCGCGGTGCCATCGACGTGACGGTCTATGACAATTACATGCGGGGCGTGCCGGACTGGCTCGAGCAGTTGCGTGGCGAGTCCGGCCTGACGCTGGTCCGCCAGGACATGATCCAGCCGCTGCCGGCCCGCATGCCGCATTTCGATTACATCGTGCACGCAGCCGGCATCGCGTCGCCGATCTACTACCGCGCGCATCCGATCAAGTGCATGGACGCCAACATCAACGGCCTGCGCAACCTGCTGGACTACAGCGTCGCGGAGGCGGGTCATGGCCGGCCCGTGCGCGGCTTCCTGTTCTACTCGTCGAGCGAGATCTACGGTGATCCGGCGCTGGACGCGATCCCGACGCCTGAGACCTATCGCGGCAACGTCTCGTGCACCGGACCGCGCGCGTGCTACGACGAGTCGAAGCGCTATGGCGAGACTCTCTGCGTCGCTTTCGCCGGTCAGCACGGCGTGCCGGTGAAGATGGCGCGGCCGTTCAACAACTACGGGCCAGGGCTGAAGATCACCGATGGCCGCGTCCTGCCCGACTTCGCCCGCGACGTGTTGGAAGGCCGCGACATCGTTATGTTATCCGACGGCTCACCCAGGCGGACCTTCTGCTACGCTGCCGACGCGATCACCGGCTATTACAAGGTCCTGGTCAGGGGACGACCGGGCGAGCCCTACAACGTCGGAATCGATCGACCGGAGATCTCGATGGCGCAGCTGGCGGACATCGTGTGCGCGACGGCAGCCGAACTGTTCGATTACCGCGGCCGGGTCGTGCTCGGACAGGCCAAGCAGGCGGATTACCTCGTGGACAACCCGAACCGGCGCTGCCCGGTCATCGACAAGGCGCGTCGTGAACTCGACTATCAGCCCAAGGTGCTGGTGGAGGAGGGCATCTATCGCTCGCTGGTCTGGTATCACCACAACCGTACGGCGGCAGCGGCCTGATGCGCATTTCAATCATTGGCACGGGCTACGTCGGCCTGGTCTCGGGCGCCTGCCTGGCGGAGGTCGGCCACGACGTCACCTGCGTGGACCTCGAGCCCACCAAGGTCGACGCCATCAACGCGGGCCGCGCGCCGATCCACGAGGCCGGCCTGCCGGAGCTCCTGCAACGCACGGTGGGGCGCAAATTGCGGGCCACGGCCGACCTGGCCGGCGCGGTGCAGGCCTCCGACGTCACCTTCATCGCGGTCGGCACGCCCGCCGCGGACGGCAAGATCGACCTGCAGTACGTCAGGCGTGCGGCGGAGCAGATTGGCGCGGCCATGCGTGGCAAGCCGGGCCGCCACACGGTTGTGGTCAAGAGCACGGTGATCCCTGGCACCACCGACGGCGCCGTGCGTGAAGCCCTCGAGGCCGGTTCGGGCCTGGTTGCAGGCAAGGACTTCGGCCTCGGCATGAATCCGGAGTTCCTGACCGAAGGCCAGGCGATCGAGGACTTCATGCGGCCCGACCGCATCGTGCTCGGCGGCATCGACGAGCAGACGCGCGACCTGCTCGCCGCGATCTACGCGCCCTTCGCCGGCGCGCCAGTCATCCGCACCAACACCAAGACCGCGGAGATGATCAAGTACGCCTCGAATGCCGCGCTGGCGACGATGATCTCCTTCGCGAACGAGTTTGGCCGCCTGTGCTCGACGCTCGGCGACGTGGACGTGCGCGATGTCATGCGTGGTGTGCACGCCTCGACGTATTTCACCTCGCGCCTGCCCGACGGCACGCCCGTGAAGGCGGCGATCGCCAGCTTTCTGGAGGCCGGCTGCGGGTTCGGCGGCAGCTGCCTGCCCAAGGACGTGACGGCACTGGTGGCGCAGGGGCGCGATCACGGCCTGCCGATGTCGATGCTGGCGAGCGTGCTCGAGATCAACGCGGGCCAGCCGGGAGAGGTGCTGCGGCTGGTGCACAAGCACGTACCGGACCTCAAGGGGGTTCGCGTCGCGGTGCTGGGCATCGCCTTCAAGCCCGACACGGACGATGTGCGCGAATCGCCGGCTTTCCCGATCATTCGCCTGCTGCGCCAGGAAGGCGCGGTAGTGTCGGCCTATGACCCGATCGCGAGGCCGGCGGATCACCCGGGCCTGGCCGGTGTTCAGCTCGCGGGTTCCATGCGCGAGGTGCTCGAGGGCGCGGCGGTCGTCGTGCTCGTGACGCGCTGGAGCGAGTTTCAGCAACTGCCCGACATGCTGCGGGCAATGGGTTCAACGCCGCTGGTCGTGGACGGACGACGAGTGCTCGAACCGTCGGCGTTCCGGGCATACGAAGGGATCGGGCGCTGATCGGCTCGGCCGGCGGTGCAGTCGAGGGAGGTTGCGTTGAAAGTAGTGCTGTTCTGCGGTGGTTTGGGTACGAGGCTCCGTGAGCACTCGGACACCATCCCCAAGCCGCTGGTCAACATCGGCGTGCGGCCGATCATCTGGCACCTGATGCGCTACTACGCGCACTTCGGCCACAAGGACTTCGTGCTGGCGCTGGGCTATCGCGGCCAGATGGTGCGCGAGTACTTCATGCGCTACGAGGAGTGCATGACCAACGATTTCACGCTGTCCGGTGACGGTCGCAAGGTCGACCTGCACAGCCGCGACATCCAGGACTGGCGCATCACGTTCGTGGACACCGGCCTGAACGCCAACATCGGCGAGCGCCTGCTGGCCGTTCGCAAGTACGTCCAGGACGAGGAGATCTTCCTCGCCAACTATGCCGACGGGCTGTCAGACATCCCGCTGAATACCGTGGTCGACGACTTCAGGAAGGGCACGCGGCTAGCGACCTTCGTCTCGGTGCGCCCTTCGCAGAGCTTCCACTACGTGACCGCCGATGGCGACGGCCGCGTGCGTCGCATCGGTTCGGTGCAGGATGCCGACCTGCGCATCAACGGCGGCTTTTTCGTCCTGCGGCAGTCGATCTTCGACTACATGCAGCCGGGCGAGGAACTCGTCGAGCAGCCATTCTCGCGCCTGATCGAAAAAGACCTGCTCGGCGCGTACCGGCACGACGGCTTCTGGCAACCGATGGATACTTTCAAGGACAAGATCAGCTTCGACCGCATGGAGGCGCGCGGCGTCTGCCCCTGGATGCTCTGGAAATGAAGTTCACGCCGGGAACCATCGCGGGCGTCTGGCTGATCGACCTCGAACCCCGGGCCGACGAGCGCGGCTATTTCCGCGCGCACCTGGTGCGAGCAGGAGTTTGCGGCGCACGGGCTCTCAACGCGGATCGCGCAGGCCAACACCGGCGTCAGCCCGCGGCGCGGACGCTGCGCGGCATGCACTACCAGGAGGCGCCGCACACCGAGGTCAAGCTCATCCGCTGCACGCGCGGCGCGGTGCATGACGTCGTCGTGGACCTGCGGCCGGACTCGCCCACGCACCGGCGCTGGATGGGCGTGGAGTTGTCGGCGCGCAATGGCCGCACGCTGTATGCATCCGAAGGCTGCGCCCATGGCTACCTGACGCTCGAGGACGACACCGAGCTGCTCTATTTTGCGTCGGACGTGTACGCACCGGCTGCGGCCAGGGGAGTGCGGTACGATGATCCGGCGTTCGGCATCGCCTGGCCCGGTCGCATCGAGCTCGTCTCGGCGCAGGACCGGTCCTGGCCGGACTATGCTGGCATCGATGCCAGCCGGAGGAATTCACAGTGATCATCGTCGACACGGCATTGCAGCAGCGATTACAGCAGCGCGACCCCATTCGCGTGGCCCTGGTGGGAGCCGGCTACATGGGCCGCGGCATCGCCCTCGAAATCCTGACGGCCTTTCCGGGTATGCGGCTGGCGGCCATCGTGAACCGCCACACGGACCAGGCCGAGCGAGCCTACCGGGACGCAGGAGTCGACGAGTTCCGCTCGGTCAGCACTGCGGCAGAACTCGACGCCGCGATCGAGGCGGGAGTCTACGCAGTCTCGGATGATCCGGAGGTCGTGTGCCGGTCCGGACGGATCGAGGCGGTCATCGAGAGCACGGGCGACGTCGAGTACGGCGCGCGCGTCGCATTTGACGCGATCACGCATGGCAAGCATGTGGTGCTGATGAACGCGGAGGTCGACTCGACCATAGGGCCGATTCTCAAGGTCCATGCCGACCGTAACAGCGTCGTCTATACGTACACCGACGGCGACGAGCCGGGCGTGGCGATGAACCTGTACCGGTTTGTCGACAGCATCGGCTACAAGCCGGTGCTGATGGGCCAGATCAAGGGTTTCCTGAACCGCTACCGCAACCCCGAGACGCAGCGCGAATTCGCCTCGAAGCATCAGCAGAAGGCGGAGATGGTTGCTTCGTTCGCCGACGGCTCGAAGCTCGCCATCGAATCCACGATCATCGGCAACGCGACCGGATTCCGTCCGGGCATCCGTGGCATGCACGGCCACCAGTGCGGTCACGTCAAAGACCTGCTCAAGCTGTTCGGCGACAAGGATTTCAAGGACGGCGGCCTGGTCGATTTCGTGCTGGGCGCAGAGCCGCACACCGGCGCGTTCGTCATGGGTTACAACGACCACCCGGTCAAGCAGAAGTACATGTCGTACTTCAAGATGGGCGACGGTCCGTACTACATGTTCTACACGCCGTACCACCTGCCGCACCTGCAGTTGCCGCATTCCGTCGCGCGGGCCGTACTGTTCGAGGATCCGACGCTCACTCCGCGCGGTGCGCCGGTCTGCGACACGGTTTCGATCGCCAAGCAGAACCTGCGCGCCGGCGAAACGCTGGACGGCATGGGCGGTTTCGCGAGCTTCGGGCTGATCGACACCTACGAGGTCTGCCAGGGCGAAGACTACCTGCCGATGCCATTGTCGATCGGCTGCAAGCTGCTGCGGGATGTCCCCAAGGACCAGCCGATCCGTTACGCGGACGTCGTGCTGCCGTCGGGCCGGGTCTGCGACCGGCTGCGTGCCGAGCAGACGGCGCATTTCGGCAAGGCGCAGGCGCGCGTGGCCTGAGGCGGGGCGGCAACTGCCCACGACAGAGCGTGTCACTTTCCATCGAATCGAGGCGACCCGGAATCATGAAATACACCAACCTGCTGCGTCACTCGTGTCGCGTTGCGATGGGCCGCGCGCTGCCGGCCGGAGCCGTGATCGGCGGCCTGTTGTCGTTGGGCCCGACGGGCGCGATGGCCGCGGACTGGTCATACGAGCCACGCGTCGCGCTCAGCGCCGAGTACGACGACAACGACCGCATGACGTCGGTCCCCGGCAACGAAATCGAAGTGTACGGGCCCAAGCTCGACGCCCGCCTGGCAGTGCGTGGCAGCACGCCACGCACCACGTTCACGCTGATACCGCAGGTGGTGTTCACGAAGTACATCGAGGGCGACGAGGACGACCTCGAGAACTACTACCTGCGCATGGGGTTGAATCGCGAGGCCGAACGGATGAGCACGTTCCTCAACGCGCGTTACACGTCGGGTGGTTACGCTCGGGCGTTTCTTCCCGTCAGGCGCCGGCGTGGATCCGGTGCTTGGCCAGCCGGATCCGGGCGAGAACGTTCCCTCGGTCGCTTCCAGCAATCGCGAGGATCGCTTTGCCGTCGCATCGGGAGTCAACTTCGATATTACCCAGCGCCAGGTCCTCGAATTGGGTGCCGAATACCTGGATGTCGCTTTTGACGAACAGCGTCGGGGCGACGTGGACTTTGACGACATCACGCTGTTTGCCAACTATCGATTCAAGACGTCGGAGATGTCGACGCTCGCAGTGCTGACGACGTTCGAAAAATTTGATCCCGTCGATGACGATCCGACTGACTACTACTCGCTGAGCGGCGAATGGACCCGCAACTGGACCGAAACGGCCAAGGTCTACGTACGGGCCGGCGCGAGCTTCGTGGACTCGAACTCGACTGCAGGCGGCGGGAACAACAGCACCAGCTCGGGTTTCTCGGGTGGTGTGGGTGCCGAGTGGACCTACCAGGTCACGCGACTGTTTGCCGATCTCAACCAGTACCTGGATCCAAATGCCGATGGCCAGCTGGTCAATCGGACCCAGCTGCGTCTGGGCGTTGCGCGCGACCTGAGCCAGAAGACGGTGTTGACGTTCGGGCTGCGCGGGATCAACGACGATGCGCCTCCGGGTGACAGCACGTTCGTCAGCCAGAAGTATTTCGCCGGAGACGTGGGTTTCCGCTGGCGCATGCAACGTCAGTGGACGCTGTTCGGCGGCTACACGTACCGCTGGAAGGATCGCGATGACGCCGCCGATAACGCGACGGCGAACGCTCTCAGCCTCGGGGTGGCCTGGCAGCCAGATCGGAAGTGAGGATGTCGGCGTGTGCCCGCTCCGGGCAGGCCGAGGAGGCGATGGCTCCGACACCTGGATTCGAACCCGCGACTCACTGTTCACTAATTGCGGCAGGCCACGTCTCGTCCGTTCTCGTCGAAACTACTTAGCGCCTAAAGAACGCAGCATTGGCGCGGGAGATTTCTTGGGCAGGTCGGCGTTCCCGCCGACTATTGTGAGCTGTTCGAGCAGGCGTTTACATGACTCCCGCAAACTCCCGTGCGTCACCCGAGAGCGGTCGCCGATTGATCTGGTGAACCACCTCCATCAGCTTGTATACGGCGCGCCGGTAGGCCCTCGAATCGTGCGCCGTGTTGCTGAACTGGATGACGGCGTTGGTCGTGTCGATCGGTCCACGGCGCACGCCCGGCAAATAGGAGTCGCGCAGCTTCGAACGCCGGTCCAGATCGGTGCCTGGTTTCAACTGGAACATATTCAATACGACACGATCTATCCATCGCGAATGCTGGCTTAGGAATCTAGTCGTCTCCTCGATATCGCCCGGCTCCTCGCCAGGATAGCCGGTGATCGTGGTCAGGCGAACACCGATGCCAGCTTCGGCGGCGTCGCGAATGAACTCCGAGGTCCGCGCCAAGCTACTGCCCTTCGCCATGCGTTGCAGCAATCGCGCGCTCGCTGTTTCAAGCCCGGATGTCACACGGGCCAATCCGGCCCGCCTCGCCTGGATGAGATCCTGACGGAAGAGCCCATTGTCCTTTCCCGAATCTACATGGACGGAGGCCGTCCAGGAGGCGTCCGGCACGACGCCGGGCAGACGTTCGAGCAGGCCACGCCAAAGATTCAGATCTGAATTCAGCTTCAGATCGAGGAACACGAACAGCGATGTGTCGTGACGCTCGCGCTGGTACCTCAACTCACCAAGCACGTTCTCAAGTGACCGCGAACGGAAGGTCCGGCCGGCCGATGTAATGACGTCGGAGCAAAACCGACACCTGCCCCATCCGCAGCCGCGGCCCGCCATGATCGGCACGATGCGGTTTGGATAGAGTGACCAGGGGAAGTCCGTGTAGTCCGGAAACGGCAAGCTGTCGAGGTCCTGAAGCGGAGGTGCCGGTGGGGCGGCGTGGCGCCCCGGCACAGACACACCCGGATAGCGCGACACGTCGCGGCCGTTGACAAGGTCCTCGAGGAGCGCGCCGAGATCTCGCTCCGGTTCGCCGCCGTACACGACGGAGACGCCATCGATGCGAAGCCAGCGTTCGACAACCTCCGGTAGCACGAAATAATTGCCGCCCACGACGACCGGCACGCGTCGCGCACGGCATTCACCGGCTATGGCACGGCATATGTCCTCGTACATTGTGTACGCGGAGATGAGCACCACGTCCAGCTGGCGCTCCAGCATCTCGATCGCGTAGCGGAGCACGACTGAACGATCCGCCGACCCGCCAGGGTTCATGGCGCGCGCTGCAAGCCGCCGTGCCCTGCGAACCACGGCAGACGGACTGACCGCCGACCAGTATCGCAGCCGGTTCTCGATCAACCCCCACGGCCTGTCTCGCGGATGTCGCGGGTAGCCCTTCACGCCGCGTGCCAGCGGTGAGAGAACGTCTACCTCTATTCCCGCCTTGCGCAAAGTCGCCACGATCAGACCGATCGGCAGCGTCGGATAGCGAGAGAAATTATTCAAGTCGATAATCAGTGCTCGCAAAGCCCGTTCCTGGCCGATTCCAATCGGGTTGCACCGTCGCCGTATCCTTGGCGTGGTCTGAGGCATGCAAGCATTCGACCGCGCCCTAACTCACTGAGTCTGCGGCCAGTGTAGGCGGGAGCGTCACCGCGGGAATCGACCTGCATCACAGTCCGCAGGACGGGACTTCATTTGCCTCCTGGGTCGCGCCAATAGCTTTGGTTTGCAAGAGTCTGCGCCCGACCGACGGGTCCTCGTTCTCTCCCATCGAGCAGAGGAACCGCTGCCGAGCGAACAACGTTTCCTGCCAATCGAGCGAGAACTGTTCCGTTGCGCGGATGCCTTGTGCGACGAACGCCTGCTACACAGCCGGTGGTTTGCTACGCAATCCGAGGAGTGGCCTATGGGGCTAAAACCCCTATTCTTAAAGGTGGCTCCGACACCTGGATTCGAACCAGGGACCCGCTGATTAACAGTCCCGAAATAGCACACTCCTCGTCGCTACTAAGAACTACTGGGCGCTACTTTTCTTTCGCTAGATCAACGGGTTACGGCAAATTTCGCTCGTAACGCTCGCACATTGTCGCTACGCTTAGCCCAGCCAAATTTGCTGAATACGTGCTGAACGCAAAAGCGAGGGCGCTATGCGGTAAGCTGACGAACGGTTCCGTTGAGAAATTTCAATGCCGCGACGGACGCGAGCAGGACGTTCTCTGGGACGGCGAGGTGAAGGGGTTCCGGCATGCGGTACTCCGCACGGAGCGAGACCCGGACCCACTTCCTGCAATACCGGGTCGGGGGGCCAAGCAAGAGCGAAGCATCAGCATCGGGCGGCACAACGACCCGTGGCGCGTCGATCAGGCGCGCAAAGGCGCTGGAGTTGAAGGCGCAGATGGTCGTCGGGATGGACCCGGTTGCCGAGAGCAAAGCGCCGGGACTCTCCAGGGAGCTGGCCAAAGTCGATGCTGCCCAGACCGCCACGCTCCGGGAAGTGATGGCGCATTACCCTCGCGCACAAGCAGACAAAGCAGTCGCCCGTTGCGACCCGCCACGCTGCGGAGCATGAAGGAGACGATTGAGCGCTATCTGTCCGCGTGGCTGGACGAACCGATGGCCGCTACCGTCACCCGCGAGGCTTGTCTGGTGCGGTTCATCGAGTTGAGCGAAACGGAAGCCAACAGGGCAGGGGGGAAAGGGAAGAAGGCCGCAGCCAATATGACGTTCACGTACCTCCGCGCGCTCTGCAATGACGCGAGGGACCTGTACGAGCAGGAGGACGGCACCCCGCGGATCTTTGTGGTGAACCCTGTCACCCGAATGATCAAGGTCCGAAAGTTCAATCCTGAGAAAGCCCGCAAGGGTCGCATCCCGCGCGACCGCATCGGCGCGGTCCACTCAATGCTGCGCAAGCGCGCTGAGGAGGCGCGGACCGAGATAGACCGAACCGCTGCCGATTGGGTCAGCACCGTCCTGCTCACGGGCATGCGCCTCACCGAGAGCGCATCGCTCAAGCGTACCCAAGTAGACCTTGAACGGAAGACCCTGCGCTTGCTCGGCGACGTGGTGAAGAATCACAACGACCTCATCCTGCCGCTGAGTACCGAGCTTCACCA
>JADIYJ010000020.1 GCA_016705325.1 Pseudomonadota bacterium | reverse complement strand
GCCGCGCGCCTCGGCCAGCAAGGAAGTGAACGTTGCCTTGAGCGTCGCGGCATCGAGCTTGCGGCCACCCGCGTAGTAACGCTGCGCCACGCGGCCAATCGCGTAGGTCGTGGCGAAGCTGAGGCCGGAACTCGCCGCCTGCCGGCCGAGCGATCGACCGACGCCACCGGCGAGGCCGCCGAGCAGCCCGCCCAGCAACTTGCGTCCGATCTGCTCGACATACTGCGAGGTGAGGCCGACACCGAGCGTGGCGATGAAGTCCTTCGCGTGTGAGCTGTCCATCTCGTAGCCGTACGCCTTGCCGATGCGATACACGAGGCGCAGCTGCAATGGGATGATCGCCATCGACGCGATCGATTCCGGCAGCAACTCGAGCGCCGCGTTGGTGATCGATGCATTCAGGATGGACTTGTCCATTTCGGCGTCGCTGACGTCGGCCTTGCCGAGCACGGTGCCCGCCATCGCACTGGCCTGCTGCGAGATGGACTCCGTCGCCGCCGCAGGCAACTGCAGCGCGGCGGCCAACTGCGCCAGAAAGGCGGCCTCGGCTGCATTCTGCGCACCGTCGGAGTTGACAACGCCAACGGCCATTTCGAAGGCGAACTGGCGCAGTCCCGGCGTATCGAGCGGCGTCACGACTGCGGCGAGCTCGGGCCGCGAGAGCAGTACGTCGCGATACAAGGCCGGCAGGTCAATGCTGGCCTCGGCCCCGAGGGTTCCCACCAGTTTGCGGATCGACTCGCGCTCGCGCTCATCCTTGAGGCCGTCGGCGAACGCCGCCATCAGGGCCACCGTCAGGAACGATTTCGTCTGCTGGCTGTCCATGCGCGGGAACATACAGGAATCCAGGACGTCGAGGTCACCCCAGAACAGCGAACGCTCGGGTGAGACTTGCGTCACATTTCCATGCCCGGGCGTGCTGTTAGAATCCCGGCCCAATCATAGCCATCCTGGCGGTGCCAACCGGCGGATGTTCGGTCGTCAACTGGAGTGATAGATGTGGGGAACTCGAATATGACATTAGGGACGTCGTTGCCGATTTCGGGCTGGTCGAAGTCGTCGATCGCGACGCAGGCGCTGCTGCGTTGGTCGCTGCTCGTCATCGGCCTGGTCGCCCTGCTCTTCGTGCAATCCGTGCGCGCGGACGTTGCAATTCGAGTCCAGGCCCAGGCACAGCCCGTTACCGACCCGATCCAGGCGTTCGTGACGGTGACCGACGCCAGCGGCAATCCGGTCGGTGGTCTGGACGCGGCGGACTTCACGGTCAAACTGGACACTAAAGTCCTGTCTTCTCCGACGTTCTCGCTGCCGCCGGCTG
Source organism: Pseudomonadota bacterium (assembly GCA_016705325.1). GTDB lineage: Bacteria > Pseudomonadota > Gammaproteobacteria > Steroidobacterales > Steroidobacteraceae > RPQJ01. Next base: position 15,787 of record JADIYJ010000020.1, on the reverse strand, counting down.
CCCCGGGTTCAACCCAGCACGTTTCCATCGTCTTCGCGATGGACTACAGCCCCTCGGTCGTGGATACCTCGCTCGCAGCGATGCAGGAGGCCGTCATCACTTTCATCAACTCGATGAAGGTGGGCGACTACGCGGCGATCGTCAAGTTCAACAAGACGAACCCGAACAAGGCGTCGGTCGTACAGCAGTTCGTGCAGATCGACGGCGTAAGCGGGCCCAACAGGACGGCACTGATCGCGGCCGTCAACTCGGACTATCCGGGTCGCGAGTCGAACGTCCTGGACGCCGTCCTCGTGTCGGTCGACGCGTTCAACTCGCCGGCCGTGACGCTGCCGAGCGGCCCGCGGGCGATAGTCCTGGTCTCGGACGGTGCCGAGAACAGCTCGTCGGCCAACTTCAACACCGCGCTGCAATCGGCCATCGACGCCAACGTCTCGATCTTCACCGTGGGCGTTGGCGATTTCACGTCCACCACCTCGCAGCGTATCCTGAACAATCTCCCCACTGAGACGGGTGGCGACTTTTATCCGACCTCGGACGCCGCCACGATCGCCGGCGCCTACGTACAGATCTCGCAGTTGCTCAACAACGAGTACCTGCTGGCGTTTGTGTCGGACATCGCCGACTGCAACACGCACACTCTCGAAGTCCAGGTGACCGGGCAGGCTGCGGCGACGGCGAACTTCACGCGCTGCACGACACTCTTCGTTCCGGACCTGGGTGGCATGACGGTGGCAGAGGCGACGACCGCGCTGGCCTACGTCGGCATGATCGTCGGCACGCAGACGCAGCAGCCGAACCAGTTTGCCCCGGTCGGCACCGTGCTTAGCCAGTCTCCGAGCCTCGGCGCGGTGGCAACGTCGGGCGGCAAGGTGAACCTGGTCCTCTCGAGCGGCCCGGCACCGGTGGCCGTGCCGAACGTGGTCGGAATGACCGAAGCGGCGGCCAGGACGGCGATCACAGGCGCAGGCCTGAAGGTCGGCACCGTGACGCGGCAGACGAGCACGGGCGTGACCAGCGGCAACGTCATCAGCCAGACCCCGGCGGGCGCCACGCAGGCACTGACCGGCTCGTCGGTGGATCTCGTCATCTCGAGCGGTGCCCCCAAGTCGAGCGGCGGCGGCGGTGCCACGGGTCCGCTCGAGGTGCTGGCCGGATTGCTGCTGGCGTCCTTCCTGAGGCGTCGGCGCAGCGCCTGATTCGTCTCAGGTCGCAGCTTGATCAAGAAGCCCCGGCCTCGCGCCGGGGTTTCTGCTATGGGTGCTAGGCTGGTCGCAGTCCAGCCCTGTAACCGCCGATTGCACTCACCACCCAGCGCCGAAGGTCAGTGAAAAAGGGCTTGGGATCGTCGACGGCAAAGTAGGCAAAGGCCCGGCAGGCGACAATCGAGTTGAGCCACTGCCAGGCCGTCAGCTGTCGGCGCCGGCGCAGGGCCCGGAACGCACGAAAGTCTGACTGGAAGTGCATCCAGCGGATGAATTTGACTGCCCCAGGGCAGGGGCACCGGATTGCCCTTGGCATCCTGGTAGGCCATCAGCGCAACATCCAGGCCCGAGCGCGCGATCATCTCCTGGCCGAGGATGGTCCGCGCATTGATTTCCATCAGTACCAGGCGGCCATTGCGCTCGTCGCGACGGAACTCGACGGTGGCCGGGCCGCGATGCCCGGTGGCGGACAGGAGCCGCAGCCCCAGCTCGGCAACCTCGGGGTGATCGCAGATCTCCTGCAGGCTGGCATCCCCTGCACCCAGGGGCCACTGGCGAAGTTTCCGCTTGGTTCGCCAGCCGAGGCATTTTCCAGACCGGTCGATGTAGGCCGAGACCGAAAAGACTTCGCTGTCCATGCCGGGGATGATCTCCTGCGGCACGGCGACCAGCTTCTTCTCGACGAAACTCTCCAACACCCGGCGCAGTTCCGTCGTCGTGCCGGCGCGCTCGAGCTTGGTGTTCCTGAATCGTCGCCACTCGTGTGCGAGCGCGGGCTTCACATAGCAGGGCGTCGGCACCCTGGTGATCGCGATCTCGATGTCGGCACTTCGCCTGACAACTTCGAAGACCGGATGCGGAATGCCGTGCCGCCGGGCGGTTTCGTAGAGCCTGGCCTTGTCGACGATGCCCTCGAGCGCGTCGGAAGCGGGGATCACGAAACAGTACTTCGACCGGAATTGCTCCTGGTACCTGGCCACCAGCAGTGCGTAACGATCGCCCGTGGGCAGGAGAAAAGGCCTTTCGTGCTGCCCGCACAATTCCATCAGGCGGGACGCGATGACGTCGTCGTCGCCATCCGCGAGCAGTTCGAATCGTGCAACGTATCGACTGTGCGCGACCGATTCGTCGGCTTTCGTATCCGCCATTACGACCCGCAACCCGGCCCGCCCCAGCGATCGCGCCGCACTGAGCGAGTTCGGCGAAGCTCCGAGAATCAGGACGTCGATCACTGGCTCCGCTGGCAGGTATCCGAGTGTCTCGCAGCACAATGATGTTAGTCGATCCGCTGCCAACCGATACGTAGCCCGGATCCCGCCTGCACGGCGAGCCGGCAATCGCCTGGATCGGTCGTGCGCGACTTACGATCGCGACAGTCAGTCCGTACCCGGACGCACCTCGGCATCCTGCGTTGGCGTTATGACCGGGCGAACTGGCGCCGCATCAACCGCCGCGCGCGGCATGGGCCTGCCCAGATACAACCAGTGCAACACCCCGACATTTCGAGCCCGCTGGGCGCAGGCCGCGCTGCAACGCGACGTCAGCCCCAGGACCAACGCGCACTTGACCGGCGCGGCCAGACTCGAGCTCAGCAACAGGCCCGCAAACAGAATGACGAAGAAATGATGCGAGAGGTAGATCGGATAGCTGGCATCGGCGAGCCAGAGCTTGAAACCGCCCGGCTGACTGAACGCCTGCCGGAAAAATGAGAGCACGGCGCCTACCGCCACCCAGACCAGCAACGCCTCCAGCAGCACTTCCACGACAAAGCCCGGCTGCACGACCTGCGCCAGCCAGACGCCGATCCCTCCGGCCGGCACGAACCACGCCGGATGGATGCCGTGGAGGATATCCCGCAACGTCCGCGATCGGTAACTGACCATCCCGACGCTGAAATACACGACATTGGCGGCAAGACGCTCCAGGCTCGTCACGTTCCCGAACGCCAGGTCGTGGCCCGCAAGTTTGCCGACAACTGCTGCGCCCAGAATCGGGATCGCAGTCGTCACGGCCAGTATGCAAATCAGCAAAATCGGCCGTCGTACGCCGCACAGAAGGCGCGATAAGGCTCGGTCCAGAAGGCTGCCCTTGGTCATGACGACAGCCGCAAGCGTCGAGTAGATCAGCAGGTCCACCAGGAACCACAGATGAGCGAAGGCCGTCGGCTGCCTTACATTCGCTGGCGGCAGAGAGTCGAGGACGACCTGCTGCAACAGGTTGAAGGTCAGCATGGTCGCGACCATCGGATAGACCAGACGCTGGAATCGGCGCTTGAAGAAGTCTGTCGGCACCGCCCGGTCCAGGCTCAGCGCAGCAAAGAACCCGGAGATCCAGAAGAATGCGGGCATGCGAAACAGGTGAATTGCCGTCACCAGCCAATCGAACGCGACGTTGCCCGACGGATCGTGCACGACCCAGCGTCCAACCCGGTACACGTCGGCCGAATGCAGCACCAGGCCCAGCAGCATGAGCACGCCGCGAGCGGCGTCCAGGTCGGCGATATGCGATCTCGAGGAGAGGCCCAAGCGGGATTGTCCCCAACGCGCAGCCGAAGCTACGGAGTCGGCGGCGGCGGCGGCGGCGGCGTGGTTGCGGTGACGGCGGTAGTCGGCAGCCCTGAGTTGGTCGGCGACGCCTTGTCGTAGGCGCTCACGGTGTACGCGTAGGACTTGCTCGCCATGAGGCCGGTGTCGACGAACGAAAGCGACCGGGTGACGCCGATCATCTCACCGTCGCGGAACACGCGGTAACCACCCACGCCGGTGCCACCCTTGTCACCGCCCGACAACCACGACAGGCTGATCGAGTCCGCAGCGAGCGCGGTGGCCACCAGGCTCTTGGGCCGATAAGGCGGGTAGATGTCGTTGGCCGGGGCCGAGGGCAGCGCCGTCGTGCCGTAGATCCAGGCGTTGTCGAACGTCGCCGTTGCCATCGCGCCTTCGGCAGCGCTGGTGACGGCCAGACCGATGTAGACCTTCCAGGTCAGGCTGCTGAACGTAAAGGTGCCGCACTGCTGCCAGGTCTTGCCGTCCGCGGACAAGTAGCCGGTGACGACATTCGACTTGCGCACGAGGCGCAGCCAGCGAGGAGTGCCGATGGTCGTTTGCGGTACGGTGCTGACGTCCGGCGCAGTGCTCACGGCGCCGCGGTACATGAATCCAGCATCGATGCCGGGCGTCGAGTACACGAAGGCATAACGCGATTCCGGGGTCAGCAACTCGCGGATCATCACGCCGGCGAGCGGATTCACACCCGTACCCGTGTCTAGCTGATTCGTGAGGCGCACCGTGATCTGGCCGTTACCGGTGAGCTGGCGGTAGCCGTAGCGGAAGCCGTCGAGCAGCAGGCCCTGCGTACCCACGCCAGAGCCCGCGATATCGATGAATCCATTGCTCGAACTCATCGAGCCGCGCGTCGGGGCAAAGCCGGCATCGGCGCCTTGCAACTGGGGCAGTACGATGCTCCCCGCCTCGCCCTCCATCAGGACGGGCCGGATGACTCCGGTCCATACGGCATAACCGGCAGGACTCAGGTGAACCCGGTCGGAGGCGTAATACGCTGGAACGAGTTGGCCGTTCGCATCGAGCAGCGCCGTTGCGACGTCGACATAGGTGCACTCGAACGTTTTCTCGCAATACTCCTGCATCTGGGCGTTCAATTGCTGGACAACCGGCCAGTAGGCCCAGCGATACGGGCTCGGCTTGACCGAAATGATGTAGACGCGCGTTGTGAGATACTGGGTCCGGATGCGCGCGACGATCTGCTGGAGTTTGCCCGCAACGTATTCCGCCGACTGGCCGTCACCGGTGTCCGTATCTCCCTCGTAGATCGCCACCGCGCGCGGCGCGTACTTGAGAACGATCCGGTCGAGGTAGTAATCGAGGTCGTCGGCACTGCTGCCGCCGAAACCCCGCGGAATCACCTCGAGCGGCGCGAGGTCGTTGCGCACGCTGTCCCACAGCCGAATCGTCGAGCTGCCGACGACTTCAACCGTGGCGGCGGGTGGCGGGAAACTCGTATCCTGGCTTTCGAACGCCTTAATTTCCGAGCCACAACACGGCGTGAAAGTCTGTGCCGAGGCCGCGTTACCGAGGCCGAGCAGCAAGACAAAAGGCAGAGTGGCCCACGTACGACGATAGGTATTTTTCAGCACGGCCCTAGTTTCGCGACAGACCGCTATCAAAATCAAGCGCTAAGCAACAGTTTTTCAAGGAAAAACGGGTATCGGGACATAACGTGGCGCGCAGCAGACATAAGCGGGCCCGGCTCCGTCCTGGAGCGGCCGCGACCGCTGGCGCGTGAACGACAAAACGCCCTGCCGGGCGTTTCTGCGTGGATCGAATTTGATTGGTCGGAGCGAGAGGATTCGAACCTCCGACCCCTTGCACCCCATGCAAGTGCGCTACCAGACTGCGCCACGCTCCGACCGGGCGCGGATTATAGCCGAATCGCTCAGCGCCGCAGGATTTTGATCAGCTCTTCGAGTTCGACCCGCAGCTGGCGGGCGAGCTGGTGGGCCTGGGTGACGTCATCACGGGCCTCTTCGCCCTCGAGCCGATTGCGGGCGCCGCCGATGGTGAAGCCCTGGTCGTAGAGCAGCGCGCGGATCTGTCGAATCACCAGCACGTCCTGGCGCTGGTAATAGCGGCGGTTACCCCGACGCTTGACCGGCTTGAGCTGGGGAAACTCCTGCTCCCAGTAACGCAGCACATGCGGCTTCACACCGCACAGATCGCTGACCTCCCCGATGGTGAAATAGCGCTTGCCGGGGATCGGCGGGAGTTCGTCGTTATTGCTGGGTTCCAGCATACGCTTCCACACGCGCCTTCAGTTTCTGGCCAGGACGGAAAGTCACGACGCGACGCGCGCTGATCGGAATCTCCTCGCCGGTCTTCGGGTTGCGGCCCGGACGCTGATTCTTGCTGCGCAGGTCGAAGTTGCCGAAACCGGAGAGCTTGACCTGCTCGCCATGGGCGAGCGCCATGCGCAACTCTTCGAAGAACAAGTCGACGAGCTCACGCGCCTCACGCTTGTTGAGGCCGAGCTGGTCGAACAGTGCTTCTGCAATCTCCGCCTTGGTCAATGCCATGTTTGTCTTATCGGTCTCGTATCGTGGCGGAGCACTCCCGCTCCAGGTCGGAGACGACCCTGGCCACGATGGCATCCGTCTCTTCGTCGGTAAGGGTGCGCGAAACATCCTGTAAATTCAAGCCTATCGCGACACTCTTGCGACCATTTTCGATGCCTGCCCCGCGGTAAATATCGAACACCGTCGTCTCGCGCAGCACCGCCCCTGCGGCGCGCTGGACGCAGTCGAGCAGCTTCTGCACGGGCACCGCTTCCTCGACGACGAGCGCCAGGTCACGCCGCACCGCCGGAAACCGTGACACTTCCTGGAAATGCGGCACCGAGGCAGCCATCGCGACCGCGAGTTCGAGCTCGAAGACAATCGCTGAATATGTCAAATCGAGTCGGCGCTCGACGTCGGGATGCAGTCGGCCGATCCAACCCGCGTGCGCGCCGCCTCGGCGAATCTCGGCGGTCTGGCCGGGATGCAATGCCGCGTGCTGGCCGGGCACGAAACGGAATTGGCTGCTCGCTCCTGTCGCACGCAGCAGTGCTTCGACGTCGGCCCGCACGTCGAAGAAATCGACCGCTGCCCTGGGCGCACCCCACTGCTCGGGCACGGCGGAGCCCGCCGCGATCCCGGCGATGACCGGCACTTCGTGCAGTGCACCGTCTGCAGGAGCGACGATGAATTTGCGACCGAGCTCGAACAGGCGTACGCGCGGCTGTTGCCGACGCTGGTTCGAGGCGAGGGCCGCGGCGAGACCCGGCCACAAGGAGGCGCGCATCGTCGCGAGTTCGGCGGAGATGGGATTGCTGAGAGTCAGGCTCGGCGCGCCGGGAGCGAACAGATCGTGCTGGCCCGGTTCGATGAAACTGTAGGTGATCGCCTCGAAATAACCGCGCTGGACCAGCATGTCAGCGACTGCATCGCCATCAATGCGCGTCTCGGTGACCGCGGGAATCGGTTGCCGTGCGGGCTGCACCGTTTCTGGAATGCGGTCGAAGCCGTGCGTGCGCGCGATTTCCTCGATCAGGTCTTCCTCGATCGCGATGTCGAAGCGCCAGGTCGGCGGCGTGACGCGCCAGGCGCTGCCGCTGTGGTCGACCTTCATGCCGAGCCCCGTGAGCATCGATGCAATCGTTGCGTCGTCGATGTCGGCTCCGATGACGCGGCGCGCCCGCTCCGGACGCAGCGGAACGAGCGCTGCAGGCGGCAACTCGGCAGTGAGTTCGGCCAGCTGCGTCGGGCCCGGCGTTCCACCCGCGCAGGCGCACAGCAGTGCCGTCGCACGCTCGATCGCGCGCTCCTGCAACGTCGGATCGACACCGCGCTCGAAGCGCTGCGAAGCGTCGGTGACCAGGCCGTAGCGACGGCCGCGACCTGCGATCGACTCGGGCCGGAAGAACGCAACTTCGAGCAGGACGTCGGTGGTGTCGTCACCTATACCTGAGTGATCGCCGCCCATGACTCCCGCGAGACCCAGCGCCTTGTCGCGATCGGCGATGACGAGCACCGTTTCGTCCATCGCGACCTCGCGACCGTCGAGCGGTTTCAGCGTCTCCCCGGCCCGCGCGCGGCGCACGACGATGCCACCGGCGAGCTCCCGCAAGTCGTACGCATGCATCGGCTGGCCGAGTTCGAGCATGACGTAGTTGGTGACGTCGACCGCCGCACTGATCGGACGCAAGCCGGCGCGGCGCAGCCGTTCCTGCATCCACGCCGGCGACTTCGCCAAGGGATTCAGGCCCCGGATCACGCGCGAGACGAAGCGCACGCAGCCCGCACCCGCGGTCAGCTCGACCGGAAAGGTCTCGCTGGATGCGGCAGGCACGGCGGTCTGGGTCGGTCCGGTGAGTGCTTGCCCGGTCAGCGCGGCGACCTCACGCGCGATGCCGAGGACACTCATGCAATCGCCGCGGTTCGGCGTCAGGTTCACTTCGAGGACCGTGTCGTCGAGACCCAGTGCGTCGATGACGGCCGCCCCGGTCGGTGTCTCTGCCGGCAGTTCGAGCAGGCCGCTGGATTCTTCGGACAGGCCGAGTTCGCGTCCCGAACACAACATGCCGAACGACTCGACGCCGCGCAGCCTGGCCCGCTTGATCTCCATGCCGCCCGGCAGCTTCGCACCGACGGTGGCGAGCGGCGCCTTCATGCCCGCACGCGCATTGGGCGCGCCGCAGACGATCTGCACGGTCTCGGCTCCGGTGTTCACCTGGCACACGCTGAGCGTGTCGGCGTTGGGGTGCTGCACGCGCTCGACGATCTCGCCGACGATCACGCCCGGCAACGGCGGCGCGGCCGCTTCGACCCCTTCGATCTCGAGGCCCGCCATCGTCAGGCGCGCGGCGAGGTCCCTCGGCGCAGGCAGCGGCCCGCCGCTCCATTCACCCAACCATTGCAGACTGATGCGCATCGTCGGTTACCGGGTCAACCGAACTGCCGCAGGAAGCGCAGGTCGTTCTCGAAGTAGAGGCGGATGTCGTTGACGCTGTAGCGCAGCATGGTCAGGCGCTCGAGCCCGAAGCCGAACGCGTAACCGGTGTAACGCTCGGGATCGATGCCCACGTTGCGCAGCACGTTGGGATGCACCATGCCGCAGCCCGCGACTTCGAGCCAGCCCGTCTGCTTGCAGACGCGGCAACCCGCGCCGCTGCAGAACACGCACTCAATGTCGACTTCGGCCGAGGGCTCGGTGAATGGAAAATACGAGGGGCGGAAGCGGATGCCGAGATCGCGCTCGAAATACTGCTGCACGAATTCGTGCAGCACCGACTTGAGGTGGGCGAAACTGACGCCGTCGTCGACCACCAGGCCTTCGACCTGGTGAAACATCGGCGTGTGGGTCATGTCGGAATCGCAGCGGTAGACGCGGCCCGGCATGATCATGCGCAGCGGCGGCTTCTCGCGCAGCATGGCGCGTACCTGCACGGGCGACGTGTGCGTGCGCAGCAGACGGCCGTCCGGAAAGTAGAACGTGTCGTGCATCGCGCGCGCCGGATGGTTCGCGGGGACGTTGAGCGCCTCGAAGTTGTGCCAGTCGTCCTCGACTTCGGGACCTTCCTCGACCGAAAACCCGGCATTGCGGAAGATGGTCTCGATGCGACGGCGCGTGCGGCTCACCGGGTGCAGGCCGCCGGGCTGCTGGCCGCGACCGGGCTGCGTGACGTCGATGCGTCCCGCCGCGAGCTTGCGTTCGAGTTCGAGGCTGTCGAGTTCCGCTTTGCGTGCCTCGAAAGCGGCACCGATCTCGTCGCGAACCGCGTTGATGCGGGCACCCGCGGCCTTGCGTTCGTCGGGCGCCAGCGCGCCCAGCGATTTCAAATGCGCGGTGATCGCGCCTTTCTTGCCGAACAACTCGACCTTGAGCGCTTCCAGTTCCGCGAGGCCCGCGCAGGCCGCAACCCGCGCCCTGGCGTCTGCCGCCAGGGCGTCAAGACTGAGGGTCGTGCTCGTGTCGCTCATTGCGAAATAGGGGAGCCTCCCCTATTTCCCTACTCGGCGGCCGGGAGGCTCTTCTTCGCCTGCTCGACGATCTTGCCGAACGCCTCGATGTCGTGGACCGCGAGGTCCGCCAGCATCTTGCGGTCGATCTCCAGGCCCGCGGCCTTGAGGCCCGCCATCAGCCGGCTGTACGACATCTCGAACATGCGGGCACCCGCATTGATTCGAGTGATCCACAGCGCGCGGAAATCACGCTTCTTCGCCTTGCGATCGCGGTAGGCGTACTGGCCGGCCTTGATGACCGCCTGCTTCGCCGTGCGATACACCTTGCGGCGTGCGTTGTAGTAACCCTTCGCCTTGGCGAGGACCTTCTTGTGCCGGCGTCCAGCGATGACGCCACGTTTAACTCGTGCCATGGGTCACCTCAGGCGTGGGGCAGCAATTGTTCGAGACGGACGAGATCCTGCTTGGCGACCATGGTGGTGCCACGCAGATTCCGCTTCCGCTTGCTCGACTTCTTGGTGAGGATGTGTCGCTTCTGCGACTGGCCGCGCTTGAAGCCTTTCGCTGTCTTGCGAAAACGCTTGGCCGCGGCCCGGTTGGTCTTCAACTTGGGCATATCACAACTCCTGATTTTTCATAGCCCGTTTCACCTCGGCCTTGCGGCTTCGGATCCAAGGCGAAAGGCGGCCGAAACCGCCCTTACTTCTTTTTTGGCGCCAGCATCATGACCATCTGCCGGCCTTCCATCAGCGGATGCTGCTCGACCACCGCCATTCCGGCGAGGTCTTGCTGCAAACGCATCAGCATCTGCCGACCGAGGTCCGTGTGCGCCATCTCACGGCCACGGAAACGCAATGTCACCTTGGCCTTGTCCCCTTCCTCGAAAAAGCGAATCAGATTCCTGAGCTTGATCTGATAGTCGCCTTCGTCGGTTCCAGGTCGAAACTTCACTTCCTTGATCTGTATCTGTTTCTGCTTCTTCTTCGCGATCGCGGCTTTCTTGTTCGTCTCGAACTGGAACTTGCCGAAATCGATGATCCGGCAGACCGGCACAGCAGGTACGGGACCCGCTGCAAGGTGTGTTCGCGGATTTTAAAGCCGACTTTCTCGTTTCGCAAATCCATTTCGACCCGAAGCCCTGATTTTTCAGGAATTCGGTCGCTTTGCGCACGTAATCAGCTCCTCCGTCGGTGATATTCATCACCACGGCCTGCACCGGGGCGAGCCAGGTCGGGAATTTCCCGGCGTGATTTTCGATGAGAATCCCCAGGAAACGCTCCATGGAGCCCAGGATCGCCCGGTGCAGCATGACCGGCCGGTGCACGGCCCCGTCCTCGCCGACGTACTCGGCACCCAGGCGCTCCGGCAGCACGAAATCGACCTGCAGGGTGCCGCACTGCCAGTCCCGGCCAATGGCGTCCCGGAGCACGAATTCGAGCTTGGGACCGTAGAAGGCCCCCTCCCCCGGATTCAGCGTGTATTCGAGACCCGCGGTCTCGACTGCCGACTTGAGGGCGGCTTCCGCCTTGTCCCAGGTGGCGTCGGTGCCGGCGCGCTTGGCCGGGCGGTCCGAGAACTTGACCCGCACTTCCTCGAACCCGAAATCCTTGTAGACGCTCATGAGCAGGTCGCAGAACGCGACCGTCTCGGCGTTGACCTGGTCTTCGGTGCAGAAGATGCGCGCATCGTCCTGCGTGAACGCGCGCACGCGCATCAGGCCGTGCAGCGCGCCCGACGGCTCGTTGCGATGGCAGGCACCGAACTCGGCCATGCGCAGCGGCAGGTCGCGATATGACTTGATGCCCTGCCGATAGATGAGCACGTGCCCCGGACAGTTCATCGGCTTGACCGCGAGGACGCGATCCTCGGATTCGGCGATGAACATGTTGGGCCGGTAGTTTTCCCAGTGCCCCGACTTCTCCCACAGCACGCGGTCGAGCAGCTGCGGCGTCTTGACCTCGACGTAGCCGGCCTGCTCGAGGCGGTCGCGCATGTAGGATTCGACAGTGCGCCAGAGAGTGTGACCCTTCGGGTGCCAGAACACGCTGCCCACCGCTTCTTCCTGCGTGTGGAACAGGCCGAGGTCGCGGCCAACGCGTCGATGATCGCGCTTTTCGGCTTCCTCGAGGCGGGTGAGGTACGCCTTCAGCGCCTTCTCGTCCGCCCACGCGGTGCCGTAGATGCGCTGGAGCATTTCGTTCTTCGAGTCGCCGCGCCAGTAGGCGCCTGCGACCTTCATCAGCTTGAACGCGCCGAGCTTGCCCGTGCTGGGCACGTGCGGGCCGCGGCACAGGTCGAACCAGTCGCCCTGGCCGTACAGGCTGATGTCTTCGTTCGCGGGGATGCTCGCGATGATCTCGGCCTTGTAATGCTCGCCGATCTTCCTGAACTTCTCGACCGCCTCGTCGCGCGGCATCAGCTTGCGCTCGACCTTGAGGTCGGCCTTGGCGAGTTCGTGCATCTTCGCCTCGAACTTCGCGAGGTCTTCCGGCGTGAACGGCCGGCTGAAGGCGAAGTCGTAGTAGAAGCCGTCCTCGATCACGGGACCGATGGTGACCTGCGCTTCCGGGTAGACGGCCTGCACGGCCTGCGCCAGCAGGTGCGCCGTGGAGTGACGGATGATTTCGAGCCCGTCCGGGTCCCTGCCAGTGACGATTGAAACCTGCGCATCCCGGTCGAGGACGTACGAGGTGTCCACCAGCTTGCCGTTGACACGACCAGCAAGCGCAGCCTTGGCGAGGCCCGCGCCGATGCTCGCGGCAACGCCTGCCACGGTCACGGGTTGTTCGAAACTGCGTTGGCTGCCGTCAGGCAGTGTGATGACCGGCATCGTCTTAAGGTCCCGTCAAGATTCACGATGACCCAGGTGCCGGGATCGTGGTGGGCGCACGTGGGATCGAACCACGGACCCCTACCATGTCAAGGTAGTGCTCTACCGCTGAGCTATGCGCCCTCAAACGAGCCGCGGAGGATACAGGAAGGAAGGGGTTAGGGGATAGGGGTCATTACCCGGCCAGCGTGCCGGGGATGCCGAACGCCTGGTGGCGCAGCTTCTCGATCTGGTCGCGGATGCGGGCCGCCTCTTCGAACTCGAGATTGCGGGCATGCTTGTACATCCCGGCCTCGAGCTTCTTGATCCGCTTCATCGCCTGCTCCGGCGCAAGCAGCAGGTCGCCTTCGTCCGTCGCCAGGCCGCCGCGCGCCCCCCGCGCGCCATCGCCACGGGCGCCTTCCATGATGTCCTGCACGGCCTTGACGATCGACTGCGGCGTGATGCCGTGCTGCAGGTTGTACTCGATCTGCTTGGCGCGGCGGCGATCGGTCTCGTCGATCGCCCGCTGCATCGACCCCGTCACGCGGTCGGCGTAGAGAATCGCGCGGCCGTGCACGTTGCGCGCGGCCCGGCCGATGGTCTGGATCAGCGCACCGGTGGAACGCAGGAACCCTTCCTTGTCGGCATCGAGGATCGCGACCAGTGCGACCTCGGGCATGTCCAACCCCTCGCGCAGCAGGTTGATGCCGACCAGCACGTCGAACTTGCCCGCAGTCGCAGGTCGCGGATGATCTCGACGCGCTCGACCGTCTCGATGTCCGGAGTGCAGGTAACCACCTTCACGCCGAGTTCCTGGAGGCACTCGGTGAGGTCTTCGGCCATGCGCTTGGTGAGCGTGGTGATCAGCACTCTTTGCTGAGCCGCGACGCAGCGGTGGATCTCGGACAACACGTCGTCGACCTGCGTGCGCACCGGACGGATCTCGACTTCGATCGAAGCCCCGTCGGTCGGACCACCTGCTCGACGATGTCGCCGGCCGCGTGGCTCAGTTCGTAGGGGCCGGGCGTGGCCGAGAACGAAGATGGCCGCGGCGCGAGCGCCTCCCACCTCGTCGAACCGCAGCGGGCCGGTTGTCGAGGCCGACGGCAGGCGGAAGCCGTACTGGACCAGCGTTTCCTTGCGTGAGCGATCGCCGCGGTACATGCCGCCGATCTGCGGGACCGTGACGTGACTTTCGTCGACGACCAGCAGCGCGCCCGGTGGCAGGTAGTCGAACAGCGTCGGTGGTGGTTCACCTGCCTGGCGACCCGACAGGTACCGCGAGTAATTCTCGATGCCGGAGCAATAGCCGACTTCCATCATCATCTCGAGGTCGAACGTGGTGCGCTGCTCGAGCCGCTGCGCCTCCAGGCCCTTGTCGGCCGCGCGCAGTTCCTTGAGCCGTTCGCGCAGCTCCTCGCGGATGTTCTCGATCGCGCTGTCGACGCGCTCGCGTGGCGTCACGTAATGCGACGACGGATACACGGTGAGTCGCGGCACCTTGCGCAAAACTTCGCCCGTGAGCGGGTCAAAGTGACTGAGCGCCTCGATCTCGTCGTCGAACAATTCGATGCGCACGGCCTCGCGCTCGGATTCGGCCGGAAACACATCGATGACGTCGCCGCGCACGCGGTACGTGCCCTGCGTGAGATCGAGTTCGTTCCTCGTGTACTGCATGTCCGCCAGCCGCCGCAGCAGCTTGCGCTGGTCGATACGCTCGCCGCGGACCAGATGCAGCACCATGCTCAGGTAAGCCTGCGGGTCGCCCAGGCCGTAGATGGCCGAGACCGTCGCGACGATGATCGAGTCGGGCCGCTCCAGCAGCGCCTTGGTGGCCGAAAGGCGCATCTGCTCGATGTGCTCGTTGATCGAGGCATCCTTCTCGATGAACGTGTCCGACGAGGGGACGTACGCCTCCGGCTGGTAGTAATCGTAGTAGCTGACGAAGTACTCGACCGAGTTGTGAGGAAAGTATTCCTTGAACTCGCCGTAGAGCTGTGCGGCCAGCGTCTTGTTGTGCACCATCACCAGCGTCGGCCGCTGCACCTGCTGGATTACGTTAGCGACGCTGAACGTCTTGCCGCTACCCGTGACTCCCAGCAGCGTCTGGTGCGCCAGGGCCGTTGCGCAGCCCCTCGACCAGGCGCGCGATCGCCTCGGGCTGGTCACCCGCCGGCTGGTAGCCGGACTGCAACTGAAAGCGCGGGGAACGTCGGTCATCTGCAACTGCCGCCGATCGGTGTCATCTGCCTTGGGAGGACCGCCAGATTAGCCCAAAATGTTCTGTCTTTTTCACCCGCGGAATCTCCCAGTGGCCATCGTCCTCGCCGAGCGATTGAAGCGCGTCAAGCCGTCTCCCCCGTCGCCCTGACGGGCCGGGTCCCGGCTCAAAGGCGGAGGGCAAGGACATCGTCGGCCCCGGCGTCGGCGAGCCGGACTTCGACACGCCCGTGCATTATCGCCGACGCGGGCGTCGATGATCCGGGCAAAGGGCTTCACGCGCCACCGCGGTCGAGGGCTTCCCGACCTGAAGGACGCGATCATCGCGAAGTTCAAGCGCGACAACGGCATCGCTTACACGCGCCCGCAGGTCCTCGTCTCCACCGGCGCCAAGCAGACGATCTACAACCTGTTCATGGCGGTGATCGACCCGGGCGACGAGGTCATCATCCCGGCGCCTACTGGGCCCCGTACCCGGGACATCGCGCTGCTGGTGAAGGCACGCCGATCACGCCGTACGCCGGTCCTGACCAGGGCTACGTGATCACCCTGGCGCAACTCGAAGCGGCCATCACGCCAAAGACGCGACTGTTCATGCTCAACAGCCCGTCGGAACCCGACCGGCGCTGCCTACACGAGCGCCGAGCCGCACGCGCTCGGTGCCGTGCCGCGCCGCCACCCCGACGTGCTCATCGCCACGGACGACATGTACGAGCACATTTTCTGGGGCGCGGAACCGTTCTGCAGTTTTCTACCGCCTGCCCTGACCTCTACGAACGTGACGATCAACGGCGTGTCGAAGAGCTATGCTGGCGACCGGCTGGGCATCGGCTATTGCGGCGGGCCGGCGACGATCATCGACGCGATGTCCAGCCATCCAGAGCCGGAGCACCTCGAACCCTCAAGTCGATCGCGCAGAGGCAGCGGCGGTCGTGGCCCTCAATCTGGCGAATTAGGCCTGCGTCGCCGAGAGATGAAACCAGCACTTCAAGGCCCGTCACGACTTCTTCAACGCCGCCTGAATGCCCTGCCCGG
>JADIYJ010000019.1 GCA_016705325.1 Pseudomonadota bacterium | reverse complement strand
CGCTTCACGGGCCCGCCCAGCACGCGATTTTCGCGTTGCAGGGTGGCTTCATGTACGGCGTGTCGTACGTCTGCGTCTACCACGCGGAGCAGCATCTCGTGTCGGGGCTGGTGGCGGTGGGCTACTCGGCTTCCCCGCTCGTGGCGGGCCTCGGTGCTCGCGCGCTTTTCGGCGTCAACCTGCGGCCGCGATTCATCCTTGGCGGCATGCTCGGCATCGCCGGCGTTGCGCTGATCTTCTGGCCTGAATTCGGCAAAGCCTCCGGCGATCGGAATACGCTTGGCCCGGGGCGCTGTTCACCGTGGGTTCCGTGTTGCTGTCGACGGTCGGCAGCCTGACGGCCAGGCCGCAACCGTGCTCGCGGGCTGCCGTTTCTGGCCGGCGCTGGGTTCGGCATGCTCTACGGCGCCGCCGCGTCTGCATTGCTTGCGTTGCTGCAGGGCCAGAGCTTTGTTCCTCCGGCCATCGCATCGTGGTGGCTGGCCTTGTTCTACCTCGCCCTGGCCGGATCGGTGCTGACGTTTGCCTGCTTTCTCACGCTGCAGGAGCGCATCGGGCCGGGTCCCACCGGCACCATCGGCGTCATGACGCCCCTATTGGCGCTGGTGGTGTCGATGGCCTTCGAAGGATTCCGTCCGGACGCGCTCACGTTCGCGGGTGCGGCGCTCGCCGTGGGCGGCAACGTCCTCATGCTGCGGCGGACCTGACGCGTTTCGTATCAGATCATCGCCTCGATCAGGCGCGGTCCACGGTGCTTGAGCGCCGACGAGTACTGCGCGGCGAACTCCTCACATGTCGTCGCACGGCTGGACTCGACGCCGAGACCTTCGCCGATTCTCGTCCAGTTCATTTCCGGGTTGTGCAGATCGAGCATCGACATTGCGACCGGACCGCTGCCGGTCGCGCCGACACGCCCGAAGCTCGATATTGAGAATCGCATAGGAGCGGTTGGCATAGATCACCGTGGTCACGTCGAGCTTCTCGCGCGCCATGGTCCACAATGCCTGCATCGTGTAGGCCGCGCCGCCGTCGCCATGCGGACAGATCACCTTGCGCCCCGGCGCGGCCAGCGCCGCGCCGACGGCCAGCGGCAGGCCCTGGCCGATCGAGCCGCCGGTCAGCGGCAGGTGCGTATGCGGCCGGGCGCGCGCCATCGTGGAGAGCAACGCGAACGATGCGGTCGCGGATTCATCGGCAAAGATGGCGTTGTCGGGCGTCATCGCAATCACCTGCGCAACGCCGAGTGCGGTCAGCGGGCCGCCCGGCAGTTCCGGCAGTTGCAGCGGAATGCGCACCGGTGAGCGCGAGGAGCGCCCAGCGTGCTCGGCCAGCGCCGCGAGGGCCTGGGCGCCGTCCTGATGCGCGTGCGCGAGGTAACTGAGGTGCGAACCCTCGGGTACGCACCAGCTTGGCTTGCCGGGATACGCGAAGAAGGACACCGGCGGCTTGGCGCCGACGAAGATCTGTTCGATCTCCTTCAGGAAGTCGACGATCTGTTCGGCGAAGTAGGGGATGCGTTCCACCGGTACGCGACCTGCGCCGAGTTCGGCGTGCGGTGCAAACGTGTCGCAGAGCAAGCGTGCGCCCGTCTTGGCCTGCACGCGACCGGCTGCCTCGAGACCCGCACCGTATAGCGCGGCGCCGCGCAACAGCAGCGCGGTCTTCCTGCCGTTTGACAGCAGCCTGGCTGCGGCATCGACGGCAGCCGAACTGACGGGTGTGGGCAGCAGGTCCGGCAGCTTCTGTTCGGCGCGCTGTGCTTCGTTCCAGGCGGTGTCGGCCGGGAGGATCAGCGTCGACACGCAACCGGGCGCCGAGCGCGCGGCCTGGACTGCCCGCGCAGCATCCGCCGCCACTGCGTCGGCACTTTTCGATTCGTGAATCCACGCCGAGACCGGCCGCGCGAAGCCAACGATGTCGGACGTCAGCGGTGCGTCGTACTGCAGGTGATACGTCGCGTGATCGCCGACGATGTTCACGAGCGGTGTGCTGGCGCGACGCGCGTTGTGCAGGTTGGCCAGGCCGTTGGCAAGGCCGGGTCCCAGGTGCAGCAGCGTGGCGGCCGGCTTGCCGGCGACTCGCCCGTAGCCGTCGGCTGCGCCAGTCACCACGCCCTCGAACAGGCACAGCACGGACCTCATCTGCGGCACGGAGTCGAGCGCTGCGACGAAATGCATCTCGGACGTACCGGGGTTGCCGAAGCAGACTTCGACGTCGCAATTGACCAGGGTCTGCAGCAGGGATTGTGCGCCGTTCATTGTCGTTCTCCGTGTCGGGCAGCTATTTTAGACCCAGGGCCGACCCGATCGCCCACGCCACGGCGCCGAGTGCCATGACGCTGCCAGCCCAGATCACGACAAACCAGAGCAGGCGCTGCCAGCCTTTGGGCGCCATCGTCAGTGGTAACCGCCGCCGCCCTGTTCGATCTTGCCGCGGAACACCCAGTACGAGTACGCGGTGTACACGAGGATGACCGGGATCAGAAAGGCGGCGCCCGCGAACAGGAAGCCGAGACTCGAAGGCGGCGCAGCCGCTTCCCACAGCGTGACCGATGTCGGCACCAGGTACGGGGAAAAAGCTGATCAGCAGTCCGACGAAGCACAGGACGAACAGCGCCAGCGACGCGAGGAAGGGGCTCAGTTCCTGCCGCCGTCGCAGGCCGTTGAAAAGGACATACGCAGCGAGAGCGACAAGAGCCGGAACCGGCGCCACGAACAGGATCTGCGGCCACGAGAACCAGCGCTGCATGAACACATCACTGAGGAAGGGCGTCCACAGGCTGACTAGCCCGATGGCGGCCAGCGTCGCGCCGCCGGCAACAGCGGCGAATCGATACGCCCGCTGCTGGGTGTGACCCTGCGTCTTGTAGATGAGCCAGGTCGCGCCGAGCAGCGCATAGCCGAACACGAGCGACACGCCGGTGAGCAGGCTGAAAGGCGTGAGCCAATCCCACCAGCCACCGGCATAAGCGCGGCCCGCCACTGGAATTCCCTGCACCAGCGCGCCGAGCGCGATTCCCTGGGCGAACGCGGCCATCGTGGATCCAGCGGTGAATGCGCCATCCCACAGGAACTTGCCGCGCTGTGTCTTCCAGCGAAATTCGAAAGCCACGCCGCGGAAGACGAGCCCAAGCAGCAGAGCGATCACGGGCGCATACAGCGCGGGCATGATGATCGCGTAGGCCAGCGGAAAGACGGCGAACAGACCGCCGCCTCCCAGCACGAGCCATGTCTCGTTGCCGTCCCACACCGGCGCGACGGAGTTCATCATCTCGTCGCGATTCGCTTCACCGGGCACGAGCGGAAACAGGATGCCGACGCCGAGGTCGAAGCCGTCGAGCAGGATGTAGGCGAGCACGGCGAAGGCGAGGAGTCCTGCCCAGATCAGCGCGAGGTCCAGTTGCATCATGCGCGCGGTTCCTTGCTCATCAGGCGCAGCATGTAGAACGCACCGGCTCCGAAGACTGCAAAGTACACGACTGCAAATGCGGCGAGCGAGGCGCCCACCGCCGCGGCATCGATCGACGATGCGCTATCCGCGGTCCGCAGCAATCCGTACACGGTGTAGGGCTGCCGACCGACCTCGGTGGTGATCCAGCCGGCAATCACGGCGACGATGCCGATGGGGCTCAAGGCGACGGACGCCCGCAGCAGCCATGGCTGGTCGTACAGTCGTCTGCGCGCCCGCAGCGCCAGGCTCCATATTCCGACCGCGACCATCGCAAGCCCGGCCCCGACCATCACGCGGAAGCTCCAGAACACGATGGTCGCGTTCGGGCGATCCTCGCGTGGCCATTCCTTGAGCCCGCGCACGGTGCCGTTCCAGTCGTGGGTGAGGATCAGGCTGCCAAGCTTCGGCACCTCGACTGCGTACCGTGTCCGCTCCTGCTCCATGTCCGGCCAGCCGAACAGGATGAGCGGCGCGCCCGCGTGCGTTTCGAAGTGACCTTCCATGGCCGCGACCTTGGCCGGCTGGTGTTCGAGCGTATTGAGACCGTGCAGGTCGCCGGCGACGATCTGCAATGGCGCAACCAGCGCGGCCATCCACATCGCCATCGAGAACATGATGCGCGAGGCGGGCTGGGTCGCATCGCGCAACAGGTGCAGCGCACCCGTGCCACCGACGATGAACGCCGTGCTGAGGTACGCGGCCAGGAGCATGTGCACGAGCCGGTAGGGGAACGACGGGTTGAAGATGACTGCGACCCAGTCCGCCGGAACGAACTGGCCGACATCGTTGATCGCGTAGCCGGCCGGCGTCTGCATCCAGCTGTTGACCGAGAGAATCCAGAACGCGGAAATGAACGTGCCGAGCGCGACCATCAGCGTCGCCAGGAAGTGCAGTCGCGGCCCCACGCGCGACAGGCCGAAAAGCATGACGCCGAGGAATCCCGCTTCCAGGAAGAAAGCGGTCAGCACCTCGTAACCCATCAAGGGCCCGATGACCGGGCCGGCCTTGTCGGAGAACACGCTCCAGTTGGTGCCGAACTGGTAGCTCATGACGATGCCCGACACGACGCCCATGCCGAACGCCACTGCGAAGATCTTCTTCCAGTAATTGAAGAGGTCGAGGAAGACCACGCGGCCGGTGAAGTACCAGAGGCCTTCGAGCACGGCGAGGTAACTGGCTAGCCCGATCGAGATCGCCGGGAAGATGATGTGGAAGCTGATCGTGAAGGCGAACTGCAGCCGCGCGAGTGTCAGTGCATCGATATCCATTGCCCGTCCGCGTTACCGCCAGCGCCCTGCCAAGACTGCCGCTCGGACCAGGCCTGTCCTGTGCTTTCCGGTGCTCGTGGCACCGCGATCATCAGGTTCGCAGGTCGACGAGCGCCCCAAGCCGCCCGCCCCCCCCCCCGGCGCGCGCGGGGCCCCCCGCCCCGCCCCCCCGGGCCCCCCGGGCGGCGGCCGCCGGGCGCCCCCGCCGGCCCCCCCCGGGCCCCGCCCTTGTGCGCGCCCGGCATCGCGCGACCATCGATCGCCCCCGCCGGGCTGCAACGGGTCGAAACGCGATGAACCTCACGCTGGGAATGATTGGACTGGGCCGGATGGGCGGCAACATGAGCCGCCGCATCACGCGTGCGGGCCACGTGGTGATCGCCTGGGACCGGGCGGTCGAGGCTCGAGTGGCACTGGCCGGCGAGCCGCGCCTGGTTGCGGTCGTCACGCTGGAGGAGCTCGTGGCGAACCTGTCATCGCCGAGAATCGTCTGGCTGATGTTGCCCGCTGGGGCGCCCACGGACGAGACGCTGCAACGGCTCGTGCCGCTGTTGACGCCGGGCGATGTCGTCGTCGACGGTGCCAACGCGATGTACAAGGACAGCCAGCGTCATGCGGCAACGCTTGCTGAGCGCGGCCTGCTGTTCGTCGATGCCGGCGTGTCGGGAGGTGTGTGGGGCCTGGAGAACGGTTACGGCCTGATGGTGGGTGGCGACGTTGCGGCCGTGCGCGCGATCGAACCCGTTTTGCGCGCCCTGGCCCCGGCGGAGGACCGCGGCTGGGTGCACTGCGGACCCGCCGGCGCGGGGCACTTCACCAAGATGGTCCACAACGGCATCGAGTACGGAATGATGCAGGCCTACGCCGAAGGGCTCGCATTGATGCGCGCCAAGAGCGAGTTTGCGCTCGACCTGCCACAGATCACGGAAGCCTGGCGACACGGCACGGTGATCCGGTCGTGGCTGCTGGACCTGACGGCCGAGTTTCTGGCGCACGACGCGGCACTCGAGTCGACGGCGCCGTTCGTCGCTTCGTCAGCCGCAGGGTGTCGCAATTGAGACCGACGGCGGGTCGTACCAGCCGCCGAACCGTTCGACCATGCGTGCCGCGGCATCCGGTCCCCAACTGTTCGCAGCATACGGCGTGGCCTGCGGACCGCTGGCCAGCAGTCGATCCACGATGTCCCAGGCCACCTCGACGGAATCCTGGCGCGCGAACAAAGTCGCGTCGCCGCGCATTGCATCGCCCAGCAGTCGTTCGTACGGTGTCATCTCGTCCGCCTGCGAATTGCAGGCGGCCAGTTCCGTTCTCTTCACCAACCATTGCTTCGCCAGCGTCCTGGTGCGGACGCCAAGCGCGATCGCAATGCGATCCGGTCCAAGCCGGAACCGCAGGTAATTCGCGCGCGGCGGCAGCGCCTCCTCGAAGAGTCGTTGCGGCGGGCGGCGGAACGTCGCCATCACCTCGGTCGCGGTGACCGGCAGCCGTTTGCCGGTCCGGATGAAGAACGGCACGTCGGCCCAGCGCCACGAATCGATCTCGAAACGCAGTGCCGCGTATGTTTCGGCATCCGAGTTCGGGCTGACTCCGTCCTCGCTGGCGATAGCCCTCGTACTGGCCGCGCACGATGTCGCGGCGTTCAGGATGCCGGATGGCGCGCAACACCTTCATTTTTTCGTCGCGCATCGCCTCGGGGCTGGTGCCGACGGGCGGTTCCATCGCCAGGATCGCCAGCACCTGCAGCAGGTGGTTCTGGACGACGTCCCGCACCGCGCCGAGTTCCTCGTACAGCCTGCCACGACCCTCGACGCCGAATTTCTCCGCCATGGTGATCTGCACGTGCTCGATGTGCGTGCGGTTCCAGAGCGGCTCGATGATGGAGTTCGCGAAGCGGAAATACAGCAGGTTCTGCACCGCCTCCTTGCCCAGGAAATGATCGATGCGAAAGATGGAATTCTCATCGACGACCTGTTGCAGCGCCCGGTTGATCGTCTGGGCGCTCGACAGATCGCGTCCTAGCGGCTTCTCGACCACCACGCGCGCATTGGCGGCGCAGCCCGAGCTGCCGAGCTTGCCGGCGACCGCGGCGAACAGGCTTGGCGGAATGGCGAGGTAGTGGCAGGGACGCTTCGCGCCGTCCAGCGCTGCGCGTAACGCCACGAACGTGGTGTCGTCACGGTAGTCGCCATCGACGAGCTGCAGCCTGGCTTCGAGACGCTGCAGCGCTGCCGGGTCGGTGCCGTCGCCGTGCTGCGCCAGGCTTTCCCGCACCCGGGCGATCAGTGCCTGACGCGTGACTCCGCCGCGCGCGACGCCGACGACGATCGCCGGCAAGCGGCCGCGCCGCTCGAGGTTCTCGAGCGCGGGAAGTATCTTCTTGAAGGCAAGGTCGCCCGTGATGCCGAAGACGACCAACGCGTCGGAGTACTCGCCGTTCATGTCGTCGGTCACCCGGGTGTCGACGCCATGAGCGCGCTACGGCCGTTCCGGCAGCTGCAGGTGCTTCAGCACCCGGTTGAGGTTCTTGCGGATCTCGGTGAGCTGGCCCAACGCGGCGAGGGTCCGCATGAAGTCCTTCAACGGCTGCAGCGGATAGCCGCCATAGTGTCCCGGTTCGGGCACGTCGCTGGTGACGGTCGAGCGGCCTGCCAGCACGACATCGTCCGCCAGCGTGAGGTGCGCCGAGACCACGCTGTTGCCACCCGTCATGAAACGTCGTCCGATCTTCGTCGACCCCGCCATCATGAAGCCCGCGGTGTAGAACCCGTCTTCGCCCAGGTCGCAGTTGTGCGCAATGTGGCAGAGGTTGTCGAGTTTCGTGCCCGAACGGACATGGGTCGACGACAGCGTTGCGCGATCGATTGCGCAATTGCTGCCGATCTCGACCTCGTCGCCGATGCGCACGTTGCCGAGGTGCGACAGCTTCTGCGGTCGCCGGCTCGCGCCAACCGCATAGCCAAAGCCGTCGCTGCCGATGCTGGTGTGCGGATGCACTTCACAGTCCCGCCGAGCTCACATCCAGCGCCCACGAAGACATGCGGATGCAGCACGTTGTTGGGACCGAGCCGCGCATCGTTCTCGACGACGACATGCGACCCGATGCAGCAGCCGTCGCCGATGACGGCATTGGCGCCGATCACGCAGTACGGTCCAAGGAGCACGTCTGCGCCGATCCTGGCAGATGGGTGGACGATGGCCGTGGGGTGGCGCTCGCCCCACTGGGCGAAGCGCTCGCGTTTGCGGTCGAAGTGCTTGAGCAGCACCGCCATACCCATCGACACGGTCTTGACTGAGAAGGAGCAGCCGAAGGCGGCGTCCGTTGCGACCAGCTGATCGGCGATGTCGCGCTGCACGACGAGACTGGCGGCCCCGCGTTCGCGCGCGGTGGCGAGCTGCGCCTGGTCGCTGACGAAGACCAGGCTGTCAGGACCGACGTCGCAAGGCATGTGGCAGTGGGTGGCAGCCGCGTCCAGTTCGCCGTGCAGGTACGTGAAGACGTCCCCATGGCTGCCCTGGACCGTGCGTGCATTGAGCATGGGGAATCCCTTCTTGTAATTGACGGCCGGTGCTCTGTGGCCCGGCCGGAAGCAGCCTCAGGCGGCCGCGTTCGCCAGCGTCACGCGCGCGGTCACCTTGCCGTCGAAGTCCAGCCACTGGTGATTGGCGAAATCGTACAACTTGCAGCGCTGCACGACGTCCATGTACGTGCGCCGGGTGATGCGGTAATCGCAAAGTTCCGGGAACTTGTCGCGCAGCACCTGCTGGGCTTCACGCAGCGAGAACATCGGAATTCCCGGGTTCAGGTGATGCGCGTTGTGTTCCATGATGTTGTGCATCAGGCGGTCCATGCCCCAGGGGAAGCGCACGCAGGCAGTGGACGTGAGGTAAGCACGGTTGCGCTGCCATTCCTGGCGGTTCTGGAACCAGGCGATGCCCGGGTTCGTGTGGTGCAGGTACACCACGAAGCCGATCACGCCGTTCCACAGCAGGAACGGGACGATGACGGCCAGCGTGACGAGCAGCGCGACCGATTGCTCCGTTGCGGCTGCGGCGTACACGACGCCGCCGACCCATGCGGCGGCGAACGCCGTCACGAGCAGGCTGTCGAGCTTGTACTTGCGGCGGCTCGAGCCGACTTCCTTCTTGCTGGCGAAGAACAGCTTCTTCCACCACATCTCATACAGGTAATACGCGCCCCAACCGAGGCCCGACCGATACAGCCGCTCGAGTGCCCGGCGGTAACCCGGCAGCGCATCGAATTCGGCCTTGGAGTAGGGCGCCCAGACCTGGTCGCGGCCCTTGAGGTTATTGAAGCCGTGGTGCGCCGTGTTGTGACCCATTTCCCACAGGCTGAACGCGGTCAACGACGGCAGGAACGCGATTCGTCCGCAGACGGCATTGAGCCGCGCGCTCGAGAAGAAACTGCCATGGCAGGCATCGTGGCCGACGAGAAAAAGCCGGAC
Source organism: Pseudomonadota bacterium (assembly GCA_016705325.1). Classification (GTDB taxonomy): domain Bacteria; phylum Pseudomonadota; class Gammaproteobacteria; order Steroidobacterales; family Steroidobacteraceae; genus RPQJ01. Next base: position 9,597 of record JADIYJ010000019.1, on the reverse strand, counting down.
GATTGCCAACGTCACGACCAGCGTGCCGAGCAATTTCAGCAGCAGGTTATCGGCCAGCAGGACGATCGCGGTACCGACGCTGCAGAAGGCGATGTCGAGCAGCAGCACCATGGCTGGCAGCAGGATCTGCGTCCTGGAAGTCTCGAAGGAACACAGCAGGGCTTTGCGGTTCCAGGTGTTCGCTTGCGTGCCGGCTTGCATGTCGTGGGGCGCCTCGTCGGTCCGTAGGAAGGCAGTGCGGACGCGACAGCGAAAGGCAGCGCGCGGTCGCTTATTCTACCCCAGATGGGTGCGCATGACTTGACGCGGTGCAATGCGAGGCCTGCCGGGTTCGGGCCAGCGCAGCGAGCAGCACGGCGCGCTTCAGCGCCCGGGCTTCCTGTCCGTCACGAGCCGGTCGTGGCGTCGTAGCATCTCCTGCAGTCGCGCGTGGTCGATCGCCACGAGCCGGTTGCCGTCGATGCCCGTCATCGTTCGAGCCGCCACCAGGGCGTTGACGATGGCCTCCTCCGTGGCCAGCACGGTGGCTTCGAACAGGCCGTCGAGCCGGTCGTTCGGAACGAAGGCAGCCTGCTGCAGGCTTTCCGTCGCGGTGGCTGCGGCCGAATTCGCCGTCGAGAACGCGAGGAAGATGTCGCCCGAGCCGTTGCCCGCCGTGCCACCGGTGCGCGCGATACCCATCGCGGCGCGCCGCGCGATGCGCTTGAGCTGCGTCGGCAGCAGCGGTGCGTCGGTCGCGACGACGACGATGATCGAACCGAGTTCGTTGACTGGGCCACTCTCCTTCGTGAACGGCGCGTCCTCCGGCCAGTCGCGGCCGATGGGGATGCCGGCCACCTGCAGCTGCGAACGACGGCCGAAGTTCGACTGCACCAGGACGCCGACCGTGTAGTCGGCGATGCCATGCACCCGGACGCGACGTGACGACGTGCCCGTGCCGCCCTTGAATTCGAACGTGTGCATGCCGGTGCCGCCGCCGATGTTGCCTTCGGCGATGGCGCCACCGCGCGCACCATCCAGTGCGGCGAAGACATGGTCGCGCTGCACGTGGAAGCCATTGAGGTCGTTGAGGTAGCCGTCCCAGGTCTCCGCCACCACGGGCAGGCCCCACAGTTGTTCCGTGCCGCCGTGCTGCAGCATCCATGCGATCACCGAATCGCGCACGACGCCCACGCTGTGTGTGTTCGTGATCAGGATCGGGGTGCCGACGATGCCGGACTCCTCGATCCAGATCGTGCCCGTCATCTCGCCGTTGCCATTGCCGACGGCGTAGCCGCCGAAGACTCCGCTCAGGTCCTTGCGGCCGCGTGGCAGCACCGCGGTCACGCCAGTGCGCACCGGGCCCTTGCCGACCACGAGCTTGCCGTCACCCGCAATCAGCGTCGTGTAACCGACCTCGACGCCCGCGACGTCGGTGATCGCATTGAGCGGCCCGGGCGTGCCCGGGAACGGAATGCCGAGGTCGCGGGCCCGCGGTTCGGCGGCGGAAGCGGTTCCCATGCTGAGGATCACTCCGGTTAAGGCGACGAGGACGAGCGCGCGTGCGAAGAATCGAGTTTCGTGCGTCGACATGTGCGTCACCGTTGGCAGTTGCGCCGGGGAATGTCCAGGCGCAGTCGGAATGCCCGATAGTGCCTTGCAGCAGGCGGGGCCCGTCGAAAATACGGTTTTGGCCCGGTTAGTCAAGGCGAGCCGTCAGGGCGCGGCCCCGGGGTATGCTTGGCATTCGCACATCGGCAGGGGGAATTCGTGAATTCATCCAATCGTGCCCGTTCGAGGCAGGCGGTGCCTGCGTCCAGTCGCTGCGCGTTGCTGACCGCAGCGCTCGTCGTCCTTGCGCACTTCGTTGCGGCCCAGGCGGCTGACGCGCCGCCGGTATTCGCAAGCGCTGCGGACTCTGATCCGGTCAAGCTCGGCTGGATGGCGGGATACCCGCCGCCGCTCGACAAACAGGTCCGGTACGACGACGGCAGCCACTACCGTTTTCCGCAATGGCGCTGGAGCTTCTCGCACTGGCGCGAGGTCATGCCATCGGCGGAAGTATTGCGGGGAACGGGTCCCGTGGCTCCGCTGGCCCGCGCGGAACGCGACGACCTCGATGCGGTCACCTTCATGCCGCTCGGCGGATCCACCAAGCTCACCTGGGCGGATTCGCTGGCGGCCAATTACACCGACGGCATCGTGGTGCTGCATCGCGGGCGCATCGTCTACGAGAGGTATTTCGGCGCGCTCGCGGCCGAGCGGCCGCACATCGCTTTTTCGGTCACGAAGTCGGTCATCGGCACGCTGGCAGCGATGCTGGTGGCCGAAGGCAAGCTCGAAGCGTCGGCGCCGGTGTCGCGCTACCTGCCCGAACTGGCGGCCAGTGGCTTCGGCGATGCGACGGTGGATCAGGTCCTCGACATGACGACGGCGTTGGATTTTTCCGAGAATTACGTCGGCGGTTCCGATTCGTTCCTGTCGTTCGCGCGTGCCGCTGGAGTGTTTCCGCGCCCGGCGGGGTACGCGGGCCCGTCGTCGATCCTGCAGTTCCTGCCGACGCTCGGACGCAAGGGCAATCACGGCGAGGCGTTCACTTACCGTTCGCCGAACACGGAAGTCCTCGGCTGGCTGATCGCTCGCGTGACCGGCAAGCGACCCGAGGTCGTGCTGCAGGAGCGCATCTGGAGCCGGTTGGGCGCGGAAGCCGATGCGTTCATCGCGCTGGACCCGTCGGGTGCAGCAGTCGCGTCCGGAGGCTTCAATTGCCGGTTGCGCGACCTCGCGCGGTTCGGCGAAATGATCCGCCTGCAGGGCAGTTACAACGGCCAGCAGATCGTACCCGCGGCCGTCATCGCTGACATTCGCCGGGGCGGCAGCCCGCAGGCATTCGAGTCCGCGGGTTACAAGACCTTGCCGGGCTGGAGTTACAGGAAGCAGTGGTGGATCTCGCACGACGACCACGGCGCCTTCATGGCTCGCGGTATCCACGGGCAGGCGATTTACATCGATCCGACGGCAGAAATGGTCATCGCGCGGTTCGCTTCACATCCGCTGGCGGGCAACATGAACCTCGATCCAATGTCGCTTCCGGCGTACCGGGCGATCGCCGATCAGCTGCTGCGCAAGCCACGCTGAGCGCGCGCTGACTCGGTATAGTGGCGCGTTTTTCGGCCAGTCACTGGGAGCGCGCGATGACGATGCGGCAAGTCGGGAAAGTGTTGGCATGGCTCGGCGGCCTGCTCGTTGTCGGCCTGGCCGTGGCAGCGATGTGGTTCTGGTTCACGCCCGTCGGGCTGAACAACTACGTCAACAAGATCACCCTGCAGTTGACTGCCGACTCGCCGGAGATCCTCACGCAGCTCGGTTTCGTCGACAACACGCCATTCGACTTCCACAGCGGCAAGCTCGATGACCAGACCAAGGCGCACGAAGACGAAGCCCTGGCCCGGCTGCGGCTGGCACGCGCCGGTCTCGACAAGTACGGTCCTGACGGCCTCTCGGGCCAGGAACTCATCACCTGGAAGACCACGGCGTGGTTCCTCGACGACCTCATCCGCCGGGGTGAATTTGAGCACAACGGTTACCGTGTCAACCAGATTTCCGGCGTCACGGTCAACACTCCGCGATTCCTGACCGACGCGCACGTCATCAAGGGCGAGCGCAGCGTCGAGCGGTACCTGTCGCGCCTCGCCGAGTTCGGACGCGTCCTGCGCGAGACGAAGGTGCGGGTCGAGGACGACCGTGCGGCCGGCGTGATCCCGCCGGATTTCGTGATCGACCAGTCCCTGGTCGGCATGCGCGCGTTCATTGCCGACGGCGCTGCGAAGAACCCGCTGGTCACGACGCTGCCGGCGAAGCTCGAGAAGATCGGGTCGCTGACGCCCGGTGAACGCCAGGCGTATGTCAAGCGTGCCGAGGAACTCGTCGCCAGCGAAGTGATCCCGGGGTACCAGGCGATGATCGCGCTGTTCGAGTCCATGCGGCCGCAGGCCAGCCACGACGCCGGCATCTGGCGCATCCCCGACGGCGACCGTATCTACGCCGCCGGACTCCAGTCGAGCACGACCACCAACCTGTCGGCCGACGAGATCCACGTGCTTGGCCTGTCGGAGGTGGAGCGCATCGAACGCGAGATGGTGGCGATCCTCGATGCCCAGGGTATCCAGGGCACGACGCTGGTTGAGCGCATCGAGCAATTGAACACCGCACCGGCACAGAACTTCCCGAATACTGACGCCGGCCGCACGGAGATGATCGCGTACCTGCACCAGATCAACGACCGTGTCATGGCGGCAGCGCCGAAGTTTTTCAGGACCATCCCGCCGCAGCCGCTCGAGATCGTGCGCGTGCCGGAGTATTCCCAGGATTCGTCACCGGGCGGCTACTACAACCCGCCGGCGCTCGATGGCTCGCGGCCGGGCCGTTTCTACATCAACCAGAAGGACACGGCCGACAACCCGAAGTGGACGCTGCCCACGCTGATGATTCACGAAGGCGCGCCGGGGCATCACTTCCAGCTCTCCGCGCAGCAGCTGATCAAGGGCGTGCCGATGTTGCGCAAGGTGCTGCCGTTCGGCGCCTATGCCGAGGGCTGGGCGCTCTATGCCGAACGCGTCGCGAAGGTCGACATGGGTTTCTACGACGCGGACCCACTCGGGGACCTCGGCCGGCTACAGGCGGAGATGTTCCGAGCGGTTCGTCTCGTCGTCGACACGGGCATGCACGCCAGGCACTGGTCGCGCGAACAGGCAATCGAATACATGGTTGCGAAGACCGGCATGACCGAAGCCGAAGTCACGCGCGAGATCGAGCGCTACGTCGTGTGGCCGGGCCAGGCCACCTCCTACAAAGTCGGTCAGCTGGCGATGCTGCGCATGCGCGAGCAAGCCGAGAAGGAACTCGGGCCGAAGTTCGACCTGCGCGGGTTCCACGAAGTGGTCCTGATGAACGGCTCGATGCCGCTCGCGGTACTCGAGGACGTCGTGCGGGAGTGGATCAAGTTGCAGCAGGCCACGCCAGCCGCCTGACGGCCCGTGTGACGGAATCCTTTACAGATCCGTGGGTTACGGTAGAGGCAGCGCGCTGCGCGTGCGCGGCGTGACGGGCTTGCCGCGCGTATTTCAGCGATTACCCACGGCGTGCGCGAAGTGCTAACTTTTCGTGCATGAACACCATCGAAACGGCCGTCTCCGCCGCCGCCAGGTCGTCCTCCGGACCGCTCACCGACCAGAGCGTCGCCAAGCAGTTGCTGTTCGGCAATGTCCTGGAAGAAAACCTGTTCCCGTACCCCGCGATCAACGACCGCGACCGCGAGGTGCTCGGCATGATCGTCGAGTCCGTCGACCGGTTTCTCGAAGGGAAGCAGGCCGACTTCGCGCGCTGGGACCGCGCGGCCCGTCAGCCCGACGAGTTCGTCCAGTCGCTGCGCGAGCTCGGCCTGTTCGGCTTGATCATCCCGGAGGAGTTCGGCGGTCTCGGCCTGTCGAACGCAGCCTATGCGCGCGTGCTGGCCCAGACCAGCAGCTACGACAGTTCGGTGTCGCTGACGATCGGCGCGCACAGTTCGATCGGCATGAAAGGCTTGCTGCTGTTCGGCACGGCCGAACAGAAGGCACGCTACCTGCCGAAGCTCGCCACCGGCGAAATGATCGCCGCTTTCTGCCTGACCGAGTCCGGTGCCGGCTCCGACGCCGCTGCCATTCGTACTGCCGCGAAGCGCAATGCGGACGGCAGCTTCACCCTGAACGGCGAGAAGCTCTGGATCACCAACGGTGGCATCGCGGATTTCTACACGGTGTTTGCCCGCACCGACGGCCCTGAGGGCAAGGTGACGGCATTCATCGTCGAGGCCGCCTGGCCCGGCGTCAGTCACGGTGCTCACGAAGACAAGATGGGCATTCGTGCCTCCTGCACGACCACGGTTGCCTTCAACGACGTGCGCGTGCCGGCAGAAAACGTGCTCGGCGACGTCGGCAAGGGCTTCAAGGTTGCGATGGGCATCCTGAACAACGGCCGCACGGGCCTCGGCGGCGGCGCCGTTGGCGGCATGAAGGCGCTCATCCGCCGATCCGTGGCGCAGGCGCAGGAGCGCAAGCAGTTCGATCGGTCGATCGCGGAGTACGGGCTCGTGCGCGAGAAGATCGCGCAGATGGCGGTCGAGTGCTTCGCCGCGGAGAGCGCGGTCTGGATGGTGGCCCATTACATCGACAGCGGCTGCGAGGACTACTCCGTCGAGGCGGCGATCACCAAGGTATTCGCCAGCGAGGCCATGCAGCGCACGGCCTACGAGAGTCTGCAGATCGCGGGCGGCAATGGCTACATGCGCGAATTGCCCTACGAGCAGTACGTGCGCGACGCCCGCATCCTGCCGATCTTCGAAGGCACCAACGAAATTCTCCGGCTCTACATCGCGCTGGCGTCGCTGAAGGACGTGGGTGCTTCCTTGAAGGAACTGCAGTCGGCAGTCAGTTCGATCTTCAACGATCCGATCAAGGGTTTCGGTGTGCTCTCGGGTTATGCCGAGCGGCGCTTTGCCCGCGTCACGGGCCTGGGCGCCGCAACCAGGGTCAGCACGCCGGTCGCACCGGCACTGCGGCCGCTGGTGGATATCTACGAGAGCTACGCGAGGGCAACCGCGCGCGTTGCCGAAGGCGTGCTGCGGAAATACGGCAGGGGCATTTCCGAGCAGCAGCACTCGCAACGGCGTATCGCGGACCTGATGATCGACCTGTTCGTGGGACTCTGCGTGATTTCACGCGCGGATTCGATCATCAGGAGCGACCCGGCCTCAGCCGCCCAGGTGACCGACATCGCCAAGGTGTTCACACACCAGGCGCGTCGTCGCATGGTCCGGAACGTGCGCGGCTTGAGCCACAACGAGGACCAGTCGATCGAGGCGCTGGCGGGTGCGATCCTGGCAAAGGGTCGCTATCCGTGGGACGTGCTCTAGGCAGCCAGGTCTTCGACCTGCGTGAGCAGGTAGAGGACGATTGCGGCGAGCATCACTGTGGCAGCGAATTCCATGGCGGGTCTCCTTCGTGCGCCGGGGTGGCGCTGTGTGACTGATGACCATGAGATGCCGCAGCCGCGCGCAGGGTTGCACGCGGTCAATCGATCGCGACGAAGCGTGCGCTGCGTACGACGGGTCGAATGCAGGCGGGCAGGGCGCGTCGTTCTAGCGCGAAAGGTCGAGGATCAGCTTGCCGATGTGAACGCTCGATTCCATGACACGGTGGGCCCCGGCCGCCTGTTCGAGCGGAAAGACCTGGTGAATGACCGGGCCGGCGCGGCCGGCGTCCAGCGCGGGCCAGACGCGCTCGCGCAGGTCGCCCGCAATCGCCGCCTTCTGGGCCGTGGTCCGTGGGCGCATCGTCGACCCGGTGATGGTCAGGCGACGCCGCATGAGGTCGAACAGGTCGAGGCCTTCGACGCGCGTGCCCCCTGGGTTTGCAACCGACCAGTCGGCCGTCCATCGCCAAGCGCGAGGTTGCGTTCGAAATAAGGCGCGCCGACGATGTCGATGACCACGTCGACGCCGCGACTGCCGGTCAACTCTGCAATGCGCTCGGCGAAGTCCGCCGTCCGGTAATTGATGGCAGCTTCCGCGCCAAGTCGCAGGCAGGCCGCGCACTTTTCGTCGTTGCCGGCGGTCGTGTATGCGCGAGCCCCGAACTCGCGCGCGAGTTGAATGGCCGTGACGCCGATGCCGCTGCTGCCGCCGTGCACCAGCACTGTTTCGCCGCGTGCGAGACGCCCGTGGATGAACAGGTTGGCCCAGACGGTGAAGTAGGTTTCGGGCAGGGCTGCGGCGCGGACTGCGTCGTAGCCCGATGGCCACGGCAGGCACTGCGTCACCGGCGCAGCGCAGTACTCGGCGTACCCGCCGCCATTCGCAAGCGCGCACACGCGGGCGCCGATGGCGAAGCCCTGCGCAGCACTCCCGAGCGCGGCAACTTCGCCTGCGACCTCGAGACCGATGATCGGACTCGCCCCGGGAGGCGCCGGGTAAAGCCCCTTGCGCTGCGCAACGTCGGGGCGGTTCACACCCGCGGCCTGCACGCGGATCAGGACTTCGTCTGGTCCGGGTTGCGGCACGGCGGTCGTACCCATCGTCAGGACTTCGGGTCCGCCAGCGGCAGTCGCGGCAACGTAGCGCATGGTCTCGGGAATCATGGGGTGTATCCGTCAGTGAGTCCGGTGTTCAAGGGCCAGGCTCGACGCAGTGCTTTGCCGCAGTACGTCGTCAGCGCAGCCAGTGTTCGAGCTGTGAATACACCTCGGGGCGACCGAGCAACTCCAGGTGACCCATCTCGTAGCCGATCCATTGGCGGCTCTTCGGAATGGCCAGCGTGCGCCCGGCGTCCGGATGCCGACCCAGCGCGCTGTCGAGCGGGACCAGCCCGTCGCCGACCAGCCGGTCAGCGACCAGGCCGCGACGCTTGCCGAGCGTAGCCGCCAGTGCATAGCACTCGACGTCGCCCGGCAACGGCACGAACTCGTGCTCGACATCCGTGATGCTGCCGTAGCGCAGGTCTGTGATCCCGGCGCTGCGGGCCTTGCCCAGGCTCGTGAACGGGGCCACGTACGGACTCAATTCCATGACGTAATCGAGCCGGTTGCCACCGCGTTCGAGCGGCGCCCCGTGGTGAGGACTGCCCAGCGAGAACAGCTTGCGCAGCCGGGCCCGCCACGAATGCCCGGCGGTGGCACCGTGATGAATCGCGCTTCTCGCGACCAGGCCGCCCATGCTGTGGCCCACGATCGCTAGTTGCGTCACAGGAACCGGCCAGCGCTCGAGCAACGCCTCCAGCATCACCGCGAGGTTCCTGCCGTTGGCGTCGATGGAGCGGCCGCTGTTGTAACGCAGCTGCAGCAGTGTGTGGCCGGTCGCCTCCGCCGCTGCCGCGATGCGGTGATGGCCTTCGCGCACCCAGTGTTGTTCGTTGAGGCACAGGCCGTGAATTGCCAGCAGTACCTTGCCGGACGCGTCCTGCACGACATCGCCGGGACGCTCGGGATCGACGAAGTCGCCCCCGTGCAGGATGCACATCTCGATCGCGAGCGGATTTGCAGTGCGCTCCAGGTGATCCCCGTAGACGCCATTGATCGCGGACACCCGATGCGTTGCGCGCCTCGGTTGGCGCGCCTTCGGGCAGCAGCGCGCCGCAACGGGAATCAGCCCGGAATCGAGGCCCTTGCCAATGACGCGCGTCGTGCCGCGGATGCTGCGGTAAATGAATCCGGTCAGGCCGCGCGTCGACTCCGCCCGCGATGCGCCGAGCGGCGGGTGCACGAGCTGGATGGTGTGGTGCATCTTTTCCACGAGCGTGGTGATGCCGAGCGTGGCGTCGACAGCGAGACGTGCGGCACCCCGCAGGTCGGAAACGGTCGTCCGGTTGATCGTGCTCATGGTGTGTCCTGGATCAGTCAGTGAGGGCGCGGATGACCGCGACTGGATCGTTGCGGATTGCACGCAGCAATGCACGGGCGGGACCAGTGGGGTCGCGCCGGGCCTGTTCCCAGTTACGCAGCGTCGACACTTCGATCGAAAGAAGCTCTGCAAACTTCGACTGGCTCAGGCCGGTCGCGGCGCGGATGGCACGCACGTCGATCGTG
>JADIYJ010000018.1 GCA_016705325.1 Pseudomonadota bacterium | reverse complement strand
GCCGACCAGCAGCCCGACCAGCGCGAAGATGAACTGCGCGTAGTCGATGGTGGCCACGCGGTTGAACTCGAGCGTGACCTGCGCGACCAGGAACGCGACGATCAGGATCAGGCCCAGGCGCAGCAACGCCGACGAATAGTCGTCCACGGGCTCCCGTTTTAGCGTCGCATAGAGAATCCGCCAAGCCTGGATGAAGAACCAGACAAATGGAATTAAGCCGATCACGCCGATGGTCCGCAGCAGGAACAGGTAGAGACTGTGCGGATACGGGCTCATCTCGCTGCGCAGCCAGCCGAGTTCTTCGGCGGTGCCGGCGTCGACGAAGAACGGCCCCTCACCCACCCACGGATGCTGCTTGATCTTCTCGATGGCGATCGGCCAGGTCAGTGAGCGAGTCGTAGGTACGCCGTTCTCGGTCTCGGTGACGTCTCCCAATCGCTCGAACATGCGCCCAAAGCCGGTGTAGGAAATCGCCGCCGCCGACGCGAGGGCTAGCACGGCGATGCCGCCGACCAGGTATTGCGTGACCCGTCGCGCGCCCAGCTCCTTCTTGAAGGACAACAGCAGCACGGGAACATCGCGACCATGATCAGGAAGCCCGCGCGGTTACCCGTCGCCACCATCCCGACCAGGTTTCAGGACGACCAGCGCCTGCACCAGCAGCCGGCGCCGGCCGCGCGCGAAAATCAGTTCCACCGCGCAGACCATGATCATCAGCGTGAAGTAGCCGGCGGTGCTGCCCGGATTGTCGAAAGGGCCGACCAGTCGCGCGTCACCGGAGTGCCGGTTCTTGTTGAACTCGAGGGCTTCGATGCCGAACGGCATGAAACCTCGCCCGGTCCCGCCGTGAGCTGCGGCGCAGTACCCCAGTACCAGCACGTTGATCGCCAGCAGCAGGTCGACGACCGAGCGCTCGGACTCCACGCGCCGGGCGAAGTTGTAGGCCAGCAGGAAAACGACGAGGCAGGAAAGAACTGGAAGATATAGATCGCGTGAAACGACATCAGGGCCCGGTCGGCCTGCGACAGGCTGACGAGGTACGCCAGTGCGACGAGACCCAGCGCGGGCAGCATGCGGACCTTGATGCCGCCGTTCAGCAGCAGGATCACGGCGAGCGCGTACGCCATCAGCACGCTGGACGTCGCGTAGCGCGTGACGACTGTCTGGAACGGGATCATCACCAGCAACGCGCCGATGGCCACCGTGCGCCGGGCGCTCGATGCCAGCACATAGACGACGAGCACCGTCGCGAGCGCCCAGGCGAGCTGCAGGGCTACGGAGGAATTCATGCGGTCCTTTCCAGCGAATGCGCGGATCCGGGGTCCCCGCCGCCGGATCGAGGCGCCGGGTCATGCATCGAATAGAGCTTGAATCCCACTTCGTCCAGCACGCCCTGGATCTGCCGAGTCTGCTCCGGGGTCAGCCGACGCATCCACCCCGGTGGCCCTGAGGCGCCCGCGGCACTGACGGGGCTTCGTTGCGCTTTGCTGCGATGGCTTGGCGCGCGCATCCTCGCTGGGTACGTTCGCCAGGTTCAAGGCCCGGCACAGGCGCGGCCATTCGTCGTCGGGCGAGGACTTCAGCCGCTCGTAGTGCACGACCGTGACCTGTCGGCCGCCGCGTGCTCGACCGCGAATTGGTTCTCGACCACCCAGCGCGTCGCCAGCGCCTCGACGGGCTCGAGGAACGCGCCAGCAGCCGCCGGTATCGACCTTGGGTCAATTCGTGCAGCGTGTCGTCGTTCCTGTAGACCTCGAGCACGCGGTCCGCCTGCCATTGGCCGCGCAGTTCGGATTCGATCACCGCCCCCGGGTGCCGCACGATCAGCACGACACGAGCGCCACCGTGCCGCGTCAGCCAGCCGAGCATCAGGTTCGAACGGATGCACTTGACGAGCGGCGCCTGGCGCCGGCTGGCTCGGTACAGTGTCGGGAACTCGCTGATGAACTTGGTCCATGCACGGCCCAGGCGACCGAGGCCTTTGCGTGTGGTCAGGTTGCCGACCGGCGGAAACAACCATTGCGGATGCCGGCGATAGCGCGCCCAGAGTTGCGGCCCGCGACCGGCACAGACGTCGATCATGAACTGCAGCAGGTCCGGATGCTCGTCGTCGGCGCGAAGCGCCCGGTGCGAGTACTTCACAGGCCGACCGCGGAGACCCAGGGGTGCAGCGGCTCGAAGATCGGCCGCAGGTCGTTGGCGTCGGCCAGGGCGTCCTGCACCCAGGTGGTGCCGCTGCGCCCCGAGCCGGCGATCAACCTCAGGTCCGGCACGTCGACGCCTCCGTGGGTATCGCTGGCGCCGTGCAGACGCGCGCCCGGTCGTAGAGTCGCTCGAGGCCCGCCGCCTGCCGCGCGATGTCGAAATTCTCTCGACGAACGCCCGCCCGGCCGCGCCGAAGCATTCGCGACCGCCTCGGCTGTTCGATGAAGTGCCGAATGGCGCCGCTGCAAGGCCGGGCACATCCCGTTCCTCGACCAGCAGCGCGGTGCGCCCTTCGACGACGCCCTCGGCATTGCCCGCGTGACGCGTGGCCACCACCGGCGTACCCATCGCCTGCGCCTCGAGAATGACCGTCGGCAGTCCTTCGCTGTCGCCGTCGGCGGCAGTGACGCTCGGCACGGCCACCACGGCGGCCTTGCCCAGCCACTCCCGCACTTCGGCGGCGGGCCAGAAGCCGGTGAACTCGACGTCCGCGCCGACCTCACCTGCCAGGCGTTCCAGCGTCGGGCGCAATGGCCCGTCGCCCACCAGCACGCCGCGAACACGCGCGAGCCCTGCTGCCGGAGCGTGCCGAGCGCGCGGAGGAAGTACTCGCAACCCTTCTTCTCGACGAAGCGGCCGACAAACAGCACGATCGGTTCGCGTCGACGGAACGACGGCTGGAACACGCCGATGTCGATGCCATTCCGGTGCGTCACGACCTTTGTCGGCCGGATAGCCCTTGTCGAGCAGGCGGCCGCGGATGAAATCCGAGACCGCGATGATCAGGCTGGCCGCCGCATGACGCCTGCCCGTCCACGCAGGTACTCCCGGCCACGCCAGCTGCGGGAGGCCTCCTCGGTCGTGATCGTGGCGTCCTGTCCGTGGTAGGTCACGATCATCGGCACGCCCAGGGCGTCGGCCAGGGCCAACGCCGTAGGACCTGACTGGCCGAAGTGCGCATGCACGAGCGTCGGACGGTACTGCCGGAGACTCCGTGCCGCCCTGCCTGCCAGGCCGAACCGTCGAAACAGGAATTCCTCAGCGCGCCCGATGAGGCCGCCGCGATTGACGGTGACCACGCGGTCGGCAGGCAACGCCAGCCCGCCCGGCACGCGATGTGCCCCGGCGTACACCGGCTGGTAACGATGCAACGCCACCGCATGGCTGACGATGAAGGTCATCGACGGCTCGAGCAGGGAATGCGTGTAAACGACGACGGCCGGCAACCCGTACTTCGTCGACGCTCCCACCGCGAGGTCGGCGGGATGCGGGGCGTTCGCAGCAGGTGCGGTCAGCGACGTACGTTCACATGGTGTAGTTGTCGTACTTCGCAACGTGAAAGTCGCTCGACCGATTGATGATGACCCCGGCGACCCGGAAGTCGCTGAGCACGTCCAACGCTCGCGCCAGGTCGCTGCGCTGGGTCTTGCCTTCCGAGACGACGAGCAGCATGGCGTCCACGCGCGGCGCCACAACCAGCGCCTCGTCGGTGACGTTGACCGGCGGCAGGTCCAGCAGGACGATGCCGTCGGGCCAGCGGTCGCGAATGTACTCGAGCAACTGCTCGAACCGTGGCCCCGCGAGCATCTCCGAGGCGCTTTCGACGGGGTTCGCGGTACCCGCGACGACAAGGTTCGGCACGGACGTCTGCACGATGACATCTTCAGCTGTGGCGTCGCCCTGCAGGTAATCAGCGATCGACCGGGTGTCGGGCAGGCCGAAATACCGGAAAATGCTGGGGTTGCGCATGTCGAGGTCGAGCACGCAGACCGTCCGCTGCTTTTCACGCGCGATGCTGAGCGCAACATTGAGAATCGTCGTGGTCTTGCCATCATCGGGCGTCGGACTGGAGACTCCAATCGAGAACCAGCCGTTGCGTTTGACGCCCTGCTGCAGTTTGCTCCGGAGCAACCGGTAGGCGGCAGACGCCTGTGGGAATGCCCGCAGTTGTTCGTCCGTCAGCAGCACGCGATTCTGTTCGCACGCCGCCGCCGAAATATCGACGGTGCGCAGCGGCGCGTAATGCACCGGGGCTTGCCGGCCCGGCCCTGCGCTCGACGACAGGCTCGGCACGGCCCGCCGATGCCCGCACCGGCCTGTGACGCCGGCACCTGCGGGCCCTGGTCTCGTTGCTCCTGGCGGAGTCGCTTGGCGCGCTCCAATGCATCCATGATCGACGTGCTGTTGCCTCAGGGAACGACGACGACGTCGCCGCTTTCGAGCGTGATGTTCTGTGCCAGTGACTTGCCTTCAACGACCTGGCTGTAGCGGAACGACAATGTCTTCTGCGCCGTGCCGGTCCCGCGCAGGACGCTGATGCTGTCCAGCTTGGCAAACGGCGTCGGACCGCCTGCCAGGGTCAGCGCCTGCAGCACGTTCAGCTCCGGATTCATGACGAACATGCCGGGCCGGGCCACCTGGCCGATGACGTAGACCCGGTTGCCGCCGGTCTCGACGGCAGTCACCGTCACGACGGGTTCAGGGATGTATTTCTTCAGGCGATTCTCGATGTCGCCGCGGACTTCCTCGACGCTGCGCCCGGCCGCCACCACGTCGCCCGTCAGCGGGAACGAGAAACGGCCGTCCGGCCGCACGTTCACGCTGCGCTGCAGATCGGGCTCTTTCCAGACCGAGATTTCGATCTTGTCGCCCGCGTGCAGCTTGTACTCGGCCGCGACCCCCTGTGCGAGTGCCGGCGCAGAAATCGCGAGTCCCAGGGCGACCGCGGACAGGCCGAGAATTCGTCTGAACATAATCACGTTACTCATTGAATAAATGTTGTTTCCCGCCATGTTACCGAGGTGTCCAAAGCTTCTGAGAACTGTATCACAGACCTCGTTACCGCCCGATGCACGCCGGCACATGGCCATGAGAATGGATGTCACTGCGCCCCGCCATATCTGTCAGTAGGCCTTCCGGTCCCACAGCAACAGCAGCGCGGTCTTGAAAAGGATGGTCAGGTCGAGCATCGGCGTCCATTGCCGGAGGTAATCCAGGTCGTAATCGACCCGTGCTTTCATTTCCTCGAGCGTGCGGGTTTCGCCGCGGCAGCCACTGACCTGCGCCAGCCCGGTGATGCCCGGCGGCACCTTGTGCCGGACCATGTAACCCTTGATCAGCTTGCGGTATTCCTCGTTGTGCGCCACCGCGTGCGGCCTCGGCCCCACCAGGCTCATGCTGCCGCCGAGCACGTTGAAGAGCTGCGGCAGTTCGTCCAGCGAATACCGACGCAGCACACGCCCGACCCGGGTCACGCGTTCGTCGTCGCGGGTTGCCTGGCGGATATGGCTGCCGTCCTCGACCACGGTCATGGTGCGGAACTTGAGAATCCTGATTTCCTCGCCGTCGAGCCCGTAACGCCGCTGGCGGAAGATCACGGGACCCGGCGAACTCAGTTTCACCAGCAGCCCGATCAGCAGCAGCAGCGGCGACAGCACGACCACTGTGATCGATGCGATGACGACGTCCATGGCGCGCTTCACCAGACCGCGATGGCCAACGAACGGCGTCTCGCACATGGACACGACGGGAACGCCCAGGATCTCGCCCGTGCGGGACTGGATCAGGTCGAAAATAAAGACGTCCGGTACGTAGTAGATCGACGCCGTGGTGTCGCGCATGTCCTCAAGCAGGTCGAGCACGCGCTGCACGTGGCGCATGGGCAGGGCAATGAAGATGACCTCGACCCGGTGGGTGCGGCAGTACTCGGCAAGGTCCGACAGGCCGCCAAGCAGTTTGCCGTCGTCCTGGAGTCCAAGGCGCAATGCGCTGCGATCGTCGAAGTAGCCCGCCACCCGCAGCCCGGCCTCGGGGTTCGTGCGCAATCGTTGCGCCAATGCAACGCTCGATTCGGTGTAGCCGGCGAAGACCGCCGTGCGCGCGTTCGCAGCCGAGGCGACGACGCGGCGCAACACCTCGCTGGCCGCGAGCTTGAACGCGATCAACGGCGCCGGCGTCAGCACGGCCCAGGTCAGCAGCACCCGCCTCGAGAAATACGACGAGGACTTGGTCGCGTAGCCGATGATCAGCAGGATTGCCAGCAAGGTCAGCCAGCGCAGCACACAGCATCAGGTACGGCTGGTCGAACGACACGCCGAAATACACCGCCAGCGCATAGAGCATCGAAACCGCGACGATTCCGGGCCCCACGGCCTGGAAAAACGTCAACAGCGCGACCAGTACGCCGCGCTTGAAAATGGTCGGATGCATTACGTCAAGTCACCTGTGCTGAGCGTGAATGATACCCGGTGAAGTGGCCGAAAATGTGTGAAATGCTCGCGCTGGCCACGGTGCTCCACCGCGGAAAAGCCAACTGCGTCACAGTTTCCTGAGCGGCGCGCGGCTGCGGTCAACTTGTCTTTCGCACCCACTGCGGACATGCTTCACAATCCGCACTGCAAGACTCCACGGCTCGGCAAGAATATGGGTGATTCCGCGTCAGGTACCGGGCACGAGGTGCCGACCGTCAGCCTCGGCATTCCGGTCTACAACGGGGAACGCTACGTCGGCGAAGCGATTCGCTCGGCACTCGGGCAGTCGCTGGACGACATCGAAATCGTCATCTCGGACAACGCATCGACCGACGGCACGGAGCGGATCTGTCGTGAGTTCGTCGCCGCCGATCCGCGCGTGCACTATTTCCGCAACACGAGCAACGTCGGCGCGCACCCGAACTTCAACCTGGCGTTCGACCGCTCCCGCGGCCGGTATTTCAAGTGGCTGGCCCACGACGACCTCTTGCACCCCGAGTACTTGAAGCAATGCGTTGCCGTGCTCGATGCCGATCCCAGCGTCGCCCTCTGCCAGACGGATCTCGCGTGCATCGATGAGTCGGGCCAGCAGATCGGAGTCATCCCCTGGCGACTCGAAGCAGCGGGCGCCACCGACCCCGTGCGCCGTTTTGCCGCGATCCTGCTGGAGCGGCACAACAGCTACGACTTCATGGGGTCATTCGCCGGGACACGCTGGCGCAAGTCGCCATTGCAGAGTTTTCATGGCGGCGACCGCCACCTGCTGGCGCACGTGGCCACCCTCGGCCGGATCGCCACGTGCGTGAACCGCTGATGACGATCCGCGACCATGCCAACCGCTACACCCGTTCGAAGACGAAACCTGCGGAACGCGCCAAGTGGCACGACGCGCGCAATACCAGCCGCTTCAGCTTCCCGCACTGGCGAATGTACGGCAGCTTCTGGCAGATCGTCGGCGGGATGCAGACCGGCCTGGGCGACCAACTGCGGGCTTCGGCGGTGCTGCTCGCCTGGTGGTTCGTCAACTGGAACGCGATCCGGATGGCGCTCGACGTGGTTGCGACCGTCGCTCCGGGCGCCGTGAGCATGGCCGAACGGGTCAAGCAGAAGCTGTTCTCCCCCGCCCCGGGCATCGACGAGATCAAACGCAAAGCGTCCTGGCGCCGCGCATCCGCCAGGCAACGGCTCCGACCGCGTTCGCCGAGGTGGATCGAGACCAGCTCGATCTCGACCCGGCGGGACCTGCAACTCGGCGACGACCCTGCGCGCGCTTTCGTCGCAACCCGCCTCGAGCCTGCCTGGCGGCACCGACAGGCCAGACCCCAGCGCCTTGAGACACGCTTCCTTGCGCGTCCAGCCCTGCAGGAAAACTCGCTCGCGGTCGGCCCAGGCCGGTCCCACTGCTCGATCTCGCTGCGCGTGAAATGCCGCCTCGCCAGGGCATCGGCATCGACGACGGGTTGCATGACCTCCACGTCCACGCCGATCGGCCGCTCGGCGCTGACACCGATCAGGCACTGCTGGAAGCTGTGGCTGAGGTTGAATTCGAGTCCACCCCCTTCCGACAGACGCGGCTTGCCGTGGGCGCCCGTCTCGAATGCCAGCGCACCGGGTTGCCGATCGAGCGCCAGTCCAAGCACCTGACGCAGGGCGTGATGTGCCGCCAGGAAGCGGCGGCGATCGTCGTCGAACAGGAAGCGCCCGGCGCGGCTGCGTTCGTCGTCACTGAAGATCGCGGCGTCCGGGTCGAACCGGTACTGATCGAGATCGAGATGCCAGAGTTCGACATTTCCCGGCAGATCGTGCGGAACTGGTTCGATGCAGCCGGCCGCCATGCGCGAACTCTCCACGGGCCACAAACCCGGACAAGTTGAAGTATTCCACACAATTGCGGCCCGTCTGCCCGGCGCAGTGACGTACCTGCGTTCGCACACCCCTATAATCACGGCGTTCGCGGCAAGGACCCGAATTAATGGATCGAGCGGAGCCCACCTTTTTCCTGCACGTCGACTTTGAAGCACAAGCGCGCCTGACACCCGGCGCGATCGCACTGCACTTCGCGGACACGACGATCACCTATGCCGAACTCGCTCGGCGCGCGGCGCGCATAGCCGGCGCGTTGAGTCGCCGCGGCATCGGCGCCGGCTGCCATGTCGGCCTGCACGTCGACCGCTCGATCGACTACGTCGCCAGCGTGCTCGGCATCCTCATGGCGAACGCGGCCGTGGTTCCCTTGCCACCCGCCTATCCGCGCGCCCGCCTCGAAGACATCCTCGAGTTCGCGAAGCTCGACGCTGTGGTCGACCACCAGCGCACGCCGTTCGCGCCGGTGCACGGGACACAGGTGCTCCACTTCGCCGATCTCGTCTCGCAAGCTGAGATCACCGGGACGCTTGCGCCTGGAAACCCCGACCAGCCCGCTTTCGTGCTGGCCTCGTCGGGCTCGACCGGCAAACCAAAGCTGATCGTGCGCAGCCACCGGTCGTTCTACCACCGCCTGCGTTGGACTTGGGAGAACCACCCTTACGACCTTGATGAGCGCTGCGTCCAGAAGTCGACCATGACGACGACGCACGCCATCTACGAACTGTTCGAGCCGCTGCTGCGCGGCGTTCCGACGCTGGTGCTGGGCGACGACGAGTCCCGGGATCTTCCAGGCTTCTGGGCGACGATCAACGCCTGGTCGGCGACGCGCCTGCTGGTCGTGCCCTCGGCCCTGCAGGTCTCACTGGACTTCCCGGGTTTCGCCGTGCCGACGATGAAAGTCGTCGTGCTGATGGGCGAGTACGTGCACCAGAAGCTGGCCGGGCGTGCGCTCGAGGCCTTCCCGCAACAGACGTCGGTCTACTCGATTTATGGCAGCACCGAGGCGAGTTCGTCCCTGGTCTGCGACCTGCGCGAGTCGTACCGGCCGAACCACGAGCTGCCGCTCGGCAAGCCGATCTCACCCGACGTGCAGGCCTACGTCCTCGGCCCCGACCTGGCTCCTGTCGCGCCAGGCACGACCGGCCTGCTGCATTTCGGCGGCACGGCGCTGTTTTCAGAGTACTTCAAGGACCCGAAACTTACCGATTCGGTCTTCGTCCGCTCGCCCGTGGCGCCGGACCGCCTGTACGACACCCACGACCAGGTTCGACTCACCGCGGACGGCAACCTCGAGTACGTCGGCCGCACGGACCACACGGTCAAGGTGCGCGGCTTCCGCGTGGACATCCAGGAAGTCGAGCGCACGCTGCTGCTGCATCCGTCGCTCAGCCATGCCGCGGTCGTGCTCAACAAGGTTGACGCGGGCGACGCGGCACTGATCGGGTTCTACTCCCCTGCCGCCGTCAGCCGGGCCAGCGTGCAGGAGTTCATGCAGGAACGACTGCCACCCTACATGATTCCATCGGCTCTCGTCGCCCTGGAGGCGCTGCCGCGTACAGCCAGCGGCAAGACCGACCGACGGCGCCTGCTCGAGGACTATTGCGCGCGTACCGTGACGCCTGCCGCCACCGAAGCCTTGTCGCCAACCGAGGCCCGCGTGTGCGAGACCTGGCAGGCCGTGCTCAGGCACGGCAACCTGCACCCGGACAGCAGCTTCTTCGAAGTCGGCGGGACTTCGTTGACTTCGTTCGCCGCGATGCACCGCCTGCGCGAGGCCTTTGCGTTCGATCGCGACCGCCTGGCCGACGAGGTCATCTATAAGTATCCGACCGTGCGCGACCTGGCCGCGCACATCGATCACCTGGCCGGCGGCGCTGTGGCCGATGCACCCGCCGCCAGCGGCGTCCTGGTTACGCTCAGCCGCGGCCATGACGCAACTCTACCTCCTGTCTTCCTCATCGCCTCCGCCGGGGGAACGCTTGGTGCCTACGAGAAGCTAGCGCGAGCGCTCAAGACCGGCCGCGACGTGATCGGCGTGCGCGACCCGTACGTCTGGGGCGAGCGCGATGCCACGTTGGGATTCCGACACTGGATCTGTGTCTACATCGACGCCATCCGGCAGCGACAACCCCACGGACCCTATCACCTGGTGGCGTACTCGTCGGCGGGAGCGTTCGGCTACGAGGTGGCCCGACGGTTGCGGGCGGACGGCCACGAGGTCGGTCTGCTGGCCATCGTCGATCCCTTCGGCCTCGACCGCCCGACGCCAGACAGCTTCGGCTACCGGGTCATGCAGGCGCGCTTCAAGCGGCCTCACGCCCGCATGGCTGGGCCTGGGCTCGGCTGGGGGCGGTCGATGCCGGCGCGACTGCGTCCCGACGCTGCCCTGGACGCCGGTGAAGTCGAAATTCCCGTGAGCGCGGAGCAGATCCAGCGCCGCGTCCACGAGGCGCTGCGCAACAGCACCGATGTC
The DNA here is from genome assembly GCA_016705325.1 of Pseudomonadota bacterium. Taxonomy (GTDB): domain Bacteria; phylum Pseudomonadota; class Gammaproteobacteria; order Steroidobacterales; family Steroidobacteraceae; genus RPQJ01. The sequence goes on along the minus strand of JADIYJ010000018.1, from coordinate 37,523 downwards.
GCCAGCTTCTCATCGCTGCTCACATTGAACACCGGCGTGCCGTTCGCTGTCAGTCGCGACGAACTGGCAAAGCTGGACCCGGAGCGGTACTTCCCGGCTTTCCTCGAACGCGTCAAGCAGGTGGCTCCCGAGTTCGACGTCACTACCGTCACGCGGATCTTCGAGCAGTACTACGGGCTGCAGGTGCCGGCGCAGCAGGGGTATCCACTGCGTCGCTACGACGGCAGGATGCTGCTCGTCGAGGTGGATGACGCGAGCAGGGGCTCGTCTCCGCACAGTTCCGGCCGCACGTGCGCCAGCTTCGCGTGCGCCGACTCAAGGTCTCGGCAGCCGACCTCGGCGTTCGACGAGTCGGCGTTGCGCGGACTGTCCGCCAGCCTGCGCAATCATTTCCGCTGCATGCGGGACGACCAGTTCGTGGCGGCCCTCGCGAAGGAGATCGAGACGGCCCTGCGCGCGTAGTGGTCGTCAGGCGGCAGGCGCGACGTTGCCTCGCCGGCGAAATTGCGCCAGGGCAGGGGCCGGCCGAGCAGAGCCTGCAGGCGGCTCACGTCGTCGGCGTAGTAACGTTGCAGGAATTCGCGCGCTTCCGGGTCCATCTTCGGCTTGGGCACCTTCTTAACCAGAAAAGTCTCGCGGATGAACCGGCGCAGGCTCGTCGGTATGAGGACCTCCGCCGCTTGGGAGATAGTCCGGTTGCCCCACAGGTAGCGCACGATCGGCCCGCGCGCCACGCCGTACTCACGGTAGACCGTCGCCTTGAAGTCGGCGACTGGGTGGTCGACGCCAAGGAAGTCGAGCACTTCGCGCAGGGTCGCCGGGACGTCGGCTGTGAACTCCTCGAACAGGATCACCTTGAACCGGTCGGCGCCGAACACGCTGCGAAAGCGCTGCACCTGCTCGAAATACAGGCCGAGGTCCGGCGCCAGCACCGCCAGGCTCCGGTTGTGCTGCAGCGCCAGGCCGCGCTCGATCTCCTCCTGGAAGCTGCCCATGCCGGGGCGGCTGTTCAACATCATCAGGTAATGTGAGTAGAGCCGCTCCACCGGGTCGCGCAGGCTGACCAGTACCTTCGCGCCCGGCGCCGCGCGTTCGATGAGGAAAGGCGCCTCCGGATCCTCGAGGTACGAGGGGCTGGCCTCGCCGATGACCTTGGCATCGCCGGCTTCCTCGCACAGGCGCAGGTACTGCTTCTCGTCCCGGACCGGTTTCACCATGGGGTTGTCGTCCGCGATGGCGATCCGCGAGAAAAAATTGGGCTCCTTGATGCGGGACATGTAGATCCCGGGAATCGTCTGCAGGTACGCGTGGAGCGACGACGTACCGCACTTAGAGGCCCCTGCAATGAAGAAATTCGGCCAGGTCGCCATGCTTCGATTCACTCCAGGAGGTCCGCGAATTCGGAGCGCCTGACAGCGTCCGCGAGTTCGTCGTAGTTAGTCACCATTTCCCGGAGCGACTCCGGGTTGAGCTTGACGATGCGCGAACTCATTGCATGCCGCTCGATGCCTAGAAAGTCGCAGACCCGCGCGACCGTGCCGGCCTGCAACTGGTTGCCGTCGATCAGCTCTTCATACGCCAGCGGCAAGCGCGCATGACGCGCAAAAAACTGATCGTAGCGCCCGTACAGCGCGCGAGCCGCTTGCATGCTTGCAATGGCCTCTGCCGGATCGACGTGGATCTGGACGGCCGACGTCGGCTCGAACGCCTGCACCCTCGCCCGTTTCGGCATCAGGAGCTTCGACACGTGCACTTTCAGGAGATTGTGCCGTCGCAGGTGCAGGATACGGATGTCCTCGTTCTGCTGCAGGTAGCGCGACGCGAAGGGATTGGCCAGCTGGTTGTACATGACTTTGAACACCCGGACCGGGGCGCTGCCGTCGGCATAGAATTGCTCCATCCGATGGCCCGGCCGCCACGCACCAGACTTGAACAGGCGCACGACCTTGGCAACCTGGCTTGAACCGGCCGCGGTACTCCGGCGCCGGTCGGTCCGCTGCCCCGATCAGGATCTCGCTGGCACACTCGACCTGCGGGTGAGAGTCGAGGCACTCGACCAGGAATGTCGAGCCCGTCCGTTGGGTGGTCAGGATCACCGCTCGGGTCCTGCCTGAATTGCTCTTTTGCGTCATAACTATCCCAATCAGGAACTCTTGATGCGTTTCGCGCGCGGCCACGGTACCAACTGCCTGATGAACCGCAGTTCCTCACGCGGCAGCAACTGGAACAGAACCAGCGCCAGGGCCCAACTGCCGGCCAGGGCCAGTGCTCGAACCATGAGCGACAGGTCGTGGGTGGCCAGCATCACGCCCGCGACGAGGCCGGCGGCCGCCATCGGCCCGACAGCAAACCGGCCCACCGGAAATGCGACCACGTACTTCACGACGACGCGCAGGTCCAACGCCAGCGTCAGCGCCGCCGAGAGCAGCACGCCCAGCGCCACGCCAGGCAGGTCCATGTAGATGGCGAGCAGCAGGATCAGTGCCGCCTGCCCGATGACGCCTGCCGCTGAATTTCCTACGGCCGCGTATTCACGGCCCGCGGCGAAGTAGGACTTGCTGCAGCACCGCATCGACCGCGACCAGCACCTGCGCCCACGCCAGGATCTGCAGCGGCAAGGACGCGCCGGAGAATGCGGGGCCGAACAGCAGCCCGACGAGCCATTCCGCGCAGAGGCCGATCACTGTCGCCACGGCAGACATTGCGAGGCACATGTACTTGACGCTGTAACTCACGAGCCGTCGCGAATCCCCGCCGGGGCCCGCGAGGTTCCTTGCAAACGACGGCATCATGCCGACGATTGCGGCCGACATCGTCATTCCGAGCGTGCTGCGCACCCTGTTGGCACTGTCGAACACGCCTGATCTCGCCAGCCCGATCGTGCCCGGCAGCACTAGCGACGGCAGCCTGACCCCGACCTCGCGAATGGCCTGGTTCAGCGCAAACGGCAACGACCGGGTGAGCACGTCGCGCATAGTGAAGTTGGCGGGCTCGCCCGCCACGCCGCGCCGGAGCGTCATGAAAAAAACAACCACGGACGCCGCTTGGAACATGACGCGCGATACGAAGGCTGCCTCGACCCCGGCCCCGCGAAAAAAGCAATCAACAGCCAGATGAGGCTCAGAACCCTGGCCGGGAAGGTGACCCAGGTTAACATCAGGACTCGCTCGGTCCCTGCATGACTGCCTGGGACACAACGAAAGCGCCAGAAATCGGCGCACCCACGGCAACGACGAGCAAACTGGCTCGCATTGCCCCCTGATCGTCGCTCAGGTAGGCGGCCATGGCGAGCACCAGCGCCGGCACCACGCTGATTCCCACCACGAGCTTCCAGCGCGTGCAGATACAGGTTCCGCGCCTGTGCAGGGGTGGCCGCGACGTCCCGCACGAGGCTGTCCGACATGCCGATCGAAATAAATGTCTCGAGCAACATCGCGACCGAGAAGAGCAGCGCGAACAGCCCCATCGCATCGGCTCCGAGAAACCGTGCGACAAGCACCGCGATGACCAGGCCCATGCCCTTGGCAAACACGCCGACGAGGAACAGCCCCCCGCATTCCGCAGGATGCCGCGTGCGAGTCCGACGGAACTGCTGGTCATGAGGCGGCGATCACCAGGTAGCGCTGTGGCGGGCCAAGTCGATGCGCGGCAGTGCACAGGTGCCTGTCTTCCTGCCAACCTGGAATAACGGCATTTGCGTCGACCGCACCGTCGGCGAAACCGCCATCTCGATACTCGTCATCAGGGCTTCCCATGAATGTCCACGACTGAACTAAGGTACTATTTTACGAGTCCGCTGATCTCGATTATGTGACCAGTGACAGGTCTTTCAGCCGAGCGGCCCTGCAGGCTCGCGAAAGTCATTATGTTATTTGGGCTGCCAACGCCGGCGTTTTGCAAGCAGACTTGACTCGCATGCCTACCACTCCGCTCGCGCCACGACCTTCGCTCCGCCGCCCAGGTTCCGTTACATGAAAAAGGGACCACTGACCGTAGCGATGGTGGCCGGCATGCCGTATCCCATGGCGAAGGCCTCGTGCATCCGGGTCGGCCACCTGGTAAACAATCTCGCCGGTCAGTTCGACGATGTGCGTGTGAAGGTCTTCGCCTACGAGGGCACGGGCAGTCCCGCGACCCACCCACGCGTCGAGTACCACCTGGTGGGCGGCTTCGATTCGCAGAAGGCGAAGTATTACACCTGGTCGAACAAGTTGCGGGCCGATGCGCGCCTCGTACGAGCGATGATCCGGCAACGCAAGGCCATCGACCTCATTCATTGCCATACGATTGAGGGCCTGGGGATCGCGCTGGCTTTCAAGGCCCTCACGCTGTCGCGCGCGCCGATCTGCATGGACGTGCATGGACCAGTGGTCGCGGAGCTGGTGCACTATCGGCTGATTCCATCCTGGCCTCCCATCGTCGCCGCCGTGAACGGGCTCGAATCGGCCATGCTGTCGTTCGTCGGGCACGCGTTTGTCTCGAATGACGGCCTGAAGAATCTGATGCTGCAGCGCCTGCCGAGCGACCGCGTAACGACTGTGTTCGATTACGTGGACCTGCAGCATTTTGATTCCGGTGGGCTGGATCACGAACGCCTGAAGGAATTGCGCGCGCGGCACAAGAGCGATGGCGGGCGCCTGGTCGCCTACGCGGGCATGTTCAAGGACTACCAGGGCGTGGACTTCCTGATCCGCGCGTGCGCGGCCCTGGCAGCCCGCCACCCCGGCTTGCGCCTGATACTGATTGGCGATGGTCCGTGCCGCGGCGAGTACGAACAACTGATCGGACAGCTGGGCATTCAGGAGCGGGTGCACCTGCCGGGCCTGGTCCCGCACAGCGACGTCGTCAACTGGCTCGAGATCGCCGACGTCGTGGTTTCGCCGCGCATCGACAACGAGATTACGCGCGCGGGGTTCGTGTCCCAGCTTCCCGAGTACATGGCAGCCGGCAAGACGATCGTCGCCACTGCCGTCAGCGGCTGCAACTTCCTGCTGCGCGACGGCGCTGGCTTTTTGGTCGCGCCCAACGACGTCGATGCACTGGTTGGCGGTATCGAGGCCGCGCTGGAACAGGACCCTGCTGCCAAGCAGGTGATGGTGCAGAAGGCTCGCCAAAATGTCGCCCAGTTCACATGGAAGGACGGCGTCGGTGCGGTATACAGGGCCTACCGAGGTTCCCCGATGGCGCACGGTCGCTGACACACGATGATTCGAATCCTGACCGTGCTTGGCACGCGGCCCGAGGCCATCAAGATGGCGCCGCTGATCCTGCGACTGGCGGGCGACCCGCGTTTTGAGTCCCGGCTCTGCGTCACAGGCCAGCATCGCGAGATGTTGGACGCCGCACTGGCCGCTTTCGATCTGCGTCCCGACTTCGACCTGCATATCATGAAGCCGGGTCAGCAGCTCGCCGACATCGCCTCCGCCACCTTGACGGGACTTGGTTCGGTACTCGATGCGTTCAAGCCCGACCGGGTGCTGGTACAGGGCGATACGACGACGACCTTGGCTGCAGCGATCGCTGCGTTCTATCGCCGGATTCGTGTCGGACACGTGGAGGCCGGGCTACGCACGGGTGACCTTGGTGCACCTTTTCCCGAGGAAGGAATCGCAAGCTCACCACAGGTATTTCGGACCTGCATTTTGCACCGACGGTCACCTCGCGCCAGAACCTTCTCAATGAAGGGGTGCCAGCCGACAGGATCTTTGTGACTGGCAACACCGTGATCGACGCGCTGCTGATGATGCGCGAGCGCCTGGACGCCGATCGGCAGTTTCGCAGTGCGCTGGATGCGCGGTACGCCTGGCTGCGCCCGGATTCGCGCCTGATCCTGGTCACCGGTCATCGGCGCGAGAACTTCGGCGCTGGCTTCGAGAACATTTGCCATGCCCTGGCGCAACTCGCGGCCCGGTTCCCAGATTGCCAGATCCTCTACCCCGTGCATCTCAACCCGAACGTGCGGGAGCCCGTGTACCGCATCCTTGGCAACATCCCGAACGTACGCCTCGACGAGCCAGCCGACTATCAACCGTTCGTTTACCTGATGAACCGTTCGACCTTGATCATCACAGACTCGGGGGGCGTGCAGGAAGAAGCGCCATCACTCGGCAAGCCGGTGCTGGTAATGCGTGAGGTAACGGAACGTCCGGAGGCGGTCCAGGCTGGCACGGTGCGGCTGGTGGGAACGGACACCGATCGCATCGTTGCGGAAGCCACACGGCTACTCTCGGATCCGGTCGCGTACCATGAGATGAGCCGAGCCATCAATCCGTATGGGGATGGCCGAGCCGCGGAACGCATCGTCGAGATACTGGCGGCCCATTAGCCGCGCCGGTTCTGGCGGCGCACGAGCGTCAGAAATTGACCGCCGCCCCGCCATCCACCGCGATGCCTGCGCCCCGAGACGAACTTCGCCTCGTCCGTCGCCAGGAACAACGCCGCGGCAGCCACGTCCTCTGGATCGCCAATGCGACCCATCGGGGCCTTGGTTTCCCAGTACTTGACGAAATTCGGGTCGTCGAAGAACGGCTGCGACAGTGCCGTCCAGATCGATCCCGGCTGCAGGTAGTTGACGGTGATCCTGTACTTGCCGAGGTCGACCGCCATGCCCTTCGACAGGCCTGCCACCGCATGCTTGGTCGTGCCGTAGGCGGCGAGACCCGGGCCTGCCGTGTTCGACATGATCGAACCGAGATTGATGATGCGACCACCGCCGCGCGCACGCAGGTGCGGCACCGCGGCCTTCGAGAGCCGGAAGATCGCAGTGACGTTGATGCCGAGGATGCGATCCCACTGCTCGTCTGTGGTCTCCTCGAACTGCGCGCCGATCGCGATGCCGGCGTTGTTCACCAGGATGTCGAGCCCACCGAACGCTTTCACGCACGCGTTCACGATGCTGTCCGGCGCCTCCTTGGCCGTGATGTCCTGCTCGAGACACACGACCGCTGCGTTGCCCTTGAAGTGCGACTGCCAGTCGCGCCCTGGCAGGTCGACCGCCAGCACCCGTGCCCCGTTCGCGGCGTAAACGTCGATGATCGCGCGGCCAATGCCACTGCCCCCGCCGGTGACAATCGCGACCTTGCCCGACAACCTGCCGGCCGTGCTCATGAGTTCACGGCTTTCTTGTCGGTCGCGCTGGTGAGTTCGCGCAGCGCCTCGATGACGATACCGAGGCCCTCCTGCACGATCGCGTCCGAAGCGGTGAGCGGAGCGAGGAATCGGATCACGTTGCCGTACAGGCCGCATGAGAGCAGCACGAGTCCCTTTTCGCCCGCGCGCTTGACCAGCGCCTTGGTCAGGTCGGGGTCGGGCTGGTGCGCATCACCGTTCCTGACGAGTTCCATCGCCACCATGGCGCCGAGCGCACGCACCTCGCCGATGGCCGGCAGGGACTTCTGTGCGGCGCGCAGCGTGGTGGTCATGAGCGAACCGATCGCTTCGGCACGCTCGCACAGGCGCTCTTCCTCGATGACCTCCAGCACGGCCAGCGCCGCCGCACAGGCGATCGGTGAACCGGCGTACGTGCCGCCGAGGCCGCCCGGGGCCGGTGAATCCATGATGCTGGCCTTACCGACGACTGCCGCCAGCGGAAAGCCGCCCGCGAGGCTCTTGGCCATCGTCATGAGGTCGGGTTCGACGCCGGCATGTTCGATCGCGAACATCCTGCCGGTGCGCGCGAACCCGGTCTGGATCTCGTCGACGACGAGCACGATACCGTGCAGGTCGCACAGCTTGCGCAGTGCCTGCAGGAACTCGGGCGGTGCGATGTAGAAACCGCCCTCGCCCATCACGGGCTCGATGATGATCGCGGCCACGCGCGCCGGTTCGATGTCGTACTTGAAGATGTGCTCGAGCGCGTCGAGGCTGTCCTGCACGCTGACGCCGTGGTAAGCGATCGGGAACGGCGCGTGGTAGACCTCGGCCGGGAACGGCCCGAAGCCCGCCTTGTACGGGGCGACCTTGCCCGTGAGCGCCATCGCCATGAACGTGCGCCCGTGGAAGCCGCCGCCGAAAGCAATCACGCCGGCGCGTCCGGTGTGGGCGCGCGCGATCTTGATGCAGTTCTCGACCGCCTCGGCACCGGTCGTGACGAAGATGGCCTTCTTCGGCGTGGGTCCCGGCGCGAGCCGGTTGAGTTTCTCCGCGAGTTCGACCGCAACGCCGTACGGCGTGACCATCAGGCACGTGTGACTGAACGCGTCGAGCTGTCGCGCGACGGCGGCCTGCACTTTCGGGTGCAGGTGCCCGGTGTTGAGCACGGCGATGCCGCTGCCGAAGTCGATGTAGCGACGGCCCTCGACGTCCCAGATCTCGGCATTGCGCGCTCGCTCGACGTATACCGGCAACTGGTTGCCGAGTCCGCGCGCGAAGGCGGCGTCGCGACGCTGTTGCAGGTCCCTGGTTGGATTCAGACACTGGACACTACTCCGTTGCTTTTCCGGGCGACATCAGCGCTCAGGCCCTCGGCGACCCGCCGCCGCAGGTAATCGGCGAATTTCCCGCCGAGCTGGGGGTGCTTGAGCGCGAACTCGACATTCGCCTCGAGGTAGCCGAGCTTCGAGCCGCAGTCGTACCGCTTGCCCTCGAACGCGTAGGCGAAGATGGGTTCGTCGGCGAGCAGCGCTTCGATGCCGTCGGTCAGCTGGATTTCGCCGCCCGCACCACGGCCGATGGTCTCGAGCTTGCCGTAGATCGCCGGGGTGAGCACGTAACGGCCGACCACCGCCAGGGTGGACGGCGCGTCCTTCGGCTTCGGCTTCTCGACGATGCGCCTGACGCGCGAAACCTGCGCATCCACCGCATCGGCCTCGACGATGCCGTACTTGTCGGTCTCCTCGGGTTTCACGGTCTGCACGCCGAGCACGCTGCCGCCGTGCCGTTCGAACACCCGCGCCATCTGCCCGAGACAGGCTTCCTCGGCATCGATGAGGTCGTCGGCCAGGTGCACGAAGAACGGCTCGTGGCCGACCGCGGGGCGTGAACACAGCACCGCGTGACCGAGACCCAGCGGATACGGCTGGCGGATGAAGATGCAGCTGGCATAGGAAGGCACGATACCGCGCAACGAGTTCAGCGTGTGCTCGCGGCCCTTGGTCGCGAGTTCCTGCTCGAGCTCGTGGTCGGGGTCGAAATGATCCTCGATCGCCCGCTTGGCCGAGCCGGTGACGAACACCAGCTTCTCGGCCCCGGCCTGCAGCGCCTCTTCGACCGCGTACTGGATCAGCGGCTTGTCGACGATCGGCAGCATCTCCTTGGGGCTGGCCTTGGTAGCCGGCAGAAACCGGGTGCCACGTCCCGCCACGGGAAAGACTGCCGTCCTGATCTTCATGCTGCGTATCCCTGCTGGCGCCGACGATCGGCCAAAGCGCCATGATACTGGATAGCGCAGCGGTCGCTCCATGCGCCGATCCGCCAGCGAGGCGCCGGACGTCGCCGTCCGGGCCCCGCGGGTGCGGAGGTCAGCGGCCGGCGGGTGTTGCAGCGGGCCTGGACCCCGGCTTGGGCGTGGACTTGCCGGCCGGGGCAGCCGCGGCAGTCCCATTGAGCCGGATGTTGCCGCGATTCTGCTCGAGCACGCGCTCGCCGATACCCTGGACCTTGAGCAGGTCTTCCGGACTCTTGAACGGACCGTTCTTCTGCCGGAATTCGACGATGGCCTGGGCCTTCGCCGGGCCAATGCCATCGAGCTCTTTGGCGAGCGTCGCGGCGTCCGCGCTGTTGAGGTTGACCGGGCCCGCCAGGGCCGCCCCCGCCGGCAGCAGGCTGAGAATGAGTCCCTGGACCAGCGTCCGGATGTTCTTGTCTTGCATGATCTACGCCTCCTTGGTTGCTTGCGCACCGCGGCAGGACGCCACGGCCGGGAGCCAAGTTAGCGACGGGGTCACGGTTTGGCGCGCCGTGAAACTCGCGCGTTCGCCGCGAAAGTCAGGCCGCGGATCGCGGCAGCGCGGCCTTCGGCAGGAACTCGAGCGCCGCGACGCCGCGCAACGTGTCCCATGCATGACAGGCGGGGCAATGCCACAGAAAAGTTGAGCTGTCGAGCCCGCACTGGCTGCAGCGATAGCGCGCGTGACGCAGCACCACGTTGCGCAGCGCACCTGCAATCGCGTGCAGTTGCTCACGCGTGGGTTCCGCGGCGGACGGCAGGAAAGCGGCCGTCATGTCGCGCAGGTCGCTGTCGATCGTCAGCATCTCGCGCACGCAATCGAGGATCAGCGGATCGTCGTAGTAGCCGCTCACGATTGCCGCGTAAGCGATCTCGGCAGGGTTGCCGGCACCGTTGCGCACCAGTTCCTCGAGCGCCTCGTCGAACTGCTGTGGCTCGCCGGCCTGCTTCGCCACATCGGCCAGGCGCGGCAGCACGAGGGCGAGCAGATGGAAGTCGCGCCGGATTACGCTGCGATACAGCTGCAGCGCGAGTCCGGGGTCGCCCTGTCGCCGCGCCAGGTCACCGCGCAGGATCGCACTGCGCCCGAAATCGTGCTGCTCCCGCGTCGCACTGTCGAGGTGTTCGATCGCGCGCCGGTAGTCCTGCGCCGCAATCGCCGCCTCTGCCATCTCGCAGTAGAAGTGCGCGATCGCCGCAGGCTGCTCCGGCACGCCGACGTTGCGCAGGCGCTTGTGGGCGTCGGCGGCCTGCTGCCATTCGTGCTGGATTTCGTAGATGCGTACCAGGTGCGACAACGCTAGCGCCGGTTCGCGGCCGCTGCCCGCCAGGGACAGGAACAACTCCTCGGCACGGTCGTACAGGCCGGCGCGGAAGTAGTCGCGCGCGAGTTCGGTCAGCGCCGCGTCGCGCGTGTCGGTGCTGAGGCTGGTGCGGTCGACGATGTGCTGGTGCACGCGAATCGCGCGCTCCACTTCGCCGCGTCGCCGGTACAGGCTGCCGAGCGCGAAATGCGTGTCGACGGTCTCGTCGTCGATCTCCGAGAGGCTCAGGAAGACTTCCAGCGCGCGGTCGGGCTTGTCGTCGAGCAGGTAGCGCACGCCTTCGAGATAGCGTGCACGGCGTTCGTGGCGGCGCTTGCGCCGCACCAGGGAGCGCCAGGTCGTGACGCCCCAGCCCAGTGCCAGCGTGCCCGCGAGTGTCCACCAGAAGGTTTGCTGGACGTCAGTGGGCATGGGAAGGGGGGGGAAGTTGAGGAAGGAGAGGAAGGAGAGGAAGGGGCGGAAGGGCCAGACAGGGAGGAAGGGGAGGAAGGGGCGGAAACGGAGGGTGCGGCGCCGAGGCGGCGCTCGGCGAGGCGCAGCGCCTGCCGCAACCTGCCCCGCTCTGCCAGTAACTCGGCGACCCAGCGTGACCGGGCAAGAGCGCCAGCGAGCAGGCCCACGGCGAATGCGATCAGCAGCGCCAGACCGGAGGAGACCTCGAAACTGGCGAAAGCGATGTCGACGTCGAACCGCTGCTGGTTCAGCGCGGTGAACAACATGGCGAGCAGGATCAGGGACGCGAGCACGATGCCGAAGGCGACACGTCGCAGCATGGCTTGAGTCAATCGACCGTGCTGGGGCTCGTCGAGGCGGAGGCGCGCGACGCTGCGGGCGGCGACTGGTCGTCGTCCGGTTCGTTGACGCGTTCGCGCAGGTCCTTGCCGGGCTTGAAGTGCGGCACGTACTTGCCCGCCAGCGCGACGGTTTCGCCGGTCTTGGGATTGCGGCCCTGGCGCGGCGGGCGGAAATGCAGGCTGAAGCTGCCGAAGCCGCGGATCTCGATGCGCTGACCCTGGGCCAGCGCGTCGCTCATGATTTCGAGGACCTGCTTGACCGCAAGTTCGACGTCCTTCGCCGGCAGATGGCTCTGCTTCGCGGCGATGAGCTCGATGAGCTCAGACTTCGTCATGCTGCGCTCGCCGTCCACTCGCAAGCTCCCCGGGTCTTTTTTTGTGTCGAATCTGCGTCGGGATTCCGCGGCGGCGGTGAAACCGCCGCGGGGCCCTGCGCGTTTACTCGTCCTGACCGGAGATCTGCTCCTTGAGCAGGTCGCCGAGGCTGGTGCCGGTCGTGGAATCGGAACGATAGCTCTGCATCGCTTCGTGTTCCTCGGCCATGTCCTTCGCCTTGATCGAGAGCGCCACCGTGCGGACCTTGCGATCCACGGCGGTGAACTTCGCCTCGACCTCGTCGCCGACCTTCAGCAGCATGCGCGCGTCTTCGACGCGATCACGCGTGAGTTCGGACGCACGCAGGTAGCCGTCGATGCCGCCGCCCAGGTCGACGATGGCGCCCTTGGCTTCCACTTCGCGCACGATACCGCGGACGATCGAACCCTTCGGGTGCTGGGCGATCCAGTTCGAGAACGGATCCTGCGCCAGCTGCTTGACGCTGAGCGAGATGCGCTCGCGCTCCGGGTCGATCGCGACGACGACCGCCTCGACCGTCTGGCCCTTCTGGTAGCCACGCACGGCTTCTTCGCCGGTGATGTCCCAGGAGAGGTCGGACAGGTGCACCAGGCCGTCGATGCCGCCGGCCAGGCCGATGAACAGGCCAAAGTCGGTGATGGAACGGATCTGGCCGCTGACCTTGTCGCCGCGGTTGTAGTTGTCGGCGAACTCACGCCACGGGTTCGGCTGGCACTGCTTGATGCCGAGCGAAATGCGGCGACGCTCTTCGTCGATGTCCAGCACCATGACCTCGGTCTCCTGACCGATGTGCACGACCTTGGACGGGTTGACGTTCTTGTTGGTCCAGTCCATCTCGGACACGTGGACCAGGCCTTCGACGCCCTCTTCGATCTCGACGAAGCAGCCGTAGTCGGCAATGTTGGTGACCTTGCCGAACAAACGCGTGCCCGCCGGGTAGCGGCGCGCGATGTTCTGCCAGGGGTCGGAACCGAGCTGCTTCAGGCCGAGGCTGACGCGCTGGCGCTCGCGGTCGAACTTGAGGATGCGGACTTCGATCTCGTCGCCCACGTTGACGACTTCCGACGGGTGCTTGACGCGCTTCCACGCCATGTCGGTGATGTGCAGCAGGCCGTCGATGCCGCCGAGGTCGACGAACGCACCGTAATCGGTGAGGTTCTTGACGACGCCCTTGATGACGGCGCCTTCCTGCAGCTTGTCGAGCAGTTCCGTGCGCTCGGCGCTGTATTCCTGCTCCACGACCGCACGCCGCGAGACGACGACGTTGTTGCGCTTCTGGTCGAGCTTGATGATCTTGAACTCGTGGACCTTGCCTTCGAGGTAGCTCGGATCGCGCACCGGGCGCACATCGACGAGCGAACCCGGCAGGAACGCACGGACGAATTCGATCTCGACGGTGAAGCCGCCCTTGACGCGGCCGTTGATGAGGCCCTTGACGACCTCCTGCTTCTCGAACGCGGTTTCGAGGCGCTCCCAGGTGCGGGCGCGCTTGGCCTTCTCGCGGGAGAGGCGCGTTTCGCCGGAGCCGTCCTCGACGCTGTCCAGCGCGACTTCGACATCGTCGCCGACGGCGACTTCGATTTCGCCGCGTTCATTCTTGAACTGCGCGACAGGGATGACGGCTTCGGACTTGAGTCCTGCGCTCACCACGACGACGTCGGGACCGACTTCGATCACGCGTCCGGTGAGGATCTGGCCCGGGCGAATCCGCTGACTCGCGAGGCTCTCTTCGAACATCTGGGCAAAACTTTCGACCATGCTCATGCTGTTCACTTGTACCTGGGGGCCTGAGGCCCTTTGCCTTGCGTGCATCCTGCACGCACAGGGTTGATGAGAAGACGCCTGGCATCCTGCCGGGCGCCAACAACAATGCACCGGTCCCGCACTTGCGGGTGCCAGCACGCTCAAGAAATCGCGGGGAGGCGGCTCCGTGCGAGCGCGAGGACCTGATCCACGACCTGTTCGATGGTGAGCCCCGTCGAATCGAGGATGACCGCGTCCTCCGCCGGGCGCAGTGGCGCCACTGGACGGCTGGAATCGCGCAAATCCCGCTCGCGGATCTCCTGTGAAAGGCCGGCGATGGTAACCGTAAGTCCCTTGTCTTTCAACTGCTTATGCCGCCTTCGGGCACGCTCTTCCGGACTCGCGGTCAGGTAGATCTTGAGCGGCGACCCGGGGAAGACCACCGTCCCCATGTCCCGGCCGTCGGCGACCAGGCCCGGCGGCCGGGCAAAAGCGTGCTGTCGGCTGAGCAAAGCCGTGCGAACGGGTGGCATTGCCGCCACCCGCGAGGCCTCCGCCCCGGCGGTTTCGGTACGGATGGCGCGGGTCGCGTCCCTCCCGGCCAGCAGGATCCGTTCCTCCCCCGCCGCGTCCATCCCGAACTGCGCATCAAGCTCGCGGGCCACCCTGGCATGGCCTTCCTGATCGTCCGGGGCGACGCCTTGCTGGCGGCCCGCCAGGGCAACCAGTCGGTACAGGGCGCCGCTGTCGAGCAGGTGAAAGCCGAGCGCGGTCGCGACCCGGCGGGCGATGGTGCCCTTGCCGGAGCCGCTGGGGCCGTCGATGGTGAGGATGGGGACGAGCATGGGGAAGGGGAGGAAGGGCGGGAAGGGTAGGAAGGGTAGGAAGGGTAGGAAGGGTAGGAAGGTGCAGTGATGGCATGAAGCCGGTCACTATTATTCAGTATTCCGGGGAATTGGTTTCGACATAGATCGAAGCGCCCGAGTGGCCGTTGCCCGGCCAGGCTCATACCTCCCCCCCCCCCCCCCCCCCCCCCCCCCCCCCCCCCCCCCCCCCCCCCCCCCCCCCCCCCCCCCCCCCCCCCCCCCCCCCCCCCCCCCGGCCCCCCCCCCCCCCCCCCCCCCCCCGCCCCCCCCCCCCCCCCCCCCCCCGCCCCCCCCCGGCCGGCCCCCCCGGGGGGGGGGCGGGGGGGGGTCTTTGGGGGCTTTGCGTGGGGGGGCGGGGGAACCGGGCCCGCGGCGCGCGCGCCCGGGGCCCGGCGGCCCTCCCGCCCCCCCCCCCCCCCCCCCCCCGCCCCGCGGGGGGGCGCGGGCGGCCGGGCCCGGCCCGGCCCCCCCCCCCCGTGGGCCAGCAGGGTCCGCTCAACGTCGAAATTGTGGACTATCACTGAGGTCGCTATGGCACGCACGGCAATTCATCC
This sequence comes from Pseudomonadota bacterium, assembly GCA_016705325.1. GTDB lineage: Bacteria > Pseudomonadota > Gammaproteobacteria > Steroidobacterales > Steroidobacteraceae > RPQJ01. The sequence goes on along the minus strand of JADIYJ010000018.1, from coordinate 22,502 downwards.
TGGCGAGCACCTCGCCGAGCAGCTCGAGGAACTTCGCATGAGCGCGGCGGAACTCGCCCGCCGGATCAAGGTACCCACCAATCGGGTGACGCTGGTCCTGAACGGGCAGCGCGCGATCACCGGTGACACGGCGCTCCGGCTCGGTCATTTTTTCGGCACCAGCGCCGAGTTCTGGCTGAACCTGCAGAAGCTCTACGAGTTGCGTATCGCCGAACGTGCATCCGGCAAGGCGGTGCGGGCACTGCCCACGCTGGCGGACGGCCGCAGCCGCTCGCGCGCCGCCTGACACACCCGCCTACTTCGGGAGCTGCCCAACTCCGACCTCCCCTGCCGCCCCGGGGGACCGGAGCCGAAGCTCGTCGCTCACCAGAGGTCGAGGGTCAAGCGGCGGTCAGTCGGACCTTGCCGACGCGACTCAAATCGACTTGCTGCCTGGCCTGCCAGAGATCGTAGCTGTACTGCAAAGCGAGCCAGCTCTCGGGCGAACGCCCCAGGCTCTTCGAAAGTCGCAGCGCCATCTCCGGGCTGATCCCGCTCGCGCCGGTCAACACTCGATTCAGGGTGGAGGCCGCCACACCGAGCTTCGCCGCCAACTCACGGCCGCTGATGCCATTCGGCTCCAGATAAACCGACGAAATGAACTCGCCAGGATGCGGGGGGTTGTGCATCGCCATCAGTGATAGTCCTCATAGTCCAGGATGTACGCGTGCCCGTCCCGGAACTCGAATGTCAGGCGCCAGTTCCCATTCACCCAGATCGACCATCGACCACGCTCCGCGCCCTTCAGGACATGCAGTCGGAATCCCGCGATGTCCATGTCCTCGATCGTCTGGGCGGACTCGAGCGCGGCCAACTGCATGCGCAGACGTTTCGCATGCGCGGGCTGAATGCTGGCCAGACTCCCCGACTCATAGAACTTCCGCAGCCCTTTGTGCCGGAACGACTGGATCATCAGCGAACAATAGCGCGTTGCGCATCGCGCAACAAGTGTCGAATACTGAACCTCCGCTCCAGACACTGACGGGGTTTGAGAAGTACGGCAAAACGACGCGCCGGGCGCGGTTCCTGGCCGACATGAATCCGATCATCCCGTGCCCAGGAAGGAGGCGGCAACGATGACGACGACCAAGTGCACAACCTTCGCCACCGTGTGGGATGCCATCGAGGACTCCCGCGAGATCGCCACCAGTCTCAGGCTCCGCGCCGAAGTGGCCAATGCCATCATCGAGGAAACCCGCCGTCGCAAACTCACTCAGGCTCGAGCGGCCGCAATCTGCGGCGTCACCCAGCCGCGCATCTCCGATCTCATGCGCGGACGATTGGATCTCTTCTCGCTCGACCCCTTGATCGACATGGCGGCGCGCCTCGACTTGCGGACGACCGTCACCGTCCGCAGGCAACCGTCGGAGATGCAGTGACAGCATGCAACCAGCCACTATAATGAGCCATGCCGACGGATTTCCTCAGCCTGTTCGCCGTGATGAATGCAGCACAGGTTCCGTACGTCGTAGTGGGCGGGCTCGCCATGCTGCTGCACGGTATCGACCGCGTGACTGGCGATATCGACCTGGTCATCGATCTCGCACCAGGCCCGTCGACTGATCTGGTCACTGCGCTGATCAATGCCGGCTACCGTTCATTCGCGCCAGTGGACCCGGCGCTGCTGGCGAATGAGGCCATCCGCGAGCAGTGGCGCCTCGAGCGAGGGATGGAAGTCTTCAGCCTGTGGGATGCAACCAACCGCCGACCCACGCTCGACGTACTGCTCGCATGCCCGATTCCATTCACGGAGCTGCTGCACGATTCCGTCATCGTCACGCTTGGCGCCGTGCAGATTCGCGTTGCATCGGTTACACACCTCATGGACATGAAGCAGCAAACGGGGCGTCCCCGTGATCTCGAAGATGTCGAGCGACTCCGCGTGCTGCAACAGCGAGGAAGGCCCACGTGACCGAGTTCGATCCGCAGTCGATCCCGCAAGCGTGGGGAACGTACGACGATGCGGAGCGGCTGCGTCGCTGGGCCTTCTTGCGCAAGACGCCTGCCGAGCGCCTGGCGTGGATGGTCGAGATGCTCGAGATTGCCTACGCGACCGGCGCTCGACAGCCGCGGCAACCCATCGGCACGCCTACAGATCGTTGAGGGAAATTGGGGACGCTCACCTATCACGCGGTAATAGGTGAGCGTCCCCAATTTCCGACTATCCCCTGACCCCTACCTGCAACCCGACGGAGTTGGCGAGCTCAGCAAACCCGGGGAAGCTCGTGGCGACATTCGCAACGTCGAGGATCTCGATCGGCGCAGAGGCACGCAGGCTCGCGACAGCGAACGCCATCGCGATCCGGTGATCGCCGCGACTGTCGATCGTGCCGCCCCCGAACGCATTGCCGCCCACGATACGCATGCCGTCGGCGAGCACTTCATGCTGCACGCCGAGCACCTCGAAGCCGCGCGCCATGGCCGCGATACGGTCACTTTCCTTCACACGCAGTTCTTCGGCGCCGGTGACGAGCGTTTCGCCTTCTGCGCACGCGGCGGCAACGAACAGCGCCGGGAACTCGTCGATCGCCAGCGGCACGAGCCGCTCCGGGATGCGCGCGCCCTTGAGCCGCGACGGCCGCACCTCGATGTCGGCCACGGGCTCCCGGCCAAAGTTGCGGTGGTTGATCAGGCGCAGGTCCGCGCCCATCAGCGCCAGCATTTCCAGGATGCCGGTACGCGTCGGGTTCACGCCGACATCTCGAATCGTGAACGGCTCGCGTGCGCCGAGGCACGCTGCCACCAGGAAGAATGCCGCGGACGAGATATCGCCCGGCACGCGAATGTCCGACGCCTGCAGCGACTTCGGTGCGGCAAGCGTCACCACGCCGTCGCGTGCGCGGACCTCGCAACCGAAGCTCTGCAGCATGCGCTCGGTGTGATCGCGCGTGACTCCCGGCTCGACCACCGCGGTCTCACCTGTCGCGTACAAACCCGCCAGCAGCACCGCGGATTTCACCTGCGCGCTGGCCACGGGCATCTCGTAGCGGATCCCCTGCAGCGGCTGGCCACCGTGAATTCGCACCGGCGGCTTGCCGTCATGCGTTTCGATGCGGGCGCCCATGGCTCGCAGCGGCTTCGCCACGCGCTCCATCGGGCGGCGCATCAGCGAGGCGTCACCGATCAGTTCGGAATCGAACGGCTGCGCGCTGAGCAGGCCCATGAAGAGGCGCATCGCCGTGCCTGCATTACCCATGTCGAGCGTGGCCGTGGGCGCGTGCAAACCTTGCAAGCCGACGCCATCGACGATGACTTCACCGGGACCCGGTCGTTCGACGTGGACGCCGAGATGCGCGACCGCCTGCATGGTGGAAAGGCAGTCTTCGCCTTCCAGAAATCCCGTGACGCGCGTCCGCCCTTCCGCCAGCGCGCCGAACATGACAGCGCGGTGCGAGACCGACTTGTCGCCCGGGACCGTGATCTCCCCGGCGACACGGTCGGCCGGGTCGACGACGTAGGCCGTCATTTCAGAGAATTGCCTTCGGATAGGCGCCGACGACGCGGTACAGCGACGCGCGACGCTTGAGTTCGGCAAGCGCTGTGGCCAGCGGCTCGCGCTCGGCATGACCCTCGAGGTCGATGAAGAACACGTAGTCCCATTTCTTCTTGCGCGACGGGCGCGATTCGATGCGCGTCAGGCTGATGCCGTGCTGTGCCAGGGGCTCGAGCAGCCGATACAACGCGCCGGGCGCATCGGTCTTTGCCGCCGAAACGAGCAACGTGGTCTTGTCGGCCTCGCCTGGACGCACGGCCTTGCGGCCGATCACGAGGAAGCGCGTCGTGTTGTCGGGACGGTCTTCGACCTCCAGCACGAGCAGGTTCAGGCCGTAGACTTCGGCGGCTGCCGCACCGGCAATCGCCGCCGTGCCGTCTTCGTCACGCGCGCGGCGCGCGCCTTCGGCATTGCTGCTGACGGTGATGCGCTCGACGGTGGGCATGTGCTCCTGCAGCCAGCCGCGGCACTGCGCCAGCGACTGCGGGTGACCGCACACCCGGCGGACGTCACCGAGCATCGTCATGCGACCCATCAGGTTCTGGTGGATGCGCAGCTCCACCTCGCCGATGATCTTCAGCGGCGAGGTCAGGAACATGTCGAGCGTGTTGTTGACGGTGCCTTCGGTCGAGTTCTCGATCGGCACGACGCCGAAGTCGGCAGCACCCGATTCCACCTCGTGGAACACCTCCTCGACCGACGCCAGCGGCAGCGGCCGCACCGAGTGACCGAAGTACTTGAGCACCGCCTGCTGCGTGAACGTGCCCTCGGGTCCGAGGTACCCGATCTTGAGCGCATTCTGCTGGGCGAGGCACGCGGACATGATCTCGCGGAACAGCCGCAGGACCTCTTCGTCCCGCAGGGGCGCGCCCTCTTCCTGGTTGCGCTGCAGGGCGAGGCGCAGGACCTGCGATTCGCGTTCCGGGCGGTAGAAATCGACGGTGTGGCCGGCCGCGTGCTTCGACACGCCCACCTGCTGAGCGAGCCGTGCGCGCTCGTTGATCAGCGCGTGCAGCTGCGAATCGACGCTGTCGATGCGCTCGCGTATCTGCTCGAGCGGCACTTTGACAGCGATCGCCGCCGTGACGACCTGTGCAGCGGGCGGTTTGGCACGTGACACCACCACCGATTTTTTCGGAGTTCGACGCTTCTTGCTTGAGGACAGTGTCCGGGGTCGCTGGGTCTTGGCCATGGCGGTGATCGGGTCAGTTCGTCTCGGTCAGATCAGTCGGGCGCTCAACACACCGGGAATGGCGTGCAGTTTAACCACAACTTCCGGCCCGATCGGGGCGTCCGTGTCGAGCAGCGTATAGGCGACGTCGCCGCGTGACTTGTTGAGCAGGTCGGCGATGTTGAGCCGCGCCTCCGCGAGGCAGGTCGAGATCTGACCGACCATGTTCGGAACGTTCGCGTTGGCAATCGCCAGGCGGCTGACGCCGGCCCGCGGCAGCACCGCTTCGGGAAAGTTGACCGAATGGCGCACGTTGCCGTTTTCGAGGAATTCTCGCAGCGTTTCCGCCGCCATGATCGCGCAGTTCTCCTCCGCCTCGCCCGTCGATGCGCCGAGGTGCGGCAGCGCCACCACCCGTGCGTGCGCGCGCACGGCATTCGTCGGAAAGTCACAGACGTAGGCGCTCAACTGGCCATTGTCGAGGCCGGCCAGCACGGCCGCTTCGTCGACGATCTGGCCGCGGGCGAAATTGAGCACCGCGCTGCCCTTGCGCATGAGGGCGATGCGCGACGCATTGACGAGACCACGGGTGTGGTCGTTGAGCGGCACGTGCACCGTGACGACGTCACTGCGCGCGAACAGGTCGTCCAGGCTGAGCGCCTGTTCGACGCCGGACGACAGCTGCCAGGCGCGCTGTACGGTGATCTGCGGGTCGTAGCCCATGACTTTCATGCCGAGATGCAGGGCAGCGTTTGCGACCTCGACGCCGATGGCGCCGAGCCCCACCACGCCGAGCGTGCGCCCCGGCAGTTCATAGCCGACGAATTTTTTCTTGCCCTGCTCCATCGCGGCTTCGAGCGCGTGATCGTCGCCTTCCAGCTTGCGCACGTAATCCCAGGCCTGGCAGATGTTGCGCGCCGCCAGGAACAGCCCGGCGAGGACGAGTTCCTTAACCGCGTTGGCGTTGGCGCCCGGCGCATTGAAGACCGGAATGCCACGCTGGCTCAGCTTCGCGACCGGGATGTTGTTGGTGCCCGCCCCCGCCCTGGCCACCGCCAGCACGCTCGCCGGAATCTCGATCGCGTGCACGTCGGCCGAGCGCACGAGCAACGCGTCGGGTCGCACCAGTTCCGATGCGACTTCGTAGCGATCGCGGGGCAGTCGCTCGAGGCCGCGCAGGGAGATGTTGTTGAGGGTCTGGATTTTGTACATGGGGAAGGGGAGGAAGGGGAAAGGGGGAAAGGGAAGGGAGGGGAGGGGAGAAGAGGTTTTTTTTTTTTTTTTTTTTCTCCCCCCCCTCCGTTTTTTTTTTTTTTTTTTTTTTTTTTTTTTTTTTTTTTTTTTTTTTTCTTTTTTTTTTTTTTTTTCTTCCTTCCCCCCCCCCCCCCCTTCCCCTCCTCCCCTACCCTCTTTTCCGCTGGAACTCACGCATGTACTCGACCAGCGCATCCACGCCCGCCATCGGCATCGCGTTGTAAATGCTCGCGCGCATGCCGCCGACCGAGCGATGGCCTTCGAGTGCGACCAGGCCCGCCTGCTTCGCGCCGTCCGCAAACGGCTTGTCCAGCGCGGCATCCGGCAACGTGAACGGCACGTTCATCCACGAGCGACACTCGACCGCGACCGGGTTGCGGTAGAAGCCCGACGAATCGATCGCGTCGTACAGCTTGCGGGCCTTGGCCTGGTTGAGTCGACCCATGGCCTCGAGGCCGCCCTGGCGCTTGATCCACTGGAACACGAGACCAGCCACGTACCACGAATAGGTCGCCGGCGTGTTGAGCATCGAGCCGTCGGCGGCCATCGCCTTCCAGTCGAACACGGTGGGCGTGTCGGGCCGCGCCCTGCCGAGCAGGTCTTCACGCACGATGACCACCACCAGGCCGGCCGGGCCGATGTTCTTCTGCGCGCCGGCATAGATCACGCCGAACCGGCTGACGTCGATCGGGCGCGACAGGATCGTGGACGACAGGTCCGCCACCAGCGGAACGCCGCGGGCCTCGGGCACGAACGGGAACTCGACGCCGTGGATGGTCTCGTTCGGCGTGTAGTGCAGGTACGCCGCCGCGGGCGATCGCTGCCAACCGGACTCTGCCGGAACGGTGGTGAATTTCGTCGTGGTTGCATCGGCCACCACATTCACCTTGCAGTAGCGCTTCGCCTCGGCAATGGCCTTCGTCGACCAGGCACCGGTGTTGACGTAATCGACGACAGCGTCCGGGGCCGTGAGGTTCAGCGGGATCGCGGCGAACTGGGCCGTGGCCCCGCCCTGCAGGAACAGCACTTTGTAGTTGGCCGGGACGGCCATCAGCTCGCGCAGGTCGGCTTCGGCCCGCCGGGCAATGCCGACGTAGGCCTTGCCCCGGTGGCTCATTTCCATGACCGACATGCCGTGTCCGTGCCAGTCGAGCATCTCGTCGCGGAGCTGCTCGAGCACTTCGACGGGCAGCGCGGCGGGGCCGGCGCTGAAATTGAATACGCGGGTCATGACGGAACGCTCCACAGGGTCTTTTCGCACTGCAGTGTAACAGGGGCGATCCGCGCGTAGCCCGTCGACGCGGCAGTCGCTGATGGAGTGCGCGACCCGGTCGCGCCAGCCCCCAATCGTCGGTGCCTTCGTCGGTGGCGGCGCCCGGTGGCAGCTCGCCTTCGACGACTTCCGCATCCGATTCCGGCTCAGGCTCGACCGATTCCACGCCGATCAGGCGCTCGCCTTCGTCGAGTCGAATGAGTCTCACGCCCTGCGTGTTGCGACCGAGCACGGACACTTCCGCCGCCCGGGTGCGCACGAGCGTGCCGCCGGAACTCATCAGCATCAGTTCGTTCGTCGTCGCCACCTGCGTGGCCGCGACCAGCCCGCCGTTGCGTTCTGTCGTCTGGATCGCGATGACACCCTGGCCACCGCGGCCATGCACCGGGAACTCCTCCACCGACGTCAGCTTGCCGAAGCCATTCTCGGACGCGATCAGGATCAGGCCCTGCGGATCCGGAATGATCAATGAGATGACGCGCTCGTCGTCCGGCAGGCGGATGCCGCGCACGCCCGCGGCGTTGCGGCCCATCGGCCGCACGTCGTCTTCGGCGAAGCGGATCGCCTTGCCTTCGGTGGTGAACATCATCACGTCGCGCTTGCCGTCCGTGATGTCGACGCCCACCAGCTGGTCGCCCTCTTCCAGGCCGACCGCGATGATGCCGGCCGTGCGGGGACGCGAGAATGCGACGAGCGAGGTCTTCTTGACCGTGCCCAGCGCCGTGGCCATGAAGATGTACTTTTCTTCTTCGTATTCGCGAATGGGGAGCACGGCGGTGATGCGCTCTCCCTCCTGCAGCGGCAGCAAATTGACGATTGGCTTGCCACGTGACACGCGACCGGCCATCGGCAACTGGTACACCTTGAGCCAGTACAACTGGCCGCGGCTGGAGAAGCACAGCAACGTGTCGTGCGTGTTGGCAACGAACAGCTTCTCGACGAAATCCTCGTCCTTCATCGCCGTCGCCGAGCGGCCGCGGCCGCCTCGACCCTGCGCACGGTATTCGCTCACGGGTTGCGACTTGGCGTAACCGCCGTGCGACAGCGTGACGACCACGTCCTGCGGCGTGATGAGGTCTTCGATCGTGAGATCGGATTCGTCGCGCTCGATGCGCGTGCGGCGTTCGTCGCCGTACTGCTCGCGGATCGCGATCAGCTCCTCGCGGATCACCTGCAGCAGGCGCTCGGGGCGCGCGAGGATGTCGCTGAGGTCGCGGATGGTCTCCAGCAGCTCGGCGTACTCGGCGAGGATCTTGTCCTGCTCGAGGCCGGTGAGGCGGTGCAGCCGCAGGTCGAGGATCGCCTGGGCCTGCGTCTCCGACAGGCGATAGATGGCGCCGTGCAGGCCGAGCGCAGCCTCCAGGCCCGCCGGACGCGCACTGACGTCGCCGGCGCGCGCCAGCATCTCGGGCACGGCCCCGCCGCGCCATTCGCGGGCCACCAACGCGGCTTTCGCTTCAGGCGGCGTCGGCGACGCCTTGATCAGCGCGATGATTTCGTCGATGTTGGCCAGCGCGACCGCGAGGCCTTCGAGGATGTGGCCGCGGTCGCGGGCCTTGCGCAGGTCGAACACCGTCCGGCGTGTCACCACTTCACGGCGGTGACGGACGAACGCCTCGATCATGTCCTTGAGGTTGAGCAGCCGCGGCTGGCCGTCGAGCAGCGCCACCATGTTCACGCCGAACACCGACTCCATCGGCGTCTGCTTGTACAGGTTGTTGAGGACGATCTCGGCGTTCTCGTTGCGCTTGAGCTCGATGACGACACGCATGCCGTCCTTGTCGGACTCGTCCCGCAGCTCGGAAATGCCTTCGAGCAGCTTGCCGCGCACGAGGTCGGCGATGCGCTCGAGCAGGCGCGCCTTGTTCACCTGGTACGGCAGCTCGGTGACGATGATGGCCTCGCGGCCGGCGTCGTCGTATTCCTCGATCTCGGCCTTGGCGCGGACGACGATGCGGCCGCGCCCCGTCGTGTAGGCGTTATAGATCTCGCGCGCGCCGTTGATGATGCCCGCCGTGGGGAAATCCGGGCCCGGCACGTGCTCCATCAGTTCCGGGATCGTGACCGCGGGGTTGTCGATGTACGCCACGCAGGCGTTGACGATCTCGACCAGGTTGTGCGGCGGGATGTTGGTCGCCATGCCGACGGCAATGCCCGACGAGCCGTTGATCAGCAGGTTCGGCACGCGCGTGGGCAGCACCGACGGCTCGATCTCGGAGCCGTCGTAATTCGGCACGAATTCGACGGTTTCCTTGTCGATGTCGGCCAGCAGCTCGCCCGCGAGGCGCGACATGCGGACTTCGGTGTAACGCATGGCGGCCGGCGAGTCGCCGTCGACCGAGCCGAAGTTGCCCTGGCCGTCGACCAGCAGGTAACGCAACGAGAACGGCTGCGCCATGCGCACCATGGTGTCGTACGCGGCCGTGTCGCCGTGCGGGTGGTACTTGCCGATGACGTCGCCGACGACGCGGGCCGACTTCTTGTACGACTTGTTCCACTCGTTGCCGAGCTCGCGCATGGCGTACAGCACGCGACGATGGACCGGCTTGAGGCCGTCGCGGACGTCCGGCAAGGCGCGCCCCACGATCACGCTCATCGCGTAATCGAGGTAGGACTGCTTCATCTCGTCTTCGAGATTGACGTGCAGGAGCTCGCGCGCGATATCTGCCATGGAATCCGTTTTACGCAACCAAAATGATCCGAAATGATAGCACGGCGAGGCCGCTGAACGCCGGCCAAAGGCGGTCACCGCAGGTCATGACAGGGCCGCGCCCGGTATACTGCCGGCCCCGATCCGCGAGACCCTGAATGGAGCCGGTAGACACGCTCGTTTGCGCCCGCTGGGTGCTGCCCGTCGAACCCGACGGCACCGTGCTCGCCGACCACGCGGTGGCGCTGCGCGATGGACGCATCGTCGCCGTGCTGCCCACTGCCGCAGCGCTCGCCACCTACACGCCGGCCGAACTCGTGGATCGTCCGCAGCACGCGATCCTGCCGGGACTGGTCAATGCACACACGCATGCGGCCATGACGCTGCTGCGCGGCCGGGCCGAGAACCTGGCGCTGGCGCCGTGGCTGCAGGATGCCATCGCACCGATCGAGCGGCGCTGGGTCGACCCCGAATACGTTCGCGACGGGACGGAACTGGCCATCGCCGAAATGCTGCGCGGTGGCGTCACCTGCTTTGCCGACATGCAGCTCTGGCCGGAGGTGGTTGCACGCGCGGCGGCCGACGCGCACATCCGTGTCAGCATCGGCCTGGTGGTGGAGCAGGCCGCTACCCGCTGGGCAGCCGATCCGAACGAATACATCGAAAAAGGCATGGCGCTGCGGGACGACTACCGCGGCGACGCGCTGGTGGCCACGCACTTCGCACTCGAGCCGTCGCCTGCCCTGGACGACCCCACCCTGGCCAGGGTACGACGGCTCGCCGACGAACTCGAGATTCCGGTGGCGCTGCCCGTGCACGAGTCGACGCGGGAAGTGGCGGCGAGCCTGGCTCGCCACGGCGCGCGGCCGCTGGATCGGCTGCTGCGGCTCGGATTCGCCAGTCCGTTGCTCGTTGCGGTGCATGGCACCTGTTTGTCGCCGGCGGACATCGATGCGCTCGCGGCCTGTGGCGCCGCCGTCGTGCACTGCCCCGAATCGAACCTCAAGCTCGGCAGCGGTGTCTGCCCCGCGGCCGCTCTGCTCGGCCGCGGCGTGCGTGTGGCGCTCGGAACCGACGGAGCCGCCTCAAACAACGATCTCGACCTGTTGTCAGAAATGCGCACGGCTGCACTGCTCGCGGCTGGCGTCAGCGCACGGCCCGGTGCGCTGGTCGCTCGCGACCTGCTGCGCATGGCAACGCTCGAGGGCGCGCGCGTGCTCGGACTCGGCGACAGCACGGGCAGCCTCGTGGCGGGCAAATGGGCGGACCTCTGCTGCGTCAATCTGCGCACTGCGGGCAGCTGGCCCGTGCACGACGTCGAGGCGGCGCTGGTCTACGCCTGCAGTTCGCGACAGGTCACCGACACCTGGGTGGCGGGCCGCCGCGTATTTGCTGCAGGTTCGTTGCGTTACATCGACGAAGAAGCCGTGCTCGATCGGGCCGAGGCGTGGCGTGCCCGCATCGATGCCGCGCATGGCGGGAGTAAAGACTGATGTCGGCGACCCCGGGAAACATGAACGAACATCACAACGTCGACCCCGCGGAAATCGCCCGCTTCGAAGCGGCCGCCAGCCGCTGGTGGGATCCGCAGGGCGAAATGCGCCCGCTGCACGACCTGAACCCGGTGCGCCTGCAGTACGTCGAGCGCGCGGGCAGCCTTGCCGGGCTGAAAGTGCTCGACGTCGGCTGCGGCGGCGGACTGCTGGCCGAAGCGATGGCGCGCAAAGGCGCGCAGGTCACGGGTCTCGACCTGGCCGACGACCTGCTGCAGGTGGCGAGGCTGCATGCGCTCGACGCCGGGGTCGAGGTGAACTACGTGCTGGAGGCGGCCGAAGCGCATGCCGCAGCTCATCCCGGCGAATACGACATCGTCACGTGCATGGAAATGCTCGAGCACGTGCCCGATCCCACGTCGATCGTCGACGCGCTCGGACGCCTGGTGCAACCGGACGGCCACGTGTTCGTGTCGACGCTGAACCGGACGATGAAGGCCTATGCACTGGCGATCCTGGGCGCCGAGTACGTGTTGCGGTTGCTGCCGACCGGCACGCACACCTACGAAAAGTTCATCCGCCCGTCCGAACTCAAGCAGTGGTCGCGCGCAGCGGGACTCGCCGTGACCGACATTGCCGGCCTCGACTACGATCCGTTCACGCGCCAGGCACGGCTGACGACGGACGCGAGCGTCAATTACCTCGTGCACCTGCGGCGCAGACAGTCGGCAATGGCGGCATGACCCGCGCTCACGCCATTCTGTTCGATCTGGACGGCACGCTGCTCGACACGGCGCCGGACATGATTGGAGCGCTCAACCTGCTGCGGCAGGAAGAAGGCCTCGAGCCGCTGCCGTTCACCACGCTGCGCGCGTCCGTGTCGCACGGCGCGGTGCGGCTGATCACGGCGGGTTTCCCAGCGGCACAGGCCGACGGGTTCGAACGGCTGCGCCAGCGGTTCCTGGTTCTTTATGCCGAGAACCTGGCGGCAGGCACCCGACTGTTCGCGGGCTTCGAGCAGGTGCTGGCTGCCTTCGAGGCCGAGGACCTGCCCTGGGGCATCGTGACGAACAAGCCGGGCTGGCTCACCGGCCCGCTGCTGGAGCAGCTCGGCCTGAGCGGTCGCGCCTGCTGCGTGGTAAGCGGCGACACGGTCAACGAACGCAAGCCCCATCCCCTGCCCCTGCTGCACGCTGCGGCAGTGACCGGGGTGTCGCCGGATCATTGCGTGTACGTCGGCGATGCCGAGCGCGACATCGTCGCGGGACGGGCCGCAGGAATGCAGACGGTGATCGCCGCCTACGGTTACCTCGCCGAACACGATCATCCGGAAACATGGAACGCCGACGGCATCATCGAGCGGCCCGAAGAAGTGCTGGACTGGCGCACGCTCCGGCACCTCGATGCCATGGCCGCCTCATGATCGAACTCACCTCCCAGTCCTTGGTGTTCGCGGCGCTCGGACTCGCGTTCGGCCTGCTGCTCGGGTGGCTGGTTGCGCGTCGACGCACCCACGAGGCCGAGGTCCGCCTGGCGACCGCCGAAGCGTCGCTCAAGTCGGCCGCCGACGTCGCCAGCGAACGCGACCAGGCACTCGACCTGGCATTGCAGCGTTTGCGCAGTGGCTTCGACTCGGTGGCCGGCCAGGCGCTGCGCGGCAACAACGAGGTGTTCCTGCAACTCGCGCGCCAGACTCTCGGCCAGCAGCAGGAAGTCGCGCTGCGCAATCTCACGGAACGCGAGAAGGCCGTCGAATCCCTGCTCGCCCCGGTACGCGAGGCGCTGCAGAAGACGCACGAACAGATCGCCCGAATCGAGAAGGACCGCGCGGAGAGTTTCGGCGCCCTGCGCAGTTCGATCGAGAGCGTTGCGCTCGGCCAGGTCACGCTGCAGCGCGAGACCCGCAACCTGGTCACGGCCCTGCGCCGACCCGAGGTGCGCGGCCAATGGGGTGAAATGACCCTGCGTCGACTGGCCGAACTGGCCGGCATGGTCGAGCGCTGCGACTTCTTCGAGCAGGTCCAGGTACAGGGCGAGGAAGGCTTGCTGCGCCCCGACATGGTCGTGAACATGCCCGACGGCCGGCAGATCGTGGTCGACGTCAAGACGCCGCTCGATGCCTACCTCACGGCCGCGGAGGCCACGACCGACGAGGACCGCGACCTCGCCTTGCGCCGCCATGCACTGGCCGTGCAGGAACGAGTGCGGCAGTTGTCGCAGAAGGCCTACTGGTCACAGTTCGAGCAGAGCCCCGACTTCGTCGTGCTGTTCATCCCGGGTGACCAGTTCCTGAGCGCGGCCGTGGCGGAAGCGCCCTCGCTGCTCGAAGACGCTATCCGGCAGCACGTGATCATCGCGACACCGACGAGCTTCGTGGCGCTGCTGAAAGCGGTCGCCTATGGCTGGCGCCAGAACGCGCTCGCCGAGAACGCGGCGCGCATCCAGGAACTCGGCGAAGAAATGTACAAAAGGCTCGCCACGTTCACCACGCACATTTCGAAGGTGGGGCGGACCCTTGGGCAGAGCGTCGAGGCGTACAACGCGGCGGTCGGATCGCTCGAGCGCCAGGTGCTGCCCGGCGCACGCAAGTTCACGGAGCTTGGCCTGCGGCCTGCGAAGGAGATCGAGGAAATCGCGCCGATCGACAAACTGGCACGCGCAGTCACTGACGATGCGCCGGAGCAATGATGCCCGCCCCTACCTCCGCTGAACTTCGCAACTACTCGCCGGCCGAAAGCCTGCTTGCCGATCGAGTCATCCTGGTCACCGGGGCGAGCGGCAGCATCGGCGGCGCACTCGCCCAGGCCTGTGCGCGACTGGGCGCACGCGTGATCCTGAGCGGCCGCTCGGTCAAGAAACTGGAAAACGTCTACGACTCGATCGTCGCGCAGGGCGGCCCGCGGCCGTCCATCGCACCGATCGACTTCGAGCAAGCCGACGCCGCCGCGTACGACGTGCTCGCCGAGGCCATCGGCGGTGAGTTCGGCCGGCTCGACGGCCTCGCCCACGTGGGCGGGATCCTTGGCGACCGCTCGCCGATCGCGCATTACGACGTGCCGACGTGGCTCAAGGTGATGCACGTCAACGTCAACGCGCCCTTCATCCTGACGAAGATCCTGCTGCCGCTGCTCGGCAAGTCGACGGACCCTTCGATCGTGTTCACGACCAGTGGCGTGTCGATCAAGGGGCGCGCGTACTGGGGCGCGTATGCCGTGTCGAAGTTTGCGAACGAAGGAATGATGCAGGTACTGGCGGATGAACTGGCGACGGAGTCGCCGATCCGCTCGAACAGCGTCAATCCCGGCGCCGTGCGCTCACCGATGCGCGCCAGGGCGTATCCCGCCGAGGATGCCGCGAAACTGACGCGGCCTGAAGCGGTGCTCGCGCCGTTCCTCTACCTGCTGGGTCCCGACAGCCGGGGCGTCACCGGCTGCCGCTTCGACGCGCAGTAGATTTCCTGCGGCGACGGTCCGGGGCTGGCCGCGGCCGCGGTCGCGACTTGAGGCCGGTGTCGCTGCGATCGCGACCCGCCAGCGCATAGAGAGGATCGAGGTCCTCGCCTTCGAGTGCGCGCGAACGGCCCCGTGGCAGATCGCGCGGCAGCGCGATCGGACCCCACTTCACCAGCATCGTGCGGCTGATCTTGAGGCCCGCGGAATCGAACAGGGCGCGGATTGCGCCGCGCGGCAAGGTGCGTTCGCTCATGACCTTGAACCAGACGTTGGTGCCGCTGGCATCCGCGGGCTCCACGGCGCTGAACGTGGCCGTCTGGCCTTCGACGTCGACCGCCGTCGGCATCTCGGGCCAGGCCTCATCCTGGCTCGGTCGCAACGCGCGCACGCGGTACTCGACTGGAATCTCGTGATTGTGACGGGCGATCGCCAGCGCAAACCTTCCTTCGCTGGACAGGATCAGCAAACCGTCCTCGCCGAAGCCGAGGGCGTTGACCGCCACCCAGCGGCCGGCATGCAGTGCCGGCAGCTTCATCTCGACGCTCTCACGATCGTCGCCCGCACGGCTGCGCAGCATTTCGCCCGCGGGCTTGTGATACAGGATGACCTGCAGCTTGCGGTCCACCGCCAGCAGGCGCGTCACGTCCTTGCCATCGACGATGACGCGTTCGCCCTCCTGCAGCGCGTGACCGATCTCGGCGGGCCGGCCATTGACCAGGACGCGGCCTTCGCGAATCCAGGCCTCGACCTGGCGACGCGAGCCGATGCCGTGCTGCGCGAGCAGCTTGTGCAGGCGTTCGCTCAACGGGGCTCGTCGCCTTCCGCGGCCGGCTGCTCCTCCGTCCCGGCCGCGGCTGGGATGGCCGCAGGAAAGTCGAGCTGCTCGCGGATGTCTTCGAGGTCGCGCAGCTCGGCAAGCGTCGGCAGGTCGTCGAGACTCTTCAAGCCGAAGTAGTCGAGGAACTCCCGCGTCGTCCCGAGCAGTTCGGGGTGTCCCGGCACCTCACGGTGGCCTACGACCCGGATCCAGTTGCGTTCGTGCAGCGTCCGCATGATCGTCGTCGCGACCGTGACGCCGCGAATGTCTTCGATCTCGCCACGCGTGATCGGCTGCCGGTACGCAATCAACGCCAGCGTCTCGAGCAGCGCGCGCGAGTAACGGCTTGGCCGCTCCTGCCACAGGCGCGAGACCACGTCGGCGTGCTGCGGGCGGATCTGCACACGCCAGCCGCTCGCCACTTCACGCAGTTCGACGCCACGGTCCTTGTAGCCCTGCTGCAGCTCGGCGAGCGCGGCCGTCACTTCGTCGGCCGGCGGCCGCTGTCCCTCGTCGAAGAGTTCGAGCAGCTGCTCGACCGAAACGGGCCGGCCGGCAGCCAGCAGCACGGCTTCGACGACGCCGCTCAGGGGGTGTTGGCTCATGATTCGGTGCCTTGCGGGCCTGGCAGGGCCCGGTCATCCATGCCGTCGATCTGTTCCGCCGGGCGGGGAGTGCCGGCGCGCACGTGAATCGGCGCATACGGTTCGGACTGCACGATCTCGACCAGGCCCTCGCGGAGCAGTTCAAGGATCGCGATGAAAGTGACAGTGACGCCCATGCGCCCTTCCTCGGCGCGGAACAGCGTGACGAATTCGACGAACGCCTGCGTCCGCATCGCGTCCAGCACTTCGGACATGCGCTGGCGCACCGAGAGCCGTTCGCGGCTGATGCGATGGTGAGCGAACATCTCGGCGCGCCCCATCACGTCCTTGAGCGCGACCAGCATCTCCTGCAGCGACACGTTCGGCTGCAGCCGGACGACGCGCAGCTCGACGAGTTCGGCCGAAGCCGGAAAGGTGTCGCGGTCGACGCGGTGCAGTTCCTCGATGTCAATCGCCGCACGCTTGAAGCGCTCGTATTCCTGCAGCCGGCGCACGAGTTCCGCGCGTGGGTCAGCTTCTTCCGCGCCTGCTGCAGCCGGTCGCGGCAGCAGCATGCGCGACTTGATCTCGGCCAGCGTCGCGGCCATCACGAGGTATTCGCCCGCGAGTTCCAGCTGCATGCCGCGCATCAGGTCGATGTACGACGTGTACTGCCGCGTGATCTCGGCGATCGGGATGTCGAGGATGTCGAGGTTCTGCCGGCGGATCAGGTAGAGCAGCAGGTCGAGCGGACCTTCGAAGGCCTCGAGAAACACCTGCAGCGCATCCGGCGGGATGTACAGGTCCTTCGGCATCTGCGTGACCGGCTCGCCATCGACCACCGCGAAAGGCATCTCACCCTGCTCGTGCGGCTCCGGCACGTGCGGCTCGGCGGCCGGCTGGTGCCCCAGCCCGCCTTCGATCAACTTGAGGTCGGATTTCTTCATGCGTCACCCTGCCTCAGCGGTAGGCCAGGCCCATCGCCTGCCTGACGTCGTCGAGGGTCTGGCCCGCGACCGCGCGCGCCTTCTCGCAGCCTTCCGCGATGATGCCGCGCACCAGGTCCGGGTTGTCCTCGTATTCCTGGGCACGCTGGCGCATGCCCGTGACTTCCTCGACGATCCTGTCGATCACCGGCTTCTTGCATTCGAGGCAACCGATACCCGCTGAACGGCAGCCCTGGTCGACCCAGCGCTGCGTCTCCGCATCGGAATACAGCTTGTGCAGGTCCCACACCGGACATTTCTCGGGATTGCCCGGATCGGTGCGCCGCACGCGCGCCGGATCGGTCTGCATCGTCTTGAGCTTTTTCGCGACTTCGTCCGGATCCTCGCGCAGGCCGATCGTGTTGCCGTACGACTTCGACATCTTGCGGCCATCGAGACCCGTGACCTTCGGTGTCGAGGTCAGCAGCGCCTCGGGCTCGGTCAGGATCGTTCGGCCCGTGCCCTCGAGGTACCCGAGCAGGCGCTCGCGGTCGGCCAGGGTGAGGCGCGAATTGCCGTCGAGCAGGGCATGCGCTCGCACCAGCGCGTCGTCCTGGCCCCGCTCCTGGTAGCCCTTGCGCAGTTCGCGATAAATCGCCGCGTTCTTCGCACCGAGGTTCCTGATGGCGCGCTCGGCCTTGGCTTCGAAGTCCTGCTCGCGACCGAAGATGGAGTTGAAGCGGCGGGCGATTTCGCGCGTGATTTCGACGTGAGCGACCTGATCTTCACCGACCGGCACGCCCATGGGACGGTACAGCAGGATGTCGGCGCTCTGCAGCAGCGGATAGCCCAGGAACCCGTAGGTGGCCAGGTCCTTTTCCTTGAGCTGTTCCTGCTGGTCCTTGTACGTCGGTACGCGCTCGAGCCAGCCGAGCGGCGTGATCATCGACAGCATCAGGTGCAGTTCCGCGTGCTCGGGTACGCGCGACTGGATGAACATCGTGCAGACCGCCGGGTTCAGGCCCGCGGCCAGCCAGTCGACGACCATCTGCCAGGCGAAGTCCTCGAGATGCCGGGTGTCTTCGTACCCGGTCGTGAGGGCGTGGTAGTCGGCAATGAAGAAATAGCAGTCGTACTGGTACTGGAGTTCGGTCCAGTTCTTCAGTGCGCCGTGGTAGTTGCCGAGGTGCAGGCTGCCGGTCGGGCGCATTCCGGAAAGCACTCGACGCGGGGTCGTGACGGTAGAACTCAAACGGGTTCCCTGCGACCGTGTCGCGGTAGAGTCTTTTAAATTTCAGAGGCTTATGGAACAAATATCGGGTATCACTTGAGCCCGGATCGGTCCACGAAGCCAGCGGCAAGGCGCGATTATACGCAGCCGCCCCGGCTGCGTTCACTCGAACGCGGAGACATCGCCCTTGCCGCGACGCACGATGACCGGAGCGCCGCTGGAAAGGTCAACGACGCTGCTGGCCTCGATGCCCCCGGTGCCGCCGTCGATCACCAGGTCGACCAGGTGGTCGAGCTTGTCCTTGATCTCCTGCGGGTCGGTCGGTGTTGCCGACTCGCCGGGCAGCAGCAAGGTGGAACTCATGATCGGCTCACCCAGCTCGGCCAGCAGCATGCTGACGATCGCGTTGTCCGGGATACGGATGCCGATGGTGCGACGCTTCGGATTCTGCAGCCGCTTAGGCACCTCCCGCGTGGCCTCGAGCAGGAAGGTGTACGGACCCGGCGTGAATGCTTTCAAGGTCCGGTACTGGCTGTTGTCGACCCGCGCGTACTTTGCGATTTCCGACAGGTCGCGGCAGACCAGCGTGAAATTGTGCTGCTTGACGTCTACGTTGCGGATGCGACGGATGCGCTCCATGGCCTCCTTGTCGCCGATCAGGCAGCCGAGCGCATAGCTGGAGTCCGTCGGATAGACCACGACGCTGCCGTCGCGGATGGCGGCAATGGCCTGGCGCACCAGGCGCGGCTGCGGATTCTGCGGGTGAATGGAGATCAGGAACGCCATGAAACTCGCCCAGCCGCGGGTGTCACGGCCAAATTGGTATGATACGCGCCCCTTCGCTGACCTGCCCCGAGGGCACCCCAGCCGGATGCAAATGCTGTTCGACCTGCTGCCGGTCGTGTTCTTTTTCATCGCTTACAAGATGGCGGGCATCTACGTTGCGACGGCGGTGCTGATCGTCGGCGTGCTGGTGCAGACTGCAATCAGCTGGTTCAAGCATAAGAAGGTGAGCCCGATGCTGCTCACCTCGGCGATCCTGGTGCTCGTGTTCGGTGGCCTGACGCTGCTCATCCACGACGCGACCTTCATCAAGTGGAAACCGACGATCGTGAACCTGCTGTTCGCCGGCGCGTTCCTGGCGAGCCAGTTCATGCAGGGACCGACCATCGTCCAGCGCCTGATGGGCGAGAAGATCAAGCTCGAACCAGTGTCGCTCTGGACGCGCCTGAACCTGATGTGGGTCGGCTACTTCATCGTCTGCGCCGTGCTGAACCTGTACGTCGCCTACAACTTCAGCGAAGACACGTGGGTGAACTTCAAGTTGTTCGGGCTGATGGGGCTGACGATCGTCTTTGCGCTGGCGCAGGGCTACTGGCTGGGGCGCAAGCTCGACCAGGTGGAAGCCGGCGCGGCCCGGACGGAGTGAGTCGAATACCCGCGATGTGGTACGTAATCATCGGCCAGGACAGTCCCGACGCACTCGAGATCCGCAAGCGAGTACGTCCCGCGCACCTCGAGCGCGCGCAGAAGCTGCTCGACGAAGGACGCATGCTCGTCGCCGGCCCCTGCCCTGCGATCGATTCGCCGGACCCCGGACCCGCCGGCTTCACCGGCAGCGTGATCATTGCGGAGTTCGCCTCGCTCGCCGACGCCAGAGCGTGGGTAGCGGCCGATCCATACGTGACGGAAGGCGTGTTCGAATCGCACGAAGTGCGCCCATTCGTGAAGTCGCTGCCGTGACGCCGACACATGCGTCCAGCCGCGCTGAAAGACTGGAGATCTGGCTGCGCGCGGCATTGCAGCCGTCGGAACTGCGCGTCATCGACGACAGCCACCTGCACGCCGGTCATGCGGGCGCTGCCAGCGGGCACGGCCATTTCACCGTCCAGCTCGTTGCGGAACGTTTCGCCGGGCTGTCTGTCGTACGGCGGCACCGGCTCGTGTACGAAGCAGTCGGGGACATGATGACCACCGACATCCATGCATTGTCGATCCAGGCCCTGGCGCCCGGCGAAGGCTCGCTGGCCTGACGACGACGTTTTCCCATTAACGCGTCCACCTGGACGCCCCGACGTACCACCCATAGAGGCTCATCGATGCGAAACCTGAAGACTGCCCTCCTGCTCGGCGCCACCATCGCGCTAGGCACTACCGCGTGCACGAAGCCCGCTGAAGATGCAGCCAAGCCTGCAACCCCGGCGGCATCCGCCGAAAAAGCCTCGCCGACCCTCGTCACCGTCAACGGCAAGGCGATCAACTCGCAGATGCTCGACACTTTCCTGCAGGCCGTCACTGGCAAGCCCGCTGCCGAAGCGACCAAGGAACAGAAGGACGCGCTGCTCGATCAGCTCGTGAACATGACGCTGGCCGCGCAGGCCGCCGAGAAGGATGGCCTGGCCGCCACCCCGGAGGTGCAGGCTCGACTCGACCTGCTGCACATGCAGATCCTGGCCGAGGCCGCGAGTGAGAAGTACGTGAAGTCGCATCCGGTGTCGGATGACGAAGTGAAGGCAGCCTACGATTCCGAAGTGGCGAACATGCCCAAGGAATACAACGCGCGGCACATCCTGGTCGAGAAGAAGGAAACCGCGGACGCGATCATCAAGGAGCTGCAGGCTGGCGGTGACTTCGCGAAGATCGCGAAGGCGCAGTCGAAGGATCCGGGCAGCGCGGCCAAGGGCGGCGATCTCGGTTGGTTCTCGGCGCAGACGATGGTGAAGCCGTTCGCCGACGCCCTCGCGAAACTCGAAAAAGGCGCGACCACCACCGAGCCAGTGCAGACGGAGTACGGCTTTCACGTCATCCGGCTTGAAGACGTGCGCGCTCCGACCGCTCCCGGGTTCGAGGACGTCAAGGAGCAGGTGAAGATGTTCGCCCAGCGGAAGAAGCTGCAGACCTACCTCGACGACCTTCGCAAGACCGCCAAGATTCAGAAGACCAACTGACGGTCAAGTTATTTTTTTGCTGGCCACGGCCGGTTTCCCGCGAGGGGAACCGGCCGTTTTCATTGGGCCTGTCGCGACGTCGCCATCACGTCGCGGCTGCGGATCAAGAGGGTTGCCGAGCCAGACGGTCGCGCGTTCCATCCGAATGCTTTTTCGGTGCCCGAGCGAGCGCCCGACGAACCTAGCGTTTCGCGTTAATAAACGTCTCTATCTAATTGTTTTTATTGACTAGATTGAAAAGTGTGACGAACTTCACAGAATCCCTTCTTTCGACGTGACTACGTCCGGTTCCAGCCGACCCAGAGTTTACATATGCCAGCCGTGAGCGCGCTCGGCGGCCGTGGCCAGCACCTCTGAGTCAGTTGAGGGTTCTCTTCCAGCCCCCTGATCTGGTTGAAATTTAACCAGCTTCACCGCTCCGACGCCCTTCCAGAGCCTCTCTCAAGACGCATACGTAACTCCTCGAATATGTTGAAGTCTTGACCGAAGGGGGGGGCCGGATATAGTTAACTGGCAAAGTTAACAATAACCCCCAATGTCAGCCGCCATAGCAATCAGTCCGGAGCTGCCCTTTTCAGGGCTAGGAATGAGCGAAAACTTTAAAGCAACGCTCCTGTCTGCGTTTCGACCGCTGATGCGTCCGCTCGTCAGGATTCTCGTACGAAATAGAGTTTCGTACGGCGAGTTTGCGGAGTTATTGAAGTCAGTCTTCGTCGACTCGGCGCAGGACGTTCTGCAACTGCCAGATTCGCGTCAGTCGGTTTCGAGAATCGCAATTACGACGGGCCTGACTCGCCTGGAGGTTTCTCGCCTCCTTACACAGACCGACGAAGACGCCGAGGCATTATTGGGTCGACTGAGCCGGGTTGGCCGGTTATTGACTGGTTGGCATCAGGACTCGGATTTTACTGGCCCGTACGGAATTCCGTATGAAATCCAGTTTGAAGGTCCCATTGGTCGCCGAAGTTTCACTGAACTTGTGCGCCGGTATACGAGCGACGTTCCGGCAGACGAGATGCTTGATGAATTGAAAAGGATCGGGGCCGTGCTGGATTTGGGCAATGGTTACTACCGCGTCCTAATTCGCTCCTACATTCCGTCCGCAGCAGACCCCGCGAAATTTCATGCAATGTCAGTCGCATTCACCGACCTGGCAAAGACGCTCGATCAA
>JADIYJ010000017.1 GCA_016705325.1 Pseudomonadota bacterium | reverse complement strand
GGCGATGTGCTTGCCGGCCAGATCCGCGGCATGATTCCACTGCGCCGAATGAAACTGCGTACCGGCGAAGGTGGACTGGCCGGCAATCGGCGGGGTGGACGGCCGGTTGAGTTGCCCGACGCCCGCGATGACGAAGTCGGCGACGATTTCCGTGCCGTCCGCGCAGGCCAGCGTCCATGTGTTGGCGGTCTCGTCATACGCGATCCGCGCGACCTCTGCATTGAAGCGGCAATGCGGCAGCAAGCCGTGCTTGATGGCGAGCTCAGTCGAGTAACCGAGCAGCTCCGGCTGCCAGGCGAAACGCCGGCT
Source organism: Pseudomonadota bacterium (assembly GCA_016705325.1). Lineage (GTDB taxonomy): Bacteria > Pseudomonadota > Gammaproteobacteria > Steroidobacterales > Steroidobacteraceae > RPQJ01. The sequence continues at coordinate 122,111 of JADIYJ010000017.1, read as the reverse complement.
CCAATCGGTCTTCTGCGCGAACGAAAAGCTGTAAAGGAACGAGGGCGCGTCACAGGACGCGCCGGGGTACGTGTTGTCGCGCCAGGTGCCGCCGAGCGTGGCGGCTTTTTCGAGGATCACGAAATCGTGCAGGCCGGCCTGCTTGAGGCGCATCCCCATGCACAGGCCCGAATGCCCCGCGCCGATGATGGCGATGTGGGTGCGGCGTGCTGCCGTTGCCTTGGTCATGCAGTATCCCCGGCCGGCATTGTTTCGAGCCGGCAGCCCAAGCTTGCCGTCGTCAGCGCAACTCCGCCAGGTAGGACGTTCCGCCGAGCGCGTACATCTGCCGCTGGATCCAGGCCTGCCGTTTCCTGACGTAGGTCGACGGTGCCGAGACCTTGAAGCGCGTTGGAGCAGGCAGCACTGCCGCGAGCAGCGCTGCCTCCGAGCGAGTCAGCTTCGCGGCGTCCTTGTGGAAGTAGCGGCGGCTGGCGGCCTGCACGCCGTACGTGCCACGCCCGAACTCGGCGATGTTCAGGTAGACCTCGAGGATGCGTTGTTTGCTCCAGCAGGTCTCGATCAGCACGGTTATGCCAGCCTCGAGCCCCTTGCGGAACCAGCTCTGCCCGCGCCACAGGAAAATGTTCTTGGCGACCTGCTGCGAGATCGTGCTGGCGCCGCGCACGCGGCGGCCGCGTTCACGATCCGCGAGCGCCTTGTCGATCTGCTTGAAGTCGAACCCGCGGTGGTGGGGAAACGTCTGGTCCTCGGCAGCAATCACCGCGACGGCCGCGTACTTCGAGATCCGGTCCCAGTCGACCCAGTCGTGACTGAAATCGTAGTCTTTCTCGCGCGAGAACAGCGCGCCGATACGGTCCGTGAGCATGAAGGTCGTGAACGGCGGATCGATCCAGCGGAACGCGACCACCGTGAGCAGCGTCAGTGCCGCCCAGGCGAGACCTGCGAGCCGCAGGCCGCGCAGGGTCCGGCCCGCCAGCCCGCGCCGACGTCCTGCCATCTGGTGTCGCCCCGGAAAAGCTGTGGATTACCGGGTGGATTACTTGGCGGCGGTGGCGCGCGTCGCGCTGATGACCTTGATCGGCTCGGCCGGCACGTCGTCGTGCATACCGCGACGGCCGGTCTTGACCTTGGCCATTGCGTCGATCACCGACATACCCTCGGACACGCAGCCGAACACGGCATAGCCGGCACCGCCGCGACCCGGGTCGAGGCTGGAGTTGTCGACCAGGTTGATGAAGAACTGCGAGGTGGCGCTGTGCGGATCGTTGGTGCGCGCCATCGACAGCGTGCCGCGCCGGTTCTTGACGCCATTGTCGGCCTCGTTCTTGATCGGCGCGCGCGTCGACCTCTGTTTCATGTCCTCGGTCATGCCGCCGCCCTGCACGACGAAGCCCGGGATCACGCGATGGAAGACGGTGCCGTCGAAATGGCCGGCGTCGACGTAGTCGAGGAAATTCTGCACCGTGGCGGGCGCATCCTTCTCGAAGAGTTCGATCGTGAATGCGCCGAGCGAGGTTTCGAATCGGATCATAGCTGCGTGACCTGCCTGCGAAAGGTGGAACGAAAGAGGGTGCGCATAGTGAACGGGCGGCGGCCCGATGTCACGCTCCGGGGCGTCCCGGCCAGCGGCCTGCCGTGCAGCGGTCGAGACCGGCCAGATCCTGGTGGGTCGTGATGGCGGCGAACCCCGCCGCACTCAGCAGTTCGCGCACGGCAGGGCCCTGCCGGTCCCCGTGCTCGACGACCAGCCAACCTCCTGGCGACCGGTGACCGCCCGCCGCGCCGGTGATCTCCCGCAGTGCCTCGAGCCCGTCCGTTCCCCCGAACAACGCACCGTGCGGTTCGAAGCGGCGCACGGCTGGTTCGACGCGATCGTCGGATGCGGCGATGTACGGAGGATTGCTGGCGATCAGGTCAAATCGTTCCTCCGCGACCGGATCGAACCAGTTGCCCGTCCTGAACTGGACGTTGGCGAGGCCGAGTCGTCGCGCGTTGCGCTGCGCCACGGCGATGGCCGCCGCAGAGATGTCCGTGCCAATGACGGTGATGCGCGGCAGTTCCCGGGCAAGCGCCAGTGCTATCGCACCGCTGCCCGCAGCGAGGTCGAGCACCCGCGCCTGCTGGCCGCGAAGGAGGTGGGTCAGGGCGACTTCGACGACGAGTTCGGTCTCGGGTCGTGGAATGAGCACGTCCGGCGTGACCTCAAGCGGCAGCGACCAGAATTCCTTCTCGCCGAGCACGTAGGCCACCGGTTCGCCGTGCGAGCGCCGCGTGACATAGGCCTCGTAGCGGTCCGTGGCTTCGCAGTCGAGGATGCGCTCCTCGGGGTGGGCCATGATCCAGGCGCGCGACTTGCCGAGTGCGGCGGCGAGCAGGATCTCGGCTTCATGACCCGGCTGGTCCGTCACGGGTCGCAAGCGCGAGCGGCCTTCCGCGATCAGTTGGCAGACTTCGGTGGCCATGGGGGAAGTGATTAGTGATTAGTGATTAGTGAATAGTGAATAGTGAGCGGTCGGAGGCGCAGTTGTTGCTGCTGCGACGGCCGCTCCTCTGGCTACTCACTATTCACTATTCACTACTCATTCCAGCTGCGCCAGCTGCTCCGCCTGCCATTCCTGCTGCAGCGGGCCGATCACGTCGGCGAGAGCGCCTTCCATGACCGCGGGCAGCTGGTACAGCGTCAGGTTGATGCGGTGGTCCGTCACGCGTCCCTGCGGATAGTTGTAGGTGCGGATCCGCTCGGAGCGGTCGCCCGTGCCCACCTGCAGCTTGCGCTCCTGCGCCTGCTGCGCCGTCTGCTTCTGCCGTTGCGCTTCCAGCAGGCGCGCCCGCAGCAGCGACATCGCGCGCGAGCGGTTCTTGTGCTGCGAGCGTTCGTCCTGGCACTCCACCACGACACCCGTCGGGAGGTGAGTGATGCGGATGGCGGAATCGGTCTTGTTGACGTGCTGGCCGCCGGCACCCGAGGCGCGGAACGTATCGACGCGCAGCTCGGCTGGATTGATCGGCAGGTCCTCGATCTCTTCGAGTTCCGGCAGGATCGCGACCGTGCACGCGGAGGTGTGGATGCGGCCCTGTGCTTCCGTGGCCGGCACGCGCTGCACGCGGTGTGCGCCCGATTCGAACTTGAGCTTCGAGTACGCACCGCGGCCCACCACGCGGCTGATGATTTCCTTGTAGCCGCCGTGCTCGCCCGCGCTTTCGCTCAGCACTTCGACCTTCCAGCCCTGCCGCTCGGCATAACGCGAATACATGCGGAACAGGTCGCCGGCGAAAATCGCGGCTTCGTCACCGCCGGTGCCGGCGCGGATTTCCAGGAATATGTTGGAGTCGTCGCGCGGATCCTTCGGCACCAGCAGGTGCGTGAGCTCGAGGCCTTCTGCGTCGATCCGCTCACGCAGTTCGCGCGCTTCGTCTGCAGCCAGTTCGCGCATCTCGAGGTCGGCGCCGGAGGCCATTTCTTCCGCAGCACGCAGTTCACCCTCGAGCCGGGAAAACTCCCTGAACCGCTGCGCGACGGACTCGAGCCGCGAATATTCCATCGAGAGATCGCGGAACTGGCCCTGTTTCGCAATCACCTCGGGATCGGCCAGCAGCGCGCCCACCTCCTCGAAACGCTCAACCGTCCGTTCGAGACGGCGTCGGATCGACTCTTTCATCTATCGCGCGGCTGATCGAGCCGGTAGATGTCGGCGATCGTCTCGATGATCTCGCCGTCGCCGGTCTCCGCCGCGTCGCGCAGCCGCTGGCTGGGCGCGTGGATGAGCCGGTTCGTGAGCGTGTTGGCGAGAAAGCTCAGGACCTCGTCCTGGCTCTTGCCGTGGGCGAGCATCAGCCTGGCCTGTTCGAGCGTGCGCTGGCGCGTGCGGTCCGCGTCTTCGCGCAGGCGGCGGATGAGCGGCGCGGCGTCGCGCGTGCGCAGCAGATGCGCGAAACGCTCGACCTCGGCGTCGATCAGCGCGCCGGCCTCCTGGGCGGCCTGGCGGCGCCCCTCGAGGTTTCCGTTGACGACCGACTGCAGGTCGTCGACCGTGAAAAGGTAGACGTCCTCGAGTTCGGCCACGTCGGCGTCGATGTCTCGCGGCACCGCGATGTCCACCATGAACATCGGGCGGCGCTTGCGGGCGCGCAGCGCCTGCTCCGTCATGTGTCGCGTGATGATCGAATGCGGGGCGGCCGTCGACGCGACGACGATGTCGGCTTCCTTCAGGTGGTTCGGAATCTCGTCGAGGCCAATCGCGAAACCGTGGAATTCGGCGGCCAGTTCGCGCGCGCGGTCGATGCTGCGGTTGGCAATGATCATCCGGCGCAGGCCGTCGGCGTACAGGTGCCTTGCCGCAAGCGCGACGGTTTCACCTGCACCCACCAGGAGCGCCGTCCGGTTGTCGAAGCTCGCGAACACTGTGCGCGCCATCGCCACGGCGGCCGAAGCGACGGATACGGCGTTGGCGCCGATCTTGGTTTCGGTGCGCACTCGCTTCGCTACCGAGAACGCGGACTGGAACAGTCGGTTCAGCACCGGGCCGGTGGTACCCGCTTCCTGCGCGAGCCGGTAGGCGTCCTTGAGCTGGCCGAGGATCTGCGGCTCGCCGAGCACCATCGAGTCGAGGCCCGACGCGACCGAGAACGCGTGGGTGACGGCCCTGTCCTCGTCGTGGTGATAGAGACTGTGGTGCAGCGGCACGCCGAGTCCGTGATACCGCTGCAGCCACTCCCCGAGTTCGGCCTGGCCGAGATTCTCGGCGACGCAATAGAGCTCGGTCCGGTTGCACGTCGAGACGATGACGGTCTCCTGGACGTCCGGCAGGTTTCGCAGTTGCTGCAACGCTTCCGGGATGCGAGCCGGCTCGAAGACCACGCGCTCACGGACTTCGACCGGAGCGGTGCGGTGGTTGATGCCGACGACGACGAGAGACATCCGGGACCTGGTCTGGAAAGTCGCGAAATTCTGGGTGAACGGACCCCGCAACACAAGCTGCAGTGAGCTTCGGCTATAGTGCCGATGCCATGCCAATCCGCATTATCCGTGCCTGCCGTAGCGCCCTTGGCGCGATCTTCCTCGGTTTACTCGTGGCTTGCGCCGCGACGGACCCTGCCAGCCCCGGGGACACGGGCGATGCAATGCTGCCCGAGGCCCGCCTGGTCGAAGCGGAAGCCGCGTTCGACCGGGGCGACTATCCGGCCGGCGCGCGGATGTACCGCGAGGCCGCCCAGCGCTCCGACGACGAGATGATCGCCGAGCAGGCCACGCGCGCAGCGTTTGATCACACCCAGCTGCGGGAGGCTGCGCTGGCCGCTGACCGCTGGCTGGAGATCAACTCGACCAGCGAGAACGCGCATCGGTACGCTGGCATTGTCGCGCTCAAGCTGCATCGACTCGATGACGCGGAAGCGCAGTTCGGTTACCTGCTCGACACCGTCTACCTCAGCCCGGCCGCGGGGTTCCTGGCGTTGCTGCCCGTGATCGGCGACGAGGGCGTCGCGACCGATGTCATGGAACTCTTCCGGCGCCTCTCGGCCCGGCACCCCGGCGTCGGTGAAGGATATTACGCACACGGCAGCGCAGCCCTGCGGGCCGACAATTTTGCGGTCGCCGGGAAATCCGCGGAGACGGCCGTGGCCAAGGCGCCGTTCTGGAAGCCCGCACAGATGCTGCTAGCGCGCACGCAGATTGCGACCGGCAAGGACGACGAGGGCCTGGCCACCGCGCGCGACCTCGTTACCGCACCGGATTCCGATGTCGGTACACACCTCGAGTACGCGCTGCTGCTGTCGGCGACCGGTCGTGACCAGGAGGCACGAGCCATGCTCACGCCTTACACCACCGGCAAGACCGTGGTGCCGGGAGCGATCCGCATGCTGGGTGCGATGGAGCTCGATGCCGACAACCTCGACGCGGCGTCGGCGCAGTTCGAAAACCTGCTGGCTACGGGCGCCCAGTCGTATGAGGCATTGTATTTCCTCGGCGTGATTGCCGAGCGACGCAAGGACACGGACCGTGCCTTGCGCTATTACTCGCGCGTTGCGGGCGGCGACTACAATCTCGCGGCACAGCAGCGAGTGGCGCGCATCAAGGCCGAGCAGTCGGGCACCGACGCCGGCGCCACTCACCTTGACGAACTCGCCCGCACGCAGCCGCAGCTCGCGCCCGCCGTCTATTCGGCGAAGGCAGGCCTGCTGGAGTATCGCGGCGACACGCGCCGCGCTGCGCAGGTATTCGAGGAAGGCCTCGCGCGGTATCCGGACGCGCTCGAGCTGCGGCTGAACCGCGCGTTCTTCCTCGAGCGCACGGGCAAGGAAGATGCCGCTATCCGCGACCTGCGCGCGTTGCTTGCCGAACGTCCCGGCGATGCGCACGTGCAGAACGCGCTCGGCTACACGCTGGCCGACAACGGCCGGAACCTGCCCGAGGCGCGTGAGCTGCTCACGGCCGCACTGGCGCAGTCGCCCGACAATGCAGCCACGCTCGATAGCATGGGTTGGCTGCTGTACAAGGAAGGCAATTACACCGCAGCACTCGACCACCTGCGGCGTGCCAACGAGTCGGGCGCCGACCCTGAGATCGACCTGCACATCGGCGAGGTGCAGTGGGCGATGGGCGACGAGAAGGCGGCCCGCGCTACGTGGCAAGCGGCGCTCGCGAAAGCGCCCGAGAACGGGAAACTGCGCACGCGGATCGAGCGCGCCGGTCCCTGAACCGCGGGCAGGCCCATGTTCCACCTGCGTCCGTGGTTCGCGACCCTGGCGTGTGCGCTGCTAGTGACAGGCTGTGCGACGACTCCCGTTGGCAGCCCGTCCGGGTCGCGCCCGGCCGATCCCGAGCAACTCACGCAATGGATGGCCAGGGGGCGCATCGCCCTCGTTGCGCAAGGTGAAGGCGGCAGCGGCAGCTTCGTCTGGCAGCAGCGCTCCGAGCGCACCGAACTCACCTTGCGCGGACCATTGGGTGCGGGTGGATTGGCGCTGATCACGGACGGCACCACGATCGAGTTGTCTGACGGCGCGGGTCAGCCTCTTAATGGCGAGGCCGCGAGGGCCGAACTGGAGCGCCGGCTCGGTGTGAAGCTGCCCCTGGCCGAACTGCGTTACTGGATGCTTGGTGGGCCGGCACCGGCAGGTTCGGGGAGCGGGCCCGTGCAAACCAGCTCGAGTTCGGTACCCGGGTTCGTCCAGGGCGGCTGGGTCGTCAGTTATGAGGAACTGACATCGGAGGCCGGTTGGAGCCTGCCCGCGCGCCTGACGGCAACGACGAACGGGGCGCGGGTGAAGATCATCGTCGACGACTGGGTCCTGCCGATTCCATGAACCGCCCGCTGGGACACCCCGCGTCGTGGCCCGCGCCGGGCAAGCTGAACCTGTTCCTGCACGTCGTGGGGCACCGGCCCGACGGCTATCACGAGCTGCAGACCGCGTTTCAGTTCATCGATCTGTGCGACTCGATTCGCTTTTACCAGCGCCCACCCGGCGTCATTGAAAGGTTGAGCGCACTGCCGGGGGTCGGCGCCGAGGATGACCTCGTTGTGCGCGCCGCCCGTCGTCTGGCCGCCGCCGCGGCGGAAACCGGGGCAGCCTTTGAGGCAGGGAGTGGCAATCGAGCTTGCAAAAAATCTACCGATGGGCGGTGGGGTGGGCGGTGGAAGCTCGGATGCTGCTACGGTGCTGGTCGCTCTGAATCATTTATGGGAAATCGGCTTCGACAACGAACGCCTGGCCGAACTCGGATTGAAGCTTGGCGCTGACGTTCCTGTATTCGTGCATGGCCACGCGGCCTGGGCCGAGGGCGTGGGGGAGCGCCTGGTGCCGGTCGACTTCCCGGAGCCGGTCTACCTGCTGCTGCAGCCCGAGGTCGCCATCAGTACGGCTGAGGTCTTCAAAGCCCCTGAATTGACAAGGGATTCTCCGGTCATCACAATTGCCGGCTTCCTGCAGACTGGCGGTCGGAACGATTGCGAACCCGTGGTCCGGCGTCGGTACCCGGTCGTCGCGGGCGCGCTCGACTGGCTCGGTCGCCACGGGCCTGCGCGACTCACGGGCACCGGCTCCTGTGTTTTCGCACCGATGACTGATGCGATGCACGCGGCTGCGGTGCTCGCGGACAAGCCAGGCGAGTGGCGGGGATGGGTTGCGCACGGCCTCAATCAGTCGCCGCTCACTGCGCGTCTGCAGTTCGAGCGCCAGTTCGGGCCGGGATGATGCGGTTGGTGTCGGCTTGCGGGCGGTACGACGACCGGCTTGGGCAACGAATGCGTTGGGGTGTCGCCAAGTGGTAAGGCAGCGGGTTTTGATCCCGCCATTCGGAGGTTCGAATCCTTCCACCCCAGCCAACCGGGATTACGGGAGAGGCGCGTAGATGGACGGCCCCATGATGGCGGTGTTCACGGGCAACGCGAACCCGCAGCTCGCGCAGGACATTGCGCGATACCTGCAGGTGCCGCTGGGCCGTGCCCACGTTGGTCGCTTCAGTGACGGCGAAGTCACGGTCGAGCTGATGGAGAACGTGCGCGGGCGCGACGTCTTCATCCTGCAGTCGACGTGCCCGCCGGCGAACGACCACTTGATGGAGCTGCTGTTGATGGTGGATGCGTGCCGGCGCGCTTCGGCCGCCCGCATCACCGCGGTGATGCCGTATTTCGGCTACGCCCGCCAGGATCGACGCCCGCGCGCCACGCGCGTCGCGATCACGGCCAAGGTGGTGGCCAACATGGTCGCCGGGGTCGGTGTGCATCGAATGCTGACGGTCGACCTGCACGCGGACCAGATCCAGGGATTCTTCGACATCCCCGTGGACAACGTGTACTCGTCGCCGGTGCTGCTCGGCGAGGTGTGGCGGCAGAAGTACGCCGACCTCGTGGTGGTGTCGCCGGATGTCGGTGGCGTGGTGCGTGCGCGAGCGATCGCGAAGCGCCTCGACGACGCGGACCTCGCGATCATCGACAAGCGCCGCCCGCGGGCCAACGTCTCGGAAGTGATGAACATCATCGGCGAGGTCGAGGGCAAGAGCTGCGTCCTCGTCGACGACATGGTGGATACCGCGGGCACGCTGTGCCACGCGGCGAAGGCCTTGAAGGACCACGGTGCGAAGCGCGTCGCGGCCTACATCACCCACCCGGTGCTGTCGGGCCCCGCGGTGGACCGCATCGAGACTTCGGCGCTCGACGAGCTGGTGGTGACGGACACGATCCCGCTGCGTGAGAACGCGCTGGCGTGCCGCAAGATCCGTCAGTTGTCGGTCGCGGGCCTGCTGGCCGAGACGATGCGTCGCATCCGGGACGAGGAGTCGGTGAGTTCGCTGTATCTGGACTGAGTGAGAAGTGATTAGTGGTTAGTGATTAGTGATTAGTGATTAGTGATTAGTGATTAGTGATTAGTGATTAGTGATTAGTGAATAGTCGGAGGTGGCGCTACCCGCTCTTGCTTCCGGCTAATCACTACTCACCAATCACTAATCACTTCTTTGGAGCTGCCGCATTCTGGTCGCGGATGCAGCGGCATTTTTCGTGCAACTGGAGTTTACAAATGAAGACTGCATTCGAACTCGTCGCCGAGTTCCGTGACGCGCAGGGCAAAGGTGCGAGCCGCCGCCTGCGTCACGCGAACAAGGTCCCTGCCATCCTCTACGGTGGCCACCGTGATCCGCGCGCGCTGTCGCTCGATCACACCAAGCTGCTGCTGCTGCTCGACAACGAGCGCTTCTACTCGACGATCATCAACCTGAAGGTCGGCGAGCTGAACCAGGCGGCGATCCTCAAGGACGTGCAGCGTCACCCGGCGAAGAACGCAGTCGTTCACATCGACCTGCAGCGCGTCCTCGACGACGAGAAGATCCGCATCACGATCCCGCTGCACTTCAAGGGCGAGGCCGGTTCGCCGGGCGTCAAGAAGGGCGGCGTCGTTTCGCACCTGCGCAACGAAGTCGAGATCACCTGCCTGCCGAAGGACCTGCCGGAGTTCGTCGAAGTCGACCTGTCGGCCGTCGACCTGAACCAGATGCTGTACCTCGCCGATCTCAAGGTGCCGGCAGGCGTCGAGATCCCCGAGTTGACGCACGGTCGCAATGCGCCGATCGTTTCGATCCACCACGCGCGCGCAGCCGAAGAGCCGGAAGCGGCGGCTGGCGCCGAGGCGGCAGCGGGTGCCGCTCCTGCGGCGGCTCCAGCGGCGGGCGCAGCGGCAGCGGCCAAGCCGGCGGCAGCAAAGCCTGCCGAAGCCAAGAAGGACGCCAAGAAGTAACGCGAACGCTCCGGCCGCAGTACATGCGGCCGGAGCGAGCGGGCCGCCCTGCACGGGGCGGCCCGGTTTTCGCTTTTTCCAGGCAGAACGATCATCATGGCCGGCACACCGTTGCAGATCGTGGTCGGGCTCGGCAATCCGGGGCCCGAACACCGGCTCACGCGTCACAACGCGGGATTCTGGTTCGTCGACGCGCTTGCCTATCGGCAAGGCGTGCAGTTTCGTGCGCATGCGCGCTACCAGGGCGAGATCGCCAAGGTGGTCGTCGAGGGCACGGAGCTGGTGCTGCTGAAGCCGCAGACCTACATGAACCGCAGCGGCCTCTCGATCCGCGCGCTGATGGACTACATCAAGGCACCCGTGTCGGCCGTGCTCGTCGTGCACGACGACCTGGACCTGCCGTGCGGCGTCGCGCGACTCAAGCTCGGCGGTGGCCACGGCGGTCACAACGGCCTGCGCGACGCCATCACCCACTGCGGCGCCGATTTCTGGCGGTTGCGGCTCGGAGTCGGACATCCCGGTGACAAGTCACAAGTCATCGATTACGTGCTGCAGCGCGCGCGGCCGGCCGAGGAAAACGCTATCGTCGACGCAATCGATGCCGGCCTCGACTCGCTCGCCGTGCTGCTGCGCGAAGGCGCCGACAAGGCGATGAACCGCCTGCACACGAAAGTGATTGGTGAATAGTGATTAGTGACCAGGCGACGGCCGGCAAATCACCAACCACCAGGCAACAATCACTAATCACTAATCACTAATCACTAATCACTAATCACTAATCACTAATCACTTCCTATGGGCATCAAGTGCGGCATCGTCGGTCTTCCCAACGTGGGCAAGTCGACGCTCTTCAATGCGGTTACGCAGGCGCAGAACGCAGCGGCCGCGAACTATCCGTTCTGCACGATCGACCCGAACGTGGGTGTCGTGCCGGTGCCGGACCTGCGCCTGCAGGCGCTCGCCGGGATCGTAAAACCCGAGAGAATCCTGCCCACCACCGTCGAGTTCGTCGACATTGCAGGCCTCGTGGCTGGTGCTTCGAAAGGTGAAGGACTCGGCAACAAGTTCCTCGCGCACATCCGCGAGACCGATGCTATTGCGCACGTCGTGCGCTGCTTCGTCAACGACGACATCGTGCACGTCGCAGGCCGCATCGACCCGCTCAGCGACATCGACGTGATCAACACCGAACTCGCGCTCGCCGACCTCGACACCGTCGAGCGTGCCCACCGCCGCGCTGAGAAGGACGCCAAGGCGGGCGACAAGGACGCCGTGCGCCTGCGCGACGTGCTGAAGCGCATGCAGGATCACCTCGACGCGGGCAAGCCGGCGCGCACGCTGCCGCTGGACCCGATCGCCGAGCGACCCCTGCTGCGCGAGTACCACCTGATCACGCTCAAGCCGCTGATGTACGTGGCGAACGTGGCCGAGGGTGGCTTCGAGAACAATCCGTACCTGGACGCCGTGCGTGAGCGAGCCGCGACCGAAGGCGCGGACGTCGTCCCCGTGTGCGCGGCGATCGAAGCGGAGATCGCACAGCTCGACGAAGGCGATCGCCTCGCGTTCCTTGAAGAACTCGGGCTGCACGAGCCGGGTCTCGACCGCGTGATCCGCGCGGCGTACCACCTGCTCGGCCTGCTGACGTTCTTCACCGCGGGTGTCAAGGAGGTGCGTGCGTGGACCACGCATGTCGGCGCGCACGCGCCGCAGGCGGCCGGCGTGATCCACACGGATTTCGAGAAGGGCTTCATCCGCGCCGAAGTGATCGCCTACAAAGACTTCATCGCCTGCAAGGGCGAGCAGGGCGCGAAGGAGGCGGGCAAGATGCGGCTCGAAGGCAAGGAGTACGTCGTGCGCGAAGGCGACGTCATGCACTTCCGCTTCAACGTCTGACGCTCGCCTCGACTGCGCGTTCAGCCGCAGGCCGGGTGAGGGTCCTCGTGTCCAAGCCGACCTGTCCTGTCGCGCTTGGAAAGGCAGATACGCGCGCGCCAGGACAGGTCGGCTTGGACACGCTGTGCCTCGCGCGACCTCTCGCCGCAACCCTCTCCCGCGGACGTGGGAGAGGGACGACGCTTCAGTGCGGCACGGCGTCCTTCACCGCGTCCAGCGCATCCTTCAGCCCAAATTTCTTTTTCTTCTTTGGCTGCTCGGTCGACGTGCCGTCGTTCGTCGTGCCATCGCTCGATGAGCCTTCGCCGCCCTCCGCAGAGCCGTCTTCCCCTGCGCCGCCGCCGTCCATTGCCGGCATGCCCAGCATCGTGAACGCGACCGACTTCACGCGCACCTTCAGGGCCCATTCGGGCTCATACGCAATCTTCGGGTCGGTGGGGCGCGGCGGATGGGCCAGGTTCAGTTCAGAGCCATACGCAATCATGCGCAGCATTGCGCCTGCGGCTTCCTCGCCCTCGCCGAAGATGCCCTTCGGCACGTCGCAACGGGTCGTCGCCGGCGCCAGCAGCACCTTTTCCTTCAGCCACTGGTCGACCGACTTGTTGGTCTGGTAGTCAACCAGGCCGAAACCGGAGTCCGGCAGTTCGCTCGACGTCCACAGCGTCATTTCAGCGCCGTCACCGGAGTCGTCGCCCTTGCCACCCATGGCCGCGATGAAATAGCCGCGGGCCGTGGGCAGCGCCTGCCAGCTGAGCTGCGTTACGCCTGCGGCCTGCGCCTGCTGCAGGGCGATCGGCGGCATGATGTCCTGCGCCGGCGGCAGCGTGAACTTGAAGCTTTCAGGCACGCCCTGGCCGCTGAACGCATGCGCTCCCGCGAATGAAGCGCCGTCGGGCACGAGGCGGTTGTCGGTGGGATTCGGCCAGACGGGACGTCCTGGCGCCGAATGCGTGCCGCGCTGCGTGGCACGGCGACCTTTGAAAATGTCGCCGAACTCCTTGATCGTGCTGGTCTCGAAGTCCACGACCTTCGGCTGCCCCGGCCGGATGGTCGTGCCGCAACCCCAGTACAGCTTGATCTTGCCCTTGGGCTGCTCGGTCGGCTCCTCGATCGAATCGTCGCCGCGGTCGGTGGGTACGGGCTTGGCCTGGGGGAGTACCTTGAGCTGCAGTGTCGGCTCGAGCTTGCTGCCCGGGGGCACGGCCTGCAGGGCTTCGGCGAGACTCGGGTTGCGGCTGGTGCGCAGCGTCACGTCGACGTAGCTGCCGCTGCCGCCTGCGCGCGTCAGCCCGAACTGGTTCCCCTTCCTCTTGCCACCGAACAGTGCCGACATCGGTGTGTCGCCGCCGCCACCGCCCATCATCATGCCGGCCATGCCGCCCATGCCGCCGGGCGACGCAAACGTGGCGATGTCGATCCAGCCCTGGGCAATCGGCGGTTTGTCAGGCGGGCGGACTGGCGCAGGCTGTTGTGCCTGAACGGCAGGCGCAATCGCGGCAGACAGGAGGGCGCTGGTCACAAGGAAGCGCTGCAGGTTGGTCGAGGGAAGCTTCACGGCGGTGTCCTCCAGACGGATGACCTTTTGTTCTGCCACCAAGTTTCGCACGATGCCTCGCCGGCGGCACCTGCCGGAAGCCGTCCCTCAACTTGACGCGGAGCCCGCCTCTCCGGACAATTCGCGGTCCCCAGCGGCCCGCATCCAGTCCGGCCGCAACCCGAACCTCGTGGTGAGGTAGCTCAGACGGTTAGAGCGAGGGATTCATAACCCCTAGGTCGGGAGTTCGATTCTCCCCCTCACCACCAAACCCTTTTTTTCAACCCCGCGCCAGCCCGTTCCGACGCGGCGAGCCATGGTCTTTGAGCGCACGAAAGTCGCTGTAATCACCGGAATTTTCGCTCGTACTTGTTGGCGCTTTACGCCATAAGCACACCAATGACTTGGCGAAGCCGCCGAAGGGGAAGCAACCGCGGCACCCCGAACCGCAGTGGTGATCGTGCCCCGGCCCGTGAGCGGGACGGAATCGGCAGTCTCTGGACTTCCGTGGAATAGCATTTTGCTATAGGCTTGAGTCGTGCACGTCATCACACATGCCCGAGTGGTGGCGGCTCAGGCGCGGTTCCCGGAATCCTCCGGAGCGCTGGACTTCTGGTATCGCGCCATGAAGCGCGGGCGGTTTGCGACCTTTGCCGAGTTGCGGGCGACATTCGGCAGTGTGGATAAGGTGGGGCCGCTGCTCGTGGTCAATATCGGCGGCAACAAGCTGCGGCTCATGGCGGCCGTGCATTTCAACTCGGGCAAGGTGTTCGTACGGCACGTCTTGAGTCATGCCGAGTACGACCGGCGCCAGTGGAAGCGAAAGGAGGTCATCCAATGAGCACGCAGGTACGAGATGCGATCCGGCACTGGCCGCATGTCGCACCGCTCCTGGAAGCGCCGCGCAGCAAGAGCGCGTATCGCCGCCTGGTGGCCGCGCTCGATGCCGTCCTGGATGCGGGCGGGGCAGACGAGACTCATCCTCTGGCGCGCCTGGCGGACTATCTCGGGGACCTGATCGCCGAGTACGAAGCGGCCAATGCGCCCATCCGCGAAATGTCAGTGCAGGACTTCCTGCGTGAGCTGATGGCGCAGCATGGTTTGACGCAGAAGGACTTGCCCGAGATCGGCGCGCAGAGCGTCGTGAGCGCGGTGCTCAATGGCAAGCGTCGGCTGAACGTGCGCCAGATTGCCCGCATGTCGGCTCGGTTCGGGTTGCCCGCCGATGCATTCATGGGGTAGCGGGGGTGGGCCGGCAAATTCGCTATCGAGGTGGCGCATGGCTACTGGCAGGACTGTCAGGAACGCATCGGCAAGCGTGTCGTTTCGTGCAAGCAAGTACCTTCGCGATGAACGCGACATTGCCGCCTACCTCGAGGCCATGCTTGAGGATGGCGAACCCCTCGTGGTGCCCGTCGCGCTGCGTACCGTCGCTGATGCTGTTGGCGGAATGGCGGCGTTGGCCGAACGCACCGGCTTGAGCCGTGAAACGCTATACCGGACGCTCTCAGACAGGGGGAATCCGCGCCTGGACACGCTGGTAGCTATGCCCCCGGCGTCTGAGCGATCCCACGGGAGATAGCCATGAACCTGCGTTCAGTGATCGGTGTGACGGCGCTGCTGTTCGGCGTCGTCGCGTGCGGTGGCAAGGGCGCGCCAGAGCAGGCGGCGGCCCCGACTCCATCCGCACAAGCGCCCGCCCTGGCCGAAAGCAGTCCCGCGGCCGCCATGGCCGGCTCGCCAGCCGTGGACATTGCGAGCCTCAAGGCATGCGAGATCGTGACTCCGCAGGAAGCCGCCGCGATCATCGGCGGCAAACTGCTCAACGAACCTCCGGCTGGATTTTCAAACTGCGCCTATGTCGTCGAGGTTGACGGCATGACCGAGAGTTATCGCATCAGTTTTTCGGCGCCGGCCATGCACGAGGCCATGCTCGAGACACAGAGCGTGGCGGAGCGGGGAGAGTCGATTGCCGGGTTGTGGGGCGAGGCGTACCTGCAGTCGCGCGCACCGGAGAAAGGTTATTCGCTGGTGGCCTTGCAACGCGGCAGGCTTGCGCTCGAGGTCTGGGGTGACCGGAAGGAACCGCTGATCGAACTCGCCAGGCTGGCGGTATCGCGGGTTCCCTGAGCATTTCCGATCGGCACCACGACGACAACAGGCGCCATGCATCGCAGCGCGGGCAGTAGGCCGCGAGCTGGTGGTCATGAGCATGCAGGCCCGCGATGGTCCCGAGGTCGATCATGGACTGAAGGTTCGACCGAGGCGGGCGCAGGAGGTGAGCCACTCGACGAGCGGAAAGCGAGGGTCAGCAGCAACCCCACCAGGATGCCGGCCGTCGCCAGGGCCATGTCTTTCTGCGCGTCCCACACGTCTCCCTGCGTACCAAGGTAGGCCACACCGAGGTCGCCGCCGAAAATTTCCGCCGCGCCCCATTCAATCATTTCGTAGATGACCGAGTGCGCCATCAGAAAGGTCACGGGCATGACGTAACGCCAGAGGCGCTGTGGGTTGGCGCGCACCGTGAACAGTTCCCACGCCGCCGGGAACATCAGCAGCCCGTAACCGAAGTGTACGAAACGATCGTAGTGGTTGCGGCTTGCCGGGCCGGGTTCGGTCCCCGCGTCCTGCAGGGGCAGCCACTCGCGCCAGGGCACCTCGCTGTAGGTGTAATGCGCCCCGATTGCATGCAGCACGAAAAAGACGAACATGCAGGTATAGGCTCGGTTCGAGAAACGCAAGCTGCGCGACGTCGCCACCAGCAGTGGTATTGCGACAAATACCAATACGTTTTCGAGCAGCCAGTCCTGTCGGTAGGACGGCGCGATGGCCAGCGCCGTCCAGACTGCGCCGAATACCAGCAACAGGACCGCGGGGTAACGCTCTGCAGGTTTCATACGGGACCGCCTCCCGACAGGAGATTCCTATTATGCGGACACGCCACGGCGGCAGTAATTCGTGCAAAGACCAGGGACATCCAATTTCCCCCCTGATTGGCGCAAAATAGGCGTACCAGCAGCTGTCTGTCGCAAGGAGAGCAAGATGAGCTTTTTCGGCAAAATCCTCGAAAAACTGGGTCTCAAGAAAGCCGCCGCAGAGCCGGCACCTGCACCGGCACCCAAGGTGTCAACGCCGCCGCCGGTGGCTACCCCGGTTCCCGCTCCAGTGCCAAAGGCGCCGCCCCCGCCGCAACCGATCGCCGTCGTCGATGTCGTTGCGCAACTGGAGAAACTCGCCGCCGCCAATCCGCAGAAGCTCAACTGGAAGACTTCGATCGTCGACCTGCTGAAGCTGCTCGACATCGACAGCAGCTTCGCGGCGCGGAAAGAGCTCGCCACGGAACTTGGCTGCCCCGGTGACCTGATGGGGGATTCAGCCAAGATGAACATGTGGCTGCACAAGACCGTGCTGCAACAGATTGCCGACAACGGGGGCAATATCCCGAAAGAGTTGCTGGACTGACGTACTGAAGCACCGCAGGGGGGGGCGCATCATGCAGATCATGGACATGCTCGAGCAGATGGGAGGGACTCAGTCGCTGGCGCGCGAGTTCGGCGTCAGCGAGTCCCAGGCAGCGAGTGGCGCTGCTGCGTTGTTGCCGGCGATCCTCGGCGGCTTCAAGAAGCAGACGCAAGGACAGCCTGCCGGACTGGAACGGCTCATTGGCATGCTCAGTGGGCTTGGTGGCGGTGGATTGATGGACGAAGTGCTCGCACCCCAGCCAACGAACGTGAGCCCTGGCAATGACGTCCTCGGGCAGATCTTCGGCTCCCGAGAAGTAAGCCGCACGGTCGCCCAGAACGCCGCTGGCCAGATGGGTCTTGATCCGGCGCTGCTGAAGAAGATGTTGCCGGTACTGGCGATGCTGGTCGCGGGCTACATGGCCAAGCAGGGCCGCGCATCGGCTGCGCCCCAGACGGGCGGCGGCGGACTCGCAGACATGCTCGGTGGCATGCTCGGCGGTGGTGCCCAGGGTTCCACGGCAGGCGCCGGGCCCGGGCTGGCGTCAATGCTCGACCTCAATGGCGACGGCAATCCGCTGGATGACATTCTCGGGATGGCCGGGAAATTGTTGCGGTAACTACGAAGGGAGACTGGCAATGGGTTGGCTCATTACCTTGATCGTTGGTGGCATCGTCGGCTGGCTCGCAAGCATTGTCATGAAGACCAATGCGCAGATGGGCATGATTGCCAACGTGCTGGTCGGAATTGCAGGCTCCTTCATCGGCTTCTGGGCCGCCGGCGCCCTGGGACTCGCTCCGACAGGAGGCATCCTCCGCTTCATCGTCGCGGTGATCGGCGCGGTCGCCTTGATTTTCATCCTGCGGGCGCTCGGCATCTTCAAGAAAGCCTGAAGCCGCACGGCATCAGAGGCCGGCAACCCCGGGGTCGCGTGTCCTCGGGGGCCGGTGCGCACGTCGCGACAGGTACGAGTGCCACAGCAGTCGTGCAGCCACCGCGCGCCACGGACGCCAGCGCATGGCGAATGCTGCGGCTGCATCGCTCGTCGGCACGGCGCTCAATCCGCGAATTTCTGCCATCGATTTGTGCAGGCCCAGGTCACCGGGCGGCCAGACATCCGGACGCCGCAGCGCCATCAACAGGTACACGCCGGCAGTCCAGGGCCCGATGCCTGGAATCTGTACCAGTGTTGCGCCTGCAGCCGCATCGGGCATGCGAGCGACACGGTCGAGCGACAGCGCGCCGCTTTCGAGTTGTGCCGCAAGTCCGACGACGTAGCGTGCCTTCTGCCGCGTAACCCCCAGCGACAGCAGGGCAGCCTCACCGGGCGCCAGCACGCGCGCCGGCGTCACCTCGCCCTCGAAGTGCAGGTCCAGTTTTGCATAGAGTGCCGCGGCCGATGCCAGCGAGACCTGCTGTTCGAGGATGATCCGCACCAGTGTCGGAAAGCCGCGGGGCCGCGCCCAGAGTGGCGGCGGACCGAACTCGTCGAAGATCCGAGCGAGGCGACGATCGCGCGCGGCCAGTTCGTGCACTGCAGCGAGTAATGATGCCCGATTGAGGACAGGAGGCGTCAACGCTCAGCGTTCCACGTCCGGATCGGTAGCGCTCGCCGGTATCAATCTGACCGCACCCTGCGTCGTGATCTGCGAGCACGCGGACATTGGCAGCACCCGGGGGTCTCCTTGCTGCCGAGAATACCCGTCTCAACCCCGGCCCGGTACGTCCGCGGCCCGGTTTACATGCGGCACGGGAGACACCCGCAGTCGACACGCTGTCCCAGCGTCGCGCGTCCCGCGCTTGCCAGTGCGGGGCGCGTCGGACAAAGTGCATCATCGTTTTGCGCCGTGGGAAGGGGTTCAATGTCTGCAGCTACCGACGCCAGGCTCGCCAACCGCATCCTGCGGGGGCTGGTGTACGGCGCGGTCGCCGGTGTGCTCGTGCTGGTCCTCGCGCCCCACGTTCCCGGCCTGCAGGACGGCGCCAAGTGGGTAGCGACCAACGTGTTCGACCCGCTCGGGCAGGTCTTCCTGCGCATGCTTTTCTTCGTCGTGATCCCGCTCGTCTTCGCCTCACTGGCCGGCGGCGTGGTCCAGCTCGGCGGGCTTGCGGATCTCGGGCCGCTGGCCGGCCGCACGTTCGCGCTGTTCTTCGCCAACATGGCGATCGCGGCGGCGCTCGGCCTGCTGATGATGAACATCCTCAACCCGGGCGGCCGCATGGACCCGGAGACGTCGCAACGCCTGGTGCAGGAGTACAGCTCGCAGGCGGGCCAGCATGTCGTGAACAGCGAGGCCCGGCCCGCCGTGACGCCGTCGACGGTCGTCAACATGTTCATGCCGAAGAACCTGTTCGGCGCCTTTGTCGGCAACCAGCGCAACATGCTGGGCGAGGTGCTGCCGCTCATCGTCTTCGCGATCCTGGTGGGAGCGGCGGGACTGGGACTGCCGGAGACACGACGCAAGAAGCTGCTCGACGGGCTCGAGACCGTCAGCGACCTGATGACCGGAATCGTGCACTTCGCCCTGAAGCTGGCGCCTTACGCGGTGCCTGCCATGATATTCAGCGTGGTGGTCAAGGTCGGCTTCGACATCCTGATCGCGCTCGGCCTGTTCGTGCTCGGTTGCGGCGCGATGCTGCTGCTGCACCTGTTCGGCACGATGTCGATCTGGCTCAAGTTCCTCGCCAAGCGCAATCCGCGCGAGTTCTTCGTCCAGATCAAGGACGTGCTGGTCACCGCATTCTCGACCAGTTCGAGCAGCGCCACGCTTCCCGCCGCACTGGCTGCCTGCCGCGAGCGGCTGGGCATTGCGCCCTCGACTGCCGGGTTCGTAATGCCACTCGGCACGACGATGAACATGAGTGGCACGGCGCTCTACGAAGGCTGCGTCGTGTTGTTCGTGGCGCAGGTCTTCGGTGTGCACCTCGGTTTCGCCGAGCAGGTCACGCTGGTATTCCTGTCGGTCCTGAGCGCGGTGGCCGTCGCTGCGATTCCAGGGGGATCCTTGCCACTGATCGCCGGCCTGCTGGTCGCCTTCGGCATTCCGCCCGAAGGCATCGGCATCATCCTCGGCGTGGACCGCCTGCTCGACATGACGCGCACGATGACCAACGTCGGCTCCGACCTGGTGACGACTGCGGTGGTGGACCGCGGGCAGCGCGCCAGCGGACACGCGGGACGCGTTTAGCCGGCGCTGCTTCCCGTATTGACAGGTGCGGCCAGGCCGCGCAGCGCGCGCTCGATCGATTCGGCCGAGGTCGTGTCGACGGTGACGACGCGCGTCAGTTCGTCGTCGCTGAACGGTTCCCAGTGCGAAGGCTGCCGATCCAGCAGCGCGACCGTGGCTTCCGAGGCGTCGGCGCCGGTGGCGGCCCGCCCGGCGACCCTGCGCTTGAGCACTTCGAGCGGCGCGACACAGTGGACGATCACGGTCTCGGCCGCGAGTGCACGCGCTGCTGCGACGAAGCGGTCACGTTCAGCACGACGCAGGTTGGCGGCGTCGACCACGACGCTTTCGCGACCACGCAGGCAATTCGCGGCGCAATCGCGCAACCGTTGGTACGTGCGCGCATTGAAGCCGCGCGAATAGATGCCGGCGTCGGGCGCAGAGGCAGACGTGTCCAGGGGCTGTAATCCGGCGAGCCGCTTGCGTTCGACGTCCGAGCGCACGATCAATGCTTCGCAGCGTGCAGCGATGCGCCGGGCGAGCCAGGTCTTGCCCGAGCCGGACCATCCCACCATCACGACCAGCCGGGCGCGCGGCCGTCCGGCCTGCGACACGGCCCAGTCGAGGTACTGGTGGGCAAGCGTCGCGGCACCTGTCGATCCCGCTGCTGCGTTGCGTGCCTGCTGGCCGCGCAGCGCAGCCACCTTGGCCCGCACCAGCGCGCGATAGAGCTCGAAATAGGGCAGCAGCGCCACGGCTTCGAAATCGCCGGACGTCTCGAGCCATCCCTGCAATGCCTCGCGTCGCAGATCAGTGCGACGATGGGCCGCGAGATCCATCGTCAGGAAAGCGAGATCGCTGGCGACGTCGATGAAGCGCAGTCCGGGATCGAATTCGAGACCGTCGAAGGCCGCGAGCGATCCTTGCCAGCGCACTACGTTGCCGCAGTGCAGGTCGCCGTGGCATTCGCGGATCCGGCCGTCGTGCCGGCGTTGCTCCATCAGCGGCCGGCTGGCTTCGAACAGCCGTTGCGCCTGGCTGCGCAACTGCGCCACACACTGCGCGGCGTCGCGTCCGGGCAGGACCTGCGTAATTTCCTCGAAGTTGTCGAGCGTGTTGCGGTGCGCCTTGTCCGGCGTGCCGAAAGAGTCTGCGCCGGCGGCGATCGCTGCTCTCGCATGCATTTGTGCGATGCGCTGGCCGAATTCCTGCAGTTCGTGCGCCTCGACGTCGCCAGACTGCAGCAGCTGGGTGAGTTCGAGCCGCGGATCGAACTGCACCATCCGCAGCGCGTGCTCGAAAGGCGGGGCGTCGGTGGCGCCGACGCGGGGTGCAGCGGGCGTTCCCGTGATCGGCACGACGTCGACGTACAGCCCCGGCGCGTGACGCCGGTTCAAGCGCAGTTCTTCGCGGCACAATTCAAGACGACGTTCGGCCGTCGAATAGTCGATGAAACTGAGCCGCAACGGCTTCTTCACCTTGTAGGCGAAGGGCCCGGTCAGGAACACCCAGGAGACGTGGGTCTCGATGCAGGTCACGCGTCCGGGCACGGCATGCAGCGCAGAATAGGCAGCCGGCTCCTGCATCGCGACGGCGAAGGCAGCCTGAGCTGCGGGGGCATCGAGCGGGGACTGGAATTGACCGGCGTTCACGCGAGATTCGGCTCTCGACGGGCGCTTCCGGCAGTGTACTCTTGCCACATGTGCGCCGGATGCCTGCGATCAATACTGATGGTCCGCAGGCCCCGTGGCTCGACAATGAAATCGTCAACCAGGACCGTCCAACAGAGGGACTCAGCATCGTGACAATCCCTGTCCAGATCACTTTCAGGCACATGGAAAGCTCCCCGGCCGTCGAGACCCGCGTGCGCGAGCTCACGGATCACCTCGGCACTTTCAGCGACCGTATCCAGTCCTGCCGCATCGTGGTGGATTCACCGCATCGACACCACCACCAGGGCAAGGTATTCAACGTCAAGGTTCAGCTATCGCTCCCGGGCGGCGACGTCGTCGTCGACATGGAGCGTCCCGACCGCGACGGGCACGAGGACGTGTACGTCGTCCTGCGCGATGCGTTTGATGCCGCACGCCGCCAGCTGCAGCAGCGCATGTCCGCGCTGCGCGGCGAGCCGTCGCTGCGCGAAAAGCCGGTCGCCTGACCGGCCCGGCCCGAGCGGCGCAGTGACCCCGCTGTCGTGATCGACCCTGCGCCGCTGCTTTTCGCGCCGCTTGCGTCGCGCGCCTTCGGCGAGCGCGTCGCAGCGTGCCTCGGCGCCGCGCTTGCGCCGCTCGAAGAGCGCGATTACGAAGGCGGCGAGCACAAATCCAGGCCGCTGGTCAGCGTCCGCGGGCGCGTCGTCTACGTGATCCAGTCGCTGAGTGGCGACGAGGCGGGCAGCGCCAATGATCGTCTCTGCCGCATCCTGTTCCTGGTCGCGGCACTCAAGGACGCCGGCGCCGCGCGCGTCACGGCCTGCCTTCCCTACATCGCCTATTCGCGCAAGGACCGCCGCACCAAGGAGCGTGATCCGGTCAACTCGCGTTACATCGCGCAGCTGCTGGAAGCCGTGGGCGTCGATCACGTGATGGTGATGGACGTGCACAATGTCGCGGCGTTCGAAAACGCGTTCCGCTGCAGCGTCGACCTGCTCGAAGCGGCGCCGCTGCTTGCAGACAAGGTCGTCGAACAGGCGGGCGGGCATCCCGTGACCATCGTGTCGCCGGATTTTGGCGGTGCCAAGCGCGCGCAGCGCGTGCAGGAGCTCGTCGCGGTGCGGCTGGGCGCGCCGGTCGAATTCGCCGTCCTCGAAAAGCGCCGCGACAACGGCGAGGTCAGCGGCGACCTCATCATCGGGCCGGTGAGCGGCCGGCACGCCGTCGTGGTCGACGACCTGATCAGCGCCGGAACCACGATCCTGCGTGCGGTACAGGCTTGTCGCGCGGCGGGCGCGCTATCGGTTTCGGCCTTTGCGACGCATGGCGTGTTTGCACCGGGCGCTGAACGGCTGCTCGGGCCGGACGGCCCCGATCGCCTGTACGTCACGGACACGCTGTTGCCCACGCGACTGACACCTCCTTCGGGGGGCGCGACGCAGCTGGTCGTCCTGCCGGCATCGGGGTTGTTTGTAGAGGCTCTGCGCCGAATCGGGGCAGGCGAGTCCGTCGTGGCACTGCGCGAAATGGAGCGCAGGCCGCCCGCGCGTTGAGCGCCAGCCTGCTGGCGCTTGCCGGCCTGTCGCGCGTAACTCAGTGAACCACGGAGCGCACTCGCATGCACGCAACCCTTGGCCCCGCCGTCGTGAAGATCGACGGCGCGTCAGGCACCGAAGAAAAGCTCGAACTCGACCCGGCGCGACTGGCCGCAGGCAGCCCGATGCCCGAGCAATTCGTGCGCAATGCCTACACGGACACCAGCGGCCGGTTTTTCGCCGGCCTCTGGCGCAGCAGCGTCGGCGCCTGGAAGGTGGCCTATACGGAGAACGAGCTGTGCGTCCTGACCGCCGGTCGCATCCGCATCACCGATGATCATGGCCGGCAATGGAACTACGGGCCAGGCGACAGCTTCGTGATGCCCGCAGGCTTCACCGGACTCTGGGAAGTCCTGGAGCCCGCCCAGAAGCTCTACGCCATCTACGAGCCTCCAGCGACCTGAACCCACAAGGTGCACGGCGGCCGTCCGGTGCGTCTTGCCGGTGCAAGGACCCGGACCGATCCCGCGCCAGTGCAGGCATTTTTGCATGGCACGTTTCCTGCACTGCAGGACGCCGAGCCGCGTCGCTGCGGGCGTTCATGCTGAAAACGTGTCGCCTCTGCTACACTCGTGGCGATGGTCGTTAAATACGTGTTGTTGTTAGGCAACAAAGAGGTACCCGAAATGAAATTGACCCATGGCCTGGCCGCGGTGGCACTCTCGCTGACCGCGTTCGCTGCGCAGGCGGAAGTGACCGGCAACGCGGCGGTGGTCAGCGACTACAACTGGCGCGGCATCACCCAGACCTCGCAGGATCCTGCGTTGCAGGCTGGCATCGATTACGCGCATGAAAGCGGCTTCTACCTCGGCGCCTGGGGCAGCAACGTCGATTTCGGCGACTGCTGCGACGAGAACGTCGAAATCGACGTCTACACCGGTTTCCGCGGCGGCGATGCCGTCACCTGGGATGTCGGCCTCGTCTACTACACCTATCCGGGTGCCGATGACATCGATTTCCCCGAGATCTATGTCGGTCTCGGCTGGGAATGGCTGAGCGGCAAGGTTACGTACTCGAACGATTTCGGCAATTCGGACGAGTCGGCGTTCTACTACGAAGCCAACGCCTCGTATGAACTGCCGGCCAACTTCGGTCTGAACGCGCACGTCGGCTACAGCGACGGCGACGCGATCGATCTGTTCTATGAAGACAGCTACATGGACTGGTCGGTCGGCGTCACCTACGACTGGAGCAACTTCACGTTCGGGCTCAAGTACGCCGACGGCAGCGACCTGAGCCTGCTGGACGGTACGCCAGACGACGTGAACAGCAGCGAAGGCGTGGCGATTTTCTCCATTTCCACCAGCTTCCCCTGGTCGAAGGAGTAATCCGCCAGCGCGCCGCTTGACGCATCGCGCTGCAGGAAACGCCCGGCTCCTCGCGGAGTCCGGGCGTCTTCTTTTGGGCGTCAGCCAAGCTCCTGCAGTACGCGGCCGAGGATCCCGAACACCTGGTCGATGTGCTGCTGCTCGATGATCAGCGGTGGCGACAGCGCGATGATGTCGCCCGTGACGCGAATCAGCAGCCCCTGCTCGAACGCCCGCACGAACGTGTTGTAGCCACGCAGACCGGGCTTGCCCGGGATCGGGTCCAGTTCCACGGCGCCGATCAGACCGAGGTTACGCAAGTCGATCACGTGCGGCAGGCCTCGCAGCGAGTGCACGCCGTCGGCCCAGTAGCCAGCCATTTCGTTCGCGCGCGTGAGCAGTCCTTCCTTGCGGTAGATTTCCTGCGTCGCGATGCCCGCGGCGCAGGCGACCGGGTGCGCGGAATATGTGTAGCCGTGGAAGAGTTCGATGGCACCTTCCGGACCCTGCATGAAGGCGTCGTAGATCTGGTCGCTCGCCGCGACGGCGCCCATCGGCACCGCGCCATTCGTGAGGCCCTTGGCCATCGTGATCATGTCCGGCTGCACGCCGAAGAACGAGGTGCCAAACGGCGAGCCGAGCCGGCCGAATCCCGTGATGACTTCGTCGAAGATCAGCAGGATGCCGTGCCTGGTGCAGATGCTGCGCAGGCGCTCGAGGTAACCCTTTGGCGGGATCAGCACGCCCGTGGAGCCCGCGACGGGCTCGACGATCACGGCCGCGATGTTGCTGGCATCGTGCAGCGCGACGATGCGTTCGAGTTCATCCGCCAGGTGGGCGCCGTGCTCGGGCACGCCGCGCGTGTAGGCGTTCTTCGCCAGGTCGTGCGTGTGCGGCAGGTGATCGACGCCGGGCAGCATCGACCCGAACCACTTGCGGTTGTTGACCATGCCGCCGACGGAGATGCCGCCGAAGCCGACGCCGTGGTAACCCCGCTCACGGCCGATGAAACGAGTGCGTGACGCCTCGCCGCGGGCACGGTGATAGGCGAGCGCGATCTTGAGTGCCGTGTCGACCGATTCAGACCCCGAATTGGTGAAGAACACGTGCCCCGTGTCCTTCGGCAGCCAGCCCGCCACGGCGTTGGCCAGCTGGAACGCGGCCGGGTGTCCCATCTGAAACGGCGGCGCATATTCCATCGTCGCGATCTGCCTGCTGACCGCTTCGCTGATTTCACGGCGGCCGTGGCCCGCATTGACGCACCACAGGCCCGCCACGGCATCGAGGATCTGCCGGCCGTCGGGCGTCCAGTAGTGCATGCCCTCGGCCTTCGCCAGCATGCGGGGGTTGGCCTTGAACTGGCGGTTCGCCGTGAACGGCATCCAGAAGGCTTCCATTTCGTCGCGTTGCAGCGCTGCGGGGGCGGTCATGGCGGGGTTCTCGAGGTGTGGTTTGACTGCCCGATGATAAGAAAAATTGACACTTGGCTCAAATGACCGTGAAATTCGCCCTGTTTCGGGCCCATGTGTGCAGGATATTGAACACCCCGTGAGCGAGATCAGTATCGACGTCGGCGCCCACCTGCGCGCCGTGCGCACCATGTACGGCCTCTCGCAGCGCGAGTTGGCGAAGCGCGCCGGCGTGACCAACGGTCTCATCTCGCTGATCGAGCAGAACCGTGTCAGCCCATCCGTCAGCTCGCTCAAGAAGGTGCTCGATGGCATCCCGATGTCGCTGGCCGAATTCTTTACCCTCGACTTCACGGCGAGCCCGCAGGTGTTTTTCCAGGGTGACGAGTTGCCGGTCATGGGCGACCGCTCGGTGACCTTCAAGCTGGTCGCGTCGCGCCGGCCCAACCGGGCCATGGCCGTGCTGCACGAGCACTACGCGCCGGGTGCCGACACCGGCGCCGACATGCTGCGGCATAAAGGCGAAGAGGGCGGGGTGGTCGTGAGTGGCCGCATCGAACTCACCGTTGGCGCTGAAACCCGCCAGCTCGGTCCCGGCGACGCCTATTACTTCGCCAGCGCCATCCCGCACCGCTTCCGTAACACCGGCACCGAGCCGTGCGAGATCATTTCAGCCAATACGCCACCGACCTTCTGAAACGGCGACAATAACAGCGAAGTCCCATGAACCAGACAGCCACTCTCACCGCGCAGGACTGGCGCGCCCGCGCCACGGCGCTGGCCATCAACGGCCAGGCCTTCATCGATGGCCGCTACGTCGAGGCTGCGAGCGGCGAGACGTTCGACGACGTTACGCCGATCGATGGCCGCGTGATCGCGCGCGTTGCGTCGACCGACAAGGCGGACGTCGAGCGTGCCGTCGCCGCCGCGCGCCGGGCATTCGACAGCGGTGTCTGGTCGAGGCAACCGCCGCGCGAACGCAAACGCGTGCTGCAGCGCTTCGCCGAACTGATCCTCGCGCACCGCGACGAGCTGGCGCTGCTCGAGACGCTGGACATGGGCAAACCCATTTCCGACAGCCTGGCCGTGGACATTCCGGCCACGGCGCGGTGCATCGCCTGGTACGCCGAAGCCGTCGACAAGGTGTACGACGAAGTCGCACCGACTGCGCACGACCAGCTGGCGCTCATCACGCGCGAGCCGATCGGCGTCGTCGCCGCGATCGTGCCGTGGAATTTCCCGCTGATCATGGCCGCGTGGAAAATCGGTCCCGCGCTCGCCGCCGGCAATTCGTTCATCCTCAAGCCGTCCGAGAAGTCGCCGCTGTCGGCGATTCGCCTCGCGGCGCTGGCTGCAGAAGCCGGCATTCCCGACGGCGTGTTCAACGTGCTGCCGGGTTACGGCCACACGGCCGGCCAGGCGCTGGCGCTGCACATGGACGTCGACTGCATCGGCTTCACCGGCTCGACGCGCACCGGCAAGCTCATGCTGCAGTACTCGGGCCAGTCGAACATGAAGCGCGTCTGGCTCGAATGCGGCGGCAAGTCCCCGAACATCATCCTGGCCGACTGCCCCGACCTCGACCGCGCAGCGGCGACTGCGGCCGGCGCAATCTTCTTCAACCAGGGCGAGATGTGCACGGCGGCGTCGCGCCTCCTCATCGAGGAGAGCGTGCGTGACCGCGTGCTCGAGAAGGTCGTCGCAGCGAGCCGGGCGATGCAGCCGGGCGATCCGCTCGATCCGGCGACGCGCATGGGCGCCATCGTCGACGAAATACAGACCAGGACCGTGCTTGGCTACATCGACTCCGGCAGGTCCGCAGGCGCGGCGGTGCTGACGGGCGGCCAGCGCGTGCTCGAGCAGACGGGCGGCTGTTACATCGAACCGACGGTCTTTGCGAACGTGCAGTCCGACATGCGCATCGCACGCGAGGAAATCTTCGGGCCCGTGCTGGCCGCCATCACGGTGAAGGACGCCGACGAGGCCGTGCGCGTCGGCAACGGCGTCGAGTACGGCCTGGCAGCGGCGGTGTGGACCCGCGACATCGGCAAGGCGCACCGGATCGCGAAGTCGCTCCGCGCCGGGATGGTTTACGTGAACTGTTACGACGCCGACGACATCACCGTTCCCTTCGGCGGCTTCAAGCAATCGGGAACCGGCCGCGACAAGTCGCTGCACGCGTTCGACAAGTACACCGAGCTCAAGACCACCTGGATCGACCTCTCGCAATGAGCGGCTACAGCAACGTCACGTTCGACGAGCTCGAGGTCGGCGCAACGGCAAGCGCCGAGCGCGTGGTGGGCCAGACCGAGATCGAGGCACTGCTGCTGGTTTCGGGCGACGTCGTGCCGTTCAACCTGGTGGAAGGTGTCACGGTCGAGCCGAGTGACCTGTGCGTCGAGGCGGTAGCCGCGGAAGCCATCATCTCGGGCATGCTCGAGCGCAGGCTGCCCGGCCCCGGCACGCGCATCGTCTCGCAGCAGCTGGAATTCAACGGCGTCATCCGTGTGGGCGATCTCGTCCGCGCAACGGTGACAGTCCGCGAGAAGACCACCGGGAATCGCAACGTACTGTTCGACTGCACGGTGGATGC
Source organism: Pseudomonadota bacterium (assembly GCA_016705325.1). GTDB lineage: Bacteria > Pseudomonadota > Gammaproteobacteria > Steroidobacterales > Steroidobacteraceae > RPQJ01. The sequence goes on along the minus strand of JADIYJ010000017.1, from coordinate 93,266 downwards.
GGCGGGGGAGACGGTGCTGCACGGTACGGTCATCGTCGAGGCGCCGCACCGCAAGGCGTCCTTCCCCGAACTGTCGCGGCCGGAATTCATGATCCGGCGCAACGACGTGTTCGCGCGACTGCTCAAGCGCTGCGAGCCGCTGGCGCCGGTATCGTGCGCGGTCGCTCATCCGTGCGACCCCGATTCGCTGCTGGGCGCACTCGAAGCGGCGAAACTGAACCTGATCCTGCCCGTGCTGGTGGGCCCCGTGGCCCGCATCCGCGCCCTCGCCAGCGGACTGGGCGAGGACATCTCGAACTATCGGCTGGTCAACACCGAGCACAGCCATGCCTCGGCCGAGGCCGCGGTATCGCTGGCCCGCAGCGGCGAAGTCGACACGCTGATGAAGGGCAGCCTGCACACCGACGAGATCATGGCGGCGGTGGTGTCGACGCAGGGCGGCCTGCGCACGGAGCGTCGCGTCAGCCACGTGTTCGTCATGGACGTGCCGGCCTACGATCGCATCCTGTTCGTCACGGATGCCGCGATCAACATCGAACCTTCGCTCAAGGAAAAGGCCGACATCGCGCAGAACGCGATCGACCTTGCGCGCAGCCTGGGTATCGAGACGCCGAAGGTGGCCATCCTGTCAGCCGTGGAGATGGTTAATCCGGACATCAACTCGACGATCGACGCCGCTGCGCTGTGCAAGATGGCGGATCGCGGCCAGATCCGCGGGGCCGTGCTGGACGGGCCGCTGGCGTTCGACAACGCAATCAGCGAGATCGCAGCCCGTACCAAGAGCATTCACTCCCCGGTCGCAGGTCGCGCGGACATTCTGCTCGTGCCAAACATCGAAGCCGGCAACATGCTGGCCAAGCAGCTGCAGTATTTCGCCGGCGCCGACAGTGCCGGCATCGTGCTCGGCGCGCGCGTGCCGGTGATCCTCACGAGCCGCGCCGACAACGTGCGCATGCGCGTCGGCTCGGCCGCTGTCGCCAAGCTGGTCGTTCACGCGCGACGCGCAGCGGTACCACCGCTCAAGTGACGGTCATGCCGGCCGCGAGCGTGGTTCGTCTGTCACCGGGGCTTTCCCGCTCTGCGCCGATTGGTGGGCGGGGACCGGCTTCGCTAGACTCCCCGCTCTTCACGCCCCGGAGCCCGCGATGAAAGTCACCGTCGCCGCGACCCAGTTCGCCTGCACGCCGATTCCTGCCGAGAACATCGCCAGGGCCGAGTCGATGGTGCGCCAGGCAGCGGCCCAGGGCGCACAAGTAATTCTTTTGCAAGAGCTGTTCGAGACGCCGTACTTCTGCAAGGACCACCATGCCAGTCACTTCGAGCTGGCGCACCCGCTGCCCGACAACCCGCTGGTGCGGCACTTCCAGGCGCTGGCCAGGGAACTCGGCGTGGTGCTGCCCGTCAGCGTGTTCGAGCGCGCCAACAACGCGTACTACAACTCGCTCGCCATGGTCGATGCCGATGGCGAGGTGCTGGGGGTCTACCGCAAGTCGCACATCCCGGAGGGGCCGGGCTACCACGAGAAGTTCTATTTCTCGCCCGGTGACACCGGCTTCCGCGTGTGGGCGACGCGCTTCGGCACGATCGGCGTTGGCATCTGCTGGGACCAGTGGTTCCCCGAAGCTGCGCGCTGCATGGCGCTGATGGGCGCCGACATTCTCATGTACCCGACGGCAATCGGCTCCGAACCGCAGGACCCGACCCTCAATTCGCGCGACCACTGGCAGCGCTGCATGCAGGGCCACGCGGCGGCAAACGTGATGCCGCTCGTCGCCTCCAACCGCATCGGCGTGGAAAAGGGCCAGCAGTACGAGATGACGTTCTACGGCTCTTCGTTCATCGCCGACGGCACGGGTGGCAAGGTGGCGGAGGCTGACCGCCAGTCGGAAGCCGTGCTCACCGCCACGTTCGACCTCGACCAGCTGCGCGCGCAGCGCCATGCGTGGGGCGTCTTCCGTGACCGGCGTCCCGAGCTTTACTACCCGATCCTTTCGCTGGACGGCCGTGTCCCGGGCTGAGCGCATGCCGCAAGGCGCAGCCGCCATTGCGCTGCAGTCCCGATCATTGCGCGGTCCCGTCGCCTGCGTCGATCTCGAGACCACCGGCGGCATGGCCGCTCACCACCGCGTCATCGAAGTCGGCATCGTGCTGCTCGAGCACGGCGAGATCGTCGAGGAGTGGAGCACGCTCGTGCAGCCAGGCCTCCGGATTCCGTCGTCGATCGTGACGTTCACCGGTATCGACGACGCGATGGTGGCGGAAGCGCCGCCTTTTGCCGATGTGGTGCACGAAGTCAGGCGACGGCTCGAGGGACGGTTGTTCGTCGCGCACAACGCGCGCTTCGATTATGGCTTCCTGCGGGCGGAGTTCCGCCGGCTTGGCGTGAAGTTCGCCGCGCCGGTGCTGTGCACCGTGAAGCTGTCGCGCGCGCTGTATCAGGAACACGCGCGCCACAACCTCGATACCCTGATGGACCGTTTCGGCCTCTCGTGCCTGGCCCGTCATCGCGCACTCGGCGATGCGCAGGTGCTGCCCGCGTTGATTGCGGCGATGGAGAACCAGCGCGGTAGCGACGTGATGCAGGCCGCGGTGACCGCGGCGTTGCGTGAAGCACGCCTGCCGTCGCGGCTGCCGCCGGAGCTCGCCGACGACCTGCCGGAAGGGCCGGGCGTGTACCTGTTCCGTGGTGAAAGCGGAACGCTGCTGTACGTCGGCAAGAGCCGCAATATCCGCAGTCGCGTCTTCGATCATTTCGCCGCGGAGCATCGGTCCGGCAAGGATTCGAAGCTTACGCACCAGGTCCGCCAGGTGGAATGGATCGAGACGGGAGGCGAACTCGGGGCGCTGCTGCTCGAATCACGACTGGTGAAGGAACTCGCGCCGACAACCAATCGCCGCCTGCGCCGCCACGCTGGTGACTGCGTCGTACGCCTGCGCTGTGACGAGCAGGGACTGCGACCGGAGGTCGTGCCGATCGCAGACGTGGATCCCGGCCCCGACGCCGATCCCGTCTTCGGGCCGTTCCGTGCCGAGAAGGACGCGTGGCGTGCAATCGAGGGCAAGGCGCGAGCAGCGGGGCTGTGCCTGAAGACACTTGGCCTGGAAGCGGGCGAGGGCAGCTGCTTCGCCCACCAGGTCAGGAAGTGCCGCGGCGCCTGCATCGGCAAGGAACCGCGTGCCTTGCACGATGCAAGGCTGCAGATGGCCCTCGTGCCGCTGCAGTTCAAGCCGTGGCCCTTTGCCGGCGCGATCGGCATCCGGGAGCCCGCGCCGGCGGCGACCGGTGTCCAGATTCACGTGATCGACCGCTGGCGCCACCTGGGCACGGCGCGCGACGAAGAAGAAGTGCAGGCCCTGCTGCACGCCAACAGCAACGCGGCGTTCGACGCGGACAGCTATCGCATCATCGGGCGCGCGCTGCAGGACGTGCGGCCCCGCGACCTGATGCAGTTTCCTGCGCGGCGGGAGTCCGCTTGAACGACACGGCCGCAACGGAGCGAAACCATCGTTTTTTTGCGGCGTGCCCGCTCAACGTCGCGGACATGCTGTCGCTCGAGCTGCGCCAGGCCGGCGTGGAGGTCGTGCGCGAGCATCCCGCAGGCGTGAGCTTCACCGGGCCCCTGGCCAGTGCGTACACCGCTTGCCTGCAGTCGCGCACCGCCAGCCGCGTGCTGTTGACGCTCGCCGATCTCAACGCGAGCGATCCCGACGTGATGTATCGAGGACTGCTGGAGTTGCCGTGGGAGAGCCACGTCGGCTCGGACGGCACGTTCGCCGTCGACGTCGTGGGTGAGTCCCCGGGCTGGTTGCGCCACACGCAGTTTGCCGCGCTGCGTGCCAAGGACGCGATCGTCGACCGCATGCGCGAACATACGGGCGCGAGGCCCAGCGTCGACCTGGCCTCGCCCGATCTGCGCGTGAGCCTGCGCTTCGCCAGGGAACGCGTCACCGTCGGCATCGACCTCAGTGGCGAACCCCTGCATCGGCGCGGCTACCGGCAGGCCGGCGTCGAAGCACCGCTCAAGGAGAACCTCGCTGCCGCGTTGCTGCTGCGATCAGGTTGGGCGGCGATGGCGGCGGAAGGCGCGGCATTCCACGATCCGATGTGCGGCTCGGGCACGCTGGTGATCGAAGCCGCGATGATCGCCGCCGGGATTGCGCCTGGCTTGCTCCGCCGCCGGTTCGGCTTCGAGCGCTGGCTGCAGCACGACGAGGAACTCTGGCGCACCTTGCGGGCCGCCGCAGAGGACGCGCGCAAGCTCGAAGTGCTCGAAGGAGGCCGCTGCGCTGGCAGCGATCGTGACCAGATGGCGATTCGTGCCGCAATTGCCAACGCGAATCGCGCCGGACTCGGCAACCATCTCGTGTTCGATCGCCGTGACCTCTCGAACCTGCCGGCGACGGCTCACGCGACCGGCCTCGTCGTCGTGAATCCCCCCTACGGGGTGCGCATCGGCGATCCGGAAAAGATCGAGGCGCTCTACGCGAATCTGGGCGACAAGCTGCTGCGCTGCTTTCCTGGCTGGGAAGCGGGTGTCTTCACCGGCGATCCACCGCTGGGGCGCGCGCTGGGTTTGCGGGCGTATCGCACGCACACGTTCTACAACGGCGCGATCGAATGCCGGCTGCTGCGCTTTCACCTCGACGAGTCGGCGAAGGAGCCCGATCCGGTGCAGGTGCGCGCGGCGCGGCTCGAAGCCGCGCGCGAACGTCCAGGCTCGTCGATGTTCGCGAACCGTCTGCGCAAGAATTATTCGAAGATCGGCGGCTGGGCGCGTCGCAACGACGTTGCCTGCTTCCGCGTCTACGACGCCGACATGCCTGAATACGCGTTTGCCATCGACGTCTACGGCAATGACGAGCGCTGGGCCTGTGTGCAGGAATACGCGGCGCCGTCGAGCATCGCGCAGGAGTCGGTGCGTGCCCGTCGCGACGAGGCGCTCGCTGCCATTCCAGCGGTGCTGGAGATTCCGCCGGAGCGCATGGTCCTGCGCGTCCGCAGGCGCCAGAAAGCCGGCGAGCAGTACGAAAAGCTTGACACGGAAGCGCAGTTCCACGTCGTCCGCGAAGGCCGCTACCGCTTTCTCGTCAACTTCACCGACTACCTCGACACCGGATTGTTCCTGGACCACCGCATCACACGCACGCGACTGGGCGAATGGGCCAGCGGGAAACGCTTCCTGAACCTCTTCGCGTACACGGGGGCGGCGACGGTCCACGCGGTGGGAGGCGGTGCAACCGCTTCAACCACCATCGACATGTCGAAGACGTACCTCGACTGGGCCTGGCGCAATCTCGATCTCAATGCACTGCGGGGCCCATCGCACGAGTTCATCCAGGCGGACTGCCTGGCGTGGCTCGAGGCGCAATCGCAGCAGATCCGCCCGCCGGCCTATGACCTGATCTTCATCGACCCGCCGACGCACTCACGGTCGAAGCGCATGCAGCGGGAGTTCGACGTGCAGATGGATCACGGCTGGTTGCTCGCGACGGCGTCGAAGCTGCTGGCGCCCGGCGGTACGATCGTGTTCTCGAACAATTTCCAGAAGTTCAGGCTCGACGGCGCGACGCTGGAGCAATTCCAGGTGGATGACATTACGCGCTCGACGATCCCCGAAGACTTCGCGCGCAACCCCAGGATTCATGTGTGCTACGTGCTGCGTCCGCAAGTCGCCGTGCCTGCGCATCAGTGACGAGGACGACGGCCAGTGGAAATCTTCAAGTCCTTCACGCTCGAGAGCGCGCACCGGTTGCCCAACGTGCCGGCAGGCCACAAGTGCTCGCGCGTCCATGGGCATTCGTTCCGAATTGAACTGCACGTCAGCGGTCCGCTGGATCCGCGCCTGGGCTGGGTGATGGACTTTGCCGAAATCAAGCGGACGTTCGAACCGCTGTTCCAGCGGCTCGATCATCGCTACCTCAACGATGTGCCCGGCCTGGAGAACCCGACCAGTGAAAATCTGGCGCGCTACATCTGGCGGGAACTCAAGCCCGTGCTGCCGTTGCTGGCCCGCGTCGTCGTGCACGAGACCTGCACGAGCGGAGCAAGCGTTGCCGGAGACGGGGACTGAGTAATGGCCGCCCGGGCGTGGGTGGCTGCGAGTCGCGACCACCCACGCGTCAAATCGCAGCAACGCTCGCTGGCGTGAGCGCGACTCTGCCGCTACAGCAGGTCCTTAAGCCTGAACCAGAGCATCGCAAGCATCAGCGCCGGCGTCCGCAAGGCCGGTCCGCCGGGGAAGTCGCGATGTCTCAGCTTCGTGAAGAGATCGAAGCGCTCGGCCTGTCCCGCGATCGTCTCGGCCACCATCTGGCCCGCGATTCCAGTCAACGCGATGCCGTGTCCCGAGAAACCCTGCAGGTAGTACACGTTCGGTGCGATGCGCCCGAAGTCCGGTGCGCGGCTCATCGTGATGTCGACGTGGCCACCCCACGCGAAGTCGGTCTTCGCGTCGGCCAGTGACGGAAAGACCTTCAGCATGCGCGCGCGCGTCGCGTTCGCGGTATTGAGCGCGTCCCGGCCGGAGTAGCTCACGCGACCGCCGAACAGCAGGCGGTGGTCATCGGAGCGGCGGAAATAGTCGAGCACGAAGTTCACGTCGGACACGGCGACGTTCTCGCGCAGCAGTGATTCGATGCGCGCCTGCCCGAGTCGCTCGGTGGCGATGATGTACGTGCCGACCGGCATGATGCGATCACGGAGCGCCTTCGAGATCTTCTCGTCGATGAAGGCGTTGCAACAGAGCGCGACATGGCGCGCGCGAACCGACGGGCCCGCGATGGTACGCACTCGCACCGTCGAGCCGTGCTCGATGCCGACGACCATGGCCTGTTCATGGATCTGCACGCCGGCCGCTTCGGCGGCGGCCGCGAGACCCAGGGTGTAATTGAGCGGGTGCAGGTGACCGCTGCGGTCGTCGCGCAGGCCGCCGATGTAGCGATCGGTGTTCAGCACCGCGCCGAGTTCGGCCTGGTCGAGCCAGCGCGTCGACGTATAACCGTACTCGTTGACCAGTTCTTCCTGGTAAGCCCGCAGATCGGCTTCCTGTCGCGGCTTGATCGCCGTGTGCAGGTGTCCCCAGTGCAGGTCGCAATCAATGCGATGCCTTTCGACCAGCACCTTGATAAGGTCGAGCGCGTCGACTGAGATGTCGAACATCTTCTTCGCGTCGGCACGGCTGACCTGCGCCGCCAGCTTGTCCTGGCTGCACGCGTAACCGACGATCGCCTGGCCGCCGCTGCGCCCCGACGCTCCAAACGCAATGCGATTGCCTTCGAGCAGCACCACCTGGTAGCCACGCTGCGCGAGGAACAGCGCCGTCGCACAGCCCGCGATCCCGCCGCCCACCACGCAGACGTCGGCCTGGACGTCGCCGGTCAGCGGCGGGCGGTTCGGCGCAGGATTTGCCGAAGCGGCGTAGTACGAATCGATGTGTGCGACCGGCATGGCTTCAGCTCGTGGTCAGGTACCAGTCGTAGTCGATGGCCGGTACATAGGAGTAGAAGTCCTGCATCTCGCCGCGGCGCGTCTGGGCATACAGGCTCGCGAAGCGTGCACCCAGGTACTCGCGCGCGAATTCGCTGCGCTCGAAGACGCCGAGCGCTTCCGGCCAGGACTGCGGAATCGTCGGCGTTGCGTCACGGTAGGCATTGCCTGCCAGCACGGGGCCCGGGTCGAGTTTGCGCGTGAGCCCCAGGTGCATGCCTGCGAGCACGATGGCAGAGAGCAGGTACGGGTTGGCGTCGGCGCCGGCGATGCGGTGTTCGACACGGCGGCTCGATGGCGGGCCGTGCGGCACGCGGAACGCAACGCCGCGATTGTTCACGGACCAGCTCGGATTGAGCGGTACGTACGCCTCGGGCTGGAAGCGACGGTAGGAATTCGCCGTCGGCGCACAGATCGCGATTGCATCGTTCATCGTCGCGGCCAGGCCGCCGATTGCGTGGCGCAGCAGTTCGCTGCCGGCGGGGTCTTCCGCCGCGAAAATGTTGCGACCCTGCGCGTCGAGCACGCTGACGTGCAGGTGCGCGCCGCTGCCGGCGTGGTCGCGATAGGGCTTCGGCATGAACGTCGCTTCCATGCCGTGCTGCAGCGCCACGCCCTTCACCAGCCGCTTGAGGCGGATCGCGTGGTCGCAGGCGAGCAGGGGGTCGGCGACGTGGTGCAGGTTCACTTCGAACTGGCCGGGGCCGTATTCGGCGAGAACGGTGCCGACAGGCAGGTCCTGTTCGCGCGCGGCTGCGGCGATCGCGCTGAGCACGGCCGAATACTCGTCCAGCTCCTGCATCGAGTTGATCTGCGTCTTCACTTCGCGGCGGCCGGTCAGCGGCTGTCGCGGCGGCTGCGCGTGACCTGCCGGTGTGCGCTCGCGGTCGACGAGGTAGAACTCGAGTTCGACAGCCATCACGGGCTGCAGCCCGAGCGCGGTGAAGCGCGCGACGACGCTTTCGAGCACGTGCCGCGGATCGCCGTGGAACGGCGTGCGGTCATGCTCGTACATGCTGACCTGCATCTGCGCGATGTCCGCGCCGAGCCACGGCACCGGCACGAGCGTGCCGGCGATCGGCAAGCAGACGCGATCGGCATCGCCTTCGTCGAAGCCAAGGCCGGTCGACTGCACCGTGCCGCCGAGCACGTCGAGCGCGAACATCGAGCCTGGCAGCAGCAGGCCGGTGCCGTGCACGCCTTCGAGTTCGGCCGCCGTGACTCGCTTGCCGCGAGGGATGCCCATGAGGTCGGCGAGCAGGAGATCGACACAGCGCACCTGCGGATGACGCTTGAGCCAGGCGGCGGCCGGCCCGAATTCCGCAAATTGCGGCATGAAGCACCCGTTGTTTAGGATTTAGCGACGGCCGGGCCGTCCGGGAGCAAGGAGAATAGCCGCTAGTCGCGCTGGCCGGCAAGCCGTGCAGTCGCCGCCAGTAATCGACCCAAGTCCATGTCTGGCCTGATTTTTGGCCGTTTTTTTGCGGTGCGCGGCGACGGCAGGGGGGTGGCTGTGGTTTAATCCGGACCGTCCCCGAATGATGGCCCCGCAAGAGCCGTCTAGGATTTTAAACGTGGCTCGCCACAAACCATTGATCGGCATTCCCGCGGATCGCCGGATCCTGGGCCCGCACCCCTTCCATTGCGTCGGGGAAAAGTACATCGCTGCCGTGGCCGACGCGGCCGACGCGATCCCGATCCTGGTCCCCTCGCTGGGCGAGCGCGACCTCGACGACCTGCTGTCCGAGCTGGACGGCATTCTGCTGACGGGCAGTCCGTCCAACGTCGAGCCGCACCGGTATTCCGGGCCGGCCGGCGATCCGGACACGCTGCACGACCCGCATCGCGACGAAACGACCCTGCCGCTGATCCCGCGCGCCATCGCGGCGGGCCTTCCGCTCTTCGCCGTCTGCCGCGGCTTCCAGGAAATGAACATCGCCTTCGGCGGCACGCTCTGGCAGAAAGTGCAGGACGTACCTGGCATGCGCGATCACCGCGAGGACAAGGAACAGCCGCTGGATGTCCAGTACGCCCCTGCACACGAGATCGAACTCGTGCGCGGCGGTTATCTGCACGGCCTGGCGGGCGCGGACCGAGTCGTCGTCAATTCGCTCCATTCGCAAGGCGTGCAGACGCTCGGCCGCAATCTCGAAATCGAAGCCCGTGCACCGGACGGGCTGATCGAAGCTTTCCGCGTCGGCAACGCACCGGGCTTCGCGCTCGCGGTGCAATGGCATCCGGAATGGCAGGTCCTGAAGAATCCCTTTTCGCACGCGATGTTCGCCGCCTTCGGCGACGCGGCGCGCGCACGCATCAACGCACGGAAGTAGTTTTCATGAGCACCCCGATCCAGCAGTTTTTCAAGGAACACGGCATCTCGGAAGTCGAGGCCGTGGTCCCCGACATGGCAGGCATCGCACGCGGCAAGGTGATGCCGGCGATGAAGTTCGCGGAAGACGAGGGCATGCGCATGCCCGAGAGCATCTTCCTGCAGACCGTCACCGGCGATTACCCGGACGACGACCGTGCCATCAGCCCGTCGGAGATCGACATCGTGCTGAAGGCTGACCCGAAGACGACGCGAGTCGTGCCGTGGGCCGCCGAGCCGACCGCTCAGGTCATCCACGACAGCTTTTACTCCGACGGCCGTCCGGTGACGATGGCGCCGCGCTACGTGCTGCGCCACGTCCTCGATCTCTACGCGCAGAAAGGCTGGAAGCCGATCGTCGCGCCGGAACTGGAGTTCTACCTGGTGGAGCCGAACATCGACGCCGACTATCCGCTCAAGCCGCCGGTGGGCCGCTCGGGCCGGCCGGAAATCGGCCGGCAGTCGTACAGCATCGCCGCGGTCAACGAATTCGATCCGCTGTTCGACGACATCTATGCGTTCTGCGAAGCGCAGGAGATCGAGATCGACACGCTGATCCACGAAGACGGCGCCGCGCAGATGGAAATCAACCTGATCCATGGCGACGCGATGTCGCTGGCGGACCAGGTTTTCATGTTCAAGCGCACGGCGCGTGAAGCGGCGTTCCGCCACAAGATGTATGCGACGTTCATGGCGAAGCCGATGGCGCGCGAGCCGGGCAGCGCGATGCACATCCACCAGAGCATCGTCGACGCGAAGACCGGCAAGAACGTGTTCAGCGACAAGGACGGCAATCCGAGTCCGCTGTTCTTCTCGCACATCGCGGGCCTGCAGAAGTACCTGCCGCAGGCGATGGCGCTGTTTGCGCCGAACGTGAATTCGTTCCGTCGCATCATCCTGCGCCACCTCGCGCCCATCAACACGCAGTGGGGTTACGACAACCGCACGGCCGGCCTGCGCGTGCCGATCTCGAACCCGGACAACCGTCGAGTCGAAAACCGCCTCGCCGGGGCCGATGCGAATCCGTACCTGGCACTCGCGGCGTCGCTGGCCTGCGGCTACCTCGGCATGCTCGAAGGCCTGAAGCCGTCGGAACCCGTCTCCGGCAGCGCATACGACCTGCCGTTCAACCTGCCGCGCAGCCTCGAGGAATCCGTGCGCCTGCTGCGCGACTGCCGGACGCTGATCGACACGCTCGGCGAACGCTTCGTGCTGGCCTACACGGCGGTGAAGGAAAGCGAGCAGGATACGTTCCTGCAGGTCATCAGCAGCTGGGAGCGAGAGCACCTCTTGCTGAACGTGTAAGGAAGTGATTAGTGATTAGTGAATAGTGAATAGTGGCCGGAAGCGCGTCGCGTTCGTTCCGACTAATCACCAATCACTATTCACTATTCACTGCTTTCAGCCTGCCAAGCCCCTCGAATACGGACATTGCCCTCCATGAAGTCGACTCCCTACATCGCCGACCGCACCACGGCCCAATGGCAGGAGCTGGATCGCCAGCACTACCTGCATCCGTTCACGGACTACAAGAACCTGCACGCGAAGGGTTCGCGGGTCATCGTTAAGGCCGAGGGCGTGTACCTGTACGACTCCGAGGGCAACCGCATGCTCGACGGCATGGCGGGCCTCTGGTGCGTCAACCTGGGGTACGGCCGCAAGGAACTCGCCGAGGCCGCATACCGCCAGCTGCTCGAGCTGCCGTACTACAACAGCTTCTTCCAGACGGCCCACCCGCCGGCCATCGAACTGGCGAAGCAGCTGGTCGACCTGACGCCGCCGCAGTTCAACCGCGTGTTCTTCACCGGTTCGGGTTCGGAAGGCAACGATACGGTCGTGCGCCTCGTGCGCCGGTACTGGGACCTGCTCGGGCAGCCGGAACGCAAGGTCATCATCAGCCGGCAGAACGCGTACCACGGCAGCACCATGGCCGGGGCGAGCCTCGGCGGCATGGGGTTCATGCACGAGCAGGGCGGGTTGCCGATCCCGGACATCGTTCACATCCCGCAGCCGTACTGGTACGGCGAGGGCGGCAGGCTGAGCCCGGCCGAATTCGGCGTGAAGGTCGCGCACACGCTCGAGCAGAAGATCCTCGAGCTTGGCCCGCAGAGGGTCGCGGCCTTTATCGGCGAGCCGATCCAGGGGGCTGGTGGCGTAATCATCCCGCCGGATACCTACTGGCCCGAAATCCAGACGATCTGTGACCGTTACGGCATCCTGCTGGTCGCGGACGAGGTCATCTGCGGCTTTGGCCGTACGGGTCACTGGTTCGGCTCGAACCACTTCGGGATCAAGCCCGACCTCATGACGATCGCCAAGGGCCTGTCGTCCGGCTACCTGCCGATCGGCGGCGTCATGGTCGCGGACCGGGTGGCGGACGTGATCATCGACCAGGGCGGCGAATTTGCCCACGGTTTCACCTACTCGGGCCATCCGGCGGCCTGCGCCGTCGCCAGCGTCAACCTGACGCTGATCCAGCAGGAGAACCTGGTGCCGCGCACGCGCGACGAAACCGGCCCCTACCTGGCGAGGAAGTGGCGCGACATTTCCGAGCACCCGCTGGTGGGCGAGGCACGGTCGGTCGGCCTTATCGGCGCTTTAGAGCTGGTCAAGGACAAGGGCGCACGGACGTTTTTCGACAACCGCGGCCAGGTCGGCACGATCTGCCGCGACTTCTGCTTCGAGAACGGCCTGATCATGCGTGCGGTCCGCGACACGATGATCATTTCGCCACCGCTGGTGATCAGCCGCGAACAGATCGACGAACTGGCGGAGAAGGCGTGGCGCTGCCTCGACCTGACGTATGCCCGCTGCCGCGCGGAGGGCCGCCTGTAGGCGCAGCGGTCGCGGCCGGCGTCGGGACAGCGCGTCTGTCGTGCTGCACCGACGTGCGGTGCAGTGCATTGCCCCTAGCCATGGAAAAAAATCTTCGCTATACAGCAACACTCGCGCCGTCCGGTGCGCTTCGAAACAAGTACAGGGGTATCTCCAAGATGAGCATCAACATCCGTGCCGGGTTACTGAGCCTGGTGGTCGTCACCGCCCTCGTGGGCTGCGGCAAGAAGGAGGCAGCTCCTCCGGCCGCCGAGACCGCCGCTACCCCCGCTGCTGCCGCACCGGTGTCGACCGAGGAAAAGGTCGTCAACGTCTACAACTGGTCGGACTACATCGACCCGGCGATGCTCGAGGCGTTCACCAAAGAGACCGGCATCAAGGTCAACTACGACGTCTTCGACTCGAATGAGGTGCTGGAGACCAAGCTGCTGGCGGGCAATACGGGCTATGACGTCGTCGTGCCGTCGGCCTCCTTCATGGAGCGTCAGATCAAGGCGGGCGTGTTCCGCAAGCTCGACCGCAGCAAGCTCACGAACTGGGGCAACCTCGACCCGGAAGTCCTGCAACGCGTCGCCCTGCACGACCCGGGCAACGAGCATGCGGTCAACCACATGTGGGGCACCGACGGCATCGGCTACAACGAGGGCAAGATCAAGGCGATCGACCCGAATGCGCCGGTCGACAGCTGGCAGATCGTGCTCGATCCGAAGTGGGCGGCCAAGTTCAAGGACTGCGGCATCTCAGTGCTCGACGCGCCGAGCGAGATGGTCGGCATCGCGCTGGCCTATCTCGGCAAGGACCCTAACAGCCAGAACGAGGCCGACCTCAAGGCGGCCGAAGACCTGCTGCTCAAGATTCGTCCCTACATCCGCATGATCCACAGCTCCAACTACATCGACGCGCTCGCGAACGGCGAGTTGTGCCTCGCCGTGGGCTGGAGCGGTGACGTCCTGCAGGCGCGTGACCGCGCCGCCGAGGCCGGACAGGGCAACGTGATCAAGTACAGCGTGCCGAAGGAAGGCACGATCATCTGGTTCGACATGTACGCGATCCCTGCCGACGCCAAGCGCCCGGACAACGCGCACGCGTTCATCAACTTCATGATGCGTCCGGAGGTGGCGGCCAAGAACTCGGACTTCATCAACTACGCGAACGGCAATATCGCGTCGTTTCCGCTCATTTCAGAGACCGTCAGGAACGACCCGGGCATCTACCCGCCGGCCGAAGTGAAGGCCAAGCTGTTCCCCGACCTTGCCGAAACGCCTGAATTCACCCGCCTGCTGAACCGCACCTGGACGCGGTTCACCACGGGTGAGTAAGCGCCCCCGGCAAATGCCACCCGCGGGGCGGTCGGATACCGGTCCGGCCGCCCCGTTTTGATGTCAGCGCGAGGCTGACTTTGCCGGGTGCCTGAGCTATAAGCGGCAGAACGCCGGCCGCGCGGGGAGGGCGGCGGTGGGCGACGACCCAGGGAGACCTCATGACGAGCCTGCTGAAACACGCTGCTGCCATTGCCGCACTGTCCGTGCTCCTGTCCGCCTGCGGCAAGTCCAGGCAGGCCACTGGCGACGATTCGGCTGCGCCTGGCGCCGCGCCGGCAGGCGCGGAGCAGGTGGTCAATGTCTTCAACTGGTCGGACTACATCGACCCGGAAGTCATCAAGGACTTCGAGCAGGCAACCGGCATCAAGGTCCGTTACGACGTCTTCGACTCGAACGAGGTGCTCGAGACCAAGCTCCTGACGGGAAACTCCGGCTACGACATCGTCGTGCCGAGCGCGTATTTCCTCCAGCGCCAGGTGCAGGCGGGCGTGTTCGCGCCCCTCGACAAGGCGAAGCTGCCCGGTCTCGCCAACCTCGACCCCGACCTGGTCGCGCGCGCGGCGCGCCACGATCCAGGCAATGAACATTCCGTCGTCTACATGTGGGGCACCACCGGCATCGGCTACGATCGCGCCAAGGTCAAGGCAATCATGCCGGACGCGCCGGTCGACAGCTGGCAGCTGATCTTCAATCCGGCCGTGCTGGCGAAATTCAAGGATTGCGGCGTGTCGATGCTCGACGACCCGACCGACATGGTCGGCACGGCGCTGCTGTTCCTCGGCAAGGATCCGAACAGCGAATCCGAGGCCGACCTCAAGGCGGCCGAGGATGCGCTGATGAAGATCCGCCCGTACCTCCGCACCATCCACAGTTCGCAGTACATCGACCAGCTCGCGAACGGCGAACTCTGCATCGTCGTGGGGTACAGCGGCGACGTGCTGCAGGCCAGGGATCGTGCCGAGGAAGCCGGCAAGCCGCTCGACATCGGCTATTCGATCCCGCAGCAAGGAGCGCTGATGTGGTTCGACACGCTGGCGATTCCGGCCGATGCGGCGCACAAGGACGCGGCGCACAAGTTCATCGAGTACCTGCTGCAGCCCGAAGTCGCGGCGAAGAACTCCGACTTCGTGAACTTCGCCAACGCCAACAAAGCCGCGACGCCGCTGGTCAATGCAGACCTGCGCAACGACACCAACATCTACCCGACGCCTGAAGTCGCGGCGCGACTGCAGCCGAGCCTGGCGAAATCCGCCGAGTTCACGCGTGCGCTCAATCGCAGCTGGACGCGCTTCGTGACGGGGCGCTGACCACCCCGGCGCCCCGGCAGAATCGAAACCGACAGCGCCGCGTCGAACGGCGCGCCGCCCACAACAAGCAGCGCAGGGACATCATGGCCACTTCACCGCGAGCGACCCAGCAGAAATTCGAGCCCTGGACGGACCCGCACGCCAAGCCTTACGTGCGGATCGAGAAAGTCACCAAGAAGTTCGGCGACTTCATCGCCGTGGATGACGTCTCGCTCAGCATCTACAAGAAGGAGATCTTCTGCCTGCTGGGCGCGTCGGGGTGCGGCAAGACGACGCTGCTGCGCATGCTCGCAGGCTTCGAGCGGTCCACGTCCGGCAGGATCTTCATCGACGGCGTGGACATGACGTCGATCCCGCCGTACGAGCGACCGGTGAACATGATGTTCCAGTCGTACGCGATCTTCCCGCACATGACGGTCGAGCAGAACGTGGCGTTCGGCCTGAAGCAGGAGAGACTGTCGAAGGACGAGATCGGGAGTCGCGTCAACGACATGCTGAACCTGGTGAAACTCGGCCAGTTTGCGAAGCGCAAACCACACCAGTTGTCGGGCGGTCAGCGCCAGCGCGTTGCGCTCGCGCGCTCGCTCGTCAAGAAGCCGAAGCTGCTGCTGCTCGACGAGCCGCTCGCGGCACTCGACAAGAAGCTGCGCGAGCACACGCAGTTCGAGCTGATCAACATCCAGGAGACGCTCGGCGTCACCTTCGTGGTCGTCACGCACGATCAGGAAGAGGCGATGACGCTGTCGACGCGCATCGGCCTGATGAACCACGGCGAGATCGTGCAGGTGGGAACGCCGAGCGAGATCTACGAGTACCCGAACTCGCGATTCGTGTCGGAGTTCATCGGCTCGGTCAACATGTTCGAGGGCCGGCTGGTCGAAGACGAGCCGTCGTACGTGCGCATCGGCTGCGACGATCTCGAAGCGCCGATCTATGTGAACCACGGCGTGAGTTCCGCGCCCGGCGCAACGGTCTGGGCGGCGATCCGGCCCGAAAAGATCACGATCAGTCGCGACAAGCCGGACGTCGCCGACAATTGGGCTTCGGCGGTCGTGCGGGACATCGCGTACATGGGCGACATGTCCATCTACCTGCTGCGGCTCGATTCCGGCAAGGTCGTGCGCGTCACGCAGCCGAATATCTACCGCCATGCCGAGGACCGCATCACCTGGGAGGAGCGCGTGTACCTGCAGTGGTACCCGGAGAGTCCGGTGGTGGTGACGAAGTGAAGCCGCTGCTCAAGCGACTGGGACTGCAGGGGCGCACGGCCGTCACTGCCGTCCCGTACCTGTGGCTGCTGCTGTTCTTCCTGATCCCGTTCGTGATCGTGCTGAAGATCAGCTTTTCGACCAGCCAGATCGCCATGCCGCCGTACGAGCCCTTGCTGCAGTGGACCGGCGACAAGGTCATGCAGATCAAGCTCAATCTCGGTAATTTCGCGTTCCTGGTGGAGGATGATCTCTACTGGAAGGCATACCTGAACTCGATCTGGGTCGCCAGTGTTTCGACGTTTTTCTGCCTGCTGCTCGGCTACCCGATCGCCTATGCCATCGCCCGCAGCAATCCGTCGGCGCGCAACATCCTGATGCTGCTCATTGTGCTGCCGTTCTGGACCTCGTTCCTGCTGCGCGTGTACGCCTGGATCGGCATCCTGAAGAACAACGGGCTGCTCAACAACTTCCTGCTCTGGATCGGCGCGATCGAGCAGCCGATCCAGATGCTGCAGACGGACTTCGCCGTCTACGTCGGCATCGTGTATTCCTACCTGCCGTTCATGATCCTGCCGCTGTACGCCAACCTCGTGAAGATGGACCTGACCCTGCTCGAGGCCGCCGCCGACCTGGGCTGCAAGCCGTGGCAGGGTTTCCTGAAAGTCACGCTGCCGCTGTCGCTGCCCGGCATCCGGGCGGGCTGCCTGCTGGTGTTCATTCCGGCAGTCGGTGAGTTCGTCATTCCGTCGCTGCTCGGCGATCCGGGCATGCTGATGATCGGCAAGGTGTTGTGGACCGAGTTCTTCAACAACCGCGACTGGCCGGTCGCGAGCGCGGTGGCCATCGTGCTGCTGCTGTTCCTGGTCGTACCGATGATGTACTTCCAGCGTGCCCAGGATGCCGAAGCCGGCGGGGTGCACCGATGAACCAGGGTCGCAACCTGTTCCGTACGCTCGTCCTGATCCTGGGATTCGCGTTCCTGTACATCCCGATCGTTTCCTTGATCGTCTATTCGTTCAACAGTTCGCGCCTGGTTACGGTCTGGGGCGGTTTTTCGACCAAGTGGTACGGGGCGCTGCTGCACAACGACCAGATCCTGAATGCAGCATTCCTGAGCCTGAAGATTGCGGCGATTTCGGCGACACTCGCGGTCGTGCTGGGGACGCTTGCCGGGCTGGTGCTCGCGCGTTTCGGTCCGTTCAAGGGCCGCACGCTGCTCTCGGGCCTCACGACCGCGCCGCTGGTCATGCCCGAGGTCATCACGGGCCTGTCGCTGCTCCTGCTGTTCGTCACGATGGAGCAGATCATCGGTTGGCCAGCCGGGCGCGGCATGACCACGATCGTCATTTCGCACATCACGCTGACGATGGCGTTCGTCACCGTCGTGGTGCAGTCCCGGCTGTCACAGATGGACGATTCGCTGGAAGAGGCGGCGATGGACCTCGGCGCGCGGCCGCACAAGGTATTCTTCCTGATCACGTTGCCGATCATCGCGCCGGCGCTGATGTCGGGCTGGCTGCTCGCCTTCACGCTCTCGCTCGATGACCTCGTGATCACGAGCTTCGTCGCGGGTCCCGGTTCGAGTACGCTGCCGATGGTCATATTCTCTAAAGTGCGCCTCGGCGTGAGCCCGGATATCAATGCGCTCGCAACGATCCTGGTGGCGATCGTCGCAGTGGGCGTGGCGATCACCGGCATCATGATGGCGCGGCAGCAGCAGCAGCGGGAGCGCGATGCGCAGATGGCGCTGGCCGCGAACCAGCAGATGATCGAGAGCGTGAAGAAGGGTTGACGCTGCCGGGACAGGTCCGGCAGCGGCTGCGAGAGCCGTTGCCTGCATGAGGAAATCGACGTGAATGAGGGTGACCCCTCGCTGCGGCTGGCGTTCGACGTCGGCGGCTCGTTCGTCAAGGCTGGTCTGGTGCACATCGAATCGGGGTTCGTCATGGGCGAGACCGTGCGGCGTGCGACGCCTGCAGGCGCGGCCCCCGAGGCCGTGCTCGAGTTGCTGGTCGCGATGGCGAGTGACCTGCCGTCGTCCGGTCCGGTGGGACTCGCGTTCCCGGCGGTCGCGAAGCAGGGTGTGGCGTGGACCGCTGCGAACATCGACAAGCGCTGGATCGGCATGAACGTGCAGGGCCACATGCAGGCCCGATTGCAGCGGCAGGTGGCGTTCCTGAACGATGCCGACGCGGCAGGCCTCGCGGAAATGACGCTCGGCGCGGGTCGTGATCGCGCCGGCACGGTGATGGTGATCACGCTCGGCACGGGCATCGGCACGGCGCTGTTCGTCGACGGGCGCCTGCTGCCGAACACGGAGCTCGGCCACCTCGAAGTGCGGGGCAGGGAGGCGGAGCATCGCGCGTCCGCGAAAGTTCGGGCCGACCTCGATCTCGACTGGGTGGAGTGGGCGGTAGCGGTCAACGAGGTGCTGGAGGCGTACCATTCGCTGCTGTGGCCCGACGTGTTCGTGATCGGGGGCGGAGTCACCGAGAACTGGCAGCATTTCGGGTCGCTGCTCAGCAGCCGGGCGGAAATCGTGCCGGCCGCGTTCGGCAACGATGCCGGCATCGTCGGCGCGGCGATGGCGGCGGTCCAGCTGGGGCGCTGATTTGCCCGTATGACTCTTTGCTTCTGGCCCTTTCACCGAAACATGTTGGTTCTTACTGCGGGTTTGGGTAGGAAGCAGACATTCGCGTAGGCGCGCTTTCGGCCAGCGGTCACTTGCTCTGGCCCGAGATGGTAGGAACCACTGCGTGAGGCGAGCGTCAACCGCGTTCGGACAACTGACGCTCGCTACTTGCCTAATCGCCATGATGGCAGGCTGCACATCGACGACCAGCGAGTGGCAGGAAGAGGTGCAGCTGAGCGACGGTACCGTGCTGGACGTGCACCGCACGATTCGCTTCGAGAAAGCGGGCGGCGCCCCCCCCGGACGGAGTCAGAGGAGATGGCTGGATTGCCGACGGCGAGAACCTCTCGTTTGTCGAGCCCGGTACAGGCCGCGTCATCGAGTGGTCGGGGCACCGGCGTACAGCCGCGCTACTGGATCGTGTCGACGGGAAGTACGTCATTGTGGCGTCGCAGGCACGATGCGAGTTCGAAGATAGGGGCCGGCGAATCTGGAGGGTTTACGTGCTCACGTCGACCGGCTGGTGGGCGGGAGTTCCTCTGGGCCTGAGTAACAATAGAACGCCGGATCCAGCGCTTGATTCACGAGGCTGCAGTAAGACGAAAGGCTGGTCGCGAGCCACCGTCGCGCAGAAGCGGCAGCTCGATGCAGCGTCCCGAGTCTCGCGGGAACTGAAGACGATAGACCTGAACGACCCGACACAATGCAACTGGATCAAGACGGAGTACTGCGTGGCTCCCCGCGCTGTTCAAGGCCCAAATTCGGCAGTCCGCTCCGGGTCGAAAGCGCCGGTCGAATGTCCACTGTTGGGATTGGTTCGGTTTGCTGCTTTCTGCAGTCGGTTCGTGGATCAAGGCGGGGCAGTGAGAGATGCCACGCATGTGGCTTGCGCGCGCCGTCTGCGAGTGCTACAAGTGTAGCCTGCTGTATGCGATGCAGGATCTGACTTATGGCTGACACGACCACGATTCGCTTGCCACCCAAACTCCGTTCTCGCATCCACGCGTTGGCGAAGCAATCTGGACGCTCGGCCCATAGCTTCATCCTTGAAGCGGTGGAGCGGCATGCCGACTACGAGGAGCAGATGCGCAGCCTCGTCAAGGAGGCATTGGCCGCCGACGAGGAGATCGAGCGGACGGGCGAGGTGTATCGCGCGGTTGACGTGCATGCCTGGGTAGAACGCCTGGCCCGTGGTCAGGACGCTGCGCGCCCGAAGCCGTGGCGACGGTAGTCTATTCGGCGCGGGCACTGTCCCATCTCGAGCGCGCCTTCGAGTTCCTGGCAAGCGAGAACCCTGGCGCCGCAATCGCGGCGGCCGGAGCGATCCGCTCAGCCGTCGAGAACCTGGCCGTGCACCCGCTGCTCGGGCGGCGCGTGCACGGCGATATTCGGGAGCTCGTGATCTCCTACGGCCAGACGGGGTATATCGCGCTGTACCGATTCGTCGTTCCGCAGGACGAGGTGCGGGTGCTCGCGATCCGACATCAACGTGAGATCGGATTCGTTCCATAGGCCGGTGGCGCCGTCTGCTGTCGCGGTGCGACTGCCCGGTGGGCGGCGCTTCGCCGCGCGGTCACACGTCGATCACACGCGGCGACTTCGTTACTTGCAGGTGATTGATTGAAGCCCGAATCGTGCAGCGATCACGTTGGGCGACGTCGTTTACTGCGCGCAGCGCGTTAGTCATTCCCTGGCCGACTTGCTACCGTTGGCCGAATAGAGGGTCGAACAATTGCCGTCGTTTTCCGTCACAGACGCGCGTAAACGCTGCAAAGCGCCCGATACCTGGATCGTCCACTACGTCGCGACGTGCAGGGCAACGCTGCGCCGTCGTGCGCGCGGCAAGAGCGGGTGCTGCAGCATTTTTCCGGTGCTGTTGTTCTGCCTGGCTACCACGGATCTTGCCTTGCCGTCACCCACGCCCAGCCCGGCGGAGCTGGCCGCATGGCAGCAGCGGGCCGAGCGCGTAACCATCACGCGCGATGAATGGGGCATCCCGCACATCCACGGCAGGAGCGATGCGGACGCGGTCTTTGGCCTGATCTACGCGCAGGCGGAAGACGACTTCAATCGCATCGAGATGAATTACCTCAGTGCGCTTGGCCGCACAGCCGAGGCCGACGGTGAAGCACAGCTATATCAGGACTTGCGCATGCGGCTCGTGGTCGACGAAGACACGCTGCGCTCGCACTACGCCGTGAGCCCCGACTGGCTGCGCAGTCTGATGGACGCATGGGCCGATGGATTGAACTACTACCTCGCCACTCATCCGCAGGTACGACCGAAGGTGCTGCAACGGTTCGAGCCGTGGATGACGCTCGCCTTCTCGGAGGGCAGCATCGGCTGGGACATCGAGCGCGTCTCGCTCGGCGGCCTCGCGGAGTTCTATGGCAAGGGCGAGGTGACGGCGCGCGAGACGACCGAGCTCGCTGCCGGGACGAGCGACGGGCAGGGCGGCTCCAACGGCATGGCACTGTCGGGCGCAGTGACCCGCTCGAAGCGCGCTCTGTTGTTGATCAACCCGCATACCGCGTTCTATTTCCGCGCGGAGGCGCACGTTCGCAGCGACGCCGGACTCGACGCCTACGGCGCCGTGACCTGGGGACAGTTCTTCATCTACCAGGGTTTCAACGAGCGGCTCGGCTGGATGCATACCTCGACCGGCGCCGATTTCCTCGACGAGTACGCCGAGACGGTCGCGGGCACCAAGAGCGGTGACGCGACGTACCTGTATGCGGGGACACAGCGGCCCGTTCGCTCGCGTGCCGTCACGATCCGGTATCGCACGCCGAGCGGAGAGATGCGGGAACGTCAGTTCAAGGTGCTGGCGACCCATCACGGCCCGATCGTGCGCGCGGAGCAGGGCAAGTGGATCGCCGTGCGCCTGATGCAGGATCCGGTCAACGCGTTGATCCAATCGTACCTGCGGACCAAGACCCGCGATTTCGCGGCCTTCAGGTCGGTCCTCAACCTGCACACCAACTCCTCGAACAACACCGTCTACGCGGACGCCGACGGCAAGATTGCCTATTTCCACGCGAACTTCGTCCCGCGCCGGAATTCGGGCTTCGACTGGACGCGGCCGGTCGACGGCTCCGACCCGGCGACCGAGTGGCATGGTGTACACGGGGTCGACGAGAGTCCGAACGTCGTTGATCCAGCGACTGGTTGGATCCAGAACACCAACAATTGGCCGTATTCCGTGGCGGGAACCAGCAGCCCTAAACCCGCGGACTATCCTGCCTACATGGACCGGGTCGGTGAGAACGCGCGCGGCATCCACGCGGTCCGAGTGCTGTCCGGTCACGACGAGTTCACGCTCGACACCCTCATCGCAGCCGCGTACGACCCCGATCTCCCGGCGTTCGATGTCCTGTTACCACCCCTGTTCGAGGCGTATCGGAGCCTGCCGGCAGCCAGTGAGTTGCGCGCACCGTTGTCCGAACCCATCGCGCTGCTGCAGGCATGGGACCGGCGCTGGGCCGCGGATTCGGTGGCGACGACCGTGGCGATCCACTGGGCCGAGGAACTCTGGCGGGTGGTGGGTGCCGATCCGAAGGGCCGCGCCTGGCCGCTGTTCGAGCAGGTGGCTTCCTCGAGTACCTCGGAGCAGCGCTTGCAGGCGCTCCTGGCTGCGACCGAGAAGCTGCAGCAGGACTTCGGCCACTGGCGGATGCCGTGGGGGGAGGTCAACCGCCTCCAGCGCAGGACCGGCGACATCGTGCAGCGCTTCGATGATGCGACCGCGTCGACCCCGGTGGCTTTCACCTCGGGACGTTGGGGCTCGTTGGCCGCACTTGAAGCGAGCACGTATCCAGGCACCTTGCGCCGTTATGGGACGAGCGGCAACAGCTTCGTTGCTGCCGTCGAATTCGGACCGAAAGTGACGGCCAAGGCCATCCTGGTGGGCGGTCAAAGCGGGGCGCCGGCTTCGCCGCATTTCTTCGACCAGGCGGCGCGCTATGCGCGGGGAGCCTTGCGCGATATCCACTTCTACCCGGACGACATCGCAAAGCACGCGACCGAGATCTATCACCCCGGGCAGTCCATTCGGTAGGTCGAGTTCCATCAATACGATCTGGTGACCGAGCCGCGAGAATTGCTGGTGGTGAATCATCGGCAAGCGTTCATGAGACGTGACCGCGTCGACGTTACATGCGCCGTGCGAATTCGCGGGCTTTGACGAGAATTCGCTCAGGCGCGGTCGATCAGGCGATCGTTCCGGGTCTTTTCCGGGCGAGCGTGTCTGCCTTTCCGCTCGCCCGGAAAAGACCCGGAACGATCGCCCTCATCGACCGACCGTCCTGGTTCGTAAACGAGGAAGGCAGCGCCGAGCCGCTGCTACAATGCGGCTCATGCCCCCGCCGATCGACAGCAAGTTGCCGCGAGTCGGCACCACGATCTTCACGGTCATGTCGCGTCTTGCCGCGGAACACGGTGCCATCAATCTTTCCCAGGGGTTCCCCGACTTCGATCCGCCCGAGCGCCTGCTCGATCTCGCCAGCCAGCACATGCGCAAGGGCGGTGCCGGCAACCAGTACGCACCAATGGCCGGCCTGCCCGGTCTGCGGCACGCGATTGCCGCCAAGGTCGCCGAGTACTACGGTCGCACGGTTGACCCCGAGGACGAGATCACGGTGACCTCGGGTGGCACCGAGGCGCTCTTCTGTGCCATCCAGGCCATCGTCCGTGCCGGCGACGAAGTCATCCTGCTCGACCCGGCCTACGATTCGTACGAGCCTGCGGTCGAGCTGGCCGGTGGCCGCGCGGTGCACGTGCCGCTGCAGCGCCCGGGCTTCGGCATCGATTGGCAGCGCCTGGGCGATTCGATCAGCCCGCGCACGCGCCTGCTCGTCGTCAACTTTCCGCACAACCCGAGTGGCGCGACGCTCGCAGCGGCGGACCTCGAGCAGCTCGCCGAACGGCTGCGCGGCACCGGTATCTTCGTGCTCGCCGACGAGGTCTACGAGCACATGCTGTTCGACGGGCGTCGCCACCAAAGCCTGTTGTGGCATGCCGAACTGGCCGCGCGCAGTTTCGTCGTTTCGTCTTTCGGCAAGACGTGTCACGCGACGGGCTGGAAGGTCGGCTACTGCATCGCGCCGTCGCCGCTGACGCAGGAATTCCGGAAGGTGCACCAGTTCGTGCAGTTCGTCGTTGCCACTCCCCTGCAGGCGGCGATCGCAGATTTCATGCGCTCATGCCCGGAGCACGCGCGGGAACTGCCGGACTTCTACCAGCGCAAGCGCGATCACTTCGCCGGCCTGCTGGCCCGGACCCGGTTGCGGTTCGAGCCCGCGCACAGCACGTATTTCCAGCTGGTCGACTACTCGGCAGTGAGCGACCTGCCCGATACCGAGTTCGCGCGTCTGCTCACGACGCGGCACGGCGTGGCTGCGATCCCGATTTCGGTCTTTTCAGCGGATACTGCTGCGAAGAACGAACGCATCGTCCGGTTCTGTTTTGCCAAGCACGAGGCCACGCTGGAAGCAGCCGCTGCCAGACTGAGGGTGCTATGACTGCAAACCTGCGTGTCACCATGATCCAGGCCGATCTCGCCTGGCAGGATCCCGCCACCAACCGCCGCAACCTGGCTGCGCATTTTCGCGGACTGGCGGGGCACACCGACCTGATCGTGCTGCCGGAAATGTTCACGACCGGATTCTCGATGGCAGCCAGCTCGCTTGCGGAGACGATGGCAGGCGCCACGGTCGGATGGCTGCGCGAAGAGGCGGCAGCGATTGGCTGTGCCATCACCGGCAGCCTGATCGTCGAGGAAGGGGGGCGGCACTACAACCGGCTGGTCTTGGCGACGCCCGACGGTGGCTGCGCGCACTACGACAAGCGTCACCTGTTCCGCATGGCACGCGAGCAGGAGCACTACTCGTCGGGCAACCGGCGGCTGGTCGTCGAGATCAAGGGTTGGCGCCTGTGCCCATTGGTCTGCTACGACCTGCGTTTCCCGGTGTGGAGCCGCAATCGCGGTGACTACGACGTCCTGCTGTACGTCGCTAACTGGCCATCGCGGCGGCGTTCCGCCTGGAGTGCGCTGCTGCGCGCGCGGGCCATCGAAAACGTCTGCTATGTGGTCGGCGTCAATCGCGTGGGCAAGGACGGCAACGGCGCGAACTACTCCGGCGACAGCGTCGCGCTCGATTTCCTGGGCCAGGTGCTTGCTGGCGACCGCGACGGTGTCCTGGTCGAGACCGTGGTGCTCGACCGCGAGTCCCTCGCCACGTTCCGCCGCGATTTCCCCGCGCACCTCGATGCCGACGACTTCGAACTGCGGGCGGACACTCGATGAAGAAACGCACGTTGGTCACCCATCCCCCGGAGGTGAAAGTGCCGGCGGACAACCGTCCGCTGGTCGCGCCGATCTACCAGTCGGTGAAGTTCACGTTCGACGACGTCGGTGCGACGCTCGAGCAGTTCAAGGGAAGACGCGCGGGGTTCTACTACTCGCGTGTCTCGAATCCCACGCTGCGGCAGCTCGAACTGCTGCTGGCCGGGTTGCAGGGGCGCGACGCGTGCCTGCTCACCGGATCGGGTGTTGCGGCAATCGCGATGCCGCTGATCGCGCTGCTCAAGTCAGGCGATCACGTGGTGCACTTCGTCGAGCAGTACCAGCCCACGCGTGCGCTGATCGGCCGCCTGCTGCGCCGATACGGAGTCACCAGCACGATGCTGTCGATCGACGATCTCGATGGCCTCGAACGTACGCTGGCTGCCACGCCGACTCGCCTCGTCGTGTTCGAGTCGCCGACGAACCCGGTGCTCAAGATCGCCGACATCGAACGACTCTCGTCGATCGCGCGCCGCCACGGCGCAGTGACCCTGCTCGACAACACGCTAGCCGGTTTTCACAACCACGGACAGTTCGGCGTCGACCTGTTTGCGCACAGCCTGACCAAGTACGCGTCCGGGCATGGCGACGTGATGGGCGGCGCCGTGATCGGTCGCGCCGAACTCATCGATGCGATGCGCAGCGACGTGGCGATCCTCGGGCCGACACTCGATCCTCACGCTGCGTTTCTCTTGCAGCGCGGCATGAAGACCTATTTCGTGCGCTGGGACGCCCAGTGCCGGAATGCCCTGCGCGTGGCGCAGCACCTGGCGCAGCATCCGCGGATCGCGCGCGTCCGCTATCCCGGCCTGCCGGGTGACCCCGGCCACGCCCTTGCCCTGCGGCAAATGACTGACTTTGGCACCATCGTCACGATCGACGTTGCTGGAGGGGAGCAGGCCGGGTCACGGTTTGCAGAGAGGCTGGAATTGTTCGCGATCGCCGCGAGTCTCGGGTCGACCGAGTCACTGGTCGTGCCCACGGCCCTGCAGGACGCAAGTCGGTTGACTGCCGAGCAGCAGCGCTGGGCCGACATCGGCCCGGGTACCGTGCGACTGTCCATCGGTCTCGAGGACGTCGACGATCTCGTCGCGGACCTTGAGGGCGCCCTCGGCCAGCCTGAGCTAGACTAGTCCTGCGGGTCGGTTTGCTATGCTGCGCCTGAAGCGGGGGATGGCAATTGGCAATGGATGCCGGGGGCCTTCGGAACGGTTTTCGTGTCGGAGAATGGCTCATAGAGCCCGGGGAATCCCGCGCGTCAAAATCCGACCAGACCGTCCGCCTCACGGATGACCAGATCGAAGTGCTCATCGTCCTGGCCTCGCGGCATGGCGAGGCAGTGCACCACCGCACCCTGCGTAGCGAGATCTGGTCCGGTCGCCAGGGTGCTGAAGAGAAGCTGCGTCACACCGTTGGCGCGTTGCGCGAACTGTTCGGCGACAAGCCCCGCCATCCCCGTTACATCGCCAGTGTCGGCAACGACTCGTACGCGCTGATCGCTCACTTCGAACAGGTGGCGCCGGTTGCCGGGGAGCCGGCTTTTCTCGCGTCCGGCTACGCCGCGCCGACGACATTGAGCGGTCGCGCGCAGCACCTGCTCGTGGAACTCCGGCGCCGGCACGTCTTCAAGGTAGCGGCCTCCTACCTGGTCGGCATGTGGATCGTGCTGCAGGTCGCCGAGGTCACATTCGAGCCTTTGCGGTTCCCGGAATGGTGGATGACGGCATTGACCATCCTGGCGGTGATCGGGCTGCCGATCGTCCTGGTACTGGCGTGGACCTACGAAATCACGCCGGAAGGCGTCGTGCTCGACGCGGGGGTCGATGGCACGGGCGTCGTGCGCAGGCTGCCACGCCCACGGCAGTCCATCGGGCCTGCCATCGTCGCAGGCGTTGCGCTGATGTCGACGGTGACGGGTTTCGCCTGGTGGCGCTCGCTCGACGTCACCGCGACCGCGGGCCGCAAGCCCGTCCCGCCGCTGGAACCCGGGCCACGCTCGATTGCGGTGCTGCCCCTGGTCGACATGAGCGCCGGTGGCGGGAATTCGTACCTCGGCGACGGACTGAGCGAGGAACTCTCGACGAAGCTCGCGCAACTGCCGGGGATGCGCGTGGCTGCTCGCACGTCCGCGCTCGAGTTCAAGGACAGGAACCTCGACGTGCGCAAGATAGGCCAGTCACTCGGCGTGCGGCACGTGCTCGAAGGCAGCGTGCGTCGCAACGGCGCCAACGTGCGGGTGACCGTGCAGTTGATCGACACGGCGACCGGCTATCACGTGTGGGCCGGCGACTTCGACACCGCCTGGCGTGATGTGCTGGAGTTGCAGGACGACATCGCCATCGCGGTGACGGATGCGCTGCAGGTCGTCCTCAAGGACACGGACTTGCGACGCAGCAAGGACCAGGAGCATCAGCTCGACTCGCGCGCCATCGACCCATACCTGGCCGGTCTCGGCGCTCTGCGTCAGCCGGGCGACCTCAGTCGGCTGCAACAGGCGGAGAACTCGTTCAAGGCGGCGATCGACATCGATCCGGAGTTCGCGGGAGCCTATGCGGGACTGTGCCGGACCTATGCCCGGCAGTTCGAGCGCACCGATGACCCGGCACCACTTTCAGCTGCGGACCGGATCTGTCGGAAGGCTCTCGAACTCGATCCCTCGCTGGTCGAGACCGAGAAGGCGCTCGCCAGCATGGCCGTCGTTGCGGGGAGGTTCGATTCCGCCGCGGAGACCTACCGCGGGCTGATCGGGCGCAACCCGCAGGACGCCGATGCCTACATCGGTCTCGGCGACGCGTTCGAGGGCATGGGCAGGAGCGAGGACGCCGAGGCGTCCTATCGCAAGGCGATCGCAGTCGAGCCGGCCTATTGGGGCGCCCAGGCCGCGCTCGGATCGCACCTGTTCCAGCGTGGCAGGATCGGCGAGGCCGCCATCGCCCTGCGCAAGGTGACCGAGCTGGTGCCTTCGAGCGCGAATGCCTGGAGCAATCTGGGCGGGGCGCTGCAGATGGAGGGGGACTTCAGCAAGGCGGTGGAAGCATACAACCGCTCGCTGCAGCTCGAGCCGTCGAAGGATGCCTACTCGAACCTGGCGACTTCCTACTTCTACCTCGGCCAGTTTGCCGCCGCCGTCGCTCAGTACGAGCGTGCGGCCGCGCTCGGGGAGCACGACCACGTCATCCAGGGCAACCTCGGCGATGCACTCTGGCAGGTCGAGGGTCGCAGGAACGAAGCCATCGCGCGCTATCGGCGTGCGATCCTGCTGGCCGAGACTGAACTCGAGGCCAGGCCGGCCGATGCCGCCTTGCACGCGCAGTTGGGATACTACTACGGCCGCGTCGGCGACCAGGACCAGTCCGGGCGTCAATTGTCCGAGGCGCTTGCCGCCGGCCCGGAGTTGCTCTACGTGCAGTATTTTGTCGGCGTCTCTGCCGCCGACAAAGGCGACCGCAAGACTGCGCTCCAGGCCGTCACCGCCCTGGTGCGGCTGGGGTTCCCGTTGGCGCTGTTGCGTTCGGCGCCGGAGTTCCGCAGCCTGCTGCAGGACGCCGAGTACAAGAAGATCATCGGCGCCGGCTGACCATCGGACGATTCCGGACCCTGCGACTGCCTGCGACTGGATGATCGATTGCGGCGGTTAGGTGAGTCTGACGAACGAGGGAGGTTGTGCAATGAACTTCACGGCAATGAATCGGCTATTGGGCCTCACGACTGTCTTGCTCAGCGCGGTTCTGCTTGCTGCATGTGTCGACACCGGAGCGGTGCCGTTGACCGGTACCTTCACCTTTGCTGTTGCGTCGGTGCCTGCCACGGGTAACCCGACCAGCATCGACGTCCGGCCGCTCGCTCCGACGGAAGGCTTGTACGGCGGCGGCAATGCCCGCATCGAGTCAAAGTCGTCCCGTGACAAGAACGTCATCGCCTGGAAATCAGACAGTCCGTTCTGGATCCGGTTCGAAGACATGAAGTCGAACAGGGGAAACGGCGGCAACAGGTTCGGTCCGGCGGATTTCACGAAATCGAGCGATGACGGCACGGACCCGTTCAAGTATCACTTTGAACTGGAATTGCCGGGGGGTGGCGGCAAGACCGAGTCAGCCAAATATTTCCTGACCGTGTCCGGAGTGGATCCGCGGGATCCCAGGAAGGCTCTCGGCTTCGAACTCGACCCCGTCATCATCGTGGATCGCTGAGGCAGGGTGCGGGTGATCTCCGACCACGCTGAACTCAGTCGCTTCGAGCGGTTGCTGTCGCTCGTCACGCGCGTGCGGCCCGGGGAGGGCCGCGCCGCGTTCCTGTTCTTCCTGCACGGGTTCCTGCTGCTCTCGTCATACCAGGTGGTGAAGGCGCTGCGCGAAGCCTTCATGCTGACGAAATTCTCGGCCGAGACCCGCTCGTACGCCGTGGCGATCACGGCGCTGGTACTGATGTTCGTGGTCCCGTTCTACGGCTGGGTGCGGCGCCATCTCGACGGCGCCCGGCTGCTGCGCGCGGTGACGATCTTCTTCGTGGTGACGATGCCGCTCTTCGCCACGCTCGCGCACCAGGGTGTGTCGATCGCGTTTCCGTTCTACGTCTGGGTCAGCATCTACGGGCTGATGGTGGTGTCGCAGATGTGGGCGTTCGCGGCAGATTCCTTCAACGTGAAGAGCGGCCAGCGCCTGTTCGTCGTGATCATGCTGGGGGCCAACTTTGGCGCGCTGGTCGGCGCGAAAGTGACGCAGCTCGCGGTGACGGCGCTGTCGCCGATGGGGCTGATGTTCCTCGCGACCGGCATCCTCGGCGCCACCCTGTTTCTCGCCGGACCCGAACGCGCTGCCGTCCCCGAAGGCTCGCGCGCCATCTCGACCGAGCACGGTCTACCAGTGCCGCGCCTGTTCGGTGGCATCGGTCTGGTCCTGCGCGACCGCTATCTACGGCTGATCGCGCTGCTCGTCGTGCTGCTCAACTGGATCAACACGACGGGCGAGTTCATCCTGGCCGACTACGTCAAGGTCGATGCCGTGGCGCGCGTTGCGGCGAACGGCGGCACGCTGGACATGGGTTCGCTGATCACCGCGTTCTACGGCGACTTCCAGTTCTGGGTGACGCTGTTCAGCTTCGGCATCCAGCTGTTCCTCGTGTCGCGCATCTACCAGCTCGTCGGCGTGCGTGGCGCCCTGCTGATCCACCCGCTCGTCGTGGCGGCGGGATACGGACTGCTGGCGCTGGCGCCGATGCTGGGTGGCTTCGTGCCGATCTTCACGCTGATCCGCTTGATCAAGATCGCGGAAAACAGCATCGACTACTCGCTGATGAACACGACGCGGCAGGCGCTGTTCCTGCCGGTCGACCGCGACTCGAAATACGACGGCAAGACCGCCATCGACACTTTTTTCTGGCGTTTCGGCGACCTCATCCAGGCGCTGGCGGTGTACGTCGGGCTCAACGTCCTGCACTGGACGGCGCCACACTTCGCGCTGCTGAACTTCGTGCTGGCGTTCGCGTGGATTGCGCTGGCGGTGGCGATCGGCCGTGGTTTCAGTCGCAAGGCACTCGGGAACATCATGAACGTGGCGCCTGAGGCCGTCGAGGACATCCCCGACCTGGTCTTTTCGCCCGGACAGCCGTTCCTGCACCTGGTCTCACCGGGCACGTTCCGGGACGCGGATCCCGGCGACGTGCTGAACCTCCGCGCCTGCCTGGATGATGGCAAACCGCTGCCGCGCTGGGTGCGGTTCGACGAGCGTCAGCGGGCGTTCGTCGCCGCGGCAGGCAGCGCCAGCAGCACGTCGCGGCGTTGCAGGATCGCCTTGCGCCCCTTCGCATCGACCAGCTCGCCGAGCGACGTAGAGAGATTGGCTTCGTTCAGCGCTGCGGCTCGGCGCCTGAAGTCGGCGCCCGGCGTGGGCGGCCGCGCCTTGAGGTAGGCGGGCAGCGACTTCGTCGAGCCGAAGGCGCGATCGTGTGCCGTCGCGTAGACGAACCAGGCGCTGGAATCGAACAGCAGGGAATCGGGCGTGCGGCCCTCGTTGCCGATCAGCGTGTCGAACGCATAGACGAGCTGGAACTGGGGCTCGGCGCTGCACCAGCCGCCGCCGCGCAATTGCTGCTGCTGCACCTCGGTCTGCGACACCCACTTGACCGGACGCCCCTGCAGCACGCCCCGCTGTCCCTGCACCTCGCGCTCGACCGTGACCGGCACGATGCCGAGGCCGAGCTGGCGATCGAGGCGATAGGCCGCGACTTCCTTGCGGGCAGCATCGGCCGTGCGTACCTGGAACACCGCGGGAATCCGCTTGCCCGCGTGACTCACCGAGACGTTCAGCTCGTTCGGCCCACGCGGACCCGCAACCGTCACCTCACCGTCGCTCAACGCGGCCAGCACGCTGGCATCGTCGATTTCGTCGGGCGCGACGAAGAGGCCTTCCGGCCGCAGAGACGCAGCATCCGGTTCGCCGGCGTAGCGCACGCTGAGTCCGTCCGGCTGCAGGAAGAGCGCAACGGCACGACCCTTGTAGGCAGCGCGGTTCATGCCGGCGTCGAGCTTTACGACCCGCCCGTCGAAGCGCGTGACCGCCCGCAGGTTGCGAGTGGGAGTGTGTCCAACGACCAGTCGCGCCGCCCTGAACTGCTGCAGCAGAGGGTGCAGCACGTCGGCTTCCGCCGCCTCGTTGCACAGTGCGGCGCCGCGATACCAGTTGGGGCCGTCCGGGGAGAGCAGGGGGTCGTCGTCGGCCGCCTGGAACCGCTGTACCGCATCGACGAGTGTGCTATCGGTCGTTCCGCCGTCCGCCGCCGCGGCCGTCGTCTTCGCCGCGAGGCGCTCCCGCGCCAGCTGCGGGCGGGCACGGAATTCATCGCCGGGCTGCAGCAGCCTGGCCTGCTCCAGCCGTCCGGCGAGGCCGAGGTATCCGGTGAGCGCCGTGCGATAGCGCAGGTTGACTTCCTGCAGGCTCATGCCGCGCAGGACATTCGACGGGCCGGCGTGCATGAAGAGCGTGTCGTTGATCGCGATTGCAACCGGCAGCGACAGCAGCCACTGGCCGTAGGTGCCCCTGGGCGACAGTGCGGCGCGGTGACCGAAATACCCTGGCGGAAACTTCCGGTCGAATGCAGGCCCGGACCCGGCGCCCTGTGCCGCCTCCCAGGCCTTGCGCAGGCCCGCGCGCTCGGTCGCGGATTCGACGTCCGTGTAGGCGGCGAACTCACCGGGGTCGACGTAACGCAGGTCGCCGAGCACGTTCATCGCTTCGTGGTTGCCGAGCACCACGTGCAGTTGCCCGCCGGCCGACTGGGCCTCGCCCTGCAATCGCATCAGCAGGTCCATGACTTTGCGCGAATCAGCGCCGCGATCGAGCAGGTCGCCCAGGCTCACGACGTGCGTCCGTCCGGCTGCCCAGCGGTCCTGCGCGTCGACGATGCCGGTTTCGCGGAGCAGCGTGACCAGTTCGGTGTAGGCACCGTGCACGTCGGCGAACGCGACCACCCGCTCCACGCCGTTCCATTGCACCTGCGCCGCCTGCGCGACCGCCGGAGACGGGTGGACGAATCCAATGATCGCAGCGAGACCGAGCAGCGACGCGAGCGCGAATCCCGGCAGACGGCACCTTGTCATTTCTGCGTTCCTCAGTTCGGGGCGGCCACGACGGTGATCTCGCCCGCATCGACGCGCTCGAGCAGGCGAGTGAGCAGCCGGTTCACGGCCAGGATTTCACTTCGGGTCAGGCCCATCTGCAGGTCCCTGCCCTCGCGCCGAACGCCACGGTTGGGCGCAAGGTTGGGTCCCGGCGCGACCGGGACGTAGCGGTCGCCCTCGAGCTGCCATTGCGCCAGCACGCCGAGGCGCTGCTCGAGCACCGGCACGGTGACGGTGCGAAGTCGTGTGACCGTGTCGGCCGGGAGGCGGTCGACGCGCATGACTTTCCAGGCTTCGCCGCGATCACTGTCCTCGGAAGCGAACGCGACGCCGTGGTCGATGGAGAAGACGCGCGCTCCCGTCGGGGTCCTGCCGATGAGGAAATTGCCCGCGTTCGAATCGCGGTGCTCGATCAGGTAGGTGAGCACGTTCAGTTGCCCGATGTGGCGCGCATACAGCGGGTCGGCGCTGAACCGGGTGGGGTTGTAGACGTCGGCGATCACGGCGATGTCGCTCAGCCAGTACTGCAGCACGGCCAGCACCTGGTCGGCGGACGAGAAGGTCCTGGCGACGTCGGGCTGGTACTTCGCGAAATCCGCGAGCGGGACGAAGCGCAGCGCGGTCGGCGGCACGACGTACTCGGCGGGTTCGATGAAGAGCTTCTGCAGCTCGTAGGCGGCAAGGTCGTAACGCGGCACGTTGTTGAACGTGTTGGCGCCTGGTTCCGCCTTGCGAAGCTTGACGCGCAACGGTGGCGCGCCGCCGAACGAGACGTCCGCCTTGAGCGTGATGTCGCCTTTCGCCTTGGGGCGGCTGATCTCGGCCTGGGTGATCACGAGCGGTTCGGCGGCGAGCAGCCGTTCGAGGTCCGCGATGGGTTGCGTGATGTTGGAATCCTGTGCCGCCGCCGTGAATGCCAGCGCCAGCAGCAATGGCAGGGCCGGCGATCGCGCCGGCTTCTTGCTGGTGTACATCGGTCCTTCTCCCTCGCCGGG
This sequence comes from Pseudomonadota bacterium, assembly GCA_016705325.1. GTDB lineage: Bacteria > Pseudomonadota > Gammaproteobacteria > Steroidobacterales > Steroidobacteraceae > RPQJ01. Next base: position 59,152 of record JADIYJ010000017.1, on the reverse strand, counting down.
CCGGCGACTGCGGCTGCTCTCCCGGGTGCGCCATCGTAGACCGAAAAAATTATCGCGTCGAAGGTCCCACGGTGAAGAACCGGATGTCGTTGCCGTCGGCGAAGACGGTGCCGATTGCCACCGGCAAGGCGCCACAGGCCGCCAGCGCGGCGTCGAACTTCTCCGTGCGCAGTGCCTTGATGGCGAACACGTCCCGCTCCTTGTCCCGGACCTCGTCGCATAGCGCTTCTTCCGACAGGTACTTCGAATACTCGAATCGATGCTCGCCGAGCTGGATGCCATCGATCGGGATGTCGAGATAGACTTTCAGGCCGTAGTACGGACGCATGCCGACGAAGACGATGCGGTCGACCGCGCGGCCCTGCAGCAGCGTCGAGACCTGTGCAGCGATATGCCGCGCGTCCCGGTCCGTGTGCCAGTACGCCAGCACGCCCTTGAGCGTGACCAGGGCGCCAAGGGTGATGCCCGCGGTCCAGGCGATCCACCGGTCCGGGTTCGGGCGTGATCCCGACAGCGCGCGCGCCATCATCAGCGCCAGCGGCACGAACAGCGGCAGCACGTACAGTTGCAGTCTCGATCGCGCGAGGAAGAAGACTGCAAGCGGCAGCACCAGCCAGTAGCCGAGCAGCAGCCAGTCGCGGTTGCGCTCGCGCAGGCGGGTCCCCAACTTCCGCCAGGCAGCGGCCGGACCGCCTGCCGCGATCACTGCCAGCGGCGACCACGGCAGCGTGCCGACGATGAGCATCGGCAGGTAGACCTCGAACGCTCCGTACCATTGCGCATTGCGGTCATGGACGGACGTGAAGACACGATCATAGACCTCGTAGCCCAGGAAATAGCCGAGCCGGCCGGGTTCCCGGGCGATGACCACGCCGAACCAGGTGAACGCGACGACGGCGAACGTCAGCAGCCCGGCGGGCACGAACATCGACCTGAAACGCGGTCGATCGTGGATGCCCAGGTAGAGCATCGCCGCAAACAGCGGCAGCAGGCCGGGCGGTCCCTTGGTCATGAATGCTAGGCCCCAGGCCAGCCACATGAGCACGAACCAGCGCCGCGCGTCGGGCCCCTCGCGCGACCACGCCTCGACGAAGGCATGCATCGCGGCCGTCTCGAACAGCACGAGCGGGGGGTCGGTCGAGACGACGTTGGCGGCAATGGCCGGGGCGAACGACAGTCCCCAGACCAGCGCAGGCAGCCAGGGACGCTCGGGACACAGCCGGCGGCCGAGGCCGAAGACGAACAGTCCCGTCCCGATGTACGCGAGCGCGCCCGGCAGGCGCGCGGCCCATTCGTTGTGACCGAACGCGGCAAAGCTCGCGGCGAGGGCCCAGTACGTCATCGGCGGCTTGGTCAGGTGCGGATGCTTGCCGTCGATCGTGGGGATGAGCCAGTTGCCGCTTTCGTGCATGTTGATGCCGCCGGAACTGTAGCGACCCTCGTCAGGTTCCCAGATTCCCCGCGTACCCTGGAAGGCGAAGGCCACGAGGCACAGCAGGGCGACCAGCCACATCGGCACGTGAGTGCGGGCGGTGTTCATTGGCAGTTTGTGCGGTGGGTGCGCAGGACGGCGCTACAGGCTGCTGAAGACCCGGACACGGTGCCGGTGATACGGCAGGACCTCGAGCAATTCGCCTTCGCGCAGGCGTTCCTGGATGCCGCGCCACCAGTCGGCCGTGAGCACCTCGGCATGCGCATCGAGGAACACCTGCTTCAGTTGCGGATCGAACCCGAGGAAGTTGATGAAGGTCTCGGGAAATACGTCGCTCTCGCCGACGTAAAACCAGGCGTCCGCACGCATGTCGTCCTCGTCGTGCTGCGACTGCGGGATCTCGCGGAAACGGCAGTCCGTGACCAGGCACAGTTCGTCGTAGTCGTAGAAGATCACGCGCCCGTGGCGCGTCACGCCGAAGTTCTTCAGCAGCAGGTCGCCCGGGAAGATGTTGGTGACGGCGAGATCGCGGATGGCCTGGCCATACTCGATGACGGCCTTCTCGGCGTCCTCGCGCGAGGCGGAACGCAGGTACAGGTTCAGCGGCGTCATGCGCCGCTCGATGTACACGTGGTCGATGATGAGGTCGTCACCCTCGAAGTGCACCGTGCGCGCGGCCTCCTTCTGCAGTTCCTCGAGCAGCTCTGCCGAGAAGCGCGAGCGCGGGAACTTGATGAGCTTGAATTCCTGCGCGTCCACCAGGCGGCCGGCGCGGTCGTGCTTGAAGACGAGCTCGTACTTGGTCAGCACGTCCTCGCGCAGGATGTTCTTCTGGTACGGAAACTTGTCGCGGATCAGCTTGAAGACGACGTCGAATGACGGCAGCGTGAAGCAGATCATCACCAGCCCGCGTTCGCCCGGCGCGAGAATGAATTCGTCGTCCGACTGCTGCAGGTGGCCGAACAGCTCGCGGTAGCGCTCGGTCTTGCCCTGCTTGGCACGGCCGAGCACGGTGAACAGTTCGCTGACGCGCTTGAGCGGGAGGATCGTCTTCAGGAACTTGACGACTTCGCCGACGTGCGCGAGGTCGACGTGGAAATACGAGCGCGTGAAGCTGAACAGCACGCTGACCGTGCCTTCCTCGAGCATGATGGCGTCGACCACCACGCCGCTGTCGCCGTTGCGCAGCGAGACCACGAACGGCATCGTCCAGCCGCGGCCGTTGATGCGGCCGACGAGGTAGGCGCGCGTCATCTGGTAGAAGACTTTCTTGATGACCTCGACCGATTCGATCGCGCGGCGTTCCTTGCCGGAGTTGACGAGGGCCTTCACCTCGTCGGCGATCATCTTGACGCTGTGCTCGAAGTCGCGATAGGGCGTGCGGAAGCTGAAATCGGCGAGCAGTTCCTCGGCCAGCAGTTCGATGTCGCCGCGGTTGGCGTAGATCTTGGTCTCGACGTGCGTGCGCACGCTGCCGAGCGGGTCGAGGTCCAGCGCGATGAACTCGACCGCCGGATCGACGCCGACCGTGCCGAAGGTCTTGCGCGTGACCGAGCTGAAGAACGTCTTGATGAACTCGTTGTCCGGCAGCGGATCGATGATCTCGTCGAACCGGCGCTTGATGCTCGACCAGATGGCGCGCTCGTGCACGTCCTCGCCCAGGCGCTGGCGCATGAACTCGACGCTGCCCGTGACGTATTTGTCGTAGAGCTCGATGCGCTCCACGGCATCCTTCTGGCTGGCACGCCAGTCGCGCTCCTCGAAGCGCTGCGGCGCGCGCCGCGTGACCAGGCGGAATTCCGCGTTGTAGTCCGCGAAGGCGTCGACCAGCAGCTGGGCACAGTCGGCGACCAGCGTGTCGCGCGAGGAGGGCTGTGCGACGGACAGGTTCATCGTCGAAACGTTCCTTGCGTCGCCCAGCCCGGCCCCGATCCGCTCAGAGGTTGCGGATCAGCACGTCGCCGAATTCGCTGCACTTGACCTCGGTGGCGCCTGGCATGAGCCGCGCGAAGTCGTAAGTGACCGTCTTCTGGCCGATGCTCTTGTCCATCGCAGCGATGACCGCATCCGCTGCCTCGAACCATCCCATGTAGCGCAGCATCATCTCGCCCGACAGGATCACCGAGCCCGGGTTCACCTTGTCGAGGTTGGCGTATTTCGGCGCCGTGCCGTGCGTGGCTTCGAACACCGCGTGGCCCGTCATGTAGTTGACGTTGCCGCCCGGCGCGATGCCGATGCCGCCCACCTGCGCCGCAAGTGCGTCCGAGAGGTAGTCGCCGTTGAGGTTCATTGTCGCGATGACGTCGAACTCCTCGGGGCGCGTCAGCACCTGCTGCAGCGTGATGTCGGCGATGGCGTCCTTGATGATGACCTTGCCGGCGGCCTTCGCCGCGTCCTGCTCGGCGTTGGCGGCCTTCTCGCCCTTGGCGGCCTTGGTGCGCTCCCACTGGTCCCAGGTGTAGGTCTGGGCCGCGAATTCGCGCTCGGCGAGGGCGTAGCACCAGTTACGGAACGCTCCTTCCGTGAACTTCATGATGTTGCCCTTGTGCACGATCGTCACGCTCTTGCGCTTGTTGACGACCGCGTACTCGATGGCGGAGCGGAACAGCCGCTCGGTGCCTTCCTGGGAAATGGCCTTGATGCCTATGCCTGAGGTGTCCGGGAAGCGGATCTTGCCGTAGAGTTTCGGGAACGCTTCCTTGAACAGCTTCTTGAACTTCTCGTTCTCGGGGCTGCCCGCCTCGAATTCGATGCCGGCGTAGATGTCCTCGGTGTTTTCGCGAAAGATAACCATGTCGACCTTGCCCGGGTTCTTGACCGGCGAAGGCACGCCCTCGAACCAGCGCACCGGACGCAGGCAGACATAGAGATCGAGCATCTGGCGCAGCGCGACGTTCAGCGAGCGGATGCCGCCGCCGATCGGCGTGGTCAGCGGACCCTTGATGGAAACCAGGTATTCGCGGCAGGCCTCGACGGTTTCGTCCGGCAGCCAGGTGTTGAAGAGGTCGTTGGCCTTCTGGCCGGCGTAGACCTCCATCCAGTGGATCTTGCGCTTGCCGCCGTAGGCCTTGGCAACCGCTGCGTCGAGCACGCGCACGGAGGCGCGCCAGATGTCGGGGCCGGTGCCGTCGCCTTCGATGAACGGAATGATGGGCTGGTCCGGCACGATCAGGTTGCCGTTCGTAATCGTGATCTTCTGGCCCTGCGTGGGCACGTCGAGCTTGACCGCGGTGGACATCACCTGGCTCCGTTGGGTCTGGTTTTGTGGAAAAACGGGGCTGAAATGCTAGCACAGCGGCCCCCTCGCCGGGACCGGGCGTGCGGGGCAGCGCAGTGGCGCGAGGGCCGTGCGGACTGCCGGGGTCGATCCATTCTCGGTCCACGCGAACAGCAGGCCGCCCGCCACCTGGACCATCTGCGGAAATCCCGAGGAACGGGCGACGTTGGCTGTCGCAACGTCCCGGGCGACGTCCGCCGCGCCCGCGCGGTTGAACGGCTGCGCGCGGATCACGGCACCGTTCGCGGTTTCGGCGAGCCAGCTGACCACGGCGCGCCCGTCCTGCAGCAGGACGACGTCGACGCGACCGACGACTCTGCCGCTCGCCACTTCGAGCGGCGGGCCGAAGGTGCGCCCGCCGTCCGCGGAGAAAGCCAGGCGCACGCGCGGCTGGTCCGGCGCGGTGAACCAGGCCACGGCCACGTCGTCATCGCGCGCCGCCACGGCGGGTCCGTTGACCGGGCACGCGTCGATGCGCCACTCGTCCGCATGCACGGTGACCGGCACCGTCCAGGCGCCATTCTCGAGCCGTGCAGCCTGGATGTCGCGTGTGTCGTCCTCGCTGCGATTGCGGTACACGACCAGCAGCGCGGCCCCGCTCACCGCCACATCGGTCTGGCAGCAGTCACAGACGCGCGCGTCGATTTCGCTGCCGTCGATCGCACCTGCGGGCGTCAGCACGGCGCCGCGCAACGTCATCGCGCCCTGCGCCGCGGCGTGATCGTCCGCAGCATGATCGTGACCTTCGCCGGCGGTGTTGCGTCCGTCGAGCCAGACGCCGTAAGAGCGGCCGCCGATGCTCGCGATGGAGACGAAGCCGTGTTCCGTGGCGGTGCCGTCGTCGTGTGGTGAACGCGGCTCGCTCCAGGTACGGCCACCGTCGGTGCTCAGACGTGTCATTACGTCGTAGGCATAGACCTCACCCGGCTTCTGCTGCAGCCAGTGCGCGGTCCACGGCCCGTCATTCGCCGGAACGACCGATGGAAAGTCGGCCCAGTTGATGAACCAGTCTTTGCCGGACGCCACCTCGACCGGTCTACCCCAGCCCTGCGTGGGCTGCCACTCTGCGTACCTCAGGCGGAAATCGTCACCCGCGCCGGGTTCGAGCCAGCTCATCACGACCGACTGGCCGTCGGTGGCCAGGTTCGGAAAGCGCGCGCCGGTTGCAGCCGGCGTCGCGACGAGCGTTGCCGCGCCCAGCCAGGGGCGGGCCGGCACGGGCTCACGGCTGCAGCCCGTCGTGAAGGTGAGGAAGGACAGGAAGGACAGGAAGGACAGGAAGGACGGGAAGGACGGGAAGGACGGGAAGGACGGGAAGGACGGGAAGGACGGGAAAGCGCAGGCCGCTGCAAGTGGAGCGCGAGTCATCACAGGATTCTTGCATGGAATTAAGGACTTGCCGCAGGTTTTGGGCATTCCGTGCAGGCCATGGCTTGCCTCGCCTGCACCAGCGGCGTACGTTTCACGCACCTACTGACCGAGTCCGCAATGCAACCCGCAGGTCTCCACTGGTTCCGTCGCAAGCAGCGCTGCCTGTCGCGGGTCGTGCTGGCGGCGTTCTGCCTGACGTGGCTGCAGATCGCGGCGACCCCGTGCGTGATGGCATTCGATTCCGAGCCGGGGATGGCAGCCCTGGCGAAGTTCGACCCGGCACCGTCCGTGGCGTCCATGCCGGACGGCATGGTGATGGCGCCGGGTGAGCACTGCCCGTATTGCCCGCCGCCGCAGTCGGAACCGGGCATGGACCAGGCTCCCTGCTCGTTCCCGCACGATCCGCAGGTGGATTTGCGCGTGGGACTGACCGCTGTCCTGCTGGTACCGCCGCCAACGCTCGTGCTTTTCGTCGCGACCGACACGGCGCAGTCCGCAGCGGACTCGATCGCTGCGCTGGTCCCCGTCCCGGCGCCGTGCACATCGCTCGCCGTCAGTTTCTGCCGGTTCCTGAAATAGCCCGCACTTCCGTCGTCGTCTGACCGCCAGCGGCTCGTCCGTCGGCGCGCTGTGACCATCCGGAGTGCGTGCATGTTGCTGTTTCTTCATCGTTGCGCGGGCGTGCTCACGCTCGCTGCAGTGCTCGCCGGCGGCTCGCTGCCGGCGCGAGCCGTGGCCCAGGGCCTGACCCTCGCTGACTCCGAGCGCATCGCCATCGACCGCGACGCGATGCTGCGCGAGATGCGTGCGCAGGGCGCCGCGATGCGCGAGCGCGCCGTCATGGACGGCGAACTGATGGATCCGCAATTGCGGGTCGGCGCGGTCAACGTGCCGGTGGATTCCTTCAGCCTCGACGCCGAGGACATGACGATGTTCGAAGTGGGCGTCGTGCAGGAGTTCAAGCCGGGCCGGTCGCGGCAGTTGTCGCGCAAGCAGATGCTGCAACTGGCGACGGCCATGGATGCGACCGCGCTCGACCGTGAGTGGATCGTGCGGCGCGAGGTGCGCAAGCTCTGGACGCAACTCGCCTTCGTGGGCTCGGCAAAGGCGCTGCTCGCTGACCAGGCTGGCTGGGTCGAGCAGATGCGGCAGTCCGCGCGGGCGCGGTATGCGTCGGGCGAGGGCAGGCAACTCGATGTGCTGCAGGCAGGCCTCGACGCGGCGATGCTGCGTGAGCAGCAGCTCGATCTCGACCGTGAAGAGGCGATGTACCGCGCGCAGTTGTCGTTCTGGCTTGGCGCCGACGAGGCCGCGCGCGCGCAGCCGGAGGGTCTCTCGCCGCGGGCCGAACTCGAACCGCTCGCGGCGCTCGAGGCGCGGCTCGCCCGGCATCCGGCGCAACTCGATTACATGCGCCGCATCGACGCCGCGCGCACCGCGGAGGACGTGGCGCGCGAACTGCGTAAGCCTGCGTGGATGCTCGACGTCAGCTACGGCTTCCGGCAGAACGCGCCGGACGGCATGTCGCGCCCGGACATGCTGAGCGCGATGGTCACGGTGGGTTTGCCGCTCTTCCGGGGCGATCGGCAGGATCGCGCCGTAAGCGCCGCGAAGCTGGACGAACAGGGCCTCAGCGAACGGCACGACGATCACCAGCGTGAAATGCAGGCGATGCTGTCGGAGGCGTGGAACACCGCCCATCGCACGGCCGAACTCGAACGCTTCTACGAGACCGACCTGTTGCCGCTGGCCGAACAGTCGGTGACCGCGGCGCTGCTCGGCTGGCGCTCCAATCGCACCATGTTCGACGAAGTCGTCATGGCGCGTCGGCTCACGCTCGAAACCCGGATGAAACACCTGCGCCTCGCCGCCGATCGCGCGCTGGCGCAGCACGATATCGACTACCTCGCAGGTGACGCACGATGACTCTCTCATTGGGACGCCTCGCCGGAATCCTGCTGCTCGCATTCGTTCTCGTGGGTTGTTCGAAGCAGACGCCGAGCGCGCCGCTCCGCACCGCTGCCGACGACGCACCCGCCGGGCACGCACTGAAGCACGCCAACCCGACGTACCGTTGCCCGATGCACCCGGACATCGTGCGCGACGAGCCGGGGGTGTGCCCGATCTGCGGCATGACGCTGGTGGAGGTCGAGCCGCCGCCGGCAACTGCTCCAGCACCGGCGGCGGCCGCGCGCACGCCGCTGTATTACCGCAATCCGATGGCTCCCAACCGGCGCTCGCCGGTGCCGGCAAAGGATGAGATGGGCATGGACTACGTGCCGGTCTACGCGGAGGACGTCGGCGGAGAGGTGCGGATTTCGGCGGCGGTGACGAACAACCTGGGGGTGCGCACGGAGCCGGTCGTCCGTGGCAGCTTGCCGCGCAGCAGCAACGTCGTCGGCTTCGTGCAGTTCGACGAGCGCAAGGTGCAGCAGGTGCGCCCGCGTGCCGAGGGCTGGGTCGAGGGGCTCGCCGTGCGCGCGATGGGCGAGACCGTCCAGGCGGGGCAGCTGCTCTTCACGCTGTATTCGCCGATGCTCGAGAGCGTGCAGCAGGAATACCTCGACGCGCTCAAGATCGGCAACCGCGAGTTGATCGACGCGTCGCGCGACCGATTGCGCGCGGTCGGGCTCGATGCCGGCACCGCATCGCGACTCGCCAAGTCAGGTCGTGCCGCGGGCCGCGTGCCGTTCTACGCGCCGATTTCCGGCGTCATCACGGAGCTCGAGGCGCGCGAGGGTGCGATGCTGAGCCCCGACATGGCGGCCTTGACGATCACCGAACTCGGCAGCCTGTGGGTCGTCGCCGAGGTACCCGAGTCCCAGTCCGCCTGGGTCAGGCAGGGTACGCAGGCCGAAGTGCGATTCCCCTCGCAGCCCGGTGCGGCGATTCGCGGTCGCGTCGAGTACGTCTATCCGGAACTCAACATGGAGACGCGCACGGTGCGCGCCCGCATCGTGCTCGACTCGCCGCCGCAGGACGTGCGGCCCAACATGCTGGCAACTGTCAGCCTGACGGCTGCTGACGGCGAGGCGGTCCTGCACGTTCCACGCAGTGCCTTGATTCGCAATGGTACCCGCGACCGCGTGGTGATCTCGCTGGGTGACGGGCGGTTCAGGTCACGCAACGTCGTCGCAGGTGCCGAAGGCGGTGATCGCATCACGATCCGCGAAGGATTGCAGGAAGGCGAGCGCGTCGTGGTGGCCGCGCAGTTCCTGCTCGATTCGGAAGCGAACCTGGGTGCGGGACTCGATCGACTCGACGACGGCTCGTCCGCACCGGCGGCAGCCGCGCAACCCGACCCCCACGCCGCGCACTGAGCCGCTCATGATCAACAGGATCATTCGTGCCTCGCTCGAGAACCGGGCGCTGGTGTTGCTGCTGGCATTCATGCTCACGGCAATCGGCGTGCACGCCGTGCTGCGCACGCCGGTCGACGCGCTGCCCGACCTCTCCGACGTGCAGGTCATCGTGCGCACGCCGTTTCCCGGCCAGGCTCCGCGCGTGGTCGAAGACCAGGTCACGTATCCGCTCACCACGGCACTGCTCTCGGTGCCGGGCGCAACCACGGTGCGCGGCTATTCGTTCTACGGCGACTCGTTCGTCAACGTGCTGTTCGCCGACGGCACCGATCCGTACTGGGCACGTTCGCGCGTGCTCGAGTACCTGAGCCAGGCGGCTGCCCGCTTGCCCGAAGGCGTGCGTCCCGCGCTCGGACCCGACGCCACGGGCGTGGGCTGGATCTACCAGTACGCGCTGATCGACCGCACGGGAGCGCACGACCTCGCGCAGCTGCGCAGCCTGCAGGACTGGTTCCTCAAGTTCGAGCTGCAAGCGCTCGATGGCGTGGCCGAGGTCGCGACCATCGGCGGCATGGTCAAGCAGTACCAGGTGGTCGTCGATCCACTGCGCCTGCGCGGCTATGGCATCCCGCTGATGATGGTCGAGAAGGCGATCCGCGAAGGCAACCAGGAGGTTGGCGGCTCCGTGGTCGAGATGGCCGAGGCCGAGTACATGGTGCGTGCCACGGGCTACGTCAAGAGCATCGGCGACCTCGAGCGCATCCCGGTGATGACGACCAAGGACGGCACGGCCGTGCTGCTGCGCGACGTGGCGGAAGTGCGGCTCGGCCCCGAGATGCGACGGGGAATCGGCGAACTCGACGGCGAGGGCGAGGCGGTCGGTGGCGTGGTCGTCATGCGCAACGGCGACAACGCGCGCGAGACCATCGTGCGGGTCAAGGCGAAACTCGATGAACTGCGCGCGGGTTTGCCGCAAGGCGTGGAGATCGTCACCACGTACGACCGTTCGTCGCTGATCCAGCGCGCCGTCGACCACCTCAAGGGCAAGCTGCTCGACGAGTTCCTGGTCGTGGCGCTGGTCTGCTTCGTCTTCCTGTTCCACGTGCGCTCGGGGCTGATCGTCGTGATCGTCACGCCGATCGCCGTGGCGTCGGCCTTCATCGTGATGAATGCGCAGGGCATCAATGCCAACGTCATGTCGCTCGGCGGCATTGCGATCGCGATCGGCACGCTGGTGGACGCGGCGATCGTGATGATCGAGAACGTGCACAAGAAGCTCGAGCACGAGCCGGACGAATCGCGGCGCATGGAGGCGATTTACGCAGGCTGCCGCGAAGTCGGACCATCGCTGTTCTTCTCGCTGATGATCGTGGCGCTGTCGTTCCTGCCGGTGTTCACGCTCGAGGCACAGGAAGGGCGCCTGTTCGCGCCGCTCGCCTACACCAAGACCTACGCGATGGTGGCGGCGTCGCTGCTTTCGATCACGCTGGTGCCGGTGCTGATCTGGTACCTGGTGCGCGGGCGCATCCGGCCCGAGCACGCCAACCCGGTGAACCGCGCGGCGGCAGCCATCTACCGGCCGTTCCTGGAGATTGCGTTGCGCCACCCCTGGGCCGTGACGGCGGCGGCCACCGTGCTGATCCTGGCGACGCTGTGGCCCGCCTCGCGGCTCGGCCGCGAGTTCATGCCGGAACTGGATGAAGGCGACCTGCTCTACATGCCGACCACGCTGCCCGGCCTCTCGACGGATGCGGCGCGCTCGCTGCTGCAGCAGACCGACCGGCTGATCAAGACGGTGCCCGAGGTCGAACGCGTCTTCGGCAAGGCCGGGCGCGCCGAGAGCGCGACCGATCCGGCGCCGATCGAGATGTTCGAGACCACCATCATGCTCAAGCCGCGCGACCAGTGGCGCGATGGCATGACGCCGGAGAAGCTCAAGGCCGAACTCGACGCGCTGGTGAAAGTCCCCGGGGTGTCGAACGCATGGGGGTATCCGATCAAGACCCGCATCGACATGCTCGCGACCGGCATCCGCACGCCCGTGGGCATCAAGATCATGGGTCCGGACCTGGCGACGATCCAGCAACTCGGCCAGCAGATCGAGACGATCGTGAAGGCCGTGCCCGGGACCACGTCGGTCTATGCCGAGCGGACGGCGACGGGGCGTTACGTCGACATCGACATCGACCGCGTGGCGGCCGGGCGCTACGGACTCAACATCAAGGACGTGCAGGACATCGTCGGCAGCGCCGTCGGCGGCATGACAGTCAGCTACACCGTGGAGGGCCTCGAGCGGTACCCGATCAACCTGCGTTATCCGCAGGACTTCCGTGATTCGCTGGAGAAGCTGCGGCAACTGCCGATCGTTGCACCCACCGGCGCGAACGTGACGCTGCAGGACGTCGCCCGGGTCGACATCGCCGACGGCCCCGGCATGATCCGCAGCGAGAACGCGCGCCCGTCGGGCTGGGTTTTCGTCGACATCCAGGGCCGCGACCTCGGTGGCTACGTCGACGAAGCAAAGGCGCGCATTGCGGACGAGCTGACGCTGCCCGCGGGCTACAGCCTGAGCTGGTCCGGGCAGTACGAATACCTGCAGCGGGCGGTCGAGCGCCTGAAGGTGGTCCTGCCGCTCACGCTCGGCATCATCGTGCTGCTGCTGTACCTGAACTTCCGTAATGTGCGCGACGTCGGACTGATCCTCTTCACCTTGCCATTCGCGCTTGTCGGTGGCGTCTGGCTGCTCTACTTCCTCGACTACGACTTGTCGATCGCGGCGGTCGTGGGTTTCATCGCCCTGGCGGGGGTCGCCGCGGAAACTGGCGTGGTGATGGTCATGTACCTGGAGCACTCGTGGGCCGAACGCCGCGAGCGCGCCGCCGCCGAGAACCGTGAGCCGACGCGGCGCGAGTTGCGCGAGGCGATCGTCGACGGGGCGCTGTTGCGGTTGCGACCGAAGCTGATGACCGTGATCACGATCATCGTCGGCCTGCTGCCCATCATGTGGGGATCGGGCACGGGCGCGGCCGTCATGCGCCGCATCGCGGCGCCGATGGTCGGCGGCATGGTGTCGGCCACGGTGCTGACACTGGTCATCATACCGTCGCTGTACCTGCTGCTGAACGGCTGGAAACTCCGCGACGAGCAGGGCTGACCGCGCGAGCTGCAGTGATGGATTTAGAGCCATTGGCGTCCTTGTGCGACTAAAATGGGCGGATGGATTCCCCATCCACTCATTCCGCCGGTCACGATTGTTGCGGCAAGCCGGGCCCCACCTCCGGCGCCGCTCCCGCTGTGGCCGCCGCGTTGCCCGTTGCGCAAGCTTCCTGTTGTCACGCCGCAGGCGGCGTCGCAGCCGACATGCCGGCCACCGCGCGTGCGCTGGCTCCAGGTGAAGTGCTCTACGTCTGCCCGATGTGCCCGGGCGTCGAGCGTCCCGTCCCGGGTCCGTGCCCCACGTGCGGCATGGCGCTCGAGCGCGCCGTGCCGGTGGCATCGGCCGGTGACGATCCGGAACTGGTCGACATGCGGCGCCGGTTCGGGTGGGCGGTCGTTTTCTCCGTGCCGCTCATGGCGCTGGCGATGGGCGGCATGCTCGGCGGTCTGCCGCGTGCGTTGACCGGCCCGGTCAGCGGCTGGCTGCAGTTTGCGCTGGCCACGCCCGTCGTCCTCTGGTGCGGCGCGCCGCTGCTGCAGCGCGGCTGGCGGTCGCTGCGCTCACGCAGTTTCAACATGTTCACGCTGATCGGGCTCGGCGTCGCGGTGGCCTACGGCTTCAGCGTACTGGCCGTGATGTTGCCGCGGCTCGTGCCACAGGCTTTTCGCCATGGCGAGTCGGCGGGCCTGTACTTCGAATCGGCAGCGATGATCGTCACGCTCGTGCTGCTCGGCCAGCTGCTCGAACTGCGCGCGCGGCAGAAGACGGGGGCCGCGCTGCGGGCGCTGCTCGACCTCGTGCCGCGCAAGGCACACCGGATCGCGCCCGACGGAAGCGAAGCGGAGGTCGAGCTCGCGCAGGTGCAGGCCGGCGACACGCTGCGCGTGCGGCCGGGTGAACGAATTCCCGTCGATGGCACGGTGCTCGAAGGCGCCGGCGCAGTCGACGAATCCATGCTCACCGGTGAATCGATCCCCGCCGACAAGGCGCCAGGCGCTGCCTTGATCGGCGGTACCGTCAATGGCGGAGGTGCTTTTGTCATGCGCGCCGACCGGGTTGGCGACGCGACGCTGCTGGCGCAGATCGTGCAGACGGTCGCCGACGCGCAGCGCAGCCGCGCTCCCGTGCAGGCGCTGGCCGATCGTGTGTCCTCGTGGTTCGTGCCGGCCGTCATCGCGGTTGCCGTGGTCGCTGCGGTCGTCTGGATGATCTTCGGACCAGAGCCGCGGCTCGCCTATGCGCTCGTCGTCGCGGTGAGTACCCTCATCATTGCTTGCCCGTGCGCGCTGGGGCTCGCGACTCCCATGTCCATGACGGTCGCCATGGGCCGCGGCGCCCAGGCCGGCGTGCTGTTCCGCAATGCGGACGCGCTCGAGCGACTCGAACACATCGACACACTCGTATTCGACAAGACGGGCACGCTGACGCAAGGCCGGCCCGAAGTCGTGACCGTGCTGCCCGTCGATGGCGTGCCCGAAAACGAGCTGATCCGTTTCGCCGCGAGCCTGGAGCAGTCGAGTGAGCACCCGCTGGGCCAGGCGATCGTCCGGCATGCGCTCGGGCGCGGCCTGCGCCTGGGCCGCAGCTACGGTTTCGAGGCGTATCCGGGCGCGGGCGCCGCAGGCGTGGTGCAGTTGCGCAAGGTGCTGGTCGGCACCGAGGCGCTGCTGCAGTCGGAGCGCATCGATCCCGGTACGCTGGTGACCGAGGCGGGTCACTTGCGCGAGCATGGGCAGACCGTGGTGTTCGTCGCAGTCGATGGCCACCCGATCGGACTCGTCGCGCTTGCGGACCCACTCAAGTCAGAGGCGTGGGACGTGGTCAAGTCGCTGCAGGACCTCGGCCTGCGTGTCGTGCTCGTCTCCGGCGACCACGTGACTTCCGCCCGGACGATTGCCGGGCAGGCCGGCATCAAGGAATTCCATGGCGGCGTCGATCCCGCCGGCAAGGCGGAGATGGTGCAGCAGCTGCGGGCCGAAGGCCGTGTAGTGGCGATGGCAGGCGACGGTATCAATGATGCGCCGGCACTCGCGGTGGCCGATGCCGGCATCGCGATGGGCGCCGGCACGGACGTGGCCAGGCAGACGGCGGGCGTCGTGCTGGTGAGCAACGACCTGCGGGGCCTGGTGCGCGCGTTCCGGCTCAGCGGCAAGACGATGAACAACGTGCGCCAGAACCTCTGGTTCGCGTTCGGCTACAACGCGCTCGGCGTGCCGCTGGCGGCCGGCGTGCTGTACCCGGTCTTCGGCTGGTTGCTGTCGCCCTGGATCGCCGCGGCCGCGATGTCGTTGAGTTCGGTCAGCGTGATTTCGAATGCGCTGCGACTGCGCCGGACGCAGCTCGACTGACGGCGTTTGCTACCATCGACGCATGAGCAAGTCCCTGGATTCCAACCCGCGCCGCGACGGCTACCGCATGCCCGGCGAGTTCGAGCCGCACTCGGGCTGCTGGCTGTTGTGGCCCGAGCGTCCCGACAACTGGCGGCTCGGCGCCAAGCCCGCACAACAGGCGTTCGTCAGGCTAGCGACTGCCATCGCGGGCAGCGAGCCCGTGACTGTCGGCGTCTCTGCCTCGCAGTACGCGAATGCGCGTCGATTGCTGCCGTCGCCGGTGCGCGTGGTGGAACTCTCGAGCAACGATGCGTGGATGCGCGACGTCGGGCCGACGTTCGTCGTCAACGATCGTGGCGGCATCCGCGGCGTCGACTGGCAGTTCAACGCGTGGGGCGGCCTGCAGGGTGGCCTCTATTTCCCCTGGGACCGTGACGATGCGGTAGCGCAGAAAGTCACCGAGATCGAAGGCTGCGAGCGTTACCGGGCGCCATTCATCCTCGAAGGCGGCTCGATCCACGTGGACGGGCAGGGCACGGTGATCACGACCGAGGAATGCCTGCTCAATCCCAATCGCAACCCGGGTCTCAGTCGCGCGCAGGTCGAGACGCAACTCAAGCGTTACCTGAACGTCGAAGCCGTCGTCTGGCTGGGCAAAGGCGTGCTGCACGACGAGACGGACGGTCACGTCGACAACCTGTGTGCCTACGTGCGACCGGCCGAGGTCGTGCTGACGTGGACGAACGACCGCAACGACCCGCAGTACGAGATTTCACGCGATGCTGACGAGCGCTTGCGCGACGCGCGGGATGCGCGTGGCCGTCGCTTCAAGGTGCACAAGCTGCAGCAGCCGGGTCCGTTGCACATCTCGACGGAGGAAGCCGCGGGGGTCGATGCCGCCGAAGGCACGCAGCCGCGTGCCGCGGGTGGCCGCATGGCGGCGTCGTACGTCAACTTCTACATCGGCAATCGCCGTATCGTCGCGCCGTTGCTCGACCCGCGCCGCGACCGCGACGCCCTGCGCAAGCTGCAGGACCTGTTTCCGAAGCGCGAGGTCGTCGGTGTGCCCGGACGCGAGATCCTGCTTGGCGGGGGTAACGTCCACTGCGTCACGCAGCAGGTGCCGCGCGCGCGGGATCGTCGCCGCTGAGTCGTGCCATGGCCACAGGACGCAGGCTGCACGAAGCGCTGAGCGGCCGCCGCCTGACGCGGCTCGAGTACGAGCATGCGCTGCCCCGGCTGCAGGACGCGCTGCTCGATGCGCAGTTCACCCTGGCGCGGTCGCGCAAGCATGCGGTGGTGATGATCGTGACGGGCATTCCGGCGGCCGGCCGCAGCGAAGTCGTCAACGAACTGCTGGGCTGGCTCGATCCGAAGCTCGCCACCGTCTACGGCTTCCACGCGCCGAATGACGTCGAGCGCGAACGGCCGACCCTGTGGCGCTACTGGCGACTGCTGCCGCCGAAAGGCCGCATCGCCATCCTGCATGGCGGCTGGTACCAGGACCTGCTGCTCGGAGCGGCCGGTCTCGGCGTCAAGACCGGATCGAGTCCGGCGCAACTGCGCCAGGGCGTCGCGCGTGTGCGGCAGCTCGAGCAGATGCTGGTGCGCGACGGCATGGTGGTGTGCAAAGTTCATCTGCACGTTGCACCCGCCACGCAGAAGAAGCGACTCGTCAGGCTGCAGGCGAACAAGACCACTCGCTGGCGCGTGACGCAGGAAGATCGCTGGCTGGCGCGCCACTACCGGCCGGTCGAACGGGCCTTCGAACGCACGCTGGCAGCCACCGATCAGCCGCTCGCGCCGTGGCATGTCGTGGACGGCACGGACAGCCAGCATCGGGCGTTCGAAGTGGGACGGCAGCTGCTCGCGGCGGTCCAGCACGCGGACGACGCGGTCCCACGCAGCAGGAATGCATCGAAGAAGGCCGTGGTGAGCGCCGCCATCCGTGCTCGATTCGCGACGAAACCCGCGGGCGACGCGCTGAGCGACGAAGAGTACGAGGCGGAACTCGAGCGGCTGCAGGGCAGGCTGGCGTTGCTTTCGCGGCGCAAGCGCTTCGAACGGCACGCGGTCGTCGCTGCCTTCGAAGGCATGGACGCTGCCGGCAAGGGCGGCGCGATCCGTCGTATCATCGCCGCGCTCGACGCACGGCAGTTCCGCGTCGTGCCGATCTCGGCGCCGACACCCGAAGAACTCGCGCGGCCTTACCTCTGGCGCTTCTGGTTTCAGCTGCCGCCGCGGGGCCACTACACCCTCTTTGATCGCAGCTGGTACGGACGCGTGCTGGTCGAACGGGTGCGGGGCTTCGCGCAGGCGCCCGACTGGCAGCGCGCGTACGACGAGATCAACGAGTTCGAGCGCCAGCTCGCCGAGCACCGCGTCATCGTCGCGAAATTCTGGCTGGCCGTCAGCCGCGAACAACAGCTCGAGCGCTTTGCCGAGCGTGATCGCAATCCGCTCAAGCGGTTCAAGGTCGACCCGGAGGACCGGGTCAATCGCAGGCACTGGGCCGCGTACCAGCGCGCTGCGCAGGACATGCTGGCGCGCACCGATACCCCGCATGCGCCCTGGACGATCGTGCCTGCCGACGACAAGCGCCGGGCACGCCTCACGGTGCTGCGCGCGCTCGGTGACTGCATCGAGGCCGCGCTCGACTGAATACGCAACGAATTCCCGAGGGAATCGGAATGCCGCACATTGCCCTGGTGAGCGCGTTGCACGCGCTCGCACTCGATGAAGACATGCCGCCGCTGGTGGCGGCGCTGGTGCGCGAGGGCGCGCAAGTGTCGACGCCCTGCTGGGATGATGCGACCGTGGACTGGGCATCGTTCGACCTTGCCTTGCTGCGTTCGACGTGGAACTACGTGGAGCGCATCGACGAGTTCCGCGCGTGGACGCGGCGATGCTCGCGGCAGACGCGGCTCTGCAACCCGCCGGAGGTCGTGGACTGGAACACGGACAAGCATTACCTCGCGCAGCTGCACCGCGCGGGTGTACCGGTCGTGCCCTCACGGTTCGTCGAGCCGGGCGAGGACGCGCGGGTGGCGCTGCAGCATTTCCTGATGGGCACTGTCACTTCGCTGTCTGCCGGGCGTGCGGTGCCGTTCGATCAGTTCGTGATCAAGCCGTCGATCGGAGCTGGATCGCGCGATACCGCTCGCTACCGCTGCTCCGATGCGCTCCGTGCGCTCGAGCACCTGTCGCGGCTCGTCGGGGTGGAGCGGCGCAGCGCCTTGCTGCAGCCTTACCTTGCGAGCGTCGATCAACAAGGCGAGACGGCGCTCGTTTACTTTGGGGGCGAGGCCAGCCACGCATTCCGCAAGGGTCCGTTGCTGCGGCTGGACTCCGCGCTGGTCGAAGGACTGTTTGCGCCTGAAGAGATCACTGCGCGACAGCCGGGCGCCGACGAGCGCGCGCTTGCGGCGGCAGCTTATGCAGCGATACCGTTCGAGACGCCGCTGTACGCGCGGATCGACATGATTCGCGACGACAAGGGCGCGCCCGTGCTGCTCGAGCTGGAAATGACCGAGCCGTCAGTCTACTTCAGGCACGCCGCGGGCAGTGCGGACCGACTGGCCCGCCTGCTGCTCGCGCGCTGCAACGGCTAGAACCAGCCCGAGATGAACAGGCGGAACACGTCGGCGTCGAAGCTGTAGAGCTCTTCGGTGCCCGGCGCGCCACCGGCCGTGATGTCACGGAAGTCGTCGTACTGGTAGTTGATGCGATCGTAGAACAGGTTCACGGTCGACCGCTGAATGCGGTCCCAGCCGAGCGAGGACAGTTCGTAGGTCGCTCCCAGGCTGAACATGTGGCTCGTGAACGTGCTGAGTTCCTTGTCGCGCGCCAGGAAGTTCTGCGCATCGGCGCGCGGGAACAGGTCGGAATAGAAGTCCGCCGCCGACTGGTCATACCAGCGGTAGCCCGCCTCGAAAATCCAGCGCTTGCCCCACGGGTGCGTGTAGCCGATCGAGGCCGTGTTTGCGTCGATCCCCCAGGTGTCGGTGAAGTAACGGTATTCACCGTGGACCGAGGCGCGGTGCGGCAGGAAGTACCGCGCGTTGATCGCGACCGCGTTGCTGGTGCGCGTGCGCGGATAGAGTTCGGGCTGGAACGAGAAGCCGCGCGCGCTCGTGTCATCGAGGTAGCGCACGGAACGATACGGGTTGTTGAGAAACCCCTCGTCGGTGATCACTTCGTAGTTGAGGCCCGTCAGCAGCCGCGGCGTCGCGATCAACTGCAGGCCGAAGCGGTAGTTGCGGCGATCGACGGTCTCCTCGAATGCGGCGTCGCCGTTCCTGCGCACTTCGTCCCAGCCCTGGCTGAAGCCGAAAGACACGGTCACCAGGTCGCCGAGAATGTCCTGGGTCAGGTCGAAACTCGCCGTGTTCGCGGTGTAGTCGCTCTCGTCGCTCAGCGTGTAGCTCACGCTGTACTGGGTCTTGCCCTGCAGCAGGTCGAACGCGAGGCTGCCCTGCGTGCGCTCTTCCGTGTACGGACTCGCCGTCGTCATCACGTCGATCGACGCGCTCGACACCATGTCCATGTAGTAGTTGGCCGACACTGAATACTTTTCCGCGAATTTCTTGCGCAGCAGTACCGACGGGCCGTCGATGGTGACGCCGCCGCCGTCGTAACGGTGATAGAGCGCGTCGGCGCGGTCGTCCGGCAGCACTGCGGCATGCGCGAAGCCGTTCGCCAGCAGCGCGATCGCGGTGCTGGCAGTCGTCCTGGAAACCCTGCGCAGGCTCGTCAACGTCGTGACCTCAATTGCAGCCGCAGCCGCCGCCGTGGCTGCCGGTCGCGCCGCGGGCGCCTTCCCGCGCTTCGAAGACGTGGTTGATATAGGCGGCTGCCACGGGGTCGCGCTCCGCGGACATGACGATGTCGGCGAAGTACTGGCGTTCATACGGCTTCACCCACGGCTCGACGTTCGAACAGCCGCTGGCGCAGCGACAAGCACGAGCAGCAGGGCGAGGCGGCAAGGCGCGCGCATCGTCATTCCTTCACCAGGCTGCGGATCATGTCCGCGTACTTGGCTTCATCGCCCGGCTTGTAACCGCGGTGCACATAGCGGACCTGACCCTTGCGGTCGACGAAGACCGTGCTGGGCATGCCTTCGACGCCGAAGCGGCCGGCCACGGCGCTGTCGGTGTCAAACAGGATCGGGAACGTGACCGGCACGCCCTTGAGCCAGGCGACGGCAGCCGCGCTGTCGGGCTCGACGTTCACGCCGATCAAGGTGAAGCCGAGCGGTTCGTACTTCGCCTGCAATTGCGCGAGCAGCGGCATCTCCTGCCGGCACGGGCCACACCATGTCGCCCAGAAATTGATCATCACGACCTGGCCCTTGAGGCCGGCGAGGTTCACCTTGCCGCCGTCGCGCGCGGCCAGCGTGAAGTCCGGCGCGGGTGAGCCCGGGGTCGCCGCGCCCCAGGCAAGCGCGGGCAGCCCCAGCGCGAGACAGGTCGCCAACAGCATTCTGCGCGTGTTGCCCATGGCAGGCTCCCTCAGAAGAACGCGGTGACGCCGACGCTGACCTGCAGGTTCTGCGTCAGCTTGTCCTTGCCCAGCAGGTCGCTGTCGAACATGTGGTCGCGCACTCCGAGGTGCACGGCGATCCAGTCGTTGGCGAGCACGCGCAGGCCGGCGCCCAGCGCCACGGTGAAGTGGTCGTCGCCCGCGAATGTCGTGCTGCCGGCGCCAAGCGTGAAGTACACGGCGCTCGGCATGGCGCGCTTGCCGCCGAAGAACACTTCGCCCGGCAGGGCGTTCCAGCCGAGGGCAAGGTCGTAGTAGGTGAATTGCCGCTCGCTGTCGGTCAGCAATTCGGCGGAACCGCTCAACTCCTCGTAGCTGGTCTTACCGGCTTTGGAGGAGCCCACGGTTGCCTCGGCGAACAGGTCCTCCGTGAAGTGGTAAGCGATCCGCGCGCCGTACAGCAGGCTGGAGCCGAAGTCCTCGATGCTGACCGTGCCGACGAAGGCCCCGGCTTCGAAGTTCTCGGTGTCGATGCCGGCGGGTTCGACGTCACGCCGCTTCACCGCGGGCTCGACGACCTGGGGCTGCTGCGCCGGCAACGCCGCGGGCTCGCCGACCGATTGCGCGGTCGCCGTGCCCGGCAGCGACGCGACCATCGCCAGCGCCGTCAGAAGAAATACGTGAAGCCCACGGTCCATGCGTCGATCTCCTCGTTCTCGTCGCGGCTGGTGAACACGACGTAGCTGCGGTACTCGGCCTGCAGCAGGAAGCGGTTGGTCAGGAAGCCCCGCACGCCGATTGCGGCGTAGGCGGTCGAGTCGGTGCGGTCTTCGGCCCGCACCAGGGTTGCCTTGGGCGAGATGCTGAGCACGCCGCCGCCGATGCCGACCAATGGCGAAACGCGCCACGCCGGCATGAAGACGTGGGCGATGCCGGCGGTGCCAAGCCAGCCGTTCGAGAAGCTGCCGAGCAGGTGGTTCACGTCGGCCCGCACCAGCAGGTTCGAATTGAGCGCGTAGGCGCCATTTACCGAGATGACGTTGGCGCCGCCGAAGTCGCCGGTGCCGAGCCCGACCTCCCAGTGGTGTTCGGTACGGGCTTCGGCAAGCGGGCCCGGCCAGGCGCACCGCGGCGCCGCCCGGAGTCAACGTACGCTCCAGCTGGGAGCGGTGCACCCAGCCTTCGCGGCCAGCGGCGGTACGTACCTTGATCCAGTCCGTGCGCTGGCGCAGCAGCTGGATCGAGGCGTCCCGCTCCACGGAATAGGTGGCCGGGAAGCCACGGCCAGGGCCGCTGCGCATGTCGGCGTAGGCATCCTGCACGATCACCGTGGCCGGCGTCTTCCGGGCGCGCGCGTCCGTCGCGTAGCTCGTGCCGATGAGCGCGAGGCAGCAGGCGAACAGCGGTCGAAGAGCGAGTCGATTCAATTCAGCGGTGCCGCAAATGGGTCGTTGAAGTATTGGGCACCGATGTCGGTCCATTCTGAGACGAGTTTCAACTCTACGGGCGTCAATCGACCCGCGTGGGTGCCACCAGGGGCAAACAATGAGAAGAAGGTCACAGAGGCGATGGCGCTGCCCGCGCGCAGCGCGGGTGCGACCGGTACGGTCGAGAACTGCGGCAATCCCGTCACCGGATCGATGCCCGTCTGCACGGTTCGGTCCTGCAGCGCGCCGTTGACGACTTCCTGCTCGGCATCCGTGGCCAGCAGTTCGCGGTAGGCGTGGAACTGCGTCTGCACGTCTGCGGACGGCCCGTCCGTCAGTTCGAGCTGCGCCGCCGGAACGCGGGTCGTGCCGTCGGCCGCACGTGCCGAGTGACAGGCGATGCAGGTGTCATCCTTGAGTACGGTGCCGTCTGCCGCCAGCGTCACACGCGGCTTGCTCCACAGCGGATGGATGTGCTGCTCGTAGTGGATCGTGATGCGACAGCCCGCACGCCACCCCGTCACGCAATCTGCCGAGGTCGGTGCAGGTGTCGTGAGGTCTGCGTAGTCGTAGGCGAACGGTGCGTCTGCAGCGCGGCCCGCGGCGACCGGGTCGGTCCATACGTCGGTGAATCGAATGGACGTGCTCGGTTCCAGGTCCGCGCAGTCCGTCTGGCAACTGATGCGCGCACGGACCTGGGCCATGGTTTCGCCGAGGTCGGCGAAGAATGCCGGATTGGTGTTCGGGAACGGCACGCCAGTGCTGGGTGCACCAGGATTGGCGGAGGCGAAGAGGTTGCTGCGCCCGTGCGAGTCTTCGCGCGCGGGGTCGTGGCAGCCATGGCACTGCAGTTCCTGCCCGGGCCGCACCTGCAGCCAGTAGTCGTGCCGCGGACCGATGCGACGTCCGGCGGCGTCGAGCACCGTGAGCGCGAAGGCGACATTCGCTGGCACCTTGACGTGGACCGAGCCGTCGGGCTCGACCGGCGCGTAACCCAGGATCTCGCGCATGCCGAACGCGCGTGTCACGCCGAAGGCGCTGCCGTCGAAGTCGCGGACGTCGTCGTCCGGGAGACTCACCGCCTTCTCGATGCGCAGAAACCGCACCGGGCGGGCCGCGGCCGTCGTGAGCGCCGGGTCGCGCAGCACCGTGATGCCGCCAAACGTGGTGTCGACGCCGAAGGCGGTGTCGGCACCTGCAATGTCATAGACGCTGCGGACGTCGACGATGCCCACGCCCTCGGCCTCGAGTTCCGCGTCGTAATCCACGCCGGCTACCCGGTCGAGAAGTACAGGCGGCGGCGGCAGTGACTGCAATGCGACAACTTCGCTGTAGACCGTGCCCTCGACCGGGCTCGTGACCGGTAGCTGCGTACTGCTCGCCGGATCGTAGATCCAGACGCCATAGAGTGGCGGCGCGAGCGCAACGGTCGTCGCCGCGAGGCGATCCGGCGTGCAGGGCACGATCTGCGTGTTCTCGAGCAGCCGGCACTGCGTCCAGGTGAGGAGCAGCCGGCCTGTGCCGTCGCGCAGTGGAAAACCCGCGAGGTAGCGGCCGCCCGGCGACGGCCCATCGATCGTGCGGACGTCGTTGCTCGTCGCCGGCACCTGGGCCGGGCCGGTCAGCACCCCTCGGTTCGGCAGGGTCGGCTGGGCATCCTCGACGTAGTTGGCGATGTCGATCGTCAGCAGCTGGCCGCCGAGCTCGGGCGCCTCGAACGGCTGCACACGCACCAGCAGCCGGCCGTCAGCCATGGCGCGCGGGTCGAAGAAGTGAACCTCGCTGTCGTCCGTCCCGGTCGCGTGGCTGTGGGCGCCGTAGAGCAGTTCGAGCCCCGTGCCGTCGGGCCGCATCGCGTAGAGGCTGATCTCGTCGTGGCCTGGAGCGCGGTCCCAGCGGCTGAACACGATGCGCCCGTCATTGAGTACGGCCGGATCCAGGTCGTGGCTCTGGTTGAACGAAACCTGGTGCAGGCCCGAACCATCCGCGTTCATGACGTGGAGCACGAACGCGGGCTCGTCGTCGCTCTCGTTCTGTGCCTCGAATTGTGGCTTGCCTTCGTCGAGCAGGATTGCCTTGGACTGCCGTTGCCGGGTTGAGGAGAAGACGATGCGGCCGTCCGGCAGGTAATGCGGCGCAACGTCCTGGCCATCTTCCGCGGTGGCGTCCGAAGCGATCACGCGGCGCAGCTGGCGCAGGTCGAGGTCGTATTCCCAGATGTTCCAGGTCGGCTGGTCTTCGGGCGCCGCGCCGACGATGTTCGGCTGATGCAGCGCAAACACGAGCTTGCGTCCGTCGAATGACGGTGCGACGTCGCGCACGTCGCCCATGCCCTTGGTAATCCCTGCCGTGAGGTTGCGCTCGGCCGAGGTGGGCGAGGCCCGGTCGCGCAGGTAGAGATCCGCGCCCGGCTGGAATGGCAGCAGCTCGCGCGCGTCGGGCGCCATCGCGGTCTCCGCTGGCACGGGCCGTTTGACGTAGGCGATCGGGAAATCCAGGACGACCGGATCGGGCGACTGCCCGCCACTCGCGCTCGCGCTGCCGCCGCCATCGCTGCTGGTACACGCAGCCAACGCGGCGCCAGCCAGCAACAGGGACGCGAGTTTCCAGTAGTGCAGGCGCCGTCCGCCGGCCACGGTTGAATGTGCTGCCATAGTCTTCCCTCACGGCGAGTCCGGACGTGTTGCCGCCGCGAGGCTGTTTTCTCGCACAAATCGTCAGCCATGGTGACGTTGGGGCACCAGTTGTGTGAGTCCCATCGCATAAACACGAACAGCGTTTTGAGCCGAGGGGCGACAGGGCACAGATTCCGTCGCCACGGCGATCGACCATCGCCGATACGGAGGGGCGGATGCCGCACAACTGGAACCCGGGCACTCGATTCGCGCGCGCATGGCGCAGCGCATTCGTCTGCCTTTGCCTCGCGGGAACCGCGCTGCTGCCGGCCGCCGCACAAGCCGACGCGCGCTCGCAGGCCAAGCGCATGCACGATCGACTGGCGGGTGTGCCGCCGACCGAGGCGGTGCTCGCGTCGATGGCGGGCGACATCGCGGCCGGACGCACGACGGAGGCTGCGAATACGGCCATGCAGCACCGCGCGTTCTACGACGTGACGCTCAAGAACTTCACGATGCCGTGGACCAATCGCGACCAGACGGTGTTCGCACCGCTCAACGACTACGTGGCGACGGTGATCGGCATGGTCCGCGACGACGTCGCGTTCGACCGCGTGCTCTATGACGATATCCTGTACGTCGGCCGCAGCGGCCTCGGCGTGCCGGGCTATTCGCCGTCAGGCAACGACCACTACGCGGCGCTGGAATCGCAGGGCCTGAGCCTCAAGGACAACCTGGTCGCCACGACCCAGTCGGCAGCCAATGGCATCCCGGCCGAAGCGACCGCCGGCGTCCTGACCTCGCGTGCCGCAGCCCAGGCATTTTTCGTCGCCGGCACGAACCGCGCCATGTTCCGCTACACGCTGATGAACCACCTGTGCACCGACCTCGAGCAGGTGCAGGATCCGACCCGGCCGCCCGATCGTATCCGCCAGGACGTGAGCCGCAGCCCTGGCGGCGACAGCCGCCTGTTCCTCAACAATTGCATCGCCTGCCACTCGGGCATGGACCCGATGACGCAGGCGTTCGCGTACTACGACTTCGACGAGACCGCCGGACGCATGCTCTACACGGCAGGCGTCGTGCGGCCGAAGTACTTCAACAACAAGGACACGTTTCCGGCGGGCTTCTCCACGCCCGACGACAACTGGGACAATTACTGGCGCAAAGGCAACAACTCGCTGCTCGGCTGGGACGGCTCGCTGCCGGGCAAGGGCACTGGCGCCAAGTCGCTCGGCCGCGAGCTCGCGCACAGCGATGCATTCGCCTCCTGCCAGGTGCAGAAGGTGTTCAAGAACGTCTGCTTCCGCGCGCCGAGCGACGCGCAGGACCGTGCCCAGGTGCAGGCGATGACCGCCAGCTTCAGGACCAACGGCTATCGGCTGAAGCAAGTCTTCGCCGAGGCTGCCACCTATTGCATGGGCGACTGAGGGGCAGCAAATGAAACTCACGAACCCGCGACTGACCTCGATCCGTGCACTCGCCGTGGCAATGTGCGCGCTCGCGCTGAGTGCCTGCGGCGGCGGCGCCAAGACGACCGAGAATCCGATCACCTCCGGTGGCGCCGCGCCGACGTATTCCGGACCGGCGCCGGCGACAGCCGACGTGCAGGCGTTCAAGATCAACGTCTGGGACAACCTCAAGGCCGGCAACCGCTGCGGCCAGTGCCACGTCTCCGGTGGGCAGGCGCCCCAGTTCGTGCGCCAGGATGACGTGAATCTCGCCTATTCGGCCGCGAACCCGATCGTCAACCTCGCCTCGCCGCGTGACTCGCGGATGGTGCAGAAGGTGGCGGGCGGTCACAACTGCTGGCTCGCGAGCAGCGATGCCTGCGCGGACATCCTCACCACGTGGATTTCGGCGTGGGCCGGCGCGACGGCCGGCGGTGGCGTGCAGGGCGTCGCGCTCAAGCCGCCCGTGATCAAGGACCCTGGAGCCAGCAAGAGCTTCCCCTCGTCGCCGGCATTGTTTGCCGCCACCGTTCACCCGCTCCTCGAGCAGTACTGCTCGCGTTGTCACACCTCGACCGCCGCGGCGTCGCAGTCGCCGTTCTTCGCCTCCCATGACGTCGATGAGGCCTACGCCGGGGCGCATGTGAAGATGAATCTCGACCAGCCCGCCTTGTCGCGGCTCGTGGTGCGGCTGCGCACGGAATTCCACAACTGCTGGAGCGACTGTGCGGCCAATTCCAACGTGATCGAGGCTGCGATCCAGGCGTTCGCCGACCAGGTTCCGCCTACGCAGGTCGACGCTTCGCTGGTTTACTCGAAGGCGCTGCGCCTGCCGGACGGC
This sequence comes from Pseudomonadota bacterium, assembly GCA_016705325.1. Lineage (GTDB taxonomy): Bacteria > Pseudomonadota > Gammaproteobacteria > Steroidobacterales > Steroidobacteraceae > RPQJ01. The sequence goes on along the minus strand of JADIYJ010000017.1, from coordinate 32,468 downwards.
ATCGTCGCGAGCGGCGGCAATCGCTCCACGGCGAACATGATCGGCCTCTGGGAGTTCAAGACAGGCCGCGGCTCGGTTGCGTACGACACGAGTGGCGTCGAACCGGCACTTAACCTCAACCTCTCCGGCGACGTCAGCTGGGTCGGTGGCTGGGGTATCAACGTGCGCGGCGGCAAGGCACAGGGGTCGACCACCGCCAGTCGCAAGCTCGCAGACCTGATCAAGGCCACGGGCGAATACACCGTCGAGGCATGGGTGGCGCCCGGCAACGTGGCGCAGGAGGATTCCCGCATCGTGTCGTACTCGGGCGGCACCACCACGCGCAACTTCATGCTCGGCCAGACCCTCTACAGCTACGATTTCTACAATCGCGCGACCGGCACCAACACGGCCGGCGATCCGAAGCTGACGACATCTGCAGACGACGAGGATCTGCAGGCGACGCTGCAGCACGTGGTCGCGACCTACGACCCGATCCGCGGCCGCCGCATCTACGTCAACGGCGAGTACACGGGCGACGCGGATCCGGCGCCGGGCGGCACGATCTCGGACTGGGACGACACGTTTGCGTTCGTGCTCGGCAACGAGGTCTCCGGTGACCGCCCGTTCCGGGGTGTATTCCGCCTCGTGGCGGTCTACAACCGCGTGCTGACGGATCCGCAGATCCAGACCAACTTCCAGGCCGGCGTCGGCGAGAAGTTCTACCTGCTGTTCTCGATCAGCCACCTCGTGGACGTATCGCAGGCCTACATCCTGCTCGAAGTCAGCCAGTTCGACTCCTACAGCTACCTGTTCGACAAGCCGACGTTCATCAGCCTCGACCCGAACGCCCGGCCGGGTTCGATCCCGGTGGCCGGCCTGCGCATCGGCATCAATGGGGCGGAGGCTCCGGTCGGCCAGGCGTACCGCACGCTGGACACGACGATCGCGGACTCGCAGTACGGGCCGCTCGGGCAGCCGCTGGCGAATGTCGGAACAATCATTGCGCTGGAGAAGGGTCCGGACGCGGACGAGTTCTTCCTGACTTTCGACGTGCTCGGTACGCACCAGAACGTGCGGCTCGACCCGGTGCCGCTGGCGCCGGTGCCGCCGCCGGACGTGCAACGCCTGGCGGACGTGGGCGTGCGCGTGTTCGACGAACTCAACGCGACGATGGCCGAACTGACGGGCGTGAGTCCGCAGGATCCGGGCGTGGCCGCGACCTACGCGAACATCAGGCAGTCGCTGCCGAACGTGGAGACGATCGACACGTTCGTATCCGCGCACCCGGTGGCGGTCGCGCAGCTGTCGATCCAGTACTGTAATGCACTGGTCGAGGATTCGGCGGCGCGCGCGCAGTACTTCCCTGGATTCGACTTCAGCGCAGCGCCGTCCACGGCGCTCGCTCCAGCGGGCCGCACGATCGTGCTCGACGCGCTGCTCGGGCGAATGCTCCGCACCAACGTGGCCACCGAACCGGATGCCGCCGGCGTGCGCAGCGACCTCGACAACCTGATCACGCGCCTGTCGAGCTGCGGCGGTTCCTGCGCCGCGGACCGCACCGAAACGGTGGTCAAGGCCAGCTGCGCCGCACTGCTTGGCAGCGCCGCCACGTTGCTGCATTGACGCCGTCGAGTACCGAGGACCCTCACATGCTGATCCGCAACAAGACCCCTCGCGCGCTTGGCCTCGACCAGCCGATCCGTCACGAGCAGACGCACAAGCGCCCCGTCACCCGGCGCGATTTCCTCGCGCAGGGTTTCAGCTCGGGCCTGGCGACGATTGCCGCGCCCACGGTGTTCAGCCTGTTCGCCGATCCGCGCGCCGCGCAGGCCGCGTTGTCGCCGGACCTCATCGCGCTCAAGGCCAGCTGCGGCCTCGACGTGGCAGGCGCCGGCAAGATTCCGTTCATCTGCATCGACCTGGCGGGCGGCGCGAACATGGTCGGCTCAAACGTGCTGATCGGCGGGCCTGGCGGCCAGCTCGACTTCCTCAGCACCGAGGGTTACGGCAAGCTCGGCCTGCCGGGCGACATGCTGCCGGGCATGACCAACGTGACGACCGGCACGAGCTTCACCGACTCGCGGCTCGGCCTGGCCTTCCACAGCGACAGCGCATTCCTGCGCGGCATCCTCGACCGCATCGCGCCTGCGACGGCCGCTTCGATCAATGGCGCCGTCATTGCCGCGCGTTCCGAGAACGACACCGGCAATAACCCGCACAACCCGATGTACGGCATCCACCAGGCGGGCGCGGATGGCGCGCTGGCCACGTTGATCGGCTCACGTCCCTCGGATTCCGGCGGTAACTCCATGGCGCCGGCGGGATTGATCGACCTCTCGGTGCGCCCGACGAAAGTCGACCGCGCGAGCGACGTCACCAGCCTCGTCGACACCGGGCAACTCGCGAGCCTGCTGAGCCTCGACGACACGGTGGCGGTAATGGAGGCCATCCAGCGCATCAGCGCACGCAAGCTGCAGAAAGTCGACCCGAAGCAGCCCTGGGCCGACCCCAAGCAGACGACCGTCACGCGCAACGAGGTCGTCAAGGAACTCGTCAACTGCGGCTACGTGAAGGCGGCCGACGCCGTCGACCAGTACGGCGACCCGTCCAGCCTCAACCCGGACCTCGACCCGGACATCGTCGGCGCGGGCGGCATTTTCAGCCGGGCGGAGTACGACGGCGACGCCGAGTTCCGCAAGACGGCAGCGGTCATGAAGATGGTGCTTTCCGGCTACGCCGGTGCCGGCACGATCGCGCTCGGTGGGTACGATTATCACGGTCAGGGACGCGCGACGGGCGAACTGCGTGATCTGCGCGCGGGACGCTGCATGGGTGCCTGCCTCGAGTATGCGGCGCGGCGCGGCATGCCGTTGATGCTCTACGTGTTCTCGGACGGTTCGATTTCGGCCAGTGGCCAGGTGGACGACACGGCCGATGGCCGGGGCAAGTTCATGTGGACCAGCGACAACCAGGCTACCGCGGCGTCGTTTTTCCTGGTCTACAATCCCCGTGGCCGTCCGGACCTGATCACCACGGGCACGGGCGGGGCGGCGCGCCACCAGCAGATCGGTTACTTCCGCGCGGATGCGTCGGTCGAAACCGCGTCGAGCCCGGCGGCGGCCAACGTCAACCTGCTGGTGGAGACGGTGGTGTTGAACTACATGGCCCTGCACGGCGAGCAGGCACAGTTCGCGGCGCGCTTCCCGCGCAACGGATTGGGAAATGCAGCGTTGCAGGACAGCCTGATCGCCTTCAATCCGATCGTGAGCGGCCGCATCGGCTAGCCGGAGAACCTTGAGCGAACCAGCGATCTCGAGTGCAGTCCTGCCGCTACTGCGGTGCCCGCATTGCGCGGGTGTGCTCGAGGGCGATGTCACGCTGAGTTGCTCCGCGTGCGGCGTGCGCTATCCCCTGGTAGACGGCATGCCGTGGCTGTTGCCGGCACCCGCTCTCGCGCTCGCCGAATGGCGCGGGCGGCTGCACGCGATGACGATCCACCTGAAGCGGCAGGCGGCGCAGTACCGCGCGGCACTGCGTCCGGAGGTGACGCGACCCAGCACGCGCAACCGGCTCAAGCTGCTGGCGATGGCGTGCTCTGATCATGCGCGGCGCCTGCAGGCGCTCCTGGCATCGCTCGAGACGGAGGCGGAGCCGGCAGCGGCTGCCACGTACGCGGCGCTCGCTCCGGTCGTTGCCACGGCGCAGGGGCTTGCGAGCTATTACCCCAACGTGCACCGCGACTGGGTCTGGGGTGAGGCAGAAAACCAGGCGGCGGTTGCCGCCGTCCGTCGTGCGCTGGGCAGCGTGCATCCGCAGAGATGGCTCGTGCTCGGCAGCGGCGCAGGGCGGCTCCTACGATCTGCACGCGATACTGCGTCCCGCCTTGACCGTCGCGGTTGACATCAATCCGCTGCTGCTGGCCGTCGCGCGACGGATGTACGCCGCCGAGCGGGTCGACCTCTACGAATTTCCCGTCGCGCCGCGCGACCTCGCGAGCCACGCCTTGCTGCGCGCACTGGCTGCGCCGGCGCGGGCGGAGCCGGGACTGCACCTCGTGTTCGGCGACGCCAAGCAGCCGCCGTTTGCACCTGGCAGCTTCGATACTGTCGTAACCCCGTGGCTCGTGGACGTCGTCGACACCGACCTCGAAAGCCTTGCGGCGACGGTGAATTCGCTGCTCGCACCAGGCGGCAGCTGGGTCTGCACCGGCACGCTGTTCTTTCAGCAGTCCGATCCCGCTCAGGCCTACTCGAGCGAGGAAGTGCAGGAAATCGTCGCGGGTGCGGGCTTCGAGTCGCCTCAGTTGCAGGCGTCGCGCCAGCCGTACCTCGCGTCGCCGGCGAGCCGGCACGCGCGGGTCGAGGAGGTGGTCACGTTTGCAGTCCGCAAACAGGGCGAGGCGGAGCTGCCACTGCGCCCGTTGCCGCCGTGGCTCGCAGACCCGCGACATCCGGTTCCGCTGTTGCCCGAGGTGGCCGACCATGCGCTCGCCCTCCGGGTGCGCGGCTATGTGGCTTCGCTGGTGGACGGCCGGCGCTCGCTGAGCGACATCGCGGCGAAGCTCGTCGAAGATCGACTGTTGCCCCCGGCCGAGGCGACTGGCATCGTGCGCGACTACCTGCTGCGCCTGCACGACGAGGCCCGGCTGCGGACAGGAATCTGAGGCTTCACGATGCGCCGGATCGTACTGTGGCTGGTCTTGAATCTGCTGGCCGGACTGCCGGCCGCGCGAGCCGCGTGGTACGAGCGTGAAGAGGCCATCATGGGTACACGCGTCGCGGTGCAGCTCTGGAGCGACGACCCCGTTCTTGCCGTGAATGCCATCGACGCGGTCATGGCCGACATGCACCGCACCGACGACCTCATGAGCACGTACAAGCCGGAGAGCCAGCTCTCGCAGGTCAATGCGCACGCTTTCGAGCGTCCGGTGCAGGTCGACGCCGACATCATCGACGTCGTGACGACGGCGCTCGAATACTCGCGCATCAGCAATGGCGCGTTCGACATCACGTATGCCAGCGTCGGCTATCTCTACGATTACCGTGCACACCAGCATCCGACCGACGAGCAGATCAGGGCCGCGCTGCCGGGTGTCGACTACCGCCAACTCAAAGTCGACCCCGTCGCGAACACGATCCGGTTCCTGCAGCCGGGCATGCGCATCGACCTCGGCGGCATCGCCAAGGGCTGGTCGGTCGACCGCGGGGTCGAGATTCTGCGACGCATGGGGATCGAGCACGCGATGGTCAACGCCGGCGGCGACACGGCGCTGCTCGGCGATCGGCTCGGCAAGCCCTGGGTGGTCGGAATTCGCGACCCGCGCAAGCAGGGTGCGGTGGTGGCGCGCATCCCGCTGCAGGATGAGGCGATTTCGACGTCCGGCGACTACGAACGCTATTTCGAGGAAGACGGCAAGCGCTATCACCACATCCTGGTGCCGGGCACCGGCAAGTCACCGGATGCCGTGCGCAGCGTCACCGTCATCGGCGCCAACGCGACGCGCACCGATGGCCTGACCAAGACGGTCTTCATACTCGGCGTCGAGCGCGGCATGGAATTCGTCCGCAAGCTCGGCGACGTCGAGGCGGTCATCGTCGACCGCGACGGCCAGATCTTCTATTCGGCCGGGCTCGAACCCCCGCAATAGGCAATCGGCGCGACTGGCGGGGCCGAAATGTGACCCAGCGCAAGTGTCTGGCATTCATTACCCCCCTGATTTGACAGTCCGGGGAGCCGCAGACAACCATGCGGTTGACTGAAAAAGGCAAACCCGCCGAAAGGCGGGGACGCAAAGCCACCGGTCTTCGGGAAGTTCCCATGACAGCGGGGTTGCCAGGTGCAACGCAGGACACTCGATTCAATCGCCCCGCAAGGGGTATTGCGCACATGGATGGTTGCGGCGGTCGCCGCGGCCGCCGGCGTGCCCGCGTTTGCCGCGCCTCCCGCGCTTGATTCCATCGCACCAGATTTCGCCCTGAAAGCCGTCGACGGCCACAACGTGCGGCTGTCGGAGTACCGCGGCGAACCCGTCGTCGTGCATTTCTGGGCAGGCTGGTGCGGGCCTTGCCGCGAGTCCGTCGCCGCGCTCGATGCGCTTGGCTTGAGGTCCGGCACGCCCGTGCTGGGCGTCAATCTCGACGGCGCCGACCGCTCTGCCGCGGTTGCCGATTCGCTGCACCTCAAGATGCCGACGCTGGTCGACGCGCAGCAGTCGGTTGCGCGCAGCTACGACGTCGCGAAGCTGCCGCTCACGCTGCTGCTCGATGCCGAGGGACGCGTTCGCGCGTCCTGGTCCGGCGTCGCTGCCGACTTTGCCGAACTCACGCCACAACTCGAACGCCTGCGCCAGGACTGACGGAGCTCCGCCCGCATGAAACTGAAATCACATCCGCTGCTGTTCGCTGCACGACTGTTCACGGTGCTCGCCCAGCTGGCGGCTCCACTCGCGGCAATGCCGTCCGACGGCGGCACGGCCAGCCTCAAGAGCGTCGACCAGGATGTGCAGGCGCTGAAACAGCAGCTGATCGACCTCAACCGCGACCTGTTCAAGCTGGAAGAGGAACTGCTCTATCCGGCCAGCACACAGGTTGCCGTGTTCCTTTCGGTGGACGTGGGCACGTTCTTCGCGCTCGACTCGGTGACGCTCAAGGTCGATGACAAGGAGGTCGCCAACTACCTGTACACGGATCGCGAGGTGCAGGCCCTGCACCGCGGTGGTGTGCAGAAGCTCTACCTCGGCAACCTGAAAGCCGGGAGCCACGAGATCGTCGCGTTCTTCACCGGCAAGGGGCCGCACGAGCGTGACTATCGCCGCGGCACGACGCTCAAGGTCGACAAGACCGTCGGCGCCAAGTACGTCGAGCTGCGCATCAGCGACCGCGAGGCTTCGCTGCAGCCCGAGTTCGTCGTGCGGCAGTGGGAGTAGGACGGGCTCCGGCTGCCCGCAGTTCGCACCATGCATCAGCGACCCTCCACCTCCCGGCTCTACGCACTCTGCATCTTCCTGGTGCTGGGTGCGGCCGTGGCCTGGACCGTGCAGGCGGACGAGCCGTCGCGCGATGCGCCTGCGCCGACGCAAGTCCGCGATCTCGACTACGGCGACGTGCTGTTTCACTTCTTCCAGGACGACTACTTCGAGTCGATCGTCCGGCTCGAGGCCAATCGCGATTTCGACCGGCTGCAGCACCACGCCGCCGAGGCGGAGTTGCTCGCGGGCGGTCTCTACCTCTCGCTCGGCCTGCACACGGAGGCGGAGCGCATCTTCGATCGCCTGCTGGCCGGCCCGGTAGCGCCTTCGGTCCGCGATCGTGCGCGCTTCTACCTGGCACGCATCGGGTACCAGCGTGGCTACTACGAAGCAGCGCTGCGCAACATCGAGCTGGTCGAGCAGCCGCTGCCGGGCAAGCTCGAGCCCGAGAGGCGCCTGCTGGAAGCCAACGTCCTGATGGGTCTCGGCCGCTATGGCGAGGCGGCGAAGCGCCTGGAGAGCTGGAGCGACACCAGTGGCTGGTCCAGCTACGCGCGCTTCAATCTCGGTGTCGCACTGGTGCGTGCGGGTGACGCGGCACGTGGCCGCCAGTTCCTCGAGCAGGTCGGCACGATGCAGGCGGCCAACGAAGAGCAGGCCTCGCTGCGTGACCGCGCGAACCTCGCAATCGGATTCGCGCTGCTGCAGCAGCAGGGTGGCGAGGATCCGGCGGCAGCGCTGAGCCGCGTGCGTCTCGATGGTCCGTTCACCAACAAGGCGCTGCTGGCGCTGGGCTGGGCGGAGGCGAACGCCAGTCGCCCGGACCGCGCGCTCGTGCCCTGGCTCGAACTGCAGCAGCGACGGCTCCTCGATGCGTCGGTGCAGGAGTCGCTGATCGCGGTTCCCTATGCCTACGTCAAGCTCGCCTCGAACGGCCAGGCGTCCCAGTACTATCGATCGGCGGTCGACGCCTATGCGCGCGAGTCGCGGCGCATCGACGAGTCGATTGCTGCGATCCGGCAGGGTGGCTTTCTCGACTCGATCCTGGCGACGGTTCCGCAGGGCGACCGTCCGGGCTGGTTCTGGCAGCTCGAACAGCTGCCCGATGCGCCGCACACGCGCTACCTCTATCACCTGCTGGCATCGCACCAGTTTCAGGAGGGCCTGAAGAACTACCGCGACCTGCGCCTGATGCAGGCCAACCTTGCGCGCTGGACCGATTCGCTCGAGGCGTTCGGCGCCATGATCGAGGCGCGGGAGATCGCCGCGACACAGCGGGAGCCGCGCCGGCAGGAAATGCTGTCGGGCACGGACCTCGCTGCGCTGACGCAGCGGCAGCAGGAACTGGCCGACCGGTTTGCCCAGGTGGAAGCGAGTCGTGAAGTCGCAGCGCTTGCATCGCCGCAGGAGCGGGCGCAGTGGGAGGCGCTGGCGCGCATCGACGCTACCATTGCCTCGATGCCGGCCGGACCGCAGCGCGACGAATTCACCGAGCGCGCGCGCCTGCTGCGCGGTGCGCTGACGTGGGAGCTCGACCGTGCGTACAAGCTGCGTGCCGCGCAGACCCGTCGTGATCTGCGGCAGACAAAAGCGGCACTGGCCGAGGCCGGAATGCGTCTCGCAGCGATCGGCGAGGCGGGCGATCTGGTGCCGCGAAACACGCAGGGCTTCGCGGGCCGGGTGGACGAACTGTCGGCGCGGGTGGCACGCATCGCTCCCCTGATTGACGCCACGGCCCTCGCGCAGGAGCGCGCGCTTGCGGACCTGGCGGTCGCGGAACTGCAGGCGCAGCAGCGGCGTCTCGGCAGCTACTCGACGCAGGCGCAGTTTGCGCTGGCTTCGCTGTACGACGGCGCGACGGCTGGTGGCGGCCGATGAGCACGTCCCGCTATCTCTGGCTCGCGGCCGTCAGCGTGCTTGCCGCCGGCTGGACCGGCACGGCCGAGAGCGCGCGTAAGAAGGCCGAGCCGACGCTCGGGTCACTTGCTGGTCGCAGTGCGCCGGTCGATCGCACACTGCCGGTGCAGGCGGCGCCGGAAGATGCCGCGAACAGTTACGCAGCCTTCCTGCGCATCGACGATGCGGACCCTACGCTGAAGGCGCAGGCGCTGCGCCGGCTCGGCGACCTGCGACTCGAGCAGGCGGCCACGCTCAGCGCCGTGGGTGACGGACCCGATGCTGCTTCCCAGGCGAAGGCGCGCGAGGCAGTCGCCGCGTACCAGGAGCTGCTGCACGACTACCCCGACTACGCCGCGCGCGATGCCGCGCTGTACCAGCTCGCTCGCGCCTCCGAGTTGGCGGGTGAACCCGTGGCCGCGATGGCGGCCCTCGATGAGCTGGTGACGCACCACCCGCACGGCGCGCACGCGGATGAAGCGCAGTTCCGGCGCGGGGAGGCCTACTTCAGCGCGCAACGGTATGCCGATGCCGGGCAGGCCTACGGTGCCGTGCTCGCCATCGGTCCCGCGAGCTCGTTTTACGAGCAGGCGCTGTACAAGCGCGGCTGGGCGCAGTTCAAGCGCGGCGACAACGCAGCGAGCAGTCGTGATTTTCTCGCCCTGCTCGACACGCTGCTGGTGCAGGACAGCCAGCTGCGCGACGCGGCGCAACTCACGCGCCCCGAGCAGGAACTCTCCGACGATACCCTGCGTGCCTTGAGTCTGATGTTCGCCGCGGACGAAGGCGCGACGTCGCTGCAGGCGGCCCTGTCGCAGCGCGGGCCGGCGCCCTACGAGTCGCGCCTGTATTCCGCGCTTGGCGACCTCTACGTCGAGAAGGAGCGCTTCCAGGACGGAGCCGAGGTCTATCGTTCCTTCGCACGGCGACAGCCGCTCGACCCGGAGGCGCCGATCCTGCTCGGCAAGGCCACTGCAGCCTATGGCAAGGCGGGTTTCACCGCGCTCGTGCTCGAGTCGAAGCAGGAACTGGTCGAACTGTACGGTCCCCGCAGCGCCTATTGGGCGCAGCGCGGCATGAACATCGATCCGCGCGTCAGCGCTGCAGTGCAGGCGAACCTGCTCGACCTGGCGCGCCATCATCACGCGCTCGCGCAGAAGCAGGGCGGGGACGCGGATCGCGACGCAGCCGTGCGCTGGTACCGCGAGTACCTCGACGGCTTCGATGCGACGGCGGAAGCGCCGGCCACGCGGCTGCTGCTCGCCGATCTCCTGCTCGAAGGCTCGCGGTACGCCGACGCGGCCGACGAATACGAGAAGGCCGCGTACAACTACCAGAATGCGCCGGAAGCCGGCCGCGCCGGCTACGCCGCGCTGGTCGCGCTCGACAAGGCCGAGCCGACGCTGCCGGAGGCCGAACGCCCAGCGCTGCGCCAGCGGGCCATCGAGTCCTCGCTGCGGTTTGCCAGCACGTTCCCGGAACACGTCGAAACGCCGGGTGTGCTCACGCGCACGACCAAGCAGTTGTTCGACCTGGGCGACCGGGACCGGGCGGAAGCCGTCGCGCAGGACGTGCTGGCGCTCGGGCCCCGCGCCGACGCTGGCCAGCAGCTGGTGGCCTGGACGGTGCTCGCGCACACGTATTTCGATGCCTCGCGCTTCGTCGAGGCCGAGCGTGCCTATGGCGAGGTCGTCGCGCGTACTCCTCCCGGTCAACCGCAGCATGCGGAAGCCGTGGAGCGCCGGGCAGCCGCGGTCTACCGCCAGGCCGAGGTTCGCCAGGCAGCCGGTGACACAGCGGGCGCCGTGCAGGACTTCCTGCGCGTGGCCGCCGTTGCGCCAGCCTCGCCGATCCGCGCGCAGGCGGAGTTCGATGCCGCGGCTTTGTTGCTGCAGGACAAGCAGTGGACCGCGGCGGCAACGGTGCTCGAAGGCTTCCGCACGACGTATCCGCAACACGAACTGGCGGCCGACGTCGACCGCAAGCTGGCAGTCGCGTACGTCGAGTCTGGCCAGCAGGCCAAGGCCGCCGCCGGGTTCGAGCGCGTCGCGGCGCGCGAGACCGAGGACCCGGAGGTGCGCCGCAGCGCCCTGTGGCAGGCGGCGGAGTTGCAGGTTGCTGCCGGTGACCGTGCCGCGGCGAGCCGCATCTACGCGGAGTACGTCAAGCGCCATCCGGTACCTGTCGGGCCGGCATTGGATGCACGCCAGACGCTCGCCGACCTGGCGCGCGATGCCAATGACGCCGAAGGCCGCAAGCGCTGGCTCGAAGACATCATCGTCGCTGACCGCACGGCCGGTGCGGAGCGCACGGACCGCACGCAGTTCCTCGCGGCGACGGCGTCCCTTGAACTGGCGCGGCCGCTCGACGCAGCGGCCCGTGCCATCCGCCTGGTCTTGCCGCTCGAGAAGTCGCTGCCCGCCAAGCGCAATGCACTCGAAGCGGCGCTCGGTGCTTACGGTCGGGCCGAGGAGTACGGCGTGGCGCAGGTTACGACGGCCTCGGCCTTCGCCATGGCCGACCTCTACCGCGACCTGGGCCAGTCGCTGCTGGAATCGGATCGGCCGCAGAACCTCGATGCCGAGGAACTCGAGCAATACGACGTGCTGCTCGAGGAACAGGCGTTCCCGTTCGAGGAAAAGGCGATCGGCATCCACGAACGCAACGCGCGGCTCGCGGCGCAGGGCGTCTACGACGAGTGGGTGCAGAAGAGCTACGCCGAACTCGCGCAGCTGAAGCCCGGCCGGTATGCGCGGGCGGAAGTCGCCGATGCACCGGCAGCACCGTTGGCAGGGCCGCCACTGCCGCCGGAGGCCGACCCGGCGGTCCAGAACCAGCTCGGGGTGCAGCAGCGCCAGGCCGGCCAGTTCGCGGATGCGCAAGCGGCGTATGAACGCGCGCTCGTGCTGGACCCGAATTACGCCGACGCCGAGCGCAACCTTGCGATCCTGCACGACCTGTATCTCGACAACCCATCGGCGGCGCTGCCGCACTTCGAGCGCTATCAATTGCTGACACAAGGTGCCGACACGCAGGTCACCGCGTGGGTTGCTGAACTCAAGGCGCGAATCGCCGCCGTCACGCGCACCGCGGAGGCCACGCCGTGAGGGTCGTTCTGCACTCCAGTCTCGTGCTCCTGCTGCTGACAGGCTTGCCGGTTGCCATGGCCCTGGCCGCGGATCCGGTGCCGAAAGGGCCTGCGTCCGACAAGGCCGTCGACCGCCTGCAGCTCGATGCCACTGCCATCACCGGCAACCGCGAACTGCCCAAGGTCATGAGCATCGTGCCGTGGAAGACCGCGGAACCGCCGGGCGGTCCCGACCGCCCGATGGGCAGCCTCATCGACGAAGTCCTCGCGCCGGTGGATCGTGACGAATTTCGGCGCGAGATCACATATTTCCGCGACCTGACGTCGCAAAGTTCGGACCGTTCGCCTCCCGGAGCCAAAGAGCCATGAATGCCATCGACATGATCGTGAACTTCTTCAAGCAGGGCGGAGCCTTCCTCTACCCGATCGCCGCGGTATTCGCGGTCGGCCTCGGCTTCGCGGTCGAGCGCTTCATCTACCTGACCCGTGTTTCGCACGGCAATCGCCGCCTGTGGGCCGAGCTGGCGCCCCTCATCCAGGGCGGCAACTTCCGCAAGGCGATGGAGATTGCGGAGAAGAACGACTCGGCGCTGTCGACGATCATGCGCTACGGCATGTCGCGCATCTCGACCGCCCACCGGCGCGAGGACATCGAGAAGGCCATGGAAGAAAGCCTGATCGAGGTGATCCCGCGCCTGGAGAAGCGCACGCACTACCTCGCCACCCTGGCCAACATCGGCATGCTGATGGGACTGCTCGGCACGGTGATCGGCCTGATCAACGCCTTTGCCGCTGTCGCCGCCGTCAACCCGGCGGAGAAGGCCGCCATGCTGTCGGCGAGCATCTCGGTAGCGATGAACAACACCGCGCTCGGACTCGGGCTCGCGATCACGCTGCTGCTCTGCCACATGTATCTCGAGACCAAGACCACGGAGCTGGTGGACAGCCTCGAGGTGGCGTCGATCAAGTTCCTGAACAGCATCACCGAGCGCCGCCCGGCGGTGCCGCAGCCGGCAACCGCGTCGGCCTCGGCCCGGTCCAGCGAACAGCTGCTCGGAGCAGCGCGCGCATGAAGAGCTCGCCGCTCGCCCGCCGGCAGCTGCGCAACCACGCGCGCTACCGCGGTCGAAATGACCTGAACATCGTGCCGATGCTGGACGTGATGGTCATCCTCTCGTTCTTCCTGATCTTCACGGCGGTGTTCTCGAAGACCAGCGTGCTGGAGGTGAACCTGCCCGGTCCGGGCGCGCAGGCCGCATCGACGGTGCCGGCATTCGAACTCGAGGTCATCGTGCGGCGTGGTGCCGTCGAGATCGCGGATCGCAACCAGGGCATTCTCGAAACCGTGCCGGCCACGGCCACGGGGCAGGATGTCGTGCGCGTCTCTGAGTACCTCGAGGGGCTCAAGGGGCGTTTCCCCGACCAGCAGAATGCGACGTTGCTCGTCGCCGAGGACGTGGACTACGACACGATCGTGCAGGTCATGGATGCGGTCCGCGTCCGCCAGAGCACGGTCGGTGGCAAAGGTCGTGCGCCGCGAATTGTTCCCGCTCATCGCGCTGGGAGATGCGCCGACATGATTCGCACGGGCAAAGCGCGGCATTCGCGTCACGGCGGCGGGAGTGGCGGCCATGGGCCGCTCACGCTCATTCCGATGATCGACATGCTGATGATCCTTGTGGTCTACCTGCTGGTGCACTCGGCGGACACGGAGATCCTGCCCAACAGCCGCAACATCTCCATACCGCACTCGGTATCGGACCAGAAGCCGCGGCCGGCGACGGTGGTGACCGTGACCCGCGACATGCTGTACGTGAACGGCGAGGCGGTCGTCTCTGTGGCCGACGTGGGCAGCGCGGCGGAGCCGGTGGTGGAAGCCTTGCGCGCGGCACTTGGCCGGGAGTCGGCCGGGCTGCTGCCCGGTACGGACGCGCAGCGCGAGGTGACCGTCATGGCCGAGAAGTCGCTGCCATACGCCGTGCTGCGCAAGATCGTTGCAAGCTGCTCGGCGGCCGACTACACCAAGGTGTCGCTGGCGGTCGTCGAGCGCGAGCAGGCGCTCGCTGCGCAGGCAGGGGCTTGATGGAGTCGGTACGATGAGCGCCACCTACTACCGTGTTTACGACCTGCCCTGGACGCCGTCGGACGACGAACAACGTCGTGTGCGACGGGTGCTGAGCGCTGTGCTCGGGCTGTTCATCGGCTTCGGCATCGTCATCCCGTTGTTGCCGGACAAGCCGCGCACGCCCGCGATGGCGCCGGCCGTACCGGAGCGCATCGTCGAATTCATCCTGCAGCAACAGAAACCGAAACCGTTGCCCAAGCCGGTCGAAGTGCCTGTGCCCGAGCCGGTCGAGCTGCCGAAGATCGAGACCAGGGTCGAACGCCCGCTGCCCGTGCCCGTGGTGCAATCCGAGCCGAAGCCGGACCCGCGCAAGAAAGCCGCGGCCTCGGGGCTGCTCGCCATGTCGGATCAGCTGGCCGAACTGCGCGATCTCGACGTTAAGACCAACGTCGACGCCCGGTCCCTGAACGCCGGCGCCGGGGAACGCACCCGCGTCGATCGCTCGATTCTCACGGCCAAGGTGGGGTCGGGCAGCGGCGGAATCGCGGTGGGCGAGGTCAGCAAGGGCTTCGGCGGCGGCTCGACCGGCCTGAAGGGGCATGCCACGGCCAGGGTCTCGAGCGCGAGCACCGAACCCGGCGCGGCGGCCGAGGCGCAGCGGTCCGGCAAGAGTGCCAAGGCGGCCCGCACGCGTGAAGAGATCGAATTGGTCTTTGACAAGAACAAATCGGCCATCTACTCGCTGTACAGCCGGGCGCTCCGTGAGAATCCAGCCCTGCAGGGCAAGGTGGTGCTCGAGGTCACCATCGCACCGACCGGCGAAGTGACCGAATGTCGAGTGATTTCCAGTGAACTGGGCGACCCGGAGCTCGAGCGCAAGCTGGTCGCCCGCGTGAAGATGTTCCGGTTCGACGATCGGGACGTGGCTACGATGACGACCACCAAGCCGATCGAGTTCTTCCCGGCCTGAGACCCGTTCTGAGTCCATAACCACCCGGCCTTTCCGCCGGCCGGGTGTCGCTCCCTAGCATTCACTTCCCCGCAAACAGTTCGCGGGCGAGGAATGCCATGAGCGCCAACATCGTGACGACGCTGCCCCTCGGCCCGTTCGACCCCGAGCGGACAGAGTTGCTGCTGCGTGTCGTCGAAGGGCTGGAACCGTCCACGCTCCAGTGGTTGTCGGGCTTCGCCGCCGGCGTGGCTCATGAACGCGTCACGCGCGGCGCATCGGCTGGCGTCGTCGTAGCGACCCCGTCTGCGAGGCAGGAGCCCGCCGCGCGCCTGACGATCGTCTACGGGTCGCAGACCGGCAACGGCAAGCGCATCGCCGAACGTCTCGCTCGCGCCGCCGAGTCTGCCGGGCTCGCGACGCGCGTCTACGCGTCGGGCAGCTACCCGCTCAAGGACCTCGTGCGTGAGCGCATGTTCGTGGTCGTCGTCAGCACCCAGGGCGACGGCGACCCGCCGGACGACGCTCGCGGATTCCTCGAGTTTCTGCAGTCGAAGCGCGCGCCGATGCTCGACCAGCTCTCGTACTCCGTGCTGGCGCTCGGCGACTCGAGTTATCCGAAATTCTGCGAGACCGGCCGGCAGGTCGACGACCGCCTGGCGGCGCTCGACGCGAAGCGTCTGCTCGATCGTGTCGACTGCGACGTCGACTATGACACCCTGGCCAATGCGTGGCTCGATCGTGTCGTCAACGGGGCCCGTGACACGCTGGGCGGCAGTGCGCAGTCGGCGACCGTCACGCGGTTGCGCACGGCTCCTGTCGAACCGCAGTTCTCGCGCGAGCAGCCGTTCGCGGCCGAAGTGATCGCGAACCACTCGCTGACCGGACGCGGCGCAACCAGGGAAGTCCGGCACCTCGAGATCAGCCTCGCGGGTTCGGGTCTCACGTATGCGCCGGGCGATGCGCTCGGCGTGTGGCACGAGAATCCGCCAGTCGTCGTGCGCGAAGTGCTGCAAGCGTTGCGCCTCGACGGCGAGCAGGCCGTCGAGCTCGACGGTACCGCGAAGCCGCTGCATGAATGGCTCACGACAGGGCGTGAACTCACGCGCCTGACGCGGCCGTTTCTATCGCAGCAGGCCGAGCGCTCGCAGGACGCGCGGCTCGCCGACGTGCTGCTGCCCGGCCGTGAGGCCGACCTGCGCCGCACGCTTGAAAGACCTGCAGGTCGTCGACGTGCTGCAGCGTCACCCTGGCGAATGGGATGCAAGGGCTTTCGTGCAGGCGCTGCGCCCGCTGGCGCCGCGGCTGTATTCGATCGCGTCCAGCCAGGAAGCAGTCGGTGAGGAAGCGCACCTGACCGTCGCGTTGGTGGACTACGAACTCGAGCGCAAGCGCCGCACGGGCGCGGCCTCAGGATTTCTCGCCAGCCTGCAGGGCGAGCAGGCCAGGGCACGGGTCTTCGTCGAACAGAACGAGCGCTTCCGTCTGCCGGCCGACACGTCGCGCGACGTGATCATGATCGGCCCCGGTACGGGTGTCGCCCCGTTCCGTGGCTTCGTGCAGCACCGCGAGGCGCAGGGCGCCACCGGACGCAACTGGCTCTTCTTCGGTGCGCGTCACTTCCAGAGCGAATTCCTGTACCAGGCGGAATGGCAGGATGCGGTGAAGCGCGGTGTGCTGAGCCGCTGCGACCTCGCGTTTTCGCGCGACCGCAGTATTCCCCGCGAGTACGTGCAGGACCGCCTGCGCCGCGTCGGCAAGGACCTGTATGCATGGCTCGAGAACGGCGCGTACCTCTACGTCTGCGGCGACGCCGAGCAGATGGCGCCCGACGTGAATGCGGCGCTGATCGACATCGTCATGAAGCATGGCGGCACGAGCCGTGACGACGCGGGCGACTGCGTGCGCAGGCTGGCGGATGACCGCCGCTACCTGCGCGACGTGTACTGAGCGGAGCGAGCATGTCCGAGCAATCACCCGTCGAACGCATCAAGCGCAACAGCCGCCACCTGCGCGGCACGCTGGTCGAGAGCCTGCAGGACCCGCTGACCGGCGCGATCCGCGAGGACGACACCGTCCTGATCAAGTTCCATGGCAGCTACCAGCAGGACGATCGCGACATCCGCGACGAGCGTCGGCGCCAGAAGCTCGAGCCCGCGTACAGCTTCATGCTCCGCACCCGGCTGCCGGGCGGCGTCTGCACGCCCGCGCAGTGGCTGCAGCTCGACGAAATTGCACGCCGCTATGCCAATGGCACGCTGCGCATCACGACGCGGCAGGCCTTCCAGTTCCACGGCGTGATCAAGACTGAGCTCAAGGCGACGATGCAGGCGATCAATGCCGCGCTGATGGACACCATCGCCGCCTGCGGCGACGTCAACCGCAACGTGATGGCGAGCGCGAACCCGGTCGAGACGAGTGTGCACCCGGTCGTGCACGATTGGGCGAAGAAACTCTCGGAGCACCTGCTGCCGCAGACGAACGCCTACCACGAGATCTGGCTCGACGGCGAGAAAGTGGTCTCGACCGAGGCGGAGGTCGAGCCGCTTTACGGCGCGACTTACCTGCCGCGCAAGTTCAAGGCCGCGATCGTCGTGCCGCCCGTCAACGACGTGGATGTCTTCGCGCACGACCTCGGCTTCATCGCCATCATCGAGAACGGCGAGCTGCAGGGCTTCAATCTCACCGTCGGCGGCGGCATGGGCGCCACGCACAATGATGCCGAGACGCACCCGCGCGTTGCCGACGTCGCCGGCTTCCTCAAGCCCGAGCAGTTGCTGGCCGTGGCCGAGGCCGTCCTCACCACCCAGCGCGACTTCGGCAACCGTGCCGTGCGCAAGCGCGCCCGTCTCAAGTACACGATCGAAGACCGCGGCCTCGAGTGGTTCGTCGCGGAGATTACGCGGCGGCAGGGTTTCGCGCTCGAGCCCGCGCGCCCCTACAAGTTTGAGACTACCGGGGATCGCTTCGGCTGGACTGAAGGGTGCGACGGTCGCTGGCACCTGACGCTGCGCATCGAAGCCGGTCGCGTCGCCGATACGGCCAAGGGTCCGTGGCTGACCGGCCTGCGTGAGATTGCCAGGGTGCACCGCGGCGATTTCCGTCTCACGCCGAACCAGAACCTGACGATCGCCAATGTGGATGCGAACGCCCGTGCGTTCATCGACGCCCTGGTCGTTCGCTACGGCCTCGACCGGCACGCACGGGCGACACCCGTTGCACTGAACGCGCTGGCCTGCGTCGCGTTGCCAACCTGCGCACTGGCGATGGCCGAGGCCGAGCGTTACCTGCCGCGGCTGGCTCAGTTGGTCGACGAACGACTCGCTGCGAACGGGCTGGCCGGTGCGCCGCTGGTGCTGCGCATCACGGGCTGCCCGAACGGCTGTGCGCGACCCTATCTCGCGGAAGTCGCGCTCGTGGGCAAGGCGCCGGGGCGCTACAACCTGTTCTACGGTGGCGACGGCAAGGGGCAGCGTCTCAATGCACTGCACCTCGAGAACGTCGACGAGCCGACGCTCGTCGCGGCACTGGACGCGGCGTTCAGGCGGTATGCCGGAGAGCGCCTGGAGGGCGAAGGTTTCGGCGACTTCGCCTGGCGTGCGGGCCTGGTGGGGGCGCAGGCGGCATGAGTCGCGGAGGAATGGCCAGTATGAGAGCGCTCGCATGGGATCCGGGCCGGGCAATGCACGAGCCGGCCGTCATGGACGAGGTCAACAGTGATCTCGAGCGCATGAGCGCGGAGGAGCGCGTGCGCTGGGCCGTGGCGAACCTGCCGGGCGAACCTGCGCTGTCGTCGAGCTTCGGCGCCCAGGCGGCCGTGTCGCTGCACATGGTGACCCGCCAGTTGCCGTCCTTGCCGGTCGTCCTGGTCGATACGGGCTACCTGTTTCCCGCGACGTACCGCTTCGTCGACGACCTGGTCGAGCGACTGGAACTGAATCTCAAGGTCTTTCAGCCGCGGGTGTCGCCAGCCTGGCTCGAAGCACGCCACGGCCGTCTCTGGGAGCAGGGTCTCGACGGTATCGACCGTTACAACGCAGTGCGCAAGACCGAGCCGATGCAGCGCGCGCTGCGTGAACTCGGCGTGAACACGTGGTTCGCGGGCCTGCGCCGCGACCAGGCCACGACCCGCAGCCGCATCCGGCCGCTCGAGTGGCGCGATGGCCGCTGGAAGGTGCAGCCGATCTTCGACTGGACCGACCGCCAGGTCTTCGACTACCTGCGCCAGCACGCGCTGCCGTACCACCCCCTCTGGCACGAGGGATACGTCTCGATCGGCGACTGGCACACCACCCGCACGCTGGCGGAGGCCGGCGACGCCGAGGCGACGCGCTTCTTCGGCCTGAAGCGTGAATGCGGCATCCACGGCCTCGAGGGCTGACGTGCGCTATTTCCCGCTCTTTGCCGACCTGCGGGACCGCTGCGTCCTTGTCGTCGGCGGCGGTGCCGTGGCCGAGCGGAAAGTGCGACTGCTGCTCGAGGCCGGTGCACGGGTGCGGCTCGTCGCGCCCGAAGTGACCCCATGGCTGCGCGAGAATCCGGCCATCGCGGTCCATCGCGAGCCATTCGATCCGCGGCACTTCGAAGGCGCCGTACTTGCCGTCGCAGCGACCGACGATCGTGCCGTGAATGCAGCGGTCGCGGCCGCCGGTCGCGAACGCAACGTGCTCGTCAATGTCGTCGACGTGGCGGAGCTCTCGAGCTTCATCGTGCCTGCGATCGTCGACCGCTCGCCCCTGGTCATCGCGATTTCGACCGGCGGTGTCGCCCCGGTCCTGGCGCGGCTTGTGCGCGAGCGGCTCGAGTCACTGCTCGACGGGTCGTTCGGCCAGCTCGCAGGGCTGCTGCAACGTTGGCGCGCAAGGATCAAGGGCAGGCTGCCCGACGTCAGTGCGCGTCGCCGCTTTTACGAGGCAGTGCTGCGCGGACAGGTGTCCGCGCTGGTGCGCACCAATGACCTGCCGGGTGCAGAACGAGAGCTCGCGCGCGCCTTGCAGTACGCCGATGCGCCGCGGCGCGGCAGTGTCGTGCTGGTCGGCGCCGGGCCGGGCGATGCCGGGCTGCTCACCCTGAACGCACTGCGGGCCCTGCAGGAAGCGGACGTGATCCTGCACGACCGGCTGGTCGCCGACGAAGTGCTGAGCCTCGCGCGGCGCGATGCGGACCGCATCTGCGTCGGCAAGATGGCCGGCGGCCACTCCGTCGCGCAGGGCCGCATCAACGAGTTGCTGCTGGAGCAGGCGCGGTGCGGCCGGCGCGTAGTACGCTTGAAAGGCGGCGATCCGTTCATCTTCGGCCGCGGCGGCGAGGAGCTGGAATTCCTCGAGCAGCATGGCATTCCTTTCGAGGTCGTGCCGGGCATCACGGCAGCCATCGCCTGTGGCGCTTACGCCGGAATCCCGCTCACGCATCGTGAGCACGCGCAGTCCGTGCGGTTCGTGACGGCGCACAGCCTCGACTCGATGGGCGGCCTCGACTGGGCCACGCTGGCAAAGGAGCGGCAGACGCTGGCGCTCTACATGGGAGTGGCGGGGCTCGGCACCATTCGCGACCAGCTGGTGCAGCACGGACGCGCGCCTTCGACGCCGGTGGCCATTGTTGAAAACGGTTCGCGCTCGAATCAGCGCGTGGTGCTCGCGACCCTCGCCGAACTCGAGGATGCCGGACGCGCTGCCGCCGTGCAGTCGCCTGCCCTGGTCATCGTGGGCGAGGTGACCGCCCTGGCCGAAAAACTGCACTGGTTCGGCTCGGCACCTGCTTATTGGCGCGCGTTACGGGCAGCGGCTTGACGATCGGCCGCGCTGGCGGTCATTGGGCTTGCCAGCTCAGCTCCGCAAACACCGAGCGCGGGCGTCCCGGAAAATAGCGGTAGTTGCCGAACGCAAAGTCGGCTCGGTCTGCATACGCGCGGTCGAGCGCATTGTTCACGCGCAACGTCAGCGACCAGCGTGGCACGAAATTCCAGCGCGCCCGGAGGTTCAGCAGTTCGTGGCCGGTGTAACGATGCGCATTGGCGGCGTCGACGAAGTAGTCGCCCACCACGAGCCATTCAGCTTCTGCGGCCACCGCGGGCAATGGCCGGAACTCGAGCGCGGCACGCAACAGGTCGCGCGGCGCTGTGTCCACGTCGTTGCCTGCTGTGATTGTCTCGCCGCCCTCGATAGCGCGGGAAAACTCGTAGCGATGCCTGGCGTGCGTGCCAGCGACAGTTGCGGAGAGCACGTTAAGCGCCTGCCACGTCAGCGTGTACTCCACGCCTTCGTGCGAGGTGCGACCCTGGCTCACGTAGAAGCCGTTCGAATCGCGGAGGATGACGTTGTCCTTGCGCATGTCGAACCCGGCGATTTCGCCGCGCCAGTTTCCGCGCGCGAACTTCAGGCCGATTTCATAAGCATCCACCTGCTCGGAATCGAGGTCGGCGACCGACTGATTGCGCTGCAACCGGTAGAGCTCGGTCATTTCCGGCGGACGGAACCCGCGCGATGCGTTGGCATACAGCATCAGGCCTGTGGCCGCGTCCCAGCGCAGGCTGAGCTTGGGTGCCGCGTTGGTGAAGGAATCGCTGCGATCGGCCGGCCGGCTGTACAGGCAACCCGCCGGCAGGCACGGCACGCCGTTCTCGTCCGTGTTGCCGGCGAGCATGTGGTTGTCGTAGTCGTAGTTGACGTATTCCACGCGCACGCCCGCACCCGCGTGCAGGGAGGGTGTCAATGCATAGTCGAGCTGCGCGTAGCCGCCGGCCACGTTGGACGTCACGCTGTAGTCGTAGTGCAGGCCGGCTGGACGGATCGCATTGGCGGCCGGGCTGCCGCCTGTCGTTGGGCCCTCCTGGTCCTCGACCAGGAACGAATCCGCCCACTCGAGGTCGAGTCCGGTGATGAGCGAGACGCGATCACCGAGATCCCAATCGAAGCTCGTCATCACGCCTGCGCTTTCCTGGCCGTTGCGTTCGACGGGTTGGCCGAGGAGGAAGTGCTGCAGGAAGTCCATGCGCGACGTACGCAGGTAGGGCCGCAGTTCCAGTTGCCCGGGCAGGGAAGTCTGCGGCTGCACGAGGCCCGTGAGCCGCACGGCGTTGGCGTTGCGATAGGCCTCCGGGTTCAGGTTCTGTTCGCGCAAGTCGGGGTCGCGATAAGCGTTCTTGCCCAGGATGAATCCGGCCGTCTCCTGTTCGAGCTTCGTCGCCGCGAGGTCGAACCGCGAGGGAATGCTGCCTTCCGCGCCGGTCGTGAGCGTGGCGTTGAGCTTGCCCTCGTCGAAACCGGACTGGTCACGCCAGCCGCCGTCGTGCGTGTACAGCGCCTTGATGCCAGAAGCAGTGGTCTCGCCCTGGTGCGAGGCGACCAGGCTGCCGCGCGTGTACTGGTCCGGGCCCAGGCCGAGTCCGAGCTGCCAGCGTGGCAGGTCCGGTGGAGCGTCCTGCAGCACGTTGATCGTGCCGTGCACGGAATTCGAGCCGTAGAGCGCCGATCCGGTGCCGCGCAGGATTTCGATCGCATCCGCCTGCTCGGTGTTGATCTCGAGCATCTCGTTGACGTTGCAGAAGCCCACAGGGCGGATCGGTACGCCGTTTTCCAGGAACAGGAACGCGCCGCACGAGCCGGCGCCGGTCAGCACCGGTGAGCGGATCGCGGTGAGGCTTTCCTGTCCGCTGCCACGCTGCACCATCACGCCGGGCACGCGGTTGAGCGCCTCGGAACTGTGCGTGGCGCCAAGCAGTTCGATGGCGTCCCGGTCGACGCGGCCGATGCTGAGGGGTGTCGCGAGCGCTGCCACGGGTTGCCGTTGCGCGGTCACGACGATGACCTCGAGCGGCGGCGACGCTGCCGGTGCAGCTGCGGCTGCGGTGATGCCCGCGCCAGCGATGAGGCACGCCAGGCCGCGTGCCGATGGAAAACTCAGCAATGTCATGGAGGTGGGATTCAGCGGTGGCGCGGGATGCAGTGTCGCCGGCCATTATCACCGACCCGGCGCAGGAGTGGAGTCGACGTTTGCTACCATCGCCGCACCTTCTGGAGCTGG
Source organism: Pseudomonadota bacterium (assembly GCA_016705325.1). Classification (GTDB taxonomy): domain Bacteria; phylum Pseudomonadota; class Gammaproteobacteria; order Steroidobacterales; family Steroidobacteraceae; genus RPQJ01. The sequence continues at coordinate 9,499 of JADIYJ010000017.1, read as the reverse complement.
CAATGCGAATCCCATTCGTGCCCCGCCGCTTGCGCGCCCACCGACTGCAATCCCCGTCCCGTCTGGTGTGGACGCGGAGTCCGCTGTTGGCCTGCGTCGTCATCGCCTGCATGGCTAGTGGCTTGCCCGCGCAGGTGAAAGCGGCGGAGAGCGACGTGCCAGGGGCGCCGCTACCGGTGGCATCCGAACCCGCGCGGCCCCGTATCGGGCTGGTGTTGAGCGGTGGCGGTGCCCGCGGCGCAGCCCACGTCGGCGTGATCCGCATGCTCGAGGAAATGCAGATCCCGATCGACGCAATCGCTGGCACGAGCATGGGCGCGGTCGTTGGCGGGCTCTATGCCGCGGGCCTGAGCGGCGACGAAATCGAGCGCGTGTTCCGCGAACTCGACTGGCAGGAAGTGATCCGGGATCGCGCGCCGCGCCGCGAGCGTGCCTATCGCCGCAAGCAGGACGACCGCAACATCCTCGCCAAGGGCGCGCTCGGCGTGAACACGAGCGCAGGCGTCGTGCTTCCGCTCGGCCTGGTGCAGGGCCACAAGATCACGCAGGTGTTGCGTGATTCGACGGCACGTGTCGCCGACGTGCAGGACTTCGACCGGTTGCCGACGCGTTTCCGCGCGCTCGCAACCGATCTCGAGACGGGCGAGGCCGTCGTCATGGGGCAGGGCGACCTGGTGACCGTCCTGCGCGCGAGCATGTCGGCCCCGGGCGTGCTCACGCCGATCGAGATGAACGGCCGGCTGCTCGTGGATGGGGGCCTCGTCGACAACCTGCCCGTGGAACTCGCGCAGAGCATGGGCGTCGATCGGCTCATCGTCGTCGACGTGAGCTTTCCGCTGGCGCAGCGGGATGGGTTGCGCTCCGCGTTCGACATCACGAACCAGATGGTCGGCATCATGGTCCGGCGCAGTACGCTCGAATCCAAGAGGCACCTGCAGCCGGGTGACGTGCTCATCGAACCCGACCTCGGCGCGATGACCGCGATCGACTTCGGCCGGATGCCGCAGGTGATGGAGCAGGGACGGAAGGCGGCCAGCGCGCAGGCCCCCGCGCTCGCAGCGCTGTCGTTGTCCGCGGCTGACTACGAGCACTACGTCGCACAGCGGGCTCGCACTGCGGAACCCGCCGTCCAGGTCGCGTTCGTGCGCCCGGGCACCCAGTCGCAGGAAGAAGCGCACCGAGTCGAGGCCGTCTTCGGCGACCTGGCCGGCAAGCCACTCGACCGGCCCGGAATTGCAGGAACGCCTCGCCTCGCAGTACCGCCTCGACGATTTCGAATCCGTCGACTATCGCATCGTCCGCAGCGATGCGGGCGAGCGCGGACTGGAGATCGACCTGCGCCGCAAGTCCTGGGGCCCGACCTTCCTGCGGCTCGGCGTGGGCGTGGAAAACGATTTTGAAGGCGGCGCCACGGCGAATGCAGCGGCACAGCTGCGCATGACGCACGTCAATGCGCTCGACGCTGAATGGATCATCGACGGCCAGATCGGCGAGGAGCCGACGCTGCGGACCGAGCTTTACCAGCCGCTGTCACTGCGGCGGCCCTATTTCATCGCGCCGGCGTTCCGTTACGAGCAAGTCACGCTGCAGATCGTCAGCGACGAAGGTCAGCGGCTCGCGCGTTATCGCACTCGCGACACCGAGGTGTCGCTGGCAGTGGGTGCGGAGCTGTCGAACTGGGGAGAAGTGCGGGTGGGTCTGCGGCGCGGCGATGGCAGTAGCCACGTGCTGGTCGGCGATCCCGGCCTGCCGACAGCCGATTTCGACCTCGGTGGTGCCTTCGTGAACTTCGGCTATGACCGGCTCGACAGCGGCTATTTCCCGAAGCAAGGCCAGGCCTTCCGGGCCAGCTGGCTTGCCGACCGCGAATCGCTCGGCGCGACGCGCGATGCGGACATCGTCCGCGCATCCTGGCAACTGGCACGCAGTCGCGGTCGCTACAGCCTGGTGTGGTCGATGGACGGCGGTTCCGCCCTTGACGACCAGGTCGTCTCGCCGCAGGAACTTTTTACGCTCGGCGGACTGTTCGACATCTCCGGGCTCGCTTCCGACGCCAGGGTGGGCACCCAGTACGGCATCGCGCGCGCCATCCTGTATCGCCGCATCAGCCGGGGCGGCACGGGCTTCTTCGAGTTCCCGGCCTACATCGGCTTCTCGGTGGAAGCCGGCAATGTGTGGGCGACCCGCGATGATGTCGACTTTGGCGACCTCGAAACCGGCGGCAGCCTGTTCCTCGGCGCCGAGAGCCCGTTCGGCCCGGTCTATCTGGCCGCGGGCCTCGCGAGTGGAGGCGAACGGGCTTTTTACCTTTACCTCGGCAAGACGTTCTGAGCCGTCGGGCAGGGCGCAACCGGAAAGGCTAAAATGCAGGCCTTCCCGGAGAGTGCCCATGGCCATCGCCAACGAACAGAACCTGCGGCAGTCGCTGCCCGCGTCACGCCCGTTTGGACTGCGCGTCCGGGCGCGCCGCAATGACCCGTTTCGTCACCTCGTGGGCGACGACTGGCAGAAGGAACACTGGTTCGCGAGCCGTGCCGAGCGCGATGCCGCCCTGGGGCAAATGAGTAGCCGGTATGTCTATTTCCGTCCGGGTGACGCCCCCACGCTCGACTTTGAAAAAGTCGATCCCTGACAAGTAGCCCCCTTAGAAATCGATCCCTGAGTATCGACCAGGGTCGTCGCGGCTGCTTAATGGCCGCGGTCGCCGGCTCCTTCGCGGTCGGACCAGCCCAGCAAACCCCGCGTCACCCACCGATAGGCAGGCTTGCCCGTGCGCATCCAGATCGCGGCCGGCCAGGAGCGGCGCGCAAGGATGGCGCGTTGCCGCGCCGTGAGTCGATCCGGGCAGTACGTGCGCTTGTGCTTCAGCAGATGCCGCAAGTCGTCGTAGGCGAGTGCACGGAAGCGCCAGCCGCGATAGCGTGGGCGCATCGCGAGCTGAAAATCCACGACCGCCGGCGAGCCGTCGGGTGCGACGAGCCAGTTCGGTTCCTTGGCCAGGTCGTTGTGCACGACGCCTGCCGCGTGCAGACGCCGGACCAGTCGCAGCGCTTCGCGGTAGTACGCGGGATCGCGTGGCTGGATTCGCTGCATCGGTTGGCCATCGAGCCAGGAGCGCCGCAGGCGGTGGCCGTCCCACTGCAGCAGGCGCGGTAAGCCCGGCACCTGCTGCAGCGCCGCGAGTGCGCGCGCTTCACGGGCTGCGAGTCGTCGCGCCGCGAGCCGCAGCCACCAGCGTGCGTCGCGCGTGTCACGCTCGATGCAGGCGGAGCCCGCGTGAGAGCCCTGCGCAGGCAGGTCGAGGCGACAGACGGAACCCAGCAGGTCGCGCTTGAGCACGGTGCGCGACGTGGGCCCGATCACGGCAGGCGCCACCAGGGGCGAAAGCTCCCGCGTGCTGCAGTCCGTGCGCCGCCTGCAGCAGCGCGAGGGCCAGCAGCAGGCTGCCGGCGTCGAGCACGGCTTTCCACACCACGCGCGGCTGGATCTCCAGCAACTCCGGGACCGAATAGCGTGACCTGTCCGGAATCAGCGCCGGCACCTGCTCACGATAGCGACGCGCCGCTGCGCCATGCGTGCTCTCGAGCAGCGCGTCCTCGGCCCGCATGGCACCGGCGTGCAGCAGGGCAGCCATGCCCACCAGCGCCAGCAGCAGCACGACGCTGCGCGTGACGAGCCCGAGGCCGAACATGCCGATCAGCGACAGCAGGTAGAGCGGGTGCCGGCACGCGGCGTACGGTCCGACCTGTACCAGCGTCGCGTCCTTGCGGCCGGCGATGAACAGCGAGGTCCAGAAGCGACCCAGGGCCGCGAGAGCGACCAGCACGAATCCAAGGAACCCCACCAGGCCGCTCGCGAAACCCGTGAACGTAGGGCGCTCGGTGAATGCAACCAGGACGATGCAGGCGACGACGGCCATTGCCTTCAGGCGCACACGCGGTGTGCTGCGGGAGTTGTTCACGGGGTCGGGCTGCACGGTGTCATGCAGGCATTCTAGCCGCCGGTTAAAGTACGCGGATGAACTGGCTCGGTCTCTATTTCAGCTCGCTGCTGGCGGCGCTGCTCGCGATCCTGCCGATCGTGAACCCGTTCGGCGCCGTTCCGCTCGTCATGTCCGCTTCCGGGCACCTGCCGGAGCAGGAGCGCCTGCGCCAGATTCGCCGCGCCTGCGTCTACACCTTCTTCCTGATGGCGGGCTTCCTCGTGGCGGGCGGCCTGATCATGAATTTCTTTGGCATCTCGCTGCCCGGCATGCGTATCGCCGGCGGCTTGATCGTCGCGTTCCTGGGCTTTCAGATGCTGTTTCCGAACCCGATTTCGGACAAGGAAGCGATGACGAAGGCGGCCGGCGAGAGGTACGACATCGCGTTCACTCCGCTCGCCATGCCGGGCCTGAGCGGCCCCGGAACCTTTGCCGTCGTGATGAGTCTTTCGTCGCAGGCTGCGGCCAGGAAAGGCTACCTGAGCATCGTCGATTTCATGGGCGTGCTGACGGCGATTTTCCTGACGGCGCTGCTCAGCTGGTTCGTGCTGCGCGGCGCCGAACGCGTCAACCGGCTGCTCGGCGCCACCGGCATGGTCGCGCTGACGCGGCTGACCGGTTTCCTGATGATTTCGATCGGTGTGCAGTTCCTGATCAACGGCACGACCATGATCCTGCACGATCCTGCGTTCTGGTCGGGCCTGGCCGAAGCGATGCGCACCAGCTAAGAGGACGGACGATGTTTTCACTCCGCAAGAAGAAGCTCGACCTGCCGACGGCCGACGAAGCGCTGCCTGGCCGCACCCAGCCGCTGTCCGTGCCGGCGCGCCACTTCGTGAACGGCAATCGGCTCGAAGCACCGTTCCCTGCGGGCATGCAGCTCGCGCTGTTCGGCCTCGGCTGTTTCTGGGGCGCCGAACGCAAGTTCTGGACGACACCGGGCGTGCACAGCACACAGGTCGGTTACGCGGGTGGCATCACGCCGAATCCCACGTACGAGGAAGTCTGTACCGGCTACACGGGGCACAACGAAGTGGTGCGCGTGGTGTTCGATCCGTGGGAGATTTCGTACGAGGAACTGCTGCGCGTGTTCTGGGAATCGCACGACCCGACGCAGGGCATGCGCCAGGGCAACGACATCGGCACCCAGTACCGTTCTGGCATCTACGTCTATGACGACGTGCAGCGCGCTGCGGCGGAGAGCAGCGCGGCGGCGTATGGCGCGAAGCTGCAGGCGGCGGGCTATCACGCGATCACCACCGAGATCCTCGACGCGCCGGAGTTCTACTTCGCCGAGGACTACCACCAGCAGTACCTCGCGAAGAACCCCGACGGCTACTGCGGCATCGGCGGGACCGGCGTTTCCTGTCCAGTGGGGCTGGCCACGGCGGCTGGCTGAGGGTTTGCATCCGGTTTCGTTACAGATGCAGAGATCGGCGGTGCCTGCGCTGGCGTCGTTGCTTCCGCCACGGCTTTGAGCTGCGCGAGGCCTTTTTCGTAGTCGGGCCCGACCATGCGGTCGAGCGCCAGGCCGAAGTAACGGCCGATCAGGCTGCCCGAAAAATCGGTGTCGAGGGTCCAGGTGACGCGGGTACCCGTGCCTTCCGGCTCCAGGCGAATCGTCGACGTGGTCGGGTTGTCCATGCCGAAGTCGAGCTTGTGCGTGACGCGTCGCCCCGGTTCGGCGTCAATCACTTCCTGGCTGCCGCTGCCGACGTCCGGGTTGGCGCTGACCCATTCCATGCGGGCACCGACGCCAGTCTCGGGGCCGCTGTAGGTGTATTTCGTGGCCGGGTCGAGGCCCGCCCACGGCGACCATTCATTGAAGTGCTTGAAGCCGTCGACCAGGCTGTAGACCGTGGCGGGGCTGGCCGTGGTCGTCATCGAACGTTCGACATGCGCGGTTTGCGGCAGGAACACGCCTGTCACGAAGAACAGCGCCACCAGCCCGAGCAGCAGAAAGAACAGCCCCCGCAGGACATTCATCGCGCTTTCCCCAATAGTTTGAAGCGCAGCTTGTCGCTGGCTGCGCTATTGCCTTGCTGAAGATCAGTCCGCAGGCGGCGGCGCACCTGGATTCGGATCTTCCAGCGGATACGTCTGGGCGGGTTCGGGATCGGGCTCGGGCGCGACGGCCGGCGCCGGGCTGACGGCAGGTTCGGCGGGCGCGGTTGTTGCGGCTGGAGCATTCGTCGCGCGCGTCAGCGCTGCGGTGAATTCCTGCGCGGCCGGCGGCACGTTCGTGACGCTGCCTTCCATGATCTGCGAAGCCAGTACGCCCGAAATCCCGTACGCTGATTCGTTGGCACCCCTGTCGATCGCAATGACGGTGCCGTCGAGGGCGACGCCGACAAAGAGGCCCGAGTTGCGTGAGTAGGACAACACCTGACTGAGTGAGGCATCCGTCGCCGCAGCCGAGGAGCGGCCGAGCGGTCCGGCGGCGACGCTGGCATCGGCGCCGAGCGTCACTTTGCCGCCCGCGATGCCTTCTACGCTCTCCCGGGACATCAGCACCAGGACGACGTCCGTCGACTGCACGCCGAACTGGAAGCCGAAGTTCACGCCACCGAGGGTCACGAACGTCGGGAGGCTCCACGTGCCATCGGGGTTGCGGACGGCCATGACACCCTTGCCGCCGCGCCCACCGATGGTAAGGGCAGCCTTGACCACGTTGGGTACCACTACCACGCCGTAGGCGCGCTCGAGCAGCCAGGCGGGGATGCTCTGCTCGGTGAGGTCGACGAAGGACTCGAAGACACGCTGCGAATTCTGCAGCCTCTGGTCCGTCCTGGAGTCCGCCTGCGCCTGGGTGGGCAGAACGAGGTTGACCGCCAGCAACAGCGACAGGCACGTGGCGACGATTCTCTTCATGGTGGTTTGGGCGATGTGCAAGGTGATGATTCCGGTGACTTTAACAGAATGCGCCCGCGGATCGACTGCGCGGGTGGGCGTGGCCGCGCGCGGCAGGATAAGCCTGGCCGGAGAATCCAGCCACTCAGCGCGGAACCAGCGGCGGACCGGTGAATTCCGCTTCGATGACGACAGCCACCTCGTCACTCACGCCCATCGTCGTGCCCGGCGCGGGAATTCCATACGCGATGCCGAACTCCGACCGCTTGAGCGTGGCTTGTGCCGAGAACCCGATGCGCGCATTGGGGTCCATGGGATGGCCCGCGTAGCCGCCATTGAAGGTGGCCTCGAGCACGATCGGCCTGGTCACGCCATGCAACGTGAGGTCGCCATGAATGCGCAGGGTGTTCACGCCCGTTACGTCAATGTGACTGGATGCAAACTCCATTCGCGGAAACTGCGCGACGTCCAGCCACGCTGCGCCCTTCAAGACCGCGTTGAAGTCCAGCCTGGCGGGATCCGGAAAGTCCGTCTCCAGTGAATCCACATCCACGCTCGCGGTAACCTTCGACGCGGCGAGGTTCGCCGGATCAAACTGCAGTTTCGCGTCGAAGCGCTTGAAGCGCGCCGTGTAATTCGAAAAGCCCAGGTGATTCACGCGAAAAATCAGGCTCGCATGCGTGCGGTCGAGCGTGTAGGCACCCGCGGGAACGTTTGTGGTGGCTGCCGGCGGGACTGGTTTGGCGTTGTCGTGGCTCGGGTCCGCCGCCGTACCCTGGCGTCCAGGCCACGTCACCAGGACGAGCATGAAGGCGCCAGCGACCAGGAACTTGTTCAGCATGTGATCCTCCTTGCAGCGTTCACGCGGCGCCATCGGCTCGCAGATTTGCGATCGCTGCCGGATCGTAACCAAGCTCGCGCAAAACGGCATCGGTGTGCTCACCCAGTTGCGGCGCACGCCGGCTCGGCAGACGATCGCCGTCCAGCTTGATGGGATTCGCGAGTACGCGGTAACCCTCCTGCGCCGGGTGCGGCAGGTCCTTCACCATCCCGATGGTCTGCAGGTATGGATTGTCGAGCGCCTGTGGCAGATCGTAGACCGGAGCGGCAGGCAGCACGCCCTGCAGCTTGCTGAGCCAGTCTGCCGTCGTCGCGGTCGAGAGCACGTCGTCGAGCACAGCCGTCAACGCATCGCGATTCGCGCGCCTGGCTTCGACCGTCGCGTAATCCGCGTGCGTGAGGAGGTCCGGCCGCTGCAGCGTCCGCACCAGTTCGACCCAGAACTTGTCCGTCATGCACATGATGAAGATCCAGCCGTCGCTCGTGCGCTGCAGTTGCACCGGCACGGTCGAGGGATGCGCGCTGCGTGGCAGTCGCTCGGTGCGGTAGCCGGAATTCAGGTACCACGCCCCGGGATAGGTGAGCTGGTGCAGCGCTACGTCGAACAGCGAGACGTCGATGTCGTGACCGCGGCCGCCTTTCAGCACGCCGAACAGTGACGACAGGATCGCGACCGCCGTCGTGATGCCGGTCATGTAGTCGACGATCGAGAGTCCCATGCGCGCGGGCGGCGAACCCGGCTCGCCGCTCAGGTGCAGGTAGCCGGCCTCGGCCTGCATCAGGTAGTCGTAACCCGGCCAGCCCTTGCGCTCGTTGTCACGCCCGTAGGCCGACAGGTGCGCGCAGAGCACGCGCGGATGGATCGGGCCCAGGGCCGCGTAATCGAGGCCGAGTTTTCCGGGTTGGTCGCCGCGCAGGTTGTTCAGCACGACGTCCGCCGTTCGCACGAGCCGGTGGAACGCCTCGCGCCCGGCGGCGTGCTTCAGGTTCAGCGTCACGCTCTTCTTGTTGAGGTTGAACGCCTGGAAGAACTGGCTGTCGTGTTCGCCGAGGAAGAACGGGCCCATGGACCTGGTGGCATCGCCACCCTGGTCGCGGTTCTCAATCTTGATGACTTCGGCGCCGAGGTCGGCGAGGTACATCGAGCCGAACGGACCCGCGCCGAAGTTCTCGATCGTCAGGACACGAAGGCCGTTGAGGGGCAGCGAGGGCGTCATCGGGCGGGCGTCAGAGCTCGAGCGCGAAGTAACGGTCGCAGGCGAAATGGCCCGTCGCGCCGAGCGGACCGCAAAGCTTCCTGAAGCCCGCGTCGGAGTAGAGGTGCTGCGCGGCATCCATGCCGGTGAGCGTCTCGAGGTAGCAGCGTCGGTAGCCGAGCCGGCGTGCGGCTTCGATGCAGCGTTGCAGCATGCGCCGGCCCTGCCCTGCCCGCGGCTCTCGCCGAGGAAGTACATCTTGCGCAGCTCGCACACGTCGGAATCGCCACCCGCGAGTGGCGCGATGCCGCCCCCGCCGACGACCCTGCCGTTATGCACGAGGACGAAATACGCCGCGCGCGGGGCCGCGTAGGCGACGCTAAGCTGATCGACTTCAGGGTCGTTGATCGCGAAACCCGGTCCGGATGCACCGAACTCGGGCATCACGGTGCGAATGACCTGCGCCATCGCCGCGTCGTCGTCGTCGGTGATCGGCCGGAGCACGAATGCAGTTGGAGTATGCAAGCGGCGCCGAGTTTAGCACCGCGGACCCCTCGCTCGCCGTAGGTGCGTGCCAATGTTGTCCCGCAGCAACAGTGCGTCGGCCGCCGGCTCTGCTAGCATTCACCAG
>JADIYJ010000016.1 GCA_016705325.1 Pseudomonadota bacterium | reverse complement strand
TTGGTCACGAGATGGTTCCTGCAGCAGCGACAGTCTTGCGCGGCGATCTGGCCAGCATCTTCAGCACGGTTGGGTACGCGCTTGGGAGCAATCGGCTCAACCAGGCCAGTGATGTCGACTTGTGGCCCGTGACGATGCGCTTACGACCGCGCTCGATGCCGGCGATGATGTCCGCCGCGCATTCGTCCGGCGGGGTCAGCAGCATCGTTTCGGCCATGTGGTCGAATTCAGTCTCCTCGATTCCGGATCCTGCGCAACGGCGGCCCAGCTTGTCGATGTTGGTCTTGATGCCGCCCGGGTGCACGCACACGGCCCTCACGCCGGTTCCCTCGAGTTCGCTCCACAGGCATTCGGTCAACCCGCGCACGCCGAACTTCGAGATGTTGTAGGCACCTTGGAGCGGGAAGCCAACGAGCCCGAAGACGCTCGAGATGTTCACGATGCACCCTTCGCGCTGCGCCAGAAACCGCGGTAGGAAGGCCTTAGTGCCGTAGATTACGCCCCACAAGTTCACGCCGAGCTGCCACTCGATTTCTTCGATGCGCAGGTGCGCGATGGTGCCGACCACCGTGGCACCCGCGTTGTTGATCACGAAGTGCACATTGCCGAAATCACGCGTGACATCGTCCGCGTGCTTGAACACGGCCTCACGCGACGAGACGTCGAGTTGATAGTTGCGCGCGATCGCGTTCGAATCGAGCGAGCTCATGGTTTCCTGCAGACTCGTGGAATCGATATCGGACAAGGCGAGGCGAGCGCCCTTGCCAGCGAGCTGCTGCGCCAGCGAGCGGCCGATGCCCGAACCTGCGCCCGTGATGACGATGACTTTTCCAGCGAAGCAACTCATCGATCCAATTCTCCTGTCGTCATTGCCGCGTTCAGATCTGGCGCGCGGCCACAGCCCAATAGGTCGCCCGCAGGTCTTTCTTGAGCACTTTGCCAACCGGACTGCGCGGCAAGGCCTCGACGAAGTCGATGGATTTTGGGGCTTTGACGGAGCCGAGCTTCTGCTTGCACAGCGCAATCAGCTCGTCCGCGCCGACGCTCTGACCCGCATTGAGTTCGACGATCGCCTTGACCGCCTCGCCCCACATGGCGTCCGGCACGCCGATCACGGCGCAGTCCTGAACTGCCGGATGGCCCCAGATCACCTGTTCGACTTCACTCGGGTACACGTTGAAGCCACCCGATATGATCATGTCTTTCTTGCGGTCGGTGATGTGCAGGTAGCCCGCGCGGTCGATATGACCGATGTCGCCGGTGTGCAGCCAGCCGTCGACGATCGTCTCGGCGGTCCTCTCGGGAGTCTTGTAATAGCCCTTCATCACCAGGTCGCCGCGCACGCAGATCTCGCCGGTGGCGCCTTGCGGCAGGACCTCGTTGTCGTCGTTCGTGATTTCGACGCGGATCAGCGGATTGGGACGGCCTACCGACGCCAGACGCTCGTCGGAAGCGAGGGCGCGATCCTCGAAGTGCTCGCCGGGGGTCAGGTAGGCGATCGAGGCCGGCGCCTCGGTCTGGCCGTAGCCGCCCATCATCACCGGGCCGATGGTCTGAATGGCCTGCTTGAGCTTCTCGACCGACATCGGCGCCGCGCCGTACATGAAGTACTTGAGCGAGGAGAAGTCCACCGTCCGGGCGAGGTCGGGGATGTCGAGCAGCCGGTAGATGACCGTCGGTGGCAGGAAGAATTCAGTCACCATGTACCTGCGGATGGCGTCCAGCAGGATCGCCGGGTCTGGCTTCGTGATGACCACGACCGCGCCGCCGCGCGCCGTGCACGGCACGGACAGCAGTCCGGCGGTGTGCGTCATCGGGGCCGCTGCGAGATTGACCGGCCTTTCGCCGGCGCCGTAGGGACAACCGATCATGAAGTGTGCGCAGAACGTCTGCGCGCTGCGGTGCGTGTTCATCACGCCCTTCGGCATGCCGGTCGTGCCGCCAGTGGCCGACAGCATGACGACGTCGTCGAGGTCGACTGGTACGTTCGGCGGCGTTGCAGGCTGGTCCTTGACCCAGTTCGTCAGCGAATGCGTCCCGGGGAAGTCGGGCAGTTCATCGTCGATGCAGATCCACAGCTTCACCTGGGGCAGCTGCTGCCGGATCCCGGCGATGACGGGCGCAAAGCACTTCTGGAAGAACAGCACTTCGCAATCGAACGCATCGAGCAGATGGCAGTTCTCGTCCGCGGGATTGCGCGCCCCGACGGGGATCCAGCACATGTTCGCGCGCCAGAGCCCCAGCGTGCAGGTCCACGCGGTCACGTCGTTGACCGCCCAGACCGCGCCCTTGGTTTCCTTTGGGAAGCCAAGTGCGAGCAGGCCATTGGCAATGCGGCAGGACAACTCCCCGACTTCATCGAAGCCGTAGCTCCGCTCGTCCTGGATATAGGCTGTGCCCGCAGGGTTGATGCGCCAGCCCCTGTCGAAGAAGTCGATGATCGCCATGGATAGCTATCTCAGAGCTGCGTGACCGTGGCGCGTGCGAGACCACGCTGTTCGAGGAAGCCGAGCAGGTAGCGATGACCGAACGCCTTGCACGCCGATGCGAACCCGACTTTGCTGGTCTCGCCATCGAGCAGCTTGATGACGGCGGCCGTCTGCAAGGCACCCGTCGAAATGTAGGCGGTGATTCCGTGTACCGTCGCGCGGACTGCCGCCAGCTGTCCGCGGCCGATTGCGAAGTCGACGGTGCGCATGGTGGTCGTGCGCTCGCGTGGAGGCATGGACGGCGTGGTCGAGTCGACGATCTGCTTGATCACCGCATCCTGGTGGTCCCGAGGCAGGTTCTTGTACTCCGCTTCCCATTTCTGGCCGAGCCCATGGACCAGTTGCATCACGTTGTTGTCGTAAAACCCGACGTACGAACTGCAGCTACGCACACGCGCGTCGCGCTGGAAAAAGACTGGTAGCGACGTTCCGCCCCAGGGCAGCGAGAAGACAGGCTGCACGAAGCCTGGATCGATTACGTTGGCAGTGGTGCCGGCCGGGTAGGGGACGAGTTGCTTCTCCCAGAGGTAGCAGGCCTCCTGCCGGTACAGCTCGAAAATCGAGGCGGTCGATCCGACCGTCACACCTGAAGCGCCTCCGCGCTGCCCCCTGCAGAGTGTCGCGGTTTCCAGGGCGTCTATTCCGCGCGTTTCGAGCGCCAGTTCGGCCGCGATCTCTGCGAACGTGTACATGTAGGCCGTCGATGGCGCGACGAGCAGCCCGGCCTGGGCGTACAGGTCGCCGAACCGATCGCGCACCGAACGGATGTAGCCTTGCTCACCCGTCGTGTCGATATGGTGGCAACCGGCCTCGAGCGCTGCCTCAACCGTCGTCAAGCCGAAGTTCACGAACGGTCCAACGGTGTTGCACACGACCCGGGCGCCCTTGAACGCCTGGGTCAGGGCTGCGACGTTGTGCTCGGCCTCGATGATCTCGTAGGTCGCCGATTCGAGTCGCACGACGCGCTCGGCCATCATCTCCTGCACGCGCTTCGCGTTGCGCGCAACGGCGGTAAAGGGGATCTGCTGGTCGATCAGCCAGTCCATGATCAGCATACCGGTATAGCCGCTCGCGCCGTAGACGACGACGGGGTACTTGGCCATGAGTCTTCCTCCTCGAATTCGTTCGTTGGTTGCCTGGTGGTCGGGAGCGGTCAGTCCTGCGCCCAGCCCTCGGCATAGAGCTGCTGCGCCAGCAGTCCGAGCCGCATCGTCAGCACGTAATTCTCGCCGTCCTCGATCAGCGCTAGGCGCGCATCGCGGTACAGCTTTTCGATCGGATACTCGCGTGAGGTCCCGACGCCGCCAAAGAGTTGCAGCGCCTCGTCGACGACCTTCATTGCTTCCTGCGTGACGGTGACCTTGGCGGCAGCCGTGACGTAGGGATGGGTGGCAGGCGACTGGCGTGCATACGCGAGCGACCTTCGTGCCACCGAGCGGCAGAGTTCCACGCGACGCAGCATGTCGCCCAGGCGATGGCGCGTGAGTTGGTGGTCTATGAGTCGCGTGCCGCCCTGTTTGCGCTCGTGACAATACTTGAGTGCGTGCTCGAACCCGGCCCGCGCGACACCGGTGAAAACCTGCGACATGTGGGTACCGGCGAACGACCAGGCCGAGGCCATGTTCCCGTAGTACTCGTGCCGCAGCGCCACTGCAAAGCGCTTGGGCACGCGGACGTTATCGAAATAGATTTCACCCTGCGGCAGTGCGCGCTGGCCCAGCTTGTCGAGGGGCTTGCCCTTCGACACACCAGGAAAATCCAGTGGAATGATCACGGACATGCCGTGCGGACGGCCGTCTTTCTCGAAGAAGCTCCCGTCGTATTCGGCGCTGATGTAACCGAGTGCAACTTGCGCCACCGCGCCGTTCGACACCCACGCCGAGCACTGGCCATTGATGACGATCTCGTCGCCCTGGATGCGTCCCCAGACGTTGCCCTTGTTGCCCTGCTGGCCCGGCGCCCACTCACGTGCCATGTCGAAGACCTGCACGTCGCTGCCCTTGTCGGGTTGCGTGATCATCCAGCAACCGATCTTTCCCGTGCAGAGGTCCACGAGTTCCTGGCTGCCGACGATGGACGCCATCTGCACCGGGAAACCCGCGACCACCAGCGAGACCGCGAGTCCGGAGTCTCCCCAACCGAGTTCCTCGCCGATCAGGGATTCGATGCGCACGGCCATGTCGGGCGGCAGTTCAGCCAGCGCGAACGGGTCGAGGCCCAGCTTGGCGAACTCGGCGAAGACGCCGTAATACGGCGAACCCGGCGCGATCACCGCGGCCGCGGTCATCCGGTCGAGTTCGGCACCCAATGGCCGCAGCACTTCCCTGGCGAAGCGATGCACGCCTGCCTGGATGGCGGCCTCTTCTTCGGCCAACGGCGGCTCGAAGCCCGACAAGCCGGCGGCGGGTAACGTCAATTCCGTCTTCAATGTCATCATCGCGGGGTCCTCCGTTGGAGTACGCGCCAGGCACAGTCGATCACGCGAGCACCAGCACGTAGTTCTCGCGCCGCATCGGACGTGACAGCGGAATCGACATGACTTGCTCGCCGCCTGCCCGCCGGACGAGCGCGTCAAAGCGGGTCTTCGCGTCGCCCGTGAGCGCCCGTGCAAGAACAGCGGCCTTGTCGAAATGCCACAGTCCATGTGGCGAACTCGCCCGCTGCATGACGCAGTCGCGCCATTGGTACTGCAGCGGACCGAGCGTGGTGTGGATCTTCCTTTCACCACTGGCCGACACCATCGTGCCAGCTGGGCGCGTCGGGTCGCTCTCGAGCCATGTCTCGTACATCGACGCGTCGGCCAGGAGTTGCGCGCCCCAGTCCTGAAACACCAGGCGCAGGACCGGTTCGAGCGTTGCGGGGATCACGTCATCGGACACGTAGGTCGCCGGGCAGTCGGGAAATTCACCGTCCGCGATTTGCGCCAGGTTCATGCGCTCGGTCCAGCGATACACGTTCGGGGCCCGGTTTTTCATTAGCGTCGCGGGCACCGGGTCGCGCGCCAGGTGCGCGAACATCGGCGCCATCAGGCCGAAATCCGCAATGCTCGGACGCCCACCGAGCAGATACGGGTAGTGTAGGAAATGTTCGTCGAGCGTGTCGAGCAGTTCGCCATACGCGGTCTCGATCGTCGGGATCGTCGTCGCAGTGATGCCCAGGAACGGCAGGAAGCCGTTGAAGTACTGCATGGTCTGCCGAGCCGTTGCGTCGCGAGCGGCGCGGTCGGGTCCCTGGTGCAGCAGGCGACCAAACTCCGCGCACAGGAAGTTCTCCTGCTCGGCTCGATAGGACCATCGGTAGTGCATGCCTGGTGCCAACAGGCCTTCCGAGCCAAAGGCGCCGAGCAACCAGGCGACGGCGCGCTGTACCGGAGACTGCGGGATCATGGACGGCGTCGGCGACGCGCTTTCGAGTTCCTCGATCATGTCCGTCGTGTCTTGCACGATGCGTCCATCCGGCGTTTCGAGCACCGGGACCACCAACATGCGAATGGCCGGCAAGATGCGGGCTTGAAAGTCCGGATGGAACGCAAATTGTTCCCGATAAGGCACGCCCTTCTTGATCAGGTAAGAGCGGATCTTTCCCGTGTAATAGGAGTGCGGCGAGCCCCACAACGTGTACTCATCGTCGTTCATCAGCGTCGCCCCCGAACGGCGTTCCCCCATGGAGTCGTAAGGCTGCCGCATACGCCGCCCTTTCCCCCCCCCTCCAGACGGGTGGGACGACCACAGTGATTGCCCCGGCAAGCCACCCAGGACGGGGACGGGCAGGCGATGGGTTATGCTTGCCGCGGCCTGCCAGGCCGAAGGGGAACCGGCTCGCACCGCGCGCCGGGCCAGTGCAGACCCGAGACATGTCGAACGCCCATTTCCAGTTGAAGACGGCGCCCCCGCGACTGGGGCGAGCCGTGATGCAACGCCCGCGCCTCGATCATTGCTGGACCGAGGTCCGCGAGCGCACGGCAATCGTCGTCACCGCACCCCAGGGCTTCGGCAAAACGACGCTGTTGGCGCAATGGCGCCGCAAGTGGCTGGAGCAGGGTGCCCTGGTGGCATGGGCATCGCTCGACGCCCAGGACGACCGAGCCCGCTGCGTGGACCTGATTTTATTCGCTCTGCGGGCCGCCAGCGGGCGTGACTCGTTCTCTGCCGCGGCGCTCCAGGGCCAACTCCAGGCCAATCGCGATCTCGACGCGCTGACGGCCCTGCTGGCCGAGGTGGCGATGCTCGCCACACCCACGGTCATCATCCTGGACGACGCACACCGCGTGCCGCAGGACACGCTGCGTGAAGTGCTGGCATACCTCCTGAATAACGCACCGCCGAACCTGCAGTTCCTGATCGGGTCGCGCCGGCCGCTCGAACTCGACCTGTCGGACCTGATCGCCGGCGGGCGGCTGGCCGCGATCAACGTTAGTGACCTGCGCATGGCGTTGGACGAGTCGCTCGAACTGCTGCGAGTTCGCTTCGGCAACCGGATCGGGCTCGACGATGCCGTGCGCCTGCATGACCTCATGGAGGGCTGGCCGCTGGGCTTGCAGCTGGCGGCATCCACCATCGAGCGCGCGCCCGACCTCCATGCGATAGTCGGGGAACTGAGCGCCCGTCGTGGCGACCTCGAACGATTCTTCTTCGAGTCGGTGGTATCGCGGCTGCCCGTCGAGGAAGCGGCGTTCCTCGTGCGGATCGCGATCCTCGAGACGGTTCGCGCCGACTTGTGCGAAGCGGTCACCGGCTGCCCTGAGTCGGCGTCTTACCTGCAGCGGCTTGCCAACGACTCGCCGATCGTGACCGAAGGCGAAGGCCGCGACTGGTTGCGCTTGCACGCCATGGCGCGAGACTACCTGCTAGGTCAATTTGAACGACTGCCTGCCGAGGAGCGTCGCTCGTGCTACGCACGCGCTGCCGCCTGGTACGCGAAGCACGGTCAGTTGCAGGAGGCTGCGCGGCACGCGCTCGCGGCGGGAGACGAATCCCTGGCCGTCGCGCATGCAGCGCAATGCTTGCTGGACATCGCACGCGAGGGCCGCCTCGCGGAGGCGAACGAATGGATCCGCCGCCTGCCTTCGTCGGCAATGTCGAGCGACGTGCGGTTGCAGCTCACCGCAGCATGGGTGACGGCCCTGGGCGGTGGCGCCGCGGCCGTGCCGGCACTCATCGAACAGATCTCGCGGCATCCGCAGTTCGACGAACAATGTTGCTTCGAGGCCGCGCTGGTCGCGGCAACCGCTGGCATCTTCTGCGACAAACCTGGCCTGGTGGCTGATGCGCTGCGATCCTGGGATTTGGCGCCTGCAGGATCGACGCCGCTGCACGTGATCTCGCTGGCCAATGGCCACGCAGCCTTGGCATTGCACAGCGGTGACAACGACCTGGTACGAAGGCGTTTGCTTCCCGGCGTGTCCGCCGCCTCCCGCGACGCGACCATGCGCCTGCCGCTTGGCTTCGCCGACCTGTTGCTCGGGCTCAGTCACGTCATGGACGGCAATGCGGTCAAGGCTGTTGCGGTGCTGCAGCCGCGTTTGGAGAAAGCCGAGCAGGAAATGGGCCGGCGCAGCGCGCTGGCGGCGATGCTCGCGGGGCCGCTGGCGGCGGCGTTCATGCTTCGGGGCGAGCACGAACAGGCGCTTGCAACGCTCGCAGACCGGTTGGACGTGATTGAACGGATCGGCATGCCGGACTCGACCATGCTCGCCTACCGCACGTTGGCCGCCATCGCCATGCGGCGCGGCGAGGAGGCACATGCACTGGAGATCCTGGCGGCCCTGTACGAGTTTGGCGTGGCGCGCAAACAGCCGCGCGTGCTGGTCGTCAGCCTGGCTGAGCAGGTAAGGGCCCATTCGTTGCGAGGACGGGTCGAGACGGCTTCTGGCCTGCTCCTGCAACTCGACGCGCTACGGCCCATTTTCGAGGAGTCGGCCCATGGGCCCTTCCTGTGGCTGTTCAAGCGCACACGCGTCGTGGCGAACGCCTACGCACAGTTGGCGAAATTCAACCTAGAGGGTGCCGAGACTGCCCTGATGGCGTGGCTAGGAGATCAGACCGGTACAAGCCGAGGCCCGGTTGCGCTCGTGGCGCGAGCGCTGTTGGCCCTGGTGACGCATCAGCGCGGACGGTCCGAAGCACCAGCCATGCTGGCGGAGGTGCTGAGTCTCGCCGACCTCGGGGGCATCCGGAGTTACGTCGAAGGGGCCCACCCGCGGCTCGCCGACATAGCCGCTTCCAACCTCGATTCGGACGCTGCGAGGCAAGGCATCCGTATCGACACAATCACACGCCAAGTGACGCCGGTACGGCCCGAAGACGCACCTACTACGAGCGGCCTGCTGACGCCGAAGGAGGCAAGGATCCTGTCGCTGCTCGCCACCGGCAAGGCCAACAAGGAAATCGCTCGCGCCATGGACATTGGCGAGCAGACCGTCAAGTGGCACTTGAAGAACGTGTTCTTCAAGCTCAATGCCGCCAGCCGGAAACATGCCGTGGATCGCGCCCGGTTGCTCGGCATCCTCTAGACCTGAGGCACTGCCGCACCTCCCCCCGTGTTGGGGGGCATCTTCGCGCAAAAAATCCGGCAGTTTTGCGACCCGCTGGGCGCCGTCGGCGTCGCAGTCGATCTGAGTTGCAAGAACTTCCGGGGGATTGAATGCGAAAATCACATGTCTCGGCCGTGGCTGTCGCCGTGGCAACCGTCCTCACTGCGAGCCAGGCTTCCTACGCACAGGAAGCTGCCACTGAGTCGGGTAGCGGGCTGGATGGTCCCATGGAGGAGATCGTCGTAACCGCCCAGAAGCGCGAAGAGAGCATCCAGTCAGTGCCGCTGTCGGTTGCAGCCTTCTCGGGCACGGCCCTCGCACGGTCCGGCGTCGACAGCGCATTGGAGCTTTCGCGCCTCGTGCCGAACATGAACATCTCGCGCGCGGCGCAGACCGCCGCGGTGCGTCTCGTAATTCGCGGTGTCGGCGCCATCGGTAATACCGCCATCGACCCGAGCATCGGCACGTTCCTGGACGGCGTGTACGTGCCGCGACCCGGAGCATTGTTCGGGCAGTTCAACGACATCGCCGCCGTCGAAGTCCTGCGCGGTCCGCAGGGAACGCTTTTCGGCCGGAATTCGACAGTCGGTGGCATCCTGCTGCGCTCGGCCAGCCCGCAGGACGAATTCGGCGGCAGCGCCGAGTTGCAGTTCGGCAGCTACAACCAACAGCGTTTCGTGGGCACCCTGAACCTGCCAGTCAGCGATCGCCTCGCGTTCCGTGTCGCGGGCCTCACCGATTCCCGGGACGGCGTGGCCATCAACCGCGTGACCCAGCAGCGCTATGCCGATGCCGACGCCAAGGCGGGTCGTTTGGGCATGTCCTGGCAGTTGACGGACGACCTGCAGTGGACGGTGAAGTACGACTGGTCCCGGAACGAGGGCGACGGCATCACCGAGATCGAGATCGACCCGAACACGCTCACCCCGGCATCGCGCTCGCGCTTGAATGCGATCTTCGCCGCGAACCCGCTCGACCTCGATGACCCGTTCGACCGTCGCAGCAACCAGCGTACGCTCGGTAGTCTCGACGACAAGCAGTACGGCGTGGTGAGCGACCTGTCCTGGGACATCGCCGGCGGCAATACCGTCCGGTTGCTGAGCGGCTATCGAAAGTGGGACAACGAACAATACGAATCGGACACGCTGTACCTGCCGGTCGATGTGGTGCAGCGCACCGGCGGCTATGAAAGCAAGAGCCAGTCGCATGAACTGCAGCTGATCTCCCCCGTCGACCAGTATTTCGGCGGACGGTTTGATTACGTCGCGGGCCTGTACTACTTCCAGGAAGACTATTTCATCGGCGAGCAACTGGGTCTGGGAGCGGATTTCTGCAACAGCCTCGTGCCGGTTCCCGGCCGACCCGCCTGCAACGCCAGCGGCAACAAGTCGAACGCCACCGTGCTCGATTTCAACCAGGACGCGGAGAACTTCGCTGTTTACGCGCAGGGAAACATTGGAATCATGGATTCGCTCGATGTCGTTCTCGGTGCCCGCTGGACCAAGGACGACAAGACTGCGACGTTCGTGCAGCAACGCAACAATCCGTTCGCCGCTGCGCTGCGCGCTCCAGAGGACACGGCTCTCGAGACCAACGATGACGAACTGACTTACCGCGTCGGACTCAATTGGACGCCGAGCGAAGATCTGCTGGTCTTCGGGAGCTATTCGACCGGCTACAAATCCGGTGGCTTCAATTCCGGCGGTGGTGCGGCTGCGCTTGGACAGAAGCGTAAGTTCGACAAGGAAACAGTCGAGAACGTCGAGGCCGGCGTCAAGTGGACCCTCGCCAATGGCCGGGCGCACGTCAATGGAACGCTGTTCGTCATGGAATTGAGCGACTTCCAGGATCGCGCCTTCGACGGTACCAGCTTCAACGTCATCAATGCCGGCAACATGCGTAATCAGGGTGTCGAACTCGATGCGGATTACGCACCGACCGACTGGCTGACGGTGAACGCGGGCCTTGGCTACCTCGATGCCGAATTCTCGGAATATCCCGATGCGTCGTGCCTGCCCTATCCCGCGCAAGTGAATCCGAATTGCACCCAGGACCTGGAAGGGGAGCGCCCCGCCTACGCGCCTGAGTGGCAAGGCGCGCTCGGCCTCCAGATGCAGGGAGACCTCGGTCTTGCGGGCATCGGCTACCAGTTTCGCACCGACTTGAGCTACGTCGACGACATCAACGTCGGACAGATCAGCGACAACAATCCACAGAACATCCAGGAGGCGTATTCGGTCGTATCGGCCCGATTCTCGCTGCTCTTCGGGCCAAACCAGCGGATTGCCGTTTCGATCTTTGGCGACAACCTCTTTGACGAGGAGTACTGCACGGCCCGCGTCGGACAGCCGCTCGATAACTCGCTCGGACTGCGTGACCCGGCGACGGGTGGTACGGTCATGCGGTGTGCGGTCAATGCGCCGCGCACCTATGGCATCTCCGTCAAAGCGTCGTTTTAAGCGAAACGAGCCGGGCCGGCGACCGTGTGCGCCGGCCCGTGCTGCCGTTTGCTCAGAACGGTGATTGCTAAACGACCGGTCCTGGCACGCGCGCTTCTCCAGGGTGGTAAGTTGCGTGGCTTGTAGCGAGTAGCCTTGACGGAATACGTCTGGAGTTCAGAGATGAATGCATCACTTGTGGGTCTGGCAGTCAGTTGCTGCGCGGTGGGAATGATTGCCTCGCAGGCATTCGCGGCAGAGCCGGGGCCGCTCGATCGGGCGATCCTCCCGCTGCAGGAGCCGGCGCGACCACTGTCCAAGGTGCTCGACGCGCGCAACGCGACGGTGCCGCCTCGCTTCGAGGTCAAGGCACCCGACGGCGCGCCGAACGTCGTCATCGTGCTGATCGACGACATGGGTTTCGGAGTGCCTACGGCCTTCGGCGGTCCCGTGTCGATGCCGACCCTCGACGCGCTGGCCCAGCAAGGCCTGCGCTACAACAACTTCCATACGACGGCGTTGTGCTCACCGACCCGCGCAGCGCTCAAGTCCGGGCGCAATCACCAGACGGTGAACATGGGTTTCATCACCGAGCTGGCCACGGGCCTGCCGGGTTCGACCGGACAGATCCCGAACGCGACCGCGCCGCTGGCGGAAACGCTGCGGCTCAATGGCTACGCCACCGCGGCGTTTGGCAAGTGGCACGAGACGGCCGCCTGGGAAGCGAGCGTTGCCGGTCCCTTCGATCGCTGGCCGACGCGCCAGGGGTTCGACAAGTTCTACGGCTTCATCGGCGGCGAGACGAACCAGTGGGCGCCGTTCCTCTACGACGGGACGGCCGTGGTCGAATTGCCCCACGACCCGAACTACCACTTCATGACCGACATGACCGACAAGGCCGTGGCGTGGATCAAGTACCAGAAGGCGCTGACTCCGCAGCGGCCGTCGTTCATCTACTTCGCGCCGGGTGCCACGCATGCGCCGCACCACGTGCCGCAGGAATGGATCGCGCGCTGGAAGGGCAAGTTCGACCAGGGCTGGGACAAGATGCGCGAGGAAACGCTCGCGCGACAGATCAAGATGGGAGTCGTCCCGCCGGGCACCAGGCTCGCGCCGAAGCCGGAGGCGATCCGCGACTGGAACACGCTTTCGGCTGACGAAAAGAAGCTGTTCACGCGCCAGGCGGAAGTGTTCGCGGCGTTCGCCGAATACACCGATCACGAGATCGGCCGCATGCTGCGGGCCTTCGACGACGTCGGCCAGGGTGACAACACGCTGGTCGTCTATATCGCGGGCGACAACGGCGCCAGCGGTGAAGGCGGCGCCAACGGCATGTTCAACGAGTACACCTACTTCAACGGCGTGCAGGAGACGGTCGCGCAGATGCTGCCGAAGATCGACCAGTGGGGCGGGCCAGAAACCTACCCGCACATGGCATCGGGATGGGCGGTCGGTTTCGATTCGCCGTTCGGCTGGATGAAGCAGGTGCCGTCGGACTTCGGCGGCACGCGCAACGGCATGGTCATGTCGTGGCCGAAGGGCATCAAGGCGAAGAACGAGATCCGGACGCAGTTCGGTCACGTCATCGACATCGCGCCGACGATCCTGGAGGCCATCGGCCTGCCGGAGCCGAAAGTGGTCAACGGCACGCCGCAGATCCCGATTGAAGGCACGAGCCTCGCGTACACGTTCGGTGATGCGAAGGCGAAGGAGCGCCACACGACGCAGTACTTCGAGATCGCCGGGAACCGCGCCGTCTATCACGATGGCTGGTTCGCCCGCACGATCCACAAGGCACCGTGGGAAGCGAAGCCGCGTCGTACCCTGCAGGACGACTCCGCGTGGCAGTTGTATGACGTGCGCTCGGATTTCAGCCTGGCGAACGACCTTGCCGCGAAGAACCCGCAGAAGCTTGCGGAACTGAAAGGCGTATTTCTGCAGCAGGCCGAGAAATACCACGTGCTGCCGATGGACGACCGCTTCTTCGAGCGCCTGGATGGCGCCGCGGTGGGCCGCCCCGACCTCATGGCCGGCCGCACATCGCTGACGCTGGCCGAGGGCATGACGGGAATGATGGAGGGAGTGTTCATCAACGTGAAGAACCGCTCCAAGTCCATCACGGCAGAACTCGAGGTGCCAAAGGGCGTGGCCAATGGCACGATCATTGCGCAGGGCGGGCGCTTCGGCGGCTGGTCGCTGTACGTCAAGGACGGTGTGCCGGCTTACGGCTATAACTTCCTGGGGATGCAGCAGAGCAGCATCGTCGCGAGCAAGCCGCTCGCACCGGGCAAGTCAACGCTGAAGTTCGTCTTCGCGTACGACGGCGGCGGCCCCGGCAAGGGCGGCCTCGGCACGCTCTTCGTCAACGGCGAGAAGGTCGCCGAGGGACGGATCGAAAATACGCAGGCAGGCATCTTCTCCGCAGACGAGACGGCGGACGTCGGCATCGATCTCGGTACGCCCGTCGTCGAAGCGATCGGGTCGGAATCCCGGTCGAGGTTCAACGGCCATATCCCGACCGTGACGGTGGAGGTATCGAAATGAACGGCCTCGGCAGAATCATCGCATCGACGGCCCTTCTGATGGCCGGCGTGCAGGCTGTGGCACAGGCTCCCGCGACGCCGGCTCCGGCGTCCAAACCCATTTCCACATCACTCGGCATGGCCGTGTTTCCGGCAAAGGGGCAGACCGCGCAACAGCAAGCCCAGGACGAGGGCGAGTGTTACGCGTGGTCGAAGGGCCAGACTGGCGTTGATCCCATGGCGCCGCCGCCCGCTGCGACGCAACCTGCGGCGCAGCCGGCCAAGGCCGCTCCCGCCGCCGACGGTTCGCGTGTGCGCGGAGCGGCCCGCGGCGCGGCGGCTGGGGCGATCATCGGCGAGGTGGCGGACGACGACGCTGGCAAGGGCGCGGCGATCGGCGCTACGGCTGGCGTTGTGGCTGGTGGCCGGCAGAGTCGCAAGAACCAGCAGCAGGCCGCGCAGCAGGCCACCCAGCAACAGCAGCAGGCGACGCAGCAGGCACAGGCTGCGAATCAGCAGCAAATTGACCTGTTCAAGAAGGGATTCGCTGCGTGCCTCGAGCCGAAGGGTTACACGGTCAAGTAGGCGTCCCGAGATCGTCGATTCCGCCGGAAGGCGCCCCGTGGCTGCAGACGTTTCCCTGCTGTATTCGATGCAGTTGTCGTGGTACTCGGCCAAGGTGCGCCCGTACCTGCGTTTCAAGGGCATTCCCTTCAGCGAGCGTACACCGACGGCGTGGGAGTACTACGTCGTCATTCCTCGTCACTGCGGTCACGCGGTGGTCCCGATCATGATTACGCCGGACGGTGAGTGGCTGCAGGACAGCAGCGTCATCATTGAGCGTCTGGAACAACGCTACCCCGAACGGCCAGTTGTACCGTCGACACCACGACAGCGATTTGCGGCGTACCTGCTCGAACTGTGGGCGGACGAGTTCTGGCTCCCGGCCGGCGTGCATGCGCGCTGGAGCTTTCCGGAGAACTACCCGAAGTGGCGTGACGAATTATCGAGCGCGTTTGCTCCCGGCTTCCCAACGTTGATTCAAAGAGCCCTGCCGCTGGTCCTGAAGAGATTTATGCAGCAGGTGAATCGGCGCCTGGGTGCCACACCGGAACAGGTCCCACAAATCGAGCGCTGGTTGGCGCAGCAGCTCGATCACCTTGACTGCCATTTGGCCACAATGCCCTATCTGTTCGGCACACGCCCGTCGCTTGCAGACTTCTCGCTGGCAGGCCCGATCTGCGGCCACCTCCGCTACGATGAAGCAGCGAAGCGTCGCTGGTTGCAGCCGCGACCGCATCTGCTCGCGTGGAGTGAGCGCATGGCGTCGGGTGAACGCAGGCCAGCCGGTGAGTTTCTTCGCGACGACTTCATTCCGGAGACACTCCGGCCGATGCTGGCCAGCGTGTTCGGGGAAATGGTGCCATTCCTGCAGGCCACCATCGAGCAGGTGCGCTCAATGAGCCATCGGCGTGGCGCTCATCTACCGCGCTTCAGCGGGTTGGTGAGGTTTCCCCTGGCGGGCCAGACGTTTTCGCGTCAGGGCATACCCTACACGTTGTGGATGGCGCAGCGCGTGCAGGGTGTGCTGGCCGATCTGCCGCCGAGCCAGGCGGAGGAGGTGCGGCGCTGGGTGAAATCGCTGGGCGGTGACGGCTTCCTGCAATTGCACATCCCGCGGTTGAGTCGCGTCGGCGTACACGCCGCCCTGAAGTAGCCATGATCGCGAGATCGACCCGCTGCAAGGTGCACGCCGCCCGGCGAGGTCCGGAAACGTCCGCTATGGGTGTGCGCCGTGAAAAGGCGGCGCTTTCCAGTGGGTGCAAGTCCCACCCGGCAACTGCTCCAGCCGGAAGCAACCGGAGCAACGATGGAGGTAACGAAATCTTTGAAGCCTTCGGTCAAGCGTGTCACGACATACGGTGACAGCGCGAGTGTGCAGGCCGTAACGTGAGTGAACGCTGAGCAAGCCTCGAAAAGGACGATGCACAGGCCGACCTGACAACCCTATCGGGGAAGGTTGCTACGGCTGGGTGATAGAGCAAAGGTGATCCGAGCCGCCGTGCCGGGGTAGTGGCGACAGCATGCACACAAGGGAAGCGCACGCAACACGGGAAGCCCCGTCGCGTGATCGGGAAGATCAACCGGACGCCCGTGAGGGATGGGCCGGCCGCGATGGGGTGACGGAGAGGTTCGTAGTACCGGTGAAGCCGGGTAATGCCGGTGGAGGGAAGGGGCCTCAGTTCAAGACAGACGCAATACGTGGTGAGGGACCGGAGATTGGGCAACCTATCAACTCCGAAGAGTGTTCAGAAACTGCAGATGGCGTTACACGCGAAAGCGAAGACGGAAGCCGGGTATCGCTTTTACGCCCTGTACGACAAGATTTGCCGCGAGGACATGCTGACTCACGCCTATGCCCAGTGCCGCTCGAACAAAGGGGCGTCGGGTGTGGATGGTGAGGTTTTGCGGACGTCGAAGCGTATAGGGTGCAGCGGTGGCTCGGCGAACTGGCGCTTGCGCTCAAGCAGGAGACTTACCGACCGGACCCGATCAGACGAGTGTTCATCCCGAAGGCCAACGGCAAGCTCAGGCCGCTGGGCATCTCGACCTTGCGGGATCGGGTGTGCATGACGGCAGCGATGCTGGTGCTCGATCCGATCTTCGAAGCCGACCTTCCGCCCGAGCAGTACGCTTACCGTGCTGGGAGAAACGCCCAGCAAGCGGTGATCGAGGTGGAAGAGACGCTGTTCCGCGGTCATCCGGACGTCGTAGACGCCGACCTCGCGGACTACTTCGGTAGCATTCCGCACGCCGAACTGATGCGGTCGCTCGCGCGCCGCGTCGTGGATCGGCGAGTGCTGCATCTGGTCAAGATGTGGCTGGAATGTTCCGTGGAAGAAACCGATGATCGAGGAAGGAAGACGCGAAGCACGGAGGCCAAGGATAAGCGGTGCGGCATTCCGCAGGGCTCACCCATCTCACCCTTGCTGGCTAATTTATACATGCGCCGGTTCGTGCTGGGGTGGAAGAAGCTCGGGCTGGAGCAGAGCCTTGGCTCTCGCATCGTGACCTACGCCGACGATCTCGTGATCCTGTGCAGGCGGGGCAAGGCCGAAGAGGCGCTGACCGCATGCGCGACCTCATGAGCAAGCTGGAAGCTGACGGTGAATGAGGAGAAGACGCGAATCTGTAGGGTCCCGGAAGGGGCGTTCGACTTCCTGGGCTACACGTTTGGGCGGATGCACTCGGCGAAGACCGGCCAGGCCTATCTGGGTTACCGGCCATCAAAGAAGAGCATCCGGCGCATGGTCGAAAAGATCCATGCGCTCACCGCCCACTCGATGACGTGGCAAGACACCACGGAGGTGGTGGCGCAGTTGAATCGGGCGCTGCGCGGCTGGGCGAACTACTTCCGAGTAGGTAGCGTCAGCCGTGCTTACCGCGCGATCGACAGCTACACCGCAACGCGGTTACGCCGGTGGCTGCGCACCAAGCACAGGTCAGGCGACGCCGGGGCGGAGCTTATCCACTCTCGCACCTGTACGGGCACTTCGGTCTCGTACGTCTGACCGCGCGTGGGCATGGCCCGTCGTGGGTGAAGGCGTGAGGTCTTGTCCGAGAGCCGGATGCGGGAGATCTGCACGTCCGGTTCGATGAGCGGGATGTGGAAACGGAGCTATGGCGAGGTTACTCGGGCACCGCCAAACGAAAGGGGCGGCAACAGACAAACCAAACCTACGGTCACCGCGCCACATCTCGACTCTACCGAAATTCCCCGTTGATCGTCCGCTATCGGGGGCGAACTGCACGGGTGAAAATTCAAGATGAAAAGCAACGAAAATGCCTTCGACGCCTGTTCGATCGGCAACGTTTTTTCCCAATTCTTAGTCTGCCTGCTGGCTTGTGTACTGAACTCCGCAAATCCGCTTCGGTGGGAGTAGGTCGGATGAAGGCGGCGCGGAATTGCTTGCGCCGTGCGATCTTTCCCGGCTCTGCGGGAAAGGGCGCTCAGGCGCGTGATGTCGGGCGTCCGATCCGGTATGTCCTGTCGCGCGCGTGTCTGCCTTTCCAAGCGCGGCAGGACATACCGAATCGGACGCCAGTACCTGAAGCGTTCTAACGCGTCCTCTCCCGCTGATGCGGGCGAGCGTTACAGCGCGCCGATGAAATCCTTCTTGCCGATGTTCACGCCGCAATGACGCAGGATCGAGTACGCCGTCGTGCAGTGGAAGTACACGTTCGGCGTCACGTATTCGAGCAAGTACTGCAGGCCGGGGTGGCTGACGTCGCCCGTCGGGCGCTTCAGCACGATGATCTTGTCCTCGGTGCCGTCGATCTGTGCCGGCTGGAAGCTCTCGAGGTAGGCGATGCACTTTTCGACGCGCGCGACGAGTTCGCCGAACGTCGCTTCCTTGTCCTCGTACGCGGGAATTTCGACGCCGGCCAGGCGCGACACGCAGCCCTTGGCCATGTCCGTGGCGATCTGCACCTGCCGTGTCAGCGCGAACATGTCGGGCGCGAGCCGGTAGTTGAGCAGCACGGTCGGATCGACCCTGCGTTCCGCGGCGTTTGCCTCGGCTTTCTTCAGGATGGCGACCAGGTTGCGCAGCGCGCGCGCGAAAACGGGAACAGAAGCGCGATACATCGAGACCTGCATGGGTGTCCTCCAGACGAGGGAGCAGTCTAGCCGTTTACATCGCTGCCCGGTGGCGACTGGATCGTCAGCAGGTCGCGCAGGGTTCTTTGCGACATGCTCGCGCGCATTGCCTCGTCAGCCACGCGGGCGGCATCGTCGGCCTGCGACGGCGACCGGGGGTCAGGACTGCGCGGGTTCGGCGTCTCGTGCCGGATGGCATCGAGAATTTCAGCGAGCGTGATGCTGCCGAGGTCGCGGCCCGGGGCGACTGTATCGTCTTCCGCTGTCAGCACCAGTCCGCGGCGTTCCAGCAGCGACAGTTCGCCATCGAGCACCGACGCCGGGACGTCCATGTGGTCGGCGAGATCCGACACCTTCCAGCGCGGTCGGCCCGCGACAAAGCGCTCGCCGAGCAGGCACATCGCGCCCAGCGCGATGCGTTCGCGCAGCGCGCTGGTGGTCGGGATCTCGCCGTGACCGGTGCGCAGGTGCTCAGGGTGCTGCACGTAGAAGCTCAGCTGTCCGCCGAGCAGCATGATCAGCCAGCTCAGGTGCAGCCATAACATGAACAGCAGCACGATCGCGAAGCCGGCATAGATCGCCGCGGCCTGCGTCGCGTAGACGGCGATCCGAGTAAAGATCGCGCCGACGCCAACCCACGCAGCACCGCCGAACAGGGCGCCGATGAATGCCGCTCGCCAGCGCACGCGCGTGTTCGGCATGTAGCTGTACAGGAACCAGAACAGCCCGATGATCAGCAGGTAGGGCGCGTAATGGCCGCGCAGACTCGGCGTTCCGGCCAGCCCCGAGACCCGCGCCACCATGGCGCTGGCCTCGATGCGCGTTAGCAGCACCATCGCGGCAACCATCAGGACCGGCCCGACGAGCATGATGACCATGTACTCGGTCACGCGCCGGGCGAGGCTGCGCGGCCGCTCGACGTGCCAGGTGAAGTTGAGCGCGCCTTCGATCTTTTCAATCATCACGATCACGGTGTAGACCAGGATCACGAAGCCGACCGTGCCGAGCACCGTCGTCTGCGCGTTCTCGACGAACTGCATGAACTTGACGGTGAGTTCGGTGCCTTTCTCGCCCAGCGGCCGCAGGAACTCGGCCAGCACGGGCTCGAGCTCGTGGTGGTAGCCGAAGGCCTTGAGCACCGAGAACGAGACGGCCACGACTGGCACCAGCGCGAACAGCGACGAATACACGAGACCCATGGCGCGCAGGCCGAGGTCGCCGCCGAACAAGTCGCGCAACAGCGCATAGGCGTACCGCAGCGGGGTCGCGGCAAGTTGAATCGCGCGGTCGCCGGTCCGCTCCGGCCAGTCGAACAGCCAGTGCTCGAAGCGGTGCTGCAGCGTGCGGAAGGGGGTGAAGGCGTCGGTCAAGACGAGTCCATTGACGGTGGTCGCCGAAAGCGTTGCATGGCCCGCCGCGACAGGCAAGCTCGGACCGGTTCTCGGGCACAATGCCGCGTTCCGATCCGCCCTGAACCCAAGCCTGGCATTGCGAGGCCACCGTTGACCACGACGACCCGCCGCAGCGAAACCCGTTACCCGACCCGCATCGTCTGCCTGACCGAGGAAACGACCGAAGCGCTGTACCTGCTGGGCGAGGAAGACCGCATCGTCGGAATCTCCGGCTTCACGGTGCGCCCGCCGCGGGCGCGCAAGGAGAAGCCGAAGGTCTCCGCGTTCACGAGCGCGAAGATCGACAGGATCCTGGCGCTTGAACCCGACCTCGTGCTCGGCTTTTCGGACCTGCAGGCCGACATCGCCTCGCAACTCATCCGCCACGGCGTCGAGGTGCACGTGTTCAACCAGCGCAGCGTCGACGAAATCCTGCGCGTGATCCGCATGCTGGGCGGCATGATCGGGTGCGAGACGAAGGCCGCCGCACTCGCTGCCGAGCTGGAGAACGGATTGGATGCGCTGCGCGCCACGGCGGCTGCGTTTCCGCGCCGCCCCCGTGTCTACTTCGAAGAGTGGGACGAGCCGCAGATCTCGGGCATCCGCTGGGTCTCGGAGCTCGTCGGCATTGCGGGTGGCGACGACATCTTTCCGGAACTCGCGGCCTGCGGCCTCGGCAGGGACCGCATCATCGCCGACCCGCTCGAAGTGGTGCGACGCGCGCCCGACATCATCTTTGGGTCGTGGTGCGGCAAGAAATTCTCGGCACGGAACGTCGCTGCGCGTCCGGGCTGGCAAGACGTGCCGGCGGTGCGTGATCGCGAACTGCACGAAGTGAAGTCGTCGATCATCCTGCAACCGGGCCCGGCCGCGCTCACCGATGGCGTGCGCGAACTGCAGAGCGTGATTGCCGCGTGGGCGGCGAAGCGCGGTTGATCGGCAAGGGGTCGGCGTGCGAGCCAAGCTGGGCGGGGCCGAAGGCCTGGGGGCTCCGGGCGGGGCCGCGTGCCCCCGCCGTCCGAGCCCGCCCGGGCCCCCGGTCCCGCCGGAATCCGGCTGGGGCCCGCCTGCGACGAGTGCCGTCAACGCAACGCAGCCACGCGGAGCGCCGCGCGACTACGCGGTGAGCCGCCGCAGCGCTTCCGCGTATTTCTCGCTGGTGTGCTGGATCACGTGCGCCGGCAGCTGCGGGCCGGGCGCGGTCTTGTTCCAGTCGAGCGTCTCGAGATAATCGCGCACGAACTGCTTGTCGAACGACGGCGGGCTCGTGCCCGGCGCGTAGGTGTCCATCGGCCAGAAGCGCGACGAATCCGGCGTCAGTGCCTCGTCGATCAGCGTCAGGCGGCCGCCGTTCTCTTCGTCGACGCCGAATTCGAACTTGGTGTCGGCGATGATGATGCCGCGTGCGCGCGCATGCGCCGCGGCAAACCTGTACAGCGCGATCGCGGTGTCGCGCACCTGGGCCGCACGCTCCGCTCCGATCAACCTGGCGATCTCGTCGAAACCCACGTTTTCGTCGTGCTGTCCCTTCGGCGCCTTGGTCGACGGCGTGAAGATCGGCTCGGGCAGAGCGTCTGCCATGCGCAGGCCGGCAGGCAGCTTGATGCCACAGATCGTGCCGGTGCGCTGATAGTCTTTCCAGCCGGATCCAATCAGGTAACCGCGAACGACGGCTTCGACCGGCAACGCCTTGAGTTTGCGGACGATGATTGCGCGATCGGCGAGGCGGGCGCGATCATCCGCATCCGGCACGACTTGCGCGAGGTCCGCATGCCCGGACGCAGCGAGGTGATTCGGCACGATGTGGCCCGTGCGCGCGAACCAGAAGTTGGAAATGCTCGTCAGCACGCGGCCCTTGCCCGGAATCGGATCGGGCAGCACCACGTCGAACGCGCTCAGGCGGTCGGTGGTGACGATCAGCATGTGCCGGTCGTCGCCCGGGATTGCGTAGATGTCACGCACCTTGCCCTGGTGGATGCGCGTGAGGCCGTGCAGGTTCGACTCGTGCATCGGCGGGGAGCCGCTGGCTGTGGCGTTTGCGGAGGGACTCGTGTCAGGCGTGGGCGTGGACATGGTGGAGCCGCCGGTGCTGTTAATATGCCGCGATCGTCGGCCGCAGGGACGCAACGTCCTGACCGACCACCCATTGTAACGACTCCCGGGAAGGGGCACGCCCCCGTACACACATGTTCCAAGGTTGGCACGGCAAAATCCTCGGCGCGATCCTGGGCTACGTCATCGGCCGCGGGTGGCTGGGCGCCATCGTCGGGTTCGTGCTGGGCCACCAGTTCGACGCCGCCGGCAAGCGCAGGCGGGCTGGGTCTGCGTCGGGCAATGGCACTTCGGGCCCTGCGGAACTGCGCCGCGCATTTTTCGAGGCGACCTTCCAGGTCATGGGACACGTCGCCAAGAGCGACGGCCTCGTCACGGAGCAGGAGATCGACGCTGCGCGTGGGGCCATGCGCCGCTTCTCGCTGGCCGAGGCCGATCGGCTGCGCGCCATCGAATGCTTTACGGCCGGCAAGCTCGCCGACTTTCCGCTCGAAGCGACGCTCGAACGCCTGCGCCGGCTCGCGGGCCATCAGCCCGACCTGTGCCGCCTGTTCGTCCAGATTCAGCTCGAGGCCTCGATCCAGGGCAACGGCCTCGGCGAACGTCCGCGGGCCGTATTCCAGCGCATCTGTCGTTCGCTCGGCGTTTCCCAGCTCGAGTTCGCGGCGCTCGAGGCCATGCTCCGCATGCACGCGGGTGATTACGGCCATGGGCCGGGCGGTCGGTCATCGCAGGGTCCAGGGTTCGGCACGAGCACGAATGCGCGGCTGGCGGACGCCTACGAAGTGCTGGGCGTCGCGACGGGTGCCGTGGACGCCGAGGTCACCAAGGCATTCCGCCGGCTCATGAGCCAGAATCATCCGGACAAGCTGGTCGCCCAGGGCCTGCCCGAATCGATGATCGCAGCGGCGCACGAGCGTACGCAGCGGATCCTGGAAGCGTACGAACTGGTGAAGACCCACCGCGGCATCAAGTGAGGTTCGACATGACGACGAAGCAACAGACCCCGTGGATCGCGCCGTCGATTCTGTCCGCTGACTTCGCGCGGCTTGGCGAGGAAGTGCGCAACGTGCTCGCGGCGGGCGCGGACGTCGTCCACTTCGACGTGATGGACAACCATTACGTGCCGAACCTCACGATCGGGCCGCTGGTGTGCGAGGCGCTGCGCAAGCACGGCATCACCGCGCCGATCGACGTGCACCTGATGGTGAAGCCGGTCGACCGCATCATTCCGGACTTTGCGAAGGCAGGCGCCAGCTACATCACGTTCCACCCGGAAGCGAGCGAGCACATCGACCGCACGCTCGGGTTGATCCGCGAGAACGGCTGCAAGTCCGGACTGGTGTTCAATCCCGCGACGCCGCTGCACTACCTGGATCACGTGCTCGACAAGGTCGACATGGTGCTGCTGATGTCGGTGAACCCGGGTTTCGGCGGCCAGTCGTTCATTCCGTCGACGCTGCCCAAGATTGCCGCAGTACGGCAGATCATCGACCTCAGCGGGCGTGACATCCGGCTGGAAGTGGACGGCGGCATCAAGGTCGACAACATCGGTGCGGCCGCGGTGGCGGGTGCCGACACCTTCGTCGCCGGCTCGGCGATCTTCAACGCGAAGGACTACGCCGCGACGATCGCGCAGATGCGGGAGCGCATTGCGGGAAGAGGTTAGGGGAGGAAGGGAGGAAGGGAGGAAGGGAGGGAGGAGGCGCGTTACCGGACCCGGAAAAGAACACTCCCACCGAGGCGGGAGCGTTTATCAAACAAGCGCCGTCCTCCGCGCTTCGCGCGACCTCACCCAGCCTGCCGGGAGAGGTGAGGAAACCGATCAATCTTCGTCGTCGTCCTCGTCCTCATCATCGTCCGGCGCAGTCGTCGCCTTTTTGGCGCGCAGCACCAGACCGGCGGAGCCACCGGCTGCGAGCGACATGGCCGCCGCCTTGCCCTTCAGGCGCGGGCGCACGCCGTACACGACCATCGTCTTGCCGCGAGCGGTGAGCAGGCCCTGCTCCTCGAGCACCTTCAACACCCGGCCTGCCATTTCGCGCGAGCAGCCGACCAGGCGCGACAGCTCCTGCCGGCTGACCTTGATCTGCGTGCCTTCCGGGTGCGTCATCGCGTCCGGCTCGTTGCACAGGTCCATGATCGCGTGCGCGACCCGGCCCGTGACGTCGACGAAGGCGAGGTCGCCCAGCTTGCGGTTGGTGCGATCGAGGCGGCTTGCCAGCTGCGTGGCCAGTTCGAACAGCAGGGTGGGGCTTTCGGCCGCAATCTGCCGGAAGCGCGGGTAGGTCATTTCGGCGAGTTCGCACTGCGAACGCGTGCGCACCCAGGCGCTGCGGGCAGGTTGCTCGTTGAAAAGGCCCATTTCACCGAAGAACTGGCCCTTGTTCAGGTAGGCCAGCACCATCTCGTTGCCTTCCTCGTCCTCGATCAGGACTTCCACCGAGCCCTTGACGACATAGTAGAGAACGTCTGGCACGTCGCCCGCGTGGATCAGCACCGTTTTGGACGGTACTGCCCGGATGCGGCAATAGCTCAGGAAGCGATTGATCGCTGGAATGTCACTCAGGGGTCTGCCGCCGGTTTCCATGCTCCCTTCCTGTGTAGCGCCCGTTTATGTCAAAAGGCTGCGAAGCTTTTAATATAAAGCCGCGCCACGCCGCAAGTTTCTGATCGTCACAGGCGGTAGGCGGTCCGTGTCATCAGCCGGGCGGTCCGGCGCATAAGCGCGCGCACCGGGCGGGGAAGACCCATCGCGCCCTTGCTGCGGGCCTCGTCGGCGTGGCGATCCTCGTCGGCCTTCATTTGCGCAACGATGCGCCGCGATCGCTCGTCGCCGGGCGGCAGTTCGTGCAGGTGCGAATCGAGGTGCTCAGCCACCTGTTGTTCGGTTTCCTCGACAAAACCGAGGCTGGTCCGGTCCCCGCTGATGCCCGCCAGGACGCCAATTGCAAAGGATCCCGCGTACCAGACGGGAGCGAGCAGGCTCGTCCGGCTGCCGAGCTCCCGGACACGCCGCTCGCACCAGGCCAGGTGGTCGGTTTCGTCGCGCGCGGCCGCCAGCATCTGTGCCCGGATTTCCGGGTTGCGGGCAGCCATGGCCTGTCCGTGATACAGGGCCTGGGCCGCGATCTCGCCCGCATGATTTACCCGCATCAGCGCCGCTGCGTGCTTGCGGGCGGCCTGGTCATGGACGGTCTCCTCGACCCCCTGGTCGGGAAACGGGCGGGCCGAAACATTGGCCGCGGCCACGGTGCGCAAGCCGCGGTCGAGTTCCTGGATCAGGCGATCCGCCAGGCTGAGGCGGCGCGCGGGCATGGGGTTCCGGGGGCTCATGGACACCCAGTATAGTAGTTGGACGACGGCGTCCCGGGTGGGGGTGAATTCGGGGTCGAAACGAGGGATCGGGCCCCGGGCAGCCGCCACTTTGCATTGGCTGAACCGCTGAGATAGAATTCGCGGCTCTCTGCACGGCAGACAGGGCCTGGAGCCTTTCCGAATGACCACCGTTTTCGCACACCACGAGAAGGTGCGGCGTGACTGGTTTGTGGTGGATGCGAGCGGTAAAACGCTCGGCCGCCTCGCCACTCAGCTCGCCTTCCGCCTCCGCGGCAAGCACAAGCCGCAGTACACGCCGCACGTCGATACCGGCGATCACATCATCGTGATCAATGCCGAAAAGATCGCCGTGACCGGCAACAAGCTCACGGACAAGGTGTACTACTGGCACACCGGCGCGATCGGCGGCATCAAGAGCCGCACGCTCGACAAGATGCTCGAGCAGCGTCCCGAGCGCGTGATCGAACTCGCGGTCAAGGGCATGCTGCCCAAGAATCCGCTGGGCCGCGCCATGTTCAAGAAGCTGCACGTGGTGACGGGCGACAAGCACGCCCACGCAGCGCAGCAGCCGAAGCCGCTCGATATCTGAGGCCTGACAGCAAATGCCTGCAAACACCAACTACGGCACCGGCCGTCGCAAGTCCTCCACGGCGCGGGTTCACCTGCACCCGGGCACTGGCAAGATCAACATCAACGGCCGCACGATCGAAGAATTCTTCGGTCGCACGACTTCGCGCATGATCGTGCGCCAGCCGCTCGCAACCGTGCAGATGGCCGATCGCTTCGACGTCGTTGCCAACGTGGCCGGCGGCGGCATGACCGGCCAGGCCGGCGCGATCCGTCACGGCATCACGCGCGCGCTGATGGAATACGACGAAGCGTTCCGCAAGCCGCTGCGCGTTGCCGGTTTCGTGACGCGCGATGCGCGCGAAGTCGAACGCAAGAAGGTCGGCTTCCGCAAGGCTCGTCGCGGCACGCAGTTCTCCAAGCGCTAACCAGCGCGCGGGTGCGGGCAGCGGTCAGGGCGCTGCTCGCAGGAATCCCCGCAACGGTTCCTTTGGGGGATCGTCTAGCGGTAGGACTACGGACTCTGACTCCGTCAACCTAGGTTCGAATCCTAGTCCCCCAGCCAGATCAAAAGGGCTCGCTGCGAAAGTGGCGGGCCTTTTTGCTTGGTGCGGGCGGGTCGGCTTGTCCACGCCCCGCCGGCACGGGCCGGGTCGCGGCCCGTGCTCGGCCGCCGGTAGCGGGCGGGAAGGAGCACAGAGTCACACTGTCCGTGTTGGATGAGCGGCAGCTGATGCAGATGCAAAACGCCGTCCGGGTCCAGTGCGGGCCAGTCTCGACGCGCCGCAGGCCGCTCACGGGCGTCGCGGGCGCGAGCCGCCGCGCGCCAATTTTCTTGCGTGGCGCACTGTGGACGCTGGCCCTGACGCAGGCGCTGCTGCCCGTTGCGCAGGCGCGTGAGTCAGTTGCCACGGCGCCGGCCGCAGCGGTGGTCGCGACCGCGCCGGGTCCCGCCATTGCCATCGGCGGTGCCTTGCGCGACGACAACGCCGTCGTCTGGTCGCGGATGATCGAACTGGCGGGCGGGCCGGGCGCGCGTTTCGTGGTCCTCGCCACTGCGTCGGGCGACCCGGACGCGGCTGCGCGCGGCACGATCGCGGCACTCACGGCGCACGGCGCCGTTGGCGAGTACTTGCGAGTCGCCCCGGAGCTGAAGGGCGTCGACAACGCGGAAGCCGTGCGTGATACGGCGCTGATCGCGAAGGTGCGCGCAGCCAACGGCGTGTTCTTCACGGGTGGCGACCAGGGCCGCATCGTGGACACACTGCGTCCCGGTGGCGTGGAGTCGCCGCTGCTGCTCGCGATCCGCGAACTGCAGCAGCGTGGCGGCGTGGTTGCCGGCACCTCGGCAGGCGCTGCGATCATGAGCCGGACCATGTTCCGCGACCCGGGCAGTGTGCTCACGCTGATGAAAGGTCCATTGCGCCCAGGCAAGGATTTCGATTCGGGGCTCGGCTTCGCGCAGTCGGACCTGTTCGTCGACCAGCATTTCCTGAGTCGCGGGCGGCTCGGTCGAATGCTGGTGCTGATGCAGGCGGGCGGCATGAAACTGGGCCTGGGTGTCGAGGAAGACTCGGCGGCGGTGCTGCGAGGCGATCAGGTCGAAGTGCTCGGCGAAGGTGGAGCGCTGCTGGTCGACCTGGCGGATGCGACGACCGATCCGACGCTGGGTGTATTCAACATCGCGAACGCGCGGCTCACCTACCTGGGCCACGGCGATCGCTACGACCTGCGAACCCGCGCGCTGTCGCCGGCCAAAGCCAAGCTCGAAGGCCAGTTAATCGACCCGCGGGCCGCGGACTTCAAGCCCTATAACGAGGACGCGCCGTACGCGCTCGACGTGCTTGCGGCTGGCGTGGTGCTGCAGTCCATGATCCGCATCGTCGACGGCAAGCCAACGGAGTCGCGCGGGCTCGCCTTCGACGCGGGTCCGGAGGCGACCGCGCCACGCAACCTCGGCTTCGAGTTCCGATTCAGTCGCCGTGCGGACACGCTGGGCTGGTACGACCCGGTGGCGAGTGCGGATGCCTATACGCTCGCCAGCCTGCGCCTCGACGTCGTCCCGGTGCGCGTCGCACAGCCGTTGTTCGGCCCGTGGCGAACGATGCACGACCGCTAGCGGTCCAGCGGGCTCAACACGACATTGGCGCCCTTGCGCATCACGTGCGTGTACAGCTGCGTGGTTTTAACGTCCATGTGGCCGAGCAACTCCTGCACGGTGCGGATGTCGTAGCCGCGTTCGAGCGCGTACGGCAGCTCCACGTCGCCGTGACCGTGCTTCATCGCCTGCGCGTGCCGCGCCCGCACGACATCGAGGTGGCGTTGCAGCGGTTCGGCGACGGCTTCGGGCAGCATGGTCACGCGGTCCTTGCCACCCTCCAGGTGCCGCGGCAAACCGGCTAGGGGTGAGCGCAGCTGACGAGGTGTCAAAGAAACATCCCTTCATCCACACCAAGAACTGGCTGGTAATTTCGGGATTATGCTCCGCCGTGGTCCGACACTAATGAAAGCGCCGAGCAGGGTCTGGCTCCGGTGAACCTAACAACGCGCTCAGTAGTGTCCGGTTAATTTGAAGTCAGCCGTCCGTAAAGCCAATGCTGACGCGGGTTTCGAGAGATTCATGGGTGTCCACGATTTGAATTTCGGTTCTTCCGTTTGCGATGCTCGCGGGTTTGAACGACCCGGAGTGACGCATGAACTGGGCAAGACGCTGTTCGCGCAGGTGATGGAGTTCGTGCCGTGGAAGACCTTCGGTCGAATCGTCGAGCGCCACCAGGGCGACGCAGGCGTGCGCACGTTGGGCTGCGCCGACTTGTTTCGCGTGATGGCCTTCGCGCAGCTCACCTGGCGCGAGTCGCTGCGCGACATCGAGGCTTGCCTGGCGGCCAATCAAGCCAAGCTGTTCCACATGGGGCTGAAGGCGCCGCCGGCACGCTCGACGCTGTCCGACGCGCTGAACCGGCGCGACTGGCGCATCTATCACGCGCTCGCTCAACGGCTGATTGCGCGCGCCCGAGCGCTCTATGCCCAGGAGCCTTCCGTACTGGAACTCGATGCCAGCGTTCACGCGCTGGACGCCACCACCATCGATCTGTGCCTGAGTCTGTTCGGAGGGCGCCATTTCGCTCGACCAAGGCGGCCATCAAGCTGCACACGCTGCTGGACTTGCGCGGTGCGATCCCCGCCTTCATCCACATCAGCGATGGCAAGTTGCACGACGTGAACGTGCTGGACATCCTGCCCGTCGAAGCCGGATCCTTCTACGTGATGGATCGAGGCTACGTGGACTTCCAGCGGCTGTACGCGATGCATCAGGCGAGCGCCTTCTTCGTCACGCGCGCCAAGAGGGGAATGGATGGGCGGCGCGTCTACTCGGCTGCCGCCGACCGTGCCAGTGGCGTGATCTGCGATCAGCGCATCGTGTTCAACGGCTTTACGCGGCCAAGAACTATCCGGAGCATCTGCGCCGCGTGCGTTTCAAGGACCCGGAGTCGGGCAAGACGCTGGTGTTCCTGACCAACAACACCAGCCTGCCAGCTTGACGATCGCTGCGCTCTGCAAGAGCCGCTGGCAGGTGAGTTGTTCTTCAAGTGGATCAAGCAGCACCTGCGCATCAAGCGCTTCCTCGGTACCAGCGAGAACGCGGTGAAGACACAGGTCTGGCGCGCCATCGCCACGTATGTGCTGATCGCCATCGTCAAGAAGGAGCTTCATCTCGATGCTTCGCTGTACACCTGTCTACAGATCCTGTCGGTCTCGGTCTTCGAGAAAACCGAGGTTTCATGCGCCTTGCAGCCCGATCGCTCTCTGCCAGAACCGCCCGATCCGGCTAACCAATTGGTCTTGTTCGACTTTTAACCGGACACTACTGATACGTATACACAATAAGCCGTGCCCCTCAGTTTCGACCCTCAACAGAACGAGCGGAATATTGCCGAGCGCGGCCTGCCGTTCGCACTGGTCGAGGAGTTTGAATGGGACAGCGCGCTTGTGGTCGAGGACACCCGTGGAAACTACGGCGAGCGACGATTCCAAGCGCTGGGCCTGATTGTGCAGCGACTGCACGCACTGGTGTTTACACCTCGTGCAGGGCGCGTTCACGTGATCAGTCTCCGCAAGGCAAATCGGCGTGAGGCCAGACGCCCCCCGGCAGTGTGATTTGACCGCGGTGCACATCTGTGCATACACTACCGCCAGTGGACTACGTGCGGGATCCGGCCAAAGCGGCCGCGAACTTCAAGCAGCACGGTGTCCGGTTTGCGGACGCTGCGCTTTCGCTTGAGGACCTATTGGGATTTTCGATCCCCGACCCGGACACGGGCGGTGAGGTACGTATGATCTTCCTTGGCGCCGATCCAGCTGGTCGAGTTCTGGTGACGGTTTACACATCGTGCGGGCGATCCACACGCATCATATCTTCCCGCAAGGCCAGTCGCGCTGAGCGACGGGCATACGAGGCAAAACATGAGAAGGGAATACGATTTCTCGAAGGCTAAGCGAGGTCCGGCCGTCGCGGCTCCGAAAGGCAAAGCCAGGATCACCATTCGTCTAGACGAAGAGGTGCTGGAGTGGTTCAAGGCACAGGTTGACGCCGCGGGCGGTGGCAATTACCAGACGCTGATCAACGCGGCCCTGGTCGATCACATCAAGCGCGAGGCCGAGCCGCTCGAGCGGACACTGCGCCGTGTGCTTCGTGAAGAGCTGCGCAAAGCCAGCTAACTGCGCCGGCGCAGCCGAATTCCTCGACTTCCTGGTCAGGGGCCTCGGCGGCGTTGAAATCCTGCGCCACATGGATGGAAGTCGGATCGCCAACGCCCAGGTTGGAGTCGGGACCTGCACCGTAATGGTCAGCGAAGCATCAAAGGCCTTCCCTGCCATGCCGGCCTCCTACTACCTGTACGTCGAAAACGCAGACGAGGCGATGAGGAGAGCCCTCTCTGCAGGCGCGCACCAGATAATGCCGATTGCGGACATGCCATACGGCGATCGCCAGGGCGGTATCAAAGACCCCAAAGGCAACCTCTGGTGGGTGGCGCAACGACTGGTCGAAGGGCCGTACTGATTTGCCGCAGTGGGCGTGGACGATAGAGTGCACAGGCCAGGGCGGATGCCGTCGTGCACCGCGCAGCGTAAACGTTGGCGGCCATGAGAAATGCGGAGTGGCCATGAAGATTGCGGTAGTGACCACGGTGCAGGCGCCGATTGCCGCGGTCTGGAGGGCGTACACCGGCCCCGCAGACATCGTTCAGTGGAACGCCGCATCGGACGACTGGCACACGACCAGGTCGAGCGTGGATCTCCGCGTCGGAGGTAAGTTCTCGTCTCGAATGGAGGCGAAGGATGGCAGCTTCGGCTCTGACGTCGGGGGCACCTACACCAATGTGGTGCCTGAGCGCCTCATCGAATATTCCTTCGGCGACCGCAATGCTCGTGTCGAGTTCAGCGAAGGCCAGTCCGGCGTCACTGTACGAAGGCACCGAGTCCGTTCTGTCGGTGTCGCAAGGAACCGAGGAAGCCAGACCATGACCAGCCGCACGGTCCACCTCCATCGAGTGCTGCGTGCCAGCCCGGCCCGGGTCTATCGCGCCTTCCTCGAGGCGGATGCGATGGCAAAGTGGTTGCCGCCGTACGGATTTACCTGCCAGGTGCCTCGTCTGGAGGCGCGCGTCGGAGGCACGTTCCGGATGTCGTTCCACAGCTTCGCGACCGGCAACGGTCACTCATTCGGTGGCGGGTACATCGAACTCGTCCCGAACGAGTTGATCCGGTACACGGACAGGTTCGACGACGCCAACCTGCCGGGAGTTCTCTCACTCAAAGCGGCATCCCCGATCCGATTCCTCTGGAGATGTGCTATCTCGGGTGGCAGGAATCGCTGCTGCAGCTGGCGACGCTGGTCGAGCCTGAGATTCCGGGCTAGCGTCACTGGCGACGCCGGCCATCGTTGAAGTTCTGCAGCCGGTTTCCAGCTCGCTGTGATTGACCGTCAAGGGCGTGAACGTGCAGCAATGGGCGCGCTGAACTCGATTCGCATGTCACGCCTGCGTATTGCGTCCAATGCGTGTTTCCGCGCATGGGTAATGCTCGTGCTCGGTCTCGCGTCGGCAATGGCTCTCGGGGCGGAGGCGATTACGCCAGGCGCGGGGGTGACGCCCGCCTGGGCGTATCCCGTAAATCCGCTGGATCTCAAGCCCACGCTCGACGACGGCAGCCTGCGACACGTTCCGGGAAGCACCCGGGCCTACACGCTCAGCCAGTTGCGTGACTTCTTCGTGGCGCCGGATTGGCACCCCGGCGATCATCCAGCCATGCCGGTTGTCGTGGCGGTCGGGCGCAGACCCGACGTCTACGCCTGCGGCTTCTGTCACCGTGCCGACGGTCGCGGCGGGCCGGAGAACGCGAACCTCGCGGGACTTCCCGCGGCCTACATCGTCCAGCAGATGGCCGACTTCAAGAGCGGAGCCCGCAAGTCGTCGGCGCCGTCGAGACTCCCGGTCACTGCAATGATCTCGGTGGCGGCGGCAGCCACTGCCGCGGAGATCGTTGCGGCCGCCGCGTATTTTTCTGCGTTGAGGCCCGCAGCGAACGTCACGATCGTGGAAACGGCGCGGGTGCCGAAGACGTTCGTGACCGGATGGCACATGGCAGCGCTGCCAGGTAACGAGCGCGAACCGATCGGTCAGCGAATCATCGAGGTTCCGGAGAACCTGGAACGCTTCGCCAGTCGCGACTCGCGTGCGCATTTCATCGCCTACGTCCCGATCAGCAGTGTCGAGCGGGGCCGGGCGCTGGTTGCGCGCAGCGACGGGACCACGGTTGCGTGTGCCAGTTGTCACGGGCAGGACCTGCGAGGTCTCGGGGCGATCCCGCCACTGGCCGGTCGGTCACCCGCGTACCTCGTCCGCCAGCTCTACGATTTCAAGCATGGCACTCGTGCAGGCAGCGGCAGCCTCCTGATGCAGCCCGTCGTCGAACGGCTCGAGATCGAGGACATGATCTCGATTGCTGCGTACGCGGCTTCCCTGCCGCCGTGATTCGCCAGGTGGTTCCGTGTTTCCGGGTCGCCGTCCGCATGCCGGCATTCGCCTTGAGCCGGTCGAAGGTGGCATGAACTTCAGCGACGCGTTCATCGTTGACGACACGGCCACGCCGGAGCGCCTGGCGCGGGCAGCCGATCTCCTGAATTGCTGCACTGGCATCGTCATGCTGGGGCCGGCCATCGTGCTGTGGCCCAGCATGCGTGAAATTCGCTGCCAAGTCATCGACCCCACACCGGCTGCGCATCGCTGCGAGGAGGAGTACAAGGTCCTCGTGGAGAATGCAGCCCGCGCTCTCGTTCGCTCGAAGCTCGGTGCCTTGCTGCCGGACAGGCCGCTGCGCTGGGCGGTCGTCGAGAAGCGTGTCGGCGTGATGGTCGAGGCATGGAGCGGCTGAAACTCCGAAGGTGAACTGACAATGACAGACACAGTTCGCGTCCGTCCGGTCGAGCAAGCCGATCTCGCAGCCTGGACGCCGCTGTGGGATGGCTACAACGCCTTCTATGGCCGTGCAGGCGCCACCGCGTTGTCGCCGGCGATTACGGCCGTCACCTGGGGTCGTTTCTTCGACGCAAACGAGCCCGTCTTCGCACTCGTCGCCGAATCCGCGGGCCGACTGGTCGGCCTGACGCACTACCTCTTTCACCGCAGCACGACGCGGATCGAACCCACCTGCTACCTGCAGGACCTGTTCACGGCACCGGACGCGCGCGGGCAAGGTGTCGGACGGGCGTTGATTCTCGGCGTGTACCAGGCGGCGAATACGGCGGGTGTCCGCGAGGTCTACTGGCAGACGCATGCGACCAATAGCGCGGGCCGCCTGCTGTACGACAAGGTGGCAAAGCACGCGGGCTACATCGTCTACGAACACGAAGTCTGACGCTGGCAGCCGCGTCGAGCCTGTTTACCCGTGACGAAACCTCCAAACCGGAAACGGCATCCCACGGTTTGACATAAAAGCGTGACGGATTACCGGACCTCCGGTGATCCCGGTCAGCACACTTCGCGCAGGAGTGCAGCGGGACCCTGGATTTACCCCGGTTGCCATCCGGGCGGCTCGTTCGCGCCAGCGGGTGCGAGGACCGACCGGAAACAATTGCGTGCAACAGAACGCCGGAATCCATCGCGCCATTCAGCCCGTCGCGAAGGCTCGGTCCGAGGTCGACCAACTCTGCCCGGATGAAGAGACGGCAGCGCCGGCGGATCCGCAGCACCGCCGCGCTGGCAGGCCGTCTCAGCGCGATCGATCACGGCGCTTTTACGCCACCGTACAGGCGAAATTTGCACTCGCGCTCATCGTCAGCCTCGTCTGGACCGTCATTTCGACCCTGCTCGCCCTGCCCTGGCTGCAGGACCTGGCCGCCGTCGTCAGCTGGCCCGTGGCCATTTTCGCCGTCGGTGGTATCGCGGTGCTGCCCGGCATGATGAATGCATTCCTGGTGACGGGCCTGTTGCTGGATCGGCGGCCGCCGCGCAAGCCGCTCGTGACCTATCCGGCAATCTCGATCCTGGTTGCCGCCTACAACGAAGAGTCCTCGATCGCGGACACGCTTCGCTCGATCGCCCGGCAGGGGTATCCCGGCGAGTTCGAGGTGCTGGTGATCGACGACGGCTCGACGGACGCCACGGCTGCCATCGTCGAAGCGAACCCGTATCCGTGGGCACGCCTGCTGCGCCAGCCTCGCAACATGGGCAAGGCGGCTGCGCTGAATCGCGGGCTGGCCGAGTTGAAGCACGATTACGTCATCACGCTGGATGCCGACTCGTTTCTGTTCGGCGACGCGCTCGCGCGCCTCGTCGGGCGCTATTTCAGCGACCCGTCGTCGACGCGCGCGGTCGCGGGCACGATGCTCGTGCGCAATTCGCGCAAGAACTGGGTCACGCGCGCCC
Source organism: Pseudomonadota bacterium (assembly GCA_016705325.1). Classification (GTDB taxonomy): domain Bacteria; phylum Pseudomonadota; class Gammaproteobacteria; order Steroidobacterales; family Steroidobacteraceae; genus RPQJ01. The sequence goes on along the minus strand of JADIYJ010000016.1, from coordinate 61,419 downwards.
AGGAATGGGATTACTTTCACGGCATCGCAGCGATCAAGCGCGTGCAGTCGCTGTTCCAGGGCACGATGGTGGCGCAGGGCGCCTTCTCGATCTACGACCGCGAGGCGCTGGTGGCAATCGGCGGCTGGCAGGACTGCGTCGGCGAGGACATCGTGCTGACGTGGGCCATGCTGGTCCGCGGCTGGCGCGTCGGGCACGCCGAGGACGCCTGCTGCTTCACCAACGTTCCCGACAACGTCCGTCAGTTCGTGAAACAGCGGCAGCGCTGGAGCCGGGGCATGATGGAGGCGTTCCGGCAGCATCCGCGCATCCTGCTGGCGCCACGCATGTCGACGCTGTTCGTCTGGTGGAACGTGCTGTTCCCGTGGCTCGACCTCGCCTACACGCTCTGTTTCATCCCGGGCGTGATCCTCGCCTGCTTCGGCATCTATTGGGTTGCCGGCCCGATGACGCTGGTGCTGTTGCCGATGGCGCTGCTCATGAACTACGTCATGTACCGGATCGGCGTGCGCATGTTCGCCAGCCAGAACCTCCGCGTGCGCAGGAACGTGGCGGGCTTCCTCGTCTACGCATTCACCTACAGCCTGATCCTGCAGCCGGCCAGCGTGGCGGGGTACCTGTCCGAGTTGCTCGGCACGCGCAAGACCTGGGGATCCAAGTAATGGCACGTTCGCTCGCCCATCCGGCCCGTGCCTGGGTGGCGCTGGGCGCTTTTACCTTGCTGTCACTGGCCGCGTCGCATGCGGTCACTGCAGCGGAGTCGGCGGATCAGGTCGCTGCGGTGGCACAGGTCGGCTTCGAGGACGATGCGGACGGATTCAACGCCGCGAAAGTGCGTGCCGGGGCGCTGTTCGATTACGCGTCCGAACTGAGACACGCGGGCCTGGTCCTGCAGAACACGCATTACTCGACTGCTGGCTGGAGCACTGACGCCCCTGCCATCGTCGGCGTCTACCGCAACCAGCGACGCGACACACTCGAGGGTGTGCGGGCCGAAGGCGGACTGGTGCAGGTCAACGGGTATAGCCGGGTCGTGGGTGACGCCACGTGGAGCCATCGCCCGCGGCAGACGACGGGCGTCGAACTGATCCTGGCCGGCGATCTCGTCGGCACGCGCCAGGCGCTGGAGGAAGGCATCGCCTACGGCCTCGCCGGCGCCAGCATCGAACAACAGTTTGGCCATCGGTTTACGGCCGTCGCGATGGCCGGTTGGCAACCCTTCACGGACGGCAATGCCCGTGCATTGCTGCGCGCGCGAATGATCTGGAGCCTGCTGCCAGAACAGGGGATCTCCGCCCAGCTGCGCTGGCGGCAGTATTCGAGCAGCGACGCCGACGTCGGCGGCGCGTACTTCAACCCTGATCGCTATCGCACCTGGGACGCCGTGCTCTCGCTACGCCGGCGAGTCGGTGCCTGGACCGTGGCAGGCCTGGCGGGCGGTGGCCAGGAACGCGTGGACCGTGGTTCCTGGCAGTCGACGGGGGTGGCCGACGTGCGCGCGGAAGGTCCGCTGTCTCGCGGCATGCGTCTCGCCGTCAACGCCGCCTACAGCAACGCGGCGGGCTTCGCGAACTCGCCGAACTACTGGTACGGCTCCGCCAGCATCAACGTGATCATTCCGTTCGGGCGCTGATCCGCGGTAATGTCTAACCACCATGCCCGTCTATGTCGCCCTCCTGCGTGGTGTGAATGCAGGCAAGGTCAGGTGCGGCCCCTGGGCGGACCTGCGCGTCCGGGCGACGGTCCTGAAACTGCACGCGCTGGCGCTTGCGGTCGACTCGCTGCGCCAGAGGGCCTGACGGGTGCGCGCGGCATGCTGCAGCTGTGGACAACTGCAGGTCACGACGACGGGCGAGCCGGTACGCATCTCGGTCTGCCACTGTCTCGCATGCCAGCGCCGCACCGGCAGTGCTTTCGGCGTGCAGGCACGGTTTCCGCGCGATGCGGTGACGATAACCGGGCGCGGGAACCGCTATGTGCGCACGGCGGATTCCGGCAAGACGGTCACCTCCACGTTCTGTCCCGAGTGCGGATCCACCGTGTACTACGAACTGGAACTCGTGCCGGGATTCGTCGGCATACCGGTTGGCGGCTTTGCCGACCCGGATTTCCCGGCACCCCGAATCTCGATTTACGAAGCACAGCAGCACGGCTGGGTGATCCTGGCGCCGGGCATCGACCATGAACGCGACGTCGACTGATGACACCGCGGTTCTTCGCTATGCTCCGCGAGCAAGAGGCTGACGCCAGGAGGTCATCATGTTGCAGGGATTGCGTACCGCCATTTACCCGGTCGGCGACCTGGCGGCGGCGAAGGCGTGGTACTCGAAAGTGACCGGGCACGCGCCGTACTTCGACCAGTCGTTCTACGTCGGCTTCAACGTGGGCGGGTTTGAGCTGGGTCTCGTGCCCGACGGCACGCCCGGCACCGCGGGTCCGCAGGCGCTGTGGGGGGTTGCCAACGCCGCCGAATCGTACGCACGCTTGCTCGATCTCGGCGCCGAAGTACTGGATGAAGTGCAGGACGTGGGCGATGGCATCCGGGTCGCGGCGGTGCGGGATCCGTTCGGCAACCGGCTGAGCATCATCGAGAATCCACACTTCAAGCTCGGCTGAGGGCGGAGGCCCGTATTCGATGAACAGGCTGCATCACGTTCTGGTGGGCACGGTCGAGCAGTGGACACCTCTCGCGGGAGGAACGATGCTGGGGTTGAGCCGCAGGGTCAGCGGTGGCGCAACGACGGGGGATCGATGGGATGACCTGGCTGGCACGCCGGACCGCCGCGCGGCGACGCGGCGTCGGCAAGTACGACACCGCCGAAGCCCGGGCCTACGGCGGGACGCAGGGGCTCGGCTGGCTGACTGCCGACGAAGAAAGCGCCTACCTCGCTGACTTGAGCCGAGTCGTGCAGTTCGGGCCCGGCACAAACGTTCTCGACATCGGCGCCGGTACCGGCGTGATGTGCTCGATCCTGCGACGCCTGCCCGGCATTGAACTCACCGCGCTCGAGCCCTCAGCCGCGATGCTGGCCATCCTGCAGGCGAAACCGGAGCTCGTAAACGTCAGAACGATCAACGGGTTCTGCGATGAACCTCAGGATCATGATCGATTCGAGGCGGCGCAGTTCGACGCCATCGTGTCGCGGCAGGTCGTGAATGGCCTGTTCGATCCGCTGCTCGCGTTCCGACATTGGCATCGCTGGCTGAAGCCTGCGGGCGTCGCCGTCGTCATCGACGGGCTCTACGGACGCGACGGCTGGGCCGGTCGCTGGGAGGAAGAAGTCGATGTGCTGCCGCTCGCCGCATCGCAGTCAATGGCGTCGACACCCTATCTGCTCGAAGCGTGCGGCTTCCATGTCGACGTCGTGGAGCGCATGACGACGGTGAATGCATTGCCGACGACGCGAACCCCGCGCTACGTCGTCGTCGCGCGCAAGGTGATGCGCTGACGGTGACTGAGGCGCCTATTGGTCACCGCCATGGTCAATTGAGCGCAACCACTGTTCGATGTCTGCCTCAAGAGCGTTCCTGCGGCGCTGTGACGCGCGCAGCGCGCAACCCGCAGCCGTGCGCCTGCGCGTGTCGCAAGAGCGCTCTACGTCGCTGAGAATTCGTTTTAAGCAAAGAGGATCGAGTCGACGATCTCGATCCAGTGCCGAACCGGCACGGCGCTGGCCTGACGCAGGTGCTCGAGACAGCCGATGTTGGCGGTCGCGATCGCTGCCGGTTGGTCGCCGAGCAGAGAGTCGAGCTTGCGCGTCCGCAGCTCGCGCGCGAGTTCCGGCTGCAGGATCGAGTACGTGCCTGCCGAGCCACAGCAGAGCGTCGGGTCATGTGTGGCCACGAGTTCGCAGCCGGCGGCACGCAGCAGCGCTTCGACCTTGCCCGCTGTCGACGATCGCTGCCCATGCTCGAGCGAGCAAGGCACCTGCCAGGCGACACGGACCGGCCCGCACGACAGGCCCCTGTCCTTCCGGATGGCAGCGATCGCAGCGGCGAGCGCCGCCGGATCGATGACTTCGCAGAGGTCGCGCGTCGCGGCGCCCACCCGTGCTGCAGTCCCCGCGATCGATGCGTCGGCATGACGGAGCACGTGTCCGTAGTCCTTCGCGAACGTGCCGCAGCCGCTGGCGGTGCTGACGATCGCCTCGTAACCGCCATCCAGCAGCCGTGTGCTTGCCGTGACGTTGCGACGCGCCTGGTCCCGCGCCGCGTCGGTTCGCCCGAGGTGGTGCTCCATCGCGCCGCAGCAGCCGACGTCGCGCGCCGCGACCAGCGAGATGCCGAGACGGTCCAGCACCCGGGCCGCCGCCGCGTTGATCTGCGGGGCGAGTCCCCGCTGCACGCAGCCTTCGAGCACGGCCATTCGCCGGGGATGCCTCGCTGCGGGCCAGTCGAGCACATCGTGCGTCGTCGACTGGCGTACCTTCCGCGCCGGCACCAGTGTCTTGAGTGCCGCGGGCAGCGCCGGGCGAATCGCCTGGCCGATTCGCACCAGGGCGGTGAAAAGGTGGCGTCGGGTGGCGACGCTCACCAGCGCAAGACGGAGAAACCGCGTGCGCGGGTCACGCGAGGAGGGCGGTTCGCGCTCGATGAGTTCGCGACCGAGGTCGGCCAGCCTGCCGTACTGCACACCCGACGGGCAGGCGGTTTCGCAGGCGCGGCAGGTCAGGCAGCGGTCGAGGTGCGTGCGTGCGGTCTCGGTCGCGCCGCCTTGTTCGAGCATTTCCTTGATCAGGTAGATGCGGCCACGCGGGCTGTCGAGTTCGCTGCCGGTGATGCGGTACGTCGGGCAGGCGGGCAGGCAGAAGCCGCAGTGCACGCAGTTGCGCAGCAGGTCGCGTGCCTCCCGTGCGAGCAGCGAGTCGGCGAGCGAGTCCGCGGGTCTGGCATGCATCGTCGCGGTTTCAGAGGTTCGCGTACATCCGGCCCGGGTTCAGGATACCGGCCGGATCGAAGACGCGCTTCACTGCACGATGCAGGTCGAGCAGCGGCGCCGGCAACGGCGCGAAGACTTCGCTGGTCTCGCCGACTGCTGTGTCGTCGCGACGGAAGAGGGTGGCATGGCCGCCCGCTGCCCGGGTTATCGGGTCGATCGTCTGTCGCTCGACTCCGTTGATCCAGGCTTGTGCTCCGTTCCATTCGAACGCGACCCGATCGGCCGGGACCAGCGCAACGCCCGCCGCCGTCGCCGTCGCCGTCGCCGGCAGCGAGAGTCGCCAGAGCGGGCGCGCCGAGGTGAAATACGTGTGGGTCTGTTCGCGAATGCCGTGCCAGAGCGAAGCGGCTGCCGGCTCGTCCAGCAGCTCGCCGCCGATCGTCGGCACGAGTTCATCGAGGCCAGTCGGGCAGCCTTCCAGGCGGACGTACAGTTCGCCTTTGCTCCAGAAACTGCCGGTGAGCGGGAGGCCGCGTTGAGCGGCTGCGCCGAGCAGCTCGAGCGCGCCTTGCGCGGCGATGTGCCGCCGCAGCGTCCGGGTACCACGGGCGACCGGCAGCACCTTGAGCGACACCTCGAGCAGCACGCCCAGCGTGCCGAGTGAACCGGCGAGCAGGCGCGACACGTCGTAGCCGGCCACGTTCTTCATGACTTCACCGCCGAACTTGAGCACGCGTCCATCGCCGGTCAGCAGCCGCGCACCGAGCACGTAATCACGCACCGGACCCCGCGCAACCCGCGCGGGACCGGCCAGTCCAGCCGCCACCGTGCCGCCGAGCGTGGCCAGCGATCCGAAGGAAGGTGGTTCGAAAGGCAGTCGTTGCCCGTGTCGAGCCAGCAGCGCCTCGACGTCGGCGAGCAGCGTGCCGCCGCGCGCGGTGATCACGAGTTCGGCCGGATCGTACCGCACGACGCCGTGATGACCGGCCAGGGCGAGCGTCTCACCCGCGACCGGCCGCCCATAGAAGCGCTTGGTGTCGCCGCCGGCGATCCGCAACGGCGTTCTCGCATTCGCGGCCGCCAGCACGCGCTCGACCAGCGCGTCGGTGAGGTCCCGCCCCGGGGGCATCTCGATCAACGCCATGTGCGTCAGAACCGCGGCAGGTGCGAATGCGGCAACCGGCCACCGTGCACCCGCAGTGCACCATAGTCGGCGCAGCGGGCGAGAGTGGGCACGGCCTTGCCGGGATTGAGCAGGCCCGCAGGATCGAAGGCGAGCTTCAGTGCGTGAAAGGTTGCGAGCTCGGCGGCACCGAACTGCGAACACATCGGCCCGAGCTTCTCGACGCCGACGCCGTGTTCCCCCGTCACTGTGCCGCCAGCTGCGACGCAGGCTTCGAGGATGTCGGCGCCGAAACGTTCGGCCCGTTGCAGTTCGCCGTCCCTGCCGGCGTCGAACAGGATCAGCGGGTGCAGGTTGCCGTCGCCCGCGTGAAAGACGTTGGCCACGTCGAGGCGATAGGCGGTCGACAGCGCCGCGATCTGCGCGAGCACGTCCGCCAGGTGACGGCGGGGAATCGTGCCGTCCATGCAGTAGTAGTCGGGAGCAAGGCGACCCACCGCCGGAAAGGCCGACTTGCGGCCTGACCACATGCGCTGGCGCTCGCCGGCGTCCCTGGCGACGCGCACGCTGGTCGCGCCGGCGGCTTCGAGCAGGGCACGGGCGCGGCCGAGTTCGTCGTCGACGTCGGCGGGCAGTCCATCGACTTCGCAGAGCAGCAGCGCCTGCGCGTCCAGCGGGTAGCCGCAACCGGCGAAAGCCTCGGCCGCCTTGATGGCGGGCGCATCCATCATCTCGAGTCCAGCCGGGATGATGCCGGCGGCAATCACCTGACCGACGGCCTCGGCGCAGCGGCCCACGTCGTCAAACGCAGCCAGCAGCAGTTCGACGCGACGCGGAAGCGGCAGCAAGCGCACGGTCACTTCGACCACGATGCCCAGCAAACCTTCCGAGCCGATCACGGCGCCCAGCAGGTTGAGGCCCGGCGCCTCACCCGTCTCGCTGCCGAGCGTCAGCAACTCGCCGTCCATGGTGACGAGCTTCACGGCAAGCACGTTGTGCACGGTCAGCCCGTACTTGAGGCAATGCACGCCGCCCGAATTCTCGGCGACGTTGCCGCCGACCGAGCACGCGACCTGCGAGGAAGGATCCGGCGCGTAATACATGCCATGAGGCGCAGCCGCCTCGGACACCGCGAGGTTCGTGACGCCGGGCTGCACGCGCGCGAGACCGCGGCGCGGATCGACTTCGAGGATTTCGTCGAGTCGCGACAGCACCAGCAGCAATCCACCCGCGACCGGCAGCGCGCCGCCCGAGAGTCCGGTGCCCGAGCCGCGTGCGACCACTGGCACCGAATTCCGGCGACAGATACGGACGATCTGCTGGACCTGCTCGATGCTCGTCGGCAGCGCGACCAGGTCGGGCGGGTGGCGGTGAGCGGTGAGCGCGTCGCACTCGTAGGCGACGCAGGCGGCAGGAGTGGAGAGCAGGCCGGGTCCGAGAACCAAGCCGAGTTCGCGCAACAGCCCTGCGTCAATCGCCACTGGGCCGCAGCGTCTGCACGCCGGCGTCCGTGCCGATCACGAGCACGTCCGCGCCGCGCTGCGCGAACAGGCCGTTGGTGACCACGCCGGGAATCTGGTTGATCGCGCGCTCGAGGCCGACCGGGTCGACGATGTCGAGCCCGTGGACGTCGAGGATGTCGCAGCCGTTGTCAGTCACCGTGCCCTGGCGCCAGACCGGCTGGCCGCCAAGCCGCACCAGCTCCCGCGCGACGTAGGCTCGCGCCATCGGGATGACTTCGACCGGTAAAGGAAACTTTCCCAGGCGCTCCACCAGCTTCGCCTCGTCCACGATGCAGACGAAGGTGCGTGCCGCCGCCGCGACGATTTTCTCGCGGGTGAGAGCGGCGCCGCCGCCCTTGATCAGGTGCATGCCGCGGGTCGCCTCGTCGGCGCCGTCGACGTAGACCTCGAGGCCTGCGACCGAGTTCAGGTCGAGCACCGGGATGCCGTGGCCCGCGAGGCGGCGAGAGCTGGCTTCGGAACTGGAAACCGCGCCGGCGATGCGGCTCGGCATGCCGGCCAGCGCGTCGATGAAGAAGTTCACGGTGGAACCGGTACCCACGCCGATGACGGTTCCCGGCTGGATGTATTCGAGCGCGGCGGCCGCGGCCCGCTGCTTCTTCTGATCCTGGCTCATCGTAGCCCTGCGTTACCGACCCCTCAAACAACTGTGCCCGCTTTCGCGGGCACAGTCGTCGTTTCGGATTCGGCGGCGTCTATCTTTCGAAGGAGCGCCGCCTCATCTTTAAGCGACCTTACTTCTTCTTCGCGGCCTTTTTCTTGGTGGCCTTCTTCTTGGTCGCCTTCTTTGCCTTAGCTGCCATGATCAATTCTCCATGTCGGGTTAGTCCCGGGCCGAGTATTTACAGAATTAAAAAAAGAAATGCAATAGTCACGTCACGTTTTTTTTGAACGCGTTCTCGAACCGGCGGTCGACTTCGTCGCTCGCGACGACGCGATGGACGGTCGCAACGCGACGATGCATTGCCATTCTGCTGCAGTGAGCGGCGTCACCGAAAGACGATTGCCGCGTTTCAGAATCAACATCTCGCGCAACGCACCTGCTGCGTGCTCGCGCAGTTCCGGCAGCGTAATTACAGGCTCAATTCGCTTTTCGAGTTGCACGTCGACGCTGAACCAGCGCGGCGCTGCGCGCGTGCTGCCGGCATCGTAGTACTCGCTCGTCGCATCGAACTGCGTCGGGTCGGGATACGCTTCGCGCACGACCTCTACGACGCCCGCGACGCCCGGAACCGCGCAGCTCGAGTGATAAAAAAAAGCGCGGTCACCTTGCCTGAAATCGTCCCGAAGCATGTTCCGCGCCTGGTAGTTGCGCACGCCTTCCCACCCCGTCGTGCGCTGCGGAGCGGCCGCGAGGTTGTCGATTCCGAACACGTCGGGTTCCGATTTCAACAGCCAGTAGCGCATGCGATCGGGTTCTTCAGGGTGTGCGCGGAGGGAAGCGGAGGATGCCACGCTCGGTGACGACGAGGTCGAGCGCGACGTCCCAGGGGGCAGGATCGAGTCGATCGACCTGCTGAATCGAGTACGCGACGCCGATCAGGCGCGGGCGGCGGAACGGCTGCGCGCGATCGAGCCGTGGGCGCAGCGCGCGATCGTAGAAGCCCGCGCCCATGCCGAGGCGATGGCCCTGCGCGTCGAAGCCGACGAGCGGAACGAGGATCGTGTCGAGGTGACGGACCGGGAGGCGGCCGCACGCACCGCGCAGCGGTTCGGCGATACCGAACATGTTGCCGCGCAACGCGGCGCCGGCCTCGAGCGGGACGAAGATCATCCGGCCGTCACGACGACTGACGATGTGCGGCACGTAGATACGGACTCCGCGCTGCCATGCGGTGCCGAAACAGGGGCGCAGGTCGACTTCGCCCGGCATGCTGAGGAACGCGGCGACGCGCCGGCCGCGCTGCCAGACGCCGAGCTGGCCCAGGGATGCGCGGATCGCCCGGTCGTGGACCCGGCGTTCCGCGTCAGGGATCGCGCGACGCCCCGCGCGCAGCCGCTGGCGCAGCTCGCGCAGGGTCATCGTCGCAATGGAAGGGAGAGGCGCCACCCGCCTGTGCCGTCACAGACCATTGCTCTCGACAAGAGCAATATTTGGGGAGGGCCGCGGCACTTAAGGCTTCCCGCTCGAGGCGGACTTGCACAATGTTGCCGGCTGACCGTTCCCCGGGGTATTTACATTAAGGTCGAGAGGTAACCCGGCCCGTGTCGAACACCGCAGGCGGCGCCAAATCGTCGAAGGTTCGGACTGCTGCGAACCCTCAGAGTTCAAGTTGCTGGCCTTTCGCGAGCGCGGTCTCCACGCGCTCGCGCAGGGACTTCAGGCGCGCGCCGAGATCGCCCTCGACGACCGTGCCGTGCTTGCGCACTTTGATCAGTTCGTTGGCCAGGTTGAGTGCGGCGATGACCGCGATGCGGTCGAGGCCGACGACTTTCCCGGAATCGCGGATCTCGCGCATCTTGCCGTCGAGGTACTCCGCGGAGTCGAGCAGGTCAGAGCGTTCTTCTGCAGGGCAGGCCACCTGGTACTCGCGATCGAGCAGGCGGACGCTGACGCGGCTGACGCGGTCTTCGCTCATCAACCCTGCTCCATCGCCTTGAGGCGGCCGATCATGGCCTCGACCCGCGCGCGCACCTGCTCGTTCTTCTGCAGCAGGTTGGCGCGCTCGCCGATCAGGGTGTCCTGGCGCTGACGCAGGGCACGGTTCTCTTCCTTGAGCTGGTTGACCGTAGCCACCAGCTCGTCGAGGCGGCGTTCGATGCGTCGGAGTTCCACGTCGACGGCGGATCGGGCAGCGGGTTCGTTCATGGAATTCACTATAGTGGGCGCACTCCGGGGAATCAATTTGAACTGGCCCGCCCGGGACCGGTTACGGCGTGCGGATGGTACGATATGCGCAATGTCGGCACCGATTGCTTTCGATGATGTCGCGCAGGCCCTGGCGGCCGGCGGTTCCACTGTCCACGCTGCCGAGGCGCACGGCTGCCTGTGCGGGGCCCTGTGCGCGCGGCGCGTCTACCTGGCCGCGGAATGGCTCGAAGAGTTGCTGCCCGATGGCCTCGAGCCCGGCAACACTGTCGCCATCACCACGGCCGGTCCCCTGAAGTCGCTGTTCGACCAGAGTCGCGCCGTGCTGGAGGCGCGAGAAATGGAATTCGAGCCGCTGCTGCCTCCCGACGAGACCACGCTCGACGAGCGCGTCGAGGCACTCGGCGCCTGGGCGCAGGGGTTCCTCTACGGCTTCGGCGCGGCCGGCCCGTTCAAGCCTGGCACGCTGACCACGGCGGTCGCCGAGGTTCTCACGGATTTCGCCGAAGTCGCGCGCGCCGGCGCCGTCGGCTCCGAAAGTGTCGAAGTCGAAGAAGGTGCGCTCGCCGAACTGGTCGAGTTCGTCCGCGTCGGCGTGCAGCTCGTCTATGACGAGCTCGCCGACCTGCGTGCCGCCCAGACCACCTCGACCGCACGGCACTGATCCCGAACCGTTGGTCCTCCCGAAGAGAATTCCGACCGCCCATGACCCTGCGCAAAGACGAATACGCGCGCCGCCGCAAGCAGCTCATGAAGCTCATGGGCAAGGGCGCCATCGCCATCATCCCCGCGGCGCCCGAGCGTCAGCGCAACAGCGACGTCCATTACCACTATCGGCCGGACAGCGATTTCCACTACCTCACGGGCTTCAACGAGCCCGAGGCGGTGGCGGTGCTGATTCCCGGTCGCGAGCAGGCCGAATACATCCTGTTCGTGCGCGACCGTGATCCCACCCGCGAAACCTGGGACGGTCGTCGCGCCGGTCCCGACGGTGCGGTGCGTGATTACGGCGCCGACGATGCTTTTCCGGTCGGCGACATCGACGACATCCTGCCGGGCCTGCTCGAGCGCTGCGGGCGCGTCTACTACTCGATGGGCGTGAACCTCGATTTCGACCAGCGCGTGGTCGGCTGGGTGAATACGCTGCGGGGCCAGACCAAGCTCGGCATCCACAGCCCGCAGGAATTCGTCGCGCTCGAGCACCCGCTGCACGACATGCGTCTCTACAAGAGTCGCGTCGAGGCCGGGGTCATGAAGCGTTCGGCACAGATCGCGGTGGGCGCGCACGTGCGGGCGATGCGGACCACCCGGCCTGGCCTCACCGAATACGAGGTGATGGCCGAGCTGCTGCACGAGTTCCACCGGCACCAGGCCGACATCTCGTATCACCCGATCGTCGGCGGCGGCGCGAACGGCTGCATCCTGCATTACCACGAGAACGCCGACATGCTGCGCGACGGCGACCTGCTGCTGATCGACGCCGGCTGCGAATACGGCATGTACGCTTCGGACATCACGCGGACCTTTCCGGTCAACGGCCGCTTCTCGCCCGCGCAGAAGGCGATCTACGACGTCGTGCTCGACGCGCAGGAGGCCGCATTTGCCTGCATCAAGCCTGGCAATCACTGGAATGAGCCGCACGATGCGGCGGTGCGGTCGATCACGCAGGGCCTGGTCAGGCTTGGTCTGCTCAAGGGCCGCGTGCCCGCGCTGATCAAGGAAGAGGCCTACCGCAAGTTCTTCATGCACCGGACGGGTCACTGGCTCGGCATGGATGTGCATGACGTCGGCGAATACAAAGTCGGCACCGAATGGCGGGTCTTCGAGCCGGGCATGGCGCTGACGGTCGAACCGGGCATCTACATCCCGGCCGGCACCAAGGGCGTGCCGAAGCGCTGGTGGAATATCGGCGTGCGGATCGAGGACGACGTGCTCGTCACGGCCACCGGCTACGAACTGCTGACGGCGGGCCTGCCGCGTACCACGGCTGAAATCGAGCGCATGATGGCGTCGGCCGCCTGACCGGGGAATGCCGTTGAGCACGACGCCTGCCGAATACGACCTCGCCATCGTCGGTGGCGGATTGGTCGGTGCCTCGCTGGCATTGTCGCTCGCGCCGCTCGGGCTCCGCATCGCCCTGGTCGAAGCCGTGTCGCCGGTGCAGGGCGAGCAGCACCCGAGTTTCGACGAACGCACGACGGCGCTCGCCAATGGCACCGTCCGTGCCTTCAGGACACTGGGCGTCTGGGCCGGCATGGAGCGCGAGGCCGCGCCCATCCGCAAGATTCACGTGTCCGACCAGGGTCGCTTCGGCAGCGCACGCATCGACGCCGCGGAGCAGGGGCTCGAGGCCCTGGGTTACGTCGTGCCCAACCGCGCGATTGGTGCGGCGCTCTGGCAAGGACTGTCACGGGCACCCATGGTCAAGGTGATTGCGCCAGCCAGGGTGACGGGCAGTGAACTGGCAGACGGGAGCCGCGTCGTGCATTACGAAATGGCGGGTCAGGCGCGCTCGCTCCGTGCCAGGCTGGTGGTGGCCGCCGACGGGATTCGCTCGCTGGTCCGCGACCAGGCGGGTATCGAGGCCGATCACATCGGCTACGAGCAAGTCGCAATCACGGCCGTCATGACCACGCAGCGCTTCCACGACTACGTCGCGTACGAGCGTTTCACCGAAGAAGGCCCGATCGCGATCCTGCCGCTGACCGATGGTCGCTGCGGCATGGTCTGGACGCGCAAGCCCGCCGCGGTCGAGCGGATGCTCGCCCTGTCGGACGACGAGTTCCTGCGCGAGTTCCAGGCGGCGTTCGGCTTCCGGCTTGGGCGCTTCCTGCGCATCGGTCAGCGCTCTTCATACAATCTCATGCTGTCGCGGGCCGACCGCCACATCGCGCCACGACTCGCCGTCGTCGGCAATGCGGCGCAGGCTCTGCATCCAATCGCAGGGCAGGGGTTCAACCTGGGATTGCGCGACGCGATGAGCCTGGCCGAAGTCATCGCCGACCGGCGCGTGGCCGGCACGATGGATCCCGGCGATGCGAACCTGCTGCAGGACTATGCCGACTGGCGCGAGAGCGATCGCCGCCGCATCGTCGCCTTCACCGATGGCCTCGTGCGCCTCTTCGCGACGCCGCTGGGTGTGCTGCGGAGCCTGCGCAGCCTCGGCATCCTCGCTTTCGACGTGCTGCCGCCTGCCAAGTCCGCGCTTGCGCGGTTGAGCGTGGGTGCGGCTCCGCGCGTGCCGCGGTTGGCCCGCGGCGTACCTCTCGCGGGAACCGGCTGAACATGGCCACGCCGCGCCGGAAATTCGATTTCGACATCGTCATCGTCGGCAGCGGCATGGTCGGCACCTGCCTCGCCGCGCTCCTGGCGCGCGAAGATGCGCTTTCCGGCTGGAAGATCGCGCTGGTGGACCCGGTTCCACCGCGCAAGCCCGACGATCGCGCAATGGACCTGCGCGTGTCGGCGCTGTCGCGGGCATCCGAACGCATCCTGACTGCGGCCCGCGCATGGGACGCCGTTGTTCCGCATGCGTCGCCGTACAGCGAAATGGTTGTCTGGGACGCGGCGAGCACGCCGGAGCGTCCGGATGCACTGAAGTTCTCAGCGGCTGAGACCGCGGAACCGAACCTCGGCCACATCGTCGAGAACCTGCGCGTGCAGTGGGCGCTGCGCGAGTCACCGCTGCTGCGCGGCGTGACCGAGGTGCGCAGTGCGCTTGCCGGCCTGGATTTGGATGAAGGTTCGGCACGCGTGACGCTCGCGGATGGCCGACGGCTCACGTGCCAGATCGTGATCGGTGCGGACGGCAGCCAATCCGTCGCACGCCAGCTGGCCGGGATCGGCCGCTCGGGGTGGGCGTATGACCAGACCGCGGTGGTCGCGCACCTGCGCACCGGGCAGCCGCATCGCGAGTCGGCCTGGCAACGGTTCCTGCCGAACGGTCCGCTCGCGTTCCTGCCGCTGCAGGACGGGCGCGTGTCGCTCGTGTGGAGCACGACGCCGGACGAAGCCGCGTCATTGCAGGCAGCGAGCGAAGCGGAATTCAGCGAACGGGTCTCGATCGCCAGCGACCATGTGCTTGGCCAGGTGACGCTTGCGAGCGGTCGCGCCGGCTTCCCGCTGGCGTTGTGGCATGCGCGCGCCTATGTGCAGCCTCGGCTCGCGCTGGTGGGCGATGCGGCCCACACGATCCATCCGCTGGCAGGGCAGGGCGTGAACCTCGGGTTCCTCGATTGCGCGAGCCTCGTGCAGGTGCTCGCCGCAGCGTCCGCCAAGGGCGAAGAGCTGCATGGCTTGCGCGTCCTGCGTCGCTATGAACGCTGGCGCCGGAGCGAGAACGCGGTCGTCTTAGGCGCCTGTGACACGATCAACCGGCTCTTTGCCGAGAAGAGCGTGGCGCTTGCGGGGCTGCGGCGCTTCGGCCTGTCGGTGGTGACCAGCCAGTCGTTCCTGCGCCGTGCGCTGGTCGAACGCGCGCTTGGCGTGGGCGGTGACGCCCCGCAACTCGCACGACGGACAACCGCGACGAATTAACCCTGGCGGGCCGCCGGGCCTGCGGAGCCTCGCAATGCAGAATCAGGACTTGCCGGACGCGCTCTTCACGCAGTCGCCGCCGTGCCTTGGCAATCAGTTCGACGATGATCCGCTGCTGGGTTCGTGGATCAGGCGCACGCTGGCCGCGCCGATCGTGGCGGAGCTGTGCGGCGAGTTGCGCGAGCTCGGCGCGCTCGCCGGCGGCGAGCTGTACCGGTTGCAGCAGGCTGACCTGGCCAATGAGCCGGTGCTCACGCAATGGGATCCCTGGGGCAAGCGCATCGACGAAGTCGTCGTGTCGCCGCTGTGGCGCGAGGCCGAGCGCCTCGCTGCCAGGCATGGCCTGGTCGCGACCGGTTACGAGCCGGCGCTGGGTCGCCACGCTCGTATCGCGCAGTTCCTCAAGGTCTACCTGTTCCACCCTTCGACGGATGTGTACACCTGCCCGCTGGCAATGACGGACGGCGCGGCGCGCTGCCTGCTGGAGTCCGGCAACCAGGAGCTGATCGATCGCGCGTTGCCGCACCTCACCTCGCGTGACCCCGCGACGTTCTGGACCAGCGGCCAGTGGATGACCGAGACCACCGGCGGTTCCGACGTTGGCCGTTCCGAGACGCGGGCGGTACCGGACGACGAGGGCGGCTGGCGCCTGTACGGCCGCAAATGGTTCACGTCGGCCGTCACGTCGCAGATGGCGCTCACGCTTGCACGCCCCGAAGGCAACCCGCCGGGCGGCAAGGGCCTCGCGATGTACTACATCGAGATCCGCGACCTCGATGGCAAGCTGAACGGCATCCGCGTCGACCGGCTCAAGGACAAGCTCGGCACGCGCAAGGTGCCGACCGCCGAGTTGCTGCTCGATGGCACGCGCGCGACCTCGGTCGGACCGACGCTGAACGGCACCCGCTCGATCGAACCGATGCTCGGCGTCACGCGGATGTGGAACAGCGTCTGCGCCGTCTCGTTCATGCGTCGTGGGCTGGCGCTGGCCCGGTCCTACGCCAGGGAGCGCCAGGCATTCGGCCAGCCGCTCGAGCAGTTGCCGCTGCATGCCGACACGCTGGCAGGGCTCGAAGCCGAGACCTGGGGCGCCTTCCTGATGACGTTCCTGCTGGTCGAGCTGAACGGCCGGTACGAGCGCAACGAGATCGACGACCAGCAGCGCGCCCTGCTGCGGCTCATGACTCCGCTCACCAAGCTGATTACCGGCAAGCAGGCCGTGGCGGTCGTGACCGAGGCGATCGAGAGTTTCGGCGGGGCGGGCTATGTCGAGAACACCGGCTTGCCGCAGTTGCTGCGCGACACGCACGTGCTGCCGATCTGGGAAGGCACCACCAACGTGCTGTCGCTCGATGCACTGCTGCGCAGTGATCTCCATGCGGGACTGGCGGCACTGATGGCGCGGGCGTCGGCGTGCCTGCGCACCGTTTCCGAGCCACGCATGGTCGCAGCCACGCAGCAGGCGCTCGGAGCGCTGGAACGCGTGGCGCTGGTGATCGACAGCGGGCAGGAGCCCGAAGTGCTGCAGGCCGGCGCGCGGCGGCTCGCGATGACACTGGCGCGGGCACTGCAGCTGACGCTGCTGTGCGAACATGCCCAGTGGATGATCGACCATGGCGGCGATCGTCGCGGGTATGCGGCCGCGATGCGGTTTGCGCGGCAGCCGGTCGACCTGATGACGGAAGTGGACCCGGAAGCAGATCGCTTGCTGCTCGGCTGACGGCTTGCCGCTACAGGAGCCGGGTGTTTCTCCGCGCTCCGGGTCTACCGCGCATCGTGAATCGCGCGGAGGAACCGCACGATTCACGGCGAGCCTTGCTCGAACGGGTGCGAGGCGATGGTGCCAGCGGTTGGTCGGAAAAGGCGGTGCCGCCTCGCGCCGGCGTTCGAGCCGCGGCGTCCGACACGGAGCGCGGAGAAACACCCGGATGTAGCGACAAGCTTCCACCCCGGACCTCTCCCGCCAATAGGGCAGACGGAGTAAAAGGTGTCATCGCTGATTGGTGGGAAACAGCCGATGATGACCGAAGCCTCGCCGGGTGACGCGCCAACCGATGCGCTCATCGCCACCACCGCCGTCGCCACCACCGCTGAGGAGGACGCGAATGCACTGCCGTTCGTCGCGCCCTGCCGCAGGCTCGGCACGTGGGAGCCGACTGGCTGGCTGCGGCGTGGCTGGGGTGACTTCAAGACGGCGCCGCGCCAGAGCCTGACTTACGGTGCGGTCGTCGTCCTGCTGAGCTGGGCGCTCGCGTACATCGCCATCCGCTTCGGTGGTTACTTCGAGCTGCTGGCGCTGGTGTCCGGCTTCATCCTGCTCGCGCCTCTGCTTGCCGTAGGCACCTATTCCATCAGCGAACAGATCGAGCGTGGACAGCAGCCATCGCTGCGACGCTGTTTCAGCGTGGGGCGCCGTGCGTTCGGCAACCTGATGGTCTTCGCGCTGATCCTGATGATCGTGTTCCTGGTCTGGTGGCGCGCAGCCTCGGCCGTCCACATCTTCTTCCCCGTCGACATGACGTCACCCGACTGGACCGATTACCTGCAGTTCCTGGGCATCGGCAGCGCCGTCGGCTCGATCTTCGCGGTGATCGTGTTCGCGGCCGCTGCATTCTCGTTGCCGATGCTCGTCGACCGCGAAGCAGATTCGGTCACAGCGGTGGTCAGCAGCATCAACGCGGTACTGCGCAACAAGCCGGCGATGGTCGTGTGGGCGGCACTCATCGTGGTCGCAGTGTCCCCGGGCTTCGCGCTGCTGCTGCTCGGGCGCGAGCGGGGCGCCGGGTTTGCACTCGTGATGGCCCTGCTCGGCATCACGCTGCCCCTGATCGGGCATGCGACGTGGCACGCCTACCGCGCGACGATCGACGCCTCGGCCTGGCCGAGGAACGAGCACCTCGACCCGTGAGGCGCACGGCGCTCGTTCCTGTCTCGGGCACTAAGCAAGGTCGAAACGATCCAGGTTCATGACCTTGTTCCAGGCCGCGACGAAGTCGCGCACGAACGCCGGCTGCGCGTCGCTGCTCGCGTAGACCTCGGCGATGGCCCGCAGCTGCGAGTTCGAACCGAAGACGAGATCGACGACGGTGCCCGTCCACCTGAGCTCGCCGCTCGCCCGATCGCGTCCCTCCAGCACGCCCGCCGCTGCGGCTGACTTCTGCCACCTGGTGCGCATGTCGAGGAGATTCACGAAAAAATCACTGGTCAGTGTCCCGGGTCGCTTCGTAAAGACTCCATGCCTGGACTGGCCGACGTTTGCATTCAAGGCACGCAGGCCACCGATCAGGACCGTCATCTCGGGAGCGGTCAGTCGCAGCAGCTGCGCCTTGTCCACCAGCAGCTCGGCGGCCGATCCCTCGAGTCCCTTGCGGACGTAGTTGCGGAATCCGTCCGCCACCGGCTCCAGCACGGCGAAAGATTCCACGTCGGTCTGCGCCTGCGATGCGTCCATGCGGCCCGGGGAGAACGGGACCTTCACGTCGTGGCCGGCCGATTTCGCCGCGGCTTCGACCGCTGCACAGCCGCCGAGGACGATCAGGTCCGCCAGCGAGATCTTCTTGCCGCCGGACTGCGCGGCGTTGAAGTCCTTGCGGATTCCTTCCAGCGTCTGCAGCACCTGCGCCAGTTCGGCCGGCTGGTTGGCCTCCCAATCCTTCTGCGGCGCGAGTCGGATGCGCGCGCCGTTGGCGCCGCCGCGCTTGTCGCTGCCGCGGAAGGTCGCCGCCGACGCCCAGGCCGTCGTCACCAGCTGGGAGACGGACAGGCCGGACGCGAGGAGCGTGGTCTTCAGGGCGGCGATGTCCTGCTCGTCGACCAGCGGATGATCGACGGCGGGGATCGGGTCCTGCCAGAGCTGCACTTCTTTCGGCACCAGCGGACCCAGGTAGCGTGCGACCGGACCCATGTCGCGGTGGGTCAGCTTGAACCAGGCGCGGGCGAAGGCGTCGGCGAACTCCTGCGGGTTCTGGTGGAAGCGCCGCGAGATCTTCTCGTAGGCCGGGTCGAGGCGCAGCGACAGGTCGGCCGTGGTCATCATCGGCGGATGCTTCTTCGACGGATCGTGCGCGTCCGGGATCATGTGCTCCGGCTTGACGTTCTTCGCCACCCACTGGTGGGCGCCGGCGGGGCTCTTCGTCAGCTCCCACTCGTAGCCGAACAGCATGTCGAAATAGCCGTTGTCCCAGCGGGTGGGGTTGGGCTTCCAGGCGCCTTCGATGCCGCTGGTGGTGGTGTGCACGCCCTTGCCGCTGCCGAACTTGTTGATCCAGCCCAGGCCCTGCTCTTCGATCGGTGCTGCTTCGGGCTCGGGGCCCACCAGCCTGGGGTCACCTGCGCCGTGAGCCTTGCCGAAGGTGTGGCCGCCGGCTACCAGTGCCACCGTCTCTTCGTCGTTCATGGCCATGCGCGCGAAGGTCTCGCGCACGTCACGGCCCGAGGCCACCGGATCCGGGTTGCCGTCCGGACCTTCCGGGTTGACGTAGATCAGGCCCATCTGGACCGCAGCCAGCGGGTTCTCGAGCTGGCGGTCGCCGGAGTAACGACTGTCGGGCTTGTCGCTGGTGGCCAGCCAGGTTTTCTCCATGCCCCAGTAGACGTCCTCTTCCGGCTCCCAGATGTCCTCGCGCCCGCCGCCGAAACCGAAGGTCTTGAATCCCATCGACTCCAGCGCGACGTTGCCGGCGAGGATCATCAGGTCGGCCCAGGAGATCTTGCGGCCGTACTTCTGCTTGATCGGCCAGAGCAGGCGGCGTGCCTTGTCGAGGTTGCCGTTGTCCGGCCAGCTGTTGAGGGGCGCAAAACGCTGGTTACCCGCGCCCGCGCCGCCGCGACCGTCGGAGATGCGGTACGTGCCGGCACTGTGCCATGCCATGCGGACCATCAGGCCGCCGTAATGACCCCAGTCGGCGGGCCACCAGTCCTGCGAATCCGTCATCAGGGCGTGCAGGTCCTTGACCACCGCATTCAGGTCCAGGCTCCTGAACTCCGCGGCGTAGTCGAACGCCTCGCCCATCGGGTCGGACTTGCTGCAGTGCTGGTGAAGAATCCCGAGGCTCAGCTGGTTGGGCCACCAGTCTGCGTTCGTTGACGCCCCCGCCACTGCCTTGGTGCGAATTACGCTCGAAAACGGGCATTTTGCTGCCGTGGACACGGTGATCTCCTTGGGTCTGCCGGAATTTCCTTTCGGCCGCAGTCTAGAGTTCGCGCCGCCGGGCGAGCAAAGTCATTTTCTCAATGCAATCGATCGGCGGGTTCTATGGTCGCGGAATTGCTCCGGACTCCCCCCCCCCCCCCCCCCCCCCCCCCCCCCCCCCCCCCCCCCCCCCCCCCCCCGCCCCCCCCCCCCCCCCGCCCCCCCCCCCCCCCCCCCCCCCCCCCCCCCCCCCCCCCCCCCCCCCCCCCCCCCCCGCCCCCCCCCCCCCCCCCCCCCCCCCCCCCCCCCCCCCCCCCCCCCCCCCCCCCCCCCCCCCCCCCCCCCCCCCCCCCCCCCCCCCCCCCGCCCCCCCCCCCCCCCCCCCCCCCCGCCCCCCCCCCCCCCCCCCCCCCCCCCGCCGAGGGGCCTGCGACTTTCGCTCAGAAGGTGAAAATGACACCCAGTGCCGGACCTGACGTGGCCACGTTGTACAGGAAGCGGTCGTCGCCCTTGCCGTCCTCGTAATCCATGTCCAGATGGCGATAGGCGAGGCCAACGCCCGTGCGCGGCGAGAACTGCCAGCGCAGTGTCGCAATCGCCTGCCAGGCGAAGTCCGAGCCGACGCCAAACCCGCCGATGTCGCCGCGCAGGTTCAACGACCACTGGTCCGCGAACGGCCATGCGTATTGCACGCCGATGACCGGGTCCACCCAGCTTTGCTGTTCGCGGGTCGATCGTTGGTTGCCGAGCGGTCCGGCGACCTCGACCTGGGTCTCGAGGTCCACGTAACGCAGGCCTGCCAGTACCGTGAATCGATCGTTCAAGGCGTAGCCGAAGTCGGCCGAGAGCCCGACCTGGTCCAGGTCAATGTCGGCTTTGAGGACGCCGCCCGGCCCCCGCTCGGTCGCCCCGAGCCCCATGTAGATGGCATCCACCGTGATGGAGTAGCGATCCGTGGACGCGCGGTACGTCCCCATGAAGCCGAATTCCAGGTTGTCCAGGATGTCGGAGAAGCTCAGGTCCGTCTCTGCCGTGAGGGCGCCGACTCCGACGGTGCCTTGCATCGACGAGCCCCAGACGTAGGGGGCGATCTCATGTTTCCACTCGGCCGCATGCGCCACGCTTGCGACGGCGCACAGCCCAAGGCTCAACACCATGTTTCTGAAACAGGCGGACATATCACGCTCTCCCCGCTATCGAGACTGTTGATCGCGTGGCTGATTACATCACGCGTGGCTCACGCCGCGCCAATGTCCGGGCGATTGTGCCCGGCACCGGGCCCTCGGTCGGGCCGTATTGCGGCCGCGTCCAGGTCGCGCGGATACTGTTTACATCGGGGCGTGCGGGAGAATTGTCATGCGCCAGGCTCGCGACCGATGGGCGTTGACGTTCGCGGCGATCCTGCTGCTGCCGTTGCTGCTGGGCACGACCTACAAATGGGTCGATCCGCAGGGTCAGGTGCATTTCTCCGACTCGCCGCCGCCAGCAGGCACTGCCTACGAGGTAGTAGCGACGCCGCCACCGCCTCCCGCTAACCAGAGCCCCCGGCCGCCCCAGCCGCGACGGCAGGTGCGTCCCGCGACGACGCGCGCTGTATCGACGCGCTGTTCCAGCTCGAAGTGCTGGCCGGCGACTGGAATGTTTACAAGCCGGGACCCGGCAACGACCGGACCTATCTGAACGATCGCGATCGACCGGCTGAAGTCGCACGGTCGAGTGGCGAGCGTGATGCGAACTGCAGCGATGAGCCGGAAGTGCTCGCGTCGCAGAAGCAGCGTGCGAAGGACTTGTTCGAGGCGCTGAGCCCGCGTTGCCGAGAGGCGCGCGAGAAGCTGCAGAACCTGCAGCGGCCCACTGCCCACGGCACCCCGTCGGATATCGAGCGGCAGCAGTCCTACATCGCGGCGCATTGCCCCGACGTCAGCCGCGACGACGTCTGGCTCGCCGACTGGATCTGGGTACGGCGTCGGTGAATTGAGGTCATGGAGCTGGTCGAACTGGGCCTGACGCGTTGGTTCGCGGACCAAGCCAGGGAGCTGTACGGGCCGGACGTGCCCGTTGCCCGCGTGACAGCAGTCGACCGTGGCCGCTTCCTCATCCGCGACGAGCACGGCGAGACCGCTGCCGAGCTGACCGGCAAATTCCTGCACGCTGCGCGATCTTCAGTCGACCTGCCCTGCGTCGGGGATTGGGTTTGCGTGAGCTACCTGGATTCACGATCTCACGCGACGATTCATGACGTGCTTCCGCGCAAGTCGCTTCTGCGGCGGAAGGCCCCGGGCCGGGATATCGAATTCCAGATGATCGCTGCCAACATCGACGTGGCGTTCGTCATCCAGGCCTGTCACTTCGATTTCAACCTGCGCCGGCTCGAGCGCTACCTGGTGATCGTGCGCGAGGGGCACATCGAACCCGTGCTGCTGCTGACCAAGACGGACCTGGTCAGCCCGGAAGAGCTGGAACACTTGATCGGCAGGATCCGCCTTGCAGGGATCGACGCGAGAATAGTCACCCTCAGTAACGTGACGGGCGAAGGCATCGATCGCGTTCGCGAACTCCTGCTTCCCGGGAAGACCTACTGCCTGCTCGGCTCATCGGGCGTCGGCAAGACCACGCTCATCAATCATCTCGCGGCCGGCTCCACCCTGGAAACCAGGGAGGTCAGCCACACGGGCGAGGGACGTCACACGACCACGCGCCGCCAGCTCATCGTGCTCGAGCATGGGGCCCTGTTGATCGACATGCCTGGCATGCGCGAGCTGGGGATGCTCGGCGTCGGGGAGGGCATGGACGAAGCCTTCTCCGACATAAGCGAGCTCGCCAGGACCTGCCGGTTCACGGATTGCAGGCACGCCGGCGAGCCGGGTTGCGCCGTTCAAGCGGCAATCGCAAGGCACGATTTGAGTGCAGAGCACCTGCGGAACTATCTGAAGATCACGAAGGAATCGCAGTTCAACGACCTGTCGTACGTCGAGCGGCGCAGGAAAGACAAGGCGTTCGGCCGTTTCGTGCATTCCGTCATGAAGCACAAGAGCGGGCAGGACGACAGCTAGTCAGCGAACTCGCATCTGGCGCCCCCGGCGCCCCGCAACGTCGGGCGAGCTGCGCACGAGATTCAGGCGCGGCCGTAGGTCCGCTCGACGTAGTCCTCGACGAGCTGCTGGAATTCCTCGGCGATGCGTTCGCCCTTGAGCGTCGGGCCCTTCTCGCCGTCGATGTAGACCGGTGCCACCGGACGCTCGCCTGTGCCAGGCAGGCTGATGCCCAGGTTGGCGTGCTTGCTCTCGCCAGGGCCGTTCACGACGCAGCCCATGACCGCGACCGTCATCTGCTCGACGCCCGCATAGCGCTTGCGCCAGTCGGGCATGCGATGCCGCAGGTGTGACTGGATGTCCTGCGCGAGTTGCTGGAAATACGTCGAGGTCGTGCGTCCGCAGCCGGGGCAGGCGATGACCATCGGCGTGAACGAGCGCAGGCCCATCGTCTGCAGGATCTCCTGCGCGACGATCACTTCCTGCGTGCGATCGCCGCCCGGTTCGGGCGTGAGCGAGACGCGGATGGTGTCGCCGATGCCTTCCTGCAGCAGCACGGCGATGCCCGCGGTCGAGGCGACGATGCCCTTGGAACCCATGCCGGCCTCGGTCAGGCCGAGGTGCAGCGCGTAGTCGCAGCGACGTGCGATGTTGCGATAGACGCCGATCAGGTCCTGCACGCCGCTGACCTTGCAGGAGATCACGATGTGATCGTGCGGCAGGCCGATCTCCTCGGCACGTGCAGCGCTCTCGAGCGCGGAGACCACCAGTGCTTCACGCACGACGTCGTTCGCCTCGAGCGGCTGCGCCTGCTTCGAGTTCTCGTCCATCAGCCGCGTGAGCAGGTCCTGGTCGAGGCTGCCCCAGTTGACGCCGATGCGCACAGGCTTGCCGTAGCGACAGGCCGTCTCGACCAGCTCGGCGAATTGCGGGTCGCGCTTGGCTCCGCGACCGACATTGCCCGGATTGATGCGGTATTTGGCGAGCGCCTCGGCACAGCCAAGGTGCTCGCGCAGCAGCTTGTGCCCGTTGAAGTGAAAATCACCCACAATTGGCACCGACACGCCAAGCTGCGCCAGCCGCTCGACGATGCGCGGCACCGCGGCGGCAGCTTCGTCCGTGTTCACGGTGACGCGCACGAGTTCGGACCCCGCGACCGCGAGCGCACGGACCTGCAGCGCGGTGCCTTCGACGTCCGCCGTGTCGGTGTTGGTCATCGACTGCACGATGACCGGGTGACCGCCGCCGACCGTCACCGGACCGATACGGACCGGCGTGCTCGCGCGACGGACGATGGGACCGCTCATGGGTGCGCGGCTTTCGTCATTTCGATCCAGCGACGCACGTTGGCTTCGAGCACGTCGAGCGGAATCGCGCCGCTGCCGAGCACCACGTCGTGGAACGCGCGGATGTCGAACTGGTCGCCGAGCTGCGCCGTCGCCTCGCCGCGCAGCTGCTTGATCTTCAGTTCGCCGATCTTGTACGCCAGCGCCTGGCCCGGGTTGCCGATGTAGCGGTCGATCTCGTTGATGATGTCGAGTTCGGTCTTCGCTGCGTTCGCCTTGAAATAGTCGATGGCCTGCTGCCGCGTCCAGTGCTTGTGATGCAGGCCGGTGTCGACGACGAGCCGTACGGCGCGCCACATCTCATAGGTCAGCTGGCCGAACTTGTCGTAGGGGTCCTCGTAGAAACCCATCTCCTCGCCGAGGCTCTCGCTGTAGAGCGCCCAGCCTTCGACGAACGCGGTGGCCTCGAAGTCGCGGCGGAACTTCGGCAGCTCGCCGAGTTCCTGCGCCAGCGCAATCTGCAGGTGATGGCCCGGCACCGCCTCGTGAATCGTCAGCACGGGGATCTCGTACTTCGGGCGTTCCTCGGGTTTGTAGAGGTTTACGTAGTAGTACCCCGCGCGCTTGCCGTCCATCGCCGGGCCCTGGTAGTAGGCCGTCGTGGTGTCCGGTGCGACCTGCTCCGCGATCTGCCGCACGCCGTACGGCATGCGCGGCAGCTTGCCGAAGTACTGTGGCAGCTGCGGGTCGACGCGCTTTGCCATCGCCTCGTACGCCTGCAGCAGCTCCTTCGGGTCGGTGTAGCGGAATTTCGGGTCCGTGCGCAGGTGGGCCAGAAATTCGTCGAAGCTGCCCTTGAAGCCCGTCTTCGCGATGACCTTCATCATCTCGCCGCGGATGCGCGCGACTTCCTTGAGGCCGATCTCGTGGATTTCGTCCGGCGTCAGCGTGGTCGTGGTGTAGAAGCGCGCGAGCTCGGCGTAGCGGGCCTCGCCATCCGGGGTGTCCCACAGGCCGACGGTCTCGCGGGTTTTCGGCAGGTACTCGTTGACCACGTACTGCTTCAACTTCGTGTACGACGGCACGACGGTTGTCGTGATCGCGTCGCGCGCAGCAGCCTGCAGGCGCGCCTGCTCAGCCGCCGGGATCGAAGCCGGCATCTTCATGAACGCTTCGTAGAACGGGCTCTTCGTGGGGTCCGTGACGATCTGCTTGTCGAGCTGCGGCGGTACCCGCTGCATGATGACCTTCGGCGGCACGTGGCCGCGCTTTACGCCTTCGCGCATCAGGGCGATGTTCTGGTCGACGAGCGTGTCGAGGGTGCCGATGCGGCTCAGCCACTGCTCATAGTCCTTGACCGTCTTGAACACGACCACGTCCGCCATGCGGTGCATCGAAGCGAGCCCGCTGCGCTGCGAGAGCGGCGTGTACTGCGAGCCGTAGTCGTAGGTGTCGATGTTCGCCTGGTACTGGCGGCGGAACAGGTCGCGGTTCAGCTGGTCCTCGGGGGTCAGCTGTTGCGGGTCGATCCGGTCGAGTGCCGCGATGACTGCCTTGTCACCCGCGTAGGAGGCCTGCAAGGCGGCCGGGGAGTAGTCCGGCCACCGGTCGTCGAAGCGGTGGTCGCCGATGTAGGTGGCCATGACCGGGTTTTCGCGCAGGCTGCGCTCCCATTCGGCGTCGAAAAGTGCGTGCAAGTCCTTGGCAGTGCTGGATTTATCCTGTGCCTGGGCCGCGGCGGGCAACGGCAGGGCGAGCAGCAGGAGCAGGGCGGACAGGACCGGGCGCATGCGATGACCTCTCTATATAGAAGGACGCGATGTTCCAGTCCCGGGCGAGCCTTGGCAAGCCGTTGCCGCCACCGGCAGGGGGAAGTGGTTCCATGTGGTGCGCGGTATCCACCAGGGAACCAGAAAACGGAGCCCCTCCGACGCGTGACCTGCACCTGGCGGCGGCGAACACGACTCGTTCCGGCGGTACGGACAGCTTTGCAAATCGGGGGATGGTACGAATGATTCGAGGCACCTTGGGAGGCATGGTGCTGGCCGTGTTCGGCACCGTCGCGTCTGCAGATACTGCTTCGGCACCCGGCGCTGTAGTACGTCTAAAGGACGACGAAGCAGCGGTGCTCGCCGCCATGGACCGCTATCTGGCCGCAATTTCCGCAAGCGATCTCGACACGATGGCGTCGATGCAGACGCCGGACGGGACGAACTACCGGGCGCGTGCCCTCCCGCGCGGTGGCATGGAGGTTCTGGGTCGGCCCAATTCCTACTGGATCGATCCGGCGCGCAAGGATGGCCACGCATATCGCGAGCGCTACTGGTCGCCGACCGTCCTGGTCCGGGGCAGCATCGCGATGGTGTGGGCGCCCTATGAGTTCTGGATCGACGGCAGAACCAGTCACTGCGGCGTCGACGTGTTCAGTTTCATCAAGGTCGGCGAAGCGTGGCACGTCGCCAACTCGATGTGGACGGTGGAACCGGACGCGTGTCCGGAGCTGCGGCCAGCGGATTCCGCCAGCATTCGTCCAAAGGGTTGAGCGCCGCGCCGCCATGCAGCGGCAACGCGAGGCCCCCGACCGCGGTTTTCGCCGACGCCAGCGCTTACCGCGAATGCCCAGGCCTCGGGATCAGGTGTCGAAATTACTCATGACTGACAGACGGCCCGTTGCCCTCCGCGAAAGTCCACGAAGGACGCCGACGGTCGCCGGATGACCGCCGCAGCCGGGATGGCTGCGAGGAGGCAATCATGAGACAGTCAGGCATCATCGCCGCGACCGCGTTGGCGGCATCGGTTTCAGCGGCCCTTACGGGCCCGCGGCCGGGAACGAATACGTTTACAGTCGATTGCAATCGCCAGCAGACGATTGCCGGTGCGATCGTCCGCGACGACGTTACGTTGCAGGGTGACCCACACGTCGGAGGGACGGTGTACGGGCCGGATCCGAACGCGAACACCCTCCAGATCCTCGCCAGCCGGGTCACGATCGACAATCTGACCGTCACGGGAGGCCGGGTCGGGGTACAGATCCAGGATTCGTACGGCGCGCTGATCCAGAACACCGTGGTTGAGCATACGGCCCTGGACGGCATCCGCATCTTCGTGGGCGACGCGGACGTTACCGGATGCACGGTGCAGGAGTCTGGCGGCACCGGCATCTTCGTACACCGGGGAGGCGTGCTGCGCCTCCTCAACAGTCAGGTTCACGACAACCACAGGGCAACGTCTACTCCGGGATCAACCTCGCTCTCGATTCAACCCTGCTGTTGCAGCCGCCCACGACCGATGCCACGGGCAACGCTGGCCTGGCACGCGACAGCCAGACCTCGTAGGGATTCCAGGTCCACAGCGAGTTGGCGGGAGCACGGCCAGTCGTCGTCTTGCGTTCGGCCAGGACTTTCAGTGCCGTCGCCTTCACGCTGTCTGCCCAACCCATCGGTGTGCCTCGTGTTCTTGTTGTGTCCAAGGGCGTCATCGCATGCCATCTCCGTTGACGCCTCGATTATCCATTGGTCGCGATGTCATATCAGTCGCCAGAGTGTTTCTGTTTGGCGACACGCGGCAGAAACATGGACAATCACCGGGTGAGCGAAGCCGTCGGACCGACGCGCGCAATCACAACCAAGGGAGAAAGCAGCGATGAAATGGTTCCTTGATGCCCTCAAGAACAAGTACGCCACCTTCGAGGGGCGGGCGCGGCGCAGCGAGTACTGGTACTTCGTGCTGTTCTATGTCCTTTCGATCGTCGCGCTTGCGATCGTCGACAACGTCCTCGGCACGTTAAGCGAGGAGGCCGGACTTGGCCTGCTCAGTGGCGTGTTCGTCCTGGCGACGTTCATTCCGACCATTGCGGTCACGGTGCGTCGACTGCACGACACCGATCGCAGCGGCTGGTGGGTCCTGCTGGAATTTGTTCCGATCATCGGCGGACTGGTGCTGCTCGTGTTCATGGTGCTGGACAGCCAGCCGGGTGCCAACCGGTTCGGGCCGAATCCGAAAGGCGTGATGGGTCCGGGGACCCCCAGCCCGGTCACGGCGCGGGAGTAGCCGACGCCTTCCAGCTGCCAGGCTCAACCTGGACGATCGTTGCGACGGTCAGGAGGTTGCGGCTCGCCGTCGCCACTCGGCGCAAGTTTCGTCGCGGCCCAGCGCCTGAGTTCGCGCACCTTGTCCGCTCCGGTGCGCGGATTGCGGATCAGGGTCTCGATACTGCGCAGGACCGCGTCGACCTCCGCCTGAGGCACGTCCGCGCCGGGCGTCGCGACTCGCCACAGGTCGATCCGGTGCTCGCAGCGCTCGCCGAACCGAAGCACGGCGTGGAACCATCGTGGTCGTCGCCAGTTCCCCAGCAGCAGGTCCAGCGCTGCCGCCGCGAGCGACACCGGAATGAGCGTGAGGTCCAGCACCGCCTCCATCCCGAGCTTGATCTGGAACACAACGACATCCCGCGCGAGTCGCCAGCGGGTCTCGTGGGCAGGCTGATCGGTCATCGCCGTCCTCCGCGTGTTGTCGTCATCTTACTGCCGCAGCGGCTGACCCCACCCCACTCCCCCTTCCGCGGGAGAGGGGGTAGAATCCCCGCACCCATCGCAAGGTCTGTCCGAAGAGTGGCCGAAAAGGCCCGCCGAAGGCGCAACCCGCCCGGAAACGCTCAGGCAAAACAACGGCAGCACCTGATGGGCTCTGGAGAGCGGTTCGCCTCGTGGCGGACCCACCGAAGGGGTGCGGCATCGGCCTCGGGCCGGTTCCCGATCTCTCAGGTCAAAAGGACAGAGGGGCGGCAGGTCGTTTGCGAGCGGCTTGCCGCCCTTTTTTTTGGTCTTGGATCAGCTCAGCCGGACGGGAAACAAAGCCATGGGATTGCGCACACCGCTTTTCGATACCCACGTCGCGGCCGGGGCCCGCACCGTCGACTTCGGCGGCTGGGACATGCCCGTCAACTACGGCTCGCAGATCGAGGAGCACCACGCCGTGCGCCGCGACGCCGGCATGTTCGACGTCTCGCACATGTGCGTGGTCGACCTGCGCGGCGACCGCGTGCGCGACTACCTGCGTCGCCTGCTCGCCAACGACGTCGCCAAGCTGACGCAACCCGGCAAGGCGCTGTACTCCTGCATGCTGCGCGAGAACGGCGGCGTGATCGACGACCTGATCGTCTACTACATGAACGACCACTGGTATCGCATGGTCGTCAACGCCGGCACGCGCGACAAGGACCTCGAGTGGCTGCGCCAGGTGGCGGCGGGTTACGGCGTCGCGGTCGAGCCGCGCACGGAACTCGCGATGATCGCCGTGCAGGGCCCCAACGCGCGAGCCAAGGCCGCCAGCGTCATGCCGCCGGAGATCGCACAGCGTGCGCTCGAGATCGGGCCGTTCTTCGGCATCGACGCGGGCAGTCTATTCATCGCCCGTACCGGCTACACCGGCGAAGACGGCTTCGAAATCATGCTGCCGGCCGAACACGTTGTCGCGCTGTGGCAGGGTTTGCGCATTGCGGGTGTAGCGCCGTGCGGACTCGGCGCGCGCGACACGCTGCGCCTCGAGGCCGGCATGAACCTCTACGGCAACGACATGGACGAGACCACGTCGCCACTCGAGTCGGGCCTCAACTGGACGATCGCGTGGGATCCGCAGGATCGCGATTTCATCGGCCGCGACGCGCTCGCCGCGCAGCAGGCGAGTAGCGATACCCGCAAGCTCGTCGGCCTGCTGGTCGAAGACCGCGCGGTGCTGCGTTCGCACCAGAAGGTGATTGTCGCCGCCGTCGGTGAAGGCGAAGTCACCAGCGGCACGTTCTCGCCGACGCTGCAGCGTTCGATCGGGTTCGCGCGCGTGCCGGCAAGGACCGGCGACCGCTGCGAGGTCGAGATTCGCGGCAAGCTTGTCCCGGCGCGGGTCGTGCGCCCGCCGTTCGTGCGACACGGCGAAGTCGCCATCGCCCTGTAACGCCTTCGACATTCAATCGTTCACCCCGTACTTCAGTACCCTGCCAAGGACCGCATCATGAGCAACGTACCTGCCGATCTCCGCTATCAGAAGTCGCACGAGTGGGCGCGCCTCGAGGCCGACGGCACGATCACCATCGGCATCTCCGATCACGCGCAGCAGGCGCTGGGCGACCTCGTGTTCGTCGAAGCGCCGGAACCCGGTCGTCACGTCAACGCCGGCGAAACCTGCGCGGTCGTCGAATCCGTGAAGGCGGCTTCGGACGTCTACAGCCCGGTCAGCGGTGAAGTCGTGGCCGGCAATGCCGACCTCGGCGGCCAGCCCGAGCTGATCAACTCGGACCCGTACGGCGCCGGCTGGATCATGCGCGTGCGCCCGGACGACAAGGCCCAGTTCGCGTCGATGCTCGACGCCAAGGCCTACGCGGCCGCCCTCGCTGCCGAGACGCACTAAGCACCACGGAGGGGCGTCATGCCTTTCATCCCGCACACGGACAACGACATCCGCACGATGCTCGACGCGATCGGCGCGCCGGACATCGACGCGCTGTTTGAGGAGATCCCGGCGAACCTGCGCGCTCCCGGCCTGCCGGGCGTGCCGCCGGCGCTCAACGAGATGGAGATCGGCCGGCTGATGGCCGACTTCGCCACGCGCGACGGCCGCCCGCTCAACTTCATCGGTGCGGGTGCGTACGAGCACCACATTCCCTCCGCGGTGTGGGCGATCGTGACGCGGGGCGAGTTCTACAGCGCCTACACGCCGTACCAGGCCGAGGCGAGCCAGGGCACGCTGCAGCTGCTGTACGAGTACCAGACGATGATGGCGAGCCTGACCGGGCTCGACATCTCGAACGCGTCGCTCTACGACGGCGCCTCGGGTCTCGCCGAAGCGTGCCTGATGGCCGTGCGCGCCAATCGCAAGTCGAAGTCGCAGCGCATCCTGCTGCCGGTGGCGCTCAACCCGACGTACCGCGACGTGACGCAGGTTGTCGCCGGCAACCAGAACATCGCGTTCGAACTTCTGCCGTACGACCCGAAGGGCGGACAGACGCTGGTCTCGGCACTCGAACCCTACGGCGGCCAGGACATCACGGCCGTCGTGCTGCAGCACCCGAACTTCTTCGGCACGCTCGAGGACGTCGACGCCGCCACCGACTGGGCGCACGCCAACAACGCGCTGATGATCGGCGTGGTCAACCCGACCTCGCTCGCCGTGCTGAAGCCGCCGGGCCAGTGGGGCAGGCTGGGAGCCGACATCGCGATTGGCGACGGGCAGCCGCTGGGCGTGCCGCTGTCGTCGGGCGGACCGTACTTCGGCTTCATGGCGACGCGCACCGAGCACGTGCGCCAGATGCCGGGCCGCATCATCGGCCGCACGCTCGACCTGGACGGCAAGTCCGGCTTCACGCTGACGCTGCAGGCGCGCGAGCAGCACATCCGTCGCAGCAAGGCGACGTCCAACATCTGCACCAACCAGGGCCTGCTGGTGACGGCCGCGACGATCTACATGTCGCTGCTCGGGGCGAAAGGCCTTGCGCAGGTGGCAGCGACGTCGATGCTGCGCACGCAGCAACTGGTGGATGCGCTGACGCGCGTGCCCGGCGCACGGCTGGCGTTCGATCGTCCGCGGTTTCACGAGGCAGTGCTGTTGCTCGATCGGCCAGTCAAGCCGGTGCTCGAGGCGCTCGCGCGTCGCGGCATCGTCGGTGGCGCGGACATTTCCGCGCGATACCCGTCGCTCGGCAACGCGTTGCTGGTGTGTGCCACCGAAACACGCACGCTCGCCGACATCGAAACCTACGCGCAGGCGCTCGCCGAGACGATGCGCAACTCGGCAGCCGCGGCCTGAGCCAGGGAATCCAAGCCATGCATGAAAAGCTGATATTCGAGCATTCTGCACCGGGACGCAGCGCCGACGCGCAATACCCGCAGGTGCCCGTCGAGGCGCCGATTCCCGCGGCATTGCGCCGCGCCAGCGCGCCGCTGCTGCCTGAGGTGTCGGAGCTGCAGGCGGTGCGTCACTTCACGCGCCTGTCGCAGCTCAACTTTTCCATCGACACGCACTTCTACCCGCTGGGGTCGTGCACGATGAAGTACAACCCGAAGGCGTGTAACCAGTACGCGATGCTGCCCGAGCTGCTCAACCGGCATCCGCTGGCGCCGGAATCGACGGGGCAGGGCATCCTGCAGATCCTGTTCGAACTGCAGGAAATGCTGAAGGAAGTCACCGGCATGCGCGGCGTGTCGCTGACGCCGATGGCCGGTGCGCAGGGCGAGTTTGCCGGCGTGGCCATGATTCGTGCGTACCACAAGGCCCGCCATGACTTCGCGCGCGTCGAAATCATCGTGCCCGACGCCGCGCACGGCACGAACCCCGCAACCGCGACGATGTGCGGCTGCACGGTGAAGGAAATTCCGACGCAGGCGAACGGCGACATCGACCTCGAGTCGCTCAAGGCCGCAGTCGGCCCGCAGACGGCCGGCATCATGCTGACCAATCCGTCGACGATCGGCGTGTTCGAGCGCCACATCGACGATGTGCGCCGGATCGTGCACGAGGCCGGCGGCCTGCTGTACTACGACGGCGCCAACCTCAACGCGATCCTGGGCAAGGTGCGTCCGGGCGACATGGGGTTCGACGTCATCCACATGAACCTGCACAAGACCTTCTCGACGCCGCACGGTGGCGGTGGTCCGGGCTCGGGTGCCGTGGGCGTCAGCGAGCGGCTGCTGCCGTTCATGCCGGTGCCGGTCGTGGGCCAGGACGGCGACCGCTACCGCTGGCTCGACGAAAAAGACCTGCCGCAGACCATCGGCCGGCTGTCGAACTTCATGGGCAACACCGGCGTGCTGCTGCGCGCGTACATCTACATGCGCATGCTCGGCCGCGACGGCATGCAGCGCGTGTCGGAGTTCGCGACGCTCAACTCCAATTACCTGGCGGCACGACTGCGCGCTGCCGGGTTCGAACTCGCGTACCCGGAGCGCCGGGCGAGCCACGAGTTCATCGTCACGCTGCGGCGCGAGGCGCGGGAGTGGGGCACGAACGCCATGGATTTCGCCAAGCGGTTGCTCGATTATGGCTTCCACGCGCCGACCACATACTTCCCGCTGCTGGTGCCTGAGTGCCTGCTGATCGAGCCGACCGAAACCGAATCGAAGGAAGAGCTGGACGCCTTCGTCGACGCCATGAGCGCGATCCGGCGCGAAGCGGAAACGGAACCCGATAAACTCAAGGGCGCGCCGTGGACCCTGCCGGTGAGGCGCCTCGACGACGTCCGTGCGGCGAAGCAGCTCGACCTGACCTGGAAAGCTGCGTGACCGCGGAACTGCGCGAAGGCGGCCGTCCGACCGGGTTGAACCGCCTCGCGCTCGCGACGCAGAACTCGTTCCGGGGCATCGCCAACTGCTACCGCAACGAGTCCGCCTTCCGGCAGGAAGTCTGGGCCGCCTGTGTCCTGGTTCCGGCAGGCCTCTGGCTCGGCCAGACCGGAATCGAGCGGTTGCTGCTGGTCGGTGCCGTGTTGCTGCTGATGCTCGTTGAGATGCTGAACTCCGCCGTCGAAGTGCTGGTGGACCGCATCTCGACCGAGCGGCACCCGTTGTCCGGCTACGCCAAGGACCTGGGCTCCGCCGCGGTCTTCTTCGCGCTGGTGCTGCTATTCTCGACCTGGGCCCTCATCCTCTGGGACCGTCTGTCCTGATCCTTCCTCCCCTTCCTATCCTTCCTATCCTTCCTATCCTTCCTATCCTTCCTATCCTTCCTATCCTTCCTCCCCTTCCTCCCCTTCCCGCCCTTCCCCCCCTTCCCCCTGACAGCACTAGTCTGCGGCTCCCTGGCCTTCGACACCGTCATGGTCTTCCCCGGCCATTTTCGCGAGCACATTCTCGCGGACCGCATTCACATGCTGAACGTGTCGTTCCTGGTGCCGAGCATGCGACGCAATTTCGGCGGCTGCGCCGGTAACATTGCCTACAACCTGATGCTGCTGGGCGAGAAGGGCGCGCCGATGGGGACGGTGGGGCACGACTTCGAGCCGTACCGGCGCTGGCTGAAGGCCTGCAACGTCAGCCTCGACTACGTGCGTGAGCTCGACGACGAGTTCACCGCGCAGGCGTTCATCACGACGGACATCGACGACAACCAGATCACCGCGTTCCACCCGGGTGCGATGTCGCAGTCGCACCTCAACGCCGTGCCGACCGCTGCGGGCATCACGCTCGGTGTCGTGGCGCCGGACGGTCGCGACGGAATGGTGGCGCACGCGCTGCAGTTCGCGGCTGCGGGCATTCCGTGGCTGTTCGACCCCGGGCAGGGTCTGCCGATGTTCGACGGCGAGGCACTGCGTGAGCTGATCGGCAAGGCCACCTGGGTCGCGGTCAACGACTACGAAGGCCAGATGCTGCAGGAGCGGACGGGTTGGGGCCCGGAAGAGATCGCGAAGCGAGTCCGTGCCTACATCGTCACCAAGGGCGCGGAGGGCAGCG
The DNA here is from genome assembly GCA_016705325.1 of Pseudomonadota bacterium. Lineage (GTDB taxonomy): Bacteria > Pseudomonadota > Gammaproteobacteria > Steroidobacterales > Steroidobacteraceae > RPQJ01. The sequence goes on along the minus strand of JADIYJ010000016.1, from coordinate 26,664 downwards.
TCATCCACGCCGGCGGCAGGCAGTACGCGATCCCGATGGTCAAGCCGGAGGCGGTCAAGGATCCGACCGGATGCGGCGACGCCTACCGCGCCGGACTTGTTTTTGGCCTGATGAATGAACTCGACTGGGAGACCACGGGTCGAATCGCCTCACTGATGGGTTCCATCAAGATCGCTCACTCCGGTACGCAGAGCCATCGCTTCGACATGAACGAATTCAAGCAGCGCTTCAGCGCGGCGTACGGCCGCGAACTGTGACCTCCTGGTTGACGGACGCCCGCGCCGGCGCGGGCCGGCGGCTTGCCCGGTCGCTGCTGTTGCCTTGGCTGGCCATGGGTTTCGTCAGTGGCGCAGCTGCCGCAGAAAGCCCCGCCTGGGACCGCACGCTCGAGCGCATCGCACCGTCGGTCGTCACCATCGAGATCGACCAGACCCGCGCCTTCGATACGGATTGGAACCAGTCGAGCCAGGCGACGGGCTTCGTGGTCGACGCCGTGCGCGGCCTGATCCTGACCAACCGGCACGTCGTGACACCCGGGCCGGTGGTGGCAACCGCGGTGTTCCAGAACCGCGAGGAAGTCGAACTGCACGCGGTCTATCGCGACCCGGTGCACGACTTCGGCATCTATCGCTACGACCCGGCCAGGCTGCGGTACGTGCAGCCCGTGGCGCTGCCGCTGTATCCGGCAGGCGCGCGCGTCGGCACCGAGATCCGCGTCGTCGGCAATGACGCCGGCGAACAGCTTTCGATCCTGGCGGGCACGCTGGCTCGGCTCGACCGCGCAGCTCCCGAATACGGTGTCGGCAAGTACAACGACTTCAATACGTTCTACGTGCAGGCCGCTTCCGGCACGTCGGGGGGCTCGTCGGGTTCGCCGGTCATCGACATCCAGGGTCGCGTCGTCGCGCTGAACGCCGGCGGCAGCAGCGGGGCACAGTCCAGCTTTTACCTGCCGCTCGATCGCGTGCAGCGTGCGCTGCAACTGATCCAGCGCGGCGAGCCCGTGTCGCGGGGCACCCTGCAGACTGTCTTCAACTACACGCCGTACGACGAACTCGTGCGTCTCGGCTTGCGCGCCGGCACGCAGGAGGCCGCACGCAAGGCGCGCCCCGACCTTACCGGCATGCTGGTGGTGGACGAAGTGCTGCCGGGCTCGCCGACCGAAGGCAAGCTGCAGCCGGGCGACATCCTCACGCACGTGAACGGCCAGCTCATCACCACGTTCCTGCCGCTCGAGGAAATTCTCGACAACTCCGTCGGCGGCAAGGTCGACATCGTCGTCGAGCGCGGCGGCGAAAAAGTCCAGCAGACGCTGCCGGTGGGCGACCTGCACGCGATCACGCCCGCGGAGTTTTTCGAGTTCGGCGATGCCGTGGTGCACACGCTCTCGTACCAGATGGCGCGACACTTCAATGCGCCCGTGAGCGGCGTGTACGTCTCCAACCCGGGTTACGTGCTGAACGCGGCGGGCGTGCCGCGCGGTGCCGTTATTTCCAGCGTGAACGGCAAGCCTGTCGCCACCATGGCAGAATTTCGTGACATCGTCGCTGCCCTGCCGCACGGCGCGCGTGCGGCCCTGCGCTACTCCACGCTCGATGACCCCAAAGGTTCAGAGACTCGGGTGATGCGGATGGACCGCGCCTGGTTCCCGGCGAAGGTCTGCCGTCGCGACGACGAGACCGGCCTGTGGCCGTGCGAAGAGCTGGCGGCGGCCCCTGCTGCGGCCAGCGTGCAACCCGCCCGCACCACTTTCGTCGCCGGCAACGACAAGCGCGCGAACGAGATCGCCGCGTCGCTCGTACTGGTGACGTTCGACATGCCGTTCTCCGTGGCGGGCATCACGGAGCGCAATTATCACGGCACCGGCGTCATCGTCGATGCCGAACGCGGGCTGGTCGTGGTCGACCGCAACACGGTGCCCGTGGCGCCGGGCGACGTGCGCCTCACCTTCGGCGGCTCGATCGAAGTGCCCGGCCGCGTCGAGTACGTCCATCCGCTGCACAACCTGTCGGTCGTCTCGTTCGACCCGCAGGCTGCTCGACGGCACGCCCATCCGCGCCGTGAAATTCGACACGCGCGAACTCGCGGTCGGGCGAGCCCGTGACGGTCGTCGGCCTCGGCGGCGATTCGCGGCTGCGGCGCTGGCGACCATGGTCGCCACGCTCGACGACGTGAATTTCCCGCTGTCCCGCACCCTGCAGTTCCGCGACGCCAACCTCGAGGTCGTCAGCCTCGTCAATCCGCCCCGTCGGATTTCGACGGCGTGATCATCGGCAAGGACGGCCGCGTGCGGGCGCTGTGGTCGAGTTTTGCCACCGAAGGCGCGCGCGACGCCATGCAGATCAATCGCGGCATGCCGGCCGGTGCTCGAGGCCGTGGCGGCCGCGCGCGACGACAAGCCGCTCTATTCGCTCGAAACCGAGTTCGAGGCGCTGCCGATGCGGCCGCGCGCAAGCTCGGCCTGCCGGCCGAGTGGGTCGAGAGCTCGAGCGCAACCCGGCGCACCGCCAGGTGCTCGCCGTCGCGAGGGTCGCGGCGGGCTCTGGCGCTGCCGGGGTGCTGCAGGAAGGCGATCTGCTGCTGGCCGTGAATGGGGTGACGCTCAACCGCTTCCGCGAAGTGGAGGAGGCGACGCAATCGCCCCGCGTGCAGGTCACCGTGCTGCGTGACGGCGCCGAAAAGGTCGTCGACGTCGACACCGCCGCGCTCCGTGGCGAAGACATCGATCGCCTGCTGCTCTGGGCGGGCGCCGTGATCCATGCGCCCCGCACCGCGCGATGGCCACCCAGCGCGCGATCCCGCCCGAGGCGTGTTCGTGGCCTATTTCGCCTACGGTTCGCCGGCGACGCGCTACCGGTTCTTTGCCGGCCGCCGCATCGTCGAGGTGGACGGCAAGGCCGATGCCCGACCTCGATGCGTTCATCGCCGCCGTGAGCGGCCGGCCCGATCGTTCATCGGTGCGGCTCAAGACCGTGACCTGGAACGGCTCGACCGTGGACGTCACGATGAAGCTCGACCAGCACTACTGGCCGGCCTACGAACTGCGCGCAACACGCTGGCCGGCCGAGTGGGACCGCAAGGCGATCCCCTGCAACCTGCGTCTGCGCGGCGCTGGATTTGGGGACGGCCATCATTCGCGCCCTGGTGTACGGCGCGACTCCCCAGGACGAGATCGACCAGGCCGTCGAGGCCGCTGCGCGAAGGCGAGGTCGTCGCGTTCCCGACGCAAACGGTGTACGGCCTCGGCGCCGACGCCTCGAATCCCGATGCCGTGCGCAAGGTCTTCGAGCTGAAGGGCCGTCCCGCGACGCACCCGCTGATCGTGCACATCGAAAACCCGCGCGCGCTCGAGCGCTGGGCCTTGCAGGTGCCGCCCGCGGCCGAGGCCCTCGCGGCGAAGTTCTGGCCGGGCCCGCTGACGCTGGTGCTGCGCCGGGCGCCCGCCGTCGATCTCGCCATCACGGGCGGGCAGGACACCGTTGCCGTGCGTGTGCCGGGTCACCCGGTGGCCCAGCAGCTGCTGCGGGCTTTCGGCAGCGGCATCGCGGCGCCATCCGCCAACCGGTACGGTCGCATCAGTCCCACGCGTCCCGAGCACGTTCGCGACGAGTTCGGCGACGACCTGCGGCTCGTCCTCGACGGCGGCGACTGCAAGATCGGCCTCGAATCCACCATCGTCTCCTGCGTCGATACCGTGCCGCGCATCCTGCGGCCTGGCGGCATCACGCTGACGCAGCTGCGCGCCGTGGTGCCCGAAACTCCAGGCGGCGCCGGACACCTGCGCGCCGCGCGTCCCCGGCAGCGACGCCAAGCACTACGCCCCTCGACGCCGCTCAGCATCGTCGCCAGCCGCAAGCGCTCGAGGAAGTGCGGCAGCTCACCGAGAACCGCGAGAAGGTGGCCGTCATGGCCTGCCGCCCGCCGCGCGTCGCCAACCGGTCATGACCTGGATCAACGCCGGCCGTCGCGCCGACGTTTACGGCCGCGAGCTGTACGTGAACCTGCGCACGCTCGACAAGTCGGGCGCGAAGGAAATCCTGGTCGAAGAAGTGCCGTCGGGCGAAGCCTGGGATGCCGTACGCGATCGACTGCATCGCGCTGCCTCGGCGGAGAACGTCGTCTACGGCGATCCGGACATCGCGGCGCTGCGTCGCCGACCTGGGCCAGGACTGAGACCGCGTGAGCCGGGGGCCTGATTTCAAGGCGCTCGTCGCGCAACACGGTTCGCCGCTGCTCCTGCTGGATTGCGACGTAGTGCGTCGCCAGTACAGGGCCTGCAGGCCGCGTTGCCCGGCGTCACGACTGTTCTATGCCCTCAAACCGTTGCCACACCTGGCGGTGGTCGCGGAGCTGCGCGATCTCGGTGGCTGTTTCGACGTGGCGACATCGGGCGAGATCAGGCTCGTCAAGTCGGAAGGTGTCGCGCCCGAACGCTGCATCCACACGCATCCGATCAAGACCGACGCCGAGATCCGCGCCGCGCTGCGCTTCGGCATCCGCACGTTCGTGGTCGATAATCCCGACGAGCTGAGCAAGTTCCGCAAGCACCGCAGCCGGGCGGAGGTGCTGCTGCGGCTGTCGTTTCGCGATCCGACCGCGGTCGTCGACCTGTCGCGCAAGTTTGGCTGCGAGCCGGCGGCCGTCATGCCGACTGCTCGAGCTCGCCCGGAACCTCGGCGTCCGGTGCGCGGCCTGTCGTTCCACGTCGGTTCGCAGGTGGCCAGAGCCGCCAAGTACGTCGAGGCCATCGGCGTCTGCCCGAGCTGATCGAGCAGGCGGGCGAATCGGGCCTTGCGGACCTCGACATGCTCGACATCGGTGGCGGGTTCCCCGATGCGTACCGCGGCACGATGCAGCCGATCGGGCAGTTCTGCCGCCCCATCCGGCAGGCCCTGAAGAGGCTGCCGCGCGGTGTACGCGTGATCGCCGAACCGGGCCGTTTCATCGCCGCGCCGTCCGGCACCGCCGTCGCGGCCGTGGTCGGCCGCGCGCAGCGCGAAGGCCGCTGGTGGTACTACCTCGACGACGGCCTGTACGGCAGCTACAGCGGCCAGCTCTTCGACCACGCCCGCTACCCGATCGACGTGCCGATCGCAGGGCCCGGCGCATCCCTGCGTGTTCGCGGGTCCTACGTGCGACAGCATCGACGTCGTGCGCGAGGACATTCCACTGCCGGAGCTGAAGATCGGCGACCTGGTCGTCGGCCGCATGATGGGCGCGTACACGGCGTGCTCGGCCACGGATTTCAACTTCATTCCGCGCGCGAAAATCGTCGCGCTCAACGCGCAGGCCAGGTCGCAACGTGCAGATTGAAGTGGTCGATCACGTGGCAGGCGCTTCCCGCGCACGCGGCATCGCGCTCGTCATCGACGTGTTCCGCGCTTTTGCGGTCGCGCCGCATGCGGTTGCTGCGGGTGCAAGCCGCGTGCTGCCGGTCGGTGCGATCGACGAAGCGCTGGCGTTGCGCGACGCGATGCCGGGCGTGGTGCTGGTGGGTGAGCGGCACGCGCGCAGTCTGCCGGGTTCGACGCCGGCAATTCGCCGACGGAAATTCTCGCGCTCGGCGTGGCGGGGCAAGCCCGTCATGCACACGACGCACGCCGGCACGCAGGGCCTCGTCAATGCCACCGGCGCCGACGAAGTGCTCACCGCCAGTCTCAACAACCTGTCGGCGCTGTGCCGTTACGTCCAGATCGCGAATCCGCAATACGTCACGATCGTGCGGATGGGCCACGAGGCGCGCGAACGCTGTGCCGAGGACGACCTCTACGCCGAGAGCGCTGGTGGCCATGTTCAGCGGCGGCAAGGCGCCAACCGCAGCCGAGGCCCGCGACCGGCTGCGCCATGCGCCTGCTGCGTGAAGTTCTTCGACCCGGCCGCCGACTGGGCGCCGAACACTGACTTCGAGTACTGCACCGCCGTGGACCGCTTCGACTTCGTGCTGCGCCTGCGCACTGGCGCGGACGGCCGGCGCGAACTCGAGCGTATCGACGTGCCCGAGGCGACAGCGTGACTGAACCGCTCGCCGGGGCGGCTGGCTTCCAGCCCTTCGGCATCCCGTTCGAGTTTCTCCTGTTCGCCGCAACGCTGCTCGGCGTTGCGCTGTTCCATCACCGGACGCTCCAGGTCGCCTCACCGGCCTGGCATCGATCGGCTGTGCTGCCTCCGTCACCGGCTTCACGGGCAGCCGGGCTCCGGGGGCTCGTCGCGCACGTCGCGGCCGAGTGGGTCGTGCTCGCGAACCTGTTCGGGCTGCTGATGGGTTTCGCGCTGCTGTCGCGGCACTTCGAGGAAAGCCACGTGCCCGGCGAACTGCCGGACTACCTGCCCGACGACTGGCGTGGCGCCTTCGTGCTGCTGGTGATCGTGTTCGTGCTGTCGAGCTTCCTCGACAACATCGCGGCCGCCCTGATCGGCGGCACCGTCGCGGCCACGGTGTTTCGCGGCGGCTGCACATCGGCTACATCGCGGCGATCGTCGCCGCTTCGAACGCCGGCGGCTCGGGCAGCGTGGTGGGCGACACCACGACCACCATGATGTGGATCGACGGCGTGAGCCCGCTCGACGTGCTGCATGCGTACGTGGCGGCTGGCGTCGCACTCGTCGTCTGCGGCATTCCGGCAGCGCTGCAACAGCACGCGTACTCGCCGATCGTGCAGCAGAGCAGCAAGCGCCTGCAGATCGACTGGGGGCGCGTCGGTATCGTCGCGGTGATCCTGTGCGCAGCCATCGCCGTCAACGTCCTGACCAATGTCCGGTTCCCCGGGTATTCGGGCCGCTTTCCCTTCCTCGGTGCGGCTGTCTGGGCCGCAATTCTCGCGACGGCTGCCTGGCGGAGACCGGACTGGTCCGTGCTGCCCGCGACGCTCCGGGCACGACCTTCCTGCTGAGCCTGGTGCTCGCGGCATCGATGATGCCCGTCGAGCATCTGCCTGCGGCATCGTGGCGCTCGGCGCTCGGGCTCGGGTTCGTTTCTGCCGTGTTCGACAACATCCCGCTCACCAAGCTCGCGCTGGAGCAGGGCGGCTACGACTGGGGTGTGCTCGCATACACGGTCGGGTTCGGTGGCTCGATGATCTGGTTCGGTTCGTCGGCGGGCGTCGCGATCACGAACCTCTTTCCCGACGCGCGCTCGGTCGGCGCGTGGCTGCGCGGCGGCTGGCACGTCGCGCTGGCCTATGTCGCGGGCTTTGCTGCCGTCATGCTGCTCCTGGGGTGGCACCCGCACGCCGCACAGCGGGTCGTCGTCAGCGCCTCCCGCCGTGACGGCGCACCCGCGAGAGTGAGCCGGACGATGATTCGCAACGTGGTGTTCGACGTCGGCAACGTGCTGGTGAAGCTGCACTATCAGCCGTTCATCCAGTACCTGGGCCGGGCGGGCGTCGACATGGCCGACCTGCCGCGCTGGCTGAGCCAGGTCGACCTCGAGGGCCACGAGCGCGGCGACGTTCCCGGAGAAGTCCTGCTCGGGCGCATTGCGGGCATGGCGACGCGGCCGCTGGACCTGGCCGAATTGCGCACCCATTGGCTCTCGATGTTCGAGCCGTGGGACGAAATGTTCACGCTCGCTTCGGGCCTGAAGGCTGCTTACCGCGTCCACCTGCTTTCCAACATTGACGACATGCACTGGGCGCACCTCGATACGCTGTACGGTCTGGATACGCTGGTGCACGGTGCGTGCGCGTCGTTCCGCGTCGGCGCGATCAAGCCGCACGCCGACATCTACCGCAAGGCCGAATCGATGTTCGACCTTGACCCTGCTGCCACCGTCTTCCTGGACGACCTGCTGCCGAACGTCGCGGGCGCACGTGATTGCGGCTGGCATGCGATTCACCATACCGATGCAGGCCTCACGCGCTCGCAACTGCGGGCCCTTGGCGTGAGGCTGCCCGCACCGTTCACCTGAGCGAGGTTTCGCTATGCATGCGTTGCCTGCAGTGCCGACGACGATCCTGCTGCTGGTGGCCTCGAATGTGTTCATGACGTTCGCCTGGTACGCGCACCTGAAGAACCTGAGCGGCCGCCCCTGGTACGTGGCGGCCATGGTCAGCTGGAGCATCGCCCTGTTCGAGTACCTGCTGCAGGTGCCGGCCAATCGCATCGGTCACACGGTACTGACGCTGCCGCAGCTCAAGATCGTGCAGGAAGTCATCTCGCTGGCGGTGTTCGTGCCGTTCGTGCTGCTCTACATGCGGCAGCCGCTCAAGCTCGATTACCTCTGGGCGTCGATCTGCATGCTGGGCGCCGTCTATTTCATGTTCAGGAAGTGACCATGGCCGACCCGGTGAACACTCCCGCAACTGACACCGCCATCCATCGACGCGTCGAAGCGTGCCGCGCCGGCACGGATCCCCAGATCGCGCGGCTGCGCTCGGGCTGGGCCGTGCTCGGCGATCCGCAGGTGCTGCCCGGTTACTGCCTGCTGCTGCCCGACCCCGTGGTGCCGCACCTGAACGCGCTTGAGCCAGCCTTGCAGCAGGCTTTCCTCGCCGACATGGCGCGGATCGGCCAGGTCGTGCAGGAGATCACGGACGCGGTGCGCATCAACTACGCGATCTTCGGCAACGTCGAGCCCGCGCTGCACGCGCACGTGATTCCCCGCTACGAAGACGAGCCTGCCGACCTGATCAAGGCCAACCCGTGGGGCTATGACTGGAGCGCCGCGCCGCGGTTTTGAACGGCAGGCGGACGGCGACCTCCTGCGCAATTCGTGCAGCTGCCGAGCGGAGACCCTGAATCAGCCGGTGGGCTGGAGGTGGAGCGCGAGGAATGTTTCCATTTCCTCGAGCACGCGCTGGCGAGTCGCCGACCTCGACAGCCAGTGATCCTCGCCGTCGAGCTTCACGAGCGTCACCTGCTTGCCGGCCTGCTTCAACATCCGCGCCATTGTCTCGGACTGCTGAACGGCACGACCGAATCGGCCGACCCGTGCAGCAGCAGGACCGGTGCGCGAAAGCTGTCGGCGAATCGTGAAGGCGAGCGGCCCGCGACGTTCGGGTCACTGACCGGACCAATGTGGACGACCCAGTAGCTGGAGTGATCCAGACTCCGTGCCGTAACGGATTTTCTGGTCCACCAGCATTTCGGCGGTCCGCCACGCCGTTGACGCTGATCGCACAGGCATAAAGGTCGGCGTGAAGGCGGCGCCGGCAAAGCGCGGAGTAGCCGCCATAGCTCAGCCCCGCGATGCAGATGCGGGCAGGATTGGCCGTTCCGTTGTCAATGATGACGCACGCCGTCGCTGACGTCGTCCTGCAAACAACCCCATTGCGGTAGCCCGCGCTTTCTCGCCGAATCCGGTCGAGCCCGGAACTGCGGCTGCAACACGGCGTACCCGCGCGTGGCGAGGAACTGCGCGATCCAGTCGAATCCGTCGTCGCCGTGCGATTCCGGGACCGCCATGCGGCAGGATCACCACAGGCAGGTCCCGTCCGTCGCGCCGGGCGGCAGCGTGAGGCGGGGATGAAGGTGCCGTCACGCGCCGGGTAGCTGATCAGTTTGGTCTCGCCGAGTGCCGCGTGTTCCAGGGCTGGATAGGCCTGGGCCCGAGCTCGGCGCGGCTGCGTTCGAAGTCGACCAGCTGGAACGCCGGCGGTCGTGACAGACCGCGGTGGCGACCACTCGCTGGCCATCCACGGAGCGATCGTCGGTGGGTGCGACGGCCCCGGAAGGCGCTATGAGTGCCCGCTGCTGGCCTTGCGTACTTCGGGTCGAACCAGTGGGTCGCGACGGCGGCGGCCGATCCGGCCACGCCCACGACGGCGTGTGTATGGATTGTTGATCGCCGTGTCGATGTCGCCCGTCGGGTCTTCGTGCAGGACTTGCGGTGCTGAGCCATCACGCGGAATCGCCCATGCCTTCGAGCGGTCGCTGCCATTGGCGCCGAGCGCAACGATGGACTTTCCGTCGATCGTCAACCCGGCGATATCGAGCGTCTCGCCGTTGTCGTTGCGCAGGACTTCCTTCCACCGACCGTCCGGTTGCAGCGCCAGGATCGAATAGCTGTCCTGGGCAGGATGCCATTCGCTGCGCGCAACGGGCAGGCCACTGGCATCCATCACCCAGTCCGTCGTGTACGGCGTGCCAGTCGTCACCCTCTTGCCTTTCCCGGATTTCGTGTCGACCTCGAACACGGCCTGGACCCAGCCTGAACTGCCCGCTCGAGAGGGGAACATTCGAGCCGATCTGTTCGCTGTGCTTCGCCGGAGGTAATCCCACGCCGACATCAGCACCTTGCCGGGCGTGGGCGTACGAACGGATCGGAGGGTCGCGCCCGTGACCCACCTGCGATAGGGGTCGTTCATCAGCAGCAGGGTCGGCTTCGAGCCGTCGAGACGCACGGAGAGCGTGCGCATCCATTCGCGCGTGCAGGCCCGTCCCGTTTCACAGGGAAGGGTGTTATCGACGCTTGCATGGATCAGCAGGGTTTCGTCGTCCGCCCAGTTGATGCCGCGCAGCTTGTTGCTTTCGTCGATGCCGATGGCGGCCAGGGTCTTGCCTGCAATTTCCCAGGCGATCACCCGGCGCGACCCCTGGGAGGCATCGTCCCTGGCCAGCAGTTGCCGCTTGGCGGATCGACACGAACTGCACTGCAGGCAATTGACCAAAGGCGCTCGCGGGTGGCGGTGCGGGCACCTGCGTCGACGCTGCGGCCAGCATTCCAGTTAGCGAAAGTGCCGGCGCACGTCCATGCGCGGATCCGGTCGCGAGCATCCTTTTGATCTCCCCATTTTGCCTGTTTTCTTCGGTCCCGCGCCCCCGAGGGCCGGCCCGCGTAGAATTGTAAACGTGTAGCGAGATTTCTTCCACTATTCCTCACCACTGCCGTGGCGGGCGGCACGCTTTGCGCTACCCTTTTTCGATGAACCCGATCCGCCATCCCGCGAGCACGCCAGGAGCCCTCCGTACGATCGGGGTATTGGCCTGCAGCCTGCTGGTTTGCGGGGTGGCAGCCGGCGCTGCCTATCGCTACAAGGATTCGAGCGGCCAATGGGTCTACACGACCGACCCCACCCCCCGGGCAGGCGTCACAAAGCATGGCACTGGGACGCAGTGGCGGGCCGGCGCTGAAGATGACCGTGGAGCCGCGGTCCACGAAGTCGGGTGTTGCGCTGGTGGCGATCAACCAGTGCCAGTGCGTCGTCGAATTTGCGGTCAAGGCAAAGACGCCTGCCGGCGAAAAGCTGGGGCGCGGAACGGTGGCGCCGCGATCGGAACAGGTCCTGCTCGACGTTGCGGCGGCCGAAGGGCCTGCGGAGATTCGCTACGAATACGGTTACGTGGTCGGAGAACCCGGCGCACAGCATCGCCCGTCACGACCCTATCGCGCACCGTTCGCGCTGGCCCAGCGCTTCGAGGTGACGCAGGCGCCGCCGGATGCCGTCACGCACGTCGGCCCGTCGAGTCAAAGTGCCGTCGACATTGCGATGCCTGTGGGAACAGCCATTCACGCTGCGCGCGAAGGCGTGGTGATCAACGTGGCTGCGCGGCATTTCAAGACCGGCCTCAGCCTGCAGAGCATGGACGAGGCCAACTTCGTGCAGATCCTGCACGACGATGGCACGCATGCGATTTATGCGCACCTGCAGCTGGACACCGTGCGGGTGAAGATCGGGCAGCGCGTCGCCCGCGGCGAATACATCGCCAATTCGGGCAACACGGGTTTTCGACGGGGCCGCACCTGCACTTCGTGGTGTTGCGCAACATCGGCCTGCGCAGCGAGTCGGTCCCGGTCACGTTCGCCGGACCCGGCGGGGTCGGCGCGACGCCGCGGAGCGGGCAGGCATTGACGGCTTATTGAGCGCTGAAGGTCACAGACCCGCTGCCGGGGTTCCGGTCTTCCTCAGCGCTCCGGGGTCTCACGCGCACGTGAATCGCGCGGAGGAACCGCACGATTCACGGCGAACCTTGCTCGAACGGGTGCGAGGCGATGGTGTCAGCGAAGCAACAGAACCCGCCGTGCCGCCTCGCACCTGCGTTCAAGCTGCGGCGTTCGACACGGAGCGCGGAGGAAGAACGGAACCCCTGCAGCGGGCCTCGAAGCCCGCGCTTTGACTCAGGCTTCCTTGTCGAACAACGTGCGCGAAGTCAGCCAGCGATAATGGCGCCTGCGATCGGTGCCAACCAGAACAGCCAGAGCTGCGCCAAGGCCCAGCCACCCACGAACAGCGCCGGTCCAGTGCTGCGCGCTGGATTCACCGATGTGTTGGTGACCGGGATGCTGATCAGGTGGATCAGGGTGAGGCAGAGTCCGATGGCAAGCCCACCAAATCCGGCTGGTGCGCGCGTGGGTTGCACCCAGGATCACGATGAGGAACATGAAAGTCAGCGTGACTTCGCAGACAAGGGCTGCACCGAGCCCGTACTTGCCTGGCGAGTGCTCGCCATAGCCGTTCGAGGCAAAACCCGATTGCACGTCGAAGCCGGCCTGGCCGCTGGCGATGACAAAGAGCACCGCCGCAGCGACCACGGCCCCCACCACCTGCGCAATTACGTAGGGCAGTAACTGCGACGCTGGGAAGCGACCACCGGCCCACAGACCGAAAGAAACCGCCGGATTGAAATGTCCGCCGGAAATTGGCCCGAGGGCATACGCGCCCGTCAACACGGTCAGGCCGAACGCGAGGGACACTCCGGTGAAGCCGATGCCCAGCTCCGGAAAGTTGGCTGCGAGTACGGCACTGCCGCAACCGCCAAGCACCAGCCAGAACGTTAGCAATGAATTCGGCGAGGTAACTACGCATGATCAGCTCCGAGGGGAAAACTCTGTTGCGGGGAGACGAGGACAGGCCGGCGGGTTCTCACCCGCCGGCCTCGTCCCCGAGACTCGGGGCCGCTCCGCGACGGACGTCACGCGACGCACGACCTCTCGCGCGTGCGGCCAACGGCGCCCGCCCAGCCACGCGGGAGCGACCCGGCCACGCCGCGAGAGGAAACCACCACCCCTGGGCCGACGCTCAGAGAGCTTCTGGTTGTAGGCCGCGCACGCTGCGGTGGGCCGGCCACCGCCGACAAATCAGCTTCACCGGTCGCGCCGCCACGATAGTCGGCCGCCCGGCAATCAGCCGGTCAACGCGAAGGCTCGTCACGCACACAACCAACGGGCCCACGCCCGGCACCGTGCGGGCAACTGTGCCGACGCACACGCCGTCCGCGCCGCGCACCGGCCGCGACCGCCGCGCCCGCCGCCATCGCCCCCAACGTGGCCGAACCGGACGCCACGCCGAGCGTAAGCGCTCCAGTCCGACGCGTGTCGGCGTCGATCTCGCGACGTCCGTGATGTTGGGTACTCGAGCCGCAACGACGCGCTGATTCCAGGGAGCTGACGCCGCGCCCCAGAGGAACACGCCGCGCGTCCGTTGCGAGCCGCCCGGACGGATCACCGACGGGGTGCCAAGACGGCCACATCCCCAATGAGTTCGTTGCACCGAGAGCCGAGCGCCCGCCGCCAGGCCCCGAACGGCACACAAGAGCGCCGACACGCGGGCCGCGCCTGGAACCCGCCCGATCCGGACCCGCCGCGGGACGCCCGCGGGGCGGTTCACGGCGTGTACGAGGACCCCCCCACGTCTGTGCCGAGATCCACCAGGCCCCTTCGACGGCGAACCAGGCCGACCCGGAACCAACGACAGGCTGTAGGCGTGCCGTCCGTGAAGTCCGTGTGGATCCTCGATCGTCGCGTTGGCCAAACCGCCAATCGTGCCGGCAAGGGCCCCGCGGCTTGGCGTCCGACGGAGATTCCGTTGGACTGGCCAACGTCCCGCCGCCCAGCCACCCGTTCCGCCGCCACGCGTCGCAATCATGGCGAGCGCCAGCAGACCGATTCTTCCGATTCTCATAAAGGCATCTCCCAAATATTCAGTTTGTCGTTGCAGACCGCGCTGGCAAGCCGCCGGCATTCACACGCCGGTCGCCTTGGCCATCCAAAATCCGCTGAGCCAGCGCCAGCAGTTCGGTGGGGGTGGAAGTACCGATCAAACTGAACGCTGGCCCGCGGAAGATAAATCGGTTCGTCGTCTCCGTCCATCCTCACCATCGTCGACGGCGGAGTTCAGTCGCTCGATTGCGGGCGTCGCCCTGCAAGACGTCGGCGAGGCTGATCGATGTGATGCAGCCAGACGTCCCACGCGCACCAAGTTGCGCGGGACGTGACAGCGATCGCCTTGGTGTCCGTGCTGGACTCGGTGCAGAAACGCGCATCGGGTGAGGGCGTCGGCACCGGCGCGCTACGTGCCATGATTCGTCAGTTCGCCATCGACCATCTTGCTCATGATCCGTCGTCGTCCCTGAGCGCCCAGCTACCGTTGCAGACCATGGATGAACCCGATGCAGATCCTAAGCTGCAACATGTGGCTCGACTTGATCTCGAGCGACACAAACTTGGCGTCCCGCGACAGGTCCGAAAGTGAGCGATACGAAAACTTATCGCTCCATGGAGGAAATTTCATTTCCCTGGGCGCCACCTGTTGCTTAGCCTCCCATGCTTGAACCATCGCGCGCTGCGTCGCGTCGCGCGCTGCCAAGAAGTTGTCGCTCATTATCAAGCGCGAACTCATGGCTGAAACCTAAGATCGGCGCTCAGGGCCTTTGGATACGACTGGCCCTGATGACCCGGGCTTTCGCATCGTCAGCTGGTCCACGTGACATGGCGTAAGCCGAGTTGCGACAAATTCGAATGTGCCGGTCAGGCAGCTGACACGGCACAGATACACGACGGAGGGGGGAACTGTGTACGGCCGACGTCCAGCAGTCGCTCTGAAAGCGCTGAGCGCGATCGCAGTCGTGCTGCTGGCCAGCATCAGCGTTGCGCGGGCAGCGGCTCCCGCCAGCGGCCGGCCGAATATTCTCGTGATTTTCGGCGACGACATCGGCTACGCGAACGTCAGCCTCTACAACCCGGGTGTGATGGGGTACACGACACCCAACATCGATCGTATCGGCCGCGAAGGCGTGATGTTCAGCGACCACTACGCGCAGCCGTCGTGCACCGCCGGCCGGGCAGCGTTCATTACGGGGCAATACCCGATTCGCAGTGGCCTGACGACCGTAGGCACGCCGGGAGCAAAGCTGGGTCTGCAGCCGGCAACGCCCACCTTGGCCGAAGTGCTGAAAACGCAGGGCTATGCCACCGGCCAGTTCGGCAAGAATCACCTGGGCGACCGTAACGAGCACTTGCCGACTGTCCACGGCTTCGACGAGTTCTTTGGCAACCTCTACCACCTGAACACCGAGGAGCTTCCCGAGCAGGAGGACTACCCCAAGGATCCGGCATTCCGGGCGAAGTCCGGACCACGCGGAGTTCTCAAGTGCGTCGCCGCCGACACGGACGATGCGACCGAGGATCCGCGGTTCGGCCGCATGGGCCGGCAGCGCTGCACTGACACCGGCCCCCTGACGCGCAAGCGCATGGAAACGGTGGACGACGAGTTCATCGGTGCCTCGCTCGATTTCGCCGGGCGGGCGAAAAATCAGGGCAAGCCGTTCTTCGTCTGGCTCAACACGACCCGGATGCACATGTTCACGCACCTGCGACCGGACCATCGGCAGCTCGCGACGCCATACACCAGTGAAGAAGACATCTACGGCAGCGGCCTCATCGAGCACGACATGCAGGTCGGCCAGGTCCTCGATGCGCTGAAGAAGCTAGGCGTGCTCGACGAGACGATCGTCATCTACACGACCGACAACGGTGCCGAGCACAGTGGTCGATCGCATGGGGGCACGACCCCGTTCCGCGGTGAAAAGATGACGACCTACGAAGGCGGCGTTCGCGTTCCGACACTGGTGCGCTGGCCGGGCCACATTCCCGCCGGTCGCGTGCTGAGCGGAATCCAGACGCATGGATCTGTTCACGACATTGACCGGCTGCGGGCGTCCCCGACGTTGCGCGCGCTCAGGCAGGAGCGCAAGCAGTACATCGACGGCGTCAACAACCTCGATTACTGGACGGGCAAGGCGACCGAGAGCGCACGGCAGGACTTCATTTACTACTACGAGTCCGAGTTGACGGCCGTGCGCTGGCGGCAGTGGAAAGCGAATTTCGCGACCAAGGAAGACTACTACGCGCCGATCGTGAAGCACTCGTTCCCGGTGATGTTCAACCTCCGCGCCGACCCCTACGAGAGCTTCGACACGACGGCGGACCGCTCTGCCATGGTGCAGTCGAAGCAGTGGCTCGAAGGGCCCATCATGCAGGTTCTTGGCCAGCACGTGCAGTCGTTGATGCAGTACCCGCCGGTGCAGAAAGCCGCGACCCTCGATTTCTCGAAGATGATCGAACAGATGCAAAAGGGAGCCCAGTGATGCCAGGCATGAGGATTCTATCGACGGCCGGTGCAGCGGCCCTGCTGCTGGGCACGACTCTCGTCATCAGCGACGCGAGCGCTGTCGAAGGCGGCGGCAGCAACTACCTGCTCGGCATGCGCGGGCCACTCGCGGCATTCGTGCCGAAACCCGGCGTATACCTCACGAACAACGTCTACTACTACGACGCCGGCCGCAGCGAACTGACGCCGATCAGCGACTTTCTGTCGGCGAAATCTCCGCCGAGGCCCTGACGAACATCGCCCAGGTGACCTGGGTCACGGACGCGAACCTGGCTGGCGGTCGGCTGGCCTTCAGCGGCGTGCTGCCGTATGGCAATCTCGAGGTCGGCGGCAACGTGGTCGTTCCGGTTGCACCGTTCAAGGTCGAGCAATCGGACGAGTTGACGGCGCTCGGTGACGCGGCGTTGAGCGCCGTGCTCGGCTGGAAACATCGTGACGGCGACAAGTTCCGGGCCTGGAGCACGTACTCGACGTTGTTCGTGCCCATTGGCGATTACGAGGTCGGCCGCCTCGCCAACATGGGCAAGAATCGCTGGGCACTCGACCTCGGTGGCGCCTACACGATGGCTAACTTCAAGGGTGGGCGCGAGTTCTCGGCCGTCCTCGGCTTCACGCTCAACGGCGAAAACGACGACACGAACTACGACTCCGGCCACGAGATGCACCTCGAGCTTGCGGGCAAGCAGTACCTGCCAAATCACTTCTCGATGGGAATCGTCGGCTACTGGAACGAGCAGCTGACCGCCGACGAGGGTGGCCCGGCCATCCTCGGCGATTTCAAGGGTCGCGTCTTTGGCATCGGTCCGGAAGTTGTCCTATCAGTTCACCCAAAGCAAGACGCACCCGGTGACGCTCGACCTGCGCTGGTACCACGAGTTCGACGCCAGGAATCGCGTCGAAGGTGACGCCGTGTTCTTCACCTTCTCGGTGCCGCTCAGCATCCAGCAGAAGCCGGCGGCTGAACAGGACTGGACGGCCGATGAGCAGCAATGATGCTGGCCGTCGATTGCATCTGGCCGCGGATGGCGTGCAGGTCTTGGTTGGCGTTCCCGATCCGTATCGGGATGAGAGTAACCGAATAGGCAGGGGAGAACGGTCATGAAGACTCAAATGTTTGCGCTGACCATCGGGCTGGCGATCGCATCGGCCGCCGGCGCAGAACAGGCCGGCAAGGTGATCGACGATCCGTACGGCGCGGTCGTCGTCGACCCGTCAAGGCATCGCCTGCGGCGCGCGGCTATTCGCCCTATGCCGGCCGCAAGTATCCGGCACGCCCTCTCTTCGGCGACACGCACAATCACACCTCCAACTCGGGCGACGCATTTACGGCGGGCAATCGCCTGACGCCAGAAGATGCCTATCGCTTTGCGCGCGGCGAAGAGGTGATCTCGTCTACCGGCGTGCCGGTGCAGCTGTCGCGGCCGCTCGACTTCCTCGTCGTCGCCGATCATGCCGAAGGCCTTGGTCTCATGCAGGAGGTCTACAAGGGCAACCCGGCGTTTGTCTCCGGATCCGACCCTGGCCGGGTGGAGCAAGGCAATGAAGGCCGGCGGCAAGGAGGCCGCCAGCGCCCAGAACGAGGTCACCAAGGCTGCCAGGCGATGGGCACGCTCCCCGCGCCCGCTCAAGGACCAGAGCGTGGTCGGCCCCGTGATGATGTCCGTGTGGCAGCAGTACACGGCGACCGCCGAGAAATACAACGAGCCCGGCCGCTTCACGGCGATGATCGGCTACGAGTGGACCTCGGTGCCGGGCGGCAACAACCTGCACCGCAACGTCATGTTCCGCGACGGCAAGGCCTCGGCCGACCAGGTATTCCCGTTCTCGTCCTGGAACAGTGAGGATCCGCAGAAGCTCTGGGAGTGGATGGCCCAGTACGAGCAGAAGACGGGCGGCCGACTGCTCGCGATCGCGCACAACGGCAACCTGTCGAACGGCCGCATGTTCGAACTCGTCGACTTTGCCGGGCAGGCGCTCACGCGCGAATACGCCGAACTGCGGGCGCGCTATGACGTGCTGCAGGAAATCGTGCAGACCAAGGGCAACAGCGAGACGCACCCACTCTATTCGCCGAACGACGAATTTGCCGGAGACCTCGGCGTTGCGGGCTGGGAGTACGGCAATCTTACGCTCGAGCGACGCGCCGCTGTTGCAAGAAATGATGCCGACCAATTACCTGCGCGCCGGCCTGATGCGCGGCCTCGAGCAGGAAGCCAAGCTCGGCGTGAATCCGTTCAAGTTCGGCGTGGTCGGCACCGACGTGCACAACTCGCTGACCGCGATCGAGGAAGACAACTACTTCGGCAAGATGCCGATCCAGGAGCCGAGCCCGCACCGCTGGGACCATCTCTCGAGCACTGGAAGGAGGGCGTGACAAGCGCTCCCTCACCTGGCACTACCTCGGGGCCGGCTACGCGGCGGTGTGGGCTACCGAAAACACGCGTGAGGCGCTGTGGGACGCGATGAAGCGCAAGGAAGTCTATGGCACTTCCGGCACGCGCATGACTGTCCGCTTCTTCGGTGGCTGGGATTACCAGTCCGCGGACCTCAACAACCGCAACTTCGCGTGGGTGGGTTACCAGAAGGGCGTGCCGATGGGCGGTGACCTCGCGAAGGCGCCGGTCGGCAAGGCGCCGACGTTCCTCGTCGCCGCGATGAAGGATCCACTGTTCGGCAACCTCGATCGTATCCAGATCATCAAGGGCTGGGTCGGCAAGGACGGCAAGGCGCGGGAGCGCGTCTACGACGTCGCCTGGGGCGACGCGGACAAGCGCAAGCCCGGCAAGGACGGCAAGCTGCCGCCGGTGGGCAACACGGTGGATGTCGCAACAGCGACCTGGACCAACACCATCGGCGACCCCGAACTCAGCGCCGTCTGGAAGGACCCCGACTTCGATCCGACTCAGCGTGCCTTTTACTACGCCCGCGTCATCGAGATCCCGACGCCGCGCTGGACAGCCTACGACCAGGTTCGCTTCGGTATCAAAATGTCGCCGGAGGTGCCGATGAAGCAACAGGAGCGCGGCTGGACCTCGCCGATCTGGTACACGCCGGGCGAATGAACATCACTTGAACTGGAGGACTCGATCAAGAAGCCAACATCATTAAACTGGATCGTCGGCGCACTGCTTGCCGCAACCGCGGCCGTGGCGAGCGCGGGCCCGCTCGACCCGGACTGCACCGCCGAGAAGGCTGCGAAGAGTGCCGCGGCGAAGGCCACGGTCGGCGTGGGCGGACGCTGCGACCCGAAGGAAGCCGCGACGGACTCCGCCAAGGATCTGGTCAATGTCGACGACAAGGGACCGGTCGAGGAGCGGCGGGACGACAAGGACAAGGACAAGGACAAGGATAAGGATAAGGACGACAAAAAGGCCTGGTCCAGCGGCTGAAATCCCCGTCGGGTTCAACGGTGCTTCCATGACATCGATCGCGCCGGGAACCCACGGCGGGTCGGCGTGGCCCTGTTGATGCCGGCGGCGAGATGGAAGAGTGCAATCTCGTGCAGGCGCAGACCGGTCAGTGCAGTCATACAACCTGAGATCGAACACGATGCATACAACGGACACGCAGGCCGCCCGCCAGATTCGCAGCGCACGACTGGCGCCAATCGTGTTCGCTGTCTTTTTTTCGCACTGGCTCTGACCGGCACCGTTGACTTGGCCCAGGCTGAGGCCGAGGACGTCAAGGTCATGGATGCCCAGGAGGTGACCCCCAACGCGCCCACGCACGGTCCCGTTGCCCCGGCGGCTCGAGGCTATTCGCCGTATGCCGGTCGCAAGTACCCGACGCGCCCTCTGTTCGGCGACACGCACCTCCACACGTCGAACTCGGGTGACGCATTCATGGAGGGCAATCGCCTCGACCCCGAAAGTGCCTATCGCTTTGCACGCGGCGAGGAAGTGGTCTCGACGTCCGGCATCCCGGCCAAGCTGTCGCGCCCGCTCGACTTCCTCGTCGTGACCGATCACGCCGAGGGCCTCGGCGTGATGGCGCAGGTCTACGAGGGAAACCCGGCGTACATGTCCGATCCGACGCTGGCCCGGTGGGGCCAGGCGATGAAGGCCGGCGGAAAGGAAGCCGTCGACACGATGCGCGAAGTGATCAGTGCACAGGCGAACAACGAGCTGCCCCCGGCGCTCAAGGATCCCAAGATTTCGGGTCCGGTGATGATGTCCGTGTGGCAGCGATACGGACACCGCCGAGAAGTACAACGAGCCTGGCCGCTTCACCGCGATGATCGGCTACGAGTGGACCTCGGTGCCGGGCGGCAACAACCTGCACCGCAACGTGCTGTTTCGCGACGGCAAGGACAAGGCCGACCAGGTCTTCCCGTTCTCGGCCTGGCAGAGCGAGGACCCCGAGAAACTTTGGGCGTGGATGGATGTGTACGAGAAGAAGACCGGCGGCCGGATGCTCGCCATCCCGCACAACGGCAATCTCTCGAACGGGCGCATGTTCGAGCTGACGGACTTCTCCGGCCAGCCGCTCACGCGCGACTACGCCGAACGGCGCGCCTGGGAAGTGCTGCAGGAAATCATCCAGACCAAGGGCAACAGCGAAACCAACCCACTCATGTCGCCCAACGACGAGTTCGCAGGCGACCTCGGTGTCGCGGGTGGGAGTACGGAACCTGACGATGCAGGACTCGCCCCTGACCAAGAGTGATGCTGACCACCTATCTGCGCGAAGGCTTGAAGCGCGGCCTGGAGCAGGAGGCGAAGCTCGGGGTCAACCCGTTCAAGTTCGGCTTCGTGGGCAGCACGGACGTCCACAACTCGCTGATGGCGATCTGAGGAAGACAACTTCTTCGGCAAGCATCTGGACCAGGAGCCGAATGCGAAACGATGGGAGCATCCGGCAACCAAGGGACTCGGCAAGCAGCGGTACAACTGGCAATTCATGGCGGCTGGATACGCGGCTGTATGGGCCACGGAGAACACGCGCGAAGCCATCTGGGATGCATTGAAACGAAAGGAAGTCTACGGCACATCCGGCTCGCGCATGACGCTGCGATTCTTCGGCGGCTGGAACTACACGCCGCAGGACCTGAAGAACCACAATTTCGCGTGGGTCGGCCAGGCGAGAAGGGCGTTCCGATGGGCGGCGACCTGACGAAAGCGCCGCGGCGGATGGCACCCACGTTCCTCGTCGCTGCCGCCAAGGATCCGATGTTCGGCAATCTCGACCGCATCCAGATCGTCAAGGGTTGGCTCGGCAAGGACGGCAAGGCGCACGAGCGCGTCTACGACGTCGTGTGGGGCGACGTGGAGCGACGTAAGCCTGGTAAGGACGGCAAACTTCCCGGTGTCGGCAATACGGTCGACGTCTCGACGGCAACGTGGACGAACACGATCGGCGACCCGGAACTGTCGGCTGTGTGGACGGACCCGGATTTCGATCCGTCGCTGCGGGCCTTCTACTATGCGCGAGCGATCGAGATCCCGACGCCGCGCTGGACGCTGTACGACTCAGTGCGCTTCAACATCAAGATGTCGCCCGAGGTGCCGATGACGCAGCAGGAGCGTGCGTGGTCATCGCCGATCTGGTACACGCCGGGCGGATGAAAATCACTTGAACTGGAGGACTCGATCATGAAACCAGCATCATTGAAATGGACCGTCGGCGCGTTGCTTGCGGCGACGGCCGCCGTGGCAAGTGCGGGCCCGCTCGACCCTGACTGCACTGCCGAGAAGGCTGCCAAGAGTGCCGCGGCGAAAGCCACGATCGGTGTCGGCGGCCGCTGCGACCCGAAGGAAGCCGCGCATGACACGGCCAAGGACGCCACCGGTATCGGCGACAAAGACAAAGACAAAGACAAAGACAAAGACAAAGACCGCCTTATGTGACGTCTTCGCCGAGCGGAGACGACGGCTTCGCGGATTTCACCGTGTTCGACCTGATGACGTTCGATCGCAACTGGGGCGTTTCGGCATCGGCGTTTCCGGCACGCTGCCGACCGGCGCCGATGGCTTGACGCTCGACAAGTGGACCGCGGGGCCGGCACTGGGCTTCGTCAACTCGTCGGTCAAGAAGGTCAATTGGGGCCTGTTCGCCCAGACGTTCTTTTCGTACGCCGGCGATGACGACGCGCCGGACGTCGGAATCATCAACCTGCAGCCCGTGTTGAGCTATCAGCTTGGCAAGGGGACGCTCGTTTTCGGTGGGCAACAGCGCCCTCGTCTACGACACGGAACGTTCGCGTTGGTCGTCCCTTTTGGTCAGCGTCAACTACGGTTTCGTGGTCGGGTGGGCAGGGCAGAAGTGGCGCCCGAACTTCGAGGTCGGTTACGACTTCAAGGACGATCCTGGCAATCAGGAATGGGTCTTGCGAGCCGGCGTGGCCCTTCTGGTACCAGCGGCAAGATAATCGAGTGCAGTCACGTGCCGGCGGCAAGCCGGTGAGCGCAGTCATGCCACAGATAGAGGCTTTGATCACAATGAATGCAACGCACACGCAGACCCCTTCCCGAATTCACAGCGCGACTGGCACCGATCGCGTTCGCGGTCCTGTTCGCATTGGTTGGCTGCCAGCGGAGCGACAACCAACCTGCCGCTACGGTTCCGGCCGCCGCGACGGCTTCCGCCCCGGACGCCGACCGTAGAGCAGCTCGAGGCCGCGGTTACCGAGAACCCACTCAAGGACGCCTACTTCGGCGAGACGCACGTGCACACGTCCTACTCGCTCGACGCGTACATCGGCGGCGCCCGGATCACGCCGGACGAGGCCTATAAGTTCGCGCAAGGCGCGGACGTCGTCGTGAACGGCCAGAAGCACAACATCGGCCGTCCGCTCGACTGGGTGGCCGTCTCCGATCACGCCGAGTTCATCGGCGAGATGTACTCGACACAGGTGCCGGGCGCCAAGGGCGGCGACAACGCGATGCTCGAGGAGTTGCGCAACCTCAAGAGCGTGGACGAGCAGCGGGCCTGGTTCCTGAAGTATGTTGTCGAAAACAACCGCGGCGCGAACCCTGGTCACCCGCCGTTCTATGCCGGTCCCGAGACGACGCGCAGCGCCTGGAAGGACGTCCAGATCAAGGCTGCGATCGACAACTACCGGCCCGGCAAGTTCACGACGCTCGCCGGCTTCGAGTGGACCTCCGCCCAGAACGCCGGGAACATGCATCGCAACGTTATCTTCCGTGACCTGAACGTCCCGGACATGCCTTTCTCTGCGCTCGACAGCGCCGACGAGGAGAAGCTCTGGGCGTGGATGGCCGAGCAGGAGAAGAAAGGCTCGCGGCTGCTAGCGATTCCGCACAATTCGAATGGCAGCAAGGGCCTGATGTTCGAGCCGCTCGACAATGCCGGCAAGCCGATCACGGCGGACTACGCGCGCCTGCGCAGCCACTTCGAGCGCCTGATCGAGATGATGCAGATCAAGGGCAACTCAGAGGTGCATCGCAAGTTCTGGCCGGCCGACGAGTTCGCGGGCTTCGAGAACGCCGACAGCGTCGGGTCGTTCAGCGGGCGCGAGTTCAAGAAGGAGTACTTCGTGCGCTGGGCCGCGACCAAGGGCCTCGACTATCAGGCGAAGCTCGGCGCCAACCCGTACCAGTTCGGCTTCATCGGCGGCACCGACAACCACAACGGCTTGCCTTCGGACGTCGCCGAGGACGACTACATCGGCAGCCACGGCCCGGCGGACGGCACGCTGGAGGCGCGGCGCACGGGCGAGATCGATGGCTGGATCAAGGCGAAGGAGTCGAGCCCCGGTTCGATCTCCGCTGTCTGGGCGACGCGCGACACGCGCGACGCGATCTGGGACGCGATGGCTGCTCGCGAGACGTTTGTCACGTCAGGTACCCGTATCAAGGTGCGGTTCTTCGGTGGTGCGGACTTGGGTGCCGCATCGACGAATCCACGCGAACTCGTGGAACAGGGCTATCGCAAGGGCGTGCCGATGGGCGGCACGATCGAGAAGGCCTCCAAGGCGCCGACGTTCACGGTCTGGGCGGCCAAGGACCCGAACGGCGCCAACCTCGACCGCATCCAGATCATCAAGGGCATGGTCGACGCGAACGGCGAGCCGAACGACAAGGTGATCGACGTGGTCTGGAGCGGCGATCGCAAGCGGGCCGCGAACGGCAAGTTGCCGCCGGTCGGCAATACCGTTGACCTGAAGACGGCGACGTACGCCAACACGATCGGCAGCCCCGAGCTGATGGGCACATGGACCGATCCCGATTTCGATCCAGCCAAGCCCGCGCTGTACTACGTCCGCGTGCTCGAGATACCGACGCCGCGCTGGACGACCTACGACGCCGTCAGGAACAAGCTGGAGTTGTTGTCCGACGCCCTGCGGAGGTTCAGGAGCGCGCCTGGTCTTCGCCGATCTGGTACACGCCCAGCGGCACTTGAGCGGTTGAGGCCGGCGTCCGCGAGGGCGCCGGTGTCCTCGAACCCGTTACGGAGTGGTCGATGACCAATGTCTCTGCGCGCGGCCGTTGGCTGCGCGAGCCCTTGCTGCATTCCTGGTCATCGGGACCGGAATCTTCCTGCTGTCCAGCCTGGTGAGGGGCGGCAACGAGACCGCTCCACGCGAAATCGTCATCAGCGAGTCGCGTATCGAGGCGTTGGCCGAGAATTCCGGCGCACCTGGACGCGTCCGCCGACGCCGCAGGAACTGCGTGGCCTCGTGGACGACTACGTCAAGGAAGAGGTTTTCTACCGCGAGGCAATCGCGATGGGCCTCGACCGCGATGACACGGTGATTCGCCGACGACTGCGGCAGAAGATGGAATTCGTGTCGGAGGACGCGGCGGCGACCAGCGAGGCCACGGAAGCGCAACTACAGCAGTTCCTGGCCGAACATCCCGAAAAGTTCGTCGAGCCGGCGCGCGTCACGTTCCAGCAGGTATTCGTCAATGCCGGGAAGCGCGGCGACGACGCGCGGCGTGACGCGGAGCGGATCCTGGCTGAACTTCAGGCCGGCCGCGGCCCGGCGAATCCATCCGAGGCGGGCGACCCGACCCTGCTTCCGGCGGGCCTCGAGGATGCATCGCCGCAGGAAATCTCCGGCAGCTTCGGCGACGAGTTTGGCAAGCGGCTGGAGGATGCGCCGGTCAATCAATGGGCAGGGCCCATCTCTTCGTCATTCGGTCTGCATCTCGTGCGAGTCAGCGCAAGGAGCGCCAGCGTGCTGCCCCAGCTGGCCGACATCCGCCCCGTGGTCTTGCGTGAGTGGCAGGCGGACAAGCGCACTCAAGCGGGCGACTCCTTCTACTCGTCGCTGCGGTCCAAATATGATGTCCGCTACGTGGGTGAAATTGGTCGACTGCTGCGGCAGGCGCAGCCAACGGCAGAAGCGGCCAGCGAAAAATGACGAAGCAGGTCCTCGGCGCTCTCGTGTTGCTGGCAATCTGCGCCTGGTGGCCGATCGCGCACGCGCACGAGGTACGACCCGGCTTTCTGGAGATTCGCGCGCTCGGCGACGATACGTTCGATGTGCTCTGGAAGGTCCCTCGCTAACGGCGAGTACCGCCTGGCGATGTACGTGAAGCTGCCCGCGAAGTGCAAGGGTGAACCGACGTCCGGCACATTCGCGGGCGGAGCGTTCGTCGAGCGTTGGCGAGCCACCTGTCCAGGTGGTCTAGTCGGGGAGCGCGTTGCCATCGACGGACTCAGTGCAACGCGTACGGACGTTCTTGCCCGGTTCTATCTCGCGACGACGCGACCACACAGACCGTGCGGCTCACGCCTGAAGACACTTCGTTTGAGATTGTGGCGGAACCGGAATCGCCCGGCAGGTGGCCAGGACCGCCTTGTGCTTCGGCATCCAGTACATCCTGACCGGCGTCGACCATCTGCTGTTCGGCTCGGCCCTGTTCCTGGTCGGCAGTTGGCGCGACTCGTGGCCACGGTCACCGCTTACAGTGGCGCACAGCACCCCGTTGGCCGCTGCGACGCTCGGACCGTCTGTGTGCTGCAGACGCTGATCGAGGCAGCGATCGCGCCGAGCGTGATGTTCGTCGCGGCGGAGATACACTCACCAGGCAAACGGTCGCCCCGGTCTAACGGCGCGTGCGCCGTGGGTCGTCGCGTTCATCTTCGGCTGCTGCACGGCTTCGTCTTCGCGGGCGCACTGCGCGAGGTCGGCCTAGTGCAGTCGGACACCCCGGTCGCGCTGTTGTTCTTCAACGTCGGCGTGGGAAGTCGGCAGCTGATGTTCATCCTTGCGGTTGTCGCCATTCTCTGGCCGTGTCGCGACTCACGGGCAAGGATGTCGAAGGCGAGCGCGGGCCGTGGCGGGCAGAGACGTTGATCCGGACTCCGGTGGCGTACGTCGTCGGATCGACCGCGGCCTTCTGGGTCGTGCAGCGAGTGGCCGCGTTCTGGG
>JADIYJ010000015.1 GCA_016705325.1 Pseudomonadota bacterium | reverse complement strand
CTCGCCCAGTTGCACTCGGGAGCGCTGCACTCATTGGACGCACTGGATATCGTGGTCGAGTACTAGCGCTTCGATTTCCCCAGCAGGCGCAGCACACCTCCCTCGCCCGCCCGCATGGCGGCGATCAGGTCTTGGGGTCGGCGTGCTCCAGCCCTTGGCTTGGCATGCGGGTTCTTGAGGTCCAGGTTGTAGATCGGCCAGTACAGGGCGTCGCCCTCGGCCTGCGCGGCTTGGCGGCCGGCTCGTGGGCCTGCTGGTGCGCTCTTCAGCGCCTGCAGCGCGCTTGCAGCGCGGCCTTGTGGCCATTGGCCGCGTGCCGATGGCCTGCTCCAGTTCGCGGATGGGCTTGCCCAGGGCGAGGCGCGCATTGCGTTCGGTCTCGGCCTGCTGCCAGTGCGGCGTGGCGGCGTCGATGGCGGCCCGCGCTTGCCGGCGAAGTCGACCCGCCAGGCCTGCGGGCCTTCTTCGCGGATGTTCCACCAGGCCAGGGCCGGCGCGAATTCCTCAAACTGCAGCGGCGCGGTCTTGCTGTATTTCTTGCGGCCTTCGGGCAGTGGCAGTTCGTAGTACCAGATGGTGTCGGTCGGGCCGCCGCGCTCGAAGAACAGCAGGTTGGCCGGGATGTCGGTGTAGGGCGCGAACACACCCTGCGGCAGGCGCACGATGGTGTGGAGCCGGAACTCCTTGAGCATCTCCTCCTTGATGACGGCGCTGATGCCGTCGCCAAACAGGGTGCCGTTGGGCACGACCACGGCGGCGCGGCCACCGCGCTCGGCCGGCTTGCCACCGGGCACCGGCGCACCGGCCACGCGCAGCTTGCGCATGATGTACTGCAGGAACAGCAGCGCGGTTTCCGCCGTCTGCATGTTGGGCGGGAAGTTGGCCTTGATGCCGACCTCTTCCTCGCCGCCGAAGGGCGGGTTGGTGAGGATCACGTCCACGCGCTCGCTGTGGCCGATCTCGTTGACGCGCCGGTCCAGCGTGTTGCCGTAGGCGATCTGCGGCGCTTCCAGGCCGTGCAGCAGCAGGTTCATCTGCGCCAGCATGTAGGGCAGCGGCTTGGCTTCCTGGCCGTAGAGCGTGTCGCGCTGCAGGGTGCGGCGCTGCTCGGGCGTGGCCACCTGCGGGGCGAGGTGATCGTAGGCCTCGACCAGAAAGCCGCCGGTGCCGCAGGCCGGGTCGAGCACGGTCTCGCCCAGGCGCGGGTCGGTGACCTGCACCATGAAGCGCACCACCGGGCGCGGGGTGTAGAACTCGCCCGAGTCGCCGGCGGCGTCGCGCATCTCGCGCAGCATCGATTCGTACAGGTGCGAGAGGGTGTGGATTTCCTCGCTGCTGCTGAAGTGGATGCCGTTGATCTTGTTGATGATGTCGCGCAGCAGGTAGCCGCTGACCATGCGGTTCTGCACGCCCTTGAACACGTTGGCGATGACTTCGCGCTGGCTGCCTTTCTCGCCGCTGCCGGCCAGCCCGCGCAGGTAGGCGAACAGGCCTTTGCCCGCGCTAGCCGTCGGCGCGGTGGCTCTCCTGGCTGATGAAGGCCAGCAGTTCGTCGCCGGTAATGCCATCATCGCGCGCGGCCCAGTCGCGCCAGCGGTACGGGGCCTCGATGATGGGCTGGTAGCGCCTGCCGTCGAGTTCGGCTTCCTCCTCGTGCACGACTTCGAGGTCGTCGAGGAACTTGAGGAACATCACCCAGGTGAGCAGTGGCAGGCGGTCCACGTCGCCGTTGAGGCCCTTGTCCTTGCGCAGGATCTTGCGGGCGCTGCCGATCAGCGCCGACAGGTTGTCGCGCGTGGTGAGCGGCACTTTGGCTTTGCGTGGCGCGCGGGCTTTTTTCGCCGGTTGCGGATTTGGCCATTGAGGAGCTTCTCGTTATTGGTAGAGCGCGGTCTGCAGCGGGATACGGCGTCCTTCATGCTGCGCACGCCGCCGAAGTGATGGGTGGCGATTTCGGAAGGACTGCCGTAGCGGTCGAAGGGTTGGACCTTCATCAGCTCGGACAGCGCATTGAATTGCAGGATGCCGCGCTCGATGTAACGATCGAGCAGCAGTGTGAGGATTTCGCGGGCTGTATCACCGTGCTGGGCGAACAGGTCTTGCGTCTTGCGCTTGGCCGCTTCGGCGCGCTGGCGGCGCGTGAGCAGCGGCGCGTTCCAGGCCAGATGGCACAGCAGGTCGAAGGGGTCGGCGTCGGGCTGGTCGCTGCTGGCCGCCAGCTCCTCGAAGCTGATGCCGCGCTCGGTCAGCTCGCGCAGCACCTCTGCACGGGTATCGGGGTTGGCCCAGGCCGATTGCAGGGCCTCGCGGGTGGGGTACAGGGTGCGCACGGCGCGGCCGGAGTACTCGGTGTACTTCACGACCTGCAGCTTCTTGCCGTCGGTATCCAGGTCGTACACCAGGTGGCCGATGACTTCGACTTCGCCGCCGTCGATGTAGAACTTGCGCGGCTCCTGCGGCGGCTCGGTGATGATCTCGCCGCCCGCCGGGGTCGATCTTGTCCTCCTGTCGACCAGGTACTTGGTTTCCGGCTCTTCGACGCTCGGTGGCGTCTCGGTGACCGGCGCTGACCTGCTCGCCGGCCTCATCGATGGTCACTTCCTCGATGCGCGCGGGATCGCCGTCGAAATCCGGGTCGGCGAAGTGCCGCGTGGCGGTGCCGGTGAAGTCGATGATGTTGAAGTATTCCTTGCCGTAATCGACCTTCAGCCGCGTGCCGCGACCGACGATCTGCTTGAACTCGGAGCGGAGCCGACGACGCGCGCCAGCACCACGTTCTTGACCATTTCGGCGTCGACGCCGGTGGTCAGCAATTGCGATGTGGTGAGGATGACGGGCGTGGGCTTGTCCACGTCCTGAAAGTGCGCGAGATGGGTCAGGCCAATGGCGCCCTCGTCGGCGGTGACGCGGCAGACGTAGTCGGGGTATTGCTTGACCAGATCGCTGTTGAGGTTGACCAGCTCCTGCCGCATCTCGGCGGCGTGTTCCTGGTCGACGCAGAACACCAGCGTCTTGGCGAAGCGGTCGGTGCCTTTGAGAAAGTCGGTCAGGTGCCGGGCCATCGCCTTGGTGCGGGCGCGCAGCGCCACGACACGCTCGAAGTCCTTGGTCTGGTATTCCTCGTCGGGCACCTTGCGACCGTAGCGGTCCAGTTCATCCTTGCCAGGGCGCCATCCTGCGGCATCTACCGTGGTGATCACCCGATGCACGCGGTAAGGGGCGAGGAAGCCGTCCTCGATGCCCTGGCGCAGGCTGTAGGTGTAGACCGGGTTGCCGAAGTATTCGTAGCTGTCGCGCGATTCCTCGCGCAGCGGCGTGGCCGTCATGCCGAACTGCACGGCGGGCGCGAAGTAGTCGAGCACCGCACGCCAGTTGCTGTCGTTGCGGCTGGAGCCGCGGTGGCACTCGTCGATGATGATCAGGTCGAAGAAGTCAGGCCGGTACTGCCGGAAGACGTCCGTGCTGGCGGTGGAGAGCGCCTGATAGATGCCGAAGTACATGTCCCGGCTCTGGCTGACGTCGCCGCCGGCGATCTTGTGCCGGGCATCGCCGAAGGGTGCGAACATCTTGGCCATCGGGTCATCGACCAGGATGTTGCGGTCGGCCAGGAACAGGATCTTCGGTCGGCGGTATTCGCCGGTGCGGTTCCAGCGGCTGTTCCACAGCTTCCAGCAGATCTGGAACGCGACGCAGGTCTTGCCGGTGCCGGTGGCCAGGGTGGCGAGGATGCGCTTCTGACCGAGCAGGATGGCCTCGATCACGCTGTTGATGGCGATCTGCTGGTAGTAGCGCGGCACCTTGCCGGAGACCAGGTTGAAGGGTTCGAGCAGGTGGGGTGTGGCCGGATCGGGGAGCGCGGTGGCGGCGGTCAGTCGCTGCCAGAGTTCGTCGGGCGTGGCGTAGCGGTCCACCTCGCGCTCGGTGCCGGTGGTGTAGTCGATCTCGATGATGCGGTGGCCGTTGGTGGCGTAGGCGAACTTGAGGCCGAGGATCTCGGCGTACTCGCGCGCCTGCTGCACCCCGGTTTCCGCCGGCAGCCCCAGTTCTTTCGCTTCCACGACGGCCAACGGATAGTCGCGCCGGTAGTACAGCAGGTAGTCAGCACGTTTCTGTTTGCCACGGCGCACACGGCCGCCGTTGACGATGATGCGGCCATTGGTGAACGTACGCTGCTCGCCGATCACGTGCGGCGTATTGCCCCATCCGGCCTCGACGAGCTTGGGTGTGACCAGTTCCCGACAGGTGTCGGCCTCGGTCATGATTTGGGTCGTTGCCGTCATCGATGCCACCTGTTCTGTTCGTGAGTCATCCCCGCTACGGCATGTTGGGGAACGGTGTTTGGCGCATCGCTTTGGCTCGGGCATTCAGCGTGAGCCAAAAATAAAAGACAGACAAGACAAAGAGTTACGGTGATTGCTCCGGCTTTTGGTGCAGCGGTTTGGCGCAAGGCGGGCAGATAGACCCGGCTTTGAGCCAAATTACGGGAGGCGGTAGTGTGCCACTTTTCACCCCCTCTGCCATCAGCTTGCCGGCCTTCACCAGTTGTTCAATGCCCCGCCGGATGCGCGAGCGCGGGATTTCCAGTCCGATCCGCTCGTGAATGTCACCGATCCTCGATTTGGGGTAGCGACCGACGTCCTCGACGATCAGCGCGGCCAATCGGTGCGGTTCGATGCGCTTGAGCGTGGTGCCACCGACGAAATTGAGGGTGCGCAGCAACCCCGGATCGACGAAATAGCGCGTGGCTTGCGTGCGCCCTGCGCCTGGATCAGATCCCACCAGCAGCCGCTTGATCCACGGTTGCAGCGCCTCGACCGAAGGCAGCTCCAACACGGCGGCCAGTTCGCGGGCGGTCATGGCGTCGTGCTGCGCCAGCAGGCCCAGAGCGATGCGTTCGCGCTGGGTAAGCTGGTAGGTCTGGTCCGCCTTGGCAATGAAATCGATGACTTCGGGCTTGAGAATGCGGCGGCGTACCGTGACCTGCACGCGGTCATGAGTTTCTATCAGCTCCGGCGCCGGGCGGCCCTGCGACAGCAGCACCTCGAAGATTTTGTCGAAGCCGCTGCCTTCGCGCTCCATCAGCTTCAGGTCGTGGAACAGACGAGCCAGGTGCTCGTTGCGGCGCACGGTGGTGTGCAGCACGTTCTGCGGAGGTACAGGCCATCCGGCAATTCGTAGCGCTCACGGAAGTCGGGCACCTCGACCCACACGGCCTCGATCAGCTCCATCGGATTCAAGGTGTGGTCGTCCCACACCAGCTTGTTGACCTTCTGGCCGTGCTCGTCGTACTTGATGAACTGGATCACCGGGGCGGTGGTCAGCTGCGCACGCTGATGCTGCTGTCCCAGACAAAGGATGCCCAGGTGGGTCAGGTAGCCACCTTGTGCGAGCTGGTAATGGTCGAGCAGCTCGTCATCGGACTTTTCCTTGACGGACGGCTTGACCCGGTCCGATGCCCTCAGCGCATTTACCAGCTTGCCAAGCTTGTCCGGGGCAGTGGCTGATCTGGGCACCTGCAGTGTGGTCTGGGTTTCCCACGGCATCGCCGCACGCTCCGCCGCCAACCGGAGCACGTCGTCACCCGTGACAGGCTTGCTCTGGTCGGCCACGCGCAGGTAGTAGCGGCCGTCGGTGGTCGACGCCACGGCGATGGCCCGGGGAATGGCAAGGTTGATGTACTGCCCGCCATTGGCTGCGGTAATCACATCCGGAAGCACGGCTACGTTGACGCTGCGCTCGGCAATCTTGCGCCGGATGGTGTCCGGAAGGTCGGCAGGAATCTGTTGGCCTGCGGGTGGCGCGTCCTGACCGTCCTCGATGCCGAGCAACAGACGACCGCCCGTCGCGTTGGCGAAGGCGATGCAATCCTTGACCAGCTCGTTCCAGTCGGCGCTCTTGCCGATCACGGACCGCAAGGACTTTTGGTCGAGGAGTTGGCCTTCCTGGCTCAAACGGCGCACTCCTGCAGGCTTCCATTCATTGTTCTTTTCCATCAATCCAGCACGATCAAGAACTCGGTGGCCAGTGCCTCCGGACGCACGGCTCGGGTGTCCGAACTGCGGTGCATCTTGACCAGGCCGTGGCGCTCCAGGTGACGCAGGGTGCGAGACAGGTTGCTGGCCGCGCGGCCTGACCATTCGGCCAACTCCAGCACCGTGCGTGGTTGCCGCTCCTGCATCAGGCGCAGCAGCGCGCGGTTTTCGTCCGACAGCAGGCTGGCCAACTGCCGCCAGGAATCGAACCAGACGGTGGGTGTGGGGCCGTTGGCGTCATCGACTGTCCGACGGCCGGATTTGGCCGGCCGGATGCCAATCACTGTGCGCATGCTTCGATTTCCCCGATGTGGTTTCGGGATGCTATCAGATGCGGATAGTATCTGTCGCTAGCAGTGATCTTCCCGGCGCACAGGAAATGGGGTAACAGCCGCTGCCATTGCCTCATTGGCTACAGGATTACCCTGTTCGCCTTTGGAGCGGGTCACGGCCGGCAGGTGCAAACCGCAAACCCTGCAAACCTCGGTTTGCACCCTGACGGTAGGCAAGCATCGCGCTTGCGCCCCCGTATACGAATGCGGCTAGGAAGGACCCGTGCCTGTCTCGCCGGGGCATCGTTCCCATGTCCGGCCAGCCATTGGTATCGATGGAGTGAGCATTCCTAATGCTCACCCTCTCTCTTTAGAGAGAAATCGCCGGAACCGGGAAAGCGGCGTCGTTGCTGGGTTTGAGCGTTCCCACCCGCATCCGGGAAGGAGCTTGGTCGGAACGCTGGAAACCCTCGCCAGTGCTTGGGTTTGGTTCCTGCCCGGCCCTGCGTTCCCTGGTCGGGAAGCGGGAAGCCGGGAACGGAGGCCCGTGCCGGGAACGCTCATGGCTGATCCTGCTGGCCCGGGCTCGCACGCTTCAGGTGCCCAGTGACGAAAGCGGCCTCGCCGCTGGCCATGGGGCCATCGGGCACGTCCAGCCACTTCACCAGCTTCGAGCCATCGACCATGGCCATGACCAGCTCCTCCCGGTCGAGCAGCGTGCCCACCCATTCGGCCAGCCGGTGCTTGCCGATGGCGTGGAAGGCTTCGGGCAGTTCGTGTCGGCGCTCGTAGACGCCGTTGCCGCCGGTCTTGGTGTAGGGCTTGCCTTCGGCGGCGGCCCGCGCAATGGCGGCTTTGAGATCGGGCAGCAGGTCAACGTCGGTCTGGCGGGCGCGGACCAGAGCGTCGCTGCGGTCCACCAGCAGGCCTCGGCTGTCGCGCAAGAAGGTGGTCACGCGCAGGTTGGCGCGGCCATTGGCCTTGACCACGCCGCCCATCACCACCCGGCCGCGCTCGAAGGGCTTGGCCAACCGCCTTGCAGATCGCCTTGGCCTGATCCTCCTTCGGGTTCCACAGCGCGTAGACCGAGCGCACCCCATCGACCAGGCCGCCGGTGCCCCGGATGGCTTCGCGTGCCTGCTCCGGCGTCGAGGCCTCGCGCTTGGCGAAGTGGTGCGAGACGATTACCGAGGCGCCGGTGCTGGCGGCCAGCGCAGCCAGCCGGGAGCAGACGAACTGGGCATTCTCCGGTACGTTCAGATCCAGCGCGCACAGCGGCTGCAGCGGATCGAGGATGATCAGTCGCAGACCGGCCAGGGTGGTCAGTTGCTGCTCCAGCGCCAGCCACGCCGGCGTGGTTGAGGGGCCTCTGGTGGCCGGATCGGGCGCGAACAGCGGCACGGCGCCGCCGGCATCGGGCAACGGCAGCACATAGAGCCGGTCCGGGATCGGCCCCAGCGCATTGAGGCGGTTGTGGACCTCGATGGCGTCGTCCTCGGCGGTGACATAGATCGCCACACCGTGGCCGGCGAGCACGCCACCGAACAAGGTGGGCGCATTGGCCCAGACGCCGTCAAAGGCCGCGACCTCGCGGGCCAGCGCCAGCAGCAGGAAGGACTTGCCGACACCGCCACCGGCCGCCACCAGCGCGGCCTGGGCGAGCGGGATCACGCCTTCGATCAGCCAGCGTCGGGGTTGCGGCTCGCCGGTGAAGCGCTCGCGGGCCCGCCACCGGGTGATCTCGAACGGTTGGCGGACTGACCGTTGGCGACCGGGATCGCGTTGGCCAGCAGAGAATGAACATCGGCGCCCTCGGCCACGGCATCGGCGGCATCCCACTTCTGCGGCTTGTCCTCGGGTACGTGGATGCGCCGGACCCGTGCCCCGATGGCCAGCAATTTCGGGATCACCGCGTCGGCATAGCGGCGCCGGCCTCGTCATGATCCGGGCCAGACGATGACGCCCTTGCCTGCAAGCGGCGACCAGTCGGTCTTTGTCGATGGCAGTGGCGGCGCCACCCATGGCAGTCGTGGCAACGATTCCGATGTGCATCAACGCTTCGGCGCATTTCTCGCCCTCCACCAGCACGACGGTATCGGCCTTCGCCACTGCAGGCAGGTGGTAGAGCGGGCGCGGGTCGGGCATCCGCGTCTGGCGGGAGGCGACATCCCACGGCCGGTATTGCTTCCCCTCGGGTGTGTCGTAGCGATACACGCAGGCCAGCAGTTCGCCATCCGCCTGCGGTAATCCCACTTCCCGGTATGCGGGCCGAGCGTCTCAGGGCGGCGGACGACTTGGCCGGTGCCGGGATGAACGAGGTCGGCACCACCAGCCAATCGCCGACATCATCCAGCAGTTCCCCGAAATCGCGCGGCACGGCAAACCCCTCGCGCCGCCGCCCACAGTGCCAGCACGTCGCCGGATTCGCCGGTGGCGAAATCAATCCAGATGCCGCGCTTCGGGCCTCGAGTTCGATAACCAGGCTGTCGCCGGCATCGCCTTGCACATTGCCGACCAGGAAGCGCGTGCCCTGGCGCTTGCCGTTCGGGAACAGGTAGATCAGCACGGCTTCGAGCTGATCGAGCAGGCGGGCGCGCAGCTCGTCCTTGTCGTGGCGTCGCTCGATACGGTCGGGCGCGTCGTTGAAATCGAAGAAGGGATGGGGCGGAACGCAGACCGGGTCTATGGCGACGGTGCTCATTGCGTGTGCTCCCCGTCGAGCCGCGCCTTGAACCAGTCACCGTTGGCGCGCACGCAGAAGTAGGATCGACCCGGTCCGGTGTGCTGGGTGTCGGGCACGATCCAGAGTTCCTCATCGGCGTCGTAACGCCAGCTGCCGGGGCCGAACATCTTGTCGAGCACGGGCTCGATGCCATGTCGGGCGATGTGGGCGCGCAGTTGCCGCGTCATCCGTTCGCGCTCTCGGCGCTGCTGGCGGTTCATCATGCCCACACCTCACTTGGACGGTCGCCGGCGGTGCAGCGCCGGGTGCGTTCGCGTTCGTGCGCTTCGATCTCGGTCAAGCTGTAGAGCACGCGGCTGCCGAGTTTGAGGAAGGCCGGTCCGGTGCCGAGCATCCGCCAGCGTTCGAGGGTTTTTTCAGACAAGCCCCAGCGCGCGGCGAGCTGGCGCGGGCTGAGCAGTTCGGCGGGTGGCAAGGTGACTTTCATGGGCAGACTCCCGTTCGGTGGGCGGTGCCCGCAATGGCCCTAACTGGGGCTCGGCGACACCGGATGAACGGGATTCTTCGCGGTGTTAGCCGGTGCAGCAATGTCGCGCGGAGCGTCAAACACCGCAGCCGTTGGCATCGGCTCGAAGCGATTCGAACGTCGCTGCAAATTCATTTCCGAGCACGCGGAGGTCGAATCGGGCCGCATCTGGCCATCGACATGCCGCGCTCACCCGCTGCGCCCTGATCGACCAAACCAGTCTCTGACAGCGACCATTTTGTCAGTGCGAAACAGTCGCTGCGACATGGTGTCGTGGCGATGCCAACCTCAGGAGCCCGCCCATGAAATCGAACCCCTTCACGCCGTCAGGCATCCACCAGTTACCTCGACACCCTGCGCAGTGAATTCGATGAGCTGACCCAGCAGCTGCAACGAGCAGAAACCGCTGCCAACACCGCACAGCAGGAGGCCGATGCCAAACGTCGCGCCTATCACGAACTCGAAAAGCGCTCGAGTTCCACACACTGGTCGGTCACCGAGCAGCGCCTGTTCCGCGAGAAGAACCAGCTCAAGCCGTCGCCCGACAACTGCAGCAGGATCTGGTACCGCTGCGCGAGGATCACGCGCGGCTGAAGCGCAAAGGTCCAGGCGCCCGCCCAGTTGGAGGCAGCGCGCGTCGAGATGGCGGCGCTGACTGACCGGCGCACGGCACTGGCCCAGGAATCCACAAGGCCAGGACGCTGCAGACACAGCTCGATGCCCGCATCGAGGCCGTCGAGCAGCAGATCGCCAGCGACACCCAGTCCGCCGCCAGTCGTCTGATCAATGCCGGTGAGTTGACCGCGCTCCCGGCGGCGCTGGCCTCACTGCACGCGGAACTGACCGCCACCCGCCACACCCGCGACGAAGTGGCGCGGCGCATCCAGACCCTGCAGAGCGAGCATGACGCCTTGCCGGACAAGATCCGTCTGGCGCGCGGCAGCTATCACGGCGCGCAGGCCATCGTCGCCGAGATCGAACTTCAGGAGCAGTTGCCAGCCTTCATCGGCGTGATTGCCAGGGCGGCAGTGGCGCGGCACCGGGCGGGATTCTCGCGGGAGCAGGGGCGGTATGAGATCGAGATCCCGTTGGAGGCCCTGGAGGTGGCCAGTACCGCGCTGGACGCCGATCTTTCGTCCCACTGAGAGGGTTTCACCTTGGCTTCTGCCCGCCACAGCGCGTTCATCGATCTGTCTCAACCACAGGAGTAACCCGATGACCGATACCGCAATGAACGACAGCATCAGCGCGCAGGTGGCGGCGCTGCCCGGCATGCCCATGAAAGACCTCTGGGCGCTGTGGGACGCGCACTTCCCGCGCCGTCTCGCCCACACCAACCGCCACTACGTGGAATCGCGCCTGGCCTACCGGCTGCAGGAACAAGCGTATGGGCCACTGCCGGCGGGCGTGCGTCGCTATCTGGTGGAGCGCAGCGCGCAGTTCTCGAAGATCCAGCAGGCCGGGCGCGGCACCGAATGCCATCTGATGCCCGGCACGGTGCTGGTGCGCGAATGGGACGAGCGCGAGTACCGGGTGACCGTGACCGCAGACGGTCTCTACGAACTCAACGGCCAACGCTTCAAGAGCCTGTCGGCGGCGGCGCGCCACATCACTGGCACGCAATGGTCGGGGCCGAAGTTCTTCGGGCTCAAAGCGGGCAAGGGAGGCAAACGATGAACACCGCTATCCTGGCCTCGCCCAAGCGCTGCGCGGTCTACTGCCGGGTCTCCAGCGACGAACGCCTGGACCAGTCCTTCAACTCCATCGATGCGCAGAAGGAAGCCGGCCACGCCTTCATCAAGAGCCAAGGCCATGAGGGCTGGATTGCCGTTACCGACGACTACGACGACGGCGGTTACTCCGGCGGCAACATGGAGCGGCCCGCGCTGAAACGGCTGCTGGCCGATATCGAATCCGGCCGCATCGACATCGTGGTGGTCTACAAGATCGACCGGCTATCCCGCTCGCTGGCGGATTTTGCGCGGATGGTCGAAGTGTTCGACCGCCATCGGTGTGAGCTTCAGCGCCGTCACCCAGCAGATCAACTCGGCCACCTCGATGGGACGGCTGATGCTCAACGTGCTGTTGTCCTTCGCCCAGTTCGAGCGCGAGGTCACCGGCGAGCGCATCCGCGACAAGATCGCCGCCAGCAAGGCCAAGGGAATGTGGATGGGTGGGCCGCTGCCGCTGGGCTACGACGTGCAGAATCGCCTGCTCATCGTCAACGAGGCGGAGGCAGCGGTGGTGCGGCGCATCTTCGCGGACTTCGCCCGTGATCGCTCGACCACCCACATGGTGCGCAACTACGCGGCCGAAGGCATCCGCACCAAGACCGGCCGCACCTTCTGCAAGCAGTCGATCTACAAGCTGCTGCACAACCGCATGTACCTCGGTGAGATCGTCCACAAGGGGCGCTACTACCCGGGGCAGCATCCGCCGATCCTGACCAGCGTCCAATGGCAGGCCGTCCATGACGTCCTGGCCCAGACCGCCGAGGAACGGCGCGCGGCGGTCGCCACCGACGGGCGCGGCTTGCCGCTGCTGCGCGGCCTGCTGTTCACGACCAGCGGGGAGCGGTTGATATCGACCCACACAGTCAGGAAAGGCCGTTGCTACCGCTACTACACACCGGCCAAGGACCGGCACTACGGGGCTGGCGCCTCCGACTTCGGCAGCCTGCCGGCCGAGCCCATCGAGGCCTTGGTAGTGGAGCAGATCTGCGAGGTGCTGCGCGCACCGGAAAGCGTGCAGGCAGCTTGGGACCGGGTACGCGAAAGCGGCCTTGATCTCGACCAGGCACGGGTGGTGATGCCGATGCGCCAGCTTGCCGCCGTCTGGCCCCTCGCTGTTTCCTGCCGAGCAACGGCGCCTGGCACAGCTGCTGATCGAGCGCGTACTGATCGGCGACGACGGGCTGGAGATCCTCTGGCGCGATGCCGGCTGGGTGGAACTAATCGACGAACTGCGCCCCGGCAGCATCGGCGCGGAACTGGCCGAAGTGGAGATGACGGTATGACGCGGATACGGCAATCGGGCGAGGCCACCGTGCAGCAGCGCATGGACGGCGGCGCTGTGAAACTCTCGACCTTCATCCCACTGCAGATCCGCAAGCGCGGCGTGCGAAGGTGGTGATCAGGCCAGGCGGGGAGAGCGCCAGTCCGACCGCACGCGGCCAGTTCGATAGCCCCATGTTGGTTGCGTTGGCGCGGGCCTTCTACTGGCAACAGTTACTCGACGACGGCGTGGTGACCAGTGGCACCGACATCGCCCAGCGTGAGGGTTGCACCACTCGACGGTGAACGAACTGCTGCGCCTGACCCTGCTGGAGCCGGCCATCATCCAGGCGATCCTGGCGGGCACGCAGCCGCGCTGCATGAGCCTGATCTGGTTCCAGCGCAATCCCTGCCGCTGGACTGGATCGAGCAGCGGCGGGTGGTTGACAGGTTCGATGCATAGAGGTTTGTCGGCCGATTGGTGGCCATGGTTGACCACAGAAAGGCCGCGCCAAGCCCTTGTAAACGCAGGGTTCGGCCTCGCGACTACCCGCAGGGTAAACGGAGAAAAGAGACTGGGCTGGCCGGGAAACGGGCCGATTCGGTGCATCCGGGCGGAATCGAACCCGCGTCCGCAAGCCCTACATTCCAGGACCTACATGCTTAGCCGTCTTTTTGATTCTCGTCGTTCACTACCCAAGCGGCAGGGAAGATGACCGACCAGCTCAGGAACGTTTTAGCGAGCCAGCCCTCAGCACACTGGACACGCGAGCTTGTGAGCGCGTCCCCCGGGTCTGGATGCACAAGCACACGCCAGTCGGGGGTTAAGCGGGATTAAGCCGCTAGAGCGTAGTTGTCGTCGTTGGCAACTAATAGTTTGCAAGTGGTTTAACGAGGTATCTTGCACCTCGGCATGCACATGGAGTTTCGCGACCCACGTCGAAACCGGTCGCCCCCGTGAACACCCCCAGTGTAGGGCCAAAGCGCTGGAATGCAAGGGGAGGAAGGGCAGGAAGGGGGGGGAAGGGGGAAGGAGGAAGGGCAGGAAGGCCTTCCTGCCTTCCTCCCTGCCTCCCTCCCCTCCCCTCCCATCCCCAGCGCCTGCGCAGCAGGCGCGACTTCTCCCGCTGCCAGTCGCGGTCTTTCTCTGTATCGCGCTTGTCGTGCGCCTGCTTGCCTTTCGCCACGCCGATTTCGAGCTTCACCTTACCCTGGCTCCAGTACAACTCGAGCGGCACGATGGTGTGGCCTTTGCGCTCCACCGCGCCGACCAGGCTGTCGAGTTCCCTGCGGTTGAGCAGCAGTTTGCGGGTGCGCGTCGGGTCCGCCACGATGTGCGTCGACACGGTACGCAGCGGCGTGATGTGCGCGCCGATCAGGAAAGCCTCGCCATCCTTGATGATCACGTAGCCTTCGGTGATCTGCGCCTTGCCGGCGCGCAGGCTCTTGACTTCCCAGCCCTGCAGCGCGAGCCCTGCCTCGAGCTTCTCCTCGATGAAATACTCGTACCGCGCGCGCTTGTTCTGCGCGATCGTGGGGTTTTCGTCGGACTTGCGGTCCTTGTCCTTGCGCGGCGTGGTCATGGCGGGAGTGTCGGGGCCGGTCGCGCATTCTATCTGCCGCGCTTACACTGCGCGCGCCCGGACTTGAATCGACCATGGCCACCCGCGAAATCAAGCGCACCGCGCTCGTCACCTTCACGCCCGAGCAGATGTTCGACCTGGTGGTCGATGTCGAGCGGTATTGCGAATTCCTGCCGTGGGTGGCGGGCGCCGAAGTGCATGAAAAGACCGAGCGCGACCTGCAGGCCAGCCTGATCATGGAGCGCGCAGGCATCCGCCAGAGCTTCACCACCCGCAACGTCATGCAGCGGCCGGACTGGATGTCGCTCGTGCTTGTGAGCGGCCCGTTCAGGCAGCTGGACGGGCTGTGGACATTCGCGGCAATCGGCACGGCCGGCACGAAGGTCGTGCTGGACATGAAGTTCGAGTTCGCGAACTCCGTCGCGTCCATGCTGTTCGGTCGGGCTTTCGAGCAGAGTGTCGGTGAACTGATCGATGCATTCGTGATGCGCGCCAGGCAAGTTCACGGCGCGGCACCGTAGCCGTGGGCGAGGGCACGGCGCGGGTCGAAGTTGCGTTTGCGTTGCCCGACCGGCAGCGGGTCGTGACCCTGGCGCTACCGGAGGCGGGGCTCACCGCGCGGGAAGCCGTCGAACGCTCGGGCCTGCTGGACGAATTCGCCGGCCTGCGCGAGCAGCCACTCGTCCTCGGGATCTACGGAACGGCTTGCGCGCCAGACCACCCACTGCGTGATCGCGATCGAGTCGAAATCTATCGACCGCTCCAGGTCGATCCCCGCGCCCAGCGGCGCGAGCGGGCCGCGCAGACGGCGCGCAAGGGTCGCAAACGCTGAAGCAACGAAGGGCTCCGCGGGACGCGGACGCCGGGGTCAGTTGACCGCGCCGTCCGCCTCAGGTGCGGGCGTGGCCACGTCGGCTGCCGCAACCGGTGGCGACGCCGGGGTGGCGGTCTCGGCCTTGGCCGCGGCAGGGGCTGGACTCTCGGCTGGCGCCTGTTGCTGTTGCTCGTTGCCCTGCGGCAGCACGGGACGGCCGGGCTTCTCGACGCGACTGACCTTGTCGCCATCGAAGTGCACGATGTAATGCGCGCGATCCCGGTGCCTTTGACGTCCGCGCTGGAGGGTGTAGATGTAGTCCCAACGCTGCGGGTCGAACGGATCGGCCAGCATCGGTGTGCCGAGCAGGTAGCGCACCTGGCTGCGGGTCATGCCCACCGTCACCTGGTCGACGTCCTCCGTCTTGAGCAGGTTGCCCTGCTGGATAGTCGGCCGGTAGACGCAGCCGGCCGCACCGAGCAGAACGCCAAGGACCAGGAGCAGGGCACGGGCGGCTCGGGAAATCTCGGTCATGCGTAATGGCTTCTGCTGTCTGGAGTTACCGGGCCGGCCCGGAGATAATGCGGCGCGATCATAACCCAACCGCGCTTCGGCGCAGCACCCGGCTCGCGAGGAACAAATCAGTGGAACCTTCGCAACTGCGCCGCGCTGGCCTGAAGATCACCGCGCCGCGACTGAAGATTCTCGAGATCCTCGCCAGTGCGACCGTGCGGCACATGAGCGCGGAAGACGTCTACCGACGCCTGCTCGAGCTCAACGAGGACATCGGCCTCGCCACGGTCTACCGGGTGCTGACTCAATTCGAGTCCGCGGGCCTGGTGACGCGCCATCATTTCGAGGGCGGCACGGCGGTGTTCGAACTCAACGAGGGCACGCATCACGACCATATCGTGTGCATAGACTGCGGCCACGTCGAGGAGTTCTCAGACGAGGATATCGAGGAACGGCAGCGGCGGATCGCCGAGCGCCTCGGTTTCGAGATCACCGATCACTCGCTCACCCTGCACGGCCGCTGCGTGCGCGAGGCTTGTCCTTACCGCCCGAAACGCCCGTAGCGCGCCCAGCCGCGGGCTGGGAATCAACCTGCGGCGGGGTGCCCGCCTTGCGTGCCGACGCCAGCATTTCGCGCGCGTGCTCGCGCGTGCGGTCCGTGATGGTCGTTCCACCCAGCATGCGGGCCAGTTCCTCGGCGCGGTCCGCGTCATCCAGGACTTCGATCCGCGTGCGCGTCTTGCCGTCCGCGACGTGCTTGGACACGCGCAACTGATGATCCGACTGCGACGCGACCTGCGGCAGGTGAGTCACGCACAGCACCTGGCCCTTGCCGGCGAGTTCGTGCAATTGACGGCCGACCATCTCCGCGACGGCGCCGCCTACGCCGGCGTCGACTTCGTCGAAGACCAGGCAGGGGAGGTGAGCGGCCTCCACGGCCGCCACTTGCAACGCCAGGCTGATGCGCGAGAGTTCGCCGCCTGAGGCAACCTTTGCCAGTGGCCGCGGCGGCTGTCCCGGGTTGGCGCTGACGAGAAACTCGACTTCGTCGTTACCGTGCGCCGAAAACACCGGCGGATCCTGCGGCTCAACCCGCGTGGCGAACACGCCGCCCGGCATGCCCAGCGCCTGCATGAAGCCAGTGACCTTGCGGTCCAGCGCGGTCGCCGCCTGCTGCCGCCCCTGGGTGAGGAGTTTCGCGGCGGCAAGGTAGCGCTCGCGAGCCGCCGCGAGTCGTTGCTGCAATTCCGCTTCGCTGACCACGCCGGCATCGAGTTCGGTGAGCTCGGCAGCGAGTGTGTCGCGCAAGGCTGGCAACCCGCGTGTTTCGACGCGGTGTTTGCGTGCAACGGCTTCGAGCGCTGCAAGTCGCGCTTCGATCCATTCCTGTCGCGCAGGATCGGCATCGAGCGCATCGGTGTAACGGCGCAGGCTCGACAGCGCTTCGCGCGCGGCAATCGTCGCTTCCTCGATCTGCATTGCCACCGGCTCGAGCGCCGCATCGAGACCGGCCAGCTGTCGCAGGACGCCTTGTGAGCGCGCGAGTGCCGACGTGATGCCACCGTCGTCGCCGGCGAGCAGGGCATCGACTTGCGCGGTACCTTCGGCCAGTCGGCCAAGACTCGAGATCCGCTTGCGCTCTTCGATTACCGCTTCGGCTTCGCCCGGCCTGGGATCGAGCGCCTGCAGTTCGGCGACGAAATGACGCAGCAGGTCGAGCCGCGATTCACGCTCGCGCGCACGCTGTTCGAAGGACGCGCGCTGCTCTGCGAGCGTCTGCCAGGCAGCGTGGGCGGTGCGCACGGCTGCGTTCCGTGCGGCGAGCTGGCCGCTGCCGTCCAGCGTTTCGCGCTGGTACCCGCGTCGCGACAACGACTGAAATTCGAGCTGTCCGTGTACGTCGAGCAGCAGCTCGCCCAGGGCCCGCAACGATTGCACAGGCACCGTCAGGCCGTTCAGGTACGCGCGGCCGCGGCCGTCGGTGCCGACGACCCTTCGCAACTGGCATTCGCCTTCGTGTTCGATCGACTGCTCATCGAGCCAGGCCAGCGCCGCTGCGTTGCCGGCCAGCGCAAACGTCGCACTGACCTCGGCTCGCTGTGCGCCGTGCCGTACCGAGCCGCTGTCTGCACGGCCGCCGACAGCCAGCATCAGCGCATCGATCAGGATCGACTTGCCGGCGCCGGTTTCGCCCGTGAGCACCGTGAAGCCGCGGCCGAACTCGAGTTCGACGGACTCGACGATGGCGAAATCCCGGATCTGCAGGTGCGTCAGCATGGAGGTGAACCCGCGGGTCAGGCGCCGGGCGGCTGCCCCTCGCGCGTGCCGCGGCCCCAGTGCAGCTTGGAGCGCAGGATCCGGTAATAGTCGTGTCCCGGCGGATGCAGCAGCGTGGCGCTGACCCTGGCACGCTCGATCCGCAGGCGCACGCCCGGGTCGAGGTCGCAGAGCACGATGCCGTCGCAGACGACCTGGGCGCGCGATTCGAAACGGTCGGCCAGTTCGATTTCGACGACGCTGCCGGCCGGCACGACGATCGGACGGTCAGACAATGTATGCGGGCACACCGGAACGAGGACGACGGCATCGAGGCTGGGATGCACGATCGGACCGCCACACGACAAGGCGTA
Source organism: Pseudomonadota bacterium (assembly GCA_016705325.1). GTDB lineage: Bacteria > Pseudomonadota > Gammaproteobacteria > Steroidobacterales > Steroidobacteraceae > RPQJ01. Next base: position 102,969 of record JADIYJ010000015.1, on the reverse strand, counting down.
GGCGGTCGAACCCGTGGGCGTTGCGATGATGAATCCGTCGCCCACGTGCGTGTTCACGTAGGCGCCGTTGACCCAGGTGCGGACGTCGACCATGCGGCCGGTCTCGCGCTTGGCGACGACGACGTCGTTCAGGGCGAGCGCATCGATGGGCCGGCCGTCCGCCAGGATCTGCGCCGCGAGCAGCATGCGCCGCTCGGCCTGGCAGCGGCCGGCGAGCGCGTCGTCGAGGCTCTGCAGCATCTGCTCGGGCCCGACATCGGCCAGGAATCCGAGTCGGCCGCGGTTGATGCCAAGCACGGGGACGTCGGCCATGGCGGCCATCCGCGCGGCGTGCAGCATGGCGCCGTCGCCGCCGACCGCGACGACCAGGTCGGCGCCGTGCGCGAGTTCGGTTTCGGCCACGGTGTGGACGCCGGCGCCGTCCAGCGCCAGCGCCTCGTCTGCAATGACGCGCACGGTGTGGGCTTTGCCAAGCAGGTGCTGCGCGAGCGTGCGCATGACTTCGCCCACGCGTTGATCGGCCGCACGGCCAGCGAGGGCGACACAGGTTCGGCCGGGAGCGCGTGTGTCCATAGGGTGGCCTGACTTTTAGCATGGGGCCGAGCGCACCGGCCAGCGGGATTCCATGGCCCTCGCTGTGCAAATGCGTTGCTTGACTTGCCGGAAAAGCACACGCTAGGTTTGCCGTGGCCATGAACGAAATTCCCGACGATCCCCTGACTGAACGCGCCCAGCACCTGCTGCGGGTGCTGGTCGAGAGCTACATCCGCGAAGGACAGCCCGTCGGTTCGCGCAACCTCTCCCGCGATTCGGGGCTCAATCTCAGCGCTGCCACGGTCCGCAACGTCATGGCGGATCTCGAGGAATACGGCTTCGTCGCGTCGCCGCACACCTCGGCCGGTCGCGTCCCCACCGACAAGGGTTACCGCTTCTTCGTCGACACGCTGTTGCGGCAGCGGCAGCGCCCCGACGATGCGGCCATGCTGAACGAGTTGAACCAGCGCCTCGAACAGGAAGCAGACCGCGATCCCAAGGCGCTGGTCGCCGTCGCCTCGCAGATGCTGTCCTCGCTGACGCACCTGGCCGGCGTCGTGACGATCCCGCGCCAGCCCCACCAGTCGCTGAGCCAGATCGAGTTCCTGCCGCTGTCCGAGAGCCGCGTGCTCGCGGTGATGGTGATCAACGGCCGCGACGTGCAGAACCGCATCGTCCACCTCGAGCGTTATTACTCGGCCGAGGAGCTGCGTCGCGCCGCGAACTTCCTCAATCAGCAGTTCGGCGGCAAGGAGCTCACCCAGATCCGCCTGGACATCGTGGAAGAGCTGACGCAGGCCGGCGAATCACTGAACCAGCTGATGCGCGACGCGATCCGCGTGGCGCAGCAGGCGGTGGGCGAGAGCAACCAGCAGGGCGAGCCCGAATACGTGATCGCGGGCGAGACCAACCTGATGGAGTTCGCCGAACTTTCAAACGTCGAAAAGCTGCGCCGCCTGTTCGATGCCTTCACCTCGAAGCGCGACATCCTGCACCTGCTCGACCAGAGCCTGGGTGCCGAAGGTGTCCAGATCTTCATTGGCCAGGAATCGGGCTACCAGATCCTCGACAACTGCAGCCTGGTCACGGCGCCGTACGCGCTCGACAACGAGACCGTCGGGGTCCTGGGCGTCATCGGCCCGACCCGGATGGCCTACGACCGGGTCATCCCCATCGTCGACGTCACCGCCCGATTGCTGGGCTCCGCCTTGAATTCCCGCCGCTAGGCCCGATTTAGCGGACCAGTAGCCGTGCCAGGGGCCTCTTCCGGGGTCCCGCGGACCGGTGCCCATTGCTTGCAGGCAGGTCAAATGAGCATAAACCCCGAGTACGATCCGGCGACCCAGGTCCCCGGGCAGGACACCCCGGACCCCGCCGTCGCGATCGATGCTGAACTGGCCGCCGCCCAGGCTCAGTTGCAGGAGGCCCGCGAGGCCCAGCTCAGGGCCCTGGCCGAGATGGAAAACGTCCGCAAGCGGGCACAGCGCGACGTCGAGTCGGCTCACCGGTTCGCAGTCGAGCGCTTTGCGGCCGACATGATCGAGGTCCGCGACACCCTCGAACTCGGGCTTGCGGCAGCCGGCGCGGCCGCCGAAGCCGCCAAGTTCGTCGAAGGTTCGCAGGCCACCCTGAGGATGGTCGACAAGGCGTTCGAAAGGGCGGGCATCGCCGTCGTCGACCCCATCGGCCAGAGCTTCAACCCCGAACTGCACGAGGCGATCATGGCGCAGCCCACGGCCGACCACCCGGTTGGCAGCGTCCTGACCGTCGTGCAGAAGGGTTTTACGCTCAACGGACGCCTGCTGCGGGCGGCCCGCGTCGTCATCGCCCGCAGCCCGGATCCGGCCAGCTGACCGTCTCCCGTTCTTGAATCCCGGCCGATCGACCCCCAACTAGCCGGCAACGACATTTCACGCTTTCCTTCGGAGCTTGCACCACCATGGCAAAAGTCATCGGCATCGACCTCGGCACCACCAACTCCTGCGTCGCGATCATGGACGGCGGCAAGCCCCGCGTGATCGAGAACAGCGAGGGTGATCGCACCACGCCTTCCATCGTCGCCTTCACCAAGGACGACGAGGTCCTGGTCGGCCAGTCGGCCAAGCGCCAGGCCGTCACCAACCCCCAGAACACGCTCTACGCGATCAAGCGCCTGATTGGCCGCAAGTACGACGACTCGGTCGTGCAGAAGGACGTGGGCATGGTCCCGTACCACATCGTCAAGGCCGACAACGGCGACGCGTGGGTCGAAGTCCACGGCAAGAAGATGGCGCCGCCGGAAATCTCGGCGCGCGTGCTCATGAAAATGAAGAAGACGGCCGAGGACTACCTCGGCGAGCCGGTCACGGAAGCCGTGATCACGGTGCCGGCGTACTTCAACGACCAGCAGCGCCAGGCGACCAAGGACGCCGGCCGCATCGCGGGCCTCACCGTCAAGCGCATCATCAACGAGCCGACGGCGGCCGCGCTGGCCTATGGCCTCGACAAGTCGGGCGGTGACCGCAAGGTTGCGGTGTACGACCTCGGCGGCGGCACCTTCGACGTGTCGATCATCGAGTTTGCGGACGTCGACGGCGAGCGCCAGTTCGAAGTGCTCGCGACCAACGGCGACACGTTCCTCGGTGGCGAAGACTTCGACAAGCGCGTCATCGATTACCTCGCGAACGAGTTCCAGAAGGAAAGCGGCGTCGACGTGCGTCGCGACCCGCTCGCGATGCAGCGCCTGAAGGAAGCGGCTGAAAAAGCCAAGATCGAGCTTTCTTCCAGCCAGCAGACCGAAGTGAACCTGCCGTACATCACGGCCGACGCTTCCGGTCCGAAGCACCTGGCGATGAAGCTCACGCGCGCCAAGCTCGAGTCGCTGGTCGAGGAACTCGTCCAGAAGACCATCGAGCCCTGCAGGATCGCGCTCAAGGACGCGGGCCTCTCGATCAACGACGTCGCCGAGGTGATCCTCGTCGGCGGCCAGACCCGCATGCCGCTGGTGCAGAAGTACGTCAAGGACTTCTTCGGCAAGGAGCCGCGCAAGGACGTCAACCCGGACGAAGCCGTCGCCGTGGGCGCGGCCGTGCAGGGCGGCGTGCTGACGGGCGAGGTCAAGGACGTGCTGCTGCTCGACGTCACCCCGCTGTCGCTCGGCATCGAGACGCTGGGCGGCGTCATGACCAAGCTGATCGAAAAGAACACCACCATCCCGACCAAGGCGACGCAGGTGTTCTCGACCGCGGACGACAACCAGACAGCCGTGACGATTCACGTGCTGCAGGGCGAGCGTGACCGCGCGCAGGACAACAAGTCGCTCGGCCGGTTCGACCTTTCGGACATTCCGCCCGCGCCGCGCGGCATGCCGCAGGTCGAGGTCATGTTCGACATCGACGCCAACGGCATCCTCAACGTGCAGGCGAAGGACAAGGCCACGGGCAAGGAGCAGAAGATCGTCATCAAGGCCTCGAGCGGCCTGACCGAGGACGAGATCAAGCAGATGGTCCGTGACGCCGAGGCGCACGCGGAAGAGGACAAGAAGTTCCGCGAGCTGGCCGAAACGCGCAACCGTGCCGACGCGCTGGTGCATGCGGCCGAGAAGTCGCTCAAGGACCTCGGCGAGAAGGTTCCGTCCGAGGATCGTGCCCGCGTCGAATCCGCCGCTGCGGACCTGAAAGCGGTGCTGCGCGGCGACGACAAGGACATCATCGAAAAGAAGGCAGAAGCCCTGGCCGAAGCCGCGGCGAAGGTTGCACAGCAGGCGTACGCGAGCCAGGCCGGACCCGAAACGGGTACCGAGGGTGCGGGCGGCGCCAATGCCGGTGGCCCGAGCGGCGGCAAGGACGAAGTGCTGGACGCCGAGTTCGAAGAGGTCGGCAAGGACAAGGATCGCAAAGCCTGAGGCGCAATCCGGCCGCGCGCGGCGGCGCGTATGGCTATGATGCACGCGCTGGCAATCGACCGCCGCGGGGCGCATAACCCCGCGGCGTTTCTGCGTTGAAACAACTGCGATACGACGAGCTGAAGCGGATGGCGAAGCGCGATTACTACCAGGTCCTGGAACTGACTCGGTCGGCGACAGAGGCCGAGATCAAGAAGGCCTATCGCCGCCTGGCGATGAAGCTGCATCCGGACCGCAACCAGCACGATCAGGCGACCGAGGAGAAGTTCAAGGAGGCCAAGGAGGCCTACGAAGTTCTCTCGGACGGACAGAAGCGCGCGGCTTACGACCAGTTCGGCCACGCGGGCGTCGATGCCGCTGCGCGCGGCGGCAAGGGCGGGCAGGGCTTCGATCCACGTGATGCGTTCGGCGACATTTTTGGCGACGTGTTCGGCGACATCTTCGGCGGCGGACGCCGTGGTCGCTCGCAGGTGTTCCGCGGTGCGGACCTGCGTTATGAACTCGAGCTCGACCTCGAGCAGGCCGTGTTCGGCGACACCGTCAACCTCGATTTCGCCACCCTCGGCGAATGCGGGGACTGCAAGGGTTCGGGCTCGGCCAAAGGCGCGAAGCCCGTCGCCTGTGATACCTGTCATGGTCAGGGCCAGGTGCGAATGCAGCAGGGTTTCTTCACGGTGCAGCAGACCTGCCCACGCTGCCAGGGGCGCGGTCAGGTCGTGAGCGATCCCTGTGGCAAGTGCCGCGGACAGGGACGCACGCGCAAGCAGAAAACACTCGCCGTGAAAGTGCCCGCCGGCGTCGACACCGGCGACCGGATCCGCTTGAGCGGCGAAGGCGAGGCAGGCCGCAACGGCGGTCCGTCGGGCGATCTCTACGTCGAAGTCCGCGTCCGCGAGCACGCGATCTTCGAACGCGATGGCGCGAATCTGTCGTGCGAGGTGCCGATCAGCTTCAAGGCGGCGACCCTCGGCGGCAGCATCGAGGTGCCGACGCTCGACGGCGACGTCACGATCAAGGTTCCGCCCGAGACGCAGTCGGGTCGCGTGTTCCGCCTGCGCGAAAAGGGCATCAAGCCCGTCCGCGGCGGCACCACGGGCGACCTGTTCTGCCGCGTCGTCGTGGAAACGCCCGTGCACCTCACGCGTGAGCAGAAGGACCTGCTGCTGAAGTTCGACGATTCGTTGCGTGCCGACAGCAGGCACCATCATCCGCGCGAGGAATCCTGGGTCGACGGCGTGAAACGATTCTTCACCAGCCTCGGCGAGTGACCCGCAATGGCCGTTTCGATCAGCATCGCAATGCTTGGGGCTTCGGGCCGGATGGGCCGGAGCATCATCCCGCTGATCGCGGGTGATGCGGGCGGCCTGCGTCTCAGCGGCGCACTGGTCGCACCCGGCGACAACGCGATCGGCCAGGATGCAGGCTCGTTCGCGGGATCGGCACCGTCGGCCATCGCCATCACCGACGAGCCGCGGCGCGCCCTGGCCGGGGCCAGCGTCGCCATCGATTTCACGCTGGCTGAAGCCTCCGTCCGCAATGCAGCCCTCTGTCGCGAACTGGACGTGCCGATGGTCATCGGCACCACCGGCCACAGCGGTGCCCAGCTCAAGGAGATCGAGGCGATCGCCGGCGGGTTGCCGGTCGTGCTCGCTCCCAACATGAGCCTGGGCGTCAACGTGCTGTTCAGGCTGGCGGAGCTCGCGGCGCGGGCACTGCGGGCGGAGCAATACGACGCCGAGATTTTCGAAGCGCACCATCGCCACAAGGTCGACGCTCCGAGCGGGACGGCGCTGGGTCTCGGGCGGGCGGCCGCAAAGGGCCGTGGGGTTGAACTGGACGCGGTCGCCGAGTACGCGCGGCATGGCAAGACCGGCGCCCGCGAGGTCGGCAGGATCGGGTTCAGCGTGGTGCGCGGCGGGGACATCGTTGGCGATCACCGCCTGATTTTTGCGGGTCCCGGCGAAACGATCGAACTCTCGCATCACGCCCAGGACCGCGCGGGCTTTGCCCGCGGCGCGCTGGTGGCTGCGCGCTGGGTCGTCGGGCGTCCGCCGGGTCTCTACTCGATGGCCGACGTGCTCGGACTCTGACCGCTCACCTCTGCAGGTAGGCCGTAGCGGTTGCATAGAGCCTGGGCACCGGGGCTTCCGATCCGGCTCGTCCTGCCGAGATCGGAAAGGCATACACGATCTCGGCAGGACGAGCCGGATCGGATGCCCGGTGCCGATCGAGGCAATGCAGCGCTCGATCCGGTTCTCCTGCCGGCGAGCGTGTCTGCCTTTCCGCTCGCCGGCAGGAGAACCGGACCGGGCGCACGACATCACGCGCAAGAGCGCGTGGCACAACCCGGGACGCTCGCGTAGAATTCCCTACTTAGCCCGTGAGACAAATCTTCACCGGAGTGAGCGCCAGCTCAACCCCGGCGGTGGTCGCACGCGCTAGTAACTGATCGCTGCGCCGGAGGTAACCCGTGACGACACCCGCTGTCTTGGCTCTAGAGGACGGCACTGTGTTTCGCGGCGTTTCCATTGGCGCCGCCGGCACGTCGACCGGCGAGGTGGTGTTCAACACCGCCATGACGGGCTACCAGGAAATCCTGACCGACCCGTCGTATTCCCGGCAGATCGTCACGCTGACCTACCCGCACATCGGCAATACCGGCACCAACCCCGACGACCACGAGTCGAGCCTCGTCCACGCCGCCGGTCTCGTGATCCGCGACCTGCCGTTGCTGCACTCCAGCTGGCGCGCCACCGAGTCCCTGCCGGAGTTCCTGCGCCGCCGGAATACGGTTGCCGTCGCCGAGATCGACACCCGCAAGCTGACACGCATACTGCGCGAAAAAGGTGCGCAGGCCGGCTGCATCGCCAGCGGCGATGCCGCGCTGCGCCCCGACCTCGCGATCGAGGCGGCACGGCGCTTCCCGGGCCTCAAGGGCATGGACCTTGCCAGGGTCGTCTGCACCGACCGGGCCTACCAGTGGAACGAGGGCACGAACTGGTCGCTGGAACAGGGTCCGGGTCGCCGGGCCGGCCAGCGCCTGCACGTCGTGGCCTACGACTTCGGCATCAAGCGCAACATCCTGCGCCTGCTCGCCGACCACGGCTGCCGCATGACGGTCGTGCCGGCGCAGGCCTCGGCTGCAGATGTCATGGCGCTGGCGCCGGACGGCGTCTTCCTCTCGAACGGTCCCGGCGATCCCGAGCCGTGCACGTATGCGATCGAGGCTACGCGTGAGTTCCTCGGCAACGGCACGCCGATTTTCGGCATCTGCCTCGGCCACCAGATCCTGGGCCTCGCGGTGGGCGCGAAGACCGTCAAGATGAAGTTCGGTCACCACGGCGCAAACCACCCCGTGCTCGAAATCGAGACCGGCCGTGTGCTGATCACGTCCCAGAACCACGGTTTCGCCGTCGACGAGACGACGCTGCCGCCAAACGTGCGGGTCACCCACAAGTCGCTGTTCGACGGCTCGCTGCAGGGCATCACCTGCATCGATCGTCCGGCGTTCGGCTTCCAGGGTCACCCCGAAGCCAGCCCGGGCCCGCGTGACCTCGTGCCGCTGTTCGCACAATTCGTCGAATCCATGCTGCGCAAGTCGGGCACCGCGCCGCAGCGCAAGACGGTCTGATCGCAGGAGTCGCCGCCCGCATGCCCAAGCGTACAGACCTCGAAAGCATCCTGATCATCGGCGCCGGCCCCATCGTCATCGGCCAGGCGTGCGAGTTCGATTACTCCGGCGCCCAGGCGTGCAAGGCGCTGCGCGAGGAGGGGTACCGGGTCATCCTGGTCAACTCGAACCCGGCGACGATCATGACCGACCCGGAGATGGCCGACTCGATCTACATCGAGCCCATCAACTGGCGCACGGTCGCCCGCATCATCGAAAAGGAGCGTCCCAGCGCGCTGCTGCCCACGATGGGCGGCCAGACGGCGCTCAACTGCGCGCTCGATCTCGTCCGCGAAGGCGTGCTCGAAAAGTACAGCGTCGAACTGATCGCCGCGTCGCGCGAAGCGATCGACATGGCCGAGGACCGTGAACTGTTTCGCAACGCCATGCGCGACATCGGGCTCGATTGCCCGCGCTCGCGCGTCGCGCACAGCCTCGAGGAGGCGCTCGCGATCCAGTCCGAGATCGGCTTCCCGACGGTGATCCGCCCCTCGTTCACGCTCGGCGGCAGCGGCGGCGGCATTGCGTACAACCGCGAGGAGTTCGAGCAGATCGTCGCACGCGGGCTCGACGCGTCCCCGACCAGCGAAGTGCTGCTCGAGGAAGCGGTGATCGGCTGGAAGGAATTCGAGATGGAAGTGGTCCGCGACAAGGCGGACAACTGCATCATCATCTGCGCCATCGAGAACCTCGATCCGATGGGCGTGCACACGGGTGACTCGATCACCGTCGCGCCCGCGCAGACGCTGACGGACAAGGAATACCAGCTGATGCGCGACGCGTCGATCGCGGTCCTGCGCAAGATCGGCGTGGAATGCGGCGGGTCGAACGTGCAGTTCGCCATCAGCCCCACCGACGGCCGCCTGCTCGTCATCGAGATGAACCCGCGCGTGTCGCGTTCGTCGGCGCTCGCGTCGAAGGCCACCGGCTTCCCGATCGCCAAGGTCGCGGCGAAGCTGGCCATCGGCTACACGCTCGACGAGCTGCGCAACGACATCACGGGCGGCGCCACGCCGGCGTCGTTCGAGCCGACGATCGATTACGTCGTCACCAAGATTCCGCGCTTCACGTTCGAGAAGTTCCCGGGCGCCAACCAGCGGCTCACGACGCAGATGAAGTCGGTGGGCGAGGTCATGGCGATGGGCCGCACCTTCCAGGAGTCGCTGCAGAAGGCGCTGCGCGGCCTCGAGACCGGCATCGACGGCCTGACGCCGATCGCGACGCTGCCGCTCGTTGACGACGATGCACGCAATGCGCTGCTGGAAGAACTGCGCATGCCGGGCCCGGACCGTCTCCGCTACGTGGGTGATGCGTTCCGCGCGGGCCTGACGCTGGCTGAAGTCCACAAGGCTTCGCGCATCGATCCGTGGTTCCTGGTGCAGATCGAGGACATCGTCGACGAAGAGCGCGCGATCGTGGCGGGCGGCAAGCCAGCGCTCGACCTGCCGCGCGTGCGCGCGCTGAAGCGCAAGGGCTTCGCCGACAGCCGCATCGCAAAGCTGATCGGCGTTGCCGAGGCGGAGGTGAGCGCTCATCGTCGCGCCCTCGGCGTCCGTCCCGTGTTCAAGCGGGTCGATACCTGCGCTGCCGAGTTCGCCACGTCCACCGCGTACATGTATTCCACGTACGAGGACGAGTGCGAAGCCAGGCCTACCGACAAGCGCAAGATCGTGATCCTCGGTGGCGGGCCCAACCGTATCGGCCAGGGCATCGAGTTCGACTACTGCTGCGTGCATGCGGCGCTCGCACTGCGCGAGGACGGGTTCGAGACCATCATGGTCAACTGCAACCCGGAGACGGTCTCGACCGACTACGACACCTCCGACCGCCTCTACTTCGAGCCGCTCACGCTCGAGGACGTCATGGAGATCATGCACGTTGAGAAGCCGTTCGGCGTGATCGTGCAGTATGGCGGCCAGACGCCGCTCAAACTCGCCAAGGCGCTGGAAGCGGCGGGCGTGCCGATCATCGGCACCAGTCCCGACTCGATCGACGTTGCGGAAGACCGGGAGCGTTTCCAGCAACTGGTCGAGAAGCTGCAGTTGCGGCAGCCGCCGAATCGAACGGCGCGCACCGAAAATGAGGCCGTGCGCCTGGCGGCGGAAGTCGGCTTCCCGCTCGTCGTGCGCCCGAGCTACGTGCTTGGCGGCCGCGCCATGGAAGTCGTGTTCAGCGAGGACGACCTGCGCGTCTACATGAACACGGCGGTGCAGGTATCGAACGACAGTCCGGTGCTGCTCGACCGCTTTCTCGACCTGGCGATCGAAGTCGACGTCGATGCGCTCTGCGACGGCAAGGACGTCTACGTCGGCGGCATCATGGAACACATCGAGCAGGCCGGCGTGCACTCGGGCGACTCCGGTTGCTCACTGCCGCCGAGCAGCCTGAGCAGGGAGCTGCAGGACCAGATCCGCGGGCAGACGCGACGCATGGCGCTTGCGCTCAACGTCATCGGCCTGATGAACGTCCAGTTCGCCATCCAGAACGGCGTGGTCTACGTGCTCGAAGTGAACCCGCGCGCCTCGCGCACGGCGCCCTTCGTCTCGAAGGCGACCGGAGTGGCGATGGCGAAGGCGGGCGCGCGCGTCATGACCGGACGCACGCTCGCCGAACTCAACCTGACGCGTGAGCGCATCCCGAAGTACTTCTCGGTCAAGGAAGCGGTGTTCCCGTTCGGCAAGTTCCCGGACGCCGACCCCATCCTGGGCCCGGAAATGAAGTCGACGGGCGAGGTCATGGGCACCGGCCGCAGCTTCGGCGAGGCCTACGCCAAGGCGCAGGCGGCGTCGGGCGTGACATTGCCTACCCGCGGCGTCTGCCTGATCAGCGTCCGTGAGCGCGACAAGCCGGGCGCGGTCGAACTCGGCAAACGGCTGCGCGCCCAGGGCTTCGAGATCGTGGCAACCCAGGGCACGGCCGACGTGCTGGAGGCGAACGGCATCGAATGCCGGCGTGCCAACAAGGTCCGCGAGGGCCGCCCTCACATCGTCGACATGATCAAGAACGACGAGTTCAGCCTGATCGTCAACACGACGGAGGGTAAGCAGGCCGTGCGCGAGTCCAACTCGATTCGGCGCGAGGCCGTGGCCCGCAAAGTGACCTACTACACGACGCTGGCGGGGGCGCTGGCCACCTGCGAGGCTATCGATCACCTTCAGGACGTGGAGGTGAACCGCCTGCAGGATCTTCACAAGGAAGTTTGGATATGACGCGTAAGCCTATGACTTCTAAGGGTGCAGAGCGCCTGCGGGACGAGCTGAAACGGCTCAAGCAGGTAGAGCGTCCGCGCATCATCCAAGCCATCGCCGAGGCGCGCGCCCATGGCGACCTGAGTGAGAACGCCGAGTATCACGCGGCCCGCGAGCAGCAGAGTTTCTGCGAGGGGCGGATCAACGAACTCGAGCACGAGCTGTCGCACTCGCACATCATCGATGTCTCGAGCCTGCCGAGGACCGACAAGGTGGTTTTCGGCGCCACGGTGCACCTCGAAACGGCCGCCGGCGACGAGGTCGTCTACCAGATCGTCGGCGAGCAGGAGGCCGACATCCGCCTCAACCTGATCTCGATCACCTCGCCGATTGCGCGCGCGCTGGTCGGCAAGTCAGCCGGCGACGAGGTCCACGTCGCCGTGCCGGGCGGCACCCGCTCCTACGAAATCGTGATCGTTCGCTACGAGTAGGGGGCGTTCACGCCGTCTAACGGCGCGATCTGGAAGTTCGATAGTGTGCCCGGGGGCCGCGACCTCACCCTGCTGCGGCGGTTTTACGCGTCCGGCAGGAGGATCTTCGTCTGCTCGGGGTTGGCCCGGTAGAACAGGGCGACATGACCGATGCGCTGCACGATTTCCGCGCGGGTCGAAGCGGCCAGTTCGGCCAGCAAACCGTCCCGTGCCTTGCGATCACCCACCCGTGCCCGCACCTTGACCAGTTCGTGGTGAGCCAGCGCTCCGTCCATTTCCGCCACCAGGTTCGGGCCGAGCCCGGCATTGCCAATCAGGACCACCGGGTTCAGGTCGTGGCCGAGACGGCGGAGGTATTTGCGTTGAGCGTCGGACAGCATGGGAAGGGGAGGAAGGGAGGAAGGGCGGAAGGGAGGAAGGGCGGAAGGGAGGAAGGGAGGAAGGGAGGAAGGGAGGAAGGGTCGAGCTGGCACGGCTGGACCCCGAGAGTCGCTATCATCCCTGAGCACAGATGAATGCGCACTAATTTGACATTGCCGTATCGAGAAACGACCCAATCAAGCGGAAAACTTGAGCTTGATTGTCTGATCAGGGAGTCGCGCTTTCCGGCCCACCTTCCTCCCTTCCTCCCTTCCGCCCTTCCTCCCTTCCTCCCCTTCCCTTGCCCAAACGCACCAAATCCTCCGCCGCCTGGCTCGCCGAGCACGAGTCCGACCCGTTTGTGAAACGGGCCCGGGAGGAAGGCTGGCGGTCGAGGGCGGTCTACAAGCTCGAGGAGATCCAGAAATCCGACCACATCCTGCGGCCAGGCATGACCATCGTCGACCTGGGGGCCGCCCCCGGTAGCTGGAGCCAGTACACGCGGCGGCGGCTGAACGGCAAAGGCCGGATCATCGCCATGGACATTCTGGACATGCCGGCCATCCCGGGAGTGGAGTTCCTGCAGGGAGACTTCAATGACGATGCCGTGCTGGAGCGGCTGTTCGCCATGGTCGGCCCGACCAAAGTCGACCTTGTCATGTCCGACATAGCCCCCAACATGATGGGCATTGCGGACGTCGACCACGATCGGTCGATGCAGGTGGTGGAACTTGCGCTCGATTTCACCGGTCGGACTTTGCGTCCCGGGGGCGATTTCCTCGCCAAGGTCTTCCAGGGGCGGGGCTTCCAGCCGCTCGTGTCCCAGCTGCGCGAACGCTTTGATTCCGTAAAATTGCGCAAGCCGAAAGCATCGAGGGCGCGCAGTGCCGAAGTCTACGTTCTGGCACGCGGGTATCGATTGGTGTAGTGTGAATTCGGCCGTCAGAGCGTGCACGCTGCGTGCCGCAGATCCGGCTAAACCGAGGTCAGGAAGTGAACGATTTGGCCAAGAATGTCGTCCTGTGGGTCGTAATCGCCGTGGTGCTCGCCACGGTCGTGAGCAATTTCAGCTCGCGCGGGCAGACCGTGCAGGAGATGCCTTATTCCGCGTTCCTGACCCACGTCAAGGACGGCACCGTCTCCCAGGTCACTTTCTCCGGCGACAAGATCAGCGGGCTGCGGTCCAGCGGCGAGCAGTTCGTGGTCTACAACCCGGAGACGGACAACTCGGCATTGATCGGTACGCTGCAGAAGAGCGGCGTCACGTTCAGCGCGGCGCCGCCGGAGCGCCAGTCGTTCCTCATGCAGTTGTTCATCTCGTCGTTCCCGATCCTGCTGCTGATCGGCGTCTGGGTGTACTTCATGCGCCAGATGCAGGGCGGAGCAGGCGGCCGCGGGGCAATGTCGTTCGGCAAGAGCCGGGCGCGACTGCTCAATGAAGACCAGGTCACCGTCACGTTCGCGGACGTTGCGGGCGTTGACGAAGCCAAGGAAGAAGTCTCCGAGATCGTCGACTTCCTCAAGGACCCGGGCAAGTTCCAGCGCCTCGGCGGCAAGATCCCGCGCGGCGTGCTGATGGTCGGCTCGCCCGGCACGGGCAAGACGTTGCTCGCCAAGGCGATTGCCGGCGAGGCGAAGGTGCCTTTCTTCACCATTTCCGGATCGGACTTCGTCGAGATGTTCGTCGGCGTGGGCGCCTCGCGTGTCCGCGACATGTTCGAGCAGGCCAAGAAGCAGGCGCCCTGCATCATCTTCATCGACGAAATCGACGCGGTCGGCCGCCATCGCGGCGCCGGCCTCGGCGGCGGTCACGACGAGCGCGAGCAGACGCTGAACCAGTTGCTGGTCGAGATGGACGGTTTCGAGGGCAACGAGGGCGTCATCGTCATCGCGGCCACCAACCGTCCCGACGTGCTCGACCCTGCGCTGCTGCGTCCGGGCCGTTTCGACCGCCAGGTCGTCGTGCCGCTGCCGGACGTGCGCGGACGCGAGCAGATCCTCAAGGTGCACATGCGCAAGCTGCCGTTGGCCGAGGACGTGAAGCCCTCGATCATTGCACGCGGCACGCCGGGCTTCTCGGGCGCCGACCTCGCCAACCTCGTGAACGAGGCCGCGCTGTTCGCGGCACGCGCGAACAAGCGCACCGTCACGATGGACGAGTTCGAGCGCGCCAAGGACAAGATCATGATGGGCGCCGAGCGCAAATCCATGGTCATGGACGACAACGAGAAGAAGCTCACCGCCTACCACGAAGCCGGGCACGCGATCGTGGGTCTCAACGTCCCCGACCACGACCCGGTGTACAAGGTCTCGATCATCCCGCGCGGCCGTGCGCTCGGCATCACGATGTTCCTGCCTGAAGCGGATCGCTACAGCACCAGCAAGCGCCGGCTCGAGAGCCGCATCGCGACGCTGTTCGGCGGCCGCGTCGCGGAAGAAATCGTCTTCGGGCCGGAGTACGTCACCACGGGCGCTTCGAACGACATCGAACGTGCGACCGAGATCGCCCGCAGCATGGTCACGAAGTGGGGCCTCTCGGACAAGCTGGGCCCGCAGACGTACGCGGAGGACGAGGGCGAAGTGTTCCTCGGCCGCAGCGTCACCCAGCACAAGCAGGTGTCCGACGTCACGGCCCACGTGATCGACGAGGAGATCCGCGTCCTCATCGACTCCAACTTCCAGCGTGCCAAGGGCATCCTCGAGCGCGACATCGAGATTCTGCACAAGATGGCGGAGGCGTTGATCAAGTACGAGACGATCGACGATTCCCAGATCGCCGACATCATGCAGGGTCGCGAGCCGAAGCCGCCGGCCGACTGGGAAGATCCGCACCCGGGTTCGCCTCCCGAAGCCCGTCCGCGTCCGACGCGCGGAGGGGAGGGCGACGCGCCGTCGGGACGACCTGCCCCGCAGCACTAGCGAAGGGGCCAGGGGCTATAGGGGATAAGGGTTGGTCGGAAGGGCGGCGTTGCCGCCCTTTCGTTTTACAGGCTGCAATTGAGCGGCTGCACTGCACGTCACGAAGCACTTCCTGTCCTTCCTCCCTTCCTCCCTTCCTCCCCTTCCTCCCCTTCCTCCCCTTCCCACCCTAACCCCCTCCCCATGCTGTTGCGCTGCCGCGATCGAATGCTCGCCCTCGATGTCCCCGCCGTCATGGGTATTCTCAACGTCACGCCAGACTCGTTCTCGGACGGCGGCCTGCACTTCGAGCGGCAGGCCGCGATCGCGGCCGGATTGCGCATGGTCGAGGAGGGCGCCGCCATCGTCGACGTGGGCGGCGAGTCGACGCGACCGGGTGCAGCGGCTGTTGGCGTACAACAGGAAATCGATCGCGTCGTGCCGGTGATCGAGGCGCTCGCGGTCCGTACAGAGGCCGTGCTTTCCGTCGACGCCAGCAAACCCGAAGTGATTGCGGCCGCCCTGGGTGCCGGCGCTCACCTCGTGAACGACATTCGCGCATTGCGCATGCCGGGAGCACTCGCAGCGGCAGCGGCGCAGGACGCCGCGGTCTGCGTGATGCACATGCAGGGCAAGCCGGCGACCATGCAGGCGGATCCGCGCTACGCCGACGTCGTCGCCGAGGTCCGCGAGTTTCTTCGTGCACGGGCCAGCGCCTGTCGGGAAGCAGGGATCGCTGGCGATTCGATCTGCATCGATCCCGGCATCGGGTTCGGCAAGACGTACCAGCACAACGTCGAACTGCTGCGCCACCAGCGTGCGTTCACGGACCTGGGCTATCCGCTGCTGATCGGTGTCTCGCGCAAGGCGCTCATCGGTATCATGACGGGTCGGCCGGCCCGGGAAAGGGTGGTGGGCAGCGCCGTCGCGGCCGCGTTTGCGGTGCAGGCGGGGGCAGCGATCATCCGCGTGCATGACGTCGCTGCCACGGTCGATGCGGTCAAGGTGGCGGTCGCGCTGCGCGGGCGTGAAGCGAACTAGCGAAACGACAGGAAGCAAGGTGGCGCCAGCGGCGGCGAGCGCGTCACGGAGAGGAGCAGGCAGCAGATGGCCAGGAAGTATTTCGGCACCGATGGCGTGCGCGGCCGGGTCGGCCAGGAACCCATGACGGTCGAGTTCGCGCTGCGACTGGCGAGCGCCGCGGCCCGTGTGCTCGCGCCCGATGGCGGCACCGCGCTGGTCGGCAAGGACACTCGCCTGTCCGGCTACATGTTCGAAGCCGCGCTCGAGGCGGGCTTCATCGCCGCCGGTGTCAACGTGAGCCTGATCGGTCCGCTGCCGACACCCGGCATCGCGTACATGGCCCGCAAGTCCGGTTGCAGTTTCGGCGTGGTGATCAGCGCCTCGCACAATCCGTACGAGGACAACGGCATCAAGTTCTTCGACGCGCAGGGCAGCAAGCTGTCCGACGAGCTCGAGGAACGGATCGAGGCGTACCTCGACCAGCCGGCCCTCACGCGCGAATCGATCCATCTCGGCAAGGCAACGCGCGTCGACAAGTCACGCGTCGTGTACCAGGAGTTCTGCATGTCGGTGCTGCCGCAAGGCACCGACCTGTCGGGGCTGAAAGTCGTCATCGACTGCGCGAACGGCGCGGCCTACAAGGTGGCGCCGCGAGTCCTTACCGACCTCGGCGCCGAGATCATCCCGCTGGGCTGCTCGCCGAACGGCCGCAACATCAACCTGCGCTGTGGTTCCACGTCGCCCGGGCTGATCCAGGCGACGGTGTCGGGTGTGCACGCGGACGTCGGCATCGCGCTCGACGGCGATGCCGACCGGCTGGTGATGGTCGATCATCTCGGCCGCATCGCCGACGGCGATCAACTGCTGTACGTCATCGCCTCCGATCGCAAGCGCGCCGGCACGCTGCAGGGACCGGTGGTCGGCACGGTGATGAGCAACCTGGGACTCGAACAGAAGCTGCAGGCCGAGGGCGTGGAATTCCTGCGCGCGAAGGTCGGCGATCGCTATGTGCTGGCCATGCTCAAGGAGCACGGCGGTGTGCTTGGCGGCGAAACCTCCGGTCACCTGCTGTGCCTCGATCGCACCACGACGGGCGACGGTCTGATCAGCGCCCTGGAAGTGCTGGCCGTGATGAAGCGAACCGGCCGGCCGCTTGCCGAACTCGTTGCGGGCATGCCGAAGTTGCCGCAGGTGATGATCAACGTCCGCGTCAAGCAACGCATCGATCTGTCGAAGTCGCAGGCCATCCAGGACGCCGTGAAGCGTGTCGAGCAGGGTCTCGGTACGACCGGCCGGGTGGTACTGCGGGCGTCCGGCACGGAGCCGGTGATCCGCGTCATGATCGAGGCTCAGGAAGAGGCGGTCGCGTCCCGATACGCGAACGAGCTTGCGGAAGTCGTGCGCACGGCCATCTGAACGGCGGCCGTTCCGCATTGCTTTAACCCGGACCCGCCGCTAAGATCGCGCGCCTTTCGCGGCTGGCCCTGCTGGGCCGGCATCGCTCACCGTTTCTGAGGGTAGTTCAGCCATGCGTCAGCCGCTCGTCGCGGGCAACTGGAAAATGCACGGGTCGCGCGTGGAAAACGCGAGTCTCGTCAGTGGTTTGCTCGACCTGTTGCAGCCGGGAAAGCGTGCCGAAATCCTGCTGTGCCCGCCGTTCCCGTACCTGATGGAAACCGGTCGCCTGCTGAAGGATTCCGGCGTGGCGCTCGGCGCCCAGTCGGTCTGCGCGGAGTCGCAGGGCGCCTTCACGGGCGAGGTGTCCGCCACGATGCTGAAGGATGTGGGCTGCCGCTACGTGCTGGTCGGGCACTCGGAGCGTCGCCAGCTGTTCGGGGAGCGCGACGCGCTCGTCGCGCGGAAATTCGTGGCGGCCCAGGGCCAGTCGCTGGTGCCGGTGCTCTGCGTGGGTGAAACCCTGGAAGAACGCGAGGGTGACCAGACGACCAGCGTCGTAACCCGCCAGCTCGAGGCCGTCCTGGCCGTGACCGGGGTCCGGGCGCTGGCCAAGGCGGTCATCGCCTACGAACCGGTCTGGGCGATCGGCACGGGCCGTACGGCTTCGCCGGAGCAGGCCCAGGAAGTGCACGCGATGATTCGTGCCAAGGTGACGGAGCGGGATGCTACAATAGGCGGATCGGTCAGGATCCTGTACGGCGGAAGCGTCAAGGCTTCCAACGCCCAGGAACTGTTTGCGATGCCCGATATCGACGGCGGACTCGTCGGCGGGGCGTCGCTCAAGGCGGACGAGTTCGCACGGATCTGCGCGGGCGCAGGTTGACGGCGAAGCGTCGTCGCCAGCAGGCATAAGGTTTCTTTGCGATGAATTGGCTGCAGACCCTCGCTGTCGTCTTCCACGTGCTCCTGGCGGTCGCCATCATCGGCATCGTGCTGCTTCAGCGCGGCAAGGGCGCGGATGCCGGCGCCGGTTTCGGGGCAGGTGCTTCGGGCACGGTGTTCGGCGCGCGAGGTTCCGCCTCGTTCCTGTCGCGAACCACGGCGGTTCTCGCCACGCTGTTCTTTCTGACGAGCCTGGGCCTGACCTACCTGTTCAGCCGGCAAAAAGAGGCGACCAGCGTCGTCGACACAGTTACGCAGCAAGCCCCGGTGCCCGTGACCTCGCCTGCTCCGCTGCCGTCCCTGCCGGCGACGCCGGCCACGAACACTCCTGCCCCAGCCACTGCGCCGGCCCTGGCCGGGCCGGCCGGCTCTGCCGGCCGCGCAGGCGGCCCGCGCCGCCGCCGGCGCAAGCACCGGCCGGCAACTGAGGCGGCGACGATCTGATCGAAGATGCGGATGTGGTGGAATTGGTAGACACGCTAGCTTGAGGGGTTAGTGCCGCAAGGCGTGAGAGTTCGAGTCTCTCCATCCGCACCAGAACGAACGAGGCGAGCCACGGCTCGCCTTTTTCATTTGCGCTCCTACTGCACTGCAATCTGTGCTGCTAGAATTACGGGCTAGCCGCACCCGCTTCGACGCTGACCTTCGAGATGCTCGCGCAATACCTGCCGATCCTGATTTTTCTAGCAGTTGCAGGCGCAATCGGCGTCCTCCTGCTCGTGCTCGGCCGTCTTATCGCGCCAAACCGGCCCGACGCCGCGAAGCTCTCGCCCTACGAGTGCGGCTTCGAAGCGTTCGAGGACTCGCGCATGAAGTTCGATGTGCGTTATTACCTCGTCGCCATCCTCTTCATCGTGTTCGATCTCGAAATCGCCTTCCTGTTCCCGTGGGCCGTCGCGCTCGATTCGGTCGGTATCGTCGCGCTCGCCGCGATGGGCGTGTTCCTGCTGGTGCTCGTGGTCGGCTTCGTCTACGAGTGGAAGAAAGGGGCGCTCGAATGGGACTAGAGGCACCTAGCAGCAGCGACGCGCCGGACCGCGGAGTATTCACCACCTCCGTGGATGCGCTCATGAACTGGGCGCGCACCGGTTCGATGTGGCCGATGACGTTCGGTCTCGCGTGTTGCGCCGTCGAAATGATGCACGCGGGTGCCGCGCGCTACGATCTCGACCGGTTCGGTATCGTCTTCCGTCCAAGTCCGCGGCAGTCCGACGTGATGATCGTGGCCGGCACGCTGGTCAACAAGATGGCGCCTGCGCTGCGCAAGGTCTACGACCAGATGCCCGAGCCGCGCTGGGTAATCTCGATGGGTTCGTGCGCGAACGGCGGCGGCTACTACCACTACTCCTATGCCGTGGTCCGCGGTTGCGACCGCATCGTGCCCGTCGACGTGTACGTGCCGGGTTGCCCGCCGTCCGCCGAGGCGCTGATCTACGGCCTCATCCAGCTGCAGAAGAAAATCCACCGTACGCAGACGATTGCGCGCTGAGAACTGTCGAGCAGATTCATGAACCAGGCGTTGGAACAACTCGCCGAGACGATCTCGGGCCGCTTCGCCGGGCAGGTTACGCGCGTCGAATCGCGCTGCGGCGAGCTGACGTTCGAAGTCGCGCCGACCGGGTTGCTCACGATCTGCCAGGCGCTGCGCGACGAGGCCGGCTGGAACTTCGAGCAACTGATCGACCTGTGTGGCGTCGACTATGCCGCGTACGGCCAGGACGAATGGAACACCGACACCGCGACCTCCAGCGGGTTCAGTCGCGGGCGCCAGCCCCTCAACCGGCCTGCAGCCGGCCTCTCGCAGCAAACCGGGGACGGTGAGCAAAGGCGTTTCGCCGTCGTGCACCACCTGCTTTCCGTGAAGCACAACCGCCGCCTGCGCCTGCGCACGTGGTGCGAGCCCGGCGAACCGCCCATGGTCGACTCGGTCATCGAAATCTGGAAGGCGGCCGACTGGTTCGAGCGCGAGGCGTTCGACCTCTTCGGCATCCTGTTCCGCGGCCACCCGGACCTGCGGCGACTGCTGACGGATTACGGCTTCATCGGCCATCCGTTCCGCAAGGATTTCCCGCTGATTGGCAATGTCGAAGTCCGCTACGACCCCGCCCGGGGCCGCGTGGTCTACGAGCCGGTCAGCATCGAGCCCCGCACGCTGGTGCCGCGCGTGATCCGCGAGGACAACCGCTACGAGGCCGCGCTCAAGGACGCACCGAAGCATGGCTGAGATCCGCAGCTATACGATGAATTTCGGCCCGCAGCATCCCGCGGCCCACGGCGTATTGCGCCTGGTGCTCGAGATGGACGGCGAGGTCGTGCAGAAGGCCGATCCGCACGTCGGCCTGTTGCATCGCGCGACCGAGAAGCTCGCCGAGAGCAAGCCGTACAACCAGTCGATCGGCTACATGGACCGGCTCGACTACGTCTCGATGATGTGCAACGAGCACGCCTACTGCATGGCGATCGAGAAGCTGCTCGGCGTGCAGGTGCCCGAACGTGCGCAGTACATCCGCGTCATGTTCGACGAGATCACGCGCATCCTGAACCACCTGATGTGGCTTGGCGCGCACGGTCTCGACATCGGCGCGATGACGATGTTCCTGTATTGCTTCCGTGAGCGCGAGGACCTGATGGACTGCTACGAAGCCGTCTCGGGCACGCGCATGCACGCCACGTATTACCGTCCGGGCGGCGTCTATCGCGACCTGCCGGACACCCTGCCGAAATACCAGCCGTCGCGTTTCCGCAGCGCCAAGGAAATCAACCGCTTGAACGACGCGCGTTCCGGCTCGCTGCTCGATTTCATCGACGATTTCACCGCGCGTTTCCCGGCGGCGATCGACGAATACGAGACGCTGCTCACCGACAACCGCATCTGGAAGCAGCGCACCGTCAACATCGGCGTCGTGACGCCCGAGCGCGCGCTCAACCTGGGCTTCACCGGCCCGGTGCTGCGCGGCTCCGGCGTTGCGTGGGACCTGCGCAAGAAGCAGCCGTACGAAGTGTACGACCGCATGGACTTCGACATCCCCGTCGGCTTGAACGGCGACTGCTACGACCGCTACCTGGTCCGCGTCGAGGAACTGCGCCAGTCGAACAGAATCGTCAAGCAATGCGTCGACTGGCTGCGGATGAACCCGGGCCCGGTGATGATCGACGACCACAAGGTCGTGCCGCCGCGCCGTGAGGCGATGAAGGGCGACATGGAATCGCTCATTCACCATTTCAAGCTGTTTACCGAGGGCTATAGCGTGCCGGCGGGCGAGTCCTACGCCGCGGTCGAGGCGCCGAAGGGCGAGTTCGGCATCTACCTCGTCTCGGACGGCGCCAACAAGCCGTACCGCCTGAAGTGCCGCGCGCCGGGCTTCCCGCACCTCGCGGCGCTCGAGGAAATGACCACGGGCCACATGCTGGCGGACGTGGTCGCGGTGATCGGCACCCTCGACATCGTGTTCGGAGAGATCGACCGATGAGTGACTCCCACGCCCACGCGGACACCGGCGAGGCGCTCTCGGCGCACGTGCGCGCAGAGATCGATCACTGGCTCGCCAAGTTTCCGGTCGACCGGAAGCGCTCGGCGGTGATTGCCGCATTGCACGCCGTGCAGCACGAAAAGGGACACCTGCCGCAGGCATCGATGGACGCGGTGGCCGGGTACCTCGGCATCCCGCCGATCCAGGTCTACGAAGTCGCGTCGTTCTATTCGATGTTCGAGACCAGGCCCTGCGGCCGTCACCACATCTCGGTATGCACCAATATCTCGTGCATGCTCTGTGGCGGCGAGGACATCCTTGCGCACCTCGAAAAGCGCCTCGGCATCAAGGTCGGCGAAAGCACTGCCGACGGCCGCTTCTACCTCAAGCAGGAAGAAGAATGCCTTGCAGCCTGCGACGGCGCGCCGATGATGATGGTCAACCACGTGTATTTCGAGCACCTGACGCCTGCCAAGGTTGATCAGATCCTCGACGACCACAAGTAAGCCGGTTAGCAGGAGCCTCCGCGTGACCGACTGGACCGACCGTATGAACCTCGTCTGCTTCGAGCCGCTGAAGCACGAGCGTTCGTGGCAACTCGAGACGTACCTGAAGATCGGTGGTTACGACGCCTGGAAGAAGATCCTGGCGGAGAAGCCGCCGCGCGAGCAGGTCATCGAAGCGGTGAAAGCGTCTGGCCTGCGCGGCCGCGGTGGCGCCGGCTTCCCGACCGGCCTCAAGTGGTCGTTCATGCCGCGCAATGCGCCGATGCAGAAATACATGGTCTGCAACTCCGACGAAAGCGAGCCGGGAACCTGTCACGACCGCGACATCCTCCGCTACAACCCGCACGCGCTGATCGAAGGCATGGCCATCGGCGGCTACTGCACCAACTCGTCGGTCGGCTACAACTACATCCGCGGCGAGTTCATGGCGGAGCCGTTCCCGCGCTTCGAGGCCGCGCTCCAGGAAGCCTATGCCGCGGGCCTGCTGGGCAGGAACGTCCTCGGCTCGGGCGTCGATTTCGATCTGTACTCGTTCATGGGTGCGGGCGCCTACATCTGCGGCGAAGAGACAGCGCTGCTCGAATCGCTCGAAGGCAAGCAGGGACGACCGCGCTTCAAGCCGCCGTTTCCGGCCAATTTCGGTCTCTACGGCAAGCCGACGACGATCAACAACGCGCAGAGCTATGCCTCGGTGCCGACGATCCTGCGCAAGGGTCCGGAATGGTTTGCCGGCCTTGGCCCGGCCAATTCAGGCGGCACGGTGATCTTCTCGGTCTCGGGGCACGTCGCGAAGCCGGGTAACTTCGAAGTGCCGCTCGGCATTCCGTTTGCCGATCTGCTCGGACTCGCGGGCGGGGTGTGGAAAGGCCGCAAGCTCAAGGCCGTGATTCCGGGCGGCTCGTCCGTGCCGGTGCTCAAGGCCGAAGCCATCATGGCGGCGAACATGGATTACGACTCGCTCAAGAAGGCGGGGTCGTCGCTCGGTTCGGCTGCCGTCATCGTCATGGACGAGACGACGTGCATGATCCGCGTGCTCGAGCGTCTTTCGCGCTTCTACTACTCCGAGTCGTGCGGCCAATGCACGCCGTGCCGCGAAGGCACCGGCTGGCTCAACCGCACGCTGAAGCGGATCCTGGCGGGGCAGGGCAGGCAAGCCGACATCGACATGCTCGTCGACGTCGCCAACAAGATCGAAGGGCACACCATCTGCGCGCTCGGCGACGCGGCAGCGTGGCCGGTGCAGAGCTTTGTCCGTCATTTCCGGCACGAGTTCGAATATTTCGTCGAACACGGCCACAGCCTCGTCGAGGCGCGCGGTCGCGCGGCGTGATCAGGTCACCATGAGCGAAGAGCTGGTCAATATCGAAGTCGACGGCGTGCCGATGAAGGCGCGCAAGAACGCCATGGTCATCCAGGTCACCGATGCCAGCGGCGTCTACGTTCCGCGTTTCTGCTACCACGACAAGCTGAGCATCGCGGCCAACTGCCGCATGTGCCTGGTCGAAGTCGAGAAGGCGCCGAAGCCGCTGCCTGCCTGCGCGACGCCGGTCGCCGAAGGCATGAAAATCTTCACGAAATCGCCCAGAGCGATCTCGGCGCAGAAAGCGGCGATGGAGTTCCTGCTGATCAACCACCCGCTCGATTGCCCGATCTGCGACCAGGGCGGCGAGTGCGAGCTGCAGGACCTGGCGATGGGTTTCGGGCGCGACGTGTCCCGCTACGCCGAACGCAAGCGCGTGTTCAAGGACGAGAACCTCGGTCCGCTCGTCTCCACCGACATGACCCGCTGCATCCACTGCACGCGCTGCGTGCGGTTCGGCCAGGAAATTGCCGGCATTCCGGTGCTCGGCACGATCGGTCGCGGCGAACAGACGATGATCTCGACGTTCATCGAGCAGAGCATCGATCACGAGCTGTCGGCGAACATCATCGACCTGTGCCCGGTGGGCGCGTTGAACAACAAGCCGTACCGGTACCGCGCCCGCGCCTGGGAAATGACGCAGGCGCCGCTCGTGTCGCCGCACGATTGCGTCGGCACCAACCTGAGCGCGCACGTCCTGCGCGGCCGTGTCATGCGCATCGTGCCGCGAGCGAACGAAGCGATCAACGAGTCGTGGATCGCGGATCGCGACCGTTTCAGCTGCGAAGGCTTCTATTCGGCCGATCGTGCCGTGAAGCCGATGATCAGACACGGCGGCGACTGGCGCGAAGTCGACTGGGAAACCGCGCTTGAAGCGGCGGCCAGGGGCTTGCAGCAGGTCGTGCGCGAGGCAGGTCCGGCTCAGGTCGGCTTGCTCGCATCGCCGATTGCTTCGCTCGAGGAACTCGCGCTCACGGCGAAGATCGCCCGCGCGCTCGGCACCAACAACCTCGACCATCGGCTGCGCCGCGTCGATTTTCGTGACCAGGCGAACGACCCGGTTGCGCCCATGCTCGGCTGCGCCATCGCCGAAATCGAACGGGCCGCGGGCGTGCTGGTGGTCGGCTCGAACCTGCGCAAGGAAGTGCCGCTGATCGCGCACCGCGTCCGCCAGGGCGCCGTGCGCCGCGGCGCGAAGGTCTCGTTCATCAACCCGCGTTCGTACGACGTGCGGTTCCCGGTCGCGGCCAGCCTGACCAGCAACGGGCTCGGCATGGCGCAGCACCTGGCGGCCGTGCTCGCCGCGTCGCTCAATGCGCAGGGCAGGCCCAGACCAGCAAACCTGGCTGCCGCGCTCGAAGGGGTCACACCATCGGCTCAGCACGAAGCGGTGGCGGCAACGCTGGCTGCGGGAGACCTGCGCGTGATTCTGCTCGGCGCACTCGCCCAGCATCACGCGGCGTACTCCGAGCTCCGTGCGCTCGCGGCGGCGCTCGCCGATGCCACGGGTGCGCAGCTCGGCTTCCTGCCGGAGGGTGGCAACGCGGTCGGAGCGGCCCTGGCCGGCGTTCTCCCGCATCGCGCCATCGGCGGTCGTACGGTGGCCGCGCCTGGTCTCAACGTCGTCGAGATGCTCGCGGCGCGGCTCAAGGCGTACGTGCTGGTAGGCGGCATCGAACCGGCGGACCTCGTGCCGTCCCCGGCCATCGACGCCTCGCTGCGCGGCGCTGACTGCGTCGTTGCCATTACACCGTACGCGAGCGAGGACGTCCTGGCCAGCGCCAGCGTGATCCTGCCGAGCGCCGTGTTCGCCGAAACCTCGGGTACCTGGGTCAACGCCGAAGGGCGCTGGCAGAGCGTCGCGGGAGCGGCGAAGCCCGCGGGGGAGGCGCGGCCCGCGTGGAAAATCCTGCGCGTGCTCGGCAACCTGCTCGGCTTCGCCGGGTTCGAATACGTCAGCTCCGAAGAAGTGCGTGACGAACTGCGTCGTGAACTCGACTCGTATGTGGGCGGCGTGACTGCAGCGGCCGCGTTCGCGGCGGGTCGACTCGCGGCGATGGACGTGACGCGCGAGGTCACCATCTACGGTGTCGATGCCATCGTGCGCCGCTCCGCGCCGCTGCAGGCCACGATCGACGGCAGGAAGGGCGGCGCAGGCGGGGGTGGGGCATGATCGACACGATCGTCGCGCTCTGGCTGTCGCAGCCCGCATGGCTGCGGACTTCGCTGATCAGTACGGGGCAGATTCTCGCCGTCACGATCACCGTAATCCTGTGCGTCGCCTACACGACCCTGGCCGAGCGCAAGGTCATCGGCTACATGCAGGTGCGCATCGGCCCGAACCGGGTGGGGCCGTTCGGCCTGCTGCAGCCGTTCGCCGACGTCATCAAGATGCTGCTGAAGGAAGTGGTCGTCCCATCGCGCTCGAACCACTACCTGTTCGTGGCGGCGCCGCTGCTGACGCTCACGCCTGCCTTCGCGGCCTGGGCGGTGATGTCCTTGTGGCCCGGCTTTGCGATCGCGGACATCGATGCGGGTGTGCTCTACATCCTGGCGCTTGCGGGCTTCGGCGCCTACGGCATCATTCTCGCCGGCTGGGCGGCCAACTCGAAGTATGCGTTCCTGGGCGCCATGCGCTCGGCGGCGCAGATCGTCGCCTATGAGATCGCGATGGGTTTCGCGCTGGTCGGCGTGGTGATGGCGGCCGGCACGCTCAACATCGGCAAGATCGTGGCAGCGCAGGCGGGCGGGCCGGGCAGCTGGTACTGGCTCTGGTTGTTCCCGCTGATGGTCGTCTACTTCATCTCGGGAGTGGCCGAGACCAACCGCGCGCCGTTCGACGTCGCGGAAGGCGAGTCGGAAATCGTGGCCGGTTTCCACGTCGAGTATTCAGGCATCGCGTTCGCGCTGTTCTTCCTCGCCGAATACGCCAACATGATCCTGATCTCGGCGCTGTCGGCCACGTTCTTCCTCGGCGGCTGGCTGTCGCCGTTCGAAGGCTACCCGGTGCTCGGCGACATCGCGTTGCTCGCGGCGCCCGGCCTGCACTGGTTCGTCCTCAAGACCTGCTTCTTCCTGTTCTGCTTCCTGTGGTTCCGCGCGACCTTCCCGCGGTACCGCTACGACCAGATCATGCGACTCGGCTGGAAGGTGTTCATCCCCGTCACGCTGGTCTGGCTGTGTGCCGAGGCGGCGATGTGGGTCTGCAGGATCGGTCCGTGGGCCGCCTGAGGTAGCGAGAGCGTGCGCAGCTTCATCAAGACATTCTTCCTCTGGGAACTGCTGCAGGGCCTGCGGGTGACGCTGCGCGCGTTCTTCGCGCCGAAGTTCACCGTGTACTACCCGGAGGAGAAGACGCCGCAGTCGCCGCGCTATCGCGGCCTGCATGCGCTGCGCCGTTACGCCAACGGCCAGGAGCGCTGTATCGCCTGCAAGCTGTGCGAGGCGGTGTGCCCGGCGGCCGCGATCACGATCGAGTCCGACGTCAGCGCCGACGGCACGCGCCGCACGACGCGCTACGACATCGACCTGTTCAAGTGCATCTACTGCGGCTTCTGCGAGGAGGCCTGCCCGGTCGATGCAATTGTGGAGACCCGCATCCACGAGTACCACATGGAGAACCGCGGCGAGAACATCATGACCAAGGACAAGCTGCTTGCAATGGGCGAGCGCTACGAAGCCATGATCGCGGCCGACAAGGCCGCCGACGCGCGCTACCGCTGACCGAGGCGACCCCTGCATATGATCGTCAACGTCCTCTTCTACGTCTTCGGCGCGATCCTCGTGCTGGCCGCGCTGGGTGTCATCACGGCGCGCAACCCGGTGCACTGCGCGCTGTTCCTGGTCGCGGCGTTTCTGAACAGTGCCGTGATCTGGCTGCTGCTGCAGGCCGAGTTCCTTGCGCTGACACTGGTCGTGGTCTATGTCGGCGCGGTGATGGTGCTGTGGCTGTTCGTGGTGATGATGCTCGACGTCGACGTCGAGAAGCTGCGGCAGGGCTTTACCCGCTATGCCCCGCTGGGTGCGCTGATCGCCCTGATCGTCGTGGCGCAGATCGGCCTGGTGGTCTACGTGCGCAAGCTGGGCCTGGACGACACGGCCGCGGCGGTCGTCAACCGGCCCGCAGGCGGATCGAATACGCTGGAACTCGGGCACCTGCTCTACACGCAGTACCTGTACCCGTTCGAGATCGCCGCCGTCATCCTGCTGGTCGCGATCGTGGCGGCCATCACGCTCACCATGCGTGACCGTCCCGGACAGAAGGTCCAGGACATCGGCAAGCAGGTCGCGGTCAACGCGAAGAACCGCGTGCGTATCGTCAAGATGGACGCGGAGGCCAGGCAATGATCCCGCTGTCCCACGTCCTGCTGCTGTCCGGCATCCTGTTCAGCCTCGCGGTCGCCGGCATTTTCATCAACCGCAAGAACGTGCTGCTGCTGCTGATGTGCATCGAGCTGATGCTGCTGTCGGTGAACTTCAACTTCATCGCCTTCTCGCATCACCTCGGCGACCTGGCCGGGCAGGTGTTCGTGTTCTTCATCCTGACGGTCGCCGCCGCCGAATCCGCGATCGGCCTGGCCATCCTGGTCGTGCTGTTCCGCGAGCGGCGCAGCATCAACGTCGAAGACCTCGACGCGATGCGGGGCTGAGCCGTGGAACAGACGCTGCTCATCATCGTGCTCGCGCCGCTGGCTGCGTCGATCATTGCCGGATTCTTCGGCAGGCAGATCGGCCGGGCTGCGACGCACAGCATCACCATCGCCGGCGTGGCGATCGCGTGCGCGCTCTCCGTCAAGGTCCTGCTCGGACTGCTCGACGGCGCGCCGGTCTTCGACGGCCCGGTCTACACCTGGCTGGTCAGCGACGGCATCCGGATGGAGGTCGGTTTCCTGGTGGACCGGCTCTCGGCCCTGATGATGGTCGTGGTGACCTTCATCTCGCTGATGGTGCACGTCTACACCATCGGCTACATGCGCGACGATCCGGGTTACACGCGGTTCTTCAGCTACATCTCGCTGTTCACGTTCTCGATGCTGATGCTCGTGATGTCGAACAACCTGATGCAGCTGTTCTTCGGCTGGGAGGCAGTGGGCGTGGTGTCGTACCTGCTGATCGGCTTCTGGTACACGAAGCCGTCGGCCATCTTCGCCAACATGAAGGCGTTCCTGGTCAACCGCGTCGGTGATTTCGGCTTCCTGCTCGGCATCGCCGGCCTGGTCCACCTGACCGGGTCGCTGCATTACTCCGAGATCTTCGCGCAGGCCGACAGGATCGCCGGCAGCACCTTCGAACTCATCCCCGGCCACGCCTGGCAGGCCGCCACGGTGATCTGCATCGCCCTGTTCATCGGTGCGATGGGCAAGTCCGCGCAGGTGCCGCTGCACGTCTGGCTGCCCGATTCCATGGAAGGCCCCACGCCGATTTCGGCGCTGATCCACGCGGCCACGATGGTGACGGCCGGCATCTTCATGGTCGCGCGGATGTCGCCGTTGTTCGAACTGTCGGAGACGGCGCTCAGCTTCGTGCTGGTGATCGGCGCGACGACGGCCCTGTTCATGGGGTTCCTCGGCATCGTCAACAACGACATCAAGCGGGTGGTGGCGTACTCGACGCTGTCCCAGCTCGGCTACATGACCGCGGATCTTGGCGTCTCCGCGTACGCCGGCTCGATCTTCCACCTGATGACGCACGCATTCTTCAAGGCGCTGCTGTTCCTCGCCGCCGGCTCGGTCATCATCGCGATGCACCACGAGCAGGACATGCGCAAGATGGGCGGCCTCAGGAAGTACATGCCCGTCACGTACACCACCGCGCTGATCGGTTCGCTCGCGCTGATCGGGTTCCCCGGCTTTTCCGGATTTTTCTCCAAGGACGCGGTGATCGAGGCGGTGCATGCCTCGCACCTGCCCGGCGCGACCTACGCCTACTGGTGCCTGCTGATCGGCGTGTTCGTCACGGCGTTCTACTCGTTCCGGCTCGTGTTCATGACGTTCCACGGCGAGGAGCGCATGGACCCCCACACGAAGGAGCATTTGCACGAGAGCCCGTGGGTGGTGACGCTGCCGTTGATCCTGCTCGCAATTCCATCGGTGATGAGCGGCTGGCCGGGAATCGGGCCGCTGCTGTTCGGCGATTATTTCCAGGGGGCAATCGTGGTCGCGCCGGCGCACGACGTACTCGGCCACCTGGGGCGCGAATATCACGGGCCGGCGGCGTTTGTCCTGCACGGTCTCACCGGACCGGCGGTCTGGCTGGCGGCGGCAGGTGTGCTTGCAGCGTGGTTCCTGTACCTGCAGCGACCAGCGCTGGCCGCCGTGCTGCGCGAGAAGGCGGGCGGTCTCTACACGCTGCTCGAGAACAAGTACTACTTCGACTGGTTCAACGAGAAAGTCATCGCGGCCGGCAGTCGCAGACTCGGCATGGCGCTCTGGAAGGGTGGCGATGCCGCCGTGATCGACGGCGCGGTGGTCAATGGTTCGGCCCGCCTGGTCGCGCGGGTGGCACAGGCTGCCCGCGGCCTGCAGTCCGGTTACCTCTATCACTACGCTTTCGCGACGATCATCGGGCTCTCGGTCCTGCTCGCGTGGCTCCTCTGGCGAAGCTGAGCACCAAGAATCATGCAACTCGACTGGCCCATCCTGAGCGTCCTCGTCTGGCTGCCCGTCGCTGCCGGCGTGCTGCTGCTGCTCGTCGGCGAGCGCGGCCTGGCCGTCGGCCGCTGGATTGCGCTCGCGGCGAGCCTTGCCACGTTCGCGATCAGCGTCCTGCTCTGGCGCGAGTTCGACTCCAGGACTGCCTCGATGCAGTTTTTCGAACAGCAGCCGTGGATCGGCGCCTTCAACGCCTGGTACACGCTCGGGGTGGATGGCATCTCGATGCCGCTGATCGTGCTGACGACCTTCATTACACCGCTGGTCGTCATTGCCGGCTGGACGGCGATCGAGAAGCGCCCGACGCAGTACTTCGCCGCCTTCCTGATCCTCGAAGGCCTGATGATCGGCGTGTTCGCGGCGCTCGATGCGATGCTGTTCTACGTGCTCTGGGAAGCCATGCTGATCCCGATGTTCGTGATCATCGGCGTCTGGGGCGGCCCGCGGCGCGTCTACGCCACGGTCAAGTTCTTCCTCTACACCTTCCTGGGCTCGGTGCTCATGCTGGTGGCGCTGATCTACATGTACCTGAAGGGCGGCAGCTATTCGATTGCCGACCTGCAGGCGCTCCCGCTCTCGATGCGCGAGCAGGTGCTGATCTTCACGGCGTTCCTGGTCGCGTTCGCTGTCAAGGTGCCAATGTGGCCGGTCCACACGTGGTTGCCGGACGCGCACGTCGAAGCGCCCACTGGCGGTTCGGTGATCCTGGCCGCGATCATGCTGAAGATGGGCGGCTACGGCTTCCTGCGCTTCAGCCTGCCCATGACACCGGACGCCGCGCGGGAACTCGACTGGCTGCTCATCACGCTGTCGCTCACGGCCGTCGTCTACATCGGCTTCGTCGCGCTGGTGCAGCAGGACATGAAGAAGCTGATCGCGTACTCGTCGATCGCACACATGGGTTTCGTCACGCTGGGCGCCTTCATCGCTTTCGAGATCGTCCGTGCCACCGGCCAGGTCCAGGGCGCGGCCATGGGCCTGGACGGCGCGATGGTGCAGATGATTTCGCACGGGCTGGTGTCCGGCGCGCTGTTTCTCTGCATCGGCGTGCTGTACGACCGCATGCACAGCCGCCAGATCGCCGACTACGGCGGCGTGATCAACACCATGCCGATCTTCGGCGCGTTCATGGTGCTGTTCGCCATGGCCAACGCGGGACTGCCTGGCACGTCCGGGTTCGTCGGCGAGTTCCTGGTGATCCTGGCGGCCTTCAAGGCGAACTTCTGGTACGCGTTCCTTGCGGCAGTCACGCTGATCCTCGGCGCGGCCTACACGCTGTGGCTGGTCAAGCGCGTGGTGTTCGGGCCGGTCGGCAACGACCGCGTCGCCCAGTTGCAGGACCTGAACGGCCGTGAATCCCTTGTGCTGGGCGTGCTTGCCGTCGCCGTGCTCGCGCTGGGCCTGTGGCCGGCGCCGTTGCTCGACGTCATGCGCCCGACCATCGAGCAACTGGTGCAGCAGATGATGATGACGAAGCTCTGATCATGAACCCGGCATCCATCACACGGCTGGACCTGGTGCTTGCGGCGCCCGAGCTGTTCGTGCTCGCGGCCACCTGCGTCGTGCTGCTCGTCGACCTGTTCCTGACGGAGCGGACGCGGTGGCTTACGTTCGTGCTGTCGCTGCTCACGCTGGCGGGCGCATCGTGGCTCACGACCGTGACCGGATTTTCCGAACGGACGGTAGGCTGGCACGGCACCTACGTGGCCGATCCGCTGTCGAGTCTGCTCAAGATCGTGGCCTATGGCGCGGTCGCGGTCGCATTCCTGTACGGGCACGGCTACCTGCAGGTACGGCGCATTCTCAAGGGCGAGTACTACGTGCTCGGTCTGTTCGCGCTGCTCGGCATCATGGTGCTGGTTTCGGCCAACAGCCTGGTCACGCTCTACCTCGGCGTGGAACTGCTGGCGTTGTCGCTGTATGCGCTGGTCGCGTTCAACCGCGAGTCCGGCATCGCTGCCGAGGCCGCCATCAAGTACTTCGTGCTCGGATCGATCGCCTCTGGCGCGCTGCTCTACGGCATGTCGATCATCTACGGCGTCACCGGCTCGCTCGAACTCGGTGTCATCAGCAATGCGGCGCTGCAGATGCCGGCGGGGCAGATCGGTCTGCTGTTCGGCCTTGCCTTCATCGTCGTCGGCGTCGCCTTCAAGTTCGGCGCCGTGCCGTTCCATACCTGGGTGCCGGACGTCTATCACGGCGCACCCACGCCGGTGACGTTGTTCCTGGCCGCCGCGCCGAAACTCGGCTCGTTTGCGCTGGCGTTCCGGCTGCTTGCCGAGGGCCTCGGTGCCGTGCACGCGACGGGCTGGCAGGACATGATCACGATGGTCGCGGTGCTGTCGATCATCGTCGGCAACGTCGTGGCGATCGCGCAGACCAACATCAAGCGCATGCTGGCGTATTCGACGATTTCTCACGTCGGCTTCATCCTGCTCGGCATCCTGGCCGGCACCAGCCAGGGTTATTCCGCGGCGTTGTACTACACGATCACGTACGTGATCATGTCGGTCGGCGGCTTCGGCATGGTCATCCTGCTCTCGCGCAAGGGCTTCGAAGCCGACAGCCTCGAGGACTTCAAGGGTCTCAACGCGCGCAACCCGTGGTTCGCGGCGGTCATGCTGATGCTGATGTTCA
The DNA here is from genome assembly GCA_016705325.1 of Pseudomonadota bacterium. Classification (GTDB taxonomy): domain Bacteria; phylum Pseudomonadota; class Gammaproteobacteria; order Steroidobacterales; family Steroidobacteraceae; genus RPQJ01. The sequence continues at coordinate 69,959 of JADIYJ010000015.1, read as the reverse complement.
GCATGGCGGGCGTGCCGCCGTTCGTCGGGTTCTGGGCCAAGCTGGCCGTGATCCAGGCCGTGTTGAACGTTGGCAGCCTGTGGCTCGCGATCGTCGCCGTCGCGCTCTCGGTGGTCGGCGCTTACTACTACCTGCGCGTCGTGAAACTGATGTACTTCGACGAGCCGACGGACGAAGCGGCGCTGCAGGGCGGCGGCGGGGCGATGCGCATCGTGCTGAGCCTGAACGGGCTGGCAGTGCTGGCGCTCGGGTTGTACCCGGGATTGCTGCTTGAACTCTGCGCGCGGGTCATCCCGTAACCGGCGGCATCGGTGCGTTTTGGCAGGCGCCCGAATGATTTGATAAGAAGCACTGCCTATGTATAATAGGCGGCTCGATTGCGGGGTGGAGCAGTCTGGCAGCTCGTCGGGCTCATAACCCGAAGGTCGCAGGTTCAAATCCTGCCCCCGCTACCAAATTACTCACGTTCTGGCCGGAGGCTCCTAGCAGGGGTCTCCCGTCCAGCGTGAGTCGCACGAGTACACGGCCCGCGTCGTCCTTCTCGACGGTTGCCGGCCCCCCGATAAATCGGTGAATCAGCCCCCGCGCCCGCGTCAGTTCGTCGGGCGGCAGGTCTTGGCGGGGCAGCTCATCAATCACCTTTCGATACTGCCGCGCCAAGTCCGGGATCAGGCGAACCACGCGATCCGTCGAGCGGGTGTCCTTTTGCTCGCGGGCCGATATGAGGTCGGAGCGTTCCTGCGTGGCCCGGTTCAACGCGGCCTGCCCAACGGTCGGGGATAGCACGCCGCCGCGCATCAGGTTTCGCAGTTCCTCCACCTCCCGGTCTTTCGCCGCAACGGCTTGATCCGTGACCGGAGCGGACGGCGTGGCCTTGCGAGCCTCGCGCAACACGCGCCCGATTTCTTTCGTGGCGAGGGCAACGGCTTCGCCCGACAATAAATCGTCCCGGATCATGTCGGGGATTCGCTGCTCTAACTCATCGCGCCGGATTTTGGCGTCATTCGAGCACGCCGCAGGGCCGCCGTTCTTCAAGGTCATGCAGCCATAGTTGCGGGCATCCACGATGCCGAAGCTGCCGCCGCACGTGTTGCAGGTGAAAAGACCCGAGAGCAAATGCAGCGCCGGGCGTCCACGTTGAGTGCGCCGGGTGGCGCGAATGCTTGCGCTGCCCAGGTGGACCAAAGCCTGTCGAGCCTTCACCGCGTCCCAAAGTCCCTGCGGGACGATGCGCTGTGACTCGTCGGTGTAGGAATGGAAGGGCGCGGCCTCTTGGATCGGCTTGCGCTTGAGGCTGTTGGCGTGTCCGCGCTTCCATCGCGTCCGGCCCCATTCGATGCGCCCAGCGTAGCGGGGTTATTCAGGATGCCGGTGCCGCGCAGCGCGTGACCGTGGATCGCGGTGGACTGCCACTTGCCATCGGATCGCTTGCCTTGGCCCGAGCCATTGCGGTTCCACGACGCGCCGGGGGAGGGGATGCCGTCGGAATTGAGGCGCGCCGCAATCTCGCGGGGCGAAGTTCCGGCCGCGTACTCGCGGAAGATACGCCGCACGATTTTGGCTTCGGCTTCCACGATTGCAAGAGCCTTCGCGCCGTCGGGCAACACAGTCGAGCGGTATCCGTAAGCCTTGCCGCCTGTCGGTCGGCAGGCTAGTGCTTTGCCTTCCTGTCCGCGGCGCGTTCGGTAGGCGGCTTCCGTCCGATCCAGTTCGGCCGCCGCGCCCATTACTGCCGCCATCATGGAGAAACTCGCCTGCCGTGAGTCCATGCCACTGACGGTGACGATGTGGATACCGAGGTCAAGAAGTTCCTTGATCGCCCGCCATTGCTCGGCCTGCTCACGCCAGAAGCGCTTGAAGTCCTCGGCGACAATTACGTCGAACTCTCCGCGACGAGCAGCGGCGAGCATGGCCTGATAGCCGGGACGTTCGGAGGTGCCGCCGCTGATCGCTTCATCGGCAAACCGATGCGTGACGGTCATGCCCTCACGTTCGGCCAACCGTTCGCAGACGCGAACCTGATCGGCGGTGCTCGCCTGTATGACGGTTGAGAACCGCGTGTAAAGCGCGGCCCGTAGTGCGGTGCGTGTCGTGGTGGTCATGGCGTGGTCCCCTGCAAGCCCTCACGAGGTCCGGGAAGCTGCGGAACGATTCGCCGCAGTTCGTTGAGCATCACCCGCGCTTGTTGGACGTTGGTGTCCTGCATCGAATTGTCCAGATACCACGCCAAGTCGGGGCGCAGCGTCTTGCGCGGCATATACGTGCCGTCCGTCGTGGTTGACCTAAAAGTGGCGCTTCCGGTCTCGCGGTCTACGAGCAGGATTTTTCGCCAATCTTCGTTGGGATCGTTGAGTACAACGAAGTATGGATGTTCACCCCACGACTCATCCGGCATCGTTATTTCCCGCAACAGGGTAGATCGCTCGGATGTGTTCATGTCGTCCGACGTTGCTACCGTGAACGCGGGTCGCCGCTGAAGATCAAAGTACTTTTCGTCCAAGCCCCCGAGGCTCTCCAGCTTCGTCAGCATGTCCAGCGCCGCAGCGGCGTTGATGCTCCAAACATGACCGCTCGTGACATAGAAGCGGCGGTTGTGGCCGCTCGGAGTGAGGCGCGTCCGCCAACTCACCACGTGCCACGTGTGACCCTCCCGATTTGAAGTGCGTGATTGCAGGGCCAACGTGACCTCGGGTTCGTCAGGTTGAAGCCTGTTCACGGAGTAGATTCTCTTGTATCGAGTGGTGGGCTCACCGCCGGCGGCGGCGTCCGACGGCACTGGCCTGTCCGCGGCTTGCGTCTCGATCCAGTAGTCCCGATAGCGTTCTGCGGCAGCGACAAGCGACTCTTGGCGCTGCTGGGTTGGGGCCTCCAAGAAGGCAGAGAACGCCTCCTGTAGACGCTGAGTGTCATTGGTAATCATACAATTAAGCCTCTGTTAGTGTTCTGTATGAATGCAGTGTAGATATACAAAAGTCACACTGCAAGCTTATTAAGAGATTTCACCAACTCAAGGCGCTTTTGTACATGGGGAGCACTCGCCGCCAAGCTCCACGAAGCGCGACCAAAGGCGGCGCAATTCCCGCTCGGCATCGGCCATTGCAGCCACCTCCCCGCGTTCCCGGGCCGCTTGCCGTCGGGCTTCCTGCTCGGCCGCCCGGGTCAGGAGCGCCCGCCGTTCGGTCGCCACGGTCGGCGGCAGCCACGCCCGGGAACTCGTCGCCGTCAGACTCATGGAAGAAGCCCGCCCACGCCGGGCCTTGCCGTCAATACCAAAACCGACAAGTTCGGCCCCGGCGCAGGCGAGCAATTCAATTCATCAAGCGGCATCGGTCGGGCTTCCAAGATGCATTTCCCGCCGCAACCGTTCGGCCCGCGCTTCAAGGTCCAGCGGGCCGAGCAGCATGGGCAGACTGGCCTCCAAGCTCCAAGCCGGACCGCTGATCTTGGATCGCAGCCACAGCAGCGCCAGTCCGTCGAGCACGGCATCCCGGGCAATGGCAATCCGGTGGCGCTTGGTGGCATGGGATAGGTGCATGGCAGATACGAGCAGCGCATCGGCTTCCTTTGAGCGCGCCTCAAATGCCGCCTGTCTGGCCACCTCACGCGCCTGCACTTCCGCCGCATACACGGCGTCCAGCGCGTCGAGGAGTTCGCTAACCGTTTCCTCGTGGTCCCGGCGAGCGACTACACCCGCGGTCTCCGCGGCGCGGCCCTGAATTGCCATGAACACGGTCCAAAGCCCGTGCCGTTCGCGGTCCAGGTTCGCGGCAACCCGCGCCGTCCACGTCGAACGGATCGCGGGTCGCCGTGAGGCCAGTTGTGTGACGTTCGACGCCATTACTTTGCCTTGGACAGCCTCGCAATTTCGCGCTCGGCTTCGGCGAGTTTCTGCGCCATGACGGCCTTGTCACCTTCGCGGACGGCGCGAAAGCCGCGGAAGCTGACGCGTTGGACACGCAGTTCCTCGTCGCCGTGCTCGTCGGTCAGGCGGTCGGCCAGTTCGACCGCTTGGTCGTCCACCGGCCAACCGCTGCGAAGATTCTGGAACTGGGTTTCGTAACACTGACCGGCGAATCCCGCGAGTTCGGCGGGGTTCATCTCGCCGAACGTCTTGGGCCGGGACGTGCCGGGCATGACTGGTTTCAACATGAGTTGTGCTCCTACTCGATGATTTCGAACGTGTGTGCGTTGGCACCGTCCACGCGGCCCGACTGCCAGATCGTCGCGCAGGCAGGGTGGTTGCGGATGGCTTCGATCAGGCAATCGAACTTCGGCCGTTCGACGTGCGCGAACTTGAGCCGCCGGGCTTCGGCTGCGAGCACGTCGCCCGCCAACGAAACGATCAGCGGGTCGGCAATGCCGCCCCGAATCGCGCCGGCCGCAATGAGTTCGTTCGCCGTTTGCTCGGAGAAATCCGCGTTGCGGCTGAACGTGACGCGGTTGCCGCCCGTGCGGCGCGTGATGGTGAGTCTTTCTTGGGTCATCGTCGGTTGAACCTCCTGCGGTTCGTGGTGGAAAAGTTATCGGTGGAAGGTCCACGGGCTTGCGCCGATACCTTCATCGGCAAAGGGCTGCCCGTAATCGTCGAACAGGTTTGACTCGGCGACATAGATTTCGCCGTCGGAGATCGCCGCCCGAGTCGCAAGCCACAACGCGCCGCAGGTTGCGGTCGCAAGGTCGTCATGCCCCCGGCTCGGGTGCGTGATTGAATCCCGGCCACCCGGGCGGATGCGTCGCTCAAGTTGCCGCAGTTGCGTGGCGAGTCGGTCGTGATCCAGAAGGCGAACCCGGCCGCTCGAGAACAGAGGCGTGCATTCCAAGTACAGGTCCGACGTGACGCGCTCGCACGGTTCGTAGTGGATGCCGTGCTTGGCGAGCGCCTGAGCCGGCCACGAACCGCCGAAGCGATCCCCGCGGACGGTCGTGATGCCGTATCGCTTGAACAGGACGGCAACCTGTTCGGTGGCCCCGTCCGTGCTGAATGGCGGCTTGAGTTCAAGCACCGCGTCGAGCACGGCCACGTCATCTTCACGATGCGCGACCGCCGCACAGTAGGAATCTGCGCCCGTGCCGCCGGCAGGATCAGCGAAGCCGTGGTACTGCATCCTCTCGGGGCGACCGGGTGCGTTCATAGGCGCGCGGATCAGCACGCCGAAGTCCATCGCCGCGGCTATCCATTCCTCGGCGTAGGCCGCGTCCGTGTCGTCGCGGAAGTCGCCGCCAAGCTCGGCCTTCGCGCTCGCTGGATCGTCGCGCCATGCGGCGTCCACGAAGGACCGCGAAAGGGTTGGGTTCAACTGGTGCCATGCACCCTTGATGACGAGGTGCGGTGAGTCATTGCGCCCGTAGTGGTCGCGGAAGGCGTTGTAGAGCAGCCCGCCCCGCATATAGGGCGATGAGATGACGAGCAGCCGCCCGCCGAGCGTAGCGAGGGCAGGGCGCACGGCCCGGGCAAGCTCAACGTCCGGGGTCGCGCTTTCCTCGCTGCGGAGCTGCGCCGCCTCGTCAATCACGAAATGGCAGAAGGTGTAGCCGCGCAACGTGCGATGACTGGCCCCGAATACTTCGATCCGTGTGCGGTGCTCGAACTCTATGGCGGTTGACGTCTCTCGGATGACCGCGCCGCGCAGGATCGGGGACGCTTCAATGAAGCCGCGGCAGTAGTCGAGCAGCACTTGTGCCTGCCGGGTGTTCGGCGCGGCCAAACCGGACGTGGCCCACTCACCCGGGGCAAGCCGGTCGCGGTAGTCGAGCGCCGCGGCATGAGTTGCACTCGCCGCTGCAAAGAGGCTCTTGCCGCCACGTCGAGCGGCGATGAAGGTAGCTTCCGTCGCATCGCGGATACCGGTGAAGTCCGTGCGGCCCGTCAGTTCCGTGGCGAGCGCGAGGTCCGCCGGCCCGAGCAGGCCCGCGTCGCCATCTTGCAGTCGAGCGATGACGCGAACCGCTCGGAAGCTCAACGCGTTGAACGTGCCGCCGGCAAGCTGCGGGTCCGTCAGGAACGTGTAGAGCCTCACGTGACAGCATCCCCGGAGGTCGTGGTCGAGCGCGTGTCCTGCGCCGTCTCCGTGGCTTCGGCGGCCTGTTCGATGTACTCGCGCAGCCCGACGGTCCGTGCTTTGCGCCCGGGTCCGAGGTCGGCGAGAAGTCGCTGCGCCTGCCGGACGGCCCCAAGGTAGTCCACAGGCATCCATGCGGGTACGGGCTGACTGCCCGGCACGAGATCAGCGCATTCGTACTGCACGATCTTCAACGCGAGATAGGCGGCCCGCTCCAAGTTGTGCAACTGCGTCCGGCTCAGGTGCTCCAGGCCGCCGTGATCGGACACGATGTTCCCGATGAATCCCCCGAGGAACCGGGCATCGTGGCCGCGGTAGTCGAGCTTCCACGGGAAGCCGGCCTTCCATCGTGTCGGCGCTTTGACCGGCAACCGGGATACGCCGCGGCGACGATCACGCTTCGGCACGGATAGTTGCCTCCTGAAAATCAGGGACGTGATTTGAGCGGCCCCAATGCCAAGTCTTTGACGCGGCGAGCAATGTGGCTTTTTTACCTGCAATCGGACGGGCCGGCGGTCGGCGGACCATGCTGCTGCGGCCGAAATCGCAGGGTAGGGCAGGCGACGGCGCATCTCCTGCATTCAGGTCAAGTGCAGTCCGAAGTGTTCGCCCGAGGTGGCCGCGTGAACACTGTGAACGCTTGTGTACCGCTTTTCGTATTAATTCCCCTTCACACGCGCGTTGTGAGCAAATACAAGGGAACCGTTCACAGGGGTTCACACTGTTCACGCCTCGTCACTCCAATGAGCTTGATCGGGCAGTCGGATGCCCAAGTAGCGATACCCGGCGCGGGTTCGCTTCCGCTCAAATCCGCGCTCTTGCATCGCAAGCCCGAAGGCCATCTGGGTGACGGGGTGCTCGCCGGATTCCTCCGTCCATGTTCGGTACGCGGTATAGAGAGCCTTCGCAGTCGCCTCGCCCAAGCGTTCCACCTTGCACACCTCCTCGATGAAGGTGCCGAGTACGTCCATCTCGGTGCGGTAGTCCTGCACAGCCCGAGTGACCGTCTCGGGTGGGCGCAGCCCGTCGCGCTGCCACGCGAGGCACCCTTGCACGGTCCACGCCAGAATCCCCGGCAGTTCCCCTCGCAGCTTGTCGAGCAGTCGCGGGTCGCGTTCCTCGGGCGGGATCGTGACGGTGAAGGGGATCAGGTGAATGCGCCGCCAGATGCCGTGATCCGTGCCACGGATGACCGGCTTGTGATTGCCACGAATCCACAACTTGAAAGCAGGCTGGAAGGTGAAGAACTCACGGTGCAGAAATCGGGCACTCACGGTGTCGCCGCCGGTCAGGTCCTTTATCAGCGGCTCATTGAATCGCTGCCCGTCGCCCGTCTCGTTGATGCTGACGAATCGCGCCCCGTGCAGGGCCGCCACGTCGTTCGGGATGCCACCTGCGCCGCGCTGCATGATCGTCTCTGTGCGGGCCGTGGTCGCGTAGTCGGCGACGAGCGCCTGCACGGTTTCTAGGAACACGCTCTTGCCGTTCTGCCCGAGGCCGTGACAGAAGAACAGGCATTGCTCGTCGGTGCGCCCGGTCAGTGTGTAACCGAGTGCCCTCTGCACGTAGTCGTAAAGCTCACGGTCCTTGCCGAGCACGCGCCACAGGAACGCATCCCACGTGGGGCAGTCGGCGCTCGGGTCGTACTTCACCGGCACGATTCGCGTGATGCGATCGGCGGGAGCGTGGGGCCGGAGTTCGCCCGTCCGCAGGTCCAGCGTGCCGTTCTCGACGTTCAAGAGCATCGCGTCGGCGTCGAAGTCGGCAAACCGCGCCGGGATGCCCGGCTCCGATTCCGCGAGCGCAAGCATCGCCTGTAGCCGTTCGCGGGATTGCGAGCGCCGCGCCCACTGGAAAAGCTCTTTCTGGAACCGCGAATCCTTGATCTCGTCGAAGATGGCGAGAGCCGTATCCTTCGCCGCCCGCATCGCCCGCCCCGCATTGTCGGGGGTCCAGCGCGTGCCGTCCCAGACAAGCCAACCACGCTCCGGCGTGAAGCGCAGCCCGTCGCCGTGCTGGAGCGCGAGCCGCCGTGCGTTCGCCATGTCGGTATCAAGGATGGATTGTTCAGCCGGGGCGCTCGCACCGTTCTTCTGCGTCGCGGTCTCGACTTCGCGCCGTATGCGCTCAAGCTGTGCGCTCATGGCTTCACCCTGAGCGGTGCGACCACGGCCCGAGCTTCGCCAATGCGCCTCGCTGCGAGCGCGAGGCGCTGCCATGTGGCCTCGTCAATCTCCCGGTGTTGATGCAGGTCCGCAGCGATGACCGCGATGACTTGCGCCTCGTGATCGAGCGCCGCGAGCGCATCCGCCGCGGGAAGGCGCGGGGAACTCGCTCGGCGGAACGGCACGACCGTATCTCGTGGCGGGTACAGATCGTTGAATTCCAGCCCGACCGCCGCGAGGATGGATTCCACGTCGCAACCCGCGAAGTCGTGCAGCAGCACGCGCCCGCCATCAATTTCACGAATGGATAGGCTCGGGCTGCGGTCCTCATGCGCTGGACACTTTGCAAGCCATCTGCCCGGCCCGGATTGCCGCACGCCGTCGAGACGGTCGAGTAGCTTCGCGGCGGTCACGGCAAGTCCGCAGCCGGTGCCGCCGGCCGAAGCCCCGTCAGCCGCAGCCGGTGCTGCAACTGCACGCGCTCGCGTTCCAACAGGTAGATGGTCGCCCGGTGCTGCTCGATCATCTCGGCGACCGAGGCGAGCCTCGCCAGAAGGTCGCGCTGCTCGTCGGTCGGCGGGTCCGCCGTTCGCGGCGGATCAGGGGATCGGGATAGACTCGGCATTGCGAAAATCCTTTGCCCCGTCGCCCGAAAGGTCGCGGGGCTTTTTCGTTTCAGCGTCGGCAAGCGCGGCGGCTTCTGCGGCCAGAATCTCGCGGGCGGCCTGCTGCGCGAACAGCAAGACCAACTCGCGGATTTCGGGTCGCAGGGGCATGACGCTCGATCAGCGCGCCGCGTCGCGCTGTGACAGCCGAATGAGCGTCGAGCCGCGAATCACGCGCGAGCCATCCGATAATTTCAGGTGCTCAATCCGGCCTTGGTCAGCCCACACTCGCAAGCCGCTTGGGCTGTGCGGGGTGTTCGCGTTGCACTCGCGCAGCGCGTCGGCCGAGTCCTTTAACGTGTACAGCCTGCGGGGATTCAGTGGCGAGGGCATTGCGTCAGCTCCTTTCGGGTAGTTGCTGACGCGAAAACTAGAACGCCTTGCAAATTTCCGCTTAGGGTGGAAAATCTGCGCGATGACCCTCGGCTACAAAGGCGAGCTTTTCTACGTCAACTCCGCGACGGGCCGCCCGCCGGAGCGACTTCCCGGCGTGGACCCCGCGGGCAGCGTGCCGCTCGCGCAAGTTGTGAGCGAGGCGCGGGCGCAGGGCGTGGACGTGACGCCGGAGAACGTCGCCGGGACCCTCTTTCCGGGGCGGGTGACGATCAGGCGCGGGATTCAGCAGATCGGCAACTACACGAAACAGCGTGCCAACCAGATCATGAGCGAGCGCAACGTGACCGGCTCCGCGCCGCTGCGGATTGCGCGGCAACCTGCGTACACGCTCGATCAGCTTTCCGCGCTGGTGACGGCGCACGAAGCGCAGGCGCGCCAGAACAAGCGCCGCACGCCGCGGAAAGCCTAGTGTTTCAGGCGCGCCGGCGGTCTTTTGGGGTCACATCCAAGACTCTGTGCGTAATCCAAAAGCCGGCCCCCGCTACCAACGCATTCGAAGCAAGCGGCCCCTCCGGGGCCGTTTTGCTTTGTTGCCCCTGAGGGTTCCGTCGGATTCCCCACGCGTTCGGCGCCGCTTGTTCTTGACACCATCGGCCCGTCGGTTTCACATGACCCCATGAAATCGCGACTGGCCGACGATGCTCGCCGCAGCCTCCAGGAGGACGTCAAGCGGATGACCGCAGAGCAGCGGCTGGCCGCGTTTCTGGCGCATTGCCAGCTGATGGCGCAGCTTGCGCATGCCGGTGTTACCGGCCAGTCCCCGCCTCGAGACGCGGTATCGCCGAATGCGCGCTAGCGCACCGGGCCAGTCGGCGCTGCTGATGGCCGACGTCGCCGAGTCGCTTGCCCGGCGAGGGGTTCGATACGCGGTCATCGGCGCCATGGCGGCGGCGGTGCACGGCGTCGTCCGGGCCAGCCTCGATGCCGACGCCATCGTGGCGCTGCAGGTCTGCGAGGCGCAGGCCCTGCGACAGTCCCTGCTCGAGGAGGGCTATGAGGTTGCGCTGAGGACCGGCGACGTCGACGACCCGATTCCTGGGTTGCTCGAGATCAGGGACCGTTACGGCAACCGGGTGGACCTGCTGCTCGGTCTGCGCGGCATGGATCCCGAACTCCTGAACCGCACGCGGCAGGTCCGGCTCGGGGAAACGACCCTGGCGATCGTCGGTCGGGAGGACTTCATCGCCATGAAGGCATTCGCCGGCGGTCCGATCGACCTGGCCGATGCGCATGCCGTCATCGACCTGGATCGTGAGTTGCTGGACCTGGAACTGCTGCGTCGGGTGGCGCAGCGCTTCGGGCGTGATGCGGCGCGGGTCGTTGAAGGCCTCATCGGCACCGTGGACGATTAGGGCACCCTCGGCTGTGCCGGGTCATCGCGATTGCTCGGATCGGTAGCAGGCTCCCGCTACCAACGCATTCGAAAGGCGATGATCTCGCCCGGTTCGCCGATCGAGCCGGTCTTCGACCGTTGCGGCGGATTGCAGGTGAGAAAGGGCGACGCTTCGGTCATGCCGTACCCCTCACACAGCTTTTTCTCGCCGACGATGGCCTCCAGCTTCCTGATCGCCTCCACCGGGAAGGGCGCCGCACCCGACACTGCCACGCGTAGGCGAGAGAAGTCGACTTCGCGGAAGCGCGGCGAATCGATGAGCATCATGTACAGCGTCGGCACGTTGACCAGCACGGTCGGCGGGTGCCGCTTCATCATCGCGCAGAACATGTCGACGTTGCACGGGTCGGGCACCACCAGGAACTTCGCTGCATTATGGATCGACAAGAGCACCACCGACAGGCCGGGACCTGTGCGGTAGGCCTGGCCCGACCGCGCCTCGCTGCGAGGTGCCTCGAACCGGATCTGGAACGTTGCCTCGGTGTCGCGCGAGTGCCCGGCCTCCACCTGTTCCGACTCTGCCTCGACCTGATCGTAGCCTGCGAGCTGCATTCGCTGCTGCGTCAGTGCGTCCAGCTGCCGGTTGAGCGCTCAGTTCCACATTGCGCGAAAGGCGTCGACTTGTTGCGCACCGTCGATAGGCGCAGCATCCCGCCTGCGGCCGTCATCGTCGAGGGGAGGGAAGCGATCATGGACACCGGCAGCTGCAGGTGCTCGCGGTACTGACGGACGCAAGAGTCAGGCGCAACTGAGCACCCAGGCCGCACGACCGCGGCGTAGACGCATGAACCAACCGGCCGACTTCCGTCTCGAGACCAGCGACCAGGGCCAGATCGCCGTGCTGACCGGCGACTGGACGGCCGTGCGCATGGGCTCGGCCAATGAGCGTCTCGGCGCCGCGCTGAAGGGTTCGCGCGACATCGCCATCGACGCGAACGGGATCGATCGCTGCGATACCTCCGGTGCCTACGGCATCCTGAAGGCCATCGAACAGGCGGCCGAACAGGGCAAGATCAGCGCTCGCGCGGAAATTCTGCGGCTGCTGGACCTGGTCGCGCATGCCACCGCGGCGCCGCGGACGCCGGTCGTGGAGCGGCGCGCGCTCTACGATCTGTTCGAACGTTTCGGCCGCAGCGTCGTCAGCGTCGGGTTCGATTTCTACGAGCTCAACGTCTTCACCGGTAACCTGCTTTTCGCCATCGGTCGGGCGATCCGTCGGCCGGGCAAGGTGCGCTGGGCCGCCGTCTTCGCCCTGGCAGAGCGGGCCGGGCTGGACGCGATACCGATCGTCGCCACCACCACGTTCTTCATTGGTGCGGTGGTGGCCTTGCTGGGTGCCAACATCCTCAGCGATTTTGGCGCCCAGGTCTTCGCCGTGGACCTGATCGGCATCGCCGTGCTGCGCGAGTTCAATGTGCTGGTCACCGCGCTGCTGCTCGCCGGTCGATCGGCTTCGGCTTTCGCCGCCGAGATCGGGGCGATGAAGATGAAACAGGAGATCGATGCCATGCAGGTGCTGGGCGTCGATCCCTTCGACGCCCTGGTACTGCCGCGGTTCATGGCGCTGTTGTTCATCACTCCCTTGCTCACCTTCGTCGCGACCCTGGCGGGGCTGGCCGGCGGCCTGGTCGTCACCTGGTGGGTGCTGGACCTGGGCCCGACGCTGTTCCTGCAGCGAATGATCGACGATGTCGGGGTGATGCACTTCTGGGTCGGCCTCTCGAAGGCGCCGGTGCTGGCTGGGGTGATCGCCGCCATCGGCTGTCGGCAGGGCATGGAAGTGGGTGGGGACGTCGAATCCCTCGGCCGCGGCGTCACCGCGGCAGTCGTGCAGGCGATCTTCGCCACCATCATGATCGATGCGATCTTCGCCCTGATCTACATGAAGCTCGACATATGACGGAATCCGACGAAGCACCACTGGATCGGGACGCTCCGCCCATCGAGGTACGCGGACTGGTCTCGCGCATCGGCGATCGCACGATCCACGACCACCTGGATCTGGTAGTGAACCGGGGCGACGTCCTGGGTGTGGTCGGCGCCTCGGGCACCGGCAAGTCGGTGCTGCTGAACACGATCATCGGCTTGAGAAGCGCGGAAGGCGGTTCGGTGAGAATCTTTGGCCAGGACATCCGCTATGCCCGGCGGCGGCAATGGACGTCGATCAACCGCCGCTGGGGCGTCCTGTTCCAGCAAGGCGCCCTGTGGTCGAACCTCACGGTGAGGGAGAACGTGGCCGCGCCGCTCTTCGAGCACACCGACATGCTCAAGGATGAAATTGACCAGCTGGCGGACCTCAAGATCGCCCTGGCCGGCCTGCCGCCCGGTGCCGGCGCACTGAAGCCGGCCGAGCTCTCCGGAGGCATGATCAAGCGCGCCAGCCTGGCGCGCGCCCTGGCGCTGGACCCGGAACTGCTGTTCCTCGACGAGCCCACCTCGGGACTCGATCCGATCGGTGCAGCGGCCTTCGATGAACTGATCCGCGATCTTTCGGACAGCCTGGACCTGACCGTGTTCATGATCACCCACGATCTCGACAGCCTCTATACGATCACCGACCAGGTGGCCGTCCTCGCGGACAAGAAGGTGGTTGCCATGGCGCCCGTGCGCGAACTCGAAAAGTCCGACCATCCCTGGATCCAGGAGTATTTCGGTGGTCCACGCGGACGCATGGCATCCGGTTTGCGCGCTGCACGAGGAGCAGGCTGATGGAACGCAACGCCAATTACGCCCTCGTCGGTCTTACTTCGATCCTGCTGGTGATCGGCATGGTCGTTTTCAGCGTCTGGCTGGCGGCGTACAAGTTCAACCAGGACTATGACTACTACGACATCGTCTTTGCAGGACCGGTGCGCGGCCTGTCGCAGGGCGGCGAGGTTCATTTCAACGGCATCAAGGTCGGCGAAGTGACGGAGATCTCGCTCGATACGGTCGATCCCACGCAGGTGATCGCCAGGGCCAAGGTGACGTCGGACGTGCCGATCCGTGTCGACAGCTTCGCGACGCTGGAACCGCAGGGCATCACTGGTGTGAACTACGTGCAGATCACCGCCGGAACCCCCGCCAGTCGACTGTTGAAGCGGGCAGTTTCCAAGGGCACCGTGCCACGGATCCGCTCCGAGCGCGGCATGCTCTCCGACTTGCTGGCCAGCGGTGGCACTGTCCTGACACGTGCCGTCGAGGCCATGGACCGCGTCAACCGCGTGCTGTCGGAAGACAACATCGAGCGCATCAGCGGCGTGCTCGACAACGTAGAGGCAGCGACCGCGGAGCTGCGCGAACGCAAGGCGATCATTGCCGACGCGCAGCGCGCGCTGCAGAGCGCGGACCGCGCGGCGCAGCAGGTCGGCGCACTGGCCGCGTCGAGCAACGCCCTGGTCCAGGGCGATGGCCGTCTTATCGTCGCAAAGCTCGGTAACGCAGCCACCGACATCGAGGGCGCCGCCAGGGACCTGCGCACGATGATGAGCAGGCTGGAGGGTCCGACGAGCGACTTCGCCACCACCGGCCTGCAGCAGATCACGTCGGCCAGCGCCAGCCTGCAGCAAGCGGCCGCGAGCTTCGACCGGGTACTCGGCGAGATGCAACAGAGTCCTCAGGGACTGCTCGCCAAACCGCCAGCGCAGGAAATAGAGGTCAAGCCATGATCGCCACGCAGTCCACGATCCTGCAGGCCATGAGCCGCCGCGTAGCGCTGGTTGCCGCAGCGAGCCTGCTGGCCGGCTGCGTTTCGCTCTTTCCGAAGACGGAGCCGGCCCAACTGTATCGCTTCGGCGCCTCGACGCCGCAGTCGCAGGAGGTGGCGTCCGGCGAGCCAGGTTTCAGTGTCCTGCTGCTGGCGACGGGTTTCGATCGCGCCGCTGCCAGCGACCGCATCCTGACCGTGACCGGCACGCAGGCGGCCTACATCAAGGACGCGCGCTGGGTGACCTCGTCGGTGGCCCTGTTCGACTCGGCCCTGCAACGCGCCTTCGACGCAGACCAGGGTCCCGCCCGACTGCTCGACCACGCCGCGATCGCCCGCGCCGACTATGTGCTCAAGCTTGACGTGCGCACGTTCGAGGCGCGCTACGACCATGGTCAGGCCACGGCACCGACGATCGTGGTGGAGGTGCATGCAGCACTGGATCGCACACACGATCGGACCGTCGTGGGCGAGCGCAGCTTCAAGGCGTCGGTCACTGCCCGCGACAATCGCGTGGGCGACATTGCCGAGGCGTTCGACCAGGCCGTCGCCAGGGTCCTGGGCGAGTTGCTGGCATGGGTGAACGCGCGGGGGGAAGGCTGAGTCGTCCGGTTCCAGAAGGCTGACGACGTCGTGGAATCGCGCGGTTTCATGCCACGCACCGGTTCAGTCATCGTCCACGATGATGACGGTGATCTGTGCGATGTTGCCGAGCGTTGCGCCAGCGGTCGGGTCCTCGATGGCAACGTCGAAGAGCTCGGTGGATTCCATGACGGCGTCGGAAACGATCGGAATCAGGAGTGTCTTGCTCGTTTCACCCGGTCCGATGGATCCCTGGACCGTGCCCAGGCCGGCATAGTCGCGGTCCGCAATCGCACTGTCGTCGATGGTTCTAAAGCTGAAGGAGACCGTGCCCGCGGCGCCGCCGCGGCGCACCACGCGCAACGGCACCGCCCCAGCAGACTCGCTGACCGTGATGGTGTCTGCTTCGAACCCCAGTCGCCCGGGACCCGCTGCTGCGGCGATGACCGGTGTCGGCGCCACGGTCAGCGCAATGGCCGCCGCCATGTCCGGTGGAACAAGATCTTCGGCGGTCACCAGGGAGTCGGCGAGTTCCGTACCGGCCGGTGTGGAGTCCATTGCAGTGGAATCGACTGCTGAGGCGATTGCCTGCGGCGGTTCCTCGCGCGGGGCGATGGGCGCGCAATTTCATCGGGCAGTATTCCAGGGACGCTGTCAGGTGCCAGTCGCACCGAAGCGGCATATAGCCCAACCGCGAGGATGCCGAGGCCCACGACAGCCAGCCACCAGCGCGCAATGCCGGGTCGAACTGGGTGGCGCTCGAACCTGTGCCTGGGATGGGCAGGCTGCGGTGTTGCCACGAGGCCGAGCCCGACGAGCAAATCGGCGACGCTTCGCGGCCGATCGCTCCTGTTCCAGGCGAGGCCGTGGTGGAGCGCCCGCCACTCCCTCCGCGACAGGCCGCGAATACGGCGCGGTCGTTGGCCCTGGTCGCGCGCTTCCCGGGCTGAACATCGTCCGAACGGGTGTTCTCCACTCAAGAGCTCGTATGCCACGCAGGCCAGACTGAACACATCGTCGCGGAGATCCGGAGCTGCACCGTCCAACTGTTCGCAGCTGGCATACGTCGGCGTTGCCGCATGGAACGGGGGCGGTTGATCCGATATCCACGGCTCCGTCACGTGCGGATGCGCGAGGCCAAAATCCAGCACGCGCACGTCACCCTGCGTCGTGATCATCACGTTGCCGGGTTTGAGATCCATGTGCAGGACACCGCGCGAGTGCGCGTACGCGACTGCATTGCCGAGGTCGCGCAGGATGTCGGTCGCCGCCTGGCGCGGCAGCTTGCCGGGCCGGATACGCTGGATCAGGTCGCTCAGCAGCTCGCCCTCGAGCAGCTCCATCGTGATGAAGTACACGTCGCCGTCGCGATCGAAGTCGAAGACGTTGACGATGCCTGGATGGGACAGCGCCTGCGCCTGGTGCGCCTCGCGGCGCAGTGCCTGCAGCGCATCCGGGCGATGCGCGAACTCCTCGCGCAGCACCTTGACGGCCACGTAACGATGCGACGGCGGCAGGTCTTCCTTGTTGCGGTCCAGCGCCCGGTACACAGTGCCCATGCCGCCGCGGCCAAGTTCCTGCTCGAGCACATAGCGTTGACGCAGCACGGTCCCGGGGCCTGCGGCGGGCCCGTTGGAAACTCGGGCGGCCTGTTCGGCATACCATGTTGCTGTCTGCAGCGACGGCAATGCAGCGCTTGAGGCGTGGTCGGTCAGCTCTGCCGGCAGCGGACTGGTGATGTCACGGTCCGGCTCGTCCGTTGCACTGGTCTCAACTTTGAATAACTGCAAACCCATGGTGCCGGTGCGATGTGTACTGTAAGGCGGGAGCATCGTTGTAGGCCATGAGTCCGCGCAGGTCCAGCAGATATCTCGATCGATTCGATCGAGCTTGAGCGCAGTCCTGGAGATATCCTGCAGGTTGGTCGAGTTGTGATCTGTAAGCCACGGAAAGGATGTAACAAACCGCGGCCGCGACTGCAGGCTCGAGAATTTCCGTGCGCAGTACCACGAAGGGGTGAGGCGGATCCCAACACTCCCACACGATGTGACGGCGGTCGCAGTCGCGGTCGGCGTGCAGGCCTATCCTTCCCAAAGTATGGGAGGGTCAGCGCAGTGCCCAGGCAGAAGAAGCTCATAGAATCGACTTGCGACGCACCCATCGAGCGGCGCGGGCAGCCGCGAGGGGACGAGGGTGCCACGGACTGGGAGACCATCGTGCTCAAGCGGGTCGAGCGCCATGTCGAGTCCCTGTCGGGCGGCACCAGGTCCTGTGTGGACGCACCGATTCAGTCCAGTTGGGAGGAAGCTGCGCTCCTCGCACTGCGGCGCCGAATCCGGGATCTCAAGGCCGAGTAGGCCGACGGTCGTCGCGCCGCGTTGCTGATCCGCGGCAGCGACGACATCGTCGGCGTCGAGGTCCTGCCGTCAGGCTTCGTATTTGAAGGACAGTGAAACCCGCGCTCGGTACGCGACCACCTTGCCGTCCTCGACTTTCATGTCGAGCTTGCTGACCTCGGCAACGCGCAGGTCACGTAACGATTTCGCTGCTGTTTCCACCGCACTGGTCGCCGCGTCCTCCCAGGACACCGTGCTCGTGCCGATGATCTCCGTGACGCGATACACGCCACCGTCTGCTTTCCTCTTCGCCATCGTGCGCACTCCCCTGTGTAACGAGGTGCGAGCCGCAGGAGGTGCGGCTCGCTGCCGTCAGCATACGCCTGCGGGAGTGCAGGCGACGAGCTGCGGCTTGTTGCGCACCAGCAAGGAGAGCAAGATCGCGCCTCGGGCCGTCATCGTCGAAAGGGGGGGGGAGCGATCATGGACCTCAGCAAGCAGATTGCACGCGTCAAGGCCATCCTGGGAACGCCGCGCACCGAGTGGCCCGTCATTGCCTCCGAACCTGCGACGATCGGCGGCATCTACAAGGACTACGTGCTGATCCTCGCCGCGATTCCAGCGGTGTTCGGCTTCCTGAAATACAGCGTCATCGGTATCAGCCTGCCGTTCCTCGGGACGTATCGCGCAGGCATAGGCACAGGACTCAGCGGCATGGTCACGAGCTACGTGCTCGGGCTGGCATCCGTCTACGTCCTGTCACTGATCGTCGATGCGCTGGCTCCCACGTTTGGTGGCCAGAAAAACAGCGTGCAGGCCTTCAAGGCGGTGGTCTACGCCTCGACCGCCAGTTGGATCGCCGGAATTGGCCAGGTCCTGCCGTGGGTTTCGATGCTGATCCTGCTGGCCGGCGGCGTCTACAGCATCTACCTGCTCTATCTCGGCCTCCCGCAGACCATGAAGTGTCCGGCTGAGAAGGCCGCCGGCTACACCGCAGTCACTTTCGTCGTCGCGATCGTCCTGAGCTGGCTGATCAGCTTCGCCGTGGGCGGCATCATTGGCGTTGGCGGCGCCATGCGCGGTGCGGGTTTGCCCGGGGTCAGCGACTCGCGTGACGGTGGTGGCTTCGACAAGGACAGCGCCATGGGCAAACTGGAGTCCATGGCGCGGCAGGCCGAGGAGGCGAGCAAGAAGATGGAAGCCGCACAGAAGTCCGGCGACGTGAATGCCCAGCGCGAGGCTGCAGGAGACATCCTGTCGGCGGTGGCGGGCGGAGGAGACCAGGTCGAGTCACTGGCACCCGATCGGATCAAGCCGTTCGTGCCGGAGTCCCTGGCCGGGCTGAAGCGGACGGAGATATCGGCTGAACGCAACAACGCCATGGGGATGCAGGTCAGCGAGGCTCGAGGGACGTACTCGGACGATGCGGGGCGTTCACTGCGACTCGAGATCGTCGACATGGGCGGAATGAAGGGAATGATGGCGTTCGCCGGCTGGGCTGCCGGAGAGCAGGAGCGGGAAACGGACCAGGGTTACGAGAAGACCTACAAGCAGGACGGCCGGTTGGTCCACGAGGAATGGGACAGGGAGCGGAAGAGCGGTGAATATTCGACCGTGCTGGGTGAGCGCTTCTCGGTCAAGCTGAGCGGCGAGGCATCGAGCATCGCGGAGCTCAAGACGGCGGTTGCAAGCCTCGACCTGGCAGGGCTCGAAGCCCTGAAGAACGAGGGCGTGAAACGAGACTGAAACTCAGAACTGCCGGCCGTCGGGAGGCAACGGCTTATACCTGTCGTCAATCCGTTGGGCCGTGCCACCGGGCGGGGCCCAACACCGCTTTGCGCTAATTGTTCTTGGCGCCTTGCTCGACCCACTGCCGGATGGTCGCAATCTCCGCCGGTTCGAGTGGCTTGGCCTCGCCATGCGGCATCTTCAGCGACGGGTCCGCGCGCCCTTCGATCAGCATGACGAGTACGCTCGTCAGAGGATCTCCAGGGAGGACCACGGGCCCGTATTGCGTGCCTTTCATCAACGTCTCGTAGTTCTCGAGTTCGAAGCCGCTCACGACGTAGCCGGCCTGTCCGGCAACGTGGCAGCTCTTGCAGTGCTTGTCGAGAACGGGTGCCACGTCTTTGGCATAGCTGATCTCGGGCGACCGCTGACAGCCGGCCAGCAGTGGCAGGGCGACCGCAGCAGCGGCGACACAACACAGGAATTTCGTGTTCATGACGACTCCGCGAACTGATCGATGTTGCACGCGACGTTCCCCCTCAAACCGAGGACCGGCAATCCGCTGATCTACGTAGTGAGGCGGCAGGTCGTGCTCGAGCTGCTTGCCGGTGCCGCCGCGGCGCTCGCGGCTTGCGCCGATGTTCGTGTGGGCCGGCGAGGGTGCCGGGGTTGCTCGCCCATCCGTTAAGTGCTATCGGTGTACCAATGCATGGTTGGCTCATGCGCGCGGCCGCCAGATGTGGCCCGGCCGACGAATTCAGCACTCTCCCGGTGGTTACCTTCCTGTCATGACCGACTCAGTGGCCAGCCGTCGTCCCGTGCTGATGATTGGACTGGATGCAGCGGAAATCACGTTGATCCAGCCGTGGATGACCGACGGCTTGCTGCCAAATCTCGCGGCCCTGCATCGTCGCGGTGTGCTGATGGAGTTGCAGTCCACGGCCCACTGGCTCGTCGGCGCGCCCTGGCCGGCCTTCTACGCCAGCAGCACGCCGGAGCGCTTCGGCATGTACCACTACCTGGTCTGGCGCCCGGAGAAGATGGCCGGCGAAAGACCGAGTCCCACGTGGATGCCGCTTGAGCCGTTCTGGCGACAGCTCCCGGGGAACGATCGGCGTGTCATTGCGGTCGACGTGCCCCTCTGTTACGCGCCAGATGCTTACGACGGCATCGAGTTGTCTGGTTGGGCGACTCACGAGCTGCTGCAGAAGCCAGGCTCGTCGCCGCCCGATCTGCTGGACGAGATACGCCGTGAGTTCGGCGCAGCTCCGTTCGATGAGGAATCCGCGCACGAACTCAGCGCAGCGGAATGCATCGCGGTTCGGGACCAGTGCGTCGAGACCGCTCGACGCGTCGGCGAGGTGGGCTGCTCGCTGATACGGAAGCATCCCTGGGATCTGGCGATCGTCTGTTTCTCCTCGACGCATCGGGGCGGGCACCTGCTGTGGGACCGAAAGATTCGCAAGGGCCGCACAACCGACGTCCAGCTCGAGAAGATCGCGAACGCCCTGCGCGATATCTACATTGCTTGCGACACGGCGGTCGGTCGCCTCGTCGACCAGGCCGGTGACGACGCGGCGGTGATGGTGTTCGCATTGCATGGAATGGGACCGAACAACGATCGAACGAGCATGCTGCCGGAGATGCTGGCGCGCGTCCTGGGTGAAGGTCGGGACGGTGAACAGCCGGCTCGCCGGACCCGGCTGACCGATCGGCTTCGCAAACTGGTGCCAGACGAACTGCGGGCACGCGTCAAGCAGCGCCTGCCGCAGGTCATGCAGGACAGGCTGACCCTGCATTGGCGCTCGAGCGGTCTCGATTGGTCGCGAACCGAGGCATTCGTGGTCTTCTGCGACCTCGACGGCTACATCCGGATCAACCTGCGCGGACGCGAACGTGATGGCATCGTGCCGGTGGAGAGGTACCGGTCTCTCTGCGAACGAATAGCTGAAGACCTACGAACCTTCAAGGATGCCGATACCGGGGAGGCGCTGGTCAGCGAGATCGGCTTTGCAGAGCAGATTTTCGCCGACGGGCCGATGCGCCAGTACCTGCCTGACATCGTCGTGCGGTGGAATGCTTCTGCGGCTGCCTTGCATCGATGCGTCGTGTCGGACTCGTTCGGCTCGATCGCATGGCCGACTCCCGGGCGGCACCCGTTGGGTCGATCCGGCAATCACCGCCGGCGTGGATTCGTGATCGGAGCAGGCGGCCCGTTTGCGGACATGCGGAACCCCGGCGACGCCCACGTCCTCGACCTGGCGCCGACCGCGTTGGATCTGCTCGGGGTGCCGCAGCCGGCGTCCTTCCAGGGACGCAGCCTGTTGCGCGAGTCACGTTAGGGCATGTCGTACCGGGACGCACGACTCCTGCACGGCGAGGAGATCGATGTCGACGTCGCGGTCGTCGGCGCCGGGGCGGCAGGCATCGCGCTCGCGATGGAGTTCGCGGGTGACCACGCGCGGGTGGCGCTGATCGAATCGGGCGATTTCACCCATCGGCACACCACGCAGTTCCTCTACCTCGGCGAGAATGTGGGCCGTAGAAATCACTCGACTGCGTTCTCGAGGTTTCGCCGGTTTGGTGGCAGCACGACCCGGTGGGGCGGGCAATGCCGGCCGCTGGATCCGGTGGATTTCGAGGATCGCGCAGGGATCGACGACAGTGGCTGGCCCATCAGTCACGCGCAACTCGAACCGTACTACCGGCGTGCGTACCGCTTCTGCAAGCTGTGTCGCTACGACTTCGCCCCGGCCGGCTGGCTGGAGTCGTTCGGGGGCGATCTGCGCGTGTCGAGCGACCTGCTGCAGACGCGCATCTACCAGTTCAGCCATCCCACCGATCTCGGGCAGGCGTATCGCGAGAACCTGCGATCCGCCGGCAACATCGACGTCTACCTGAACGCGAACCTGGTGGAGATCCTGACCGACCCCGACGCGAGGCGGGTGACAGGCCTTGTCCTGGCAAGCTTGAATCGTGCGAAGCTGACAGTGCGAGCCCGGCACTATGTGCTGGCCTGCGGCGGGATCGAGAACGCCCGGGTGCTGCTGGCCTCGACGGGCGCACGGCCGCATGGTCTGGGAAATGACCATGACCTGGTCGGGCGCTACTTCATGGATCACCCCTACTTTTTCCCAGGCTTCTATCAACCGGCGCACCCTGGACTCGACAAGAGCCTGTACGTCATCGAGGGTTACGAACAGGTCGGCAGCAGGCAGAAAGTTCATGCTGCGATCAGCCTGAGTGATCGGCTGCTGCAGCAGGAGCGGCTGAATGGTGCATCGGTCTACCTGTTGCGACGCCCTCGCTACAAGGCTGTCGCCGCCTATGCGTCAACAGGCGGAGGCGCCCTGAACAACCTGCTGGATGTCCTGCGGCACCGCGAGCATCCGGATGGGCGCGTGGGCCAGGACCTGCGCGACCTCGTCCGCGACCTGACGAATGCGGGCAGGACTGCCTGGGACAGGGTCCGCGGCGTCCTCCAGCGGGACGACGTACTGGCCCTGCGCGTGGTCCTCGAGACGACGCCGTGTCGTGACAGCCGGGTAACGCTGGGACCTCGCCGGGACTGGTTCGGAATGCCCAGGGTCCGGATCGACTGGCGCGTCAACGAGGCGGACAAGCGCGGTTACGAGCGGTTGATGGCGGTCCTTCGCAGCGAACTGCCACGCCTCGGGCTCGGGCATCTCGTTGAACACGGGACGTACGACGCTGACGGCTGGCCGCGGTCGATGGCAGGCGGCAAGCATCACATGGGCACCACGCGCATGCACGTGGACCCTGCACACGGCGTCGTCGATGCCGACTGTCGGGTGCACGGCATGGACAACCTGCACGTTGCCGGCAGTTCGGTCTTCCCGACGGGAGGCTATGCAAATCCGACCTTCACGATCGCGGCGCTGGCGCTACGGCTGGCAGACAAGCTCAAGGACCGCCTGAATCACCCGGCCGCTTGAGGTGGAGGCGGTGTTCACTGATGCGCGCGTTGCCCGACAGCACGGCATTGGCATCCAGCAGCATGGTCTTCCTGTACTTCAGCAGGAACACGCGCGACAGGAACGACGGCTTGTCGTAAGCGTGCGGCACGGCATCGACGCTGACGGTTCCCTGGAATACACGGCCGCTGCGCAGGTCACGAGCAGTCATCTCGAGCCGGACGCCGGGTCCGGTCAGGGCCTCGACGATCTCGATCCCTGCGGCGTCGAGACGCGCACACTGGTCGTGATAATTCACCGCTCGCCCGTCCTGGTCCACGGCTTCCAGGTGCCGATCCGCCAGCAGACACCAGTGCGTCTCGCCGAAGCGGTCAAGCAATCGGCGCAGGCCGTGCTCGCCGGAGGCGCCGTTGCAGCTGAACACGTGTAGACGCGACTGCAACGGGGGCGGGAGGCCCGGAACCGCGGCGCGTCCGGAG
This sequence comes from Pseudomonadota bacterium, assembly GCA_016705325.1. GTDB lineage: Bacteria > Pseudomonadota > Gammaproteobacteria > Steroidobacterales > Steroidobacteraceae > RPQJ01. The sequence goes on along the minus strand of JADIYJ010000015.1, from coordinate 46,536 downwards.
GTGAGCAGCACGATGGCCCGATCCACGCCCGCCGCGAAGTGTGCCTCGAGGGTCCGGCAGAGCCGGTCGTCGACGTGGTCGACGGCCATGAACAGGCGCACCTCGGGACTTGCATTGCGATGCGCGAGCGCCGGCATGCCGCCGGTGAGCGTTTGCGGCCTGACCTGTCGATAGTCGAGGTTGCGCTGCAATGCCAGGGTTGCACGCCGCGCGGCATACGCGCGCTTGCGCAGCGCTTTCATCAGGCTGCCCATCAGACGACGCGCCTGTCCCCACCTTGGGCGCGCGGGCCGCCAGCCCGCCCACGGCGTGCGATCCAGCGCGGCGAAGAAGCTGCTGCTCTCGGCCCAGTCGTAGTCCCAGTGCCACGGTTTCTTCGCGGTCAGGTAATGGACGATGGAGACATGCTCATGCGGCCACTGCGCAGCCCACTGTGACGGCACGTTCCAGCGCGGGTCGAGCGCGCGATACTCGTCCCTGGCAACGACGTTGAGCGCTTCCTGCTCGTACCAGAGCACGTCGTCGCCCAGCACGCGCAGGTAGGTGAAGGCCCGCAGCGCCAGTTGCGATCGACGCCACTGCGTCAGGTTCATCAGCAGGACGCCGGAATTGAGGCGGGCGCGGTCGCGTGTCAGGCCGAGCTCGCGATGGTACCGGACGCCGTCGACCAGTCGGGCCTTCATGTCGGGCGTGCAGAGTTCGTGTGCGGCGGCGAACGCTGTCGCCGATACGTCGGTCTCCCAGAGTGATGAAAGGTCTTCCCGGACGATCAAATCGCAGTCGAGGTAAAGCACCTTCTCGACGTCGCCGGGCAGCAGTTCAGGCAGCAGCAACCGCAAATAGCAGACTGGGGAGATGTGGTCGTAAGCCCGGGTGCCGAACCCCTCCCTGCACAGTCCCGTCGTGTCGACGTCGATGCGGTGCCATTGCGCTCGACCCTCAGGCAGCGACCTTGTCAGGCGATCCCAGACCGGCGCCTTGAGGTCATGCCCGAGCGCATGGATGACGAGTCGGCGGTCTGGATCCAGGTTTGCGGCCAGCGACGCCAGCATGGCCGCGAGCGGCATGGCGTAATTCTCGTCGCAGGTGACGGCGACGTGGACTGGGTTGATATCGTCGGTCGAGCGCGAGCTCATGCGACGGTATCTAGCCCGGACGCCGTCGCCGACGCAAGTTGCGGTTGACGGTGAATCTCCTGCCATCCCGCAGACCGTGATTCAATGCCTGTTCTCCGCGGTCAAAAAGTGCAAGGCTCTGCTGTCTTTGCCGTTGACGGCCGGACCGAACGAAGGGCCATCGTTCCCGAATGAAGCGCCATCTTGTCGTCATGCTCCCTGCGTGCCCGTGGCCTGCCGCGCGCGATACCCCGATTGGCTTCAGGGCGACACGTTGACGGGTGTAACGCAAGCGGCGGTCGAGCAATCTGCCCCCGCGGTGGGTGCGGTGGTCGTCAACTACAACGGTGGGCAGCGAGTGCTCGGCGTCGTGCAGGCCTTGCTGGAGTCAGGGCCTGCATTATCCGAGATCGTCGTCGTCGACAATGCGTCCGACGACGGCAGCGTCGGCAGGATCGGCGAGTTGTTTCCGACGGTGCGACTGGTCGCGCTCGAGACGAACCTTGGCCTCTCGGTCGCGCGCAACATCGGACTCGACCTGCTGCGTGTGCCGCTGGCCCTGCTGCTGGATCATGACGTTTATGTCGGTGCAGGCAGCGTCGAGCGCATGGTCGCCGCCTACGTCAAGCACCAGCCGGCCGTGGTCTGTCCCCGGATCCGGCTGGTTCCGGAACGCCACATCGTCCAGACCGACGGCGCGTCGCTGCATTTTCTCGGCACGCTGGCCCTGCGAAATGCCTACCGTGACGTTGCTGCCACACCCCAGGTGTCGGGATTCGTGGACGGGGCCATCGGCGCTTGCCTGTTGATGGACCGCGTCAAGGTGATCGAGGCCGGGGGATTCGACGAGGCTTTCTTCTTCTACTTCGAGGATCTGGAGTTCGCACTGAGATTGCGGCTTCGTGGCGAGCGCTTCTGGTGCGAGTCTACGGCAGAAGTGTTCCATGAGCGGGCGGACGGCACGCCCGGGCTCTCTTTCCGCGGGCAGCTGAGCTATCCGAAGCGTCGCGCGTACCTGACGATGCGCAACCGGCTGATCACGATCCTCGTTCACTATCGCTGGCGGACGCTGCTGGTCCTGCTGCCGGTCCTGCTCCTGTATGAGCTGGCGTCATTTGTCCAGTCAGCCCGGATGGGCTGGCTGCGTCAGTGGGCGCAGGCGTGGACGTGGCAGTTGCAAAACCTCGCGACACTCACCGCCCGACGGCGCGCGGCACGGGCCAGTCGGGTTGTCGCTGACCGCGACGTTCTCACGGGTGGCATGCCCCCACTCGCGCCTGGCCTGGTGAATTCGCGACTGGAAGGTCTCTTTCTGACCGTCTTCTCGGTCACCGTGAACGGCTACTGGCGACTGACTCGACGCTGGATTGGCTAGGTGAGTCCGCCAGTCATTGAGGTCCGTCGGCCGATGCATGTGACATAACTGAGCGATCGCTTTGCGCGATCGGACGCTATGTCATCAGGATATTGCGACGCGTCACGCAACTATGATCTAAAGAACTCCTGCCGGGTGCCTGTCTGCGTCCAGAATGGCAAGGGATGCAAAGCTCCGACACTCAGGAAAAGACCGGCGTCGACAAGCAGCGCCACTTCATACGGGCGATGTGCAAGTCGGCCGACGCCGAGTCTGCAACGCAGGACGAGCGTGCGCTGCTGGAAGCCATATTGGCGGCGCTGCTGCACGGCAAGGACGTTTCCGACCTGATCGGAACCCGGCGGTCTCATGCCCGCCGACCCTCCGATCCGATCCGGATCGCGATTCACTACCTGTGCCTCACGCGACTGAAGCACGTGAAGCCCGTGGAGGCGTGGCGCACGGTTGGCGAGGCCTGGGGACTGAAGAAGCGCGAGGTGCAGCGGATCATCGCCGACAACGGGGTCACAGCCCTGGCATTGCTGCCGAAGTTTGCCGTCACCCCAGACACACTGCTCCGTAACTGTGAGCGTCACGCGCGCGGCGTGCGACCCGACCGTCGGCGAGCCTACCGTACGGGTCTTACGCCTGGCGCGAGCGAGCCGCCGTCCCACAGGTGATTCGGGTCCGGGTAGAAGGTGATCGAACCGCTTTCGCGTCCGTGGGGTTCGTGAAAGAGGACGAGCCAACCCCCAGGCACCGTGGCGCGCAGCAGGACACAGTCCGAATGCCCGGATAAACCGTGCTGGCTGAGGGGTTCCCAGGTGACCGTCGGCTTGCCCTGCATGCTATCTCCGCCAGATTCGAAGGTCAGAGGTCACGCTCACGGTGACAATTTGCACCTTCACGGCGGTAACGTGCAAGCGGCGCAAGGATTGTCGCCAGTCGTCCGGACCTCGAGCCGACATCGTCGGCCTGGACCGAGCGCCAAAACGAGACGTGCGTGACACACGTCGGGTCACAAGGAGCGGCCTCACTGGTATTTTGGCGCGCTGTGACTGAGATGAAACGACCCTGATGACCCAAGAAGACCGGCCTCCCTGGATCTACCGGTTTGTTCCGGCGCTCGATTCGCTGCGCAGGTATCGTCTGACCGACGCGCGAGCGGACCTGCTCGCCGGCATCACGGTCGCTGCCGTCGCGGTCCCCCAGGCGATGGCCTACGCCCTGGCCGCGGGACTGCCGGCGGAGTACGGCCTGTACACGGCGATCATCATGACCGCCGTGGGTGCACTTTTCGCCTCGTCCAGGCAACTCATCAACGGTCCGACCAACGCGATCTCGATCGCGGTCCTGAGCGTCATCAGTATCGTCCCGAGCGTGGACGAAAAGATCCAGGCCGCGGTGCTGCTTGCGTTCATGGTGGGCATCATCCAGCTCGTCATCACCTCGATGCGTCTCGGCGATCTCACCCGCTACATCTCTCATTCCGTCATCATCGGCTTCACCCTGGGTGCTTCCGCGCTGCTCGTCCTCGACCAGATGAAGAACCTGCTGGGCCTGGCATCAATGGGCGGGGTTCACGACACTTTTCTCTATCGATTCTGGCTGACGATGACCCAGGGCGGGGACGTCAACACCGCAACGCTGTCAATCGGACTCGCCACGATCGCGATGGTGCTAGGGCTGCGCTGGCTCAAGAACCTGCTTGGACTGCGCCTGCTGCCCGAGCTGCTGATAACTGTGCTGACCATGGCAGCCGTGGTCGCCTGGCTCGGGCTCGAGGCCAACGGCGTGCGTGTCGTGGGCGCAATTCCGGCCAGGCTGCCGACAGCGGCGCTGCCGGCGATCGACTACGAATTGATTCGTGAACTCTCGGGCGGCGCGCTCGCGATCGCCATCCTCGGCCTGCTGGAGGCCATCGCGATGTCCAAGGCGATTGCCACGCAGACACGGCAACCGCTCAACATGAACCAGCTGTGCCTCAGCGAAGGGCTTGCCAACTTCACTGGCAGCTTCTTCCAGTGCATGCCGGGGTCGGGCTCGCTCACGCGCTCGGCGATCAACCACCAGGCAGGTGCAGTGTCGCAGTGGTCGGGCGTCGTGTCTGCAGCGGCGGTTGCGCTGATCATGGTGGCGTTGGCCCCGTATGCCCGACTGATTCCGCGCGCTGCGCTGGCCGGGATACTGATCGTCTCGGCGTGGAAGATGATCGACTGGGGCGGACTTTTCTATCACCTCCGTGTGACACGTTTTGACTCGGTAATCATCGGCGTGACGGCTTTTTCGGCGGTCGCCATCTCGATCGAGTTTTGTATCCTGATCGGCGTGGTCATGTCATCGTTGCTGACGGTACGGCGCGCAGGTCGCATGCTGCTGACCGAGTTCACCATCACGCCGGACGGCACGATCCGGGAGCGCTTCCCGGACGACGCGCGCTGCAATCGACTCCTGATCTACGGGCTCGAGGGCGAGATGTTTTTCGGCGCATCGGCTGCGCTCGAACGCCATTTCGAGCGGATCGAGCAGCGGATCGACGGCCACACGCGCGTGGTCATCCTGCGGCTCAAGCGCGCTCGCAATGCGGATGCCGCCGGCATGATCATGCTCAAGGAGTTCGTCGACCGTGTCCGGGCTCGCGCCGTGGACGTGATCCTGTGCGGGGTGCGTGCCGACCTGGCGCAACGTCTGGAGACCACCAGGCTCAGCGACCGAACCGGCGCGACGATTTTCCGCGAGGAGAGAGTCCCGCTCACCAGCACGATCCTGGCAATTCGTCACGCCAACCAGCTCATCGGTGATCATTGTGCGACCTGCCCGCGCCGAGGTTCGGGCGAAGGCAATCCTGCGCTTCGCTACGTCTTCTGAGCGTCGGCCGGGCGAAAACCGCGCGAAATCAGGCCAATCGGTGTATCCTACGGCCCGAAGTCTGGGACTACCCGCAGGTTGGGCGAGCTGGCACATGGTTGCCGGAACCTCTCCCCGCTACAGAACATAGGCCGGTCGCTTCGAAAGGGGCGGCCGGCTTTCTGGTTCATGGACCGGAGCCGGCGCGCCTTTCGTGTGCGGTTCGATTTCGAGTGGGATGTCACCCACCGCGCCAGATGCCTGCATTTTCGGTCCCGCGTGAGAACCAAGATGCAAAGCAATCCCCCTGACGAGCAAGCCGTCCTGACGTTTGCCGAACTCGGCCTGTCCACGCCCCTGGTCGCGGCCCTGAAAGACGTTGGCTACGAATCCCCATCCCCGATCCAGGCCGCCACGATCCCGGTGCTGCTGGCCGGGCACGACCTGATCGGCCAGGCGCAGACCGGCACCGGCAAGACTGCGGCATTCGCGCTGCCTTTCCTGTCGATGCTGGACGTCTCGCGCCGTGAGCCGCAGGTGCTGGTGCTCGTCCCTACCCGCGAACTCGCGATCCAGGTCGCAGAAGCCTTCCAGAAATACGCGCACCACATGCCGGGTCTGCACGTGCTCCCGATTTATGGCGGGCAGAGCTACACGCCGCAGTTGAATGCGCTCAAGCGTGGCACGCACGTCATCGTCGCCACCCCGGGTCGCGTGATGGACCACCTGCAGCGCGGCACGCTGAGCCTGGCGACGCTGAAGTACGTCGTGCTCGACGAGGCCGACGAGATGCTGCAGATGGGTTTCGTCGATGCGATCGACGAGATCCTCGGCATGGCGCCGAAGGAACGACAGGTCGCGCTGTTCTCGGCCACGCTGCCGAAGCCGATCCGCAACATCGCGCAGAAGCACCTGCGTTCGCCGCGCGAAGTCACGATCCGCTCGAAGACCACGACGGCGACGAACATCCGCCAGCGCTACTGGGTCGTCTCGGGCATGCACAAGCTCGACGCGCTCACGCGCATCCTCGAAGTCGAGGCCTTCGACGCGATGCTGGTGTTTGCGCGCACCAAGCAGGCGACTGTCGAACTCGTCGAGAAGCTCGAGGCGCGTGGTTTCGCGTCGGCGGCTTTGAATGGCGACATCCTGCAGGCGCAGCGCGAACGCACGGTCGCAGCGCTGAAGGCCGGCAAGGTCGACATCGTCGTCGCGACGGACGTCGCAGCGCGCGGGCTCGACGTCGACCGTATCACGCACGTCGTCAACTTCGACGTGCCCTACGACAGCGAATCGTACGTGCACCGCATCGGCCGCACCGGCCGGGCAGGGCGCAGTGGCGAGGCGATCCTGTTCATCTCGCCCCGCGAGCGGAACATGCTGCGGATCATCGAGCGGGCCACGCGCCAGCCGATCGAGGCCATGAGCCTGCCGACGCTCGAGGACGTGAACGAGCGACGCGCGACCAGGTTCAAGCAGGAGATTGCCGACGCCGTCGAATCGAAGGCCGGCGACGCCTATCGCGGCGTCCTGGACGACTATCTGCGCGAGACCGATGCCGACCTGCTCGAGGTGGCGGCGGCACTGGCCGCGATGGCGCGGGGCGGCAAGTCGCTCGCAGTGTCGAAGCGCCGCGAGTCGACGGGCGAGCCGGCGGCACCGCGCGAAGCGGCTTCATCCGACAGAAGTGGTGGTGACGAAGGTGCTTCGCGCCGTGGTGGACCGCGTCAGCGCGGCAGGAACGACGCTCCGCAAGCGACGTTCCGCCTCGAAGTCGGACGCAGGCACGGCGTATTGCCGGGCAACATCGTCGGCGCGCTGGCGCACGAAGGCGACCTGCACGGCACCGAAATCAACGGCCTCAGCATCCGCGACGATCACACGCTGGTCCGGTTGCCGGCCGATATTTCCGAGAGGACGCTGGCGCACCTGCGCAAGGTCGAAGTCCGTGGCCGTCCGCTCGAGATCAGCCGCTACAAGGGCCGCAAGGAGTCGGAGTCAGACGGCTGACGTTGGCCCGGTAAAACGGCCGTGCAGGGCGGACCTTACGTCCGACGATTGCGCCGGCCCTCGCCACCAATCCGGTGACCGCCCTTGGCGCCCGGCGCCTGCAGCGGACCGAGTTCGGCAATCACTTTCGCTTCGTCCGGCCTCGCGCCAGCGTGATGGTGGTGCAGTGCTGCATGCATGGCCGAGAGGTGGCCGAACGTCGTGCCACAGCAACCGCCGATGATGCGCGCACCGGAATCGGCGGCCAGGTCCACGTAGGTGGCCATGAGGTCCGGTGTGCCCGAGTAGTGGACTTCAGCGCCGATGAATTTCGGCACGCCGGCATTGGCCTTGGCGATGATCGGGATGCCGGCTTGCTGCGCGGTCATGCCGAGGATGCTGACGACCAGGTCGGATGCGCCGACGCCGCAGTTGGCGCCGATCGCGAGCGGCGGCGGGTTCAGCGACTGCGCGAATTCGACCAGTGCCGCGGGCGTGATGCCCATCATCGTCCGCCCGGCGGTGTCGAAGCTTGCAGTGAACGTGTAGGGCATGCCGACCTTGGCAGCGGCCATCGCGGCGGCCCTGATCTCCTCGAGCGACGACATCGTCTCGATCCAGGCGACGTCGGCGCCGCCTTCCTTGAGTCCACGGATCTGTTCTTCGAAGACTTCGATCGCCATCGCTTCGGTCAGTACGCCGAGCGGTTCGAACAGATCGCCCGTGGGACCAACTGAGCCCGCGACCACGACCGGGCGTCCTGCCTTGTCAGCGACCGAACGAGCGTGCTGGGCGGCGAGACGGTTGATCTCGCGCACGCGGTCCTGCATGCCGTGCAGCATCAGCCGTCGTGCGTTACCGCCGAAGCTGTTGGTCAGGATGATGTCCGATCCCGCGTCGACAAAACCCTGGTGCAGCGCCCGCACACGATCCGGATGCTCGAGGTTCCACATTTCCGGCGCGTCACCGGAGGTGAGGCCCAGCGCAAACAGGTTGGTGCCGGTGGCGCCGTCGGCGAGCAGGGTGCGGCCGGACGCGAGCAGGGTGGCGAGCATGGGATTCCAGGGATGGGGAGCGGGTGTGCGGACGCCAGATTTTAACCGGCGCCGGATCCCGACGACAGGTTGATTCAGGGCCGCGGTGGGGGCGCAGGCTTCCAGTCGCCGAACAGGAACGTCAGGGCGCCAGGCAGGCGTTTTCCCAGGCAGCCTCGGTGTGCAGGGCTTGCGGATCGACCACGAAGCGGAAGTTTGAGTCGTCATAGCCGGCGGCGCGGAAGTTCGCTTCGACCTGGCGGACCAGCCCGATCTTCTTGTCGCTGGTCACCGGATCGGAGGCTTCCTTGCCACCGAAGGCCATGAACACCTTCACGGGCAGGGCCACAAGAGGGTTCGTGTCGCGCACCAACTGGCCCATGCCGACTTGCATGGACGGGCTCTCAATCAATCCATAGCCGAAGGTGCCGGGCTTTGCGAGCAGCGCATACAGGGTTGCGACCCCACCGTAGGACGAACCGCCGATGCCGGTGTTCGGCTGGCCCGGCAGCGTGCGGTAGTTGCTATCGACGAGCGGCATGACTTCTCGGGTCATGAAATCGGGGAACAGCCTGCCGGCCGGCTCGTCCATGTCGGGATTGCCGATGAAATCCTTGTACGGCAGGTACTCGCGCGCGCGGTCCTTGCCGGCGTGATCGACGCCGACCACGATCAGGGCCGGGATCTTCTGTGCCGCGATCAGTTGCTGGACCGTCTCATCGACGCTCCATTCGTGGTGGCTGACGTCGCTCAGGCACGCGTCGAACACGTTCTGCCCGTCGAGCAGGTACAGGACCGGATAGCGGCGATCCTTGTTGGCGGCGTCGCCGTACCCGTCGGGCAGCAGCACGCGGATGGTCCGCTCGTTGCCGAAGATCGCGCTCTTGAGGGCATGCAGGCGGAGGTCGCCGCTGACCGTCGACTTGCAGAGACCGCCGCAGCCGGGGCGCTCTCGGCCACAGTTGAACCAGCGATTGTCGGACCCGCGATGGCCAGGCCGGCAAGGAGCGCGAGGCAGGGGAATGTCGTGCGCATGGTGCTTCTCCAAGCGCGGCATTTTAGCGCGCTCGTACCAGCCGCGCAACGATCACCAGATGCCGTGTGTACCATTCGCAGACGATGAAGATCATGTCCACGCTGCGCGGTCCACATCTGCTTTCAACCTCGAGTCTGCGACGCCCAGGCGGTGCAGCCACGCGAGGCGCTGGAGGACGCGAAGCTGTACTTCACCGCGCCGTTGCGCTGGGATGGCCGCGACTGGCTCGAGTTCGGTGGCACGCTGGTCGCCATCGGCGTCATCCACGAATTCGACGACGACGTGCGTGACCACTTCGCGGATGCCAGTGCACCGCTGGATGGCGAGGACCCGAACAACCTCGACGACGCCTTGCCTGCTGCCGTCATGCTGGCAGGTACATGGCTCCTTGCAGGGATCGTTGACCAGCCGGACGGCTGGCGGGAAGTTGGCTCGATGATCCAGGCGACGGCGTTCACCGCGGTGAGCACGGAGATCCTGAAGCTGTCGTTTGGCCGCCAACGCCCGAACGAGACGACCGACCCCGACCAGTGGTTCGAAAGCGGTGACTCATTCCCGTCGCGCCACGTCAGCGTTGCCTTCGCGATCGGCACGGTGCTGGCGGAATCGGGTGACGACCGCTATCGCTGGGCGCGCAGGTTCCTGGGTTACGGTCTTGCGGGCGCGACGGCCTGGCTGCGCTTGGACCACAACCAGCACTGGGCCTCGGACGTGGCGGCGGGCGCGGCACTCGGCCTGTCGACCGCGCGCTTCGTGATGAATCGGCGCCAGGTCAGCCCGGACAGGACGACCTTTGCGATCGCGCCGGGCGACGAGGGTGGCGTCATGTTCACGTTCCAGATGCCGTTGCACTGAGGGGCGCCTGCCGCGAAGCATGCAGATCCAGGTCCTGGGCATTCCGACGGACGTCAATTCGTCGTACCGGCGCGGCGCAGCGGCTGCGCCAACGGCCATCCGGCAGGCGTGGCGTCGCCATCGACGAGGACGAGTCGGACCATGCCGCCATCGCCGCGGTCAAGCTGATCAAGGAATTGATGGGCGCGATGGCTCGCCGCTGAGCGGCGTCAGCCGAAGACTGCGACGGTCTGGTGACTGACCGAGTATGCGTGTCCGTCGGTGCCATAAAGCACGGACGTCTGACTGAGGTATCCCGCCGTGCCGGCGCGCACCTCGGTATCGATCAGCACCCAGTCGTGCAGGTCGAGGTAGGCCGGATCGCGCAAGACCTCGATCATCCAGTTCACGGAACTGGCCGGTGCCGGCTCGACCAGCATCGACAGCACCGGCGTGGGTATCACGTCGGCCAATGCCAGCAACGCATCCTCGGAGCCGCACTCCCGATCACGCAACCGGGCATAGATCAGCGACCTCGGCTCGGCGTAACCGGAGTAGGGCTGGGCACCTCGCGCCACACGGACTTCGAAGTGCCGCAGGAATGCGGGCGACAAGGGTGAGCCCGCGACCGAGCGGCTGGCGTCCTCCACCGACACGCCGGGCTCCGGGCACGGCATTTCCTTGACGAAGCGCGACTCGCGCGGTCCGCCAAAGATACCAACGACCGTGCAGGCCACCTTGCCATCGTCGTGCATGAGGTCGCAGCGGGCATGGACGGTCGTTTTTCCGCTGCGCAGGGTTTCAGCCTTCATCCGGATCGGCGTGCCACCGAGCAAGGGTCCGACGAAGGTCATCTGCGCGCTGCGCAAGGGCATGGCAGCCGCCTGCAGCGGCAGCACCGCCCGCATCGCGCGGCCACCGAGGGCCATCTGCATGCCACCGAACACCGTGCGCCCCTGCAGCCAGTCGGGCGGGACGGTCACGGTAAAACCAGGCCCGGCGCGAGGGTCGATGGAGGCGAGGACCTTTGAGAACCCGGCAGGCATGCGGCAATTCTACCCGCAACGAAGTCGCCCACGGCGTGCGCGATCCGTATGCTTGGCGCCATTCACTCCAGGGGGTCGACGCCGCTGGACAAGCAACCAATGGAACCGACTGCAGTGCCCCACGCAAACCGCCTGTCCCTGGCCCGCAAGCTCTCTCTGCGAGGTCCGGCCACAATCGTCGCGCTCGCGACGTTGGCCGTTGGCTGTCAGTCAGCCCCGCATTCGAAGCCGGCGCATCCGGCCGCAGTGTCGTTGCCCGCTTCGGTACCGATCGCGACCACGCCGCGGAACTGGCCCGACACCATGAGTTTCGCGGATCCGCTCAGCTTCGTTACCCGCAGTTTCCACCTCGACCTCGATGTCGACTTCGACCAGAGCCGGCTGCGGGGGACGGCAACCCTCGAACTCGTCCGCATGGACCCGAACAGCCGCGAACTGGTGCTCGACACGCGCGACCTGCAGATCGACTCGGTCCGGGTGGCGCCGGCCGGCAGCGAAGACTTCCGCAAGACGCGCTTCGTGCTTGACCACCGCGATGACGAGCTTGGCAGCGCCTTGCGCATCGCCATGCCCCGTGACGCCGCTCGCGTGCGTATCGCCTATGCCACGACGCCACAGGCGTCAGGCCTGCAGTGGCTGCCGCCGTCGCAGACCACGGGCAAGCGCTCGCCGTTCCTGTTCAGCCAGGCCCAGGCGCTGCATGCGCGGTCGCTGGCGCCGCTGCAGGACACGCCGTGGATCCGCGCCACCTACACCGCCACGCTGCGGGTGCCCGCCGGGCTGGTGGCCGTCATGGCCGCCGAGGGCGACGTCGGCAATCGCCGCGGCCAGACGACCTTCCACTTCCGCATGCCGCAGCCGATTCCGTCGTACCTGCTGGCGCTGGCCGTCGGTGACCTGGAATTCCAGGCCGTCGGTCCACGTACGGGCGTCTGGGCCGAGCCCGCGGTGCTCGCCGCGGCGGCGTGGGAATTCGGCGACGCCGAGGCGATGATGACCAGGGCCGAAGGGCTCTATGGCCGCTACCGCTGGGGCCGCTACGACGTGCTCGTGCTGCCGCCGTCGTTTCCCTACGGCGGCATGGAAAACCCGCGGCTCACCTTCATGACGCCGACCGTGATCGCCGGCGACAAATCACTGGTCGGCGTGCTCGCACATGAACTTGCGCACTCCTGGTCCGGCAATCTCGTGACCAACGCCACGTGGCGCGACGGCTGGCTCAACGAAGGCTTCACCACGTATTTCGAACGCAGGCTCATGGAGGCGGTGTACGGCGAGGAGCGTGCCCGACTGGAATGGGGCGTCGGCCAGCAGGACCTGCGACTGGCGCTGGCGGAGCTGAAGCCCGACGAAGCGTGGCAAGGCGCGCTGGCACCCGACCTGGCGCTGCACAAGGGCCAGGGTAGCTCGGCCGTGGCGTACGAGAAAGGGGCGTTGTTCCTGTATCAGCTGGAACGCCGTTTCGGTCGTGCGCAACTCGACGCCTTCCTGCAGGGATGGTTCGACCGTCACGCCTTCACCAGCGTCACCACGCCGCAGTTCGTTGCCGAGCTGCAGGAGGGCCTGGTGCAGCAGTCTGCGGGCACGATCGATGCCGAATTTCTCGCCCGCTGGATCGACGGCACCGGACTGCCGGCCGATGCCGAGTTCGTGCAATCCGACACGCTGGAGCATGTCGACGCGCAGCGCATGCGCTGGGAGCAGGGCGTGCTCGCGACGGATGCGCTGCAGACAGCCAGCTGGACCGTGCAGGAGTGGCTGCATTTCCTGAATCGGGCGACCCGTCCGCAACCTGTGGCGCGGCTGCAGGAGCTGGACCGGCGTTTCCAGTTGACCGAATCCCGCAATGCCGAGATTGCGCACTCCTGGTTCCGGCTGGCCCTTGCCAGCGGCTACCCGGGCCTCGAACCCGCGCTGGCAAGCTACCTGACGGGTATCGGCCGGCTGAAGCTCATCGAGCCCCTGTATCAGGACCTGCTGAATACTCCGCAGGGCGCAGATTTCGCGCGGCGTGTCTACGCCCAGGCCCGGCCGGGCTACCACGCCATCGCGCAGAGCAGGCTCGACCAGCTCATGCCGGGGACGCCTTGACGACCTGCACGACGAGCCCTTCGCCGAATGCCCAGGCCAGCAATCGCTCCAGTACCCGGCCCAGCGTCCCGGCATTCGCGACGGCCGCGTCGGCAGCCGCTCCCAGCGACATTCCCGCGCACAGGTACTGCAGCAGCCGATGATCAGCCGCCTCGAGCCGGTACACCGCCACCCGGTCCGCGATGCAGACGACGGCACAATGTTCCGCGCCCGCCGCGAGGTCGACCGGGGCGGCTGCATCTTCATGCTGGTTGGCCTGCCACACGCTCCAGATCGGAAATGGCGAGGCCACCAGTTGCAGCGAAGGCTGCCATGCCAGCGCCACGTGCGGCAGCAGGTGCGGATCGATGCCGGCAAGCGACTCGGGGCCGACCGGATCGTGCTGTGCCGCGGCAACGGACGTCTCGCAGGCCCATTCGAGGCGCGCGAGGTCGGCGAGCCATTCGTAGCCCGTGCCCGCCATGCGAGCGGCGAGCCACGCCGGGAATGCCTCGCCGATCCAGTGCAGGTCACCGTGTTGCGAGGGACGCTGCACACGGTAATCGCGCGCTAGCTGACGAAAGAAATCGGTGCCGACGCGCCTCTGCGTCACCGGGTAGGTGCGCTCGAGGGCGGTGAGAAAGAACTGCCACGCGTTGTTACTGTAGACGTCGATCCCTGCGCTGAAGAGGGTCGCGTCGCCGCTGCCGGCGAGCAGCTGCACGTCGGTACCGTTCACGGTCGCGGAGCGCACGCTGCGGCCGAATGCCGCCTGCAGTGTCTTCAGGTCCGGGGCGGAATCACGCGGCCGCGGCATGGTGCCGTTCCAGTCGCTGCTCGGCGCGCGCCGCTTCCGCGAGCAGCGTCGCGAGGGGCGGTACTTCGTTGTCCCATTCAATCAGGGTCGGTACCGGACCAAAACGTCGCAGCGCATCTTCGTACCAGGCCCACACGTCGTCGCAGACGGCGCTGCCGTGATCATCGATCAGCAGCTCGCGCGTTCCAACCCTGCGCCGGGCGTGGCCGGCGAGATGAATCTCCTGGATGGCGTACCGTGGCAGTGCTGCGAAGAACGTATCGAGGTCGAGACCGAGGTTGGACGCATTCACGTACGCATTGTTGACGTCGAGCAGCAGGCCGCAGCCGCTGCGCGCCACGACGGCCGCGAGGAATTCGCCTTCGCTGAGCTGCGAGGAGGCGAAGCTCACGTAGGCGCTGAGGTTCTCGATCAGGATCTGGCGGCCGAGGAAATCCTGCACCTCGCGCACACGGGCAGCGAGGTGCTCCACGGCTTCCTCGGTGTAGGGCAGTGGCAGCAGATCGTTGAAGTGTTCACCGTCGACGTGGCCCCAGCATGCATGCTCGCTCACCAGGCCCGGTTCATAGCGCCGCACGGCATCGCGCACGAGCCCGAGGTGACCGCGGTCGATGGGATCGGCCGAGCCGAGTCCGAGCCCGACGCCGTGCAGGCTCAATGGATAGCGGGCGCGGGCGCGCTCGAGGGCGCGCACGGCGGGGCCACCTGCATGAAAATAGTTTTCGGTGTGGACTTCGAGCCACGCTGGCGGGGCTGCCGTGACCAGGATGGCCTCATGGTGCTGCGAGCGAAGGCCGATCCCGGCTCGCGCCGGGATCAGGCCCTGGACAGGTGCTGGCGATGGGCCGCCTGTCACGATCATTCACATCGCTTGCTGGTCGCTGCCGGCCTTGCCGCCGGCCTTTTCGCACTCGGCTTGCGGCATGAACTTCCACTCGGCGGGATCGTTGTCTTGCTTCGATGCGCCGGCACAGCTGTGGCTTGCCGTCGCGCAGTCGTTCTTGCCGGCTTTGGCCACGCCGTAGCACTTCACCTTGTCGTCCTTGCCAGCGTCCTGACCGGCACTGGCGACACCTACTGCGAGCAGGCTGCCGATGGCAGCTGCAATCGTCGCGTTCTTGCAGTTCATGATGGTCGTTGTCCTCTTGCGTCGTCGTGCTCCATTATGAACAAGGGCCGTCGTGCGCGCGAGCGGGTTGGCTTGCCGGTCGGGCGATGGCAGCATGGCCGGCCCTTCCGACGAGCCGAACACCGACATGGGCCTGAAAGACTGGATCGCGCAATACCTGCCGGGCGGCGCGGGCAAACCAGCGGCCGGATCGACGGCGACCGGACCCAACCTTGCGGTGGCGGCGCTGCTGGTGGAAGTGTTGCGGGCGGATTATGAAGTTGCCCCGGCCGAACGCCAGCAGGTCATGGCCTCGGTCTCGGCGTTGCTTGAGCTTGGGCCCGAGGAAACCCGGGCACTGGTCGAGGAAGCCGAGCGTCACATCGACAAGTCACACGACCTGTACCAGTTCACCTCGCAGATCAACCGCACCTGCTCCGAGGCGGAGAAGGTCGGATTGCTCGAAGCGTTGTGGCGCGTGGCGGATGCCGACCTGACGGTGCACAAGTACGAGGAGCACCTGATTCGTCGTGTCGCCGATCTGCTGCACGTGCCGCATTCCGGCTTCATCGCGACCAAGCTCCGGGCGACCGGCCTGACAGGGCGCGACTGACGGCGGTGCAGCTCAAAGCATTTTTTGCACGTCAGCTTGCGGCCGGACCCGGCGGTCGGGTACGGTCGTGGCAGGAACAACCAACGGTTGGTCATGGAACAGTCCGCCCTTTCCTCGTTTCGTAAAATCGTCCTCCTGAACCCCAAGGGGGGGTCGGGCAAGTCGACCATCGCCACCAATCTGGCCGCCTATTACGCGTGGTCTGGACAGTCGGTTGCGCTGATGGATCACGATGCCCAGGGCTCGAGCATGCGCTGGTTGCGGCAACGTCCGGCGGACCTGCCGGCCATCCACGGCATCGCGGCCTTTGAAAAGAAGCTCGGCGTCACGCGTTCGTTTGCCCTGCGCACGCCGCCGGGCACCGAGAAGCTGATCGTCGATACGCCCGCGGCGGTCACGCCGTTCCAGTTGCCCGAGCTCACCCAGGGCGCGCACGCGATCATCGTGCCGGTGCTGCCTTCGGATATCGACATCCACGCGGCATCGCGCGCGATTGCCGACCTGCTGCTGGCCGGTCGCGTGCATCGCTCCGAGCGGCGGCTGGTCATCGTGGCCAACCGTGCCCGCCGCTACACCAAGGCGTTCTCGACGCTGATGCGGTTCCTGGAAAGCCTGCGCATCCCGGTTGCGGCTGTCTTGCGGGACTCACAGGCGTACGTGCGGTCCGCCGAATGCGGGATGGGCATCCACGAGATGAAGGGTGCCCTGCTGCAGGAGGACCTCGATACCTGGAAACCGCTGGTCGACTGGCTCGAACAGCGCTCGGGCAGCGCAGTGGCGGGCGAAGGCCTCAGCCTGACGCCGCCCCCGGCCGTCGAAGTGGGCGAGGGCGCGCGCGGCTGATTACTTGAAGACCGGCTTGTTCGACACATTGTCGGCGTCCTTCGCCAACAGCGAAGCTTCATCCGCGACCGAGAACGCAACCAGGTTGGGCGCGCCGTCATCGCCATTGGCGCTGCTCACGACCGCGATGATCGGCGCGTCCTTCAGCCACAGCATGAAGGTGTATTTGGACTGGATGGCGCCATCGTCGCGTTTCACCGCGTCGAAGTCACCGAACATCGTCCGCGAACGATTGACCACGGCCAGCAGCGAGGGCAGGCTGGGTTCGAGACGCGCGGTGGCGGCGCCCATCGTGTTGTCGCTGCCCATCAGGAAACAGAGTTCCTTGGTCTGGTGCTGTGTCGGCAGTTTCAGCAGCACCTGCCTGCTCGGGGCGCAATAACGGTCGGTGCCGACCAGTTCGTCTTTGTCCCACTTGCCGCCCGGGTACTTGCCCTGGATGGCCGCCTTGTCGGCACTCCACGGCAGGCCGAAGGCGCCACCGCGGAACTGGTTCGCGACGTTGCCGGCAAAGGCCGCGCCCGTACAGGCGAGGAGCGTGAATCCGGTGATCAGGGGCAGGAAACGGCTGCGGTTCATGCGCTCGACTCCACGAAAAAAGTGACTGCGGCAGGTCGAGGATAGGGTGCGCCGGGCACGCCTCGCACAGCAGGTAACGAAAGCAAGACACGCCTCTCAGGGCCGGTCTCGTTGGCTTGACATAATACCTCAGGAGGGGTCGGCGGAGCCGCGAGTCTGCGCAACGTCGATCAACAGCAGGTCGTCCGGCTTGTCGAGGTCGATCGTCGCGTTGCTCATCGGCACCCGGACGACTCGGTCGATGTTGCGTCGCAATACGTTCCGCGCGTCGCGGTCGCCGCGCAGTGACAGCAGGTCGGTGAAAACCCAGCGCGGAAAGATCGCGGGGAGCCCGGGGGCACCCTGATACAACGCGGCAGCGATCAGGATCGGGTGACGCTTCCAGCTTGCATGCAGCCGGCGCAGGTCGTCGGCCGTGACCGCCACCTGGTCCGCCAGCATCAGCAACAGGGCTGCCGAACCGGGCGGCGCCGAATTCACCGCAACGCGGATCGAACTTGCGACCCCTTCTTCCCAGCCGCGGTTCAGCGCGATCGATACCGAACGTTGCCGCAGCGCAGGGGCTATCTCACTGGCGCAGGCCCCGAGCACGACCGTGACCGATTGTCCGGCCACGAAAGCGGCGCTCGCCGCCAGTTCATGCAGCACGGGTTCGCCCCGCAGCCGGACCAGCGGCTTGATGCCGCCGAACCGGGTTGCGGGACCGGCAGCGAGGATCGCCGCGTGCAGTGCAGAGTCCTGATCGTCCATGGCCCCTAGTTTGCCTGCCGCGCTGCAAGAAGATAGAGTTTCAAGGTTCGAATCAACGAATTTTTCCCGTGCGCTGCCGCTGTCAGCCCACCGCGTGGAGCGGCAGGGCGGGTGGCACGGCGGGCGACCGAAAAAGCGAGTCCGAAGCGTGCAAGCCTGGAAAGTCCATAAGTTCGGCGGATCGAGCGTCGCCGACGCCGCGTGCATGTTGCGCGTGGCGAAAATCATCGAGAACGATCCGGCGCCGCGCAAGGCGGTGGTGCTCTCGGCCTGCCGGGGCGTGACCGATGCCCTGCTGACGCTGATCAGTCTTGCCGAACAGGATTCAGCGGTACTCGACGACCGGCTGCAGGAGTTGCGTCAGCGCCACATTGGCATCGCGCGCGAACTGCTCGCCGGCGAACTGTGCGACGAATACCTCGCGGCTCTCGACGTCGACTGTCGCGACATCGCGGGCATCCTGCAGACGGTGCGCCTGGTCCGCAACGCCTCGACCACGATGCGCGACCTGATCTCGGGCTATGGCGAGGTCTGGTCGACGCGCCTGTTCGAACGCCTGCTGCGCCGCCGCGCGGCGGGTCACGTGCAATGGCTGGACGCCCGCAAGGCGCTGCTGGTGGAGTGGGGTCCGATGGGGCCCGGCGTGCGCTGGGATCAATCCCGGGCGCAGCTGGCTGCGCTGGTGGCGCCCGAGTTCGTCGGCACGCTGGTCGTGACCGGCTTCATCGCAACCGACACGCAGGGCCTGCAGACGACGCTGGGCCGCAACGGCAGCGACTACTCGGCATCGATCTTCGGCTCGCTGCTCGATGCCGCCGAGATCGTGATCTGGACCGACGTCGACGGCGTCCTGAGCGCTGACCCGCGCCTCGTGCCCGAGGCGCAGGTGATCGACACGCTCTCCTATAACGAGGCGATGGAACTCGCGTACTTCGGCGCGAAGGTCATCCATCCGTCGACGATGGCGCCGGCGGTCCAGAAGCGCATCCCGATCTGGATCAAGAACACGTTCGCGGCCGACAAGCCCGGCACCCTGATTCACGACCACTCGGATCCCGATCCGCTGGTGAAGGGCATCACGACGATCGATCGCATCGCGCTCGTGAACCTCGAAGGCGCCGGCATGATCGGCGTGCCCGGCACGGCGCACCGGCTGTTCGGTGCGCTGCGCGAGGAAAGCATTTCGGTCATCCTCATTTCGCAGGGCAGCTCCGAGCACTCGATCTGCTTTGCGGTGCCGGAAGCCGAAGCCGAACGAGCCGAGCGCGTGGTGCGGCGTGCGTTCGACCCGGAGCTGCGCGAAGGGCAGATCCACAGCATCGAGATCGACCACGGCTGCAGCATCCTGGCCGTCGTCGGCGACGGCATGGCCGGCGCGCACGGTGTCGCTGCCAAGGTTTTCACGGCACTGGGGCTGGCGGGAGTCAACGTCCGGGCCATCGCCCAGGGCGCATCCGAGCGCAATATTTCCGTCGTGATCGACGGCCGCGGCAGTGCCCGGGCGCTGCGCGCGGTGCATTCCGCGTTCTATCTCTCGGCCCACACGGTCTCGATCGGCCTGATCGGGCCGGGACTCGTCGGCGGCGCGCTGCTCGAGCAGATCGCGAGCCAGATGCAGCGCCTGGCGCGCGACTTCAAGCTCGACCTGCGGGTGCGGGCCATCGCGGGCTCGAAATCGATGCGGCTCGCCGCCGGCGCCATCGACCTGGCGCGCTGGCGCGATGAATACAAGGCCGGTGGCGACCCGCTCGATCTCGACCGGTTCGCGGACCACGTGCATGCCGATCACTTTCCGCACGCCGTGATCATCGACTGCTCGGCCAGCGCCGAGGTGGCGAAGCACTACGCGCACTGGCTGTCGGAAGGCATCCACGTCGTCACGCCGAACAAGAAGGCGAACAGCGCGCCGTATGCCGACTACCAGCGCGTCAAGGATGCGCGGCGCACGGCCGGGTCGCACTATCTGTACGAAGCGACGGTTGGCGCGGGTCTGCCGGTGATCCAGACACTGCGTGACCTGCGCGAAACGGGGGATGAAATCCGCCGCATCGAAGGCATGTTTTCGGGCACCCTGGCCTATCTGTTCAATACCTGGGACGGCTCGCAGCCTTTCTCGGCGGTCGTGCAGCACGCGAAGTCGCTGGGGTACACCGAGCCGGATCCACGCGACGACCTGTCGGGTATGGACGTGGCGCGCAAGCTGATCATCCTCGCGCGCGAGATGGGTCTGCGCACGGAGATGGCCGAAGTGAAGGTCGAGAGCCTCGTGCCGGCGACGCTCAATGACTGCGGCGTCGACGCGTTCCTCGAGCGGCTGTCGGAATTCGACCAGGCCATGCTCGAGCGCCTGCACGCGGCCACGGAGCGCGGGCATGTCCTGCGCTACGTCGGGTCGGTCGATGCCAGAGGCCGGGCCGAGGTCGGGCTGGTCGAACTGCCGCCGTCGCACCCGTTCGCGAACATCGCGCTCACGGACAACATCGTCCGTTTCGAGACCGCGCGTTACGACAAGAATCCGCTCATCGTGCAGGGTCCCGGGGCGGGCCCAGCCGTCACGGCGGCCGGCGTCTTCGCCGACCTGCTGCGCGTCTGTGCCTACCTCGGCGCCAAGCTGTGACCGGCGATTCCACGCGCAGGTCCGCCACCGCATTTGCCCCGGCGAGCGTCGGCAACGTCGGCGTCGGCTTCGACATTCTCGGCCACACGGTCGCTGCGCTCGGCGACAAGGTGCGAGCCACGCGCCGGGCCGAACCCGGCGTCGCGATCCGCTCCATCACCGGCACGGTCGAAAACCTGCCGCTCGCCGCCGACAAGAACACAGCCGGCATGGCCGTGCTCGCGATGTGTCGCGAACTGAGCCTGCCGTACGGCTTCGACCTCGACGTCGAGAAGGGTATCCCGCTCGGTTCCGGTCTCGGCGGTTCGGCCGCCTCAGCCGTGGCGGGCATCGTCGCAGCGACCGCGCTGGTCGATGAGCCGCTCGACCGCACGGAGCTGCTCAAGTTCGCCATGCAGGGCGAGGCGGTGGCGAGTGGTTCGGTGCACGTCGACAACATCGCGCCGTCGCTCTATGGCGGCCTGGTGCTCACGGTGGGCATCGACAATCCGTTCGTGAAGCAGATCCCGGTGCCGGACACGATCCGCTGCGTGCTGGTGCATCCGCACATGGTGCTGCCGACGCGCGAGGCGCGCGCCATCCTGAGCAAGTCCGTGCCGTTGTCGGACGTGATCTGGCAGCAGGCCAACCTGGCGGGCTTTCTCGCGGGCTGCTTCACCAGCGACATCGCGCTGATCCGCGAGTCGCTGCTCGACGTGGTGATCGAGCCGCAGCGGCAGGTGTTGATACCGGGATTTGCTGACGTGAAGCAGGCGGCACTCGCGGCCGGCGCGCTGGGCGCCTCCATCTCCGGCGCGGGTCCCACGGTGTTCGCGTGGGTCGATGCAGTGGACGCAGAGCAAGTCCGGCTTGGGATGGTGGCAGCGTTCGCGCGCCACGGCCTCGAGTCCGACAGCTGGGTCTCGACGTTCGATCGCGCGGGCGCGCGCGTGGTGGGTGATTGACCGTGCAGTTCCAGAGCACGCGCAATCCGCAGCACCGTGTCGGCCTGAGCGAAGCGATCGCACGTGGCCTGGCGCCGGACGGCGGACTCTACGTCCCGACCGAACTGCCGGGCATCGAGCGCACGGTATTCGACGGCGCCCGCACGATGCCGGAAGTGGCGGAAGTCCTGCTGCGGCCCTTTGCCGCAGGTGACGCGATCGCCACCGAGGTGCCGGCCATCGTCCGTGACGCCTTCAACTTCCCGGCGCCGCTGGTGGAGGTGACGGGGGCGGCGGGACCGTTGTCCGTGCTGGAGCTGTTCCACGGCCCGACCGCGGCATTCAAGGATTTCGGCGCGCGGTTTCTCGCCGCCTCGCTCGAGCGCATTCCGCGTAACGATCCGCGTCGGCTGACGATCCTGGTCGCGACTTCCGGTGACACGGGCGGCGCCGTGGCTGCGGCGTTCTACCAGCGGCCCTGGGTCGACGTCGTGGTGCTCTATCCGAAGGGCCTCGTCTCGTCCCGCCAGGAAAAGCAGCTCGCCTGCTGGGGCAGGAACGTGCGCACGCTGGCGGTTGCGGGCACGTTCGATGACTGCCAGCGCATGGTGAAGGAAGCGTTCGTCGATCCCGCGCTGGGTCGTGACCTGCTGCTGTGCTCGGCCAACAGCATCAACGTCGGCCGCCTGCTGCCGCAGATGGCGTATTACGCGTGCGCGAGCCTCGAGCTGTCCCGCCGCGACGGTCGCGCACCCAATTTCATCGTGCCTTCGGGCAACCTGGGCAACGTTGCCGCCTGCCTCTGGGCGCGCAAGGTGGGTTTGCCCATCGGCGAAGTGATGCTGGCCACCAACGCCAACCTGACCGTGCCGGACTACCTGCGCACGGGTGAGTGGCAACCGCGACCGAGCCTCGCTACGCTGGCGTCCGCCATGGACGTAGGCAACCCGAGCAACATGGAACGACTGCGCTGGCTGTTTCCCGCCCTGCACGATCTGCGCGGCGCGTTCTCCGCGTACTCCGTGAGCGATGACGAGATTCGCGCCTCGATCAGGCTTGATTACGCCGCCTACGGGCAGACATGGTGCCCGCACACCGCGACCGCTGCGCACCTGTACCGGCAGTTGCCCGCGGAGCGGCGCAAGGAACGCTGGGTGCTGGTCGGCACGGCGCATCCCGCCAAGTTCAACGACGTCGTCGAGCCGCTCATCGGTGCGGCAGTGCCGGTGCCGGCGGCGCTCGCTGACCTGTTGTCGCTGCCGTCCCTGCAGCAGGACGTGGCGCCCCACCTCGAGGACCTGCGTAACGTGCTCAAGGGGAATCCGGCTTGAAGACGCTGCTGGGATTGCCGCTCTGGTTGTGGGTCATCTTCGCGCTGGCGCTGGTCGGCGCTGCGGGCTATTTCATCCGCGAGAAGGTGCGCCAGGTACGCGCGCGTCGCGCGATCGACAACGTGATCTCGTCGGTCGCGTTCGACGAACTGCGCAACGTGCTGCTGCCGACGGGCACGGGCGACCAGATCCACATCAATTACCTGCTGCTCACCCAGAACGGATTGCTGGCCCTCGACCTGTTCGACGCGCACGGCATGATCTTTGCGGGAGAGAAGATGGAGCAGTGGTCCATCTTCGGCCCCAAGCGGCATTTCATGATCACGAATCCGTTGCCGATGCTGTACGACCGGGTGGCCGTCGTGCGGCAGTTCGCCGGCGACGACGTTCCGGTCGACGGTCGCATCGTGTTCTCGATGCGCGGCGAATTCCCGAAGGGGCGCCCGCAGAGCGTGATCCGGCTCGACGAGTTGCAGGACCAGTTTCCCGCGGTCGAACGGGCGGCGGGCGGCGCCGCGGCCGCATTCGCCGGCGTGTGGGAACGCATCAAGCAGGCGGCGCAGCCGAATCCGCTCGCCAGCTGAGTCCCGGCGGCCCCCGGACGGCGGATACCCATCCCCGGCGCATTCCCGCTAGACTCAGTGCAGATTCAAAGCAGGGGGAGTCGGGGCATGACCGCAAAGGGCAAGAACCCGGGGCAGGCGCGCTGATGCGTGCGGCGACATTGCTGCACGACAGCGACAAGCTGCGCGGCTTTGACGAGGACGCCTGGGACGACCTCCTGAATTACATCGAGGAGCGGCGGGTCATTCCCATCGTCGGGCCGGACCTGCTGCGCGTCGACACCGACCAGGGCCCGCGGCTGCTGTACGAATGGCTGGCCGGGAAACTGGCCGTCAAGCTGTCGGTCGATCCCACCGGGCTGCCGCAACCGCTCACGCTCAACGACGTCGTCTGCAGCTATCTCGGCCAGCGCGGCCGCCGCGAAGAGGCTTACACGCGCCTGCGCTCGATCATGCGCGAGGTGCAGATCGCGCCGCCGATGGCACTGCGGCAGCTGGCGCAGATCACCGACTTCGATCTCTTCATCACCACCACGTTCGACCCGCTGCTCGAGCAGGCTGTGAACCTCGAGCGCTTCGGCGGCCAGCCGCACGCGGAGGTCATCGCTTACGCACCAAACCGCGTGTCCGACCTCCCGGCTGAACGCAGTCAACTGCAGCGGCCGGTCGTCTATCACATGCTCGGCAAGCTTTCCGCCTCGCCCACGTATGTCGTCTCGGACGAGGACATGCTGGAGTTCATCTGCGCCCTGCAGTCCGAGCATCTCACCCCCGAGAAGCTGTTCCACGAACTGGAGCACAGTCACCTGCTGTTGATCGGCAGCGACTTTTCCAACTGGCTGGCGCGCCTGTTCCTGCGCATGGCCAAGCGCAAGCGCCTGTCGGACCCGCGCGATTTCGGCGAGATCCTGGCCGACGACCACACCTCGAAGGACGAGCGGCTGCTCGCTTTCCTGCAGCAGGTGAGCGTGCGCACGCGCGTCGTCAGCGGCGCCGAGTCGTTCGTTGCGGAACTGCACCAGCGCTGGCTGAGCCGGCAGCAGCCGGCGCCTGCACCTGCGAACGTCGGTCCTGCACCCCAGCGGTTCCTGCCGCCGGCCCGCGAGATGCCCGAGAACGCAATCTTCATCAGTTACGCGCGGGAGGACCTGGCTGCCGTGCAGCGGCTGAAAGCGGCGCTGGACGCGGCCGGTCTCGTCACCTGGTTCGACTTGGATCGCCTCGAAGGCGGTGACGATTATGACCACAAGATCCGCGCCAACGTCGGGCGTTGCAGCTTTTTCCTGCCCGTGATTTCGGGTTCGACGCAGCGCCGGCTCGAAGCGTATTTCCGTCGCGAGTGGAGCTACGCGGTGGATCGCTCGCGCAACATCGCCGAAGGCGCCGTGTTCATCCTGCCCGTCTGCATCGACGACACCACCGAAGCAGACGCGCTCGTGCCGGAGAAGTTCAAGTCGGTGCATATCTCACGCCTGCCAGGCGGCGAGCCATCGCCCGACTTCATCCGCCGGCTGCAGGAACTCTCGAGCGGCCGTCGATCATGAAGCACGTGCAGCCGGATATCGCCACCGAGACCACGGTGGATCCCGGGAACCCGTGGCTCGGTCTGTCGAGTTACTCCGAAGAAACGCGGGCGTATTTTCACGGTCGCGACGAGGAGGCGGCGGAGCTCGCACGGCGGGTACAGCGCAAACTGCTCACGGTGCTGTTCGGCCAGTCAGGGCTCGGCAAGACGTCGCTGTTGCGCGCGGGCCTGGTGCCGCGCCTGCGCGGGTCCGGCTTCTGTCCCGTCTACGTCCGCATCGACTACGCGCCGGAATCGCCCCCGCCGGCTGAACAGATCAAGCAGGCCATCTTCAAGGTGACGGCGGAGGCTGGTTTCTGGACGCGCGCGGGCTCGGCCGTGGAGGGCGAGTCGCTGTGGGAGTTCCTGCATCACAGGGGCGACCTGCTGCGCGATGCGAACGAACAGACGCTGTTGCCGCTGCTGATCTTCGACCAGTTCGAGGAGATCTTCACGCTGGCGCAGGCCGACGACGCGGGCCGGCAACGCGCCAAGCGGTTCCTCGACGAGCTGGCGGACCTGGTCGAAAACCGACCGCCCGCCGATCTCGAGCGCCGCCTCGAGGACTCATCAAGCCCGGCGGCAAGCTCGTCTCGCAGGAAGTCGCGGAGTCGATCGTGCGCTTCGTGGCAGGTGGTTCCGAGCTGCCGAATGCCGAAGTCGAACCGTCGCTGCTCAGCCTGATCTGCCGCGAGCTCAACACGGTGCGGCAGGCGCAGGGCAAGGCGGAGATCTCAGCGGACCTGCTGGCTGGCTCACGCGACACGATCCTGACGGAGTTCTACGAGCGCGCGCTGGCGGACCAGCCGGCCGGCGTCCGCCGCGTCATCGAGGACGAACTGCTCACCGAGTCCGGCTATCGCGAGAGCCTGGCCGAAGAGCGCGTGGCCAAGGCGTTGGCCGCGGCCGGGGCCGAGCCCGATGCGCTGGCAAAGCTGGTCGATCGGCGGCTGCTGCGCATCGAAGAACGTCTCGACATGCGCCGCGTCGAGCTGACCCACGATGTCCTGTGCGGCGTCGTCCGTTCGAGCCGCAACCTGCGACATGAACGCGAAGCGCGTGACGAGGCCGAGCGACAACTGGCCGAGCAGCAGGAACGGGCGGCCGAGACGCGGCGCACGCTGCACAAGACACGTCGCTTCGCCATGATCGCTGCCGGCTTGATGCTGGTCGCGCTGGTGAGCGCGGTTTTCGGCTGGATCAACTGGACCCGTGCCCGGGCGGCGGACCAGCAGGCGCAGAAGGCGCGCGCCGACGCCGAGAAGCTGGTCGGGTTCCTGATCGAGGATTTCTACGCCGAACTCGAACCCACCGGACGGCTCGAGACCATGGGCAAGCTCGCGCACATGGCGGTCAGCTACTACGACGACCTGCCCGAGGAACTGCTGACGCCGCAGACACAGGTCTATCGTGGCATGGCGCTGATCCGCGAGGCTGGCGCGCTGTTTGCGCGCGGTGACTTCAAGACCGCCAATCCCAAGCTCGATGAAGCCTGGACGATTTTCGACAAGTTGCGGGCGGGTGGCGACAAGGGCGAGGCGGTGGCCGTGGGCCTCGCGCTGTCGAAGTTCGTGCGATTCTCGAGTTGGGGTGTCAGCGGCGGACCGGGTTCCAGGCCGACCGATCTGCAGGAAACGGCTGACCTGCTGCGGCCCTGGGTGCAGGCCAAGGGCACTTCGCCGCAGACCAAGATGCTGTACGCGGACGTGCTGAACTACCTGAGCCACACCTTGCCGGAGGGCCAGGACATCGCGACCTGCGAGGAGGCGCGCAAGATCCTGCTCGACGTCGGAGCCCGCGACCTGTCGGACCTGCGCGCGGCGTCGATCTACGCCGACACCGCGGATTCGCAGGCCCGGCACTCCCTGAACGCCGGCAAGGTGAAGGAGGCGGAGCAACTCGAGAACGAAGTCTACGCAATGGCCGAGAAGGTGCTGGCACAGCGGCCGGGCGACCTGCGGTCCATGGCCAATCGCGCGCTCGCGGCGGACTTTCTCGGACGCCTGGCGATCCGCCGGCACGACTACGTCGCTGCGACCGACCATGCGGCGAGGTCGGCGCTGGCTGGCGAGAACTACGTGCGTTTCAACCCGTCGGACCTGAACTCGTGGGTGTACTGGATTCGCGGCAAGGACCAGGTGGCCGCCGTCCTGATGGAACAGGGACACATTGCCGATGCGCTCGAAGCGCAGCGGGCCACGGTTGCACTGGACGAAGACGCGCGCAAGCCGGCCAGCCTTGGCGCCCATGCTCTGGCGAACTGGGGGCCCGTTGATCGATCAACGAAGCCTGCGCGGGTGATTTCGCGGCCGCAGAGAAACTGATGACGCCAGGTGTCGCGGCCGTGCGTGCGGCGGCGGCTCTCGAGGCGGAAGGCAGCCCGCGACGAGCCCTCTTCGAACTGGCCATCGCCGGTGTGCAGGCGCGGGTCGACCTGGCGAAGGCGAATAACCAGGCTGCATTCGACCTGGCGATTGCGCAACATGCTCGCGACCGTGACCGTGGCGGCCCTGCGCACCGGGTCGCTACGGCGAGCCGAAGCGGCCGCGCGCGAGCGCCATGGTCTGCCCCCCAATCCATTCTCGGAACTGGATCCGCAGGACGAAAAGTCCCGGGCGCAGGTGACGCTGGCGCATGCCATGGCACTGCAGGGACGCGCGGACGAAGCGCGCCAGATCACGACGCTGGAGCTGCCCCGCTACCGGGCCGAACAGAAGGTCGGCGCTGGCGGCCTGTCGTTCACCAAGGACATTTCTTACGCTTTGTTCGTCGACGCGCTCGCTCGGCCAGCAGGCGACCCCGTGCGTGCGGCACGCCTCGCGGAGGCGATGAAGCAGCTGGATTCGCTGTCCGTCGAAGCCAAAGGACTGCTCGACATCCGCGAACTGCGCCGCTGGATCGCGTCGGCTCAGTCCGGCGCCGCGTGATCGGCCAGCACCTGCGCAACGCAGCCCGTCACTTTGCGGGCCGTGTCGATGTGCAGGAACTCGTTCGGGCCGTGCGCGTTCGAGTTCGGGCCGAGCACGCCCGTGATCAGGAACTGCGTGCCCGGGAATTTCTCGCCGAGCATGCCCATGAACGGGATGCTGCCGCCGGTGCCCATGTACATCGAATCCCTGCCGAAGAACGCGCGTGACGCGCGTTGCATCGATTGCTCGAGCCACGGCGCGAACGAAGGCGCATTCCAGCCAGCCATCGCGGACTCCACGCTGAAGCTGACTTTGGCGCCGTACGGCGGATCCTGTTCCAGTGCGCGTTTCAGTGCCGCAGCAGCGGTCTTCGGGTCCATCGTCGGCGTGAGGCGGAACGACAGCTTGAGGCTCGTGTAGGGCCGCAGCACGTTGCCGGCGCTGCGGAAGGCGGGGATGCCTTCGGCGCCCGTCACGCTCAGCGTGGGCCGCCAGGTGCTGTTGAGCAGCAGTTCCAGCGGATCGTTCGACATCGGCTGCATGCCAGGCACGAACGGAATGCGACCGGCGACGAGCGGCCCCAGGATCGTCGCCGCGGCCTGCGCCTGTGCACGGCGATCGGCCGGAATCGGGGTGTTCAGTTCGTCGACCAGGATGGCGCCGGAGTGCATGTCCTCGACGCGCGCGAGCAGTTCGCGCAGCACGCGCATGCTCGACGGCACGATGCCGCTGGCCATGCCGGAATGAACGCCTTCGGTCAGCACGTCGGCGCGCAGCGTGCCAACCAGGTTGCCGCGCAACGACGTGGTGCACCACAGCTGCTCGTAATTGCCGCACTCGGCGTCGAGGCACACGACCAGGCTCGGCCTGCCCAGGCGTGTACCGAGTGCATCGATGTGGGCAGGCAGGTCGGGGCTGCCGCTTTCCTCGCTCGCCTCGATCAGGACGACGCAACGCGCATGGGGAATCTTCTGCTCGCGCAGCGCGCAGATCGCGGCAACGGATGAGAACAACGCATAACCGTCGTCGGCACCACCACGACCGTACAGCTTGCCGTCGCGGAGCACCGGCGTCCACGGGTCCAGACCGTCCGACCAGCCGGTGAACTCCGGTTGCTTGTCCAGGTGCCCGTACATCAGGACACAATCGTCCACGTCACCCGGGACGTCGACCAGCAGCACCGGTGTGCGACCCTGCAGCCTGAGCACCTCGACGACGGCGCCGGCAGGCGCGTGCGCCGTGGCCCAACGGGCCATCAGCTGCACGGCGGCTTCCATGTGGCCGTGCGCTTCCCAGTCCGGGTCGAAAAGCGGGGACTTGTTGGGGATACGGACGTAATCGATCAACTGCGGCAGGATCGAGTCCGACCAGGTCGCGTCGATGAAGCTTGTGGCTTTGGAAATATCCATATTAAACAAGTGATTAGTGATTAGTGATTAGTGATTAGTGATCAGAGGCAGGCGCTTCGTTTACCTGGCAGCGGCGTCCGGGAAGCCGAAGAACTTTAGCGCATTGTGGGTCGTCGCTGCGGCCACGGTCGGAAAGTCTTCGCCGCGGCAGCCGGCAATCACCTTGACCACGTGCGGCAGGAACTTGGGTTCGTTGCGGCGATGCGCGGGCCGGGGCTGCAGGTCGCGTGGCAGCAGGTACGGGGCGTCGGTCTCCACCAGCAGCCGGTCGAGCGGGATTTCGCGCACCAGTTCGCGCAGGTGCTGGCCCCTGCGCTCATCGCAGATCCAGCCGGTGATGCCGATCGAAAGCCCCAGTTCGAGGTAGTCATGCAGCTCACGTCCGTCGCCCGTGAAGCAGTGCGCCACGCCACCCGCGAGCCGGGGCAGGTAGTCCTTGAGAATGGCGACCAAGGCGTCGTGACCGTCGCGCTGGTGCAGGAAGACCGGTTTGCCGCTCTCCACCGCCAGCTCCAGCTGCCAGCGGAAGGCGCGCTCCTGGTCTGCGTGCGGGGAGAAGTTGCGGAAGTAGTCGAGGCCGCACTCACCGGCCGCGCCGACCTCCGGCGCCGCGAGCAACTCGCGCAGGCGTGGCAGGTCATCGGTGCGGAGTTCGCTCGCATGGTGGGGATGGACGCCAGCGGTCGCCCGAAACACCGGCCGGATCGATCCGCACGAGATCGATGGCACGACGGGTGCTGTCGAGGGTGCTGCCCGTGATCACCATGTGGCGCACGCCGGAAGTCACCGCGGCAGCCACGACCTCGGCACGGTCGTGGTCGAAGCTGTCGTGGGTGAGATTGAGGCCGATGTCGACCAGGGTGGGGGCCGGAGGCATGCAGGGTTGGCTGTGTTAGATTGCGCCGCTTCCACAGACTAGCGAGTACGCATGGCACTGGACAAGGCAGCGCTGGAGAGCCTGCGCCGCGATCGCGATCCGGGCACGGCAGAATACCGGCAACGCGGCGGTTCGCGCCGCAAGCTCTGGTACGTGCTCGCGGCGGTCGCGGTGGTGGTGGCCGTGCTGGCGTGGCGCTCGTTCAGCAGCGCGGTGCCGGTGCAGACGGTCACGGTCGAATCGCCGACGTCGGCCAGCGGTGCCGTGCTCAACGCGTCGGGCTACGTCGTCGCGCGGCGGTTGGCGACGGTCAGTTCGAAAGTCACCGGCCGGGTCGCGGAAGTGCTGTTCGAGGAAGGCGCCGAGGTCGAGGCGGGCCAGGTGCTCGCGCGGCTCGAGCGCTCCACCGTCGACGCCCAGCTCAACGTGTCCAGCAGCAATGCCGAAGCTGCGCGTCGCAACCTGCGCGAAATCGAGGTGCGGCTGGCCGATGCGCGCCGGACGCGCGAGCGCAATCGCTCGCTGGTCGAGCGCAAGCTGGTGGCGCAGAGCGTGCTGGACAGCTCCGAGGCCGACGTGGCCGCGCTCAGCGCCCGTCTGGCGGCTGCGCGCTCGGAGGTCGACGTCGCCATCGCCCAGGTTGGTCTCAGCCGGCAGGAACTCGCCGACCTGGAAATCCGCGCGCCCTTCAAGGGCGTCGTGATTTCGAAGGACGCGCAGCCTGGCGAGACGGTCTCGCCGATGTCGGCCGGAGGCGGCTTCACCCGCACGGGAGTGGCGACCATCGTCGACATGGACTCGCGCGAGGTCGAAGTGGATGTCAACGAGTCCTACATCAATCGCGTCAGCTCGGGCCAGAAGGTCGAGTGCGTGCTCGACGCGTACCCTGACCTGAGGATTCCCGCGCACGTCATCAGCATCGTGCCGACGGCCGACCGCCAGAAGGCGACCGTGCGCGTGCGCATCGGCCTCGACCAGCTCGATCCGCGCATCCTGCCGGACATGGGCATCAAGGTCAGTTTCTTCGAGGACGGCGCGCAGCCTGCGGCGAAGAACGCGATGCTCGTGCCCGGCAATGCGATCGTCACCGAAGGCGAGGCGAGCTATGCCTGGGTGGTGCGCGACGGCAAGGTCGAGAAGCGCGCTGTCAAGACCGGTGCGACGACGGACGGACAGGTGCCGGTCATGGACGGTCTCACGGCTGGCGAGTTGATCGTCGTCGATGCGCCGAAGCGCCTGCGTGACGGCGCCGCCGTGGAGCTGAAGGCAGCGACATGAATGCAGCGCCAGCCGTGGCCGCGGCGGGAACGTCAATTGTCCGCATCCGCGACCTGGTGAAGGACTACCGTCGCGGCGCCGAGACCGTGCGTGTCCTCGACGGACTCTCGCTCGACATCCGGCAGGGTGATTTCGTCGCGCTGATGGGGCCTTCGGGTTCGGGCAAGTCGACGCTGCTCAACCTCATCGGCGGCCTCGACCGTCCGACCTCCGGCACGCTCGAAGTCGAGGGCCTGCGTGTCGACGAGCTGTCGGCAGGATCGCTCGGCCGCTGGCGCGCCGACCACGTCGGTTTCATCTTCCAGATGTACAACCTGCTGCCGGTGCTCACCGCCGAGCGCAACGTCGAGTTGCCGCTGCTGCTGACGAACCTCGATCGCGAGCAGCGCATGCGGCGCGTGGCTGCCGCACTCAAGCTGGTTGGCCTGGAGCATCGCGCCAGGCACCGTCCGCGCGAACTGTCCGGCGGCCAGGAACAGCGCGTCGGCATCGCGCGCGCGATCGTCACCGATCCGACGCTGCTGCTGTGCGACGAGCCGACCGGCGACCTCGACCGCAAGTCGGGCGACGAGATCCTCGACCTCCTGCAGGCGCTCAACCGCGAGTACGGCAAGACCATCATCATGGTCACCCACGATCCTCATGCCGCCGAACGCGCTCACCGCGTCATCCACCTTGACAAGGGCATGCTGAGCGAAGGGTCGGGATGATCGGCAAGTACCTGCCGTTGCTGGCGTCGAGCCTGCGCCGCAAGCGATTGCGCACGTTCTTCACGGCTGCCTCGATCCTGATCGCGTTCCTGCTGTACGGGCTCGCGGCGTCCATGCAGTTTGCGCTGAAGTCGGGCGTGGACGTCGCCGGTGCCGATCGCCTGCTGACGATGCACAAGGTTTCGTTTACGCAGTTGCTCCCGGCGAGCTACGAAAGCCGCATCAAGGCCGTCGACGGCGTGGTGGCCGTGTCGGCGCAGACCTGGTTCGGCGCGTGGTACCGCGACGAGCGCAACCAGTTCCCGACGTTTCCGAGCGATCCCGAGGCCTACCTCCGCATCTATCCCGAGATCAAGCTTGCCGAAGAACAGAAGCAGGCATGGTTCGCCGATCGCGCGGGCGCGCTGGTCGGACGCGCCATCGCCGACCTCTACGGCTGGAAGGTCGGTGACCAGGTGCCGTTGCGGTCAGCCATCTGGCGCCGGCTGGATGGCTCGGATACCTGGGACGTCACCGTGCGGGCAATCTACGACCTGCCCGAGGGCGGCGACACCCGGCAGATCGTGCTGCACCAGGACTACTTCGAGGAAGCGAAGCAGCAGGCCAAGGGCCTGATCGGCTGGTACGTCATCAAGATCGACGACGTGAACCGCGCGCAGGCGATCAGCCGGCAGATCGACCTGATGTTTGCCAATTCGCCGGCGGAGACCAAGACCTCGTCGGAGCGCGCGATGGCGCAGTCGTTCGTCAACCAGATCGGCAACATCGGGGCGATCCTGTCGGCGATCGTCGCCGCGGTGTTTTTCACGATGCTGCTGGTGACGGCCAACACCATGGCGCAGTCCGTGCGTGAGCGCACCAACGAACTCGCGGTGCTGAAGACGCTGGGCTTCAGCAATGGCGGCGTGCTCGGCATGGTGCTGGCGGAATCGGTGCTGGTGACGACGCTCGGGGGCCTGCTTGGCATGTTGCTCGCGTGGTGGGCCGGTGTGCAGTTCGCGCCGACCCTGGACCAGTACCTGCCGGGTTTTCGCGTCCCGCCCGCGGCGTTTGCGAAATCGGTCCTGTACATGCTGGCGCTCGGCGTGGTCGCGGGCGCGGTGCCCGCCTGGCAGGCGATGCGCCTGCGCATCGTCGAAGCGCTGCGCCGGGATTGAAGCCGGCATGAGTCTTCGCGCTGCCTTCAACCAGCTGGTCACGGTCACCGCAATGAACCTGCGCAACCTGCCGTCGAGGGTCGGCACTTCACTGGTCGCCGTCATCGGCATCGGCGGCGTGGTGGCGGTGCTGGTCTCGTTGCTGTCGATGGGGGAGGGCTTTCGCGCGGCGCTCGACCTCTCGGGCCGCGACGACGTCGCGATGATCCTGCGCGGCGGCTCGCCGGACGAACTCTCCAGCTCCATCGGGCGCGAGCAGTACAACGCCATCGTCATTGCGCCGGGCATCGCGCGTGACGGGCGCGGCCCGATCGTTTCGGGCGAGCTG
The DNA here is from genome assembly GCA_016705325.1 of Pseudomonadota bacterium. Lineage (GTDB taxonomy): Bacteria > Pseudomonadota > Gammaproteobacteria > Steroidobacterales > Steroidobacteraceae > RPQJ01. Next base: position 12,838 of record JADIYJ010000015.1, on the reverse strand, counting down.
TATTCGATCGTGGACCTGCCGATGCGCAGCACCGGGACCGGCGCCAACGTGCCGCTGCGCGGCGTCGGGGAACGCGGCCCGGAACTGCGCGACGGGTTCCGCATCGTCGCCGGCCGCATGTTCCGCCCCGGGCAGGACGAAGTGATCGTCGGTCGCGGCGCCTTCTCGCAGTTCGAGAACATCGACCTCGGGCGCGAAGTGAAATGGGGCTCGCAGAAGTGGCGCGTCGTCGGTGTCTTCGAGGCGGGCGGCAGTGTTTCGGAATCCGAGGTCTGGACCGACGCGGTCGTCCTGCGCGGGGTCTACCGGCGCGGCAACACCGTGCAGATCATTCGCGCCCAGCTCACTTCGGCGGAGGCATTGCCTGTGGTTCGCGCGGCCCTCGAAAAGGATCCGCGACTCAATGTCTCGGTGCGCAGCGAAAAGGCCTTTTATTCGGACCAGTCGCGCATCCTGCTCGCCCTGATCAAGTACGTCGGCACGACCATTGCGGTGCTGATGGGCGTGGGCGCGGTGTTCGCGGCGTTGAATACGATGTATTCGGCGGTCTCTTCGCGCACGCGCGAGATCGCGACCTTGCGCGCGCTCGGCTTCGGCGCGGCGCCCGTGGTCACGTCCGTGCTGCTCGAGTCGGCGGTGCTCGGATTGCTCGGCGGCGTCGTGGGCGGACTGCTCGTGTACTTCGGCCTGAACGGCTACCAGGCGACGACGCTGAATTTCGGCAGCTTCAGCCAGCTGACGTTCGCGTTCACCGTCACGCCGCGACTGCTGGTGACCGGCCTCGGGTACTCGCTCATACTCGGCATCGTGGGCGGCCTGCTGCCGGGGATCCGGGCCGCGAGAATGCCGGTGACGACCGGCCTGAGGGAACTGTAGCCGATGCATAGCCTGGGTCGTGGCGCCGCCGGGAACTCACCCGGCGCGCAGCCGCTGCAAATGACGCTGTGGACCGACCGTGAGGTTGGCGTGGCGTGGAACGTGCGCATCAGCCGGCGTGCACGCCGCATGTCGATGCGCGTTTTTCCCGGCGGCCGCGTCGAAGTCGTCGTGCCGCAGGGTGCGGGTCTGCCCGCGGTCGAGCGTTTCGTTGCCCGGCATCGTGACTGGGCGGAGCGCCGCTCGAAGGAGCTGTTGCAGCTGGCGCCGCAGGCGGCAGAGCGTCAGCCCCAGGCGGTGGAAATCCGCTTGCTCGACCAGCTGTGGTCCATCGAGTACGTCTCAGGCCGGCGCGTGCGGACGGAGCAGGTCGGCGATTCGATGCTGCGTGTGCACGCCCCCGCAGTCACCGACCGCCACGTGAGCCAGGCACTGGTGCCGTGGCTCACGCGCCTCGCGCGCCATGAACTTTCGCATCGCCTGCGACCGCTCGCGACCGAGGTCGGCATCGACTATTCGCGCATGACCGTGCGTCGCCAGCGCACGCGTTGGGGCAGTTGCTCGACGCGGGGTACCATCAGCCTCAACGTCTGCCTGCTGTTCCAGCGCCCGGAGGTCGTGCGCTATCTCATGCTCCACGAACTCTGCCATCGTCGGCACATGAACCACTCGAAACGGTTCTGGTCGCTCGTCGCCGCGTTCGAGCCGGGCTGGAAGCCGCTCGACGTTGAACTGCTGCAGGGCTGGCGGCACGTGCCGGCCTGGGTCTTTCCATGAGCGAGTCGCGCGATGATCAGGGCGCATCACGCAAGCCTTCGCTGGGGGCCGGCGTCGAGCTCGCGGGCGAGCGCATTCACTGGGACCTCGGCGAATCGCCGAGCTATGGCGAATACCTGCAGCTCGACCAGGTACTCGGGGCGCAGCAGCCGCTGTCCGGCCAGCACGACGAGATGCTGTTCATCGTGATGCACCAGGCCTCCGAGCTGTGGATGAAGCTGTGCGTGCACGAGCTGCAGGCGGCAATGGCACCGATCCGCGGTGACGACCTCGGTCCGGCGTTCAAGAGGCTGGCGCGGCTTGCCGACTCCCGCCGAATTGCGTCGCTTGCCTGGCCAAGGCCTTCGAACTCAGATTCTTGCCGGAACCGTGGAGCGTCCGAACCTCGATCTGACGCGTGTAGAATGCGGCCGTTCGGGGCCATGCCGGCCCGGCCAGGCGCGCGTCAATGCAGGAAAGACTCCAGAACATCAACGTCGTCTCGAGCGAGCTGCTCGCCACGCCGGAGGCGATCAAGCGCGATCTGCCCCTGACGCAGGCGGCCGAGGACTTCGTGTATCGCAGCCGCCAGGCCGTTCGCAGGATCCTCGACCGTGACGATCCTCGATTGTTCATCGTCGTCGGCCCGTGCTCGATCCACGATCCGGCCGCCGCGCGCGAGTACGCCCAGCGCTTGAGCGGGCTGGCCGCGAAGGTCGACCAGACGATGCTGCTGATCATGCGCGTCTACTTCGAGAAGCCGCGGACGACGGTGGGCTGGAAGGGCCTCATCAACGATCCCGACATGGACGACTCCTTCCACGTCGAGAAGGGCATCCGCGTGGCGCGCGAGCTGCTGCTGTTCCTCGCCGACCTCGGCGTGCCGGCGGCCACCGAAGCGCTCGACCCGATCATGCCGCAGTACCTGTCCGAGCTGATCACGTGGACGGCGATCGGCGCGCGCACGACGGAATCGCAGACGCATCGCGAAATGGCGAGCGGACTCTCGATGCCCGTGGGATTCAAGAACGGCACGGACGGGTCGCTGACGGTCGCGATCAACGCGCTGCAGTCGGTGCGCCACCCGCACCACTTCCTGGGCATCACGCAGCAGGGCCAGTCGGCCGTGTTCCGCACGCGCGGCAACAAGTACGGCCACATCGTGCTGCGCGGTGGCGGCGCGCGGACGAACTACGATTCGGTGAGCCTGGCGCTGGCGGAGCGTGAACTCGAAAAGGCCGGACTGCCGGCCAACATCGTCGTCGACTGCAGCCACGGCAATTCCAACAAGGATCCCGGCCTGCAGCCGCTCGTCGCCGAAAACCTGGCCAACCAGATCCTCGAAGGCAATCGCTCGCTGCTGGGGTTCATGCTCGAGAGTAACCTGCACTGGGGCAGCCAGCCGCTCAGCAGCGATCGCAGCCAGCTGCAGTATGGAGTCTCGGTGACCGATGCCTGCGTCGACTGGGACACGACTGAAAAGCTGCTGCTCGGGCTGGACGAGCGCTTGCGTTCGGCGCCACGGTTCGTGAAAGGCCCGGCGGCCGCCTGAACCGGACCGGGGCGCGCCGCGCTTTACCAGACCAGGTCGTCGGGAACGACGAAGTCCTTGTAGGCGTCGTCGACCGGCGTCGACTCCGGTTTGTCTGTCGTGTTCACGACCGCGCGCGGTTCGCGTTCCTTGACGCGCTGACCCGTTTCCGCCGGCACCAGTTCGTAGTGTCCGTCACAGCGGACGATCGCGATTTCGCCGCGGACGATGCGCTCACGCAGCGACGTGTCGACCGGAATTCGTCCCACCTTGCCGTTGATCACGAAATTGAAGTAGTCGTCGCTGTCGGGCCTGGCGATCCGGTTCTGCTCGACCAGCTGGCGAATTTCCGCCCAGCGCGCCTTCGCCTGGGCTTTTTCCTCCCGCTTCCTGTTGAGCGCGGCGTCCTTCGCGGCCTTGGCCTCGGCCTGCTTCTGCAGTTCGGCCTGGCGCTGTTCTTCGCGGAAGTTGCGGTCCTTCTTGCCGACCTGCTTGCGGTCGGTGAAGCTCTGGCGCTTCTGGCTCTGCTCGGCCTGCTTGACCTGCTTTTCGCTGACCAGGCCGGCCTGCAGCAATTGATCGCGCAACGACAAGCCGGACATGGCGAAACCTCGAAGGCCGGTGGGGCAAGGTCGCGTATGTTACGCAGTGGGCAGCAGGATGCGAAGCGTGCAGGGGCCCGTGGTCGGCGCGAAACCGCAGGACAGGCCTGCAGCCTGTCCTGATAAGATCCGGCGCTGCCTGTTAACCATCCGGTTACCTTTCCGTGGAGGATCCGACCATGACCATCAAAACGGGCGACAAGATGCCCGTCGGCACGTTCAAGACGATGACCAAGGACGGCCCGCAGAACCTGACCACAGACCAGCTCTTCGCTGGCAAGACGGTCGTGCTGTTTTCCGTGCCCGGTGCATTCACGCCCACCTGCGACGCCAGGCACCTGCCGGGTTTCGTCGAGAAGGCCGGCGCGATCAAGGCCAGGGGCGTCGACACGATCGCGTGCATGGCCGTGAACGACGTGTTCGTGATGAACGCGTGGGGCAAGCACGCGAACGTCGGCGACGGCGTACTGATGCTGGCCGACGGCAACGCGGAATACGCCAGGGTGCTCGGGCTGGAACTCAACGCGAGCGGCTTCGGCATGGGTATGCGCGGCCAGCGTTTCGCGATCATCGCGAAAGACGGCACGGTCACCGGGCTGTTCGTCGAAGGTCCGGGCGAGTTCAAGGTTTCGAGCGCCGACTACGTCCTGAGCCAGCTGTAACTCTTCGGGCTCACCAACGACCTGCGCAGCGGCGTGCTTCCCGGCACGCCGTTCGTGCATTGGAGCTTCGCCGATGAATTTCAACGCACCCGTCGTGACGATGCTCTATGCCGCGATCTGCGGCGCGATGCTCATCGCACTTGCCCTCAACATCGTGCGCCTGCGTCGTGGGCGCAGGATTGCGCTCGGCATGGGCGAGGGCTCGGCGCTCGAGCAGCCGGTGCGTGTGCATGGCAATTTCACCGAGTACACGCCGACGTTCCTGATTCTCCTGCTGCTCGCCGAACTGGGTGGCGCCGCGTTCTGGTTCCTGCACCTGCTCGGCGCTGCGTTCGTGGCCGGTCGCGTGCTGCATGCGTACGGGCTCAGCACAGCGCGCGCGACGTCGTTCGGCCGGTTCCACGGCTCGGTGATTTCGTGGACCTCGATCCTGGTGCTCAGCGGTCATTTGCTGGTCCGTTCCTTCGGATGAGGCGGGCCGGACAGGTCACGCCCTGACCCATAGCCATGCATACGCTCGAGTCGGAACTGCGGACCCTGCGGGCCGAAGGCATCATCGACGACGCCACAGCAGGCAACGCCCTGGCCCTTGATCGCGGGGCGGTGTTCTCCCTGCAGCTGGAGCTGCGCGCAACCCTGTACGCAGGCGTGCTGCTGGTGATGGCCGGCGTGGGTATCCTGCTGGCGCGCAATCTCGACCGGATCGGCCCCCTGGCCATCGTGCTGATGATTGCATTCGCTGCGGCTGCGTGCGGCGTGCCTGCCCTGCGCGCGAAGCTCGCGGGCAGGGCGCTCACCGTCGCGGGCGATTACCTGCTGCTCCTCGCCGTGCTGCTCGGCAGTGCGGGACTCGCCTACGCCGAGCGTCAGTTCACGCTGCTCGGCCCCTGGTGGTCGTGGCACCTGCTGCTGCTGGCGGTCGTCCACGCGGGCATCGCCTACGCCTTTGCCTCGCCGCTCGTGCTTGCCGCGTCACTCACGTCGCTCGTCGGCTGGTTCGGCGTGGGTGTCGCAGCTGGCGAAGTGCTGCAATTCTCGTATTCGACGCCGTCGCTCGGCGCCCGTGCTCTCGCGTGCGCCGCAGTGATTGCCGCCTGGCGTTACACCGACCGCCGCGTGCGTCCGGAGACGTCCTTCGGCAGCGTGTTCGATCACTTTGCCGCCAACCTGGCATTCTGGGGCACGCTGTCGTGGTGCCTCGAGTGGCCGTGGCTCGCGGCCGGGCTGCCGTTGCTGGCGGCGTTCGCCTATGGGTCGGTCCGTCGCGGACTGCAGACCGGCCGCGAGGCGTACCTCGTGTACGGCATGGTGTATGCCGCTATCGGCATCTGTGCCGTGGTGGTACCGCGTCTGCACGGCATGACCGCGTCGTTCGGTTTCGTGCTGATCGTCGTCTGCGCCGCGGCAGCCGCGCTGTGGCAGCTGCGCCGAAACCTGCGCGAGCCCGGTCCATGAGGAGCCGTTGGCGGCCGTCACCGGCGGAAGAGCGCTGGCTCGAGGTGGAGTCCCGGCTCGGCGCTGCGGTACCGCGCGCCATCGTCGCCGAACGTGCCGGCGGCTGGCGCAGCACTGGCCTGCTCGCGCGCACCGCGCTCTTCCTGCTGGGGCTGATCGCGGCTGCCTTGATCCTCGGAGTTCTCGGCTTCCGCGACGAGACCACCTTGCTCGTCGCGGGAGTCATCGCCGCGCTGGCCGCCGAGTGGCTGGCCGTCGCAAAGCGCCTGCACGCGTCCGGCGTCGAGGAGGGCCTCTGTGTCGGTGGGGCCCTGATGATCGGCGTCTGGCTCACCACAGTCATTGCGCCGCGATCTGGCTTCGCCGGGGGCACCCTGGAGACGCTGGTGCTGATCGTGGCCGTGGGTGCTGCCGGGCTGCGGCTGTTGAATCCACTGGTCACCAGCGGCGCTGTCATTGCGTTCGTCTACTGGGTCGGGGCAACGCCCGTCGCACGTGCGTTAGAGCCTGCGATCGGCAGCGGCGTGGCGACGGTTGTCGTCGGTTGCACGCTCGCGATGCTTGCGCTGGTACTGGGCACGCGCGCGTACCGTCGGCCGTCGCACGACCGGATGCTCGACTGGCTGGTCGCGACACTGCCGGTCGCTGCCTACGCGCGGCCCGCCACCTGGAACGTCTATGAAGCCGCGCAGATTCCGGGTGCCGGCGGAACGGTGCGGCTGGCGGCGGCAGCACTGCTGCTCGTGCTCGCCGTCGCTATGCTGGTTGTGGGCCTGCGCCGACGACGACACGCGCCGCTGCTCGGCTTCATGGGCTGTGTCGCCTGCCTCGCAATGGAGTTGCGTCTGGCCACAGCGCTTGCGACGGAGACCTGGCTCATCCTCTACGGACTGGCAGCGCTGGTTGCTGGGTGGGCGCTGGACCGTTACCTGCGTGAGCCGCGCAATGGAATCACCTCCGCGGCGGTGACTCACCGCGAGGGACCGCTCGACCTGCTGCAGACCGCGGGTGCCGCGGTGCTCGCGCAGCGCACGGCCCCCGAGCTGCCGCGCTCGGAGCCCCCCGTCACCCCTGGCGGCGGGCGATCTGGCGGTGGTGGCGCCAGCGGCAGCTACTGAAGCGACCTGTCAACCGACTCCAGGACGACAAAGAAAAGGCCCGGGGACCTCGCGATCACCGGGCCTTCACCTGGCGCAGGATGCCGATCAGCCGAGTGCTTTCTCCAGCTCCGGCACGATCGTGAACAGGTCGCCGACGAGGCCGATGTCCGCGCTCTCGAAGATCGGCGCTTCGCCGTCCTTGTTGATCGCGACGATCGTGCGCGCGTCCTTGATGCCGGTCATGTGCTGGATCGCGCCCGAGATGCCGATCGCGAAGTACACCTGCGGCGCAATGATCTTGCCGGTCTGGCCGACCTGCAGGTCGTTCGGGACGTAGCCCGCATCGACTGCAGCGCGCGACGCACCGACCGCCGCACCGAGCTTGTCGGCGAGCGAATAGATCAGCTTGAAGTTCTCCGCGCTGCCGAGTGCACGGCCACCCGAGACGACCTTGGCGGCCGACTGCAGGTCCGGACGCCCGGTCGAAGCGCCCGAACGCGACACGAAGCGCGTGTGCGTGGGCAGGGCGGCACCCGGGTCCACCTTTTCGATGGCCGCGCTGCCGCTTGCGGCAGCCGCTTCGAACGAGGCGACGCGCACGGTGGCGACGACCGGGGCGCCCGCCGGCGCTTCGACGGTGAGGATCGCGTTGCCCGCGTAGATCGGGCGCTTGAACGTGTGCGAGCCATCCACCGCCATGATGTCCGAAACCTGGCTGACGCCGAGCAGCGCCGCGACGCGCGGCATGACGTCCTTGCCAAACGTCGTCGACGGACCGAACACGTGCGTGTAGCCGGCCGCCAGCTTCGCAATCTGCGGCGCCAGAACCGCCGAGAGCGGCTCCTTGTTGGCCGGGTTCTCGACCACGAGCACCTTGCTGACTCCCGCGAGCGCTGCCGCTGCGGCGGCGATGGCCGCAGCATCGGCCGCCAGAACGGCGACGTCGATGGTGGCGCCCGGGATTCTGGCGGCGCAGGTGACGCTCTTCGCCGTGCTGGCGTTCAGCTTCCCGCCGTCGTGTTCGGCGACGATCAGAATCTTGCTCATCAGACCAACCCCTTCTGCTGCAGCACGCCGACGAGTTCGGCGACGTCCTTGACGATGATGCCTTTCTGCCGGCTCGGCGGCGGATCGACCTTGACGGTCTTGAACGCCGCGCCTTCAGTGACGCCGTAGTCGGCGACGCTCTTGATGTCGAGCGGCTTCTTCTTCGCCTTCATGATGTCCGGCAGTTTCACGTAGCGCGGCTCGTTCAGGCGCAGGTCGACCGACAGCACGGCCGGCAGGTCGACCTCGAGGGTCTCGAGGCCGCTGTCGACTTCACGCGTCACCGTGGCCTTGCCATCGGCAATGTCGACTTTCGAGCAGGAGGTTGCCTGCGGACGGTCGAGCAGGGCGGCGAGCATCTGGGCGGTCTGGCCATTGTCCTCGTCGATGGCCTGCTTGCCCAGCAGCGTCAGGAACGGCTGCTCGGCCTCGGCGACTTTCTGGAAGACCCTTGCGATCGACAACGGCGCCATGGCAGCGTCGGTCTGCACCAGGATCGCGCGGTCGGCGCCCATTGCGAGTGCCGTGCGCAGCTGCTGCTGGGTGTCGGCCGGGCCGATGCTGACGGCCAGCACTTCGTCGGCCAGGCCCTGTTCCTTGATGCGCAGCGCCTGTTCCAGCGCGATTTCATCGAAGGGGTTGATGCTCATCTTGACGCCTTCGGTGATGACGCCCGTGTTGTCCGGTTTGACACGGATGCGGACGTTGTAGTCCACGACGCGTTTGACACCGACCATGATTCTGCGCACGCGCTCACTCCTGTTCAGCTGGGTCTTTGCAATGCAGCATCATACCAGTCCGACCGGCTGCGGCGACCCACCGACCCCGCCTGGACGGGTGGGGAAATCGGTCCCTACCAGCCCCGTTTCTCGTCGAGCTGGCGGGTCAGGTTGACCAGCCGCCGATAACTTTCGAGCCGCCGGGGGTCAATCTCCCCGGCTTCGACGGCCGCCTGGACGGCGCACTGCGGCTCCCGCAGGTGCAGGCAATTCTGGAACCGGCAGCCGGGAGCCCGCTGGATGATCTCCAGATAGCCCCTTTGGACGTCGGGCAGGGGGGCGACCGGGGGGGCGTAATCCCGGACGCCCGGGGAGTCGGTCAGCTCGCCCCAGGGCAGCTGCACGATCACGGACGACACGGTGGTGTGCTTGCCCTGGCCCGACCCGACCGACAGGTCCGAAGTGGCCCGGTAGGCACCCTCGCAGAGGGCGTTGGTCAACGACGACTTCCCGACCCCCGACTGGCCCGCCAGGAGCGTGCGGCGGCCGTGCAGGCGCTCCTTGAGCGCATCCAGGCCGGTGCCGTGCCTGGCGGAGACCGTGACCACCGGTATCCCGATCCGCCGGTAGGTGTCGATGAAGGCGAATTCCTCGGGGCCGAACTCGCCGGCACCGATCAGGTCCTGCTTGTTCAGGATCAGCAGGGCGTCGATTCCCGCATACCCCGCCCCGGCCAGGTAGCGGTCGATGATGAACGGGTCGCAGGTGGGGCGAGGCGCCACGACGATGCCGAGCTGGTCCAGGTTCGACGCAATGTCTTCGACGCCACCCCGGCTGTCGGTCCGCTGCAGGACGTTGCGGCGGGGCAGTCGCTCCGCCACGACCCAATGTCCGTCGGCGGCCGTGGATTCGGGCTCGAGGCGGACCAGGTCACCGGCGACAACCTCGGTTCGGCGGCCACGGATCTTGCAGGACAGTCGCTCTGCCGTGTCCGACGACAACACCACGACGCGGCGGCCATAGGACTCGACCACGCAGCCCGTCCGCCTCTCGGTGACTGGTGCCGGCATGGAGCTGCTGCCAGCGCGGCCGGCCGGTCGTTCGCTGCGGCGACGCGTACTCACGTGGACGAGAAAGCCGGCCCGGTGGCGAGGGGGTCTGGCTCGCCGCCCGGATTGACGAGCCGGGAAATCCGGACGACCGGCGGCGGGTGCGAGTCGTAGAACACGGAATACCACGGGTCGGGCGTCAGCGTGCTCGCGTTTTCGCGATACAGGCGGACCAGCGCGCGACCCAATTCTGGACCGTTGCTGAAGCGGGCGGCGAAGGCGTCGGCCTGGAACTCGTGGCGCCGCGACCACGCGGCACCGAGTGGCGTGAGGAGCCAGGTGAACGCGGGCAGCACCAGGATGAACAGCAGCAGGGCGGCCGAACTGCCGGGCCGATCGACCCCCAGTGCAGCGTAGAACCAGTCCTGCGCGGACAACCATCCCAGCAGGGCGAAGCCTGCGAGCGACGTGGCGGCGCTCACGAGCAGCCGCTGCGGGATGTGCCTGAGCTTGAAGTGCGCGAGCTCGTGGGCAAGCACGGCCTCGACCTGTACCGGCGAGAGCGACTGCAGCAAGGTGTCGTAGAAGACGATGCGCTTCTCGCGGCCAAGCCCGGTGAAATAGGCGTTGCCGTGCGCGGATCGCTTCGATCCGTCCATGACGTACACGTCGCGCGCGTGGAAGTCACAACGGGCGAGCAGGGCATCGATGCGTTCGCGCAGGGCTGCATCCGTCAGCGGGGTGAACTTGTTGAAGAAGCCCGCGATCCAGCGCGGCCAGGCCCATAGCAGCAGCAGTGAAATTGCCATCCACACGGCCCACGCCACCAGCCACCAGCGCGTGCCGCTGGCCGCCATCGTCCAGAGCACGAGCGCGACGACGCTTCCCCCCAGCAACCCGCCGAGTACTGCTCCCTTCAGCAGGTCGGCCACGAAGACGGCTGCAGTCGTCCGATTGAAGCCGAAGCGAGCTTCGAGCACGAACGTTCGCCAGACCGAAATTGGCAGCGAAGCCAGGCTCATCGCCAGCAGCGCCAGCAGCACGTGCAGCGTTCCTGAGCCGATGGGGTTCTGGCCCGCAATTGCGGTGGCGAGTCGACCAAGCGCAGCGATCCCCCCGCCCAGCGTCAGGATCAGCAGCACGATGGCGTCGTAGACCAGATCGAGCCGGCCAAGACGCTGCCTGGCAACCGTGTAATCGGCGGCTTTCGCATGCTCCGCTGCGCTGACAGCATCGGCAAAGGCGGGCGGGACTTCGTGCCGGCGAGCCGCGACATGGCGGGTCTGCCGATGGGACAGCCAGAGTTGCACTAGAACGTGCAACGCAAGGGCCGTCAGGAAGGCAATGGTCATCCAATGGGGCATCTGGGTGACGGATTTGACGCTGGTGTGTGTTCCATGAAGGGTGCGGAGCTTAGCCTTTGCTAGAATCCCTCACAATCGACTGCCGGGGGTGCCGCGGAACGCCCCCGGTCCCCGTTCGAAAACCTCGCCCGATTCGCTGCCTGGTCTAACCTTGAAAGCCGACAATCTGATCTGGATCGACCTCGAGATGACGGGCCTGGACACCATGGCCGATCGCATCATCGAGATCGCGACGATCGTCACCGACTCGTCACTGCATCTAGTGGCGGAAGGCCCCGTAATTGCGATCCACCAGGACGCCGCCGTGCTCGGTGCGATGGACGAATGGAACAGGACCACGCATGGCGGCACCGGCCTGTTGCAGCGGGTTCGTGACAGCCGGGTTACTGCGAGGGACGCGGAGTCGCGGACACTTGATTTCCTGGCGCAGCACGCCGAGGCTGGAGCCTCGCCGATGTGCGGCAACAGCATCTGTCAGGATCGCCGGTTTCTTGCGCGCGAGATGCCTGCCCTCGAGAGGTTTTTCCATTACCGGAATCTCGACGTCAGCACCGTCAAAGAACTGGCGCGGCGCTGGGCGCCAGACGTTCTGGCCGGGGTTCAGAAAGCGTCGACACACCTTGCCCTGGACGATATCCGCGAGTCGATCATTGAGTTGCAACATTATCGTCGGCACTTCTTACGGGTGGCGTGAGGTGATGATCGAGAAAAATGGGCGTGATGAGGGTGATTACCTGGTTGCCATATGAGTAGCGACGTGCAGTCGAGATTGATGGCCACGGTGTACGCATGTCTACGCCCGTTCGCTCGCGTAATGCTTCGATCGGGCGTGACATACAAAAGCTTTGCTGAAATCGCAAAGACGGCTTTTGTTCATGAGGCATTGCTTGAACGTGATGCAAAGGGGAGAGTCACCAATGCATCGCGCGTCGCTGTCAGAACGGGACTCTCCCGAAAGGAAGTCCGTCGTGTGTCCGAGATGACCTTGGTCAAGTACGGTCCGAAGAGTGGGGCGGCGGACCATGCGGGACCACTAGCGCGCGTTTTGCACTCATGGCATTTCGACCAGAGATTCGTTGGTCCTGATGGCTCCCCTTTGGATTTGTGTTTCGAAGGGGAGAGTCCGAATTTTACCGAACTCGTGAAGGCTGTTGCCGGTGACGTACCGCCGGGGGCGGTTCGTGCTGAACTTCTGCGCGCCGCTGCAGTGCAGGAGCTGGAAAACGGGCTGCTTCGTCCGACAAAGAGATACTATATTCCCGGTGATTTTGATGAGAAAGCAATCACCGTATTGTCGAGCATGCTCTTCCCGTTTATTTCAGGCGTCGATCACAACTCCAACCCTGCCCGAAAGTCTGCTGGATTTATCCAACGTATCGCCTATGCAAAGCTGAACCCTGAGAATCGTGAGGCTTTTCGTACTTGGTCAAGGGCTGAAGCGACACGCTTCATCGAATCCATCGATGACTGGCTTACCGCCAGAGAAGTTGTGGTCAACGAAAGCGCTGATGATCCCATTAGCGGAGTAGGTGTGTTTTACTATGAGGGGCCCGAGGCGGCAGACCTACAAAGACCCGAGCAGAATCTCGAGCAATAAAAAAAGGCGCGCTTTTGGCGCGCCTTCTTTATGTCGGATATCGACGTCTACTTTACGTGTAACTGCTCGGCGAGCACGAT
>JADIYJ010000014.1 GCA_016705325.1 Pseudomonadota bacterium | reverse complement strand
GAGCGGTGGCTCGCTGTCGTAGCTGCCGTACACCTTCAACTCGAAATACAGGTCGTCGACGAACTCGTACTTCGCCCGCAAGTCAGCCTCCGCGCGGTAGCGTCCGGACTTCGTCAGGCTGGGCAGCAGCGTCAGCGAACCGCCGATGTCGGTCTCGGGGAAATCGTAGCGAAAGAGCTTGAACTGCGTCGTCAGCACGGCTTCAACGCTGTCGAAGGTTTCGCCGCCCGTGTAGTTTTCATGGGAGTGACGCTGCCGAGTCCGCCCAGCCACTCGGCATGATTGTTCTGCACGAAGTAGCGGCCATAGCCACCGCCCGCCATCGTGCGCAGGTTGAGGTCAAGTTCGGTGTTGCGCTCCAGGCTGCCGAAGCCAAGGTAGAACTTGCGGTCGCGGTGGAACTGGCGATAGTTCCCCTGCAACTGATAGCGCTCGCTGGTGTCGCCCGCGCTGTCGTCGGTGAGGTTGGCCGAGCCGTCGAGCGTCCATGCACGCACGCGGGTGCGCGATGACAGGCCGCCCGGCGAAATCGATGCTGCGCCGGTCGCTGGCCTTGGCCATGTCGAGGCCGGCGCTGACGTAGCCGTCGAGCCGGTCGATGAGATCGCCGCCTTCGATCGGCTGGGCACGCACGACGACAGCCATGTCGACCGACGCCACCGGTTCGTCTAAGGAACGCACGACCTGCAGCGTCGAATCGCCTTCGCCTGCGACCAGCTGACCGTAGTACCGGGTACCGTCGGTACGTTCGAGCAGCAGGTACTGGCTGGACTGCAGGCTCGCGATCTTGTCCCATTTGATGTAGATCGTGCCCATGTGATCAGTGCTGAGCTTGAGCTGGCTGTATTCCAGCGACTTGATCTCACCGGTGATCCTGTCGCCATTCAGCAGGACCACGACGTCCGTCTTCGGTGCGGCCAGGATCGCGCTGGAGAAAACGCACAGCGATGCCAGCAACAGCATCCGGGCGAGCCTTGCGCATGTCGACCCCCTGCCCCGCCCCGCTTGCGCGCGCTGCGACGAAGAAATCATGCCTGGCACTCCTGAATTCGATTGCACTTATGTTACAGCGCGATTCGCCGCCATTAGACAGTGCCTGGGTCTGGAAACCCCGGCGAATACGTTGGATGCTGCGGGGAGGACACAACGAGCAGGGAAGTGGACGCATGGCGACGAAAGCAGAACGCAAGGCGCCGGACCGCAAGGCAGGGGCCTGGAGTCGGAACTCCGGCAGATCGACGCGTACTGGCGCGCGCCTGCAATCACCTCGCGGCAGGGATGATCTACCTGCGCGATAACCCGTTGCTGCGCGAACCGCTGCAGCCGGAGCACGTGAAGAGCCGCCTCCTCGGGCACTGGGGCGCCAGTCCGGGGCTCAGCTTCACCTACGTGCATTTGAACCGACTGATCCGCAAGTACGACCTCGATGCGATCTTTCTCGCCGGACCGGGCCACGGCGCCCCGGGCGTTCTCGCGCCTGTCTATCTCGAAGGCACCTATGCGGGAGATCTATCCGAACAAGGGTGGAAGCGTCGAGGCATGCGGCGTTCTTCAAGGAGTTCTCGTTTCCCGGCGGCATCGGCAGCCACTGCACACCCGAGACTCCAGGATCTATTCACGAAGGCGGCGAACTCGGCTATAGCGTGTCGCACGCATTCGGCGCGGCCTTCGACAATCCGGACTTGCTGGTGACCGTCGTCGTCGGCGACGGCGAGTCCGAGACCGGACCGCTCGCTACCGCCTGGCACTCGAACAAGTTCCTGAATCCCGTGCGCGACGGCGCCGTGTTGCCGGTGCTGCACCTGAACGGCTACAAGATCAACAACCCGACGATCCTCGCCCGCATTTCCCACGCCGAACTCGACGCACTGTTCCGCGGCTACGGCTGGACGCCGCATTTCGTCGAGGGCGACGACCCGATGACGATGCACGCGCTCATGGCGGAGACGATGGAACGTTGCGTACAGGACATCCGCCGCATCCAGGAACAGGCGCGCCACACCGGCGAGGCAGTCCGTGCGCGTTGGCCGATGATCGTGCTGCAGCCCAAAGGGATGGACGGGACCGAAGCAGGTCGACGGCAAGACGGTCGAGGCTACTGGCGAGCGCGCCAGGTGCCGCTCGCCGACGTGCGTGCAAACCCGGAGCACCTGCAGCAGCTCGATAAATGGCTGCGCAGCTATCGGCCCGGGGAGCTCTTCGACGGCGAGGGACGCCTGATACCGGAATTGAAGGCACTTGCGCCACAGGGCCGGCGACGCATGAGCGCAAACCCGCACGCGAACGGCGGTCAGTTGCGCCGGCCGCTGCGGCTGCCGGACTTCCGCGAGTACGGCGTCAAGGTCAAGGCACCGGGCGCAACGGAAGCCGAGAACACCCGCAAGCTCGGTGAATTCCTGCGCGACATCCTGCAACTGAACCACGACAACTTTCGCGTCTTCGGCCCCGACGAGACGACCTCGAACAAGCTCGACGCGGTCTACCAGGCCAGCAAGAAGACCTGGCTGGCGGACATGCTGCCCGTCGATGCGGAAGGTGGCGAGCTTGCGCCGGACGGACGCGTCATGGAAATGCTGTCGGAGCACACGCTCGAAGGCTGGCTGGAGGGCTACTTGCTCACGGGTCGCCACGGCTTCTTTCGACCTACGAGGCGTTCGTGCACGTCATCGATTCGATGTTCAACCAGCACGCGAAGTGGCTCGACATCTGCAATGACCTGCCTGGCGCGCGCCGGTGGCCTCGTTGAACATGCTGATCACGTCCACCGTCTGGCGCCAGGACCACAACGGTTTCACGCACCAGGATCCGGGCTTCCTCGACGTGGTGGTGAACAAGAGCCCGACGGTTACGCGCATCTACCTGCCGCCGGACTCGAACTGCCTGATGGCGGTGGCCGACCACTGCCTGCGCAGCACCGACAACATCAACGTGATCGTCTGCGACAAGCAGCAGCACCTGCAGTTTCTCGACATGGACGCAGCCATCAGCCACTGCCGCAAGGGCGTCGGCATCTGGGACTGGGCCAGCAACGATGCGGGTCACGTGCCGGACGTCGTCATGGCGTCGTGCGGCGACATCGCGACCCAGGAGGCGCTGGCAGCCACGGCGATCCTGCGCGCGCATTTTCCTGACCTGAAGGTGCGCTTCGTTAACGTCGTCGACCTCTACACGATGACACCGCCCAGGGAACACCCGCACGGACTGTCGGATCGCGACTTCGATTCGCTGTTTACGACGGACCGTCCCGTCATCTTCAACTTCCACGGCTATCCGTGGCTGGTGCACCGCCTCGCCTACCGCCGGCACAACCACGACAACCTGCACGTCCGCGGCTACAAGGAAAAAGGCAATATCAACACGCCGCTGGAACTGGCGATCGACAACGAGGTCGATCGGTTCAGCCTGGCCATCGACGTGATCGATCGCGTGCCGAGGCTGCAGGTGGCGGGAGCGCACGTGAAGGAAAGGTTGCGCAACCTGCAGATCGAGTGTCGCAACTATGCCCACGAGCACGGCATCGACCGGCCGGCCGAGCGCGACTGGAAATGGCCGTATTGACGCAGGCACGGTGAACCGCATGACCAACCAGCTCGAATCCCTGCGCCAGCACTCGGTGATCGTCGCGGACACCGGCGACATCGACGCCATCGCACGGTTCCGGCCGCAGGACGCAACCACGAACCCCAGCCTCATCCTCAAGGCGGCGCAGGATCCGCGTTACCAGCGCATCCTGCAGGCCGCGGTAGCTGCGGCCGGCGCGCGTCCGGCGGCGGACTGGAGCAGCAACGTGCTGGAGCATCTCTTTGTCGGTTTCGGGCGCGAGATTCTCGCGCTCGTGCCCGGCCGGGTCTCCACCGAAGTGGATGCACAGCTGAGTTTCGACACGGCAGCGACGGAGGCGAAGGCGCGGCGCTTCATCGAGCGCTATGACGCAGCCGGCATCGGGCGCGACCGAATCCTCATCAAGATCGCGAGTACCTGGGAAGGTATCCGGGCCGCCGAGCGGCTCGAGCGCGACGGCATCCACTGCAATCTCACCCTGCTGTTCAGTTTCGCCCAGGCCGTGGCATGCGCAGACGCCGGCGTCACGCTGATCTCGCCTTTCGTCTGCCGCATCTACGACTGGTACAGGAAGTCCCGTGGCGTCGACGACATCCCGGCCGACGAGGACCCCGGTGTTGCCTCCGTGACCCGCATCTACGAGTACTACAAGAAGTTCGGGTATCGCACGCAGGTCATGGGCGCGAGCTTTCGCAAGACGACGCAGATCACCGACCTCGCGGGCTGCGACCTGCTCACGATCAGTCCCGACCTGTTGCAGAAGCTCGCAGCGACGCCAGGCTCCGTGGCAGCAAGGCTGACCGTCGAGGCTGCGCGCACCAGCAGTGTCGAGCGCATGCCGCTCGACGAGGCGGCGTTCCGCTGGCAGCACAATGAGGACGCGATGGCAACGGAGAAGCTGGCGGAAGGCATCCGCGCCTTCGACGCGGACACCCGCAGGCTCGCAGCGCTGATCGCTGACCTGCCCGCCTGAGACACGCCCGATGACGGGCCAGCGCCCCGGCCCTACAATGGCCGCCGGATCGGCAAGAACGAAAACAGGCGCGCGGCAAGGGAGCATGGAACGATGCACGCATTCGGCCGATGGCTGATCTCTGCAGGACGCGCCTGCGCGCCAGTGATGCTGACGATCGGGCTGGCAGCCGCGGCGCCGTCGCCAGCTCATGCCCAGGAGGTGGCCGCAGCAGCGACCGCTGACGCCGAACCGTTCGCACCCGCCGAACTCGTCGTCGCAAATCGGCCGATCACGACGCTGCGGGCGACGGCCTTTGGCGCGAGCCCGGCTGACCGGGTCGATACGATCACCGACGGCCTCGCGGTCCTGCTCGAGCGGGGCGGTCCCCTCGTCGTGTCGACGCGGCCGCTCCCGGAAGGCGTCGCGATCCAGATTGACGGCAAATTCGCCTTCCGGATCCTCGACGGCGACGCGAACCAGGAAGCTGGCGAGACGACGGCCCAGGCGGCCGACGCCGCCTTGCGCAACCTGCAACAGGCGCTCGACGAGCTGCGCGAAAGCCGCAACTCCGAGGCGATGCTGCGGGCGATCGGCTACACGCTGCTGGCCACGTTGATCCTGGCCTGCCTGCTGTGGGTCATCACGCGGGGTTACGCCTTCCTTGCGCGGCGGATTCGAGCCTTCGTGCAGCTGCGCTCCGAAAAGCTGGCACCCAGCTGGAGCCAGCAGGTCGTGGGCCATTCCGGCATCTCCGACCTGGCGGTCGTGCCCGTGAAGCTGGTTGCCTGGGCTGTCGCGCTGCTCGTCGTCTAGTGGGCGGCGCTGGTACTCGAATTCTTCCCCTACACGCGACCCTGGGGCGAGGGTCTTTTCGACAACCTCCTCGGCGCTCTCGGCCGCTTCGGGCGCAACATTCTCCATGCGGTGCCGGGGCTGCTGTTCGTCGCGCTGATTTTCTTCGTCACTCGGTTCATCGTGCGCATCGTGCGCGCGTTCTTCGAAGGCGTGCAGGCAGGCCGCATCCATGTCTGCTGGATCGACGAAACCACGGCGCGTCCTACCGGGAAGCTGCTGACGGCGATCATCTGGCTGTTCGCGCTGGTCGCGGCCTATCCGTACATTCCAGGCAGCGACAGCGAGGCCTTCAAGGGCATCGGCGTATTCGTCGGCCTGATGCTGTCCATCGGCGCATCCGGCGTGGTGAACCAGGCCGTGAGCGGGCTGATGCTGATGTACACCAAGGCGCTGCGCCCGGGCGAATTCGTCCTGGTGGGCGAGACCGAGGGCACGGTGACGTCCGTCGGCTTCCTGACGACGCGCATCGAGACGCTGCGCAACGTCGAGGTCACGCTGCCAAATGCCTACCTGGCCAGCAACGTGACGCGTAATTTCTCGCGCCTGGTGGCGAACGGCGGCATGCGCCTGACTACCTCAGTCACCATCGGTTACGACACGCCATGGCGACAGGTGCATGCAATGCTACAGCTGGCGGCGGAACGCACGTCGAGGATCGCGCAGGATCCACCGCCAAGGGTGCTGCAGACGGCGCTGAAGGATTTTTACGTCGAGTACACGCTCATCGTCTGCGTGGCTGACCCGAAGCTCAAGCTCGCCGTGCTCAACGAACTGCACGCGCACATCCAGGACGTCTTCAACGAGTTCGGCGTGCAGATCATGTCGCCCAACTACGAGGCGGATCCGGCCGACAAGAAGTTCGTGCCGAAGGAGCAGTGGTACCAGGCGCCGGCGCAACCCGCTGCAGACCAGCCAGCTACCCGGCAGCCCGGGGAATCTCGCGCGACTCCAGGATCGTGACTCCGCGCGGCTCACGCTGGGCAGTGGCTACCATGGCGGCCGCAATCCTGCCGGCCACAACCGGCCGATAAGTCGCCGGTCCGAACCTTAGCAACAACTCGCTCAAGCGCTCGAGTGGCCGCGATTCCTGGCGGTCTCCGGCGATGACGGAAGGCCGCAGGATGCAAAGGCTCGGCCAGTTCATCGCGCGCAGGGCATCCTCCAATTCCCCTTTCACTCGGGAATAGAACACGCCCGACTTCGAACTGGCGCCGAGTGCGCTGACCAGCGAAAAGTGCCTTGCCCCGTTGCGGAGCGCCAGCTCCGCCAGGTGACGCGGATACTCGAAATCCACCTGGCGGAACTTCGCCTGCGATCCCGCCTTTGCGGATCGTCGTGCCGAGCGCACAGAACACGTGGTCGGCGCGCAGCTCCGCCTTGATTCTGTCGAGTTGCGCGAAATCGACGACGATCTCACGCAGCTTCTGGTGCTTCGCGTCAGACCCTAGTGAACGACGCGTGACGACCGTGACTTTCGTATAGGCGTCGGACGCGAGCAGGCGCCGCAGGCACTCGCCGCCGACGAGACCCGACGCGCCCGCAATCAGCGCCGTGCGCTGCTTCACTTCGTCGCCGGAGTAAAGCGCGGATCGGTGATCTTCATCTCGGTCACCGGGCCGTACTACCTTCACCGCCTCGCGGATCTTCGCCGCGTCGCCGATCAGCACGATGACGAGATTATCCGGCTGCGGAAACGACTGCTCGATCGCGCTGCGAACGGCAACCGCGTCGACCTGCGTCACCCGCGCCGCGTACTCATCTACGTCGTCCGGCCCGAGGCCATGAACAGCATGTCGGCGAGGCGCGCCGCGATCTGCCCGTTGGTCTCGATCGACGGCGGGAACTGGCCGAGCATGTAGCTCTGCGACGATCGCAGCTGGTCGGCGTCGAGACCGTCCTTGTGCAGGCGCGCCAGCACGTCGAGCGCCATGTCGATCGCCTGCGTGGTCTTGCCCGTCTCGGTATACGACGCGATGCGGAAGGAGCCGGGCTGCGAGGGCCGGCTGAAGGATGCATTGGCGCCATAAGTGAGCCCGCTCTTGATCCGCAGCTCGGTATTGAGCATCGACGTGAATCGTCCGCCGAAGACGGTGTTGACCACCGACTGTGCCGTACGCGCAGCATCCGTGCGCGAGGCACCGACGTTTCCGAGCCAGAAGTACGTCTGCGTCGCACCGGGCTTGTCGACCAGGAGCACCGGCCGGCCGGTCGCCCTGGCGGGAGGAGGCACGGTCGGCAGGGGTGCGCCGGCCTTGCGCCAGGTGCCGAACGCACGCTCGAGCTGCTGCAGCAGCATGGCCGTGTCGAAGTCACCGACCACGGTGATGATCAGCCGGTCACCACCCACCTGCCCCGCGTAATAACGCGTGATGTCGTCGAGCGTGATCGCTGCCAGCGAGGCCTCACTGCCGCCCACTGACCGCCCGTACGGATGGCCGCGAAACAGCCAGGCATCGCCGTAGCTGCTCATCAAGGCGCGCGGGTCCGAATCCTTCGCGGCCACGATCGACTGCACGGCCAGCGTGCGCGCCTTTTCGAATTCAGCGGCGTCGAGCCGGGGACGCTGCAGCACGTCGGCAACCAGCTCGAGCATCAGGTCCACGTCGCGAGACATGAAACTGGCATTGACGCCTATGCTTTCGGTGCCCGCCCCGGCCGACAGCGAGCCGCCCACGTTCTCGATGGCCTCGGCGAACTGCGCGGCCGTGCGATTGCCTGCGCCTTTCTGGATCAGGTCGGTGTACAGCGATGCGGTGCCGTCCCTTGCCGGGCGGATCGCCGAGCCCGCCGCCACGGAGGGTGACGTTCATCGAGACCAGCGGTGTGTCGCGCTTCTCGACCAGGGCGACTACGGCCCCGTTGGGCAGTGTCGCCAGTTTGTAGACTGGCAGCTTCACCTCACCGGCGCCCAGCGCGGCAGCAACCGGCAGCAGCGCGAGGCAGGACAGCAACGAGCGCAGGACCGAACGACGGATCACGTCGCACCTGCCGTGGCCGGCGCCTGCGGCGTGACGCTAGGCTCGACCTTGGGTTCGAGCACGCCGACCGTGCGGTTTTCGCGGCGCAGCACCGTGGTCGCTGCGTTCTTCACGTCCTCCGCGGTGATGCTCTCGTACTCCGCCGGTGCGCCGAAAAGCTTGCGGTAGTCGCCATGAAAGACTTCCGTACTGGCCGAGTGCCTGCGCCTTGCCGCTGATGGTCTCGAGCCCGCGCCAGAAACCGACCAGCGCCTGGTTGCGGGCCTTGGTGATTTCCACCGGCGTCGGGCCTTCCTGCGCGAGTCGCGCAATCTCTTCGTCGATCAGCTTCTCGGTGCGAGTCACGTCGCCCCCGGCGGCACGACGGCATAAACCCAGGCGAGTCCCGGATCGAAACCGGCGTCGAACTGCGTGCCGACGTCGACCGCGGCTTGCTCCTGCTCGACCAGACGCTGGTAGAGCCGCGACGAGTCGCCATCGCCGAGGATCGCCAACAGCACTTCCATCACTCGCGCCTCGCGAGCGGACTCCGCGGCCGTGTGCCATGCCATGGCAATCAAGGGCGTCTGGGCGTCGCGCCCGATACGCAGGCGGCACTCACCCAGCTGCGGCGGCTCCTTCGTCGTGACAGCGGGTGGCGCGGGCTGCGCCGGAATGCTGGCCAGGTACTGGTCGGCCAGCTTGAACACCGCCTCGGGATCGACGTCGCCCACGATGAACATCACCGCGTTGTTGGGCGCGTAATACTGGTGGTAGTAGTCCTGCAGGTCCGTAACCTTCCAGCCTTCGATGTCGGAAGGCCAGCCGATGACTGGTATCTGGTACGGGTGTGCGACGAAAGCGGTCGCCTGCATCTGCTCGATCAACGTGCCGAAGTTGTCGTTGTCGACCGACGAGCGCCGCTCGGAATAAACCACCCCGCGCTCGCTTTCGACCTTGCCGGCGTCGAAGTCGAGATTGCGCATGCGATCCGACTCGAGGTCGAAAATCAGGCCCGTGACCGAACTGGGAAACCAGTTCTGGTACACGGTGACGTCGGAGCTGGTGTAAGCGTTGTTCGAACCGCCACTGCCCTCCATGATGCGGTCGAATTCACCGGGCGCCCGGGTCTTCGTGCCGTTGAACATCATGTGTTCGAAGAAGTGCGAGATGCCCGTGATGCCCGGCCGCTCGTTGCGGCTGCCGACGCGGTACCACGTGTACATCGCGACGTTCGGGATGTCCTTGTCGGGCCAGACCACGAGCTTCATGCCGTTCGGCAGCGTGCGGGTCACGATCTGGCTGGCGCCGGGGACTTCGGGGGCCGCCGCTTGCGTGAAGGCACCGAAGGTCAGCCCGAACGCGATTGCGGTCGCGCGCCATGCCCTGGCCGCCGGCGAGGCTCCACGAAAGTCACGGCCAGCTCCAAGGATTCTGCGCACTCGATCGCTCCCTGTTCTCAACGCTGGCTCGCGATCCAGCGGTCAACCTTGGCTTCGAGCACGTCGAGCGGCAGCGCGCCGTCCATGAGCACGGCCGTGTGGAACTTGCGGACGTCGAACTTCGGTCCGAGCTCCTGCTCTGCGCGCGCGCGCAGCTCGCTGAGCTTGAGCTGGCCGATCTTGTACGCCAGCGCCTGGCCCGGGATTGCCATGTAGCGCTCAGTCTCGGAGACGCGGCGCGCCTCGGCCGCGGAGCTGTTCGCGTCCATGTACTCGAGCACCTGCTCACGGGTCCAGCCCTTCGAATGCAGGCCCGTGTCGACGACGAGGCGGATGGCGCGCCACAGTTCGCCTTCGAGGCGGCCGAAGTACTGGTACGGATCGGTGTACATGCCAAGTGCCTGGCCCAGCGATTCGGCGTACAGGGCCCAGCCCTCGCTGAAGGCGGTGTAGCCGCCGAACCGGCGGAACTTCGGCAGGCCCTGCTGCTCGCGCTGGATCGAGATCTGGAAATGGTGGCCCGGGTTGGCCTCGTGCAGCGACAGCGCCTCCATCGCCCACTTCGGGCGGGCGCGCAGGTCGTAGGCGTTGGCGTAGAAGATACCGGGACGCGTGCCGTCCTCGTTTGCAGCCTGGTACTGGCCGCCGGCCGCGCTCTTCTCGCGGAACGGCTCGACGGCGCGCACTTCGTAGTCGGCCTTCGGCAGGGTCTCGAACAGCTGCGGCAGCCGCGGGTTCACGCGCTTGCGGATCGCGTCGTAGCCGGCAATCAGGTCTTCGCGGTGGTCGAAGAAGAACTGCGGATCGGTGTTGAGGTGCTTGAAGAACTCGTTGCGCGTGCCCTTGAAGCCCACCTGCTTCATCACGGCCTCCATCTCGCCGTGAATGCGCTTCACTTCATCGAGGCCGATCTGGTGGATCTGCTCCGGCGTGTAGTCCGTCGTGGTGACGCGCTTCACGTTGTAGGCATACCAGGCCTTGCCGTTCGGCAGGCCTTCCATGCCGTCGCTGAGGCGCGTCTTCGGCAGGTATTCGTCGCGCATGTAATCGCGGAGCTTGCGGTACGACGGGACGACCTGGGTCTCGATCGCCGCGCGATAAAGCCCGGTCAGGCGCTCGCGGTCGGCCTCGGCGAAGTCCGCCGGCATCTTCGCGATCGGCCCCCAGTACAGCGATTCCTCCGGCTTGGCGACGATGTGCGCCTCGAGCTGCGGCAGTGTGCGCTCGGCCAGCACCTTCGGCAGCGTGTAGCCGCGCTTGACGCCTTCCTTCATGTTGACGATGGCCTGGTCGGTCCAGGCGACGAAGCCATCGAGGCGCTTCAGGAAATTGTCGTAGTCCTGCACCGTCTTGAACGGCTGCATGCCGTTGCCGGAGCCGAGCTGCGCGAAGCTGTTCGGTGTCGAATAGAACTGGTTGAGTGGGATCAGCTCGTCCGGGAACTTGAAGCCCTCGATCTCGCGCTCGCGACCGGTCTTGAAAATGTCGAACGACAACTGGTCGGCGACCGGCAGCGCGGCGCGGTCGACAGTCTGCAGACGTGCGAGGTACTCGCGATGCAGCTTTTCCTCGGCGGCGATGGCGGCCGGGCTGATGCCGACGACAAAACGGTCGTTGTAGCGCGGATCGCCGATTGAAGTCGCCAGGATCGGGTTCTGCTGCAGGTACTCCTCGAAGTACTCGTCGAAGATCGTATGGAGCTTCTGCGACTCTGCCTGTGCACGGCCGGCAACGGCTGGCGCGGCGGCGGCCAGCCCGCCCGTGGGCGTGACAGTCCAGGCAGCCATGAGCAGGGAGAACGCAAGCAGCACGAACCGGGACGGTCTGGTCATGGGATCTTCCGCAAGTGGGTCAGTGAATGGGCGGACCGGAGGCAGCCGGCCCGCCCGGTGGGGGCGCAGTTTCGCAATTTCGCGCAGCGGCGGCCACCCCATCCGTGACATACACGATGTCCAATTCGACCGTTCCGAGGCATGGTCGTTCCCGGGCCCGGACGGGCGGGGAGGAAACATGTTCCAGATCAGGATTCACGGCCGGGGCGGCCAGGGCGTGGTGACGGCGGCCGAGTTGCTCTCGGTGGCAGCGTTCCGCGAGGATCGGCACTCACAGGCTTTCCCGAGCTTCGGCTCAGAGCGGACCGGCGCGCCGGTGGTCGCCTTCTGTCGCATCGACAACCGCCCGATCCGGCTGCGCGAGCCCATCCTCGCGCCCGACGCGCTGATCATCCAGGACCCCACCCTGCTCCACCAGGTCGATGTCTTCGGTGGCCTCCAGCCCGGCGGCTATATATTGATCAATACCGCCCGGACGTTCGCGGATCTCGGCCTCGACGAGTTCGCGCAGAAATTCAGCGCAGCACACCTCGCACGGTGCCGGCCACGGAAATCGCCATGCGCCACGTCGGTCGCCCGTTGCCGAACGCCTCGCTGCTCGGCGGCTTTGCTGCGCTGACCGGTCGCGTCTCGCTCGAGTCGGTCGCCGCCGCCATCGGCGAAAAATTCCCACCAAAAGTCGCGGCCAGCAACGTCGCCGCGGCCACTGAAGCCTATGAGTTCGTGCAGCGCCAACTGAAGAAGGAGGCCGCCGGTGCTGAAGCAGGTTGAAGGTTCGGCCGCGGTCGCGGAAGCCATCGCGCTCTGCCGCCCGCAGGTCATCTGCGCCTACCCGATCTCGCCGCAGACCCACATCGTCGAGGCGCTCGGCCGGCGCGTGGATGCCGGCGAGCTGGCGCCGTGTGAGTTCGTCAACGTCGAATCCGAATTCGCGGCCATGTCCGTGGCGATCGGCGCTTCGGCGACCGGGGCCCGCGCCTACACGGCGACGGCAAGCCAGGGACTGTTGTTCATGGCCGAAGCGGTCTACAACGCGGCGGGCCTCGGCCTGCCGATCGTGATGACGGTGGCGAACCGCGCGATCGGCGCGCCGATCAACATCTGGAACGACCACACCGACGCGCTCAGCCAGCGCGATTGCGGCTGGCTGCAGTTGTTCGCCGAGGACAACCAGGAAGCGCTCGACCTGCACATCCAGGCCTTCCGGCTCGCGGAGGAACTTTCGCTGCCGGTCATGGTGTGCATGGACGGCTTCATCCTGACGCACGCCTACGAGCGCGTGGACATGCCGACGCAGGCACAAGTGGATTCGTACCTGCCGCCGTACGTGCCGCGACAGGTGCTCGATCCCGCAGATCCGGTTTCGATCGGCGCCATGGTCGGGCCCGAAGCGTTCATGGAAGCGCTACCTAGCGCACGCCAAGCAGCAGCAGGCACTGGAACTGATCCCCGCATGGGCGGACGAATTCCGGCGCGTGTTCGGCCGTCCCAGCGGCGGGCTCGTGCACGAATACCGCACCAGCGACGCCGACGTGATCGTGGTCGCCCTCGGGTCCGTGCTGGGGACGATCAAGGACACGGTCGACATGATGCGTGACGAGGGACTCAAGATCGGCGTGCTCGGCATCACGTGCTTCCGGCCGTGGCCGGCCGCCGCGGTACGTAACTCGCTGCAACAGGCGAAGCGTGTGGTCGTGCTGGAGAAAAGCCTGGCGGTAGGCATGGGCGGCATTGTCGGCAACAACGTTTCGGCATCGTTCTCGGGCTCGCCCGATCGCGTGCACACGGTGATCGCCGGCCTCGGCGGTCGCTCGATCACGCGCGGATCGCTGCGACGCGTGTTCGAACAGGCGCTGGCCGATTCGCTCGAGCCGCTCACGTTCCTCGATCTCGATCGGGCACTGGTCGACCGCGTGCTGGAACGCGAGCGCGTGCAGCGCCGCTCGGGGCCGATCGCGGAAGGCATCCTCAGGGACCTCGGCGTCGTCGCCGCGAAGCTCGGATGAGGCGCAACGCATGAGCTACCAACCCATTCGCTTCTACCAGACCGGCACCTTCACGGTCGGCAACCGGCTGCTGCCGGAAGCACAGCGCTCGGTGCAATCAGGACGCGAGCGCACTAACTCGCTCAATTCAGGACACCGCGCGTGCCAGGGGTGCGGTGAGGCGCTCGGCGCGCGCTATGCCATCGATGCCGCGATGGCGGCGACGAACCGGCAACTCGTAGCGGCCAATGCCACCGGCTGCCTCGAAGTGTTCTCTACACCGTACCCGGAAACCTCATGGCAGATTCCCTGGATTCACTCGCTGTTCGGCAATGCGGCGGCCGTCGGCACGGGCATCGCGCCGCGCTGCGCGTGAGGGAAGCGCGACGTGCGGTCGTCGCGCAGGGTGGCGACGGCGGACGACCGACATCGGCTTCGGCTGCCTGTCGGGCATGTTCGAGCGCAACGACGACGTGCTCTACCTCTGCTACGACAACGAGGCCTACATGAACACGGGCGTTCAGCGTTCCTCGGCGACGCCGCCAGCCGCACGAACGAACACGACGATGCCGGTCGGTGAATCGACCGGCGCGCGTTTCGGCCAGGGCAAGAACCTGCCACTCATCGCCATGGCTCACGAGATTCCCTACGTCGCGACGGCGACTGTCGCTGAGCTGCGCGACCTCGAGGCCAAGGTGCGGCGGGCAATGGAATTCCGCGGCGCGCGTTACATCCACGTGCTGGTGCCCTGCCCGCTCGGCTGGGGCCACGGTTCGGCCGAGACCATCAAGATGGCGCGACTTGCGATGGAGACTGCGTTGTTTCCGGTCTTCGAGGCCGAGCACGGCACAGTGAAGAACGTGTCGAAGATCCGGCGGCAGTTGCCGGTCGAGGATTACCTGAAGCCGCAGTCCCGGTTCGCGCACCTGTTCAAGCCACCGGGGCATTCCGACCTCATCGCAAGAATCCAGGCACTGGCGGATCGCAACGTCCAGCGCTTCGGCCTGGTGGACGCCGCGGAGGACGCGCAGTGAAGAAACCGTTTGCGATCACGCTCGACCCCGGCTCGAGCCTTGCCAACCACACGGGTTCGTGGCGCACGGTGCGGCCCGTCTACGTCGACCGGCTGCCGCCCTGCAACGACGCTTGCCCGTCGGGCGAGAACATCCAGGGGTGGTTGTTCCACGCCGAATCCGGCGACTATGAAAAAGCGTGGCGGCTGCTGACCGAGGCGAATCCGCTGCCCGCGTGCATGGGTCGCGTCTGCTATCACCCCTGCGAAACGGCGTGCAATCGCGCGCAACTGGACGAATGCGTCGGCGTCAACGCGATCGAGCGTTTCATCGGCGACGAGGCGCTCAAGCACGGCTGGAAGTTCACTCCACCGGCCAAGTCGACCGGCATGCGGGTACTGGTGGTGGGCGCGGGGCTCAGGCCTGTCGGCCGCCTATCAGCTTGCGCGCGCCGGGCACGCCGTGACGATCCGCGAGGCCGGTCCGCTCGCTGGCGGGATGATGCGCTTTGGCATCCCGAAATACCGCCTGCCACGTGAGGTGCTGGACGCCGAGATCGCGCGCATCGTCGCGCTCGGCGTCTCGATCGAGCTGAATTCAAGAGTGGACGACGTGCTGGCCGCGAAGCGCGACGGCCACTTCGACGCCGTGTTCCTGGCCGTGGGCGCGCACATCGCCAAGCGCGCTTACCTGCCCGCCGGCAGCGCCGGCAGGATGCTCGACGCGGTCGAGGTCCTGCGCAGCATGGAAGGCGAGGAGCGACCCCTGCTGGGCCGCCGAGTCGTAGTTTACGGCGGCGGCAACACTGCACTCGACGTCGCACGGACCGCCAAGCGACTCGGCGCAGAAGAATCGGTGATCGTCTACCGGCGCACACGCGAGAAGATGCCGGCACACGACGCCGAGCTCGAAGAGGCGTTGCAGGAAGGCGTGCTGGTCAAGTGGCTGTCGACGATTCGCGAAGCCGGCGAATCGTCGATCACGGTCGAGAAAATGATGCTCGACGAGAAAGGCATGGCGCAACCGACCGGTGAGTTCGAGACGCTGGCAGCCGACTCAGTCGTGCTCGCGCTCGGTCAGGATGTGGATCTATCGTTGCTCGAAGGTGTGCCGGGCCTCGAGATCGAAGGCGGCGTGGTCAAGGTCGACGCGAACATGATGACGGGTCATCCCGGCATCTTCGCCGGCGGCGACATGGTGCCGGGCGAACGCACGGTCACCGTCGGCATCGGCCATGGCAAGCTCGCCGCCCGCAACATCGACGCCTGGCTGCGCGTCGAAACGTGGACTCATCCGCCGCGCCCCGAGCTCGCATCGTTTGACAAGTTGAACACCTGGTATTACTCGGACGCGCCGAAAGCGCAGCGTCCGGTGCTGGACATGGTGCGCCGGCAGTCCACGTTCGAGGAAGTGGTCGGCGGGTTCGACCCCGCGACCGCGCAATTCGAAGCACGGCGCTGCCTGAGCTGCGGCAATTGCTTCGAGTGCGACAACTGCTACGGCGTGTGCCCGGACAACGCCGTCATCAAGCTCGGGGCCGGCAACCGCTACGCGTTCAACTACGACTATTGCAAAGGCTGCGGGCTGTGCGTCTCGGAGTGCCCGTGCGGTGCGATCCGGACGCAGCCGGAGGAGATCTAGGAAGAGGGAGGAAGGGCAGGAAGGAGGGGTGCGGACGCAGGCGCAAGAAAGCAGCAGAACTCTGGCCTTCCATCCTTCCCACCTTCCCCCTCCTCCTTCCCCCCTTCCTCCCCTCCTCACTTCTTCACGAACTTCAGCGTCATCCGGTCCGACTCGCCGATCGCGTCGTACTTGCTCTTGTCGAAGGTCGGATCCTCTGTCCTTGCCCGGAACCGTAGGGGTCGAGCGCAGGTTCGGCGGCAGTGTCCACACGCCGAACGGGTGATCCGTCGAGTCCTTCGGATTGGCGTTGATCTCGGACTTGCCCACCAGCGTGAAACCCGCCTTCTGCGCCTGTTCGATCACGTAGGCCTCGGTGACGTAGCCGGAGGCGGGCTTCTCGGGCGTCGTGCCGGCCTTGGCACGATGCTGTTCGACGGCCAGTATGCCGCCCGGCTTCAGCGCCTTGTGGAACTCGACGAACGTGTCGTGCACGGTGTTCGGCTCGTCCTGCATCCAGCCGTGGATCGAGCGCGCAGTCAGGATGAAGTCGAACGTGCGGCCGGCTGGCGTCGTCGGCACTTCGCCCCAGTTCAGGATAGGCGACGTCGCCGTACAGCTCCGGCTTGGCCAGGGCAGCGCGCCTCGAAACTGCTGCGCGACCTTGCGCGCGCCCTTGGACAGCTTCGGGTTTGGCGAGGTCCGCGCCCGTTGCGTAGAACGAACCCCCGGTCATCTTGGCGTAAGGCGCCAGGATGTCGGTCCACCACGACTGCGAGCCCGGCTGGATCTCGAGGATCGCCATACCCGGCTGCAGGCCCCAGAAGGTCAGCGACTCGACCGGGTGACGGTATTTGTCCCGTGCCCTGGCCTCGTCCGTGCGCCATTCGCCATTGACGGCCGCATGGAGAGCCTTGTCGTCCGTCGCGGGCGCGGCAAATGCCGCGGTCCCCTGCAATGCGACGACGCCGAGCAACAATGCCTGCGCGAATGTCAGTTTCATGACCCATCCTTTGTGTCCGAATGGCCGCCATTAGGCGGGAGCGGTACGGCAGATTCAACCGGTTAGATAAAACGAAGGCCCCGGCGCTTGCGCGACGGGGCCTCGTTGGCAACCCGCGGGCGGTGCGTCGTCGGTTACATGCCCGAATCCGTGCGGATCAGCATGACGCGACGGTTCAGCTGGCGACCTTCGGCCGTCGTGTTGTCGGCGATCGGCTTGAGTTCGCCGTGACCGATCGACGACACGCGGGCCGGGTCGACACCGCGCGACGACAGGTAGTCGAACACGGCCTTGGCGCGACGGTCCGACAGGCCTGGTTGTACTCTTCAGTACCGACGCTGTCCGTGTGGCCTTCGATCATGGCCTTCGCGAACGGCACGTCGCCCATGAACTTCACCACGCGCTCGAGTTCCGTGATCGACTCGGGGCGCAGCTCGGCGCTGTCGAAGTCGAACAGGAGCTTGAGGGTCTGCTCGAGCGGGCAGCCGACCGAGTCGACCTTCGTGCCAGCCGGGGTGCCCGGGCACTTGTCGGCTTCGTCGCAGACACCGTCGTTGTCCGAGTCCGCGCACTTGGCGGGCGGGGGCGGCGGCGGGGGCGGCGGCGGCGGCGACCGGGGCGGCCACCGGGGCCGGCGGGATCATGTGGCCGAAGCGATAGCCGACATGGAGACCGTACACCCACGGGTTCAGGTCGGCGGTGCCAACGTCGACACCGTTGAGCGAAACGTCGCTCGACAGGTCGATGTAACGCACGTTCGCATTGACAAACCAATTGCGCTCACCGATGTCGACACCCACCTGGCCGGCGGCGCCGATGCTGTCGTCGAGCTTCAGGTTGTTGCCGGCGAGTGCGCCACGGGTCTCCTCGCCCGAGAACAGCGTGTAGTTGACGCCCGCACCGATGTAGGGACGGAACATACCGTTCGGATTGAAGTGCCAGTTGAGGCTCAGCGTCGGCGGCAGCACGTCGACATGCGCGACGCGGTCGAGCGGACGGCCGCCGGAGTCGAGGTCGAGGCCGTGCGTAAACGGCCACGCCACCAGCAGTTCGGTGCCGAGGTTTGGCGTGATCATGTACTCGACCGTAAACGTCGGCGAGAGGTCGCTGTCGACCACCAAGGCAGTGCCGTTGCCAACGTCCAGATTGTAGGAATCGGGGTTGATCTGCGACATACCGACGCGCACCAACCACTTACCCGGATCGTACGTGCCTTCTTGAGCGTGGGCAGCGACCGGGGCCGCGAGGGCTGCGGCAACAGCCAAAGGGATGAGATAACGAGATGACATTGAGGCGTTCTCCTTGTGGCTTTTATGCCATGCAATATAGATTCAATAGCGGCCGCTGACCACCAGCCCGTCACCACAACCAGGACGGACGCGACATGACTCAACGGCGCAATTTTCGGCGTAATCGTGGTCCAAAGTCCAGTGCGGTAAATCAGGTCTTACCGCAGGGATGGGACCGAGCCTTTTCGCCCCGGCCCGCTCGGCTCGACCCCCGGTATATGATGCTTTTTGGCAACAGGAAGTCGCAATTTGAACGCCAGACGACGGTTAACGTGCCCTTGGGAGCGCTTCTGGCCATTGCGGCGGCCTGTTGGGCCCGGTCGCGGTGCTGCGCCGGGCGAGGCGCCTCGACGGCAGCCCCCCACCGGCCGGCGCGAACTGATCCCGTATGAAAAATTTACCCTGGACAATGGCCTGACGGTCGTAGTCCACACCGACCGCAAGGCGCCGATCGTGGCGGTCAACCTCTGGTACCACGTGGGTTCGAAGAACGAGCAGCCCGGCAAGACGGGGTTTGCCCACCTGTTCGAGCACCTCATGTTCCAGGGCTCCGAACATTACGACGACGAGTACTTCAAGCCGTTCGAGCAGGTCGGCGCGACCAGCATGAACGGCACGACCAGCTTCGACCGCACCAACTATTTCCAGAACGTGCCGACGACGGCGCTGGACCTGGCGCTCTGGATGGAATCGGACCGCATGGGCCACCTGCTCGGCGTCGTGACGCAGCCGCGGCTCGACGAGCAGCGTGGCGTGGTCAAGAACGAGAAGCGGCAGGGCGAGAATCGTCCCTACGGTCGCGTGTCCGAGACCGTGTTCCGCGCAAGCTTCCCGCCGGGCCACCCATATCGCACGCTGCCGATCGGTTCGATGGCAGACCTCGACGCCGCGACTCGCGACGATGTGCAAGAGTGGTTCCGCACGTATTACGGCGCGGCCAATGCGGTCCTGGTGCTCGCCGGCGACATCGACGTCGCCACGGCGCGCGCCAAGGCCGAAAAGTTTTTTGGCCACATCGCCCCGGGTCCCGCCATGACCCGACCCGGTGTCTGGATCGCGGCCCGCACCGACAGCCGTCGCGAGACGATGTACGACCAGGTCGCGCAGCCGCGCTGGCAGCGCTACTGGAACACGCCGCCCGACAATACCCGCGACTCCGAGTACCTGGGGCTCGTCGGCGAAATCCTGGGCGGCGGCAAGACGTCGCGTCTCTACGAGCGTCTCGTGTACCGCGAGCGGTTGGCCGACAGCGTCGGCGCCGGCCAGTCGCCACTCGAAATCGCCGGACTCTTCACGCTCTCGGCCGACGTCAAACAGGGCGTTGCGGTCGCGCGTGTCGAGGCAGCGATGATGCAGGAACTGCAGCGCTTCATCGACCAGGGTCCGACGCAGGCCGAACTCGAGCGGGCCAGGATCGCGATTCGCGCAGGTTTCGTCCGCGGCCTGGAACGCATCGGTGGCTTCGGCGGCAAGGCAGACGTGCTCGCCTCGTGCGAGGTGTATGCAGGCGATCCCGGGTGCTACCGCCAGTCACTGGATTGGATCGAGGCGGCGAAGCCGGCCGACCTGCAGCGCGTCGCGCGCCAGTGGCTCTCGCAGGGCGACTACACACTCGAGGTGTTGCCCCAGCCGCCTTTTGCCGCGGCGGCGACCGACGCCGTCGACCGCAAACCCGGTCCGCCGATGACCTCCGACTTTCCCGACACCGTCTTCCCGGAGCTGCAGCGTGCGCGGCTCAGCAACGGAGTTCCGGTGATCATTGCGACGCGACCAGGAGTGCCCGTCGCCCGGGTCTCCTTGCTGTTCGATGGCGGTTTCGTCGGCGACCAGGGCCGCAAGCCCGGCACCGCCAGCTTCGCGATGTCGCTGCTCGACGAAGGAGCCGGCAAGCTCGACTCGCTCGCGATCGCCGACCGTGCCGAGCGGCTCGGGGCGCAGATTACCAGCGCAGCGGGCCTCGACACGGCATTCGCGGCCGTATCGATGCTGACCGACCAGGCGGATCCGTCGCTCGCACTGCTGGCCGACGTGGTGCGACGCCCGACGTTTCCGGAACACGAGATCGAGCGCGTGCGCAAGGAGTGGATCGCCGGGATCGCGCGCGAAAAGATGAGCCCGGAGACACTTGCGCTGCGCGTGCTGCCGCCGCTGCTCTACGGCGCCGGCCATCCCTATGCCATCCCGTTCTCAGGGTCGGGCACGGAAGCGTCCGTGTCCGCACTGACCCGCGACGATCTCGCCGCCTACCAGCGGGATTTCCTGCGACCCGACAACGCGACGATCATCGTGACCGGTGCATTGACTCCCGCAACGATCCTGCCGTTGCTCGAAAGGCACTTCGGCGACTGGCAACCACCCGCGGGCGCAAGCCCTCCGCGCACCGCCATTGCTGCCGCGACAGGCTCGAGCGGTACGCGCGTCTACCTGCTCGACCGACCAGGCGCGCCGCAGACGTCGATTCTTGCCGGGCAGCTGCTGCCGTCGAGCTTCGCGCCGGACCGCATCGAACTCAATACCGCCAGTGAAGTGCTCGGCGGCACCTTCACCTCGCGCATCAACATGAACCTCCGTGAAGACAAGCACTGGTCGTATGGCGCGCGTTCGAGCCTGACGGAAACTCGCGGCCAGCGCCCCTGGCTGCTTTCGGCGCCGGTCCAGACCGACAAGACCGTGGAATCGATCCAGGAGATCCGGCGCGAACTGGCCGAGTTCCTGGCAACGCGACCGATCACCGCGGACGAAGTCGACAAGATCCGCAGCCGTGACGTGCGCGCGCTGTCCGGACAATACGAGACCAACGCGGCCGTCAGCGGCGCCATCGGCGACATCGTGCGATTCGGCCGGCCTGACGATTACGTGCGCACGTTGCAGTCTCTACTCCAGGCGCAGACCGATGCCGGAGTCCGGCAAGCCGCGGCGCAGGCGTTCCGACCCGATTCGCTCACCTGGGTCATCGTCGGCGACCTTTCGAAAATCGAGGCGCCCATCCGTGAGCTCGGGCTCGGCAGCGTGCAGGTGCTCGACGCGGACGGTAACGTGCTGCGCTGACGGCAGGGCTATGATCCACTGCTGAACGTTCATCGACGGAGAGTCGCCGCATGGGTTCGCAACGTGCACTCCTCGCCCGGCTCGCGCGCGCGCTGCGGCCGCTCGGCTTGATCGGACTGCTGGCCGCGCCGGGTGTCTCTGTCGCCGTGCCTGCACTCGACGAAGCCGCGGCGGGAAGGTTCGCGAACCTTGCGCTGCATTGCGCGCACATGGAGTACCCGAACAAGATTTCGCACACGCTCGCCAGCGATGCAGACGTGCTCCCGCCGCGCGAACTGGCGCCGGCATTTTTCGGCTGCTATGACTGGCACTCGTCCGTGCACGGGCACTGGCTGCTCGCGCGCCTCGCGCGCCAGTTTCCACAAGCGCCGTTCGCAGCGGACGCGCGTGCGGCATTGGCGCGGAGCCTGACTCCCGCTCACGTCGCGGGCGAGGTCGCCTACTTCCAGACACCGGGGCGCGCGTCGTACGAGCGGCCCTACGGGCTGGCCTGGCTGCTGCTGCTGGCAGCGGAATTGCGCGCCTGGGACGACCCGCAGGCCAGGCAGTGGTCGCAGGCTCTCGCGCCGCTGGAAGTCGAGGCTGCCCGGCGGCTGCGCAGCTGGCTGCCCAAGCTGCGCTATCCGATCCGCGTCGGCGAACACAGCCAGACCGCGTTCGCCTTCGGGCTCGTGCATGACTGGGCTCGCGTCACCCGCGACGGCGAAATGCAGTCGTTGATCGAAGCGAAGGCACGCGCGTTCTATGCGAGCGACACCAGTTGCCCGCTCGCATACGAGCCCTCGGGCGAGGATTTCCTCTCGCCCTGCCTGGCCGAGGCCGACCTGATGCGGCGGATCCTGCCGGCGCGCGAATACGGCGAGTGGCTGCGCCATTTCCTGCCGGTCATCCCGGCGAGTTCGAAGAAGCCATGGCTCGCACCGGCCGAAGTGACCGATCGCAGCGACCCGAAACTCGCGCACCTCGACGGCCTCAACCTCAGTCGCAGCTGGATGCTGCTCGGGATCGCGTCGGGGCTGCCGCCGGGGCGATCGGCGCATCGGCGCGTTGAATGCGGCAGCCGAGGCTCACGCTGCCGCTGCGCTTCCC
Source organism: Pseudomonadota bacterium (assembly GCA_016705325.1). Taxonomy (GTDB): domain Bacteria; phylum Pseudomonadota; class Gammaproteobacteria; order Steroidobacterales; family Steroidobacteraceae; genus RPQJ01. The sequence continues at coordinate 108,100 of JADIYJ010000014.1, read as the reverse complement.
GCAGTAACCGGCGAACACTACGAGGGCGGGCACTGGCTCGGCACCTTCGCCGTCTACCTGACCACGCGTGCCGGACTGCGCGCGCCCTGAACTCCAAACGACGACGGTGACTGATGGAACGGACCGAACGCTTCTACAAGATCCAGAACCTGCTGCGCAGCCGCCACTTCGTCAGCACGCAGGACTTCCTGTCGGAACTCGGCATCTCGCGTGCGACCTTCAAGCGCGACCTCGAGTATCTGCGCGACCGCATGCGCGCGCCGATCGCGTACGACCGCGACCAGCAGGCCTACGGCTTCGATCCCGCCATCGCGGACAGCCAGCTCTGGCAATTGCCGGGGCTCTGGTTTTCGGCGGACGAACTGCAGGCGCTGCTGACGATGGACCGCCTGCTGGGCGACCTGCAGCCCGGCGTGCTGAGCGAGCTGATCGCACCGTTGCGCAAACGGCTGCGGAGCCTGCTCGAGTCGGGCGAGCATTCGGCGGCGGACATCGCGCGACGCATCAAGATCCTGTCGATGGGATCGCGACGCGTGGCGCCGGCTCACTTCCGGACGATCGCCACGGCGGTACTCACGCGCAAGCGACTCAAGCTGCGTCACCAGCGGCGACAGGACGGGGAGGTCATCGACCGCGAGGTCTCGCCGCAACGGCTCGTGCACTACCGCGACAACTGGTACCTGGATGCGTGGTGCCACAAGCGGCAGGCGTTGCGGACGTTCGGGCTCGACGCCATCGCGACGGCGATCGCGATGCCGGACAAGGACGTGAAGGAGATCGGCGAAGACACGCTCGAGCGTCATTACGCGAGCGGCTACGGTATCTTTGCCGGATCGGCAACGCAGGACGCCGTGCTGCAGTTCGGTGCCAGCAGTGCGCGCTGGGTGTCGCGCGAGACCTGGCACCCGGAGCAGGTCGGCACGCCGCAGCTCGACGGCACGTACCTGCTGCAGTTTCCGTATGCGCAGGAACCCGAACTGGTGATGGACATCCTGAAGCACGGTGCGGACGTGCAGGTGCTCGCGCCGGAATCGCTGCGCAAGGCGGTCGCCGAAAAGCTTCGTGCCGCCGCGAAGCTCTACGACTGAGTCTGGTCCCAGCAATCGGACATCCGTTCCGACTAACCCCAACCCCTGCCAGCGTGAACCGCTGCGGCTGCACGCCTTCGACCGGCGGCAGAGTCACGCCTGGCGCAACGTACAGTTCGACTTCGCGCTCGAAGTGCAGCGGACCCTCGACCGTCACGCCCTGCTCGATCGTGATGCGTGGATTACGGGAATTCTTGCCCTTCCACCACGACTTGTGCTCTTGCACGTGGATGCCGCCGGTGACTTGCGAACCCGTGGCGAGCCGGATGTCGCCGTTGACGGTCTCGATGCCGCCATCCACCCGCGCACCCTCAACCAGCATTGAGCCGTTGACGTTTTCGAGGCCGCCGGCGACCTTGGCGTCCTTGCGCAATGTCAGGCTGCCGTTCACGGCCTCGATGCCTTTTTGAACCTCCGCCTCGGCCCCGACCGTAATCGAGCCGTTGACGGTCTCGGCGGAGCCCACCACGGCCTTGTCCTCGATCTTGAGCGAACCGTTGACCGTCTCGACGTCTCCAGCGCGGGCGCCGGCGCCGATCGTCACGGAGCCATTTACGGTGTCGACGTCACCGACCTGCTGGCCCGGCTCGACCTTTACGCTGCCGTTGACCTTGCTGATGTTCTCGGCGGCATGGGCGGACGCGCCGAGCACGACGGCCGCGAAGGCGAACAGGACAGTCAGGGCACAGCGCGTGACGAAATTCATGGCGTGGCCTCCGGCCGGGACGATTCCAGTTGTCAGTTCGATGCAGCGGAGCCGCCAAAGGTTGCAATGGGCCCGGGACGGCGCTGCAACCGGCGGTTCGATGCGCTAGGCTCCGGCGTCACCCCGCCGACCGATCGGAGCATCGACCATGAAGACCCGCGCCGCTGTCTGCCACCAGGCCGGCAAGCCCCTCGTCATCGAAACGGTGGACCTCGACGGACCCAGGGCCGGCGAAGTCCTGATCGAGATCAAGGCCACGGGCGTCTGCCACACGGACGAATTCACCCGCTCCGGCGGTGACCCGGAGGGCTTGTTCCCGGTCATCTTCGGCCACGAAGGCGCCGGGATCGTCGTCGACGTGGGCCCCGGCGTGAGGTCGCTGAAGAAAGGCGACCACGTGATCCCGCTCTACACACCCGAATGCCGGGAATGCAAGAGCTGCACCTCGCACAAGACCAACCTGTGCACCGCGATCCGCGCAACCCAGGGCCAGGGCGTGATGCCGGATGGCACGAGCCGCTTTTCGCTCGGCGGCGAGAAGATCCATCACTACATGGGTTGCTCGACGTTCTCCAACTATACGGTGCTGCCGGAGATCGCCGTCGCCAAGGTCCGCGAGGACGCGCCCTTCGACAAGATCTGCTACATCGGCTGCGGCGTGACCACCGGCATCGGCGCGGTGATCAACACGGCCAAGGTCGAGCCGGGCGCCAACGTCGTGGTGTTCGGGCTCGGCGGCATCGGCCTCAACGTGATCCAGGGCGCGCGGCTCGCGGGCGCCAACATGATCGTCGGCGTCGACATCAACCCGGCCCGCAAGCGCCTCGCCGAAAAGTTCGGCATGACGCATTTCGTCAATCCGAGGGAAGTCGCAGGTGACCTGGTCCCTTTTCTGGTCGCGCTGACCGACGGCGGCGCGGACTACAGCTTCGAGTGCGTCGGCAACGTCGACCTGATGCGCCAGGCGCTCGAGTGCTGCCATCGCGGCTGGGGCGTGTCGGTCATCATCGGCGTCGCGGGTGCGGGCCAGGAGATCAGGACGCGGCCTTTCCAGCTCGTCACGGGCCGCACGTGGAAAGGCACGGCGTTCGGCGGCGCGCGCGGCCGCACCGACGTGCCGAAGATCGTCGACTGGTACATGGACGGCAAGATCGAGATCGATCCGCTGATCACGCACACGCTGCCGCTCGAGCGCATCAACGATGCGTTCGACCTGATGCATTCCGGCGAGTCGATTCGCTCGGTCGTGACCTACTGAGGCGGCCGCATGAAGCTGCTATCAGAGCATGCGTGCTTCGGCGGCACCCAACGCTTCCTCGAGCACGAGTCGAGCGAGTGCGCCGGGCCGATGCGGTTCACGGTGTACGAACCGCCGCAGGTGCAAGCCGGTCCCGTGCCCGTGCTCTATTACCTTGCGGGCCTGACCTGCACGGAAGAGACGTTTCCGACCAAGGCCGGTGCGCAACGGCTCGCGGCGGAGCATGGCCTGATGCTGGTGGCTCCCGACACGAGTCCGCGTGGACCGCGGCTGCCCGGTGACGATGCCAGCTGGGATTTCGGTCTCGGGGCCGGGTTCTACGTGGACGCGACGCAGGCACCGTGGTCGGCGCACTACCGCATGTACAGCTACGTGACGCGCGAACTGCCGGCGCTGATCAAGCGTGAGTTCGCCGCGGCCGATACGGGCCGCCAATCGATCATGGGTCACTCGATGGGTGGCCACGGCGCGCTGGTCTGCGGCTTACGCAAGCCGCGGCAGTATCGGTCGGTCTCGGCGTTCGCGCCGATCGTCGCGCCGTCGCAGGTGCCGTGGGGTCTCAAGGCCTTCGGCAACTACCTCGGCGCGAATCGCGACGACTGGATCAACTACGACGCGACGCATCTCGTGCAGCAGGCGCCGCGCAGCGACGCGATCCTGGTCGACCAGGGTCTCAGCGACAAGTTCCTGGCCGAGCAACTGCGGCCCGAGCTGTTCGAGGATGTCTGCCAACGATCCGGGCAGAAGCTGCTGTTGCGCCGTCACGCGCAATACGACCACGGCTACTACTTCATCCAGACGTTCATGCCGGACCACATCGCGTTCCACGCAGCGGCATTGCGCGTCGCCTGAGCGAATCGACGAACGACTGAGACCGTTTAGTCCGTGGCCGGAGGCCAGCCATGGGCTTTGGCCACGACCGTGCCTTCGCGCGCCGTGAGCTCGCGGAACAGTGCCGCGAGACGTTGCGTCAACGGGCCGGGCTGGCCGTCACCGATCTGCCGGCCGTCGACCATCGTGACCGCCGCCAGTTCACCCATCGTGCCGGTGCAGAACATCTCGTCGGCGCAGTACGCCTGGGTCAGCGTCAGGTCGACTTCCTCGTGCGGGACGGCGTGCGTGCGGCAGAGCTCGAGCACGGTCGAGCGCGTGATTCCCTCCGGGCAGGCGACCAGCCGCGGCGTGCGCAACAAGCCCCGCTCGACGATGAACACGTGCGTGGCATTCGTCTCGGCGATGAAGCCGCGCTGATCGAGCAGCAGCGCGTCGTCGGCACCGGCCACGTTCGCCTCGATCTTGGCGAGGATCGACTGGATCAGGTTGCTGTGGTGGATCTTCGGGTCCAGGCAGTCGGGCGGGAAGCGCCGCACGCTGCTGGTCACCAGGCTGAGGCCGCCCTTCGCATACACGGGTGCCTTGTGCTCGGCGAGCACGATCAAGGTCGGTCCCTGGGTATTGAGCCGGGGATCCATCCCCGAGGTGATCTTCACCCCGCGTGTGAGCGTCAGGCGGATGTGCACGCCGTCGAACATGCCGTTGGCCTCGAGCGTGCGGCGAATCTCGTGGGTGATCGTCGCGCGCGTCGGAATCTGCGCGAACGCGAGCGCCTTGGCCGAATTCACCAGGCGATCGAGGTGCTGCTCGAGCCGGAAGATGCGGCCGCTGTACAGCCGCAACCCTTCCCAGACCGCGTCGCCGCCCTGCACGGACGAATCGAACGGGCTGATGCGCGCCTGGTCGCGATGCACCAGTTCGCCGCTGACGTTGACGATCAGGTTGCGATTGCGTTCGTCGAATTTCTGCAGCAAGGGATCACCTCAGGCGCGCAAACGGTGCGCGCGCAGCCTCTCGTACAAGGGACGGCACCGCGCCGCGATCTCGGCGACGGCGGGGGGAAGCGGAGTCATCGCGGCGACCCCGGACGCTGGCGCTGGTGGCGCTTCAAAGCCGGTCGATTGCTCGACCCGGTCATACCAGTGCCTGGCCCAGATGCCATCCGATTCACGCCGCCCGGCCGGCCACCACAGCATGCGATCCGTGAAAGGCACCGCGAGCGCCGCACACAGCGCACGCAGCATCGGCTCGGGGCGTTCGAGCAGGTCGGCGGAGTCGAGCACGGCCGGCACTTTGCCCGTGCGCTCGAGCACGTGTTCGAAGATCTCGACCTGCTGCGGCAGGCCGGTGGCCAGCAGGTCGAAGTCGGTGAGCTTCTCGCCGAGCGACGCCAGCATCGCCGACGGGTCGCGGATCAGGAAAGCATGCGTCACCGGGTCGAGCCATTCGCGCCCCATGTGCGGCAGCAGGTGGTGCGACATCTGCTTCTGGTAGAAGACGCGGATGTTCGACGGCAGCGGGGCCCGCAGCGAGTCGGCCACACGACGCCAGTCCGTCTCATGGTGCGCAAGAATTTCGTCGCGGCCAGGGTGATCCAGGCCCGTGACTTTCAGGTAGTGCGCGTAGAACGGCTCGTCGATGACGATCGTGTCACCGCGATTTTCCCACGAGCGCATGAATGCCGTCGACAGGTTGCGTGGCCCCGACCACATCGCCAGCCGCAACACGCCGTCTGCGGCCACGGACACCGTTCGCTCCATACCATCCAGCCTGACGCGCGGCCACCGCCGCGCGCCGGCATCTTAGGGGATCGGCTTGCGAAAGCGGTAGATGAACTGGTCCGTCTTGCCACGGATCGACTCATCGAACACCAGCTTGGTGTGGTCGTCGTCCGGGTGCGCCAGCACCTTGCTCTCGCCGTCGAAGACGAACCCGGCCCGGGCAAAGTCCTGCTTCACCCGCGCCGGGTCGATCCGGTGCAGGGTATCCACCACCTTGGCAACATCACCGCCCGGACTCGCGACGTGGTCCTGCACGACGACGACGCCACCCGGCTTGAGCCCGGCGAAAAGCCGCTCGAGCAGTTCGGCCGGATCGGTCTTGTTCCAGGAGCCGTCCTCCGGGCGCCAGTACGCGTCGTGGTAGCTCATGACAAACAGGGCGGCATCGATCGATCCCGGCGCGAGCTGCAGGTCGCCCACCTCGGCCGTGACCTGCCGCACGTTGCCGAGCCGTCCGTCGGCATAGCGGCTGGCGATGCCTTTCTCCGCGAATCTGGCGTACGGCGGGTTGTTGTAGGCGATCACCTGGCCCTTGACGCCGACCGTGCGGGCGAGGAGTTCGGTGTAGTAACCGCCAGCCGAGAACATGTCTGCCACCCGCATGCCGGGCGCGACACCCAGGAAGGCCAGCACTTCGGCCGGCCTGGCGACGGCGTCACGCTCGAGATCGGCCCTGGGGCGATCGGGGCTGGCAATGGCTGCGGCGACTGCGTTGCCACTGGCAACGGCTGCGTCCACCGGATCAGCCGCTCGAGCGACCGGCAATGAGAACGCCGCGCAGAGCAGCAGCATTCGCAGCGCGTTGTTGGTCATCGTTTTCCCCACCGGTTTCTGCCGTTTGCCTGGAGCGGGCGATGCTAGCCCCGCGCCGACTCGATGTCATGGCTTGCCGACAGTACATGCGTCCAGGCGATGATGCGGTGCGGTGAAAGGACGTCGGTGCGCCGGCGGCCCGCGTGCGCTTGCCAAATTGGAGCGGTCCAACGACCATTTGCAGTCGATTGCACGGCACTACCAGCCCGGGTGCTTCATGTCGCCGACGCTCTACGCCCACCCCTTCTCGTCGCATTGCCAGAAGGTGCTCGTTGCGCTTTACGAGAACGACGTGCCTTTCGAGTATCGAACGCGCGAAGACGCGTCGGCGATGGCGGAAGCAAGGCGGCTCCTGGACCTGGCCTATGGCTGGCTGGAGCAACGGCTGGAGGGACGTACCTGGGCCGTCGACGAAGCGAGACCGTTTCGGCAGTACTTTCCACCTGGGGCGCCGGACCGGGACTGAGGCGAACCGCCAGACATGGCTCGCTTGCAAGCCGACAACGACGCCGAACGTTGCGGTCACGACAAGACGCGATACAACATCCGCGTCGCCACGATCAGCAGAAAGACACCGAAGGCCGCCGACAGCTTGCGCCGATCGAGCGAGTGCGCCAGCCTGGCACCCAGCGGCGCGACCAGCCAAGTGATGGGCGCCACCAGCGCGAAACCTGCCAGGCTGACATAGCCGATCGTCCATGGTGGCAGTGCGGCCGCCTCGGCGGGACGCGCCAGCAGATAGCCTGCAGTCGCGGGCAGCGCAATCCACAAGCCCAGCAGCGCTGCCGTACCCACGGCCCTGTGCACCGGCTCGCCACACAACGTCATCGTGGGTACGCTCAAGGTGCCGCCGCCGATCCCCATCATCGCGGAGATCGCGCCGATGAATGACGGGATGAGCGCCCCGGTCACTCCGCCAGGCAGCGATTGACGCAGCACGACGCGATCGAGCGGCAGCAGCATCTTGAGCGCGGACAACAACGCCACCGTGCCAAAGACCGCGGCGAGTACGTTGACCTTCACGTGAGCCGCGACCAGCGAACCGGCGAGCGCCCCAATGACAATCGGCACGGCCCAGCGTTTCGCAACCGCAAAGTCGACGGCGTTGCGGCTCGCGTGGGCACGCGAGGACGAAATTGCCGTGGGGACGATGGTTGCCATGGACGTCGCCACGGCGACATGCAGCGAAACGGCGCGATCGACACCGGCCGCGCCGAGTGCCAGGTCGAGCGCCGGCACCAGCACGATGCCCCCGCCCACGCCGAGCAGCCCCGCGATCAGCCCGCCCGCGGCGCCGGCAGCGACGAGCGCTGCGATCACCGGCAGCCAGGTTGCGTACGCTTCCATTGCTTTCGATTCATCGTGGAAAACCACAGCGATGCCAGGGACTGCAGCCGCGCGGCGCTAGGGCCTGCACGATGCGCGGTATAGTGACAGGCCAACTATACAGGTCCGCCACGAATCACCGGCGGGTGCGGGGACGGGGACACAACCATGAGCGAAACCAGCGGTGGAGCAGTGCTTGCGCGCATGCTGCAGGCAGAGGGCGTCGAAAAGGTATTCGGCATCATCGACGGCACGTACTTCGGCTTTTACTCGAACCTGCACAAGCTGGGAATCGAGATCGTCACGCCGCGGCATGAAGCCTGCGCGGCACACATGGCCGGCGCCTACGCCCGACTGACCGGCAAGCTCGGTGTCTGCATGGCGAGCAACGGGCCCGGCGTGGCGAACCTGCTGCCTGGCCTGGTGGTCGAAAACGCGGAAGGCAATCGCGTGCTGGCGATCACGAGCTGCCGCCGGCCGCAGATCGTCTACCCGGACCGCGGCGGCGCCTACCAGGCGTTCGACCAGGTCGGCGCGATCAAGCACTTCGCGAAATGGAGCAACGCAGTCGTCTCGTTCGACCGCGTCGCCGAACTCGGCCGCACCGCGATTCGCAACTGCTGGGACGGACGACCGGGCGTCGTGCACCTCGACGTGCCGGAAACGATCATGAACGGCAAGGTGAAGGCGGAGGTGGCCATCTGGCAGCCGCAGCAGTTCCGCAACACGCACGCGCTCGTGCCGGCGCCAGCCCAGGTCGCGCAGGCCGCCGACCTGCTCGCAGCGGCCGACTTCCCGATCATCCACGCCGGCAGCGGCGTGATCCACGCGGCGGCCTACGACGAGCTGCGGCTCGTCGCCGAAGCCTTGCAGGCACCCGTGACGACCAGCTGGGCCGGTCGCGGCGTGTTGCCCGAGACCAGTGCGCTCGCCATCCCGATGGCGCTGATCAAGCTCAACAACGAGGTCCGCAACGACGCCGACGTCGTGCTGGTCGTGGGCTCACGACTCGGCGAGACGGACTGGTGGGGCAAGGCGCCGAACTGGCGGCAGCCCTCCGAGCAGAAGATGATCCAGGTCGACATCGACGGCCACATTCTCGGCGCCAACAAGCCCGCGACGCTGGCCGTGCTGGCGGACGCCAGGCTGTTCCTGGCCGCGCTGGCCGCCGAACTCGAGAGCCGCAAGGACCGCATGAACCTGGACTCACGCCGGCGCCAGGTCGCGAAGTACCGCGAGACCATCCGCAGCGAGCGTGCGAAGCTCGACGAGAAACTGCAGGACATGGCCGTTCCGATGAATCCGGCACACGTCGCGCACGTCTGCCAGCAGGTGTTTCCGGAGGGAACCACGCTGGTCGCCGACGGTGGCAACACCGCGGTGTGGGCGATGTTCTTCCACGAGATGCGCGTGCCGAACACGCTGCTCTCGACGTTCAAGTTCGGCATGCTGGGCGCCGGTGTCGCGCAGGCGACCGGTGCGGCCGTGGCGCGCCCGGGCCAGCCGGTCTGCTGCATCATCGGCGACGGCGCGATGGGGTTCCACCCGCAGGAGATCGAGACCGCGGTGCGCAACGGCCTGCAGGTGATCTACCTCGTGCTCTGCGACAAGCAGTGGGGCATGGTGAAGATGAACCAGCAGTTCGCGCTCAAGCCGATCAAGACCCTGATCAGGAAGTCGCTCGGACCCGACGAGACGATCAAGGCCGACCTCGGCGAGATCCGTTTCGACAAGCTGGCCGAGTCGATGGGAGCCCACGGCGAACGCGTGGCCGATCCGCGCGAGCTGCGCCCCGCGCTCGAGCGCGCGCTGGCCACGGGCGGTCCGGCCGTCATCCACGTCGACGTCGACCCGGTCAAGCACATGTGGGCGCCGGGGCTCATGTACTTCAAGGACATGCACCTCGAGCCCAAGGGCAAATGAACGAGCTCGATGCGGTCCGGCTGAACTTCACCCCGGAATCGCTGGTCGCGCTGGACGTCATCCTTGCGTTCGTTTTGTTCGGTGTCGCGCTCGACATGCGGGTCGCCGACTTCAAGGGCATCGTCACGTCGCCGCGCGGCACGTTGATCGGCCTGCTCGCGCATTCGGTGCTGCTGCCGGCGGTCGCGTTCGCGCTGACGATGATCCTGCGGCCAACGCCCAGCATCGCGCTCGGCATGATCCTCGTCGCCTCGTGCCCCAGCGGCAACATCTCGAACTTCCTCGTCAACTACGGTCACGGCAACACGGCGCTGTCCGTCACGATCGCCGCGTTCTCGATGCTCGGGTCGATCGTGTTCACGCCGTTCAATCTCTCGTTCTGGGGCGAACTCAATCCCCACACGCGGCCGATCCTGCACGCCGTCACGCTGAGCCCGTGGCAGGTCTTCGGCACGATCGTCGTGCTGCTCGCGATCCCGACGGCACTTGGCATGTTCACTGCGCACCACTGGCCCGCCTTCGCGCAGCGCATCCGCGGCTCGTTCCGCGCGCTGTCGCTAGGGTTCTTCGCGCTGTTCGTGGTCGGCGCGCTGGTCGTGAACTGGGATTTCTTCCTCAAGTACGTCGAGCGCGTGGTGTTGTTCGTGTTCCTGCTGAACGCCTTCGCCCTGCTGACGGGCTACGTGACGGCGAAAGCGGCACGCCTGCCCGAGGCCGACCGACGCGCGGTCGCGCTCGAAGTCGGCATCCAGAACTCGGGCTTCGGCCTGGTGCTGGTGTTCAACTTCTTCGGCGGGCTGGGCGGCATGGCGATCGTGGCGGCGTGGTGGGGCATCTGGCACATCGTCGTGGGCACGTCGCTGGCCGCCTGGTGGCGCAGGCACCCGCCGACGCCGCTGCCCGCAGGGGCCGCCGCATGAGCGGCCGGCGCATCTTCGTCACGGGCGCGGCGGGCTACCTCGGCAGCACGCTGCTCGCGGCGCTCGCACCGCGCCTGCGGTCCGGTGAGCTTGACGTCCTGGTCGCGAGCGACGTGCGCGAAACGCCGGTGCAGTTGCGGCTGCCCGGCGTCGAGTACGCCGTTCACGACGTGCGATCGCCATGCCTCGCGCCGCTGCTCACCGGCCACGCCATCGAATCGGTCGTGCACCTGGCGGCCATCGTCACGCCTGGCGCCAGGTCCAATCGCGAGCTCGAGTACGCGGTGGACGTACTTGGCACGCAGAACGTGCTCGAGGCATGCGTGGCCTCGGCTGTCCGGCAGGTCATCGTGACCTCGAGCGGAGCGGCCTACGGCTACCACGCGGACAACCCCGAGTGGCTCAGTGAGGACGATCCGGTCCGCGGCAACGAAGCCTTTGCGTACTCGCACCACAAGCGGCTGGTGGAAGAAATGCTGGCCGTGTACCGGCGCGAGCAGCCGCAACTGCGCCAGGTCGTCCTCCGCGTCGGCACCATCCTCGGCGAAACCACGCGCAACCAGATCACGGCAATGTTCGACAAGCCCCGGATCATCGCGCTGCGCGGCGCGCGCAGCCCGTTCGTCTTCATCTGGGACCAGGACGTGGTCGGCGCGATCGAACATGCGCTCCGCACCGACGCAGCCGGTATCTACAACGTCGCGGGCGACGGGGCGCTCAGCATCGAGGAGATCGCCGGCCGTCTTGGCAAGAAATGTCTGACGCTGCCGCCGTCCCTGCTGCGCGCGGTGCTCGCGACGCTGCATCCGCTTGGACTCACCCGCTACGGCCCCGAACAGGTCGACTTCCTGCGTTACCGGCCCGTGCTCGACAACCGCCGGCTCAAGGAAGAACTTGGCTACACTCCGCGCAAGACGTCGAGCGAGGTATTCGACTGCTACTGCCGCACCCACGGACTCGGCGCAGGCCAGGCCTGATGCGCCGCTCGTTCAATGGCGCAACCGTGGTGGTGAGCGGCGCGGGCAACGGGCTCGGCCGTGCGCTTGCGTTTCGTTTCGCACGCGGCGGCGCACGCATCGTCGCGCTGGATCGCGACCCCGGCGCGGCGGCAGCGGTCACGGTTGAGCTGGCGCAAGCCGGGTTCGAAGCGCTCGCCTGTCCCTGCGACGTCACCGATGCCAGTGCCTGCCAGGCCGCCGTCGAGGCAACGGTTGCACGCTTTGGCCGCATCGACGTGCTCGTCAACAATGCGGGTATTTCTCACCGCAGCCCCTTCGCGGCGACGGAGACGGCGGTCCTGCGTCGCGTCGTCGAGGTGAACCTGTTCGGCGCGATCAACCTCACGCGCCCCGCCCTGCCGGCATTGCAACAATCGCGCGGCCTGATCGTCGCCGTCTCGAGCATCGCCGGTTTCACGCCGCTGATCGCACGCACGGGATACTCGGCGAGCAAGCACGCGCTGCACGGATTCTTCGAGAGCCTGCGCACGGAACTCGCGCCCGACGGCATCGACGTGATGATGGTATGCCCGTCGTTCATCGCGACCGGCATCGACAGGAACGCGCTCGGAGCGGACGGCGGTGCAGCTACCCATGCGCAGGTCGTCGTCGGGCAACGGCTGCAACCCGACGAGGTCGCAGACCGCGTATTTCGCGGCGCCGAACGCAGCAGTCGCCTGCTGTTGATTGGCCGCACGGCGCATGCCGCGTGGTGGGTGAGCCGGCTGGTGCCGTCGCTCTACGAACGCATCATGGCGCGGACGCTGCGGGGCGAGATGATTCCGTGAGCTTCCCGCACCTGCCTCCACCGGAGCCGCGGCGACCTCGGCGCCTGTCGGTCATGCTCGCGGACATCGCCAACGATCCAGCACGGGAGCGGATCGCGATTGCCGACGTCCGCAATGCGATGGGTGACCGTGCGTTCGGTGCCCTGCTGTTCGTGTTCGCCGCACCGAACACGCTGCCGGTCAATGCGCCGGGCGTGTCGGTCGTGCTCGGTATCCCGCTGCTGTTCCTGTCAATGCAGCTGATGCTCGGGTTCACCTTGCCGTGGCTGCCGCGAGCGGTGGTCGAGGCCACGGTGACGCGGCAGAGCTTCGCCCGCGTGATGAACGTGGTCGTCCCCTGGATTCAACGCGCAGAGCGACTCTCAGAGCCGCGCTGGCCGCTGCTGGCCACGGGGCTGGCCGAAAGGCTGATCGGCCTGGTCTGCGCGATCCTGAGCATCGTGCTGATCCTGCCCGTGCCGTTCGGTAACATGGGACCAGGCATCGCGATCTGTATCCTGGCATTCGCCCTGCTGGAGCGGGACGGCAAGGCTACGCTGGCCGGCCTGGCGGCCACGATCGCGGCGCTGGCGCTCGTCTGGGGGGTGATCCTGGCCATCGTGAAGGCGGTATCCTTGCTCGTCCGCCATTGGCTGGGCATCTAGTCCGCAGGCAACACGGGAACGCGACACCATGAAGATCCAGGTCAGGCATTCGCTCAAGACGGACGTCGATTCGGCCTTCAAGCTCTGCACCGAGCAGAAGAGCCAGGAGGCGATCTACGCCAGGCTCCCCGGGACCGACGTGAAGATCAAGCGCGAAGGCCGCGCGCCCAACGTCAAGCTGAAGATCGCGCGCAAGATGCCGGCCAATCCGCCGGCAGCGATCAAGCGGCTGGTGCCATCGACCAACGAGGTCTCACACACCGAGGACTGGGCGGCGGATGGCAAAGGCTATTCATCCGCCATCGCCGTCGAAATCAAGAGCGTTCCGGTGAAGATCGTCGGCACCAAGGCCCTGCAGCCCGAAAAGGGCGGCTGCTCGGTGCAGTGGGACTTCGACATCACCAGCGGCATCCCGCTGCTCGGCGGCCTGATCGCGTCGTTTGCGGGCGATGAACTCAGGAAAAACCTCGAGGACGAGTTCAAGGTGCTCAAGGCGTCGGCCTAGCCCAGGGCAACGAGATTGCTGCGGCGCAGCTAGCCATAAACGAAATGTGGCGTTGCACGGCGTGCGCTACGCTAGCGCCATGTCGCGCATGTCGCCGATGGACCGGGCGTTCTTCCTGCTCGAGACCGAGCAGCGGCCGATGAATGTCGGCGTGCTCGTCGTATTGAAAGGCCGCCGGACGGCGCGGGGACGACCCGGGGACGAGCTTGTGCGCAGGATGTTGCGCTGCCCTGTCGGCCCGCCGTTCAACCAGCGCCTGGCCGAGAATGTCGTCGCCGGCTGGCCGGTCCTCGTGGAAGACAAGAGCATCACTCCGGCGGAACAGGTATTCCGCCACGACCTGCCCGCAGGCAGCGACGTTCAGGCCATGTTCGATCGGGTCTGCACCTTGCACGCGAAGCGTCTCGATCGCTGCCGCCCGCTGTGGGAGATGCATGTCTACGACGGGCTTGCCGGCAATGGCATCGGCCTCTATTTCAAGACCCACCACGGGTTGATCGACGGCATCGGCTTCATCAACGTCATCGTCAACATCGTGACCCGCACGGCTTCGACTCGAAGTCCGCAGGCGTTCTGGCGAGGACTGCCGCAAGCCGCGCACACGACGGAGCCGTCGCGCCAGGGCAGCCTCGCGGCAGGCCTGCTGCAGTCGGGTCTCGCCGCCGGCCGCACCGCAGGCGACCTGGTCAAACTGATCTGGCACCTCGGTCGTCGCGACCTCGGGATCGGCCGGGGCATGGCCACGCCCTTCGTTGCAACTCCCGACGTGCTCAAGGCGGCGCCCTCGCCGAACCGCGTCATGGCCCACTGCTCGTTGCCGCTCGCGCGGGTACGCGCCGTCGCGAAGCGCGGCAACGCGACGATCAACGACGTGTTGCTCGCCGCGCTCGACATCGCGCTGAACCGTTACCTCGCGGAGCACGGGTTGCACACCAGGCGGCCGCTCGTCGCCGACATGCCCGTGGCGCTGCACGAGGGGCCCGGCGCCGGCAACCGGATCACGATCCTGCAGGTGCCGATGGGGCGTCCCGGCGGCACACCCGCCGAACGGCTCGCCGACATCGTGGCCGAGACCCGGCTCGTGAAGGAAGAGGTCAAGTCGATCGGCGCGGACGCGCTCTTCATGTACTCGATCTTCGAGCACGCCGTCGCCAGCGCGATCGAATCGCTGAACCTCGGCGACCTGCCGATGCTGGCCAACGCGGTGATCTCGAACCCCGCCGGTCTGGAGGGCAGGGTCTATTTCAACGGCCTGCCGGTCGCGCTCGCGCTGCCGGTGTCCGTCGTCGCGCATCACCAGGTGCTCAACATCACGATCAGCAACTACGACGACGAACTGCACGTCACGTTCATCGCACTGCGCGAGGCAATCCCCGACCTGCAGCGACTGGCCGATGCGACCATGCTTGCGCTGGTCGAATTGCAGCACTCGCTCACGCAACGCCCGGCCACCGCTGGCAAGAAGGCTCCGCCGGTCGGCGAGCATGCCGCCCGGAAGCGCCGCCCGGGCCCGACAAAGGCAACAAAGGCAACAAAGGCTTCGACCGCGACGCGCCACTTGCATTAGTCTTCGTCCCAACTCCCCGACGGCAGGGCTCACCGCGTGGACATCGGTGCAATCGCGCGCGACCTCGCAGTCGCTGCCAGGCTCGGTGCGCGCAGGCTCGTGCGTCACCGCGGCGCCGCCGCTGCCGAGCAGGCTCCGCCAGACCTCGCTGCATGGCGCCACGAACTCGAGGCCTGGGTGCGAACCGTGCCGGTGGAGTCACTGGCGGAGCATCGCTTCATCGAGTTGCCCGCAACGCGGCCGCCGTGGTTCGACACGGGACTGCAGGTCGCCGCCGGCGACACGGTCACCTGGTTCGCGGCCGGCCGCGTCTACCTGTCGCGGGCGCTCGACATCTGGGTGCCACCGTCGTTTCAGCTCTGGGCACGGACCGGCGCCACCGGCACGGTGCTGCGCGGCACGCGCGATACTCACAGCTTTCGGGCAGGGACCGATGGCCCGCTGCAGCTCGCGAGCTATTTTCCCGGCGAATGGTCCACACCGCAGGGTGACCTTGGACACGGTGCGAGTGACTACGGCAAGGTCTCGGGCGGCATGGTCGTGCTGCTGCTCAGGTGGCGGCCGGGTATCGAGCCCGCATCGGTGTTGCGCGAGACGGAAAAGCACGCGCCACTGCCAGCACCTGTCGCCGCCGAGGCGTCGCGACTCGTGGCAACTTCGCCCGCTCCTGCGGGTTGGGACTACCTCTGGACCCTGGGTCCCGGCGAGATCTATCGCCCAGCCCAGGCGCCCGATGGCAAGCCTTCGGTGTGCTGCGACACGCATGGCGACGTCGGTATCCTGCGTCGTCCCGCCGCGCTGCCGCTGCAACCGGGCACGTTCCTGAGCTGGCGCTGGCGCGTCGACAGCCTGCCGGTTGACCTGCGCGAGGACAGCCTGCCCTCGCACGATTACCTGAGCATCGCCGTCGAGTTCGACGACGGGCAGGACCTCACCTATTACTGGAGCGCGGCGTTGCCGGTCGGCACCGTCTATCGCTGTCCGCTGCCCACCTGGAAGGACAAGGAGACGCACGTCGTCGTGCGCTCCGGACTGGACGAGCTGGGGTGCTGGCTGGATGAACGCCGCGACGTGCACGAGGACTACCGGTGCTGTATCGGTGGCCCCGCCCGTGCCGTGGTGCGCGTCTGGCTGATTGCCAACAGCCTCTTCCAACGTGGCCACGGTCGGTGTGAATATTCGGGGATCGAATTCGAACAACCGGACGGCAACCGCCTGACCGTGCTGTGATCCGGATTTTCAGACAGACGGCAAAGCGCAGGGGAACGCACGATGCATGGACTGATGATGGATACGCCGCTGCTGATCACCGAGATCATGCGGTTCGCCGATCGCAACTTCGCCGACCGCGAGGTCGTTTCGGTGACCTTCGACAATCCGCGGCACCGCACCAGCTTTGGCGAGGTGTTCCGGCGCGCACGCAAACTCGCGACTGCGCTGCACGCAGCCGGCGTCAAGCAGGGCGATCGGGTTGCAACGCTCGCCTGGAACGACTATCGCCACCTGGAGCTGTACTACGCGGTCTCCTGCATGGGTGCCGTGCTGCACACCGTCAATCCGCGACTGTTTCCGGAACAGCTCGAGTTCATCATCAACCACGCCGCAGACAAGCTGCTGTTCATCGACCCGACCCTGCTGCCGGCGCTCGCGCCGCTCGCCGGCAAACTGCCGACGGTCGAAAAGACCATCGTGATGACGTCGGCCGCGGCCATGCCGGCCGCGGTCGCGGGCACGTTGCCGGACTACGAATCCTTCATCGCCGGGCAAGCGGATACGTTCGACTGGCCCGCACTCGATGAACGCGCCGCGAGTTCGCTCTGCTACACGTCGGGCACGACGGGCAACCCAAAAGGCGTGCTCTTCAGCCACCGCTCGACGGTGCTGCACGGCTACGGCGGCACGCAGGTCGACGCACTGGGCCTCTCGTGCCGCGACACCGTACTCGCCGTCGTGCCGATGTTTCATGCGAACGCGTGGGGCCTGCCGTACAACGCGCCGATGACCGGTGCCAAGCTCGTGTTTCCGGGCCCGAAGATGGGAGACGCCGCCACGCTGACGCAGCTGATGAACGAAGAGAGCGTCACGCTGGCCGCGGCGGTACCGACGGTCTGGATGATGCTGCTTGCGTACCTGGACCAGACCGGCGGCAAACTGCAGACGTTGAAGCGCACGGTGATCGGTGGCTCGGCCGTGCCGATCCAGATGATCCGCGATTTCCGCGACAAGCACGACGTCACGGTGATCCAGGGCTGGGGCATGACGGAGACGAGCCCGCTCGGCTCGGTCAGCACGTTGCGACCGGCGCAGGAAGTCCTGCCGCTGGAAGAGCAGACCCAGCTGCGCGCCAGGGCGGGTCACGGCATCTTTGGCATCGCGATGAAGATCGTGGACGACGCAGACAGGGAACTGCCGTGGGACGGTGTCAGCTCGGGCGAGCTGAAGGTGCGCGGCCCCTGGGTCTGCAGCGGATACTTCAGGCTCGACGACTCGCCGGCGCACTCCGAGCCGGGCTGGTTCGCGACCGGCGACGTCGCGGTCATCCACCCGAACGGCTTCCTGCAGATCACCGACCGTGCGAAGGACGTCATCAAGTCGGGCGGTGAATGGATCAGTTCGGTCGACCTCGAGAACTGCGCGTGCGGCCATGCCGAAGTGCTGATGGCTGCGGCGATCGGCGTGCGTCACCCGAAGTGGGACGAGCGGCCGATCCTGCTGGTCGTGCCGCGACCGGGCAGCCAGCCGCAGGCTGAGTCGATCCTCGCGCACCTCGCGCTGCATTTCGCCAGGTGGCAGTTGCCGGACGCGGTCGTGTTCGTCGACGCGCTGCCGATGACGGCGACCGGCAAGATCAACAAGCGGTCGTTGCGTGACGCGTACGGGCAGACGTTGATGAACACGACTGCGTAAGAGCATGTCGGACCGTTGCGCCTGGAGCGGCCAGGCGACGGCTGCCGCAGCGACTGACTAGGCCCCACTGCGCTGACCCTTCCTGGTGGCGACCGTCTTTGAACGCTTCGAAGCTGACGGCTTGCGCGGACGTTGCCTGGCGGAAACGGATTCACCACGGTTGTGAGCGGTGGAGCCAGCGCCAGCGAGGCCTGCGCATGTCCAATGACACGCTTCAGCAGTTCCTGAACCGGAGGCGAACGCAAAACCGAAATTGGCGCAAGACGAACGCTGCGAACCTGGCTGCCCGAACCCTGGAGCACACTGCCTGGATCTGGAAGGTTGGCGCCCTTCAGGAAGAACAGCGTGACCCACTTGGGATAAGCCGCGACGGAAACGAGTGTATCGCTGGCGCGCTCCGTTGGGCCAAATCCACAGACCAGGGCGTTGTAGTTGTCATAGACGAGTTCGAAGCCTCGGGGGAACAGAGCCGATAGTTGCTTGCGAGCGGAGTTCATCTGCGATGCAATCTCTGGATCGTATTTCTCGAGGAAAGAGGCAACCGTGGAGGGCGTGTCCACCTTGTGGAGCTACAGTCCCGCCGCCCCCCCAAACCCTACAGATTTCGGGTGTTCTGGTTCTGACTACAGGCGATTTGATCGAGCAAGGCGGCGCGCGCTGCAAGTCGGTGGTGGTAGAGGTAAGGTTGCCGGCGGGGGCCGGGCAGGTGGCGGTGGGTGAGGGACGCAGACCTGGTGCCGGCGTGAGCGTGTGGGCTTTCAGCGCGTCGGCCGCAACCGGCCTCCGCGCCCACTCGACGAATAGCTCAGAGATATGCGCACCCGCCTCCCCCCGTCGGGGATCACGGATCTTCAGGTCCACGGTTTTCAGGGAACGGAACGCACCCGACCTGGGAGCGCCTTGTACCGCCGGCGTCGGCGCCGACATCTGTTTTTGGGTAATCCGGTCCGGATGACGTAGAGGCCGTCGAGCGCCGCCTCGGCGGCGACCTGGGGCTCGCGGATCTGATACTTCACGGCGCTGTCCGTGATGGTCAACTCGAAGTGCTTGCCCACTTTGTTGTCGAGAAGCGCCCGCTTCGCCGATGCCCGGTGCCCCCGGGTCCGGTCTTGGGTTCGAGCGGCCGCGCGCCTGGCGCAAGCTCCCCGCCCGGATCGGGGCCGCGGTGAAGTGCGCCGAAGAGCCCCACCCCGGCCGCCCCCCCCCCCCCCCCCCCCGCCCCGGCCCCCCCCGCCCCCCCTCCCGGGCACACACCCGCCCGCACCACGCCTGCCCGGCATGCCGATCGCCCCGGACAGCCCCAGACGCGCCGCGCAGGACGTTCCGCCAGCCCCCGCCACCCCCCCCCCCCCCCCCCCCCCCCCCCCCCCCCCCCCCCCCCCCCCCCCCCCCCCCCCCCCCGCCCCCGGCGCGCGCCCGCCCCCCCCCCCCCCCCGCGCCCGGCCCCGCCCCCGCCCCGCCCACGCCCCCGCCCCCCCCCCGCCGCCCCCCCCCGGCCGCCCCCCCCCCCCGGGCGCCCCCGGCCCGCCCCCCCGGCCGGCGGCCCCCGGGCCGCCGCCCCCCGCCCCGCCCCCCCCCCCCGGGGCCCCGGCGCGCCCCCCCCCCAATGCCAGGTCGTTCTGACGCGATCCCCGCACCGGCACCCGTCCCCCCCCGGGCTGGCAGCCCGCCAGGCGCTACGATAGGCTGCGGCGAGGGCGGCGCACGTCAGATTTCGCACGGCTGCGCTCCAGCGAGGGGACCCTGTTCTAGCTGCACCGCAGCGACGCCGCGCACGCGACTTGAGCACTGTGCGAAGCTTGCCCGGCGAGACCGGCTCGACCGGCATCTTTCGCAACCTGTGCCATACCCTTCGCTCGCGCAATATCACCCAACGCTCGAGCAATGCCGGCCGCGTCTTCAGGTGCCGCCTCGAGCCATGCGTCCAGATACGCTGCCATCTCTTCGGGTGTTCGCAGATGCTCGGCGACATCGTACGGTGCAGTGGATCTCTTCTTGTGCTTTGCAGGGGCCTTGGCCATATCGCTATTCCTCGAACTCTTTTGCCAATCTCCTGGCTTTCACAATGTCTTTCGCTTGCGAAGATTTGTCGCCGCCGATCAACAGCAACAACAACCGGGTTCCGCGTACTGTGTAATAAACCCGATACCCTGGACCCGAGTCGACTTTGAGTTCAGAGATGCCGCCCGAAAGATTGCGATGTTGCCCAGGATTTCCATGAATTAGCCGGTCGATCCGGACCTGAATTCTCGCGCGGCCAACCAAGTCTTTGAGAGCATCGATCCATTCGCGAAACTCGCGAGTAGCTTCAACGCGCATCAGACGACTGTAGCCTCTGGGCTACAACGCGTCAAGCACCAGCGCGCGACTGCCCAGGGGCGGCGTCTAACGGTTGAGCTGAGCGGCGCGCACGCCGCCGTATCAGCTTGGCTCTTTATCTCGCACGCGTCCGCTCCAGCGAATTGCCAGGCCGCAATGGGGGCCTGCCAGGGCTTCGTAGACATCGCAGCGGAATCAGGCCGCCGGCACGAAGAAGGCACCACGTCGCCGTGCCGCGCGCAGCAGCAGCACAACCACGGCCGTGGTCGACGCGATCACCAGCAACGAACTCTCCGGACCGAACATCCCGCCGGTCAGCCAGTCGGGCCCGGCAAAGCGGCTTTCGAGTGGCGCCAACTTGCGCCAGTCCTCAATGCCGGAAAGCGGCATGCCACTGAGCAGAATGGTGAAGTTCCATGCCGCGTGATTGGCAGCCACCACCCAAAGGTTGCGCGCGAGGACGAACACCCCGGCCCAGAGCAGGCCCACCACAGTCACTGCTACCAACATTGTCACTACATCCCTGATCCCACCTTGTTCGACGTTTTCAAAGTGCTGCAGGGCGAACACCACCGCTTGTACCACCAACGCAAACTTCGTTCCCCAGGCCCGTTCCAAGAGTCGAAACAGAAGGCAGCGGTAAACCAGTTCTTCCAAGATAGCCGCGATGCCGACAACGGCTGCTACGCCGAACAGCGCCGGCGAGGCGCCGCGGAACAGCACCTTTTCGTAGACGCCCAGAGCGAATAGCACAGCCACCGGCAGCGCCACCATGGCAGCGCCGCTCGCGCCGCCAAGTAGCAGGTGAATCGGTCGAAGATGCAGCTCGGTCGCTTCGCGCTTTTCATGCCAGTGCACGAAAGCCCAGTAGCCCGCGACTGCCGTCAGAAGGATGCCAGTGCGCCTCAAAACACTGAGCAATTCGGGTTCAGGATGAAACACCGCTTCGATCAGCGGCAGCAGGCCTCGTCGAAAGATCAGAATGGAGCCAAGAATCGCCACCCCACCCAGCAGCAGTGAGCCGAGCAGCCGGCCGGCGACGCGCATACGCCGTCGCGCGATGTTTTCAGTTGCAAGCGGACCGGCGCGGTTTGTCTCAATACCCTCAGGAGAGTCTGCTTCCACGCTTGATCCTGGCGATTCAGGATTTAGAGAAACTACGAGCGGATCGCGATTCTCCATGTCGAACTAACGGTTGCGCTGAGCGGCGCGCACGCGGACGTTTGAGCTTGGCACTTACTTAGGAAGATTTGGTCAGGCCATGCCGGGTTTGCTCCCGGCATTTCTCGGCAAATTGTCCGCATAACGCGGTTGCGCTCCACGTAAGCCATTGTCTTCGTTAGACCCGGGCTCATTCATATCGTGAATTGGTACCGGATGCTTATTCGGCAACTCCACGCAATGCAAGCCGACAAAATCGTCGCCCCGAACCCACAGCAGTTCGCCCACGTGACCGATGCGTGGCCGACCGAATCCCGACATTTGCCTGCAACAATTATGCCTGCATTCGCTGCAGCAGCGTCTCGGCCTCTCCAAGCGACATGCTCATCGGCACCGGGTAGTCGCGCGCGGCCTCGACCATCGCGGCACGAGCAACCACGGGCACGTCGACCGGCTTGAGCGAGGCAACCTTCTCCGGAATGCCGACACCACGGTTGAGCTCCCGCACGCGATCGATGAAACGCTGCGCCAGCACATCCTCCGCATCGCCTGCAGCGCCCGCGCCGATCGCGATCGCGAGCTTCGCCAGGCGCTCGCGCGCCAGCGGCGCATCCTTGATGAAGTCGAGCACGTAAGGCAGCGTGATCGCGTTGGCCAGCCCGTGCGGCACGCCGTACATGCCGCCGAGCTTGTGCGAGAAGGCATGCACGTAGCCGACGTAAGCCTTGGTGAACGCGAGACCGGCGTAGAAAGATGCGAGCGCCATCGCCTCGCGTGCTTCCATGTCGTTGCCGTCGTCGTACGCGCGCTGCAGGTTGCCGAAGATCATGCGCACGGCCGCGACGCAGTGCTGCTCGGTGTCCGCATGCGGCCAGCGGTTGATGTAGGCCTCGACGGCGTGCGTGAGCGCGTCCATGCCCGTTGCCGCGGTGATCGGCTTCGGCATGCCCTTCATCAGCAGCGGATCGAGCGCCGCGGCCATCGGCACGAGCTTCGGGTCGATCACTGCCGACTTCACGTGCTGGACGGGATCGGTCACAACCGCAGCCACGGTCACTTCGGAGCCGGTGCCCGCCGTGGTCGGGATCGCGAACAGCGGCAACATCGGCTTGCCCACCTTGAGCATGCCCACGAGCTTCGCCGGTGACTTCCCCGACACCGCCATTGCGCCGATGACCTTGGCCGCATCGATTGCCGATCCCCCACCCACGGCGAGGATCGCGTCGCTGCGGTGCGCGCGCACGGCCTCATAGCCGGCCTGCAGCACGGGGTAGGTCGGGTCCGGCGTTATACCGTCGTGCACGGCCACGTCGATGCCCTGCGCCAGAAGAGCCTGCCGTAACGGCTCGACCAGGCCCAGCTTCACGAGCACGGCATCGGTGACGATCATCACGCGCCGGTAGCCGAACAGGCCGATGCTCGCGCACAGCCGCAACGAGGCGTCGGGGCCGACGAACAGGGTGGGACGCGGGATCGCGACGGCGCGCGACACGGGCCAGTTGAGCGGCTTCAGCAGTCGGTACCCGAACAGGCGCAAGGCGAAGAGCGACGACATGACGGCCTCAATCCCCTGAATTGATGCACCGCATCATGAGACGAAACCCAGCCGCCTGCCAAGTGGGAATGGTCCGGATGCGAACCCGGCCGCGACGCAGCCAATCCGGTACTGTGCGAAGCTCTTGACGACCTGCTGGATGCGCGGCCCCTGCTGGGCAGCACGAATCCAGATCGCTTCGGCTTTCTCGCCGGCAAAGTACCAGCGCACGATCTGCTCAAACTCCGCAGCCGCTCCCTCTGATTCAGGGGACCGCGTGCGGCGCGACGCGCTCCGCCCATGGCATGGCCTGCTCGACCTGGGCCGCGAGGCGGAACAGCGTCGCTTCGTCGCCGATGCGCGCGGTGAACAGCATGCCCATCGGCAGGCCGTCGTCGGTCCAGTGCAGTGGCAGCGACAGCGAGGGCTGGCCCGTGACGTTCGCGATCATCGTGTACGGTGACGATTCGAACACGGGCTCGAAAGCCTCGATGACCTTGTCGCGCTGGCTCAGCAGCGCGGCGCCGGGCAGCGACGTCAGCAGCTTCAATCCCTGGCGTTGCAGCGTGGTCAGCTTGTGCGCACCGATCGGCAGTGGCGGCACGCCCACGGTGGGTGTCAGCAGCACGTCGAAAGCGGCAGACCAGGCCAGCCACTGGCGCGAAAAAGTCTGCATGGTCCAGAGCGCGGCCGCGACTTCGCCGCCCGACTGCGCTTCACCCATCTTCGCCAGCACCCAGGTGGCGAGTTCGACGTCGTCGCTGCGAGCCTCCCGTCCCACGAGGACGGGAGCCAGTCGCATCGTACCCGCGACGTCCGCCGCGATCAGCGACGCGTAGCTTGCGACGAACGATTCCGGTGGCAGCGGCAGCTTGACCTCCACGAGTTCGTGGCCGAGCGCCGCCAGTGCACGCGTGGTGGCCTCGAGCGCCTTGCGATTCTCCGCATGCAGCGTCTTGCCCAGGCCGGGATCGAACGAGAACGCGATGCGCAGCCCGCCCGGGTCCTGTCGTGTCTCGTCCAGATAGGAACGCACGGGTGCTGGCAGCTTCATGAGTTGCTGCGGGTAGTCGCCACAGGTGGCGTCGAGCAGCGCGGCGCTGTCGCGAACGGTGCGCGCGACGACGTGCTCGCCGATGAATCCCCACCAGACGTCGGGCGCGTTGGGCCCGGTGGGATTACGGCCGCGACTCGGCTTCAGCCCGACCAGTCCGCAATTTGAGGCCGGTGTGCGGATCGAACCGCCGCCGTCGTTCGCATTTGCGACGGGCACGATGCGCGCTGCCACCGCGGCTGCGGACCCGCCACTCGAGCCACTGGAGGTACGCTCCAGGTTCCAGGGATTGCGGGTCGGCCCGAACAACTCGGGTTCGGTGACGTTCGAGACACCCAGCTCCGGTGTGTTGGTCTTGCCGAAAATCACCAGCCCGGCCACGCGATAACGGCGCGTCAGTTCCTCGTCCATCGCGGGCACGTAGTCCTGGAACAGCCGCGAGCCGAACCGCATGGGCTCGCCCGCATATGCCGTCATGAGGTCCTTGAGCAGGAAAGGGACGCCGCGGAACGGCCCCTCCGGCAAGCCCGCCGCGATCGCGTCGCGCGCGCGCCCTTCCATGAGATGAATGACCGCATTGATCTGCGGATTCACCGCCGCAGTGCGTGCCAGCGCTTCGTCGAGCAGCTCCGCCGGGCTCACCTGTCCCGAGCGCACGAGTTCGGCAAGGCCCAGCGCGTCGTAACGACCGTATTCCGTGAATGCCACGTCGACCCCCTCTGCCGCGTACGGTGAATGATCGTCTTTTCGGCCCCCACTTGCCATCGGGCCGCGTCGCGCGGAAACTCATTCTCCCCTAGAACTTTTGTTCCACGGCAGGCATGAAGTCCATGCACAGCTCGCATAACTGCACCCGTCTCTTCGCCCTGTTCGCGTCGATTGCACTGCCGTTTGCGGCCGCGCAGTCGAAGCCCGTGACCGCCGAACGCATCATTGCGGCCGACAGTGAGCCCCAGAACTGGCTCGCGCACGGTCGCACCTACGGCGAGCAACGCTACAGCCCGCTCAAGCAGGTCAACGACGGCAATGTCGAGCAGCTCGGTCTCGCCTGGTCGTACACGACGGGCACGACGCGCGGCCTGCAGGCGACGCCTATCGTCGTCGACGGCCGCATGTACGCCACCGGCGTCTGGAGCGTGGTGTATGCACTGGACGCGAAGACCGGCAAGGAACTGTGGACCTACGATCCGCAGGTGCCGCGCGAGTGGGGCCGCTATGCCTGCTGCGATGCGGTCAACCGCGGCGTGGCGCTGTGGCAGGACGCACTCTACTTCGCGACGCTCGACGGCCGGCTGATTTCGCTCGATGCGCGCACTGGCAAGAAGCGCTGGGAGATCAACACGATCGACCGCACCAAGCCCTACACGATCACCGGCGCGCCGCGGGTGATCAAGGGCAAGGTGCTGATCGGCAACGGCGGCGGCGAGTACGGCGTGCGCGGTTATTTCTCGGCCTACGACGCGGACACCGGCAAGCTTGCCTGGCGCTTCTACACGGTCCCCGGTAATCCGAAGGACGGCTTCGAGAGCCCCGAGATGGAGTCGGCCGCGAAGACGTGGACCGGCGAGTGGTGGAAAGGCGGCGGCGGCGGCACGGTGTGGGACTCGATGGCGTACGACCCCGACCTCGACACGCTCTACGTCGGCACCGGCAATGGCTCGCCGTGGGCGCGCTCGATCCGCTCACCGGGCGGCGGCGACAACCTGTACCTGTCGTCGATCCTGGCGCTCGATCCGGACACCGGTGACCTGAAGTGGCATTACCAGGTCACGCCGGGTGACAACTGGGACTACACGGCGACGCAACACATCATCCTCGCGGACCTCGTGCTCGACGGCAAACCGCGCAAGGTACTGATGCAGGCGCCGAAGAACGGCTTCTTCTACGTCATCGACCGCGTCACCGGCGAACTGCTGTCGGCGGACAAGTACATCCCGGCGACCTGGGCCAGCCACGTCGACATGAAGACGGGACGCCCGGTCGAGACGCCCGAAGGCGACTGGAGCAAGGAGACCAAGCTCATCGTGCCGGCGGCGTTCGGCGGCCACAACTGGCATCCGATGGCGTTCAACCCGCAGACGGGCCTCGTCTACATCCCGGCGATGCAGCCCGCCGGCATTTATCCGCCGTCGACTGAATTCCTGAAGACCGGCAAGTACACGCGGCAGGAAATGTTCTGGAACCCGGGTGTCGACTGGAACAATTACGCGAACACGGTGTACGCCATCCTCGCGCAGACGGGCGGCAACCTGCCGCTGGACCGCGGTTACCTGAAGGCCTGGGATCCGATCGCGAAAAAGACCCGCTGGGAAATCGAGCACCCGGCGTTCTGGAACGGCGGCCTGCTCACGACCGCGGGCAACCTGCTGTTCCAGGGCACGGGCGACGGGCGTTTCGTCGCCTACTCGGCCGACCTCGGCAAGACGCTGTGGTCCGTGCCAACGATGGTCGGTATCGTCGCGCCGCCGGTCACATATTCGGTGGACGGCGAGCAATACATCGCCGTGCTGGCGGGCTATGGCGGCGCGGGCGCCGTGACTGGTGGCGACCCGCGCACGATGGCGTCGGGCAAGTACCTGAACGAAGGGCACATCCTTGCGTTCAAACTCGGCGGCACGGCGCCGCTGCCGAAGATCGCCGAGCGCAATCTCGACATCCCCGAGCCGCCGGCCAGCACCGCGACCGCCGCACAGATAGAGAACGGCAAGTTCAGGTACGCCGCCACCTGCATGGTGTGCCACGGCGCGATCGTGGTCTCCGGCGGCGTGGTGCCGGACCTGCGCCGGCTCACGGCGGAAAAACATTCGATCTTCAAGCAGATCGTCTACGACGGCGTAATCCACTCGGTCGGCATGCCGCGCATGGGCGACCTCGTGAGTGAGCAGGACGTCGCCGACATCCATGCGTACGTCATCGAGCGCGCGAAGCAGGATCGGGCGGCAGCGGCCGCCGTCAAACGATGACGGCTCCAATGGGTGGGGCCGGTGACGACTCACCCGGTCGGGCACGCCCTGGATAGTGGGTACGTCCCGGCACTGACGTGGCCCACCGGGACGACCTCGATTCAGGCTAGAGCCTCGACTCCCTTGCGTTCGATCACGTTCAGCAGCTTGAGCGACGGCCCACTTGGTCGCTTCTCCCCGATCTCCCACTTCTGCACGGTCGACACGCTGGTGTTGAGCACCGCCGCAAACACTGCCTGACTCATGTGTGTGCGGTTGCGAATCGCCCGGATTTGCCTGGCCGACAAATCGCGTACCGGCGGCAGGCACAGCGCGTCCAGGTCCCGGAGCGTCTGCTTGTCGATCGCACCGGCGCGAGCCAGCCCGCGCGCGGTTTCGTGCATTTCACTGAGCAGGCGGCTTTTCTTCACGACAGATCTCCATCAATTCGCCCTCGGCGACCGAACGTTCGGGTCTTGAAGACTCTACGCACGGAGCGATCATAGCACCAAGTGCTATGATCAGCCACGCACCTAATGGACCAGTGCGTAGCTGCCGTTGCCAATCGATTAAGGACCCCTGGTTGTAGCCAAGTGTCCGCAGCGGGCCCGGCTTGCCACCCGGGCGCCCAGTGCTTAGACTAAGTTGAACTAAGTTACCCAGCCCACCCATGAGCACGATCGTCAATATCCACCAGGCCAAGACGCACCTCTCCCGCATCCTGGACGAGGTGGCGGCGGGCGCCGAAGTCGTCATCGCCAAGGCCGGCAAGCCCGTGGCGCGCCTGGTGCCGCTCGAGACCAGCGTGCGGCCGAAGAAGCTGGGCGGGCTGAAGGGACGCATCAAGGTGCCGGGCGACTTCAACGCCCCGCTGCCGCCGGAAGTGCTGGCAGAGTTCGAGGGTCGCTGACGTTGCGCGTCCTGCTCGACACGCACCTGCTGCTCTGGGCACTCGGCGCGCCGTCGAAGCTTCCTGCCGCGGCACGCAAGCTCATCAACGACGCCAATGTGTATGTCAGCGCCGCATCGATCTGGGAGATCAGTATCAAGGCGGCGCTCGGCAAGTTGTCGGCGGACCCGCGCGAAGTGCTTGCGGCGCTCGAGCCCGCCGGGTTCCTGGAATTGCCCGTCACGGGGGCCCACGCTGCGCGCGTCGTGAACCTACCGCCGGTCCACCGTGACCCGTTTGATCGCCTGCTGATCGCCCAGGCCCTCATCGAGCCGATGCGCCTTGTGACGAACGATGCCGCCCTGGCCCACTACGGCGACATCGTTACCGTCGTCTAGTCGGGAGTTCTTCGGCCGAGTGAAAGAGATTCGTCGGTAGAACAGGGATTTGCAGCATGATGGGCGGTCGCGCGTGTGGCTACACGGTGATGGCTTGGAGCAACTGCAACGCTCGCTGTTGTGCCGGATTGGGTGTGGTGGTCATCTGGAAGCTCGAACCGCTGCGCTGACCGAAGCGTGCCTCGCAGGTGTTGCGCACGATGGTGGAGAGGTCCTCGAGCAGCGTGCGGAAACTGTGCACGGGTGAGCCGTCTTTGAGGGTACGGGTGGCGACTTTCGCCAGCGCGGCGTCGGAGCGCTTGGCAGCGGCGACCGGGTCGCGATGCTTCTTGCGCTCAAGGTCCTGGTCCGCAAACAGCAGCTCGCGCCACGCCTCGCGCATGTGCCACTCGACATAGTAGGCGAGCATGCACAGGAAGATGTGCGCCCGCACGCGGGTTTCCAGATGGTGGTGGATGGGACGCACGTGCAGATCGATGGTTTTCATGGAGCGGAACGCTCTCTCCACCTCGGCGAGCGCTTTGTAATTGAGCACCGCCTCGGCTGAGCTCATCTGTTCTTTCGGGACGCTGGTGCGGATCACGTACAACCCATCGAGCGCCGCTTCGGCGGCGATCTGGGGCTGCAGCCGCTGGAACTGGAAGCCAGAGTCCTCGATGGTGAGCGCAAAATGTTTGCCGACTTTGTACTTGTTGAGTACCTGGCCGACCTTGACGCCGATTTTGTCGCGGCCGGTGAGTGAGCCGTTGTCGATGCGGGCGCGGATCTTCTCCAGTTCTTTCTCGGTCGCTACCAGCAGCGCCTCGCGCTTATGCGCGCGTAGCTTGCCAAGCTCAACATTACGACACGCCATCAGTCGTTCGCCGGGAAAGTCCGGATGCGAGCACTCGAAGAGATTGCGCTGATCGAACAGGCCCAGCTGCAGTGTGCCGCCTTGCACCAGCGCGCGGATCTGGGAGCTCTTCAGCGCCGTGATCCAGGCGAGGCCGTCCAGGGTGCGCAACGTGTCGATGGCTTTGTGCGAGATCATCCCCCGATCGCCGATGAGCACCAGACGCTCGAGGCCAAAGTCCCGGCGCAGCTGATCGACCTGCGGCATCAGCGTGCTCGCATCGGCCGTGTTGCCCGCGTACACCGAGATCGCCACCGGACAGCCGGCACGCGTCGTGAGCAGTCCATAGTTGACCTGTGGGGTGTTGCGCTTGCCGTCGCGGCTGTAGCCGATCTTGGCCAGCGGACAACAACTCCCCTCGAAGTAACTCGAACTGAGGTCGTACAGCGCGAGCGACCCCTCGGACAGATGCCGCGCGGCGAGCTTCTTCTGGATCGGCCCCTGCCGCTCCAAAAGCCAGTCCATCGCCGCATACAGGTCCGTCTCATCCGTCTCGAGCACACCGTACTCTTCGGCCAGCGTGTTCGTATGCCACCAGCGCGTGGTCGCCAGCTTCGTGTGCGGCGCCACGATCCGCGCCGCCACCATCGCACAGACCGCATCACGCTGCGGGCTCGGGCGAGAGCCGAGCAGGGACTCGAAGCCCAGCCTCTGCATGGCTACACGCACGGCTTGCACCGCGCCGTGGGCGCGCGATCGGGTGGTCTGCCACAGTTCCTCCACCGGGCGCACGCTCTGCCCCGCGAGCACCGCGCGGATGGCATCGATCTGCTCATCGGAGAGCGCCGAGAGATTGGCCAGCGTGCGTTTGCGCACCTTCTTGCCCTCGCGATAGGACTCGCGCAGCAGGTAGGTGGGCCGGGAAGTGCGGTTCGGCACGCCGTCAATGTGCATGGCTACATGATGCCAATCCCCGCACCATAAATCAACCTGCAAACGACAGTTACATGGCTACACTATGCAGCGCTCCAGGCCGCACACCGGCACTGAAACCCAGCGATTCCAGCCACTTCGGCCATCTCAGTTCAACACGGTGGGGTAGAACTCCCGTTTAGATCCCCCCCTCGTGGTCAAATCGGACCAAAAATCGACCTGCCGACGTACGAACCGCCAGACAGCATGGGTCAATGGCCATGCTGCGTCGCCGCAAATTGACGTCAGAACCCGACCCGGAAATCGACGCCCCAGGCACGGGGCTCCGAGATCGACGCGAACGGCGTGCCGAACGTGTTAGCCGTGATGTTGTTCACGCCGCTCACGTACTGGTCGTCGAACACGTTGGTCACGAACACTGCCGCGCCGTAGCGATCGTCGGCACTGGACCACGCCAGTCGCAGGTCGGTGCGATTCGTCGCCTCGCCCACCTGGAAGTTCGGGCTGGTCTGGCAGGTGCCCTGCAACTGCGAATCCGCATTGCAGCGCGTTTCACCGCGGTAGGCATACATCGCCGACAGGTCGAGCTTGCCGTAGGTGCCGAACGACCAGACGTAACTGGCGCCCAGCGACGACGACCAGCGCGGTTCACCGGTCGGCTCGCCCGAGAGGTCGATGCCGCCTGGCGTGACGTAGTCCTTGTAGGTGGCGTCGATGTAGGCGAGGTTGGCCGTCAGCGTCAGCGCGTCCACCGGCTGCCAGCGTGCATCGACGTCGAGACCGTAGGCCTCGTCGTCGCTGGAATCGATCAGGTACCGGCAGACCTCGCCCGCGGGGCACTCGAGCGAGATCGACTGCTTGTCGTAGTAGACGTAGTAGAAGACCGAGGCGTTGACGATCAGGCCGATGTCCGCGAACAGGCTCTTCACGCCGCCCTCGACGTTCCAGACGTCCTCGTTGTCGAACCGGGACAGCGGTTGCACGCTGTTGAAGCCGCCGGCCTTGTAACCCTTGGCCAGCGACCCGAACACCATCACGTCCGGCGTCACCCTGTAGTCGAGCACCAGGCGCGGGCTGATGTCGTCCCACGAGTCCTTCAACTTCACCTTCTGCCCCTCGATCGTCTGCCCGTTGATTGGCGGGAAGGCAAACACGACGTCGAAGTTGTAGGCCTCCGGCGGGATCGGCCATGCGGGATCGGCAAAGAATCCGCCGGCCTCCAGGGCTGCGACGGTCGCGTCCAGTTCCGGCGCCTGCCGCGGACCGTTCAGCCAGCTGAACTCCTTCTCGTCGTGGGTGTAGCGCAGGCCGAACGTGACGTTCATGCGGTCGGTCGCGTGCCAGATCACGTCACCGAACAGCGCCGTCGCCTCGAACGTGCCCTCGTTGTTCATCACCTCGCGCCACGGCAGCCCGCGCATCGTCAGCGGAATCTGGTAGGCGGCGAGCACGTCGCTGGTAAAACCGAACAGCGTGCCGTCGGGCGTGCCGACGAGCCCGAGGTTGCGCAGCACGGTGTCGATGCTGTCGGTGAAAGCGTGCGTGTCGCTCGCCTGCTTCGCGTCCTCCGAGTAGTAACTCACGCCTGCCACCCAGTCGACGGCGTCGCTCTGGCCGGAGAGCTTGAACTCCTGGTAGAAGCTCGTGTTGTCCTCGACGTTGGCCGTGTCGAAATACAGCGCTATGCGGTTGGTGCCGTCTTCGTCCTCGCGGTTGACCGTCTCGAACGTCCGCCACGCGGTGGTCGAACGGAAGTCCGCCCAGCCGAACGCGTGGTCGATGAACAACGTCAAGCCATCGAGCTTGCGCGATTCCTCATTGCCGATGACGTCGTTGTAGACCGGCGCCTTGAGCGGATCGAGGTAGGTCGCGGGATCCGGCGGGAACGGCACGCTCGTGTCGCTGGCGCCGAGCGCGACCAGGCCGATCGCAGGACGCGCGAGCTGGTCGATCTGGTCATGGTCCCAGGTCAGCGTGGCCGACGTCTCCTCGGTGATATCCCACTTGAGCGCGGCACGCATGGCCCAGTTTTCCTCCGGCCAGAGGTCCTTGCCCGTCGCGGCATCCTCCACCCAGCCGTCGCTCTGGTTCCAGACGCCATTCACGCGCAGCGCAACGGTATCGCTGAGCGGCACGTTGACCATGCCGTCGATCCGCCGCTTGTTGTTCTCGCCGAGGCGCACTTTCACCAACCCGTCGAATTCATGCACCGGCTGGCGCGTCACGATCGACACGGCGCCTGCCGCGCTGTTGCGACCGAACAGCGTGCCTTGCGGTCCCTTCAGCACTTCGATGCGCTCGATGTCGTTGAACGCGAGCAGCGACGACCCGGACCGGGCCGAATAGACGCCGTCGACATAGACGCCGACCGCCGAATCCGTGCCGACCCCGAAGTCGCTGGTCTGGACACCGCGGATCTGGTACTTCGGTTGCGTCGGGCTGTCGCTCGAGACGACCAGGCCGGGCACGAAACCGTTCAGGTCGCCCATGTCCTCGGCCGCCACGTCGTTCAGCAGATCGTTGCCGACGACCTGAATCGCGATCGGCACGTCCTGCAGCGCCTGCTCGCGCCGCTGTGCGGTGACCACGACTACTTCGAGCGTGGACGAGACCGCCGCTGCGTCCTGAGCGACGACCGGTCGCGGTGCGACGAGCGCCGCGAATGCGGCGTTGCTGGCGAGTACGGCCGCGATGGCGCGCGTCAGCTTGCGATTGCGTTGCATCATCGAATCCCCCAATGAGTTTTTCATCTTGTTGCAGTCGGTTCAGTTCTTGACGGCAAGCATGTACTTCGCGACCGCCAGGCGCGTCTCCGGATCGAGGTAGTCCTGCGGCGGCATTTCCGGGTAGTCCGGCCGCTTCTTGACGGGCTTCGCGATGTAGTCGGCGAGCCCCTGCGGGTTGTCGAGGTAGAGCGCCTGGATCACCTGCACCGGCGGCCCGATCATCCGGCCGTTGTAGATGTGGCAGCCGCTGCAGATACCGAGGAATGCGACCTTGCCGCGCTCCGTGATGTCGATCGTGCGCGGCGGCACCGGCGGCAGCAGGTAGGTCGAGACGTTGGCGGTGTGCGTGAAGTCGCACTCGCCGAAATCGCCGACACCGGCCGTGACGTACTGGTGCCGGTTGACGATGCAGCTGCCCGGACTGGGGCCGACCCGGATGATGTCGAGGTTCTTCCCGCCCTTGCCCTCGGCCAGCAGCAGCGCCTTGCCCTCCGGGATCGTCTCGTAGCCGTTGTTGAGCATCACGTTGTCGAGCAGCCGCACGCGGTCCGAGTTGGGTTCCGACTCGGGGTCGACCGTGATGTTGGCCGCGTGGCCGTGGTCGGTGACGATGACGCCCGCCACCTTGTTGCCCGAGATGACGTTGCCCTCGATCACCACGTCGTCCGCCGCCATGACCAGGATGCCCGTGCCGGACGGGATGCCCGCCACCGTCGAGCCGGGTGCGCCGAAATTCTTCGTGTTGTTGTCGACGACGAAATTGTGCCGGAAGATCACGTCCTGCGTGGTCTTGATCGGCAGGCCCGGCGTGACGAACGCCAGCAGGCCGCCAGTGTTGTCGTGCACGTAGTTGTTCTCGACGATCGCGTGGCGGCTGTTCTCGATCTCGATGCCGGCCACGCTGTCGAACACCTCGTTGTGCGCGACGTGGACGTTGTCGCTCATGCCGACGTAGATTGCCGCGTCGGCAATCTTTGAGACGACGTTGTGCTCGACCACGCCATTCTGCCCGAGCTGCGGGAAGATGCCGTAGACGCCGGTGTCGACGATCACGTTGTTGCGGATCTCGAAGTTGTTGCCGGCCTGGCCCATCACGCCGTTGCCCTTGTAGTTGCGGATCTCCAGGTTCTCGACGACGAAGTTGTTGCCGGAATAGAGAATCGCGTCGTTGAGCTGCTTCTTGCCGTCGAGTACCGGGCGGCGGCCCGCTTCGATCACGCCGATGATCCGGATGTTGTCCTTGTCGATGTAGACCGTCTCGGAGTACGTGCCGGGCATCACGCGGATCGTCGTGCCGGGCTCCGCGTTCTTGACGGCCTGCAGGATCGACTCCCCGTCCTTGACGACGACGGAGTGGGGGCCCGGGGGCCCCGCCACGGACTTGAGCGAACCCGCACTCGCGGCCGCTTTCACTTTCTCGGCCGCCTCGCCTTCGGCCTTGAACCCGCCGGAATACTCCGCGCCGCCGGCGGACGAGGTGATCACCATGTCCGACTTCGAAGCCCGCCCGAGGTAGGCGCCGCCCGCAAACGCGGCTGCGATTGCAGCGATGGCGAGTACGGTCTTGACGATCTTGTTCATGTACGGCTTTCCTTGGGGTTGTCGAGCGGCGGCAGGCCCGAGGGCACGCGTCGCGGAATCTCAGGCACAAAGGCCTCGTCGGTCAGCGTCTGCAGGAAGTCGACGAGCAGGCCCACTTCGGTCGCGGTCAGGTCCGGTGAGCTGATGTGCCAGTGCAGGTACAGCGTCGCGCCGGGAGGCACGGCATTGCCACGGCCCTTGTTGTAGAACTCGACGGTCTCGCGCAAAGTGTCGAAAGCACCGGAATGCATGTACGGCGCCGTGCGCGCGATGTTGCGCAGCGTCGGCACCTTGAAGCCGCCGCGCAGCTTGGCCGCGTGGAAGGTCTTCTCGGCGCCTGCGTCGAACGGATGCCCGGCGGGCTCGGGCGCACCGATCACGGCCACCTGCCCGTTGGTGAAGAGCGGCGGCGTGTGGCATTCCGCGCACCGCGCCACGAACGAGCGGAAGACGTTGAGGCCTGCGAGCTCGCGCTCGGTCAACGCGGCCGCGTAACCGTGCGCATAACGGTCGTAGCGGCTGTTGAGCGAGACCAGCGTCGTCTGGAAAGCCGCCAGTGCGGTGTAGACCTCGGCTGCCGTGATCGCTTCGCCGCCGCCTGGGAATGCCTGGCGGAACAGGCGGCGATAGGTTGCATTGTCATTGAGGCTGCGCAGCAGCCGTTCCGGCTCGTTCCCCATCTCGCGGGGTGAAAACAGCGGACCCTGCGCCTGCGCCTCCAGCGAGCTGGCGCGGGCGTCCCAGAAGAACGTCTGCAGGAACGCCACGTTCCAGAGCGTCGGCGCCGCGCGACCGGCATCCTGTCCGTGAATCCCGATCGAACGCGGCTTGCCGTCAGCGAACCCTCGATCCGGTCGATGACAGCTACCGCAGGACTGGGTGCCGTCGCCGGACAGGATCGGGTCGAAGAACAGGTAGCGGCCGAGATCGATCTGCTCGGGCCGGAAACCATCCCGGTGTGGCGGCAGCGAGGTGCGCGTCCCGCCCACGCCCCGGTCCTGCAGCGAATCGTAGAACTGGTAGCGATCGCGCAATTCGCAGGTGCCGCCTGCGATCAGTTCGAAGCTCGGCGGACAGCGGCCACTGAGGACGAAGCCGTCCCCGGCCTGCGTCGCAGAGCGCATGCCAGCGCGCGTCACCGACACCGCCGCAACCACCGCTGCAATCACCAGCACGCAAGCGAGCAGCACCGGCCGTGTCGACCCGAAGCTCAATTCGTCACCGCGCAGCCTCAAAGGCCTGGATGTAGCCGATCACGTCGTCGAGTTCGCGCTCGCTGCCGAGCGTGGTCGCCATGAGCGCCATCTGCTTGCCATAGCGATCCTGTGGCTGCGCGCCGCGCAGCCCTTTGCCGAAATTCCGGTGCTGCCGCTTGATGTATGCAGCATCCAGGCCTGCGAGTCGCGGTGCGGACAGTGCTTCGTTCCCTTCGGCCTGGCCGCCGTGACCGGCGCCACACTTGCCCTGGTACAGGTTGTTGCCGTTGCGCGCGTCGAACTTGCCGGCTGGCTTCACGTCGGTCCTGGGCAGCGCAGCGATGTAGGTCGCGACCGCAGCGATTGCCTTCTCGTCGGGCAGCGCCACCTGCGAGGCCGCGCGCATCTGCGCCCCGTAGGTATCGTCCTTGTGCGAGCCGCGCAGGCCCGTGCGGAAGTTCAGCAGTTGCCGCTGCAGGTAAGCAACCTGTTGACCCGCAAGCGCGGGCGCACCGAGGCCTGGATTGCCCTCCGCTCGTGCGCCATGACAGGCCGCGCAGGTGGCATAGACCTGTTGTCCGGTGGCGGCCGACGTGCCGACGCTCGCGAGGCACGCCATCAGGCATGCCGCAGATCGCGACATCCGGCTCGGCCGCATCGACACTTCGATCTCCCCCGTCGGCGCCTGAAATCCTGCGCCTTGCTTGTTCTCAGCGGGTGGCATTTAACCACCGGGCGCATGCCTCGCGCAAAGCATGGCAATGGTTTTCATTCGCTCAACGGTCCGGGCGAACCCAGCGGAAGGTCAGGTTGACGCGCGCCTCGACCGGTGTCGCGGTCTTCGGCACCGCATGCACGTACGCATGCTGTGTCTGCCCCGCCATCAGCAGCAGGTCGCCGTGCGCCAGGTCCAGCGTGCTGGCTGCACTACGCGAGCGGCGGTGACGCAACTTGAATCGTCTGGTCGCGCCGAGGGACACCGAAGCGATGACCGGCTCGCGACCGAGTTCCGGCTCGTCGTCGGCGTGCCAGCCCATGCCGTCGTTGCCGTCGCGATACAGGTTCAGCAGCGCGCTGTTGTAGCGATGCGCCGTGAGTTCCTCGACACGCTGGCGGATCCGCTGCAGTTCCGGCGTCCACGGCAACGGCTCGTGCGCCGTCCCGGAGTACGTGTACGCCGCCCCGGGGTCGCCGTGCCACGCAACGAGGCGTGGCACGCGCCTGCGCTCGCCGAACATCACGATGTCTTCCTGCTGCCAGTCGATCCGCGTGCGCAGCAGCGCGAGCAGTTCGTCGACCTCGGCGGGCCGGAATGCAGGTCGCCAGAGCCGGACGTCGGCGTCCGGCAGGTCGAGCCGCAGCGGTTCAGTCGACAGCAGCGGCAGGTTGACTGGGGACATCCGCCGCGAGCGTAGCCTTCATCCGGTCCAGATGCACCCGCACACTGCCCTTCGGCTGCGACTGGCAGGCGAGCACGTACCGCTGCTGCAGTTGCTCGCGCGAGAGCACGTAGGACGTGTCCGTCAGCGCGCGGACGTCGCCTTCGAGCAGGCGGCACCGGCACGTCGTGCAACTGCCGACGCGGCACCGCGATGGCCACGGCAGGCCTTGCGCCAGTGCGGCTTGCAGGATCGTCTGCCCCGGCGCGACGTCGAACTCCCAGCCGAACGGCTCGACACTGACCCTCGCCGCTTCCGGTTCGCGCCGCCTGAAGAGATCGCGCAGCACGCTCAGCGCCCCTGCGCCGCCAGTTGCAGCGCGGGCACGCCGCTCGCCCGGTTGGCCTCGGCAGCCAGGCGCCGTTCGCTGGTCGTCGCAAATCGACGATCCCATTCGAGCAGCAAGGGCGTCATGCGGTTGCGATACCAGCCCGGCAGCAGGAACACGAGCAGCATGCAGGTGAGATAGCCGTACGGCAGCGTCGGCGCATCGCGGTAGGCGCGCAGTTGCCAGAACTGTGCATCGCCTTCGGCATGGTGATGCGAGTGGCGCGCGAGGTTGAACAGCATGACGTTGCTCAGGCGCTTGTTGGAATTCCACGAGTGGCGCGGTTCGACCGGCTGGCCGGGATCGCGCACCAGCCCGTAGTGCTCGAAATAGTTGACGGCCTCGAGCACCGAGCGGCCGGCGAGCGCCGCGAGCACGAAGATGACGACGCCTTTCGGCCCGGCCGCCACGCCGAAGGCCGCGACGATGAGGGCCGACATCAGCCAGCCGCGCAGGTAGCGATTGTGCAGGCTCCAGGTGCCGTGCCCGAGGGTCTGCAGGCGGTTGCGCTCCAGCTCGAACGCACTCTTCGTCTGCCCGAACACCGAGCGCAGGAGATAGGAATAGAAGTGCTCGCCACGGCGCGCCGATGCCGGATCGGCCGACGTCGCCAGGCGCCGGTGGTGACCGTAAACGTGCTCGATCGAGAACTCGGCGTCGAACGTGATGGCGAGCAGCCAGCGCCCGGCCACCATTGCCCCGCGATCGGTCGTGCGATGCGTGAGCTCGTGCCCGATGTTGGTGCCAAGCGCGGCGAAGGTGATGCCGGCCGAGAGGATGGCGCCGAGCCAGTGCAAGGGCGCGGTCGCCTCGCGGCGCGCGAACAGGTCGAGGCCGAAGCTGGCCTGCGCCCACGCGCCGAAGCCGAACAGGTCGCCCGATCCCGCCATCCAGGCCATCGCGACGCCGAGCACGAACAGCGCCGGCAGCGCGAAGTACAGCAGCGAGTTCAGCAGCCGCGGATGCCGGTAGGCCGGTTCCTCGTAGTAGTCGCCGAGGGATTCGTCGCCCAGGATCATCACGCCGTAGATCACGACGAAACCGAGCCACATCCAGGCGCCGCCCAGCAGGATGCCGGTGAGCGTGGCGAGGGAGAACAGGTAAACCGCCATGAACCGTGCGTACTTGACCATGGTGTCCCTCCGGGGACCGGGCAACCGTCTAGAACAAATGTTCTAAATATAGATTGCCGCAGCCGACGGCTCGTGTCAAATGTCGCTGCGCGCCGGGTATACTTTGCACTGCAAAACCGATTGGCCCGCCCCCGGCACGACTCGCATGCCCCGCAAGAAACGCGCTACCGCCGAGACGCCCGACACGCGCGGCCGCATCCTCGATGCGGCACTGGTCCTGTTCAACGCCGACGGCGCGCATGCGGTTTCGACGCGGCACATCGCGGCGCGGCTCGCCATCAGCCCGGGCAACCTGTACTACCACTTCGCGAACAAGGAAGAGATCGTCCTCTGCCTGTACGAACGCATCGAGGCGCAGCTGGAGGCCATCCTCGCGCCGCGCGAAGGCACGCAGGCGCAGTCGTTCGATACCGTGCTCCGTTACCTGGACGACGTCTTCGGTCACCTGTGGGAATTCCGTTTCTTCTATCGCGACGTGAACTCGCTGCTGCGCGACGTGCCGGGCCTCAAGGAGCGTTATCGCGACCTTGCCGAGCGCGTGCGTGTGCGTTCGCGCGCAATCTTCGACTCGATGGTGGCGGCCGGATGGATGGACGCCACGCCCGAGCAACTGGACCTGCTGACGACCAACGCATGGATCCTGCTGACGCAGTGGTTCACGCACCGGCAGATCATGGACCGCAGGCGCGCCATCCAGTCCGCCGACATCCGCGATGGCATCCGCCACTTCGTCGCGCTGTTCAGCCCGCTGCTGCGCAGCCCGCAGCGCCGCCAGGTCGAGCGCATGGTGTCGCAACCCGCTGCCTGAGCGACGCCAGGTATCGTGCCGGATGCGCAGGCCTGCGCCGCAACGGAAAATGGGTCCGGATTCACGACGAGCACCGACATGCCAAGCTTTCGCGCACGAATGATCAACACCATGCTCCGTCTCACGGTGAAGCCGTTGTGGCGGCCCGGCCTCTCGATCGACGCGATCCGCCGGCACACGGCCAGGACCGACTCGCGGCTGGGGCGACGCGGGGTCGATTGCGCCACCGAGTCGGTCACGATCGCTGGCGTGCCGGCGCGGTGGTACGGGGCGCCAGACCTCGCGAGCCGCAATGGCACCCTGCTATACCTGCATGGCGGCGCGTGGTGCGTGCACCTGCCGGGCATGTACG
The DNA here is from genome assembly GCA_016705325.1 of Pseudomonadota bacterium. Classification (GTDB taxonomy): domain Bacteria; phylum Pseudomonadota; class Gammaproteobacteria; order Steroidobacterales; family Steroidobacteraceae; genus RPQJ01. The sequence continues at coordinate 68,417 of JADIYJ010000014.1, read as the reverse complement.
GGGCGATCGCAGCCAGGCTGTCGGTCGCCACCAGGATGCGTGTGCTGCTGATCGATTACCGGCTGGCCCCGGAGCATCCGTTTCCGGCGGCGGTCGATGACTGCATGGCCGTGTATCGCGCGCTGGTGCAGGGACCCACCGGCCGGCCACGGGTCATCGCAGGTGACTCCGCCGGCGGCAACCTGTCGCTGGTCACGCTGATGCGGGTGCGCGACGCGCAGCTGCCGCTGCCTGCGTGCGCCGTGCTGCTGTCGCCCGCCACCGACATCTCGATGAGCGGCCCGTCGATCCGTTACAACGCCAAGGCCGACCCGATGTTCAGCCCGGACGCGGGCGACCTGCTGCCAGACCTGTACTGCCCCGGCCTCGAGCGCACGTTGCCGTTGATTTCACCGTTGCACGGTGACTGGAGCGGACTGCCGCCGCTGTATTTCCTGGCAGGCTCGACGGAGATGCTGCTCGACGACTCCGTGCGCGCACACGACCGGGCACAGCAGGCCGGCACGAGTTCGCGCATCGACGTCTGGCCCGACATGCCGCACGTGTTCCCGCTGTTTCCGCTGGCGCCGGAAGCAAAGCAGGCGATCCGCGACATTGTCGCGTTCATCGACGAGCACGCGCGGGACGTGGCCGCCCTGCCGCAGGCGGCACTGCCGGACGCCCGCCCCCCACGCCCGGGCCGCCGCCGACCTGGCTCAGCGGCGGCCGAACCGGCCAAGCCAGAGGTTCCGCGTCCAGCAGGCCGGCGCTGCACTCCCCCCAGGGCGCGAGATCCGATTGCCGGGCGGCGCCCGATCGGCGATCGGCCCAGGGCAAACAGACGAGGCGGATGCTCGCCCAGGCGCAGCGCGTCGCCAAGTAGTCCCCGCCTGGCGAAGAATGCAATCTGGCGCTGGTCCCGCAGGCCCATAGAGCAGCGCATCGTCGATGGCACGGGTACGGATCCGGGGCCCGGGCAGCCCCCCCGTTCGCGACGGTCCTGCGCCGAGTGACCACCGTGGTGAGGAACCGACGCAATAGGCGCCGCCGTGCAGGTAGAGCGAACGCCTCGCACGCGATCCCGGGCGATGCCGCTGCTCGCTGCAAACCACGCCCAACCCTCGCTCGAGATCGCCTGCGTCACGAAATCCTGCGACCGACGAATCGGTCAGGGGGTCGAGGTTGGCGCCGCATCCTCGTCAAGCACTTCGATGCGGGCCCGCGCCACGCCCCTGCGCATCATGCCGATCTCGGACGCCGCGGCCTGCGACAGGTCCGCGATGCGCTTGCCGACGAACGGACCGCGGTCGTTGACCCGGACGACCACGCTGCGGCCGTTGCGCAGGTTGGTGACACGGACCATCGTGCCGAAGGGCAGTTTCGGATGTGCCATCGTCATGGCGCCCGAATCGAAACGCTCGCCACTTGCGGTCTTGCGGTCGTGGAACTGTGTGCCGTACCAGGAGACGACGCCCTCCTGCACCGTGAAGATGCCACGCTCGATGGCCGATGCGATCGCGGCCACGCCCGGGCTCGACGACTGCTTGTCCGCCAGCACGTTGCCGCCGGGCACTCCGATGGCGAGCGCCGTCAACGCCACCAGGGTGGTCAGGCTCGGCTTCGCGCCCGTGCGCGCGGTTCGATGGTCAGCCATGGCTGGGCTCCTTGCTGCTGTGCAGTCCGGCCGTGTCGGTGTACGGACTCCGGGGGGCCTCGGTCAAAGCGAGGTTCCGGCTCAGTGACACGAATCACGTTGTGGGTGCGACCGGCGCAAAGCCCTCCATGAATGGCTGTGGGGGTGGCCGCCGGTTCGGTCGAGTCCGGTTGGGACGGGGACGTCGTCCTGAAAGTTCCGGGCAAGCTACCAGAGTCGGCCAAGGCTGCCCTCTGGCCGACCTGTTAATCGTTATAAATCAACCGCTTACAAGGCTTGACTGTGGACCCGGTCTCAGGTCTTCGGCTTGTTGCGGCGCGTAAAGAACCAGATCAGGCCGGGTGCGCAGGCCACCGACAGCACGAAACTCAGGGACTCGGGCACGTGCAGCAGCCGGCCGATCATGCCGCCGACGATGAAGCCGCTGCTGGCGCCAACCACCAGCAGGACCAGCAGAAAGACTCCGAATCCGGCCCCAACCGTGCCGGCTGCCGTCGATGCATCCATTTGAATCCCCTTTGTTTTTCGATCCACTCGCGGGACGCACGCTAGCAGCAATGGACTGACCCGCGCTACCCCCGTCCAGCCATGGCGAAATGGCGTCGCGGCTGAGACTTAGACCACTTTGTTGCAGTGCATTGACGCAGCCGGAATCACGTGTCATATCACTTGACGTATCCACGACCGTCGACAGGTTCAGGCGGGCCGGCTCCCGGCGAGCGGCGGCCACTCCTTGCCCCTGAGCGACGCCTGAGAACCACAGGCAGGGCCGACGATGAGCGTACAGCGACCGATTTCCTCTGCGACGGATGCGATCGACGGCGTTCGCGTGGACAAGCCCTCGCAGCTGGGCCCGCCCGCCAGGCAAGGTCTCTACGACCCGCGCTACGAGCACGACGCCTGCGGCCAGGGGTTCGTCGTCAACATCAAGGGCCACAAGTCGCACCGCGTGCTGGAGCAGGCGATCCAGGTACTGAAGAACCTGGACCACCGCGGCGCCTGCGGCTGCGAAATCAACACGGGTGACGGCGCCGGCGTCCTGCTGCAGATGCCGCACGCGTTCAACGAGGAAGTGTGCCGCAAGGCGCGCATCCAGCTGCCCGCGGCAGGGCAGTACGGCAGCGGCATCATCTTCCTGCCGCGCAACCCGACCGTCCGCCGGCAGGTCGAGCAGAAGTTCGAGCAGGTCGTGCAGTCCGAAGGCCTGACCGTGCTCGGCTGGCGCACCGTGCCGACCAACAACGGCATGCTCGGCGAGACCGCGCGCTCCTGCGAGCCGTTCATGCGGCAGGTCTTCATCGCCCGCAGCCCCGACATCGTCGACGACCTGTCGTTCGAGCGCAAGCTGTACGTGATCCGCAAGCGCGCCTACAACGAAATCCGCACCTCGACGCTCTCGGGCGCCGAGTACTGGTACATCGTGAGCCTCTCGGCGCGCACGATCGTCTACAAGGGCATGCTGCTCACGACGCAGCTCGACCAGTACTTCACCGACCTGCACAACCCGCTGCTGGAGACCGCGCTGGCGCTGGTCCATTCGCGCTTCAGCACCAACACTTTCCCGAGCTGGGACCGCGCGCATCCCTACCGCTACATCGCCCACAACGGCGAGATCAACACGGTCCGCGGCAATGCCAACTGGATGCACGCGCGCGAGGCCCGCTTCGAGGCCGAGGCGTTCGGGGACGACATCAGGAAGATCCGGCCGATCATCAACCCGAACGGCAGCGACTCCGGCATGTTCGACAACACCCTCGAACTGCTCTATCTCTCCGGCCGCTCGCTCCCGCACGCCGTGATGATGATGATCCCCGAGCCGTGGTCCAACCACGAGTCGATGGACGACGAGAAGCGCGCCTTCTACCAGTACCACTCGAGCCTGATGGAGCCGTGGGACGGTCCCGCCTCGATCTCGTTCACGGACGGCACGCAGATAGGCGCCGTGCTCGACCGCAATGGCCTGCGCCCGGGCCGCTACTACGTGACGAAGGACGATCTCGTCATCCTGGCGTCGGAAGCAGGCGTGCTCGACGTGCCGCCGGAAGACGTCGTCCGCAAGGGCCGGCTGCAGCCCGGCAAGATGTTCCTGGTCGACACCGCTCAGGGCCGCATCGTCGAGGACGAGGAAATCAAGCGCACGCTGGCCGCGGCCCGCCCGTACCGCGAGTGGCTCGACGCATACCAGATCCACGTCGACGACCTGCCGCAGCCACCCGAACTACCGCAACCCGACCCGGACTCGCTGCTGCAGCGGCAGATCGCGTTCGGCTACACGTTCGAGGACCAGCGCATCGTCCTGACGCCGATGGCGCGCGACGGCATCGAGGCCGTGGGCTCGATGGGCAACGACACGCCGCTCGCCGTGCTGTCGGCCAGGCCGCGCCTGCTGTACGACTACTTCAAGCAGCTGTTCGCGCAGGTCACCAATCCGCCGATCGACTGCATCCGCGAGGAAATCGTCACTTCGGCCGAGACGCGCCTCGGCTCCGAAGGCAACCTGCTGAACCCGCAGCCGGCGGACTGCCGCCGCCTCGAGCTCAAGTACCCGATCGTCACCAACGAAGAGTTCGCGCGCATCCGCCGCATGGACCTGCCGGGCCTGCGCATCGGCGTGCTGCCGATCCTGTTCCGCGTGAGCCGCGGCGAGAAAGGCCTCGTGAAGTCGATGGAAGAGCTGCGCCTGATGGCACGGCGCCTGATCGAGGAAGAGGAAGTCAACGTCATCATCCTGAGCGACCGCGGGGTCAACAAGGATTTCGCGCCGATCCCGGCGCTGATGGCGGTGGCGGGCCTGCATCACTACCTGATCCGCGAGGGCCTGCGCACGCGCGCGAGCCTCGTGCTCGAGACCGGCGAAGCGCGCGAGGTGCATCACTTCGCGTTGCTGATCGGCTACGGGGTGAGCGCGATCAACCCGTACCTGGCCTTCGAAACGATCGATCACATGATCCACGAAGGCCTGCTGAACCACGTCGACCACAGGACGGCCTGCAGGAACTTCGTCAAGGCCGCCTCCAAGGGCGTGATCAAGGTCGCCTCGAAGATGGGGATCTCGTCGCTGCAGAGCTATCGCGGCGCGCAGGTGTTCGAGGCGCTCGGCCTGCGCCAGGACGTGATCGACGAATACTTCAGCTGGACCGCATCGCGCGTCGGCGGCATCGGCACGGACGTGATCGCGCAGGAGGTCCTGCTGCGGCACAACGCCGCATTCCCGGATCGTCCCGCCGCTGATCGCCACACGCTGCCGGTGGGCGGCCAGTACCAGTGGCGCGCCGAAGGCGAGTACCACCTGTTCAACCCGGAGAGCATCCATCGCCTGCAGAAGTCGGTGCGCACCGGCAGCTTCGAGACGTTCAAGGCGTACTCGTCGCTGGTCAACGACCAGGCCACCCAGCTCTGCACGCTGCGCGGCCTGCTCGACTTCAAGCCGTCGGATGCCGTGCCGATCGACGAAGTGGAATCGATCGAGACCCTGATGCAGCGCTTCAAGACCGGCGCGATGTCCTACGGCTCGATCAGCAAGGAAGCGCACGAGACGCTCGCGATCGCGATGAACCGCATCGGCGGCAAGAGCAACACGGGCGAAGGCGGCGAAGATCCGGAGCGCTACGTGCCGCTGCCGAACGGCGATTCGAAGTGCTCGGCCATCAAGCAGGTGGCCTCGGGTCGCTTCGGCGTGACGAGCGAGTACCTCGTCAGCGCGCGGGAGATCCAGATCAAGATGGCGCAGGGCGCGAAGCCCGGCGAGGGCGGGCAGCTGCCCGGCACCAAGGTGTACCCGTCGATCGCCAAGACTCGGCACACGACCGCGGGCGTCGGCCTGATTTCTCCGCCGCCGCACCACGACATCTATTCGATCGAGGACCTCGCGGAACTCATCCACGACCTCAAGAACGCCAACCGCCGTGCACGCATCAGCGTGAAGCTGGTGGCCGAAGTCGGCGTGGGTACGATCGCGGCCGGCGTGGCGAAAGCGCACGCGGACGTGGTGCTGATCAGCGGCTACGACGGCGGCACCGGCGCATCGCCACAGACCTCGATCACGCATGCGGGCCTGCCGTGGGAACTCGGCCTCGCCGAGGCGCACCAGACGCTGGTGCTCAACAACCTGCGCAGCCGCATCGCGGTCGAGACCGACGGTCAGCTGAAGACCGGCCGCGACGTCGTGATCGCCGCGCTGCTCGGTGCCGAGGAATTCGGCTTCGCCACCGCGCCGCTGGTGGCGACGGGCTGCATCATGATGCGCGTCTGTCACCTGAACACCTGCCCCGCGGGTGTCGCGACGCAGGATCCGCGGCTGCGCGAGAAATTCAAGGGCAAGCCCGAGCACGTCGTCAACTTCATGCGGTTCATCGCGCAGGAACTGCGCGAAATCATGGCGCAACTCGGTTTCCGCACGCTCGAGGAAATGGTCGGCCGCGTCGACAAGCTCGAAGCGCGCAAGGCCGTGCAGCACTGGAAGGCGAAGGGCATCGACCTCTCGACCCTCCTTTACTCACCGGAAGTCGACCCGGACTGGGGCCGGTTCCAGCAGGACGAGCAGGACCACGGCATCGAACGCTCGCTCGACATGACCGTGCTGATGGACCTGTGCCAGCCGGCGATCGAGCGCGGCGAGGACGTCGTCGCCGAGCTGCCGATCCGCAACGTCAACCGCGTGACCGGCACCATCGTCGGCAGCGAGATCACGCGTCGGCACGGCGCGAAGGGCCTGCCGGGGGACACGATCCGCCTGCACTTCCGCGGCTCCGCCGGCCAGAGCTTCGGCGCGTTCATCCCGCCGGGCATGAGCCTGTCGCTCGAGGGTGACGCGAACGACTACGTCGGCAAGGGCCTTTCCGGCGGCAAGATCGCGGTGTTCCCGCCGACCGGCTCCAGGTTCCCGGCCGAGGACAACATCATCGTCGGCAACGTCGCGCTCTACGGCGCCACCAGTGGCGAGGCCTACATTCGCGGCATGGCGGGTGAACGCTTCTGCGTGCGCAACAGCGGTGCCAATGCCGTCGTCGAAGGCGTGGGTGACCATGGCTGCGAGTACATGACGGGCGGCCGCGTGGTCGTGCTCGGTGCGACGGGGCGCAACTTCGGCGCCGGCATGTCGGGCGGCATCGCCTACGTACTCGACCAACACGGCACGTTCGGTGCACAGGTGAACTCGCAGATGGTCAACGTCGAGCAGCTCACCGACGATACCGAGATCACCGGCGTGCGGCACATGGTCGAGCGTCACCTGGAACACACCTCGAGCGACCGCGCGCGGCTCGTGCTCGACGACTGGGCCGGCATGGTGCCGAAGTTCGTCAAGGTCATCCCGAAGGACTACCAGCGCATGCTCGCCGCCATCGCGCGCGCCGAGGAGCAGGGGCTCGTCGGCGACGAGGCGATCATGGTGGCCTTCGAGCAGAACGCACGCGACCTCGCGCGCGTCGGCGGCAACTGAGCGGAAGACGACGATGGGCAAGCCAACCGGATTCATCGAATACCTGCGCGAACTTCCTGTCGACCGCGCGCCACTCGAGCGCATCGGCGACTGGAACGAGTTCCACCCGCACCTGGAAGAGAAGCGTCTCCGCCACCAGGGCGCCCGCTGCATGGACTGCGGCGTGCCGTTCTGCCACACCGGCAAGCTGATCAGCGGCATGGCCGCGGGCTGCCCGGTCAACAACGTGATTCCCGAGTGGAACGACCTCGTCTACCGCGGGCTGTGGCGGGAAGCGCTCGACCGCCTGCACATGACCAACAACTTCCCGGAGTTCACCGGCCGCGTGTGCCCGGCGCCGTGCGAGGGCTCGTGCGTGCTCGGCATCAACGAGCCGCCGGTCACGATCAAGAACATCGAGAACGAGATCATCGACCGGGGCTGGGACGAAGGCTGGGTGCTGCCGGAACCGCCGGCTGCGCGCACGGGCAGGAAGGTCGCGGTGATCGGCTCGGGCCCGGCCGGGCTCGCGGCTGCGCAGCAGCTGAATCGCTCCGGCCACCTGGTCACGGTGCTGGAGCGCGAAGACCGTCCGGGCGGACTGCTGATGTACGGCATCCCGAACATGAAGCTCGACAAGAAAGCGGTCGTCGAGCGTCGCATCAGGCTGCTCGAAGCCGAAGGCATCAAGTTTCTCTGCAACGCGAACGTCGGCGAGAACGTCGAGGCGCAGCTGCTGCTGCGCGATTTCGACGCGACGGTCATCTGCACGGGAGCGACGCAGCCGCGTGACCTGTCCGTCGCGGGTCGCGACCTGCGTGGCGTGCACTTCGCGATGGAGTACCTCACGGCGAGCACGCGCGCGCTGCTCAATGGCGGCGCCGACCACAGCCCGATCCATGCACGCGGCAAGGACGTCATCGTCATCGGCGGCGGCGACACCGGCACCGATTGTGTCGGCACGGCGCTGCGCCACGGCTGCAGGAGCGTCACGCAGATCGAGATCATGGCGCGGCCACCGGTCGAGCGCGCGAGCGACAACCCATGGCCGGAGTGGCCCAAGGTCTACAGGATGGACTACGGCCAGGAAGAGGCTGCGGCCAGGCACGGCGACGATCCGCGCGTGTACCTGACGACGGTCAGGAAATTCGCGGGCGGCGACAGCGGCAGCCTCGAGTCGATCGTGACCGTTGACGTGAAATGGCAGCGCAACGAAAAGGGCGCGGTCGTGCCGGTCGAAGTGCCGGGCACGGAGCAGGTGCGGCCGGCGCAGCTCGCGCTGCTCGCGATGGGTTTCCTCGGTCCCGAGCAGTCGCTGCTGAAGGACATCGGCGTCGCGTGCGACGCACGCAGCAACGTCCAGGCCGAGTACGGCCGCTACGCGACGAGCGTTAAGGGCGTCTTCTCCGCGGGCGATTGCCGGCGCGGCCAGTCGCTGGTCGTGTGGGCGATCAACGAGGGTCGCGGCGCGGCCGCTGCTTGCGATCGCTTCCTGTCGGGCAAGTAGTACGGCGTGTTCGGCCTCCCGGTTGAGCCCGGGGGACCGTCGCGCGCCATGGACGGCGCGCGCGAGCCTACAGGGATGTATTTACGGCGTGTCCCCTGGGCTGAACCGGGAGACCGGACAGGCCGTATGCAAACTCAGACCATCGCGATCGCGTGCCGCTCGCCGCGCTCGTACACCACGTTGGCGCGACCGACCAGCAACGGGTCGATCGGCCCGATCAGGTCGCTGTCCTTGGTCGCATACGGCAACCGATGCAGGATGTACCGCATCGCGTTCAGCCGCGCACGCTTCTTGCAATCCGACTTGATCACGGTCCAGGGCGAATCGGCGGTATCGGTATAGAAGAACATCGATTCCTTGGCCGTCGTGTACTCCTCCCACTTGTCGAGCGAGGCCAGGTCGATCGGACTGAGCTTCCAATGCTTGAGCGGGTGCGACCTGCGCTCCTTGAAGCGACGGCGCTGCTCCTTCCGGCTGACCGAGAACCAGAACTTGATCACGTGGATGCCGCTGCGCACCAGGTTGCGCTCGAATTCCGGGCATTGCCGCATGAACTCGGCGTACTCGTCGTCGGTGCAGAACCCCATGACCCGCTCGACGCCGGCCCGGTTGTACCAGGAGCGGTCGAACAGGACGATCTCGCCGGCGGTCGGCAGCTGCGAGACGTAGCGCTGGAAATACCACTGTCCGCGCTCGACTTCGCTCGGCTTCTCCAACGCGACGACGCGGGCGCCGCGGGGGTTCAGGTGCTCCATGAAGCGCTTGATCGTGCCGCCCTTGCCGGCGGCGTCACGACCCTCGAACAGGATCACGACCCTGGCGCCCGTCTCCTTGACCCAGGCCTGCAGTTTCAGCAACTCGACCTGCAGGCGGTACTTGTGCTGCTCGTAGGACTTGCGCGACATCAGGTTGCGGTACGGATAGCCACCGTCGCGCCACCCCTCGGCGAGTTCCGAGTCCTCGGTGGCACGGCGCAGTGCGCGCGCCTCGTCGCCGCGACGGAGCAGCAGCTTGCGCAGCGCGTCGACGTCGTCCGGAGAAGCTCCGTCGAGAATCGCCTCCAGCGACTCGCTGGCCGAAGCCGGACTCTCCTGCAGTGCCTGTTTGATGATGTCGCCGACGGCAAACGCCTTCGACTCGTGCGCCGCATCGACGGCCTCGCTGACGGAGAATCGCTCGATCCCATCCGCGGTCAGTCGCGGCGCGATGTCGCCCTTGGCGGCAGTGCGCGCCACCGTTCGGGACGATCGGCTCGATTGCGGGCGGGACGCAGCTGCGCGGGGCCTGCTGCGGGTGGAAATCGGCTTCTTGGGGTTCATGACGATCTGCTGGCGGGGAAGAAATGGCTTCGATCCATGGCCGTTCAGATTAAACCGCGAAGCCCTTTGCTGCCAATGTGGAATCTGCTACTGCCTCAGAGCGGCGCGAACTGCGCCGTGAAGTGCCGCAATTGCGCCGGCTGCTGCACGATCCGCAAGCCTCGCAGCCGCTCGCGCTGCGTCACGATTTCCTCGAATACTTCGACGACGTAGTCGGCATGCGACTGCGTGTACACGCGGCGCGGCATCGCCAGGCGCACCAGCTCGGCTTCGGCGGGAACCTCGGTCCCGTCCGGCTTGAGTCCGAACATCACGGTGCCGATCTCGCAGGCCCGGATGCCGCCACGCTCGTAAAGCGCGACGGCCAGCGCCTGGCCCGGATACTGCAGCGGTGGGATGTGCGGCAGGAGCTGCTTCGCGTCGACAAACACCGCGTGCCCGCCGACCGGCTGGACGATCGGGACACCGAGGGCCAGGAGCTTCTCGCCGATGTACTCGTTGGTGCGCACGCGATAGCGCAGGTACTGCTCGTCGACGATCTCGCGCAACCCGACCGCGATGGCGTCGAGGTCGCGGCCGGCCAGGCCACCGTAGGTGGGAAACCCCTCGGTCAGGATGAGCCGATTGCGTGCCGCCACCGCGAGCGCGTCGTCATTGAGGGCGAGCCAGCCGCCGATATTGGCAAACGCGTCCTTCTTCGCGCTCATGGTCATGCCGTCCGCGGCCGCGAACACGTCGCGCACGATGTCGGTGACCGGCCGTGACGCCTGGCCCGGCTCGCGGCACTTGATGAACCACGCGTTCTCGGCGAAGCGGCAGGCATCGATGAAGAGCGGCTTGCCATGGCGGTGCGCCACCTCGGCCACCGCGCGCACGTTTTCCAGGCTGACGGGCTGACCGCCGCCCGCATTGTTGGTGAGTGTCAGCATCACCAGTGGCACGCACCGCGCGGACCTGGTGAGCAGGTCGTCGAGCCGGGCCACGTCCATGTTGCCCTTGAACGGGTGCCGGTTGGACGGGTCATGGGCTTCGGCGATGACGAAGTCCACGGCCTCGGCGCCGGTCGCCTCGATGTTGCCGCGCGTCGTGTCGAAGTGCGTGTTCGATGGCACGACCCTGCCGGGACCACCGACGATCGAGAACAGGATCGCTTCCGCCGCGCGTCCCTGGTGTGTCGGGATGATGTGGCGATAGGGCATCAACTCACGCACCGCGGACTCGAAGCGATAGTAGGACGGTGAGCCCGCGTAAGACTCGTCCCCGCGCATGACCGCGGCCCACTGTTCCGCGCTCATGGCGCTGGTGCCTGAGTCGGTCAGCAGGTCGATGATCACGTCGTCGGAGTGCAGCGCGAACAGGTTCCAGTGCGCGCGGCGCAGCAATTCGATGCGCTCGTCCCTGGTCGTGAGCCGGATCGGCTCGACGGTCTTGATGCGAAAAGGCTCGATGATGGTCTTCATGGGTGTCCCGGCCGTCGGCCTAGCCTAGGGCGTTGGCCACCCGTGCGGCCACCGTGTAATCCGCACCGGACGCAACCACCAGACTCCCTTGACGTCTGCGCGCCACTGCGGCAGCAACGCGAGCAGCCAGAGCTCCTCGGCGCTCGCCAACAGGCTGGCCGTGGCGGCCAGCCACAGCAGCCAGTTCCAATGGCCGAACAGGAACAGCGCCCCGACGTAGAAGCTCAGCAGGACACCGGCAATCTTTGACAGCACGGTATGAAAGCTGGACAGCCGGCGATAGCGCCGCCAGGCGAGCACGTTCTCGAGCAGCCAGGCCGCGACCACTGCGCCGAACAACCAGCGATGAGCCGCGAGTACGTCGTATTGAAACGCGATCAGCCCGGCCAGGCCTGCCCACCAGACGAGCGAATCCCCGAGCGAATCCAGACGTGCCCCCAGGCGGGACTGCAGGCCGAAACTGCGGGCGATCCAGCCATCCGCGGCGTCGGTCAGGAGCGCCGGCACCAGCACCCACGTATAGATCGACTGCTCACCCACCGCCGCCATCAGCACGAGGACCGGCGCACAGACGATCCGGGCCAGGCTCAGGGCATTCGGCACGTGCCGCCAGACGGCAAGGGGCGCGGGATCCGGGGGGGCCATACGGCGAGTTTCGACCGGGAAACGCCGCGCGAAATCGGGGACAACCGCAAGCGGCCCCAGTAAGATCGCGCGCTTCCCACCCCGCCCCGAGGCACCGCTCATGCGACTGATTCCCACTTGCGCCACTCTTCTCCTCGCCTCCCTGCTCGCCACGCCGGTGCTGGCCGCCGAGCCTGCCATGGACGACGCGGCGCGCATGCAGTACGCGCTGGGGTATCAGCTCGGGCGCGACCTGGTCGCGATCGAGCCGCGCCCGCAGGACTTGCTGAAAGGCGTGGAGGACGGTCGCTCCGGCGGCAAGGCAAAGCTTTCGGCAGAAGAAATGAGCGCCGCACTCGCGGCCCTGCAGCAAAAGGTCGGGGCACAGCGCGAGAAAGACCAGGCAGTGGCCAGCGAGAAGGCGGCCGCCGCCGGCAAGGCCTACCTCGCCGCGAACGCCGTCAAGTCCGGCGTCATCACGACGGCCAGCGGCCTGCAATACCAGATCATCACGGCGGGCACCGGCAAGACACCAGCCGTGGGCGACACCGTCACCGTGCATTACAAGGGCACGCTCGTCGACGGCACCGAGTTCGACAGCTCGTACAAGCGCGGCCAGCCGGCGACGTTCCCCGTCGCGGGCGTGATCCCGGGCTGGACCGAGGCACTGCAGCTGATGAAGGTCGGCACCAAGGCCCAGCTCGTCATCCCGCCGGAACTCGCGTACGGATCGAACGGTCCGCTGGCGAACCAGGTACTGCTGTTCGACGTCGAGTTGCTCGGCGCGATAGCCACACCGGTGGAAGAAAAGGGCAAGTAGCAAGCGGCCAGAGATGCCGATCGCGGAAGGCAACGGGCTCCGGTTCGATTACCAGTCGTTCGGCGCGCTGGACGCGCCGGCGATCCTGCTGATCCAGGGCCTCGGCATGCCAGCCGCGATGTGGCCCGACGTCTTCGTCGAGACCCTGGTAGCCGAAGGCTACCGGGTCGTGACGTTCGACAACCGCGATTGTGGCGGCTCGTCGCGCATGGCAGATGCCGGCATACCGAACGTCGCACGGGCAATGACACGAGCACTGCTGCGCCGGCCCGTCACTGCACCTTACAACCTCGACGACATGGCGGCGGACACGCAGGTCGTCCTCGATGCAGCGGGCATCGACCGTGCGCACGTTGTCGGCGTCTCGATGGGAGGCATGATCGCGCAGGTCTTCGCGGCGACGCGGCCGCAGCGCGTCCGCACCTTGACGTCGATCATGTCCACGACGGGCAATCCGCGGCCCAGCATCGCGCTCGGCAAAGCCCGGGCGTTGCGCGCGCTGCTGAAGCGGCCACCGGGCAATCCGACCATCGAGCAGGCCGTCGACCACCTGATGTTCGTATTCGGTGTCATCGGCAGTCCAGGCTTTCAGCAACACGTGGCGCAGTTGCGACCGCACTTCGAGCGGGTCGCGCGTCGCGGCCTGTATCCGGCCGGCACGTCGCGCCAGCTCGCAGCGGTCCTCGCTTCGGGCGACCGGCGCGAAATGCTGCATGGAATCACGGCACCCACGCTGGTGATCCACGGCGCGGACGATCCGCTGGTGCGCATTGCCGGCGGACGCGACACGGCCGCGAATATTCACGGTGCGCGTTTCAAGATCATTCCCGGGATGGGTCACGACTTCCCGCCGGCGCTCATGGCCGGCATCGCCGTGATGATCGCGGAGCACTGCCGCTCAGACCGCGGTTGACCCGCCCTGCCCCGTCGCTGCCAGCCTGTCGCGAAAGAATGCCGCGGGCTCTGGATAGAGCTGCGTCAGCACCTCGGCGAGCAGATCGAGGATGACCGATTCGAGGCGCGTGTTCGACGCGCCATCCATTCGCAGGCCTGGCCACAACGTCGCGCGCTCCGCGGCACCTCGTGCGAGCGCGGCGGAGACGACCGCCTGCCATCGCGGCGCAGGATCGCTCGCGGCAAAGTCGCCACGACCGCGACCAAAATGCGCGACCGCGAGGTAGCGGATGATCGCCGCACCGAGCCGCGCGTCCAGGAACTCGTCTGACCAGCGCACGGTACCGCCGGCCAACCCGCGTTCCTCGTTGTAGCGTTGCGTGAGCTTGCGCGCCCCGAGTGCGCCGGCAATACCGCCGATAATCGCTCCCGCCCCGAACGTCAGCCCGCCGGCAGCGACGTCCGCCGCCAGACCGCCGAGCGCACCGGTGACGAGGCCACCCCACAGACCGACCTTGTCGGCATCCGGGGCACGCTGGGTTTCGAATCCCGTCGTGACCTGTCGCAGGATTTCCTCGCTGGCCGTGCCCGTGAGGCCGTGCAAAGTGACGAGTTCGGCGGTGCATGCGCGCACGGACTCATCAAGGCGGTCGAGCATGGCCTGGCGAGCGCGCGACTCCTTGGCATCGAGCGCGTCAGTCGCACCGCCTTGTAACGCGCGGCTCACTTTGTCCGCGAGCCTGGCGTCCGGCAGCTGCACCGTGTCGTGCGCCAGGCCGTGCACTTGCCGGGCGATGACGGCCGCACTCTGCCGGAGCACGTCGAGGTCACGGCCTCGCCATGCCTCGACGATCCGTTCGAACGCAGGCCGTTGCCGTTCGTCCAGGCAATCTGCAATGGCATCGAGCAGGGCGTGCTCCTGCAGCCAGCAGCGTGCGAAGGCATCGAAGGTCATTACCCGGCGCTTGCCTGTCGCGTCGTGCCGTTGCAGCACCGCGCTCCACTCTGCAATCAGTTGCCGTTCGTGCGCAGCGTCGAGGCGGGTGCCGACCTGGTTCAACAGCACGAGCGCCGGCTTGCCGAGCCAGTCGAGGATGTGCAGTTCCGGCTCGATGTAGCCGGCAGTGGCCGGCTCCTCGGTCGCGTTGACGACGTACAGCACGACGTCCGCCGACTCGCGCGCCGCGCGCATCGCCTGCTGGCTGCACCAGAACGCGCGATCGGCAAAGCGGTCCCACACCTGCGACAGGAACCAGCCGACGGGCTGGCCACTCGCCGCCAGTCGCCGCTGCAGACGCACGCTGTCGCCGAAGCCGGGCGTGTCCCACAACACCAGTTCGTCGCCCACCGGACTGCGCATCAGGACTTGCGATTCGGCAACCTCGGTGACATGGGCACGGTCCATGACGGCGCCGATGTCCCGCCGCAGCAGCGTGCGTGCCAGCGTCGTCTTGCCGACGTTGGTGTGCGACAGCAATGCAAGGCTGATGGACGACGTGGAATCGCTCATGCGCTCGCACGCCGGCAACTGCGATGCACCTGGTCGACGATGGCCTGGGTTACGTCACCGCCGGCCGGGATCGACCCAAGATCGAGCGTGCATGCCTCGAACCCATGCGCGCGGACGAAGTCGCGCCACGCCGAGCGACGCTGCTCGATCCGCTCTGCGAGCGAGTCATCCCCACCGAGACGGGCGAGGTACGGAGCTTCGTCGATGAGGACGAGCCAGCGTGAGCCGGCCGCGGAGCGCAAACAATGCTCCCTCGCCTGTTGCAGGATCCGTCCGTGGTTCTCGACCTCGGGCGTGGCCGCGAGATTGAGCAGCAGGATTTCGAGATCGCTCGCGGCACCGGCGCTGGATGCGTCGAAGCGTTCTTCGTCACCGTAGGCGATTGCCGGCGCAAACTCGATGCGGGTATCCGGACCGAATGCCGCGCGCAGCAGGCGTTGCACTCCTTGCTCCGAAGCGGCGGCAGGCTGGTAGGCGAAATACGTCAACCGCGCCATCTGCGCGGGCAAGGCGGCATCACTGGCCCCGAGGGTGCGTCGCGCATAGGGCAGCAAGGACTCCGGCACGGCCAGCCGGTCACGGGCACGCGCCAGGCTCAGCGTTGCCGTCAGTGCCAGCAGCAAGCGCGGCACGACCACGTAAAGGATCGCCGTGGCGGCCATGAGATGAATCCACGGCGCCGCAGGGCCGCCGCCCTTGCCGTCGAGCCAGTGCAGCGAGTTCACCGTCGGGTCATCCGCGGGCAGTGCAATGCCGGTCAGGACCGAGGCCGGGCCGTAGATCAGCCCGAGCAATGCACGAATCTGCGCTGTCCCGAGGAACGTGCTCTCCCATCCGGCGCGGTACTCGAGCGCGATGCCGCGCAGGTAAAAGCCGGCGATCAGGCCGAGCGCGACGACTGCCGAGCCGAGGTGAAACAGGCGCTTGCCCTGCCACAGGAGGAGCGGCTGGGAGATGGGCCACCATTCGTCGGAGAAACGACGCAGCGCGGCCGACAGCGGCCGGTGATAGAAAGAAGACTGCTTGATCAGCTTCGCTGCGCGCTGCCGGGTCCAGCGCGCAGGCCACAGCGTCCAACCGGGCAACCGCGAGGCGGGACCTGCAGACGGGGCGGGTCCGCGGGGCAGTGACGACACAGCCAGCACTGCGTAGACGACCAGGTTCCACAGCACCACGCCAAGCAGGGGGAAGGCCAGGATTTCGATCCGCACGCGGCTGTCGAGGAGCGACAGGGCGAGACCCAGCCCGAACGCGGCGAGCAGGATGAATCCACCCACGCTTGCCAGTTGCGCTTCGGGACCGACCGCACTGGTAACGACGGGGTGACGCTCCGCCAGTTTCGCCCGCAACGAGTCGGCCCTCATCGCCAATACGCGCCAGGCGTGAGCCAAAGGGTCGCTACTGCCCTGCGGATGCCGCCGCAACGCGTCGCGCGTCGCCGCGTCGCGCTCCGCGAGCGGCAGGACCGAGCCGTCCGGATCCTGCTCCTCGACGTTCTTGACCAGCAGGATCGAGCGCAGGGAGTTCGCGTCGTACATTCGGCTCAAACCACGGCGTTCTACGGACTTTTCCGCCAACGGCCAGTCTAGCAAGACCGCGCGACCGCGAGGGCCGTGGTATTTTGCGCGGCCGAGGAGTCCCGCCGTGTTCCGTCGCTTCGAACGCCTGGTCGAAACCTATCCCGACGCCAAGCCGGCCACGCCGCCGCGCACGTTTTTTGCCTTTCTGTGGCAGTCCTCCGCAGGCCTGCGGCCGTACATCCTGCTGATGACGCTCTGCACCGCGGTGATCGGTGCATTCGAGGCCATGCTGTTCGCGATGCTCGGCAAACTCGTCGACTGGCTGGCAAGGGTGGAACCCGCACAACTCTGGGTCACCGAGCGACAGAACTTCCTGCTGCTGATCACCGTGCTGGCCGTGAGCCCGCTGGTGGTCGGGCTGTTTGCCCTGCTCAAGTACCAGGTGCTGTTCGCCAATTTCCCGATGCGGCTGCGCTGGAACTTCCACCGGCTGATGCTCGGCCAGAGCATGAGCTTCTACCAGGACGAGTTCGCGGGCCGCGTCGCGACCAAGGTGATGCAGACGGCGCTCGCCGTGCGCGACGCCTGGCTGACTGCCACCGACATCCTCGCGTTCATCGTCATCTACTTCGTGACCATGCTGGCGATCGTCGGCTCCTTTGACCTGCGGATGCTCGCCCCGTTCGTCGGCTGGCTCGTGCTGTACTCGGTGAGCCTGGTCTACTTCGTGCCGCGCCTGGGGAAAGTTGCCGCAGCACAGGCGGACGCGCGCTCCCTGATGACCGGGCGCGTGACCGACGCGTACACCAACATCGCGACGGTAAAGCTGTTTTCGCACGCCAGTCGCGAAGCCAGCTTCGCGCGCGCCTCGATGCAGGAGTTCATGCAGACCGCCTACGCACAGGGACGGCTGGTCAGCGGGTTCGAGATCATCAACCACACGCTCAGCATGTTGTTGATCGCTGCCACCGCCGGCGTGGCACTGTGGCTGTGGACGCTGGGTGAGGTGGGCGTGGGCGCGGTCGCCGCCGCCAGCGCGATGGCACTGCGCCTGAACGGCATCGCGCACTGGATCATGTGGGAGGTCGCCTCGCTGTTCGAACATGTCGGCACGGTCGAAGACGGCATCCGCACATTATCCCGCGCGCATACGGTGGTCGATGCGCCGGATGCAAAGCCGCTTCGCGTCACGCGCGGCGAGATCGCCTTCGAGCACGTCACGTTCGCGTACGGCGGCAAGCGCGCCGTCGTGGACGACCTGTGCCTGCACATTCGCCCGGGCGAGAAGATCGGCCTGGTCGGGCGTTCCGGCGCCGGCAAGAGCACCATCGTCAACCTGCTGCTGCGCTTCTACGACGTCGAGCAGGGTGCGATCCTGATCGACGGCCAGGACATTGCGCAGGTGACACAGGACAGCCTGCGCGCGCAGATTGGAATGGTCACCCAGGACACGTCGCTGCTGCACCGATCGGTGCGCGACAACATCGTCTACGGACGGCCCGACGCCAGCGAGGACGCCATGATCGCAGCAGCCAAGCGCGCCGAGGCGGAAGAATTTATCGCGAGCTTGTCCGACGTCAGGGGCCGGCGTGGCTACGACGCGCACGTCGGTGAGCGCGGCGTGAAGCTGAGCGGTGGACAGCGGCAGCGCATCGCGATCGCGCGCGTGATGCTCAAGGACGCGCCGATCCTGCTGCTCGACGAGGCAACCAGTGCACTCGACAGCGAGGTCGAGAACGCGATCCAGCAGAGCCTCTACCGGCTCATGGAAGGCAAGACCGTCGTGGCCATCGCCCACCGCCTGTCCACGATCGCGGCGATGGACCGCCTCGTCGTCATGGACAGGGGACGCATCGTCGAGGAGGGCGACCACCGTGCGCTGCTGGAACACGGCGGCCTGTACGCGCGCCTGTGGGCGCACCAGAGCGGCGGCTTCCTCGGCGAGGACGCGGACGACGACGAAACCGTCGCCGCGCCACGCACCGCCGCGGCGGGCTGACGCTCGCCGGTCTCCGGAAGACGCATGCACAAGATCCTGTTGGCAACCATCGCGGGGTTACTCGTGACTTTCCAGCCTGCCCACGCGGCCATTCCCGCGACCGGTGCCGACAACATCACTGCGATCGTCAGCGATTTCGACGCATTCAACCGCGCGCAGGATCCGATTCGTGCAGCCCAGCGCGGCGACAAGGAGGCCGCGCGCATCTGGCCGGACAATTCGCCGCCCGCGGTTGCGGCGCGCAAGGCTGCGTACCTGGATTTCCAGCGCCGGCTGCAAGCCCTGCCCGCCGCCGGCCTCGCCGACGACGACGAACTCAACCGCGAACTGCTGGTCGACCGCGTTGGCCTTGCGCTCGATGGCCTCGCCTTCGATGAGGAGCGCATGCCCTTCATCAGCGGTGATGGCTTCTACACGACCGCGGACTACGCCGCGCTCAATACACCGCTCGACGACGAAGCGGCGGCGGAAGCTTGGATCGCACGGCTCGAGGCACTGCCGGCGTACTACGCTCGCGAGATCGAGAACATGCGCCGCGGCATCCGCACGGGAATGACGCAACCGACGCGCACGGTCGAGCGCGCCATCGCCGACGTGCGCGGCCAGCTGGCGCAAACGGACGACAAGACGCCGCTGCTTGCGCCTTTCCGCAACGTGTCGCAGTCGTTTCCTGCGGACCGGCTCGCAGCGCTCGAGGCGCAGGCCCGCAACGTGCTGCATACCCAGGTGCGACCCGCCCAGCAGTCGCTGTTGCAGTTCCTGCAGCACGACTACCTGCCGGCGGCGCGAAAGGACATCGGCATCAGCAGCGTGCCGCAGGGGAAGGAGTACTACGCGTACCTCGCCCGTCGGCACACTTCGACGGCGAAGACACCGGCCGAGATTCACGCGCTCGGCGAAAGCGAAGTGAAGCGCATCCGGGCGCGCATGGACCAGGTCATCGCGCAAACGGGCTTCAAGGGCACGTTCCAGGAGTTTCTCGGGTCGGTACGCAAGGACCCCCGGTTCTACGTGGGTGCTGCCGCGTACGGCGAGAAAGCCAGTGAGGTCGCGAAGCGCGCCGATTTCGCCATGCCGAAGTACTTTGGCAAGCTGCCGCGCCTGTCGTACGGCGTGCTGCCGATGCCGGCCGGCCTCGAAAGCAGCGCCAACGGTTACCTGCCCGGCTCGCCGGAACAAGGGGTCGCCGGCATGGTGGTCTACAAGCCGTGGATGGCCGAGAAGATGCCAACCTTCGGCATTCCAGCCTGGGTGCTGCACGAAGGCGTGCCCGGTCACCATCATCAGATTTCACTGAGCCAGGAACTCACGGACCTGCCGGAGTTCCGTCGCGCCGACGACGTGACCGCCTACGTCGAAGGCTGGGGCCTGTATTCGGAGTACCTGGGCGAGGAGATGGGCATCTACCGCGACCCGTACGAGCAGTTCGGGCGGCTCTCGCTCGAGATCTGGCGCGCGTGCCGACTGGTCGTCGACACGGGCATGCACGTGATGGGCTGGTCGCGCGAACGTGCGATGGCCTGCCTGCAGGAAAACAGTGCGCTCGCCCCGGCGGAAATCGAGTTCGAGGTCGACCGCTACATCGCGTGGCCCGGCCAGGCACTCGCGTACAAGGTCGGCGAGCTCAAGATCATCGAGCTGCGCCGGCGGGCGGCGGAAAAGCTTGGTCCGAAGTTCGACCTGCGCGCGTTCCACGACCTGGTTCTCGGCGCCGGACCGATGCCGCTCGACCTGCATGAAGCCCGCGTCGAACGCTGGATCGCGGCGCGGACGGTTCGCTGAGCTCAGCCCGGCGCAAACACAGCAGCAGCGGCGTCAGCGCTCGAACTCGACCGTGACGTGCACGAGCTCCTCGTGCACCGCGAGTGCGGAGCGCACTTCGGCAGCATGCATTTCCTGCGCATGGGACAGGTGCACGATGCAGGCGTACTTGCCCCGCCCCACCCGCCACACGTGCAGGTCGCGCAATTGCGGTGCACCAGGCAATGCGGCGATGACCTCGCGCACTTCCTGCACCACCGGCGAATCCATTTCGGCATCGAGCAACACCCGACCTGTGTCGCGCAGCAATCCGATCGCCCAGCGCCCGACCAGCACGGTGCCGACGATCCCCATCACCGGGTCGAGCCAGGTCGCACCGAGGTATTTGCCGCCCGCGAGGGCGACGATCGCCAGCACGGACGTAGCGGCATCCGCCACGACGTGCAGGTACGCCGAGCGCAGGTTCAGGTCGTGATGGTGGGCGTGGCCATCGTGGCCGTGCGCGTGATGGTTGTGGCCGTGATGTGAATGACCCGCATCGTGCCCGGTCGACAGCAACCAGGCCGACAGCACGTTGACGGCCAGGCCCAGCACAGCGATCGCAATGGCTTCGTTGAAGCGGATCGGTGCCGGATTGAAGAGCCGCGACACCGACTCGATGCCCATGTATGCGGCGACGCCGACCAGGAATACGGCGCTGGTGTAGCCGCCCAGCACCTCGATCTTCCACGTGCCGAACGCGAAGCGCGGGTCGTGGGCATGGCGTCGCGCCAGGTAATACGCGCCCGCCGAGACACCGAGCGCCAGCGCGTGCGAACTCATGTGCCAGCCATCGGCCAGCAGCGCCATGGAACCGAGCACGGTGCCGGCGGCGATCTCGATGACCATCATCACCAGCGTCAGCCACATCACCTGGCGCGTGCGGCGCTCGGCAATGGGATTGCTGGTGTCGAAGACGTGGACGTGGGCGTCGTGGTGGCCGGTCGGTGACATGCGTGGACCCGTGCAGGCGCGCACCACCCACGGCGGCGCTGCGCAGCGCCGCATTATGCGACTTTCCGCCAGCCGACCTCAGCCCGAGATGCTGCCCTTCAGCGCCTTGGCGATCGTCCACTTGGCCAGTTGCGACATGTGCACCTCGTCGGGGCCGTCGGCCAGTCGCACGTACCGGCCATAGGCGAATGCCGCCGGGATCGGTGTGTCCTGGCACAATCCCATGGCGCCGTGCGCCTGCATCGCGCGGTCGCAGACGTCCTGGCACATGCGCGGCGCGACGATCTTGATCATCGAGATGAGGTCTGCCGCGCCGCGGTTGCCTTCGCGATCCATCTTGTCCGCCGCGGCGAGCGTGAGCAGGCGGGCCTGCTCGATCTCGCAGCGTGACCGCGCGATCGCTTCGCGCAGGCTGCCCTGTTCGCTCAGCTTGCGCCCGAACGCCATGCGTGAATCCGCTCGCCGGCACATCAGTTCGAGCGCCCGCTGCGCGGCGCCGATGAGGCGCATGCAGTGATGGATGCGGCCGGGGCCCAGCCGGCCCTGTGCGATCTCGAAACCCCGGCCTTCGCCGAGCAGCAGATTGGAGGCCGGCACGCGCACGCCCTCGAGCGCGACTTCGCCGTGACCGCTCGGTGAGTGCACTTCTCCGAACACCTTGAGCGGACGCACGAGGCGCACGCCCGGCGCACGGCGCGGCACGAGAATCATGGATTGCTGCGCGTGCTTCGGCCCGTCGCAGCGGGTCTTGCCCATGACGATCAGGATCTCGCAGTCCGGGTGATAGATGTTGCTCGACCACCATTTGCGACCGGTGACGACGTAGTCGTCGCCGTCGCGGACGATCGAACACTCGATGTTGGTCGCGTCGGAGGAAGCCACCGCGGGCTCGGTCATCAGGAAGGCCGAGCGGATGCGCCCTTCCAGCAACGGGGTGAGCCACTGCGCCTGCTGGTCCACGTTGCCGTAACGCGCCAGCACCTCCATGTTGCCGGTGTCGGGGGCCCCGCAATTGAAGACAGTCGAGGCCCAGTCGACGCGCCCCATGAGTTCCGCGAGCGGTGCGTATTCGAGATTGGTCAGGCCCGGGCTCCAGGGCTGGTATTCGTGGGGCAGGAACAGGTTCCAGAGTCCGGCGTCGCGCGCCCTGGCCTTGAGCCCTTCGACGATGGGCGGGACGACCCAGCGCTGCGCCGGATCCTGCACGAACTCCTCGTATTCGACCTCGGCCGGGAAGACGTGCGCCTGCATGAAGTCGTCGACACGATGCATCAGTTCGCGCGTACGGGAGCTGTGTTCGAAATCCATGACGCGTGCTCCAGGGAGGGTCTGGTCGCCAGTGTAGGCCGGTCATGGCATTTCCATGGTGCAATGTTTTAATGAATAATCATTCATATCATGCATCTATCGCGGATCGACCTGAACCTGCTCGTAGTGTTCGACACCGTCTTCGCGGCAGGCAGCCTCACGGCCGCCAGCCGCAAGCTGAACCTGTCACAGCCGGCCGTGAGTCATGCACTCGCGCGCCTGCGCGACGCATTCGGCGAACCGCTGTTCGAGCGCCAGGGTCGCGGGATCGCTCCAACCCCATTCGCCCGCTCGATTGCGGGCCCGGTCCGGGAAGCGCTCAGCGCGATGGAGCGCACCTTCGGCCAGGCCGCAGGGTTCGAACCGACGACAGCCGAGCGGCACTTCCGCATCGGTCTGCGCGAAGCGCTGGAACCCAGCGTGCTGCCTGAACTGAGCCAGGCCGTCTGCGCCGCGGGACCGCGTCTCAGCCTCGCGTCGGCGAGGCACGACCGGCCTCGTCTCGAAGCGGACCTCGCCGCCGGCGAATTCGACGTGGCGCTCGACGTGCTGCTGCCGGTAGCGGATCGCGTGCCGCACGAACGCGTGCTGACCGACCGCCTGGTGGTGATTGCGCGCAAGGACCATCCACGGCTGCGACGCATGAAGCGCAGCGGCTGGAGCCTCGACGCCTACCTCGAGCTCGAGCACGTGCAGGTGTCGTCGCGCCGGCGCGGCCCCTCGCTGGAGGACGTTGCGCTGCAGTCGCTCGGCAGGACGCGGCGCATCCGGCTGCGCTGCCAGAGTCACTCGGCCGCTTGCCGTGTCGCCGCCAGCACCGACCTGGCCGCGACGCTACCGGAGCGGTATGCGCACCACGTTCTCGAGAGCGACAGGTACCGGGTCGTGGCGCTGCCGCTCGCCGACATCCGCCTCGAGACGTACATGTACTGGCCGGCCAATGCGGCCAGCGACGCGGCCAACCGCTGGCTGCGCGACCAGGTCCGCACCGCGCTGCGCGACCGTCACTAGAGATCGAGCGTCATCCGCACGAGTTCGGGTTCGTCGGTGTCTGAGCGCGTCGCGAAGCCGAGCGACCGCGAAAGATCGATCATGCGGGTGTTCTCACGCAGCGTGATCCCGGTCATCAGCTTGATGCGACGGTCGCGTGCGATGTCGATCAGGCGCTGGAACAGCCGCCGTGCCACGCCCTTGCCCTGCCACTCGTCACTCACGACGATCGCAAACTCGCACGACTCCTCGTCCGGCAACGTGATGTACCGGGCCACGCCGATCTGCTGCTCGGCACCGTCCGGCAGGCGCAGGACCACGATCAGCGCCAGCTCGCGGTCGTAATCGATCTGCGTGAACCGGGACAGCATTGCCGGCGAGAGATCCTGCAGGCCGAACATGAAGCGCAGGAACCGTGAGTGTTCCGACAGCCGGTGGACGAAGTCCCGCTCGAGTTCGGCGTCCTCCGGCCGGATCGCACGGATCCTGGCCTGTCGTCCGTCCGGCAATTCCAGCGGAAACTCCAGCGCGCTCGGATACGGGTGAATCGCCATGTGGCGATAAAGCAGCCGCGGCTGTGGCATGGGCATCACACCGATGCGCGCGTCGACGGCAACGGCGCCCCTGGCCGTCACGATCACCGGGTTGATGTCGATCGCACCGACGTCCGGCAATTCGCACACGATCTCGGACACGCGCAGCAGCATGTCCTCGATGGCTTCCGGCGCGGCGGCCGGCGCTCCGCGCAGCGGCTGCAAGGCCAGGCTCGCACGGGTGCGGCGGATCAGGTCCCGTGCCAGGTACGGATTGAGCGGCGGCAATGCCACCGCGCGATCGCGGATCACCTCGACCATCGTGCCGCCGAGCCCGAAGCTGATCGCCGGGCCGAACACCGGATCGCGCACCGCACCGATCATGAGTTCGCGCCCGTGCCGCTCGACGTACATCGGCTCGATCAGCGCGCCTTCGAGTCTCGCGTCCGGCCGGGCGATGGCGACGTCGCGCAGCATGTTTTCGTAGCCGTCCCGCACGCTGCGGGCGTCGGTGCGTCCCAGCCGCACACCACCGACGTCGGTCTTGTGCGCGATGTCGGGTGAGAGAATCTTCATCGCCACCGGGTAGCCGATCGCCTCGGCCACCTGCACGGCCTCGTCCGCCGAGTACGCCGGCCGGCTCTGGACGATCGGGATGCCGAACGCCGCCAGCAGTTCCTTCGAATCCGCCGGGTTGAGCCACTCGTTGCCCGCCGCACGCGCCGCGTCGAGCAGGCCTTGCGCCGTGGCGCGGTCGGGGGTCGAGGTCGGTCCGAGCGGCGCGGGAACCTGCAGCAACTGCTCCTGGTTGGCGGAAAACAGTGCGAGCGCGGCAATGGCATCGACCGCAGCTTCGGGAGTCGGGAAGGTCGGAACCCGATTCTCGGCGAAGCGCTGGCGTGCCGCCGTCACCGCCCCGCCTCCCATCCAGCACGTGAAGACCGGCTTGCGCTGGGCAGCGGCCACCGCGATCAGTTCAGTTGCGAACCGGTCCGCATCCGTGAGCGCAAACGGCGTCAGGATTGCGAGCAACGCATCGACCTCGCCGTCCAGCAGGCATGCCTGCGCCGCCTGCGCGTAAACCTGCGCGGACGCGTCGCCGCGGACGTAGACGGGATTGCCCTCCGCCGTACTGGGCGGCAGCAGCGCGTGCAGCTGCGCGAGCGTCGCATCGTCCAGCCGGGCCACTGGCAGTCCCCGGTCACCGGCGCGGTCTGCTGCAAGCTGTCCAGGTCCGCCCGCATTTGTCACGATACCCAGCCTGCGCCCGCGCATCCGCACGCCGGCACCGAGCGTGCTTGCCGCGCTGTACAGCTGGCTGAAATCACGAATGCGCAGCACGCCGGCGCGACGCATCGCCGCGTCGAACACATCGTCGCCACCCACCAGCGAGCCCGTATGGAAGGCAAGGCTGCCACGCCCTTCGAGCGAACGCCCCGCTTTCATGACCACGACGGGCTTCACGCGCGCGGCAGCCCGCAGCGCGCTCATGAAGCGGCGCGCGTCACCGACGCCCTCGAGGTAAAGCATGATTCCATCGGTCGCCGCATCGCGCGCGAGGAAATCGAGCACGTCGCCGGAACCTATGTCATCGCCGAGTCCAGTGGAGATCACCGTCGAGAAGCCGACGTGCCGGGAGCGAGCCCAGTCGAGCGTTGCCGCGCACAGCGCGCTCGACTGTGACACCAGCGCGAGGCGGCCTGGCTTGGGGAGCGCCGCACCGCAGGAGGCGTTGAACCCGTCGTCGGTCCGGATCACGCCGAAGCTGTTCGGTCCGAGCAGGCGCAGGCCATACCGGCGCGCGACCTGCAGCATCGTGCTTTCGCAGGTCGCGCCTTCCTCGCCGCCTTCGCGGAAGCCTGCTGAGACGATGATGGCGCCGCGCACGCCGCGCACACCGCAGTGCTCGAGTATGGCGGGCAGGGTGGGCGGAGGGGTGGCGATGATCGCGACGTCCACGGCCTGCGGCAGTGAGCGCACGTCCGGATAGGATGGCTCGCCGGCGATGGACTCGTGCCGCGGGTTGACATAAAACACGGGGCCGCGAAAGCCACCTTCGCGCAGGTTCCGGCACAGGACGTCGCCGATCGAACCGGGGGTGGCGCTCGCGCCGACCACGGCGACGGACGCGGGACGCAGCACGGCCTCGATGCGTTGCGCGGTCATGGCTCAAGTGTACTCTCGGAGGCAGGCGGGACTCGCAAATGCTAGCCTCCAGCGCTTGCAGGATCATTGCGGGTCACCGCAACCGGAGCCGCCCATGGCAGTCGCTTTCGTGACTCACGCCCATTGTCGCCTGCATCGCATGGGTGACCAACATCCCGAGCGACCGACGCGGCTCAATGCAATCGAGGACGAACTCCACGCGCGCGGTCTGCACGACCTGCTGCTGCACCACGAGGCGCCGCGCGCCAGCGTTGAGCAACTGGTCCGCGTGCATCCGCTCGCCTACGTCGAAGACCTCTCCAACCGTTCTCCCGCCGAAGGCCTCGCTCACATCGATCCCGACACCTGGATGTGCCCGGAGACGTTCGAGGCCGCGCTGCGCGCCGCCGGCGCCAACGTGCTGGCCACGGACCTGGTACTGACGGGTGCGGCAGCGCGCGCCTTCTGCAACGTCCGGCCACCCGGTCACCATGCCACGCGGGCGACGGCGATGGGCTTCTGCTTCTTCAACAACGTCGCGGTCGCGGCGCGTCACGCGCTCGACCACCACGGTCTCCAGCGCGTGGCAATCCTCGATTTCGACGTGCACCTGGGCAACGGCACCGAGGAAATCTTCAAGGACGACCGTCGGGTCCTGCTGTGCTCGTCGTACCAGTACCCGCTATGGCCGGACATGAATCCACCCACGCGACCTGGACGCATCATCAACTGTCCACTGCCCCCGGGCAGTGGCAGCGATGCGTTCCGCGCAGTCGTGCAGCAACAGTGGCTGCCGGCACTCGAGACCTTTGCGCCGCAGTTGCTGCTGATCTCCGCCGGCTTCGATGCCCACGGCGCCGACGACATGTCGCACCTGCGGTTCACGACGGCCGACTACGCATGGGTGACGGAGGTTGCCTGTGGCATCGCCGATCGACATGCACAGGGACGCATCGTTTCGACACTCGAAGGCGGCTACGACCTGGGCTCGCTTGCGGCGAGTGCGGCTGCTCACGTCGAAAAACTCATGTTCGCCTGACGCGCGTTCCGGCTCAAAGCGGACGCAACACTGGACTCGCGACGCTGCAGCAAGCAGAATGCGGGCGCGCGCGTGGGTTTCACTCTGCGCGTTAGCTCCGCCGCGCTGTTACCACCAAGTCACAATCTTGCGGGTTCAGTCCACCAGCGCGGCGGGGCGACCTCCCACGCACCTTCCATCGTCGACCTGCCGTTTCAGCGCGCGAGTCCCGTCAGCCAGCTGGCGAATGCAAGCCACGCGGCGGTGCCCGAAAGCACAAGTCGCACTGGCAACGACACCATCAGCGCAAGCCCGCCCCAGCGGGTCACCGGGTGCAGCGCGCCGCGCGTGCGCGAATCCCAGATTGCGAGCGCGACGATGAAGAGATACGCCAAACCGAAGTACACGAACGGGTTCCCGATCTGCCACACGTATGGCCAGCGCGCGAACGCAGCTCCGAGCAGAGCGACCGTCGCAAGCACCATCCAGCGCTTATGACTCTGCGGATTGCTGCGGTTGGCGATACCCAGGCCGACGAACGCAATGAAGAACGCGATATCGAACAGCGGCACGACCAGGAACTGCAGCGGCGGGATGGGCACACCGTTGAAGCCGGTTGGCCGGTTGGCGGCGATCAGCGCACCAGCGACCCCGAGGATCACCATGCCCAGCGCGATGACCACGCCGAGGACGCCGACCTTGCGATGCACGTCCGTGCGGCCGACGCCGACCAGCATGGCCTGAATCACAAGCAGCACGCACCACGCCGCGAAAAACGCGCCGTGTATGTAGAAGATCGGCTCGGACGGGGACGGCCACTCGGGAAACAAGGGCCGCAGGAAAAAAGACCGCGCGAAGCCGATGTAGGCGACGAGCAGCATTGCGATGGCCATGCCCGAGAAGAAACGTCGTTCGGAGACCCAGCGCGAGCGAGTCCCGCTGGCGGCGTTGTTTTCCATGCGCCTACCCCCAGGTTGCGGAGCATCGCAGCCTAGCACGGAGCCGTGGATGACGGCGGGAGCCGGCGGCTGCCGGCATAGAGGTCGAACAACAGCAGCCGGCACGGGATGCTGCCATTCATCAGCTTGATCGTTCGCGAGGGCTTGAGCCCGATCGCCTTGTACGGCGACGCATTGGCCGCGAGCACGGCGGCGCGCCAGCCCGCGAACCTGTGCTTCAGCGTGTCGCCAAACTCCTCGTACAGCTGACGCACCTCGGCTTCGCCGCCACCGATGCGATCCCCGTACGGCAGATTGGTCGCCAGCAGGCCGGTCGGCGCGGGCGGCGCCACATCCTGCACGCGCACCGCGTCGAACTGGATGTACTTCTCGACCCGCGCCTTGAGCGCGCTCCTGCGCGCCATCTCGATGTACTCCGCCCGGACGTCGGAGGCCGCCACGATGCATGGCGGCGCGTCCAGCTTTTCCGCACGGATGCTGTCCTGCGTTTCGCGCCAGAGCGCGCGGTCGAAGTCGGCGAGCCACTCGAAGTGGAATTCGCCCTTCTTGCGATGGATCTGCGGCGCCTTGCGCACGGCGATCATCGCCGCCTCGATGGCCAGCGTGCCGCTGCCGCACATCGGGTCGAGGAAGGCGACGCTGCCGTCGTACCCTGCAAACTGCAGGATCGCCGCCGCCAGCGTTTCCTTCAGCGGCGCGGGATGACCCTGCTCGCGATAGCCGCGCTTGTGCAGTGATTTGCCCGACGTATCGAAGCTGAGCATGCAGCGGCCGCGCGCGACATGCGCCACGATCACCACCTTCGGGTCCTCCGTGTCGACCGGAGGAACCTGCTCACCCAGTCGTGCAAAGGACCCCCGCACGCCCTCGCGCACCTGCGTGATCACCTGTTTCGGCGTCAGCCCGCCGCCTTCGTCCCCCGTGCTTTCGACCATGAAGCCGTGGCGGGCATCGAACCATTCGGGCCAGTGCAGGCGACGCACCTGCGAATGCAGCATCGCCGGCGTGCGAGCCGGCACCTCGCGCAGAACCCGCAGGATGCGGCTCGCCGTGCGCACGCGCAGGTGCAAGGCGTAGAACTGGCGTGGCGTCGCACTGCACAGCACGGCCCGAAACGTCGGCGCCAGTTCCGTGACACCCAGCGCCTCGAGCTCGGCGACGAGGGCTGGCTTGGTCTCTTCGGGACAGGTCGCGATCAGCCGCATGAGTTGCCGCGCACGGCGAATACGCCATCGCCTTCCAGCCGGGTCGTGAAACCGGCGAGCCGCAGTCGCCGCGCAACCTCATGCGGGACATCGCGCCCGCTGGTAAGCCGATTCGGCGTGCCGGTGTAGTGAAACAACCGGCCGCCAGGCCTCAGGACCCGCGCAAGTTCGTGGTAGAAGGCCTGCGAATACAGCTCGCCGGCCAGGCCAAAGCGCGGCGGATCGTGCAGGATGGCATCGAAAGAAGCGTCCGCGAGTCCGCGGATCGCCGCGCTGACGTCACCCGCAATTGCATTCAGACCCGGTCCGTTCACCGGCGACCACGGGTTGAGCGTGCGCAGCCAGAGGACATCCGGGTTGATTTCACAGGACGTCACTTGCCTGGCACCCCCCTCCAGGCACCAGGCCGCAAAGTAGCCGAGACCCGCGCAGGTATCCAGGACACGCTTGCCGGCAGGCTCGATCAAGGCCACTTTGCGCCGCGCATCATCGTACGGCGAGACCTGCCTGGTCGGCAGCATCTTCACGCCGTCGATCTCGAACGTCGGCGGGCCCCAGTCCGTCGGGACCAGCTTCAGCAGCGAAGTTCCGAAGCGAGCGACCGGCTCGAATGCGGCGCCGGTCCAGTGATAGATCGTCCGCTCCCTGCAGCGTTCGAGGTACGGGTATGAACCTTCGCGCCAGCGCCATTCATTCGCACCGAGCTCGGCCTGCGTCTCGGACCGGTCGAGATCGAGCGAACACGTCAGTACCTGCTCGCGGCGACGCCGCGCGACGAGCATGCGTTCGTGCACGCGGGCAGTGAGCAGTGGCCCGCTCACCGCGAAGGCGCCAGCCTGCGCGTGACGCCGATGACGCGGGATGCCAACTGGCCGAGCGCTTGCACGTTGGAAGGCGGGTCGATCTGCGCCATGGTCACCTGGTACACGGCCTCTTTGCCCGCAGCGAGTGCAGGATTGGCGATGACCGAGCGGCCCGCCACCAGGAACGTGTCGAGATCGCCGAATGCCACCAGCAGCGGCGTACGCGAAGGCCGGTAGCGACGCAGTGCACGGCCTGCAGCGGCGCGTCGAACGTTGGCGGCGGCGCATTCGCCCATCTCGAGCGCGTGGAATGCCTGCTTCGGAACGGCTACCGGCAATGCCGCCGCATCGCCGATCACGAACACGTTGGCGTAGCGGCGACTGCGCAGCGTGGCATCGACGGGTGCCCACTGCAGTGGCTTCGGCGCGAGCTTTGCAGCGTGCAATAACGGCGGTGCGGCGCCGCCGCCCGGCGGACCCCGGTCGGCGTAATCGCCGCGACCGCGGACCCCGTGTGGATCCGCACGTCGCAGGCTCGCACATGCCGGCGCACGGCAGCCTCGATTTTCGGTGACGCAGCCGGCATCAGAGCCGGCCCGGCCTCGACGATGTGCAGCGTCAGGTTGGCGCGTCGCCTGTAACGCCGCATGATCTCGCCGAGCGCCTCGACGCCGGCAAAGCCTCCGCCGACGATGACGATCGATCGCTGCTTGCGCCCCTTCATCAGCACTGCCAGCCGGCGACCGATCGCGTCGCATTGTTCGACGCTCCTGAATGGCATGGCGTGGCGTTCCACGCCGCGCACGCCAGAGGTCGCGTTGACGCCACCCGCGGCGACGATGCAGAAATCGAATGCGTGGACCGTGCCGCCTGCCGTCGCCAGGGTTCCGCGTCGCGCATCGATGACGGTGACGGCCTCGCGCACGAAACGATGACCCGCCGCGGCCACGAGCCGCTTGCGCGGCAGCCGCAGATCCGCGGGGCGCTTGGCCCGCGAGACGAGTTCGTGAATGTTCGGCAGCCATTCGAACCACGGCGACGGATCGAACACGGTCACGTCGAACTCGGAACCGAGTTCCTGGGCCGCCCGCAGGCCCCCGAAGTTTGCGCCAACGATGGCCACGCGCGGACGCGTGGTGAGCGGGGTTCCGCGACGGCGTGCGGTCATGGACAGGCTTCGAGGGCAGCAGCTGGGGGCCCCAGTGTAGACTGGAACTTCACTGCCGGCGGAGCTCACATGAACTCGATCAAATCGTTCCTGCAGGCGACCCTGGTGGGCGGCCTGATGTTTCTCGTGCCCGTCGTGCTCGTCGCACTCGTGCTGCGGCACGCGCTGCAGTTTGCCGGAAAAGTTGCGCAACCGATTGCCGCGGTGCTGCCGGTCAGCCACGTGGGCGGGGTCGCCCTCGCGTCGATCATCGCGGTCATGGTCCTGCTCGGCGGCAGTCGATCCTCGGCGGCATGCCGCAATACCGCATGGTGAAGTCGCTGGCCGAGGGCCCCCAGCTCGAACGGCGGCGCGCCGCTGTGCCCTGGAGCTCGCACCAGTGGGGACTCGCCGTCTTTCCTGCCGGCGTCGCCGACGCCCCGGCCCGGCCCCCCCCGGGCCCCCCGAGCCGCCCGCTCGATCTATCGATGCGCGACGCGATGCAGCTGGTCAAACGGCTCGGCATCGGTTCGGCGGCGAAGCTGCGCGACACGAACCTCGCCGCCAGCACACCGAGCTGATCAGGGCGACTGCTCGCCGAGCGCCTGTGCTGCCAGTACGCGAACCTGCGGGTCGGCCGGGTAGGCGGCCACGAGCCTGCGCGCCGTCACCTGCGCATCCTGGCGCTGCCCCGATTCGAGCTGGAACGACGTCAGCGCCATCAGCATGTCGCGATCGTAGGGCCAGCGCTTGACGGCCTGCTGCAGGCGGCGGATTGCTTCGTCCGCCTGCCCCGCCGAATGCAGCGCCACGGCAAGAACGTAAGTGTAGCGGGCGGTCGCAGGGTCAAGCTCCACGGCGCGCCGCAGCGATCCCAGCCCGAGCTCCGGCTGCTGCAGGCGGATGCGCGCCAGGCCCAGCGCATGATGCAGCGCGGCGCTCGTCGGCACACGCTGCAAGCCCTGCTGCAGCATGTCAGCCGACTCCTGGTTGCGGCCCTGCGCGCGCAGCACGTCTGCCGCGTTGACGTAGGCCGGCACGAATGCCGGATCGAGCTGGATTGCCGCGGTGAACTGCGCATGGGCTGCATCGGTCTGGCCCAGTGCAGCCCTGAAGCCGCCGAGCGCGACGCGGGACTCGGGCCGGTCTGCGTTGTACTGCAGTGTCGCAACGTACTCCTGCGACGCCGCCTCCCAGCGCGGCAGCAGTTCCTGCGGCAGCCGGTCCTGGCCGCCTGCGAGCGACCGCGCCGCCTCGATGCGGACGGCGCGAGTCGCATCCCCCAGCAGCGGCCCGAGGACCGTTGCGCGCATTTCTGCAGGCATCACATCAGCCAGCTGCACACTCGCCAGTCGCACCAGTGGCTCTGCGTCCCGCGCCGAGCTCTGCGCGAAATCGCGCGTGAACTGGCCACTGCCCGCCAGCCGCGCGAGTGCCGAGGCACGCACGATGGCGGGTTGCGCGGTGTCTGCAGCGACGCCGGCGAGCTTGACCAGCGCGGATGGTTCGCCACTTTCGGCGGCGTGAAAGTCCGCGGCGAAAGTCTGGTAGCCCGCGGCGTCGCGGCCGAGCCAGTCGTGCACCGCCTGCGCAGCCCACTTTGCAGCGCGGTCGGTGTGGCACGAGTTGCATGCATTCGGCACGCCGAGCGCCACGCTCTGGTCGGGCCGCGGCACGCGCATGCTGTGATCGCGCCGCCGATCGACGACCATGTACGTGTTCTGCGGCATGTGGCAATTGGCGCACTGCGCGCCAGCGGTGCCCGGCGGGTGCCGGTGGTGCGCGCCGGCATCGTACTTCGGCGCATCGTGGCACTGCGCGCACGCCGTATTGCCCGGCGCGCGCAGTTTCTGCGTATGCGGATCGTGGCAGTCGCTGCAGGTGACGCCGGCCGCGTGCATGCGGCTCTGCAGCCACGAGCCCCAGATGAACACCTCGTCCTGCTGCTGGCCATCGACGTGGTACAGCGCGGGCGTCAGCAGTGTAGGCAGGTAGTGATCGAGGAACGGACGCCCAGGCTCGTACCCTTTCGGCGATCTGCGCGCGACGCGCATGGCACTGCGCGCAGACCTCGATTTCGCGCCCGGTCTTGCGCGGCTTGCTGCGCAGGGCTGGCCCGTCGCAGCGTTGCGCCCCCAGGTCACGCCGTGCCGCTCGTCGAGCTGCACCGTCAGGCCCTTGCCCGCCTCCTTGCCCTTGCGCCGCGCCCATTCGATGTGTGCGGAGCCGGGCCCGTGGCACGCCTCGCAACCCACCGAAATCTCGGCGTATGCCGTCTGGAACGAATCGGACGCCGCGTCATAGCCCTTGCTCACCTGGGTCGAGTGGCAGTCGGCGCACATGAAGTTCCAGTTCTGCGCCCGGCGCGTCCAGTGCAGCTCGTCGGTGTGATCGAGCGGCTCGGTGGGGTACTGGCGGAACCAGCGTTGGCCACCCTCTTCGCGCGGACGCGCATCCCAGGTCAGCGCGACAGCCTGCAGGCGCCCGCCGGGTAACTGGACGAGGTATTGCTGCAGCGGCGCGATGCCGAACGTGAACCTGACCTCGAAGTCCGCGAGCTGGCCGTCGGGTCCGTCCGTGCGGATGAAGTACTTGCCTTCGCGCTGGAAGAAGCTGGACTGGACGCCCTGGAAGCTGTAGGTCGCGTCGTTGAAATTACCGAGCACCGTCTGTCTGGTGGCGTGCTGCATGGCGACAGCATGCTGCGAGCTCTGCCAGGCCTTCGATTCGGCCGCGTGACATTGCGCGCAGGACTGCGAGCCGACGTATGCGGCGACTACGGCGACTGTCTCGGAGCCTGCCGTCGACGCGGGCACGTCTGGCTGGCGTCCGGCAAGCAAATACCAGGCAGCAAGGGCCAGCATCGCAATGCCCGCCAGCACGCCGATCCTCAGCGCCGTCGAGCGGCTCGACCCAGCTGCAGAGTCGTCAGGCGCAGGAACGCGACCAGGCTCGGTGGACTGTCGTTGTGTGCGGGCTTTTCTCCGGGACGGACCACGACTCTCTGCTGGCAAACCGCGTCGCGGTTCAGGGTGACGGGACCAGGACGACCACTTGCGTCCCCGGCATGATCTCGAAATGCGGATTTAATGCGCGCCAAGGACTTTCCGCCAAATCGGATCCAGCCATGCCGCTCCTCACCGCATCGTTTTCCGCACCCGGTTGGCCGCGAGCCGCTGCCGGACTCTTCGTCAGTAAATCCACTGCAGGCGCGTCAACAGGGTCTTCGTGTTGCCGGTGACCTCGTAGCGGTCGAGATCGATGTTGCCGTAGCCGACGCTGGCCTTCCAGCGGTTGTTCGCCCACCAGTTCACCCCGACCCACCAGCCGTCCATCGTGCCGCCACGCACGGGACCGTCGTCGAGGTCCACGTGGCCGTAGCGTCCGATGAGTTCGACGGCGCCCCAGCGTCCTTGCGGCAGGATGCGCCGCGCATAGCCGGCCTTGCGGTCATACGGACGATGCTCGCCCGTGAGCACCCAGCTGCCGGTGACGTACCAGCCGCCGAGCGTGGGATCGCGGTCGTCACGCGTGCTGAGATCCGCGCGGATGTATTCGGCCAGCAGCGAATAGCCACCGTGGTTCCAGAGCGCCTCGACGCCCGTGTGCCAGGCATGATCGCCCGGGACCTTGCCTGTATCGACGAAGTCGTCCGCCACGTTGGACGCGGGCTTGCCCTTGTAGCGCAACTGGTCGTCCACCGCGCCGTAGTAGCGGGTGCTGACTGCGAGGTGCAGGTAACTGGCGCCGTCGTCGGACCAGAGCGGCAGGGCGGTGATGCGGCCCGCGAAATCGTTGCCGGAGTCGGACCAGGACGTGCCCTGCGTCAACCAGTCGTTGTACCAGCCGACGATCCAGGTCGCGCGCTGGTCGAGCACGGCGTTGCCGAGCGTCACGCCGTCGTTGCGCGAGCGGAAGAAAGGACTCATCAGTCGCTCGTGGTGCGGCAGGTTGGCGGCATCACCCACCATTTCATACGAGAACGGTTCCTTGATCTTGCCGACCGTCACCGTGCCAAGCTTCGGCCCCAGCACGGTCGCGATGCGGAGATCAGTCGTGTTCCAGTCGCTCTCCGAGGTCTGGTCGAAGCCCTTGTACTCGTAGCTGATCATGTAGTTCCAGGTACGGAACAGCTCGAAATACCCGCGCGCCGACAGCCGCAACGAGCGCGCCTCGAGTTCGTCCTGCTGGTTGCCGACCTGCTCCTTGCTGCGCGCGTCCTGGTCGAAGCTCGTGTAGTCCATCGGCATCACGACGAAGCCGAACTTCACCGAGAATCGATCGTGCTCGTCTTCGATCTTCGCCGCCTCGAGCGTCTGGTCCGGGACGATGCTCGACATCGCAAAATCGTGGTCCTGCCTGATGAGGCCCCCGGACTCCGGCGTGACGTCGGATTCGACCGACTGGGCGGACGCAGTCCCGATCCCGGCCAGGAAGAGTGCCGTCGCGACAAGTGCCAGCCTCATTGCAGGATCCTCGGAAGCAATGTCCGCCGATACCCCGACCCAGAGAAGCCACGGCGCTCCGCCCGGGAATCCGCCTGCGGGGGTGGGAATGCAGGCGGCTCCCGCGCGGGCGCCGTGGAAGTTTAGAAACGCAGTGGCGGTCGGCTTACTGCTTCGAGCTCGACATCACCGCTTCCATCACGCGGTCGAGGTTGAAGCTGCCCGGCTTCTGCCGCGGCGGAAACTCCCTGAAGCTCTGCAGCCACTGGCCGACGTACGCACCGGCCGGCGCGATGGCGAACATGCGCTCCATGTACCAGCGCTGGTAGCCCATGGCGTTCTCTTCCTCGGCGCGCTCGAACGGGTCCATGCGCAGGTTGGTGAGCTTCGGCGCCCGCAGCACGACGAACGGCTCCTGCCAGACCTTGAGGCCCTCGGCCTGCTGCTCGAGGAACGTGATCTTCAGGTTCTCGTAGCGCAGCGCCGCGACACTGCCGTCGTCGGTCCAGTAGATGAACTCCTTGCGCGGCCACTCCGCCTGGCCCCGGAGCGCCGGGCCGAGGTCGTAGCCGTCGAGGTGGACCTTGTAGGTCGTGCCGCCGATCTTGCGGCCCTTGAGCAGGTCGGCCGTGACGTTCGTGTCGCCGGCGGCGGCCAGGAACGTCGTCAGCATGTCTTCGTGGGCACCGATCTCGTTGATCACGGTGCCCGGCTTGATGACGCCGGGCCACTTGATCATGGTCGGCACGCGGTAGCCGCCTTCCCACTGCGTGTTCTTCTCGCCGCGGAACATGGTCGTGCCGCCGTCAGGCCAGGTGAAGGTCTCGGCGCCGTTGTCGGTCGAGTACATGACGATGGTGTTCTGCTCGAGCCCCAGGTCCCTGAGTTTTGCCAGCACCTGCCCGACATGGCCGTCATGCTCGACCATGCCGTCGGCATAGATGCCAAGACCGGTCTTGCCCTCGGCGTCCGCGTGCAGGTGGGTGAAGATGTGCATGCGGGTGGAGTTCCACCACAGGAAGAACGGCTTGCGCGACCGCGCTGCGCGCTCCATGAAGTCGAGCGCCTTCTCCGTCACTTCGCGGTCGATCGTCTCCATGCGCTTCTTGGTCAGCGGACCGGTGTCGGTGATCCGGCCGTCGGCGAAGCTGTGGATGACGCCGCGCGGCCCGAACTTCTTCTTGAACTCGGGGTTCTTCGGGTAGTCGACGTTTTCGGGCTCTTCCTCGGCGTTGAGGTGGTAGAGGTTGCCGAAGAACTCATCAAAGCCGTGCGCCGTCGGCAGCATCGAGTCGCGGTCGCCGAGGTGGTTCTTGCCGAACTGCCCCGGTGACGTACCCTTGCGCCCTGAGCAGCGTGGCGATCGTCGGGTCGGCCGCCATCATGCCTTCCGGCGCGCCCGGCAGGCCCACCTTGGTGAGGCCGGTGCGGATCGGCGACTGGCCGGTGATGAATGCGGCGCGACCGGCGGTGCAGCTCTGCTGGCCGTACCAGTCGGTGAACAGCGCGCCTTCGGCTGGCGATGCTGTCGATGTTGGGCGTCCGGTAACCCATCATGCCGCGGTTGTACGCGCTGATGTTGAAGCCGCCGATGTCGTCGCCCCAGATGACCAGGATGTTGGGCTTCTGCGTCTGGGCCTGGGCCGGTCCGCCCAGCACCCCCAGCACCGCGAACAGCGCGGCGCCGAAAACTCCTGCGAATTTCTTTTGCATGTCGCTATTTCCCACCCGTGCTGAAATCTGTCTTCGATTCTTGCCGGACACCGCTGCCCGGGGACTCGCGAGCGAATCCGGCGCCTAACTTGGCCTAGCCGAGCCCATGTGTCCAATGCATGTTTTATATCGAAGGTATACTCTTCATGCATGGCGTTGGAACTTCAGCAATTGCGCCAGGTGGTCGCGCTGGCTGAGCACCGCAGTTTCGTGCGGGCGTCGGCCGCGCTGCATATCAGCCAGCCCGCACTCTCACGCAGCATCCAGAACCTCGAGCGCCGGTTCGGCAGCAGCCTGTTCCTGCGCTCCACGGTCGGGGTCGTGCCCACCGATCTCGGCCGGCTGTACATCGAGCGCGCGCGCGACCTGCTGCGGATGGCGGACGAGCTCGAAAGCGAGGCGGTCGGTCATGCGGCGATGCGCACCGGGCGGGTGGACGTCGGCGGCGGCCCGTACCCGACGGACTCGTTCCTGGGTCCGGCGGTGGCGCGCTTCGTCGAGCAGTTTCCACAAGTCAGCGTACAACTGAATTCGGGCGACTGGGACGACCTCGTCCACCAGTTGCGCAGCCGGACACTGGATTTTTTCGTGGCGGAAACCAGTCTGCTGGCGCGCGAGCCGGACCTCGACGTGGTGCCGATGCCCGTGCGGCACCCCGTGTACTTCTTTGCGCGCGCCGGCCACCCCCTGACGGCAGGCAGCGCGACGATTCGGGCGGCCGACGTGATGAGTTGGCCCTTCGCCACTCCTTCGCGAATCCCCCCCCGAGTGCTCGATCCCATGCTGGCGGCACACCGCGAAGGTTCGTCGCGACTGCCATCCGGGCGGCCCTTTCCCGCGATCGTCTGCAATGGTCTCGCACCGGTGAAGCGCATCATCGCGGCTTCGGATGTCGTGTCGGCTTCGATCCTGCCCTGCATCGCGGAGGACCTCGACAGCGGTCGCTTCGTGTTGCTGGCAACGGAGCCGTGGATGCACCTGCACTACGGCGTCGTCAGTCTGCGGGGCCGGCCGTGGACGCAGACGGCCGACACGTTGCGCGACCTCGTGCTTGAAGCCGAACACGAGGCGACCGGGCTCGAGCGCGCGTTGCGCGAGGTGCATGACCCGGAGCGCCGTCCCCGGCACACTCGCGCGAGAAGCGCCCCCCCTCCGAGGAAGAAGGTGGGAGCGACGCGGATCGGAAAGGGCTGAACCATATCGCTGCCTGGAGCATCCATGACTGACACGAAACCCCTGTCCCTCGGCCTGTTGAGCCTGGTGCTGCTTCTTGCCGGCTGTTCTGTGGCCACGTCGTGCCCGGAGGCCAGGCAGCGGCCTGAGCGCAAGCCAGGTTACGGGTCCATCACGTACCGTGAGCGCATCGCACTCCCGCCAACGGCAGTGGTCACAGTCAGGCTCGTGGATGTCTCACTGGCTGACGCACCTTCGGTGCTGGTCGCCGAACAGGTCATCCGCACCGCAGGGCAACAGGTTCCCTTCGAATTCGCGCTCGACTACGATGCATCGCGTATCCAGCCCTCCCATGCCTACGCCGTGCAGGTGCGCATCGAGGATGGCGGCAGACTGCTGTTCATCAGCGACACGATGAACCCTGTCATTACGCGGGGCGCGCCCACCCGCGTGGACATGGTCGTACGACGGAGCTGAGGCACTGCTGGCTTCCAAGCTGCCGCGCCACCCCCCCCCCCCCGGGCCCGCCCCCCCCCGGGGCCCCCCCCCGGCGCCGGGCCCGCCCCCCCCCCCCCCCCCCCCCCCCGCCCCACGGCCCCCCCGGGCCCCCCCCCCCGGCCCCCCCCCCCCCCCCCCCCCCCCCCCGGCCCCCCGGCCCCCCCCCCCCCCCCCCCCCCCCCCCCCCCCCCCCCCCCCCCCCCCCCCCCCCCCCCCCCCCCCCCCCCCCCCCCCCCCGGGGCCCCCCCCCCCCCCGGGCCGGCCCCGCCCCCGCCCCGGGGGCCGCGGCCCCCCGCCGGCCCACCCCCCCCCCCCCCCCCCCCCCCCCCCCCCCCCCCGCCCCCCCCCCCCCCCCCCCCCCCCCCCCCCCCCCCCCCCCCCGCCCGGGGCCCGCCGGGCCCCCCCCGGGCCCGGGGGGCCCCGGCCCCCCCCCCCCCCCCCCCCCCCCCCCGCCGGGCGCCCCCCCCCCCCCCCCCCCCCGGCCCCCCCCCCCCCCCCCCCCCCGGCCCCCCCCCCCCCCCCCGCCCCCCCCCCCCCCCCCCCCCCCCCCCCCCCCCCCCCCCCCCCCCCCCCGGCCCCCGGGCCGCCCCCCCCCGCCGGGCCGCCCCCCCCCCCCCCCCCCCCCGCCCCCCCCCGGGCCCGCCCCCCCGGGGGCCCCCCCCCCCCCCCGCCCCCAAACCCCCCGCCCCCAACAACCCCCCCCCCGGACCCCCCCAAAAACCCCCCCCCCCACCCGGGTGGGCCCCCGCCCGCCCCCCCGGCCCCCCCCCCCCCCCCCCCCCCGGCCCCCCGGCCAGGACGCGGCCGGCGTCGCGGGCCCGGGCGGCACTCACCTGGATTCAGGGCCTCTCATTCACGAGATTCAACTGCAGGGCCTCGTCGACGGTGAGGTCACGAATCCGGTCGTGCGGAATGTCCTCCATGAGGCTGGCGATCTCGGTGCGTACGCCCATCTCGGCCAGGTATTCGATGACCTGTGTCCTGACGACATGCTGGAAAGTGTCTACGTCGCCGACGGGCTCACGATTCTCGGCCCGGTGCAACCCGACTGCGGATCCCGTCTCCAGCGAGCGCCGGACGCCGCCGGCGAGCAGGAAAGGACACGCGCTGTGGCACGTCCCCGCCGTTGCCCGGGTCGCGTCGGTCGTGCGTGTGCCGACACGTGTGTCGAATGCACGCTCCCGCAGCACGCGACCGAGCTGCATCGCGGTCACGAGACTGCCGCCGGGCGAGTTCAGGTAGACGACCGCATGGGTGATGTGCTCGGTGAGGATCAGGCTCACGACGCGCGACGTCGCTCCCGGATCGACCGGGCCGTCGAGGTAAATCAGCCAGCGTTCGTCGCCCTGCAGCCTGCCGGGATAGGCCGGCGCGACCGCCACGACCTGCAACGTCGCGGGCATTTCGGCCGCGACGGGGGCTCCGCACAGCCCGAGCAAAGTCAGCAGCGACGCGCCCGCTGGTTTGGCGCTACCGTTGCGCCGCCTCAGCGGTGTTGTCCGGTTGCCGTACGCAAGGCTTCAAGGTAATACCCGAGGCGGGTCTCGCCGCTGAGACAGGCCCGCACCGCGCGGGAACCCGCCGACTCGAACAGTTCGATGAGCCGCCGATCCGCCAGCACCGGATTGACGTCGGAGCGCACGCCCTCGCTGAAGATCAGTGCCACCACGCGTCGGAACACCTGGTTGCGTTCGGCTTCGTCGTGATGTCCCGTCAGCCGGCAGACTTCGTCGGTCGCGCCGATTGCGAACCACAGCAGCCACATCCTGCCAGTGTCGGCGCGCTCCACCAGCAGCGGCTCCTCGACGGTCG
Source organism: Pseudomonadota bacterium (assembly GCA_016705325.1). Lineage (GTDB taxonomy): Bacteria > Pseudomonadota > Gammaproteobacteria > Steroidobacterales > Steroidobacteraceae > RPQJ01. The sequence goes on along the minus strand of JADIYJ010000014.1, from coordinate 27,209 downwards.
CCAGCGTGCGCTCGGCATCGAGCAGCTCCGCGAGAGCGAGCATGGCGGGATCGTCTGCAACGTCCGTAAGCCGTTGTTCCGATCGGCCTGATGCTGGCCTGGATCGCCTTGATTTTGTCGTGTCGTCCATGGGTTGGCACTGTAGGCAGGGTCTGCCGCGGCCTCTGGTCGCCGGGCGGCAACGTCTGGTCCGTTGGCTGCAGATTCGTGACCTCCACGTGCCGGGCAATCCGGCAATTTGCATTTCCGGCAATTTATTCGTATTCATGGGCCGAGATGTGGAATAAACCAACCGCACTGGCGATGACGCTGGCCCCGCTGAAGGACGTCCTGCCCCAGTACGGCATCGACTTCCCGGCGCTGGCGCGTCGCGCCGGAATCGACCCGGAGCTGCTGACGCGCCCCGGGCAACGGCTGCCCTCGGCACGCATCCAGAAGCTGTGGAAGATTGCGGCGCAGGAGTCGAACGATCCACTCTTCGGCCTGCGTGCAGGTCAGTTGGCGCGGCCAGGCATTTTCCACGCACTCGGTCTTGGCATCGTCAGCAGCACCAGCGTGCTCGCCGCCCTGCGACGCATCGTGCGCTACAGCAGCGTCGTCAGCACCAATGGCCGTTTGGTGCTGATCCTCGAGGGACCACAGGCGAGCCTGGAAACGCGGCGGACCGAGCTGACGATCGTGCCGTGCACGCAATACTTCGACGCGCTTGTCGTCACTTTGTGCCGGATCCTGCGGCTCTGTGCCGGTCCTTCAGCCATTCCCACGCTCGTGACCCTGCCATACCGGAGCGACGTACCGCCCGAGGCCTATCGCGAGGCAATCGGCTGCCCGGTCGAGTTCGGCGCGGATCGCTGCACGTTCAAGTTCGATGCGGAGATCGCGGCGCGCCCGGTACTGACTGGCGATCCCGAGCTGGCTGCCGAAGCCGACCGCATGGCGGCACGCTACATCGAAGGACTCGAACCCAGTTCCGCCGCGGCCCGCGTCCGTGCACTTCTGCTCAAGGCGATGTCGTCGGGTGATCTCGACCAGGATGGGGTCGCCCTGGCACTCAACCAGAGCGCCAGCACCTTGCAGCGCCGTCTGCGCCGTGAAGGCACTACTTACCAGCGCGTGCTCGACACGACTCGGCGCGAACTCGCCCTCGAATACCTGCGGGAAGGCCAGCATACGCTCGCCGACATCACCTTCCTGCTCGGCTTTGCCGACCAGAGCAACTTCACGCGTGCGTTCCGGCGCTGGACGGGCCAGACGCCGCGCCAATTCCTGACCGGACAGGGCGACGGGTTACGCGAATCTGCCTGAGGAGCCGTCCTGCGCTAGAACCCGGCGACGCGTTCGAACACCCAGTAGCTGAAGCGTGCCCCGCCCCGCCCGCGCCCAGGCCACCCCCCCCCCCCCCCGCGCGCGCGCCGCGTCAACCCCCCCCACCCCGACTGGGGCCCCCGCGGCCGCCAACCCCCCCCACCGAGTGTGGGACTACACCCCGGACCCGACGAGCGGTAGGTGCCCGCGGGCCCGCGGGGCGGGGGGCTGTCGCCCCCCCGACCGGGCCCGGACCCGCCCTTTGCGACCGCGCGCACCCTCCCCGCCGAACCGCGCGACTCGCCCCCCCCCCCCCCCCCCCCCCCCCCCCCCCCCCCCCCCCCCCCCGGAAGCGCCCCCCGAACCCCCCCCCCCCCCCCCCCACCCCCCCCCCCCCCCCCCCCCCCCCCCGCCACAGCCGCCCCCCCCCCCCCCCCCCCCGCGCCCCCCAACGTGCCCCCCGCGCCACGCGCCAGTAAGCAACAGAGCAGCAGGAAGTGCAGGAGCGGCTCACGCAGAATTCGACGGATTTGCAACGACGCTCCCCAACGTGCGGACGGTTCTGACTGCAAGCCCGGGAAACGCGAGCCCTGCGCCCCCGCAGGTCATGGCGGTTTCGGCTGTAAGATTGGCACCTGCCTCGAGCGACAAGGAGATGCGAAATGAACCGAACACGTTGGCTCACGGTTGCCCTCGCTGCCTGCCTCTTCGCGTTCGGCGCTGCCGCGAGCGCAGCGGACTCGCCGGACAACTGGGACGGCCTGGTCCAGATCAAGCCCAAGCGGATGGACCTCGTTTACGTCCTGCCGGGCGCCGACTTCCGGCCGTACTCGAAGGTCATGCTGGACAAGACCGAGGTCGCGTTCCGCAAGGACTGGCAAAAGAACATGAACGACACGCGTACGGTGTCGCGCAAGATCAGCGACGACGAAGCGGCGAAGATCATGGCGGCCGCCTCCTCCAACTTCACCGACGTCTGGACGAAGGCGCTGACCAAGGCCGGTTACCAGGTGGTCGCAACGCCTGGGCCCGACGTGCTCCGTCTGTCGACCGCGATCGTCAACCTCTATATCAACGCGCCGGACACGATGGAAGCGGGCCGGGTGCAGACGTACGCCGCCGAGGCCGGCGAAGCGACGCTGATCCTCGAGGTGCGCGATTCACGGACGAATGCCTTGCTCGGGCGTGTGGTCGATCGCCGCGAAACGCGTTCGCAGGTTGCCCTGCAGCCGGCGAACCGCGTCACCAACCAGGCGGACTTCCGCTCGCTGTTTTCGCAGTGGGCCTCGATCGCCGGCAAGGGCCTCGACGAGCTCAAGGCGCTCTCCCCCGTGCCGGAGACGCTGACCCCGGGGCAGAAACTCAAGTGAGAGCACGACCGAACCGGGCCCGCGGGCCAGTCACCACGTGACGGTTTTCGAGTTCCTGCTCGCCCTGTACGCGATCGTCGCGGGCCTCGGCGTGTCGCTGCTCGTGACCAGCGTGGGCCAGTTGATCGAGGCGCGTGATCGGGTGCGCCTCTACTGGGTGCACAGCTGCTGGCTTGCCCTGACCTTCGTCGGCCATGTCGTCAGCTGGTTCACGATCTGGCGCTTCCATGAGCACTCGCCCTGGACGGTGCTGCAGGCGTTGCTGCTGCTGTGCGTGCCGATCCTGCTGTACCTGATCAGTCACCTGGCCGTACCGGATCTCGAGGACGAGCGCACCCACGACATGCGCGACTACTACTTCCGGCATGCACGCTGGACGCAGGGCTTGCTGCTCGGCGTCGTCGTCGCAGGGGCGCTGTCGCACTTCGTCATCGATCACGACTTCGACCTGTCCGGGGCTCGCGGCGTGCGCGCATCGATCGCCCTGATCCTGTTGCCCGGGATCGTGAGCCTCAATCCGCGCGTGCACGCAGCACAGGCCGTGTTGCTGTGCGCTGCGATCGCAGTCGCTGCGACTTACCTGTCGCGACCCATCGGCTGAACCGGCCACTGCTCAGGCGGGCTTCGCGCCCGAACCTCGCCCGCCCCGCAGCTCGTATTCCTGCGTGCCGCGGTGATAAATGTGATCCGTGTCGAGCGCGGCCGTCTTCGCGTACTGGAACGCAGGCGCGAGCGATTCATAGATCGGCTCGAACCCGCGCTGCTCCGTCAGGTGGAACAGCTCGCGGAACGACTCGATCACGAAGTAGGTCGCCTGCAGGTCCGAGATCGTGTAGTCAGTGCGCATGACGCGATCGACGTTGAGGTGGATGCGATTCGGTGACCGCCCCTCGATCGAGAACACCGTTTCCGTCGGACCCGAGAGAATGCCCGCGCCGTAGATCCGCAGCTGGTCGTCCTCGAGGATCAGGCCGAATTCCACCGTGTACCAGTAGAGCGCGCTCAGCGCCTTGAGCCTGTTGTACTTGAGCGCTTTCCAGCCGGCGCGTCCATACGCTTGCATGTAGCTCGCGAAAATCGGGTCGGTCAGCAGCGGCACGTGCCCGAACACGTCGTGAAAGACATCGGGTTCCTGGATGTAATCGAATTGTTCGCGCGACCGGATGAAGTTGCCGGCCGGGAAGCGCCGGTTGGCGAGGTGGTAATAGAACACGTGGTCGGGGATCAGCATCGGCACCGGCACCACGGTCCAGCCGGTGAGGCTGCGCAGTTCCTCGCTGATCTCGCCGAAGTCCGGCACGCCGCCGCGGCCAAGATCGAGGCGCTCCAGTCCGCGCATGAATTCGCGGCAGGCGTGACCGGGCATGAGCCCGATCTGGCGCTGGTAGAGCTCGTCCCAGATCCGGTGCTCTTCCGGGCTGTACCTGCGTTGCGCGGGCTCGAGCCAGTCTTCTCCCAGTCCGGGCGGCCGCTTCAGCGGCGCGACGAAGACGGACGCCGGCATCTCGGGGATGCACGAATAGTCGAACGACGCGGGCACGGTGGGCTTCTCCATGGCCCCATGGTCGCGCATGGGATGCGATTTTTCCATCACGCGACACCGGCGATGCTATGGTCCTGCCGACGCAGCGTCCCGCACCCGGATATGACTTCTTCGCGCACAGACCCCGCCCCTCCCCCCCCCCCCCCCCCCCCCCCCCCGCCCCGCCCGCCGCCCCCCCCCTCCCGGCGCCCCCCCCCCCCCCCCCGCGCGCCGCCGCCCCGCCCCCCCCCCCCCGCCGGGGGGTGCCCCACTCTGCCTTCGCGCACGAGTTCGGCTCGGGCGTTTACGACTTCAATGGCCGCACGCTGCAGGTGTACGGCCTGCCCTTCGGCTGGACCGCGGTCGAACCGGGCAAGGACCAGCCCGGACTGCGCCTGCGGCTGCCCATCACGCTGGGTTTCCTCGACTTCCACGCGGCCGACGTGATCGAGACGGGCCTGCCGGACAGGGTCGATTCGGTCAGCGTCGTGCCTGGAATCGAATTCGAGTTCGTCGTCGCCGAACGTTGGCGACTGCTGCCATTCGTGCAGGGAGGTATGTCGACTGCGAGCGAATCGGACGTCGAGACGGACCTCTTCGGTGCCGGGATCCGGGCCGAGCGAGCGTTCGCAGCCGGCGAATTCGACGGCCTCTACGTCGGGGCCGCGGCGTACTCGCGGGTCGCCTATCACGGCAACTCGTTGCCCGACGACGACTTCCTGCGGTTGCGCAACGGCCTGGAGTTCAAGCGCTACGCCGGCTTCTCGCTCGGCGACCACCCGATCGAATACGGGCTGTTTGCCACGATCGACGTCTTCGCGGATCCGCCGACGGGACCGACCACGGGCATCGACGTCCCGCGCACGCAGTTCGAAACAGGCATCGTGTTCGGCGCACGCCCCGAATGGAAGGTCTGGAAGATACCGCTGCCGCGCGTCGGGTTGAGCTACCGGTTCGCCGGCGATGTCTCGGCGGTGCGCTTCGTCCTCGGGGCGCCGTTCTAGAGCTGGGAATCCAGGTGCAGTACCTTCGCCAGCCAGGCCTGGAATTTCTGCCCGCCCGAGGCTTCGGGCGAGTCGTCGTATGTGCGACTGCCGTCGCTCCAGCGCGGCTTGCCATGCTCGAGCGTAACGGCCCACGCACGCTCACCAGAAGATTCCTGGTCGAAAATTGCCTCGAGCTGGGTCGCGACCGTCGGTTCCTCGACGAACACGCCCTGCTCGCAGTTGAGCGACGTGGAGCGCGGATCAAGGTTGTAACTGCCCACGAAGAGTCTCGAGGAATCTGCCGCCAGGGCTTTCGTGTGCAGGCTCGCGCCGGACGAGCCGAACATGCTCCGTTGTGTCTGCGTGCCGGGCAGGGGCTTCAGTTCCCAGATCTGCACTCCGCCTTTCAGCAACGTCGGCCGCGATCTCGAGTAGCCGCCATACACCATCGCCACGTCGTTGGCCGCGAGCGAATTGGTGAGCACTCGCACCCCCGTGCCGTCTTCGACCTGGCTCACGAGGAAGCTGCTGCCCCGCTTTCCGGGCACGAAGTACGGCGAGATGATGGAGACTTGCTGCTTCGCGTCCTTGACCATCGGCCCGATCATGGCCAGGACCAGTGATCCTGCCGGCCCGCTGCCATCGCCGAGCGCCTTGGCCGGGTCGTCGGCAACGAACAGATACTGCGACGTCCAGTGCATCGGCCAGTCGCCCGCCACCAGGCGCTGAATCGCGTCGCTGTTGCGCAGTTCGACCGCAAAGGGATGGTTCTGCGCATCGGCGATACGAGACGCGGCGGACTTTCGCAGCGCATCGAGGGCTGCGGTCGTGACGTCGTCGGGTGCCAGCAACGCCATGGGATAGGAGGCCTGCGAATTCCAGTAGCGATCGAACGAGGCGGAAGCGTCGCGCACGACGGGTCCCACCATGGCGAAGTCGAGATCGACGAAATTGACCTCCTTGCTCGCGCCAAAGTACTCGTTGCCCAGGTTGCGGCCGCCGACGATGGCGATGCGGTTGTCGGCGATCCAGGACTTGTTGTGCATGCGCCGGTTGATGCGACTGAAGCTGCCCAGGGCCTCGAACGCAAACTGCAGCGCCCCGGTGCGCGAGCCGAACGGGTTGAACATGCGCACGTCGATGTTCGGGTGTGCCGCGAGCGCCGCGAACTTGTAGTTCTTGCCGCGGGCATCCATGTCATCGACCAGCAACCGCACCTTCACGCCGCGATCGGCGGCCTCGAGCACGCGATAGGCGAGGTAACCGCCGTTGCGTCGTCGTGCCAGATGTAGGTCTGCACGTCGAGGCTGCGGCCGGCCACCCGCGCCGTATGCGCGCGAATCGCGAACGCCTCGGGTCCCTCGCGCACGAGCCGGAAGCCGGACTGGCCAGGATGCGCAGCCTCCGCCTGACCGATGAGGTCGTCGAGGACGGTGCCCTGCGCGAGCGTCACAGCATTCTGGGCCGGCAGTTCGGGCCGCGGCGCAAGCGACGAGCAGCCTGCCAGCAGCAGAACGAGCAGACCGGCGAGCAGGCGGGCGTGGCGGGGTGTGGACATTCGCAGTTCTTGGCAGGGGGTGGGCCCCCCCCCCCCCCCCCCCCCCCCCCCCCCCCCCCCCCCCCCCCCCCCCCCCCCCCCCCCCCCCCCCCCCCCCCCCCCCCCCCCCCCCCCCCCCCCCCCCCCCCCCCCCCCCCCCCCCCCCCCCCCCCCCCCCCCCCCCCCCCCCCCCCCCCCCCCCCCCCCCCCCCCCCCCCCCCCCCCCCCCCCCGCCCCCCCCCCCCCCCCCCCCCCCCCCCCGGCCCCGCCGTGCCGGGCCCCCCCCCCCCCTCCCGCCCCCGCGCCCCCCCCCCGCGGACCCCTCTTGCAGGAGTGTACACGGTCTTCCAGTCGTTCTTGATGCTGATCAGCGACCAGCCGCGCGCCCCCGCCTCGTCCAGGCCACGTTCGAGCCTGCCGATGTGACTGCCGCGATCGTACGCGAACTCACGAACTGCGTCGTCGTGGTGGACGATCATCGCCAGCCTCGGGCCTGGCGCCGAGGTCGTCCATTCAAGCATCTGGAAGTCACCGTCCGAATTGCCGAAAGCCATGATCGGCCGCTTGCCGATGAACTTGTGGATCCCGACGGGTTTGCCTTCCTTGTCGTCGACGAACTCGATCTCCGGCAGGCGCACGATCACGGGCTTGCCGTCACGCACTTCGTATTTCGTCTTGATGCTCGATCCGATCACGCGTTCGGAGGGGATGCCGTAGACCTCCGGTGCAAACGCGCGCATGAACTCGACGCCGCCACCGGAAACGATCCAGGTCGAGAAGCCGTTGGCCTCGAGGTAGTCCAGCAGTTCACGCATCGGCTGGTACGTGAGTTCCGTGTAGCGCCGGTGCAGCGTCGGATGTTGCGCGGTTCTCGTCCACTGGCGAACCCGCTCGGCGAACTCGTCGCTCGTTGTGTTCGCATGCGTGATTGCAATGACTTCGCTGAGCGCTTTCAAGTCGCCCTTGGCCGCTGCAGTGATCGCCGGGTTCGCCGCGAGAGCAGGATTCTTCGCCGCCATGGCCTTCACCGTATCCATGGCGAACATCGCCTGGAAGTAACCTGGCTGCTCGGACCAGAGCGTGCCGTCGTTGTCGAAGACCGCGACCCGGGCCCCGGGCGCGACGTAATCCTTGCCCGTGGGATCGGTCACGGCATGAACGAACGAGACGATGCGGGTCTTGACCGCGCCTTCGTTCCACGACGGCAGGGGATCGGTCGCCGCATGGACGCGGGGGGCCATCGCGACGACCAGGCAGACAGCTGAGGCAAGCACGAGTTGGCGCGCGTGGCCGAGGGATATCTGCACCTGTAACTCCTTGTTTGTCTTGAGACACGGATGGCGCCGTCGCACGGCAGCTAGCCACAGCTTGCCGGACGATTCAAATCAAACCTCGGCATGACGACGATGCTGGACGCATGCATTGACCCAGGGGGTCGGCAAGGTCCGAATTGCAGGAACGGATCCACTCGTTCATCGTTGCCGTACCCGGCATCACCGGCGGCTGACCGCAGCATCGTAACTCACGGCAGGGACATACCTGGATGATGACGACTGGCACACCTTTGCTGTGGTCCCTGTTCGTGGCCTTCGTGCTGGTCGCACTGGTCGTGGACTTCTTCGCGATGGAGAGGCAGGGGGCCCACAAGGTCACGATGAAGGAAGCGGCCGTCTGGTCGCTGATCTGGGTGGCGGTCTCGTTCGTCTTCGTCGCCTGGCTCTGGTGGCACCTCGGCGGACTCGACGGCAATCCGGTCGCCGACGCCAAGGCGCTCGAGTTCGTGACCGGCTACCTGGTCGAGAAGGCGCTCGCGGTCGACAACATCTTCGTGTTCCTGCTCGTGTTCACGTACTTCGCGGTACCGGCCGCCTACCAGAAGCGCGTGCTGATGTTCGGCATCCTCGGCGCACTCGTGCTGCGCGCCATCATGATCCTGATCGGCGCCTGGCTGATCGCGCAGTTCCACTGGATCCTCTACATCTTCGGCGCCTTCCTCGTCTTCACCGGCATCAAGATGTGGGTCGCCACCGGGCACGAGCCCGACCTCGAGGCGAATCCGGCGCTCAAGTGGATCCGCCGGCACATGCTGATCTCGCCGACCTACGACGGCGAAAAGTTCTTCACCGTGCAGAACGGCGTAAGACTGGCCACGCCGCTGTTCGTGGTCATCCTGCTGATTGCCATCGTGGACATCGTCTTCGCCGTGGACTCGATCCCGGCCATTTTCGCCATCACGATGGACCCGTTCATCGTGCTGACCTCGAACGTCTTCGCGATCCTCGGCCTGCGCGCGATGTATTTCATGCTGGCGGAGATGCACGAGCGCTTCCACCTGCTCTCGTACGGCCTGGCGGTCGTGCTGGTCTTCATCGGCACGAAGATGCTGCTGCTGGACATCTACAAGATCCCGGTGTCCTGGTCGCTCGGATTCACCGTGGTCGTGCTGGCGCTGACGATGGTCCTGTCGCTGAAGATCCCGCCGAAGAAGGGCGCGGCGCAGAGCGCCTATCCGTTCGCGGCAAGGAAAGACGAGGAGCAGGAGCCGCGCAACTAGTCGCCACGCACGTCGCCCTGCGCCACAGCCTCGGTCGCCTCGGAGTTCAACGCACGCGCCGCGTGCTTCGGCCGCGTCAGCGGCGCCGGTTCCGGCGTCGCCTGGTTGTTGCGCATCAGCGATCGGCCCGCGGTGATGCCGCCGATCAGCTGCAGGCCCAGGCGGTCCTCGTCGCGCTGGCGAACATCCGCAAGGGTCTCCGCGATTTCGGCCGGATCGTAACCGAGGCCCTTGAGCACGTGTTCGCCGAACACCATCGCGGATTCGAACGTCTCGCGCACCTGGTAGTCGACGCCGGCCTGGATGAGGCGCAGCGTGTGACCGCGATCGAACGAGCGTACGTACAGCCGCGCCTGCGGGAACTCGAGCTTCGCCAGTTCGACGATGCGATTGGCGAGTTCGGGCTTGTCGATGCAGACGAGAATGGCATCGGCCTTGCCCGCGCCGGACGTGCGCAGGACGTCGAGCCGGGCGCCATCGCCGTAGTAGACCTTGAACCCGAAATTGCCGGCCGCGCGGATCATGTCGACGTCGGCGTCGATGATCGAGATATCGACGTCGCGGGCCAGCAGCGGCTGGCTCACGACCTGGCCGAACCGGCCGAAACCGATGATCAGGACGCGACCGGTGAGGCACGGCGGTTCCTCGATGCCGTGCATCGAGATCGCAGGTTGCGGCAGGAAGCGATCGAGCAGCAGTACCACGATCGGCGTGAGCGCCATCGACAGGATCACGATGGCCGACATCACCGCCCCGGCGCGCGCGTCGAAGACGCCCACCGCAAGCGCGGCGGCATAGAGCACGAAGGCGAACTCTCCGCCTTGCGCGAACAGCGCCGAACGCTGCACGGCTTCGCGGTGATCCGCCCCGAACGTTCGTGCGACTGCGTAGATACCCAGTGCCTTCACGGCCATGAATGCCGCGACACCGGCCGCGACGATCTGCCAGTCGGACGCGACGACGCCGAGGTCGAGCGACATGCCGACCGAAAGGAAGAACAACCCGAGCAGGATGCCGCGAAACGGCTCGATGTCGGCTTCGAGCTGATGCCGGAACGTCGATTCGGACAGCAGCACGCCAGCGATGAATGCTCCCATCGCCATCGACAGGCCGCCCCACTGCATGAACAGCGCGGCACCCAGCACGACCAGCAGCGCCGCGGCGGTCATGACGTCCCGACCGCCTAGCGCAGCGACGATCCGGAACAACGGATTGATGGCCCAGCGTCCCGCCGCCAGCAGGCTGCCGAAGGTGCCGAGCGCGATCAGCACCGACAGCCACGCGGGTCGCGAGGATTCGACGCCGGATCCATTCGCCAGGGCGAGAAACGCAACCAGCGCCAGCAGCGGGATGATCGAGAGGTCTTCGAGCAGCAGGATGGACACGGCGCGCTGGCCCGCGGGCGAAGCCGTCACGCCGCGCTCGTCCAGCATCTTCATGATCACGGCCGTCGACGACAGCACGAATCCCATCGCGCCGATCACGGCTACGGCGGGCGGCCAGCCGAACGCCAGTCCGACACCCGAGAGCAGCGTGCCGCAGACCAGCACTTGGGTGAGCCCGAGACCGAAGATTTCCTTGCGCAACGCCCACAGCTTGGTGGGCCGCATCTCGAGCCCGATCAGGAACAGGAACAGCACGACGCCGAGTTCAGCGACGTGCAGGATGGCCTGCGGATCGTGGAAGAACGCGAGACCGAAGGGACCGATCAGCAGGCCGGCACACAGGTAGCCGAGGACGGCTCCCAGGCCGAGCTTGCGAAACAGCGGAACCGCGATGACGGCGGCCGCCAGCAGGACGACAGCGTGGCCGAGACCGATGCCTGCAGATTCCGTGGCCAACTGCGTCTCCTGCGCCGGCGTGAGGCCGACCGGGCAGGAGCTTAGCTCAGTCGCGTTGCGCCGGGACGGTCGCGCACGAAGCGGGCGCTACGGCTAGGGCGTACCAGATCGGTGAACTCCAGGCGCGTTCCTGGATGGTCGCCGGCACCTTTGGGTCCGACTTCACCTTGAAGTACGCCGCGTCGTACGCCGTCCAGCGCGGCGTCGGAATCTCCAGCACTCGCGCGTAGTAGAACGCGCGCACAGCAGGATCGAACTCCGGATCCTTCCACACGGCGATCAACTCGGGCGTGCCGATCGTGTTGGTCCAGGAAGCCGTGGCGACGTCGACGGTACTGCCGACCGGCGTCAGCTTGCCGTTGGCGCCAACCTTGCGCTGTTCCGGGTTGCTCCAGGCCACATCGAAGATCTTTTCGTGCGTCTTGCCGGCCTTGTCCACCCAGCCCTTGATGACCTGCACGCGATCGAGATTGCCGCCGTAAGGATCGCGGGCCGCGGCGACGAGGAAAGTGGGGGCCTTGCCTGCGGTGGCCTGCGGCAGGTCGCCACCCATCGGTACGCCTTTCTTGTACCCAGCAATGGCGGGAGCCCGCGTCGTGGTGTCGGCTGCGACGAAATCGTAGCCGCCGAAGAAGCGCAACCACATGCGCGAACCGGTGGTCGCGTACGTCTCCTTGCGCTTCATTGCGTCCCAGATGGCTTCGCGCGTGTTCTCGGTGGCCCAGACCGCCGTGTAACCGGCGGCAGTCAGCTCCCACCCCTTGACGACCCGGTCGCCGAACTTCATCGCGTTCTCGTCGGCGCGCCCGGCACTGGGTTCGCTGGAGGCGAACTTGCCGTAGAAGTTGTCCTCCTCCGCGGCGACCAGCGCGTTGTGCGTGTCGGTCCCCGCGGCCATGCCGTACTTGAACGCGTTGGCGCCGAGTTGCTGGTCGAGCAGCAGTCCGTTCTTGAGAGCCTCGCGCAGGTATTCACGCGCGATCATGCCGGGCCTTTTCGGCACGAGGGTGAGGTTGCCGCGGTCCCAGAGTTCATAGCCCGCGGTGAATTCGTCGGTCGGCGACAGGCTGGGGTGCGCCTCGCTCTGGCCCTTGTACTGGATGGCCTCGAATAAAGGCTCCCACTTCGCGCGTTGCTCGGCCCACTCCTTCGTCAGCGGCTCGCCGTTGAAGGTCTGCAGCTCGAACATGCGGCCGTTCGACAGGTTGCCGTTGTGGGGGATTGCCAGCATCCGGCCGCCCGTCTGCTTCTCCCAGTTCGACATCCAGGCCCAAAGGTCTTCCGGATTCTCGGAAACGAACGTCGTCATCGGCAGGACCTGGTCCGCCCTGGCCTTGCCGTCGCGGTAGATGACGTTGCGATGCAGGTTGTCGCCGCCCCCCGCGTTCGACGTCCACTCGTAGCCGATCAGCGCCGTGAAACGGCCTGGCTCGTTGTATTTCTCCGCGAAGTCGTTGTTGCGCTCCCACGTGGTCTTCGCGAACCGCGGGTCCATGATGAGCTTCGGCAGTTTCTTCTGCGTCTGGGCGGCGATGAGCTCCAGCATCGCGGCCTGCGCATCGGCTCCGCCTTTTGCCATCAAGTCGTGCCAGCGCTTGAGCGTCGGGTCCGCCATCATTTCCGGGTTACCGTCGCGGATCATCGCGATCGTTCCCATCCCGTCCGAATGATCGGTGACCGCGATCCAGTCGAGCGGTCGCGAGAGACGCACGGGCTGGCCGCTGGTGGAGACGACCTCCTCGCCACGCGCGAACCGCAGCGCTTCCTCGGGGCCGAGCGTCGTGCCGCCCATGCCGGCATCGCCCGACCAGCTCGTGTGCACGTGCTGGTCGCCGAACAGCGGGCGCTCTGGGTAACGCCGCCCGGCGTACGGTGAATACCCGGCGACTTTGTGAAACTTCGAGGGATCTGCCGCGGGCGGATACGCCTCGGAGCCGACGACGACCTTCTGCTGCGCGTCAGCTGCGAAGGCGAGGCCAAAGGCCACGGCAAGGCAGGCGAATTGGCTCTTCTTCACGCGGTTCCCCTTCACATTCCTGCTTGTTGTCCGGGACCGGACGGGATCGAGACACGCCCGATGGTTCCAGTTCGAACCCGTATATGCAAGGTCGTGCAGTCAGGTTGACGGCCTGGCGTCGGCCCTTATGCAGCGATTGACGGACGATCGCCTTCTCCCGACACTGCCGGTCTCGGTCAGGTCGAAAAAGACAAACTTTCGGGAGCATTCAATGGACATGGCAACGGTCGACACTTTCCTCCGCACCACGGTAGCGGACCTCGCCATCAAGGTGGCCGCTGCCATCGTCTTCTGGTTCGTTGGCCGCTGGCTGATCAGCCGGGTCATCCACCTGGTGCAGGCCACGATGCACCGCAACCAGATCGACCCGACGCTCACGCGTTACCTCGGCTCGATCATCACCGTCGCGCTGAACATCGCCCTGGTCCTCGGGATCCTCGGGTACTTCGGCATCCAGACGACCTCCATCGCCGCAATGCTCGCCGGCGCGGGTGTGGCGATCGGCGCGGCCTGGAGCGGCATGCTCGGCAACTTTGCCGCTGGCGCGTTCATGCTGGTGCTGCGACCGTTCAAGGTAGGCGACTTCGTCAGCATCGCCGGAGTCACGGGCACCGTGCACGAGCTCGGCCTGTTCGGCACCACGATCGTCACGCCCGACAACGTTCTCACGCTGATCGGCAACGGCAAGATCTTCAGCGACACCATCCAGAATTTCTCGTCGCTGCCGCACCGTCGCGTCGAACGCACGGCACAGCTGGCCGGCGGCGTCGACCACAACGACGCGATCGCGCGCTTCCAGGCGGCTGTCGCGAAGATTCCGAACGTCCTCGCGCAACCCGCGCCCGAGGTGAGCCTGCTCGACATCAACCTGCTCGGCACGGTGATCGCAGTGCGCCCGTATTGCCACACCGACCATTACTGGCAGGTGTACTTCGACACCAACCAGGCAATGATGCGCGTCGCCAAGGAAGCCGGCTGGCCCGCGCCGACGCCCGCGAACCTCACGCGGATGATCCAGGTGCAGGCGTAGTCGATTTCAAAGCAGGAGACGCGCAATTGCCGGCGCGTCTCCTCCCCACAGGGAGCGAGCACACCAGGCCTCCCGGGCGTTAAGGCACCGATAAGGTTCGCCGCTTAGCCTTCTCATCGATCCCCAATCAGGAGATGGATCGATGTCCAGAAAGGCACTTGTTGCGGCCACGGTGTTGCTGGCGGTCCCCGCCTCTGCCGACACCCCGGAGTCACTGATGCGGGGTTACGCCGAGCAGGCACGAACCACGTCGGCATCCTATGCAGGGCCGTCCCCCGCGGCGGGCCGTCGACTGTTTCACCAGCAGCCGCGCGACTGGAGTTGCGCGACCTGTCACACGAACCAGCCCGTCGCGACGGGGCGCCACGCCATCACCGGCAAGACGATCGCGCCGCTTTCGCCTGTCGCGAACCCCGAACGATTTCGCGATGCCGCCAAGGTCGAGAAGTGGTTCAAGCGCAATTGCACCGACACCCTCGGTCGCTTGTGCACGTCGGCAGAAAAGGCCGACTTGATCTCGTTTCTCCTGAGCGCACAGGGGGGAACCTGACAATGCGTACACGTTCGGGCATTTGTCGCATCGACTGCATCGTCTGGTCACTCGCGGCCGTGTTTCTCGCCCATGCTGCCGTGGCAGCAGTTCCACCCAACCAGGCCATCGAACCCGATGCCTACGCCGAAGAGTGCGGCGCATGCCACACGGCCTATCCAGCACGACTGCTGCGGCCGGCCGACTGGGCCGTCGTGCTTGCCACGCTCGACCGTCACTTCGGTGTCGATGCGTCGCTCGATGCGACGGCACTTGCGGCCGTTGCGAGGCAGCTTGACGTGGATCCCGCCGTCGCCAGCGCGGCCACCACGAAGGCGACGCCGCGGATCACGCAGCAAGGCTGGTTCCGCGAGGAGCACGATGAAGTATCAGCGCAACAGTTTCGTTCTCCAGCCGTACGCAGCGCTGCCAACTGCAATGCGTGTCATGCCGGTGCCGACCGTGGCCAGTTCGACGAACACTCCGTCCGCATTCCGAGGTAACACCGATGACCAGCAAGACCAAAGTCTGGGACCTGCCGACCCGCATCTTCCACTGGGCGCTGGCCGCCTCGTTTGCCGGCGCCTACCTGCTCTCCGAATCGGAACGGCTGCGCAACGTCCACGTTGCGCTCGGCTATACCGCGCTGGGACTGCTCGCGTTCCGCCTCGTATGGGGCTTCATCGGGCCGCGGTATGCGCGATTCAGCTCATTCGTTCACAGCCCGGTCGCGGCGTTCCGCTACCTGCGCGATGAACTGCGCGGCCGTGCGCCGCACTACCTCGGCCACAACCCTGCTGGCAGCTGGGCCGTCTTCGGCCTGCTCATTCTGGGCGCAGCCACCGGCGTGACCGGCTATCTCAACTTCAACGAACTGGGTGGCGAGTCGATGGAGGACCTGCACGAGGCCTTCGCCAACGCCTGGCTCGTGCTCGTAGGCCTGCACATCCTTGGCGTCGTGTTCAGCAGCGTGATGCAGCGCGAGAATCTCGCGCGCTCGATGATTACCGGCCTGAAGCGCGGGGCGGCCGAAGGCGCCGAGCCACGCAATGCGCGTGGCCTCGGCCTGGCAATGGTCGCAGCGATTCTAGGCTTCTGGGGCTGGACCGCGACCTCCGGAGGCGTGGCGCCGGGTGCCGGCCCGGGACAGGGCGAACCAGCCGAACTGGCGACAGAACGCGAAACCGACGACGATTGAGGCATGCGGATCCTGCTGGTCGAAGACGATGCGTTGCTCGGCGACGCACTACAGGTCGGCCTGCGCGGGCAAGGCTTCGCGGTCGAGTGGATCAGGGACGGCGCGGCTGGCGAAGCCGCACTGGCCTCGGACCAGTTCACGGCCGTGGTGCTCGACCTGGGGCTGCCGCGCATGACAGGACTCGAATTGCTGCAACGTGTCCGAGATCGTGGCGATCGCACGCCGGTGGTGATCCTGACCGCCCGCGATGCCGTGGACGATCGCGTGCGCGGCCTCGATCTCGGCGCCGACGACTACGTCGTCAAGCCCGTGGCGCTCACGGAACTCGGAGCGCGGTTGCGCGCAGTAGCCCGCCGCGCCCAGGGCACCGCGAGCGGCGCTATCGTCGTTGGCCGACTGACAGTCGACCTCGCCTCGCGTACCGTGAAGCTCGACGGCAATCCGGTCGAGCTGCAAGCGCGCGAGTTCGCGCTGTTGCAGGAACTGGTGTTGCGTGCGGGCCGGGTCGTCACACGCACTCAGCTGGAGACCCAGCTGTACGAATGGGACCGCAGCATCGACAGCAACGCGATCGAGGTCCACGTCCATCACCTGCGGCGCAAACTCGCGCCGGAACTCATCCGCACGGTCCGCGGCGTCGGTTACATGGTTCCGCGCGAAGCCTGACCGATGCGACGCCCATCGATCCGCAGGCACCTGATCACCCTGTTGTTGCTTGCTCTCAGCGCTACGTGGCTGGCCTCAGCCGCGCTGACGTATCGCGATGCGCACCGGGGCATCGATGCTTTGCTCGATGCCCATCTGGCCCAGGCCGCTCGCCTGCTGGTTGCGCAAGCGGGTCACGAGCTCGAGGAGATCGAGTTCGATGACGACGCGGACGCGATTGCGGACTATCGCAGCAAGGTCGCTTTCCAGGTGCGCGAAACCGGTGGCAAGCTGGTCCTTCGGTCGGTCAACGCGCCAGCGACGCCGCTTGCCGGCCTGGCGCCCGGCTTCAGCGAGGCCGAATTGAATTCGATCCGCTGGCGCGTGTACTCCGCCGCCGACTCCGAGCGTGGCGTCGTCGTGCACGTCGCGGAGGATCACGCGGATCGTGAACGGATCGCCCGCCGCGTTGCGCTCGGGGCCCTCATCCCGCAACTCGTGGCCCTCCCGGTGCTCGGCTTCGTCATCTGGTGGGTCGTGGGTCGCTCGTTCAGCCCGCTGCGACGATTCTCCGATGAACTTGCCCGGCGCAGCCCCGATGACCTGCGGCCAATGGCCACCGACCCCATGCCTGTCGAGTTGTCGGGTCTCGCCGAACGCCTCGAGGAACTCTTGCTGCGAGTCCGTGACTCGCTCGATTCGGAACGCCGGTTTACCTCGCATGCGGCGCACGAACTGCGCACGCCGGTCGCAGCATTGCGTGCGCAAGCGGAAGTCGCGCTCGCGACCAAGGATCCGGCCGTACGCGATTCTGCGCTGCACCACTGCATCGAGGCCTGCGACCGCATGACGCGCCTCGTCGTCCAGTTGCTGCAACTGGCACGCACCGATGAGACGGGGAGCATCGCAGCTGCGACGTCGTGCGAACTGCGTGCAATCGCGGAGCGGGTGCTGGCCGACTGCGCGCCGGCGGCAATGACTGAAGGAACGACCGTGTCGCTCGATGCACGTGACGGCGGGCTCGTGATGGGCGACCAGGCACTGCTCGAGGCCCTGGTGCGCAATCTGGTCGACAACGCGCTGCGCCATGGCGGACCCCGAGGTCAAGTACGGGTCGGGCTCGCCAGGGCGAACGATGAGATCAGGCTCACGGTTGAGGATGCAGGCCCAGGTGTGCCGCCGGATACGTTCGAACGACTCGGGCGCCGCTTCTATCGCGCCGGGGCGACGACAGGTACCGGCAGCGGCCTCGGATTGTCGATCGTCAAGCGGATCGCCGAACTCCACGGAGGCTCGGTGAACTTCCGGACTGGCAACGCCGGGTCGGGCCTGCTGGTCGAAATCGAGATACCGGCTGCGGCCCCCCGCAGGACGACGGCACGCTCGGTTTAGCTCGATCGAATCCGCGCAGCGACCGTGTCGAAGCCGCGTGCCGCAGCAACGTCGGCGGCCGCCATGCCATCACGGTTGCGCAGTGTCGTCTTCGCGCCCGCCTGCAGCAACATGTCGACGACGTCGCCCGCGCCCGACTGGCTCGCGAGAATCAGTGCGGTATCGCCGAACGTGTTCTGCGCATCCAGCGCGACTCGCAGCGCGGCCAGCTTGCGCACGATCGCGGCGTGACCGCCGCGAGCCGCCAGCATCAGGGGAGTGTCGCCAGAACGGCTGGGCGCGCGTACATCAGCATCCGCGCGCAGCAGCTTTTCAAAGGCCGCGTCGTTGCCACGCGCCGCCGCGCAAGCGACGGGGGTAATGCCGTCGGCGACTGCCGCATTCACATCGGCCCCGGCGCCCAGCAACAGCGACAGGACGTCAGTGTCGTCGCGACATGCCGCATGCCACAAGGCAGTGTGGCCAGCAGCGTCGGTCGTCTCACGCCCCGCTCCCGATCGCAGCAAGAGGGACACCGTGGCTGCATCGCCTCGCAAAGTCGCGAGGATCAACGGAGCCTCGTCACCCTTGCCGGTGTCGACCTTCGCGCCGTGCGCCAGCAGCATCTGCAGGATGGCTGCATCGCCCCGGCGCACCGCCGTCGTGTGGCGCGTCGTCGTTGGCGCCATGCTGGTTCGGGCTGGCACCGCGCTCGAGCAGCATCTGCACGATCTCCTTGCTGCCCGGCGGACGGCACGGTCAAGCCGGTGCGTGGCCCGCGCGATCGGGGCGCGTCGGTGAGGCGCCTGCAGCGAGCAAAACACCGACGCTGGCAGGCGATGACGCGGCGATGGCGATGTGCAGCGCTGGCTGGCCGGTCGAGGTCGTCGCTTCCGGGTCGCCGCCCCGAGCCAGCACTGACTTCAGCATCGCTGGATCGCGGCGGGTCGCGGCCAGCGCCACATCCGGCCATCCAGCGTATGCATCGCCTGCCGACGAGCGCAGAATCGGACCGGACGGCCTTGAGCCGGAGCCAGTGCCAGGATTGTGCCGGCGCGCCGGCTGCGCGCCTTGCTGGACCAGGTAGCCGGTGACCGCGTCCTGCTTCGATTGCACCGAGTAGTCCACGGCGCTCCAGCCACCCGCATTGCGCAACTTTGGATCAAGGCCTGCAGCCACCAGGCGCTCGGCCTGTGCGACGCGACCCCTGCGTGCCGCATAGAAAAGTGCCGAGTTCCCGAGCGCGTCCACCGCCGCAACGTGAGGTTTCGACTGCAACAGCACTTCCAGGGCGTCCGCGCGCTCGGCCGTCGCGGCCAGCATCAAGGGGCGTGATTCCCTGCGCGTCGATCGCATCGACTCGGGCATCGTGTGCAACCAGCCAGCGCACCGATCCCGCAGCGCCCGACTCGGCCGCGTGATGCAGTACCGAACGATGGAATGCGTCGTTGGCGTCCTTTGGCAGGAGCGGCCAGAGCGCGGCCAGCGTGTCGACATCACCGCGGCGCGCAGCCGCGATTGTCATCGACAAGGTCACTGCGGGCTCGGTTGCAAGGACACGAGGATCCACCTGCAGTGGCAACTGGCCTGCCTGCAGCAGGCGCGCCGCCTCGGCGTGCCCGGTCGCAGCGGCCTTGGCGAGCCAGGCCCGCGCCGCCGCTTCGTCGACGGGCGAGTCGTGCGCTGCAAGAGCTGCCAGTGCATACGCCGCGCGCGGCTCACCCTTGGCTGCCGCGGCCGTGAAGAGCGTCCGCGCACGCTGGGTATCCTCGTCGACCCCGAGCCCGGCCAGGTACAGGGCGCCCAGCAGGTATTGCGCGCGCGGATCAGCAGCGAGCGGGTCGGCGGCAAGACGTCCAGCCGCATCCGCGAATTGCTTGAGACGCAGCGCGCTCTTGGCCGGCTCGAGCAGGTCAGGCGCGGCGAACATCGATGGAACGGCCGCAATCGCAGGCACCGGCCCGGTTGCGCCGATCACGCAGAAGAGCGCAGTGGCTACTGCGGTGACACAAGCAACGGCAGAGTCATGCCGTCCCATACTTCGTCTCCACGTGAATCCCCACTCGCCGCAGGAAATCCGACGGCAGGATACCCCCGGCACTGACGATCACCGCGTCGTTCGGAAGAATCAGGTGCCCGTCCTGCCTGCGCAGCAGGACTCGCTCCTTCTCTATGCGCTCTACCTGCGAGTTCAGGAGTACCGGCAACTGGCCAGCACGTTCGGCTGCGGCCACCTGTTCCCGGTTGCGCGGCTTGGCACGCGCGAAAGCCCACCTCGATAAGAAAGGGTGGCGTGTCCACCAGCTTCCGCCACGCCGGCGGCCGCCTCGAGTGCGCTGTCACCGCCACCCACGACTAGGACATGCTGTCCACGGTATTGCTCCGCGTCGATCAAGCGGTAGACGACTTTGGGCAGGTCCTCGCCTGGCACGTCGAGCTTGCGCGGCGTGCCGCGCCGGCCGATTGCGAGCAGTACGTTCGCGGCCCGGTACTCTGCGAGCGACGTGCGGACGATGAAGCCCTGCGCACCGTCGCGATCGACGCTCTCGACGCGTTCCCGGTACCGCATGTTGCCGGCCACGCCAGTCTTGCTTTCGATACCCTGCCAGAACGCAAGCAGTTCCTCCTTGGAGGTATGGCGGAAGCTGACTTTCCCTACCAATGGAAGCTCTGCCGGCTGCGTCATCACGAGCTTGGCTCGCGGATACTGGAAGACGCAACCGCCTAGACTCTCCTGCTCTATCGTCACGAACTGCATCTTGTGCAACTTCGCGGCAAGGCTGGCCGCAAACCCGGCCGGACCCGCGCCGACAATCACGAGGTCAAGATGCCCGGGAGCGGCGGTGCGACGTTTGCGCTGGATTGCGTCGACTGCCTGCCGGCCCTGCGCAAGCGCGTTACGAATGAGTCCCATTCCGCCAAGTTCTCCCGCAACGTAAAGCCCTGGCACGGTCGATTCGAACTCGGCGCTGAGCAAAGGAATCTCCACGCCGCGACGTTCGGTTCCGAAGACGAGCGTGATTGCGTCCGCTGGACACGCGGCGCGGCAGGCACCGTGCCCGATGCAGTCCGTCGGCCCTACCAGGTGCGCTTTGCCGCCTATCAGACCGAGCACGTGGTGTTCCGGCTGCTCCGGACAGGCCTTTACACACGATCCACACCCGATGCAGCGGACGGCGTCGATGACGGGATGCAGGGAAGCCGGGTCGATCAGACCCGCAGCAACCGACTGCTCCCGCGCGTTGCGGCTCGTATCCTCATGTCGCTTGCGTCGGATGAGGTACCAGCCCCAGATCAACAGGAGCGGCAGCAGGTAGACGGCGAGCAACGACATCGATGTTGAGCCTGCAAACGTCGAGGGTAATAGTGGTCGACGCACGTAGCGACGATAGCGTGTGGAGCGAGCCTCGCATCCCGTCCGCCCGCACGGTGTCGACTGCGTCACGATTACACGAAGAAATCGACCGGGTCGGTGTCACTCACCGTCCTGCCTCGCTATGGTCTTCTCTCCGGTCGACTCCGACTGGCTGGAGACGACGATGCACAAGAGAAGTGCGGCGCTGATCGCGCTGGCGGGTTTTGGCCTGGGAGCGTTCGTCAGCAAGGGGCTGGCCGAGTTCGGAACGGCTGGCACCCACGACGCGCCCGAAACCGCCGCCGCAATGACGGCGATGCCGCCCGGACATGTACGCGTAGCCGAGCGCGGTCTGGGCGACGCAGTGATGGCGACAGTGCAGATGAGCGTCGCGCCCGCAGGGGATGCGACGGCAAGCATGCCTGGCGCTGCACCGCGCGCCGGGTCGCAGGACCTGGTCGCGCAGGCGGACGAACTGCGGCGCCAGCGCAAATTCAAGGAAGCCACCGAAACCTATCGCCGCGCCGTCGCTGCAGGCGGCATGAACGCGGACTCCTGGGCTGATTACGCCGATGCACTGGCATCGGCCGGGTCGGGCCTCAAGGGAGCTCCCGCAGATGCGCTTGCCAAGGCGCTCATGCTCGAGCCGCGTCATCCGAAAGCTCTGTGGCTCAAGGCCAGTCTCGAGCACGAAGAACATCGCTACCGCGACGCCGTCAGCACGTGGCGTAACCTGCTGGCCGTCGTACCGGCCGATTCGTCCGACGCCCGCATCATCGAAGCGAACATCGCCGAGGCGAGCCGGCTTGCCGCCAGCCAGGGCTGACGATGACTGCACAAGGTGTTCTCCGCGAGCGGTATGACGACGGCGGCGCCGATGCTGCGCAGCGCATCACGACTCCCGCAACCGTCGGTGCGTCCAGCCCGCACGTTGCCGCTCCGGTTGCGCAGGCGCGAACAGGCGCGACGAACCGCAGCCGGTTCCTCACGCCAGCCGGCATCTATTTCGTCGCCGTTCTCGCGGCAGTCGCTTTCGGCGTCAACCTGCCGACGTCCACCTACCTCTCGCCCCAGTCCGGACTCGGCTACGCGCTTGGCATCGCGGGGGGCAGCATGATGTTGTTGCTGCTCCTGTACCCGGTCCGCAAGCGCATGCCGCGCGCACGTTACGTCGGGTCCACGCGCGCATGGTTCAGGCTGCACATGACGCTTGGCATCCTGGGACCCGCGCTCATCCTGTTCCATTCGAACTTCAGTCTCGGCGCGACCAACAGCAACGTGGCGCTGGTCTGCATGCTGATCGTCTCCGGCAGCGGCCTGTTCGGCCGCTACTTCTACCGCCACATTCATCTCGAACTGAATGGACGCGAGGCCACCCTCGACGAACTGAAGGAATTCTCGAGCCGGCTGCAACTGACGTCGACCGTGTCCTTCCTGCCTGCGCTGGCACGGCGAATCGACGAGGAACAGGCCGTCATCGAGCGGCGCTTTGCGGCGACCCCGCTGCTGTTGCGCCCGCTGCTGGGCGCAATGTGGGCCATCGGGGCGCGTCGCCGACTGCGACGTGCGGTCCGTGAGGCCATTGCGGCGGGAGCGGATCGTCGTCACGACCCAACCCGCGAATCGCTGCAACTGATCGCGTATCGCTACATCGACGATCGCATCAGCGCGGCGCGGCGCGTGCTCGAGTTCCGGGCCTTCCAGAAGCTCTTCTCGCTGTGGCACGCCCTGCACATGCCGCTCTTCTTCATGCTCATTATTGCCGGGACCGTCCATGTGGTCGCGGTACATCTCTACTGAGCGGACGGAGTCGCCCGCATGCCCCGCTGGCGCAGTGCCTGTCGACTCCTGTTCGCGATCCTCGGGCTCACGATGTCGCCGCTGAACGCCGTCGCAACCAGCCTCGAGACGCTGCTGATGCCGGGACCGGTCATCGCAGGTCACGCGAAGTACGAGCAGGAGTGCTCGCGCTGCCACGATCGCGCGGACCGCGCGCGGCAGGCGGCCCTCTGCCGCACCTGTCATGAGCCGGTCGCGGCCGACATTGCACAGCACAATGGTTTCCATGGCCGACTGCGCGGAGCGGAGACCGCGCAGTGCAGCGCGTGCCACACCGAGCACAAGGGTCGCCAGGCCGACGTCGTCAAGCTCGAGACTGCGTCTTTCCCGCATGCGCAAACCGACTTTCCGCTGCAGGGAGCGCATGCGACGGTTGCGTGCGCGGCCTGCCACCTGACGGGCCGCAAGCACCGGGAAGCGTCTTCCACATGCATCGACTGCCACAAGAAGGTGGAGCCGCACGAGGGCAAGCTTGGCCGTGATTGCGCCGCCTGCCACGAGGCCGGCAGCTGGACAAGCGTGCGGTTCAATCACGCGAAGACCAGGTTCGCATTGACCGGCAAGCATGAGCAGGTGACCTGCGCAGCCTGCCACATGGGTAATCGTTACGAGGACACCCCGACCCAGTGCGCAGCCTGCCATGCCCCGGACGACGTCCATGCCGGGGCACGCGGCGCCGCCTGCGCAGAGTGTCACCAGACGACCGGCTGGAGCGGCACGAAGTACGACCACCTGAAGGCTACAGGGTTCGCACTGACCGGCACCCACTCCTCGATTGACTGCAAGTCGTGTCACAAGACATCGAATTACAAGGACCCCTTGCCCAGGGACTGCGCAGGTTGCCACCGCAGCGACGAGCCGCACGCCACCCGCTTCGGTGCAGGCTGTGAGAAGTGCCACGCGGCAAGCGCGTGGACACCGTCGAGTTTCGAGCACACGCGCGACGGCAAGTTCGAACTGCTCGGCGCGCACCAGAAGCTGGACTGCCATGACTGCCACACGGCAGTCGTCGCCAGCCAGAAGCTCGGCACGGAGTGCGTCGGATGCCACCGGGGAGACGACGTGCACGGCGGCAAACTCGGCACCGACTGCGCGCAGTGCCACGGCGTGGAAACGTGGCGCGGTCATCTGCAGTTCGACCACGACTTCTCGACGTTCCCGCTCGTGGGACTCCACGTCGCCGTTCCCTGTTTCGCGTGCCATCGCTCCACTTCGTCTAGGAAGCGCGGCAGGCGTGCGTCGACTGCCACCAGGCGGACGACCGCCACAAGGGATCGCTCGGCAAGGACTGCGAGGCCTGCCATTCGGTGAACGGCTGGAACCTGTGGCAGTTCGATCACGGCAAGTCCACGGAATTCGCCCTGACCGGCGCGCATTCCAAGGTGGCTTGCGCAGGCTGTCACAAGCAGGCTCCGGACGCGGTGAAGCTGTCGCAGGACTGCGCCGCGTGCCATTCGAAGGACGACGTGCATCTTGGCCAGTTCGGTCGCCAGTGCCAGCGCTGCCACGTGACCACGACATTCAAGGCCGCGCGGCTGCAGTAAGGGAGAGGCAACCATGACCCTGCAATGGATCCGCCGTGCAATTCTGCCCCTGCTGCTGCTCCTGGCCGGGGGCACCGCGTCAGCCCAGGTGACCGGGCGCAACTTCGACCACCTGACGACCGGGTACGAACTCACCGGCGCGCATCGCCTGCAGGCCTGCGAGAGCTGTCACGCGGACGCGGTGTTCGCCGGCACGCCGCGGGTGTGCGCCGCGTGTCATGCGCAGGGATCGCGCATCGGCGCAACCCCCAAACCGTCGACTCACGTGGCCTCTACGGACGTGTGCGGTGCGTGCCACACCACGTCGGCCTGGATGCCCGCAAGTCGATTCGATCACCTGGAAGCCCGCGGCGATTGCGCGAGCTGCCACAACGGCGTGCAGGCGCCGGGCAAGCCGACGGGTCACGTCGTGACCAGCCGGGACTGTTCGAACTGCCACAGCAGTACCGCCTGGAGCCCGGCGAAGTTCAATCACTCAGGCATCGCCGGCAACTGTATCTCCTGCCACGACGGCCTCACGGCCACGGGCAAGTCCGTGACGCACTTCCAGACGACCAACACCTGCGAGTCATGCCATTCGACCGGGGACTGGGCGCCGATCACCCGCATGGACCACACGCAGGTCAGCGGCACCTGTGCGTCGTGTCACGACGGCCAGTCGGCAACGGGCAAGCACGCATTGCACGTAGCGACGACGGCCGCCTGCGACACCTGCCACGTGACTGTCGCATGGAAGCCGGCCAGCTTCAGCCACGACGGCATCGTCGATGGCTGCTTCAGTTGCCACGACGGTGCGCGTGCTACCGGCACCGGGCCGCGTCATATCAAGGCCACGACCACTTGCGCGGCGTGTCACTCGACGAAGGCCTGGCAGCCAACCACACGGGTGGACACGCCAACGTACTGGGCAGCCAGTCTCGGCATGCCACGACGGAATCGCGGCCAAGGGACGGCCGGCCAATCACATCCCGACTTCGGCGGAATGCGACAGTTGCCACTCGGCCAGCGCCTGGACTCCAGCCAAGTTCGACCACACGGGGATCGCCACCAACTGCGCTTCGTGCCATGACGGCACGCGCGCTACCGGCAAGAATCCGACCCACATCAGGACCTCGACGACGTGCGAGTCGTGCCACGTCATCGCGGCCTGGCAACCCGCTGCACGTGTCGACCACGCACAGGTACTCGGCAACTGCGTGTCCTGTCACGACGGCAGCGTGGCGACGGGCAAGGGCGCCACTCACATCGTCTCCGACAATGCCTGCGAGAGTTGCCACTCGACCGTGCAGTGGCAAACCGCCAACTTCGCACACCGGGGCTGACGGAAAACCCGCTCAGCCTGCCACGACGGTACGCGGGCCACCGGCAAGAGCACGACGCACATCATCCGAGTACCTCCTGTGGCGCCTGTCACGCGACGTTCGTGGCGCCCGGTCACGCAGGTCGACCACAGGTGAGCGGTAGCTGCGCCTCGTGCCACAACGGCACGACGGCCACCGGCAAGAACGCGGGTCACATCGCCTCCAGCACGGCCTGCGCCGCCTGCCACGCTACGACCACCTGGAAGCCGGTCACCCGCGTGGATCACGCGCAGGTCACCGGCGCGTGCTTCACCTGCCACGACGGCACCAAGGCCAGCGGCAAGCCGCCCGCTCACATTCCGAGTGACAACTCCTGCGACAACTGCCATTCACCGCTGGCCTGGAAGCCGGCGCGCTTCGACCACACCGGCATCGCGAACAACTGTGCAAGCTGCCACGACGGCGCCAAGGCGACGGGTAAGTCGACGGCGCACATCGCCAGCAGCAGCACGTGTGAGTCCTGCCACGCCGTGGCTGCCTGGAAACCGGCGACCCGCGTCGACCACGCCCAGGTCACGGGAACCTGTGCCGGTTGCCACGACGGCACCAAGGCGACCGGCGCGGCGAACCAGCATTCCAGTAGCAGCGGAGACTGCGGCACGCGCCACGCCACGGTCGCGTGGAAGCCGGGCCACGTTCTCGCACACCGGTATCACCAGCGGCTGTGCCAGCCGCCACGACGGCGTCAAGGTGGCGGGGAAGAATGCCGCGAACCTGTTCACGTCATCGACCTGCGAAGCCTGGTTACCCGTGACAACCTGAAGCCCGCGACTTCGTGTCGATCACGTGCAGGTGTAGGGTTCGTGCCCGAGCTGCCAAACAACGTCAAGGCCACCGGTAAACCAGCGACGCACGTCGCCACGACGTCCGAGTGCAGCATGTGCCACAGCACGGTAGCCTGGAAGCCGGCCACCGGGTTCAGCCACGATGGCGTCACCGGCAACTGCTTCAGCTGCCACAACGGCGTCAACGCGACGGGCAAGAACACCGGCCACCTGTCGACCAGCAACACCTGCGAGTCCTGCCATACGCCCACGGGCTGGAAGCCGGCGGCGAAGGTGGATCACACGCAGGTGATCGGCAGCTGCTTCTCGTGCCACAACGGCACGCTGGCGCTGGGCAAGAACTCGGGCCACATCGCGAGCGACAACGCCTGCGACAGTTGCCACAAGTCGACGGCGTGGAAGCCGACGAACCGGGTCGAT
>JADIYJ010000013.1 GCA_016705325.1 Pseudomonadota bacterium | reverse complement strand
AAAACGTGTCTTTGCGGCAATTACGGGTCTTCGCCTCGGTCGCGAAGCACCTGAGCTTCGCCCGCGCGGCCGAGGAACTGAACCTCTCTCCTCCTGCAGTTTCCATGCAGATCAAGGAGTTGGAGGCGGAAGTCGGTCTGCCGCTGTTCGACCGGACCAGCCGCAAGGTGTCGCTGACCACCGTGGGCGAGTACCTGCTCGCTTACACCCGCCGCGTCCTGGTCGCCATGCGCGACGCCGAGGACGTGGTCGCCCCGGTTCCCGTGGCCTCAAGACCGGCGTGCTCGACGTGGGCATGGTCAGCACGGCCAAGTATTTCGTGCCGCGGATGCTCGCCAACTTCCGGGACGATCCTCCCGGCGTCGAGATCCGGCTGCAGGTCTGCAACAAGCGCGACGAGGTCGTGACGCTGATGCAGCAGGGCACGGTCGAGCTCGCGATCATGGGGCGGCCACCGCAGTCGTGGCCCACTCGCGCCGAGCCGTTCGCGATGCACCCGCACGTGCTGGTGACGGCAGTCGATCATCCGTTCACGCAGATGGAACGCGTGCCGGCGCGAGCGCTGCAGGAAGAAGGCTTCATCGTGCGTGAACCGGGCTCGGGCACGCTCGCAGCGCTCGATGAATACATGACGGCGCACCACATGAAGGCGCGCGTCGCGATGCAGATGTCCAGCAACGAGGCGATCAAGCAGGCGGTGATGGCCGGCATGGGAATCTCGCTGCTGTCGCTGCACACGCTGGGGCTCGAACTCGATCATGGCTTGATCGCAGTACCCGAGGTCGAGGGCCTGCCGGTGATGCGGCGCTGGCACGTCGTCAACAACCTGTCGAAGACGCTCTCCCCGGCCGCCGAGGCGTTCCGTTACTTCATCCTGGAGCGCGGCGAGAGTTTCCTCGCCGAGCAGTTCGCGCGGCACGACGTTGCGCACACCGGGAACGCGCTGGCGGCGGAACGCTGAACCATGGCCATCAACGGATATTGCTCGCGTCATACCGGAGTGATAACGTTCTGGCATGAAGAATGCCATTTCGGTGCCGGACGAGGTGTTCGAAGCCGGTGAACACCTGGCGCGCCAGCTCGGCATTTCCCGCAGCCAGCTGTACAGCGACGCGCTGGCCACCTACCTGAGCGCGCGCGGCGCCGACGAGGTGACCGCCCGACTGAACGCGCTATATGGCATGCAACCGTCAGAAATCGAACCGGCAATCCAGCGCGCCCAACGAAGAATCTCGTGATGAAGCGTGGTGAGGTTGTGGATCGTGCCGGCACCGACCGCCGGCCCGGCCGCCGGCGTGTGGTGATCAGTCCGACCTCAACCAGAGCACCCACCTCTGCGGTGAAGTCGAACGTGGGCGGCAAGATGGCCTGGTCGTCAACGCTCGCAGGTGATCTCGCTCGACCGGCGTTGCTCACGCAGAGAATCCGCGCTGTCCCTGGCATGACGATGCGCCACGTAGACGAAGGGTTCGACCCGTGCCGGCCTTGACGCATTGCGGTCCTGGGTCCAAATCAGCGGGGCTGAGCAGAGTCAGTTCGGTCCTGCCCAGCGGCCGCAGGAAACCCGCGACCACTGTGAGCAACAGCACGTTGACGTCAGGCGTCATCGTCGGCTGCGCCTTCCAGGGATCGATTTGAGAGCGGATCTACGCCGGGCACCAGTCCGCTACGACCTTCGTACACGGCAATATCCGGCCCGACCACTTTTTTGGTCCCCTGGCGTCGCAATCTCAACCGCAGTCCGTCTTCGATGAGCGCAGTGAGGCTGCGGCCTTCACGGGCCGCGAGCGCCTTGGCGCGCTCCAGCAATTCGTCATCGAGGTCCAGCGTGATCTTCATGGACGCATAACGCAGAAATCTGCACTCGGTTGGTCGATACTTGCCTGCAAGCGCCGGTTACAGATTGAAAAACTGCAGCTCGCCGAACTCAAAAGCCTTGCTGCAGGAGCCGGCTCCAGGCTCACCCAGTCGAGCCGCCATGTCCTTCGCCTCCTGCAGGCATTCCGCATAGAGACGCACGCGTTCCGAGGTGGGCAACGCAGTCTGCTCACAACCTCTGGACTCGAGCGCGGCTTCGATCGAAAAGCGTTCGTGCTGTTCCTGGAACTGGCGATGCGTCCACATGCCCGTCGGCGGATCGAACTCGTACAGCGGCAGGAAGCAGTGCCCGGCTCGCGCGACGAAATCGACGGCGTCCGTGATGAACTGGGCGTCCGCGTCGTCCATCGCGTAATGAAACCCGACGCGGCACCAGCCGGGCTTGATGCCCTGGAAACCCTTGCGCACCCAGTCGCGGTACTGCTCCGACGTCGCCTCGTCGATGCCCAGCAGGCGGTGACCATACGGACCCGCGCAAGAACAACCGGCACGCGACTGGATGCCGAACAGGTCGTTCAGCAGCACCGTCACGAACTTGGGATGCAGATAGCGACCGCGCGCATCGCGCAGGTTGAACGACACGATGCCGATGCGGCGCTGCGGATCGAGGTTGCCCAGGATCTCGATGCGCTCGTTGGCCGACCACTGCTGCATCGCGCGGCGCAGCAGTTCGTGCTCGCGCGCCTCGATCCGCTCGACGCCGACCGCCTGCTTGAGCTCCATCGCCAGCGCCGCCTTCATCGTCTGCAGCACGCCCGGCGTGCCGGCTTTTTCGCGCTCTTCGATGTCCGCGATGAAGTCCTGGTCCAGCGGGCTGACGTAATCGACGGTGCCGCCGCCCGCGACGCTCGGCGGCAGGTCGCGTGAATACAGCCGTTCGTTGAAGACGAGCACGCCGCTCGAACCCGGACCGCCGAGGAACTTGTGCGGCGAGAGGAAGACGGCGTCGTACGAAGCGTCGCCACCCGCCGCGTCCGGCGCAGGATTCATGTCGATTTCGACGTAAGGCGCGCTCGCGGCATAGTCGAAGCACGCGTACGCATCGTGAGCATGCAGCAGCTTCGCAATCTCGCGCGTCGGGGAGCGCATGCCGGTGACGTTGGACGCCGCCGAAAACGAACCTATGCGCAGGCGGTCCTGGTACTCGGGCAGACGCAGCAGGTGCTGCAGGTGCTCGAGGTCCACGCCGCCATCGGACGCGAGGTTCACCTCGACGACCGTGGCGAGGCCCTGCCGCCAGGTGACTTCGTTGCTGTGATGCTCGTATGGCCCGACGAACACCACCGGGCTGTCGCGACTGCTGGAAACGACGGAACTCTTCGAACTTCGCGTCGCCCATGAAGGCTCGCAGCTGCTCGCCCACCACCTTGCGCGTGGCCGGCGGCAAGGCGACGCCGAGGATCTGCTGCAGCTTGTCGATCGCGCCGGTCGCCCCCGTGCCGCAGGCCACGATGCGCCCGTGCGGGCCGGCATTGACGGCGCGCTTGATCGTGCGCTCCGCTTCGTGCAGCAGGCGGCTCATGCTGCGACCCGTCAGGTCGTCCTCGGTGTGCGTGTTGGCGTAAATGCGCTGCAGGTGCTGCAGGTAGCGCTCGACGAAGAGCAGGCAGCGGCCCGATGCCGTGTAATCGCAATAGACCATCAGCCGGCGGCCGAACGGCGTCTCGAACGCCGCATCGATGCCGACGATCTGCGAACGCAGGAAATCGAAGGTCAGGGAGGAATCCATGGAGTGATTCTAGCCGTCCGGGCTGCCAACTCTGCGTATTTTCGGCTGCCCGACCGGAGCGGGAAAATTGGACTCCCACGAGGGCACAGGGAGGCGTGCGATGACGCACAAACAGGTCCTGTTCCGCTCCGCCGCGCGGGAGAAGATCCTGCGGGGTACCCAGCAACTGGCCGAAGCCGTGCGCATCACGCTCGGGCCGAAGTCGAAATCGGTCCTGATCCAGAAGAAGTGGGGCCTGCCGCTCGTCTGCAACGACGGCGTCACCATCGCCAAGGAGTTCGAACTGCGCGATCCCGAGGAGAACCTCGGCGCGCAGATGCTGCGGCAGGCTGCCGAGAAGACCGGCGACGCCGTAGGCGACGGCACCAGCACGGCCACCGTGCTGGCGCATGCGATCTTCGCCGACGGGGTCCGCAACGTGACCGCCGGCGCCAGCGCCATCGACATCAAGCGCGGCCTGGATCGTGCGGTGGAAGTTGCGGTGGCCGCGCTCGCCGCGATGTCGCGCAAGGTCAGCACCCGCAAGGAAAAGGCCCAGGTGGCGACCATCTCTGCGCACAACGACGCGGCCATCGGCGAGCTGGTCGCCGACGCCATGGAAAAGGTGGGTGACGAAGGCGTCATCACGGTCGAGGAATCGAAGACCACCGAGACCGTGCTGGATGTGGTCGAGGGCATGCAGTTCGACCGTGGCTACACCTCGCCTTACTTCGTCTCCGATCCGGAACAGATGGAGGCCGTGCTCGATGAGCCCTACGTGCTGCTGACCGACCGCAAGATCAACCTGCTGAAGGACCTGATCCCGGTGCTCGAACAGGTGGCGAAGTCGGGGCGACCGATCCTGTTCGTGGCCGACGACTTCGAAGGCGAGGCGCTCGCCACCCTGGTCGTCAACCAGATCCGCGGCGTGCTGAAGAGCGTGGCGGTCAAGGCGCCCGGCTTCGGCGACCGGCGCAAGGCGATCCTGACCGACATGTCGGTGCTGACCGGCGGCGAACTGATTTCCGAGGACCTGGGCAGGCGCCTCGAGGACGTGCAGCTGGCATCGCTCGGCCGGGCCAAGCGCGTGGTCGTCGACAAGGACACGACGACGATCATCGGTGGCGCAGGCGCAAGGTCCGCCATCGACGGCCGGATGACGCAGATCCGCCACGAGATCGAGAAGGCGTCCAGCGACTACGACCGCGAGAAGCTCGAGGAACGCCTGGCCAAGCTGGCCGGCGGCGTGGCCGTGATTCGCGTCGGCGCGCCCTCGGAATCGGAGATGAAATCGAAGAAGGACGCGCTCGACGATGCGATCAGTGCAACCAAGGCGGCGGTGGCCGAAGGAATCGTCCCGGGCGGCGGCCTCGCCCTGATCCGCTGCATCGATGCCGTGGCAAAGCTCGAATCCGAGTCCGCAGGCGACGAGCGCACCGGCGTGGCGTGCCTGAGGCGGGTGCTCGAAGCGCCTGCACGCCAGATTGCCGAGAACTCGTCGGTGGACGGCGGCGTGGTCGTCGCTCGAATGATGGCGGGTACCGGCGCCGCGGGCTTCGACGCAGCGCGCAAGGAGTACGTGTACCTGTACGAGGCCGGCATCGTCGACCCGACCAAGGTCGTGCGCGTGGCGCTGGAAAACGCAGTCTCCGTGGCCGGCGTGCTGCTGCTGACGGAGGCGACGATGACCGAGATCCCGGACAAGGAAAAGCCGTCGCTGCCTGAGGGTGCAGATCTCTGAGGAGAACAACCATGTTGCATGAGCATCGTTCGATCACCCAGGTCGGGTCGCCCGACCCTGAACTGCGCAACTCCCCGATTGCCGTCGAAGAAGACATCGATACCGATGTGGTGCGGCAGCAGGTGCCCGGCGCAGCGGTGTGCTGGTTCAACGGCGCGGAATTCCGCAACGGCGATTTCGTCGCGAGTGGCTCGCAGGTCCTGCGGTGCAGCTACGGCGTCTGGGTCGATGCGGGCTCGACGATCGACGACCGCAGTCCGTAATCCGGCGTGTCGGGCGACGGCGGCAGCCAGAACCGGACCACGGCTCCCTCCTCGCCGTCGGTCCGGTTGCCCGCCTCGAGCGTGCCACCGTGCGCCTCCACGATCTCGCGGCACAGCGTCAGGCCGAGCCCGCTGCCGGCGGGCTTGGTCGAATAAAACGGCAGCAACGCGTTGGTCAGCACGTCCGGACTCATGCCCGAGCCACGGTCGCGCACCTCGACCGTCCAGCCGCCACGCACGGGGCGGACCGACACGATGGTCGACGACGCCGGCGAGCCCGCTTCCGCGGCGTTCTTGAGCAGGTTGATCATGACCTGCTCGAGTTGCGATTCGTCGAACCACCCCATCTCGCCGGGCACGATGCCATCGAGCGCAAACGGCGCGACGGCCTGCAGCGAATCGAGGAAGCGGCGCCAGTCGACGTGCGCGGGCCGCGGCTTCGGCAGCTTGGCGAAGCGCGAGTAGCCGTCGACGAACTGCGCCAGGTGCGACATGCGCTCCTCGATCGCGCCGAACACGCGCTGGAGTTGCGCCGTGTCCGGCTGCAGGGCGAGGCGCTGGCCCGACTGCGCCAGCGACGCGATCGGCGCGACGGAATTGTTGATCTCGTGCGCAATGACGCGGATCACGCGCTTCCAGATCGCCACTTCCTGTGCGTTGACCTCGCGCGTGAGCTGCTTCAGCAGGCGCAGGCGGTGCGGCTGTCCGTTCAACAGGAACTGACGGTGCGAAACGTGGAAGACCTCGGCATCGTTCCGGACCGTCGCCGTGAACAGCCGGTCGCGATTGTCCTCGAACGCCTCGCGCAGCGAGGCTGGCATCGGCTCGAGCAGCGGTGCGAGCGCAAGCCCTTCGAGCTTGCGGCCGGCAGACAGCAACTGCCGGGCCGCGAGATTCGCGTACAGGATCGTGCCGGTGGCGTTCGTCAGGAGCAGCGCCAGCGGCGACGCCTGGATCACGGTGTCGAGCAGCAGTTCGCGCTGGTAGAGATCCTGGCGCTGGCTGCGCAGCGTGCCGCCGAGCGCGTTGTAAGCAGTCACCAGCCTGCGCCATTTGGCATCCCGCGGTTCCGCGATGCTCACGCTGTAGTCCGCGTCGTGCAGGCTCGAGATGCCGTCGGCGAGGGAGTCCAGCAGCGACTCCTGCGCGTGCAGCGAGCGCCGTACCCACCAGGCCAGTGTCGCGTAGGCGATCGTCGCGAACACCAGTGCCGCGACACGGTACGACCACGCGATGTCCGCCATGGCCAGTGCGACGAGCGTCAACAGCCCCAGCGCGACGAGGAAGAGCGTGACCCGCCGCTGCCGCATGATTCAGCGTCCGTCCTGGCTGCCGGGCGCGATGCCGAGCTTCTCCATGCGCCGGTACAGCGACTGGCGCGAGAGCCCCAGGTCGCGCGCGGCCTTGGCGATCACGCCCTCGTGGCGCGTGAGCGCACTTTCGATTTCATCGCGGTCGGGCTCGCGGACCGGGAGCGTTTCCCACGATCCCGTGGTGCCCGATCCCGGCAGCATCAGGTCTGCCGCCGCGATGCGCGTCGTGCCTGCAAGCAGGCAGGCACGGCGGATGCTGTTGCGCAGTTCGCGCACGTTGCCGGGCCAGTCGTAACGCACCAGCAAGCGCTCGGCATCCGGCAGCAGTCCATACCCCGGCTCGAGAAAGTGCCTTGCCAGCGGCAGGATGTCGTCGCGACGGTCGGCGAGCGGCGGCACCTGCAGTTCGATGACGTTGAGCCGGTAGTAGAGGTCTTCACGGAAGCGGCCCTGCCGGATGGCTTCCCCGAGCGGCACGTTGGTCGCTGAAATGATCCGTACGTTCACCTTGCGCGTCTGGCTGGAGCCGAGCCGCTCGAACTCGCCGGTCTGCAGCACCCGCAACAGCTTGGCCTGCCCCGTCAGGGGCAGATTGCCGATCTCGTCGAGGAACAGCGTCCCGCCGTTCGCGGCCTCGAAGCGGCCTTCGCGTGCCTTCGATGCGCCCGTGTACGCGCCCGCCTCCGCGCCGAACAATTCACTCTCGAGCAGGTCCGCGGGCAGCGCGCCGACGTTCACCCGCACGAACGGCCCGGACTTCGCCGTGGAGTTGGCCTGGATGATCTCGGCCAGGATTTCCTTGCCCGCGCCGTTGGGACCCGTGACGAGCACCGGCACGTCTGCCTTCGCGACCTGCGTGGCCATCTGCACGACGGCATGCATGGCGGCGCTGCGATACACGATGCCGCGCAGGTCGAATCGCGCCGCGAGCTCGGCGTGCGATCGGTCGACGCGCGCCAGGCGTTCACGCTCCGCCGCCAGCGCCGTGTGCAGCTGCAGCAGGTTGCGCACCGTCGTCACCAGCCGCGCGTTGTCCCACGGCTTGGCGAGGTAATCCGCGGCGCCCGCCTTCACGAGTTCGACCGCGGTTTCGAGCTGCGTCCAGGCGGTGAGCAGGACCACCGGCAGGTCGGGTTGCGCCGCCCGCAGCGAGCGGAACAGCGCGATGCCTTCGTCGCCCGAGGTCGCCTCGCGCTGGAAGTTCATGTCCTGGATGACCAGGTCGATGCCGCCCCGCGCCACGCGTTCGAGACCGGCGCGCGGCGTGGCGACGCATTCGACCTGCGCACCTTCGAGCGTCAGCAGGACGTCGAGCGCCGTGCGCACGGCATCGTTGTCGTCTATGACCAGTAGCGTGCGACCCTGCATTCGGCTGGCTGCAACCTGTTCCGCGTGAAGTTCAGACCGTGCGGGTGGCGATGGCCGGTGAGACCAGCGATGCGCGACGCGCGGGCCGGAACGCTGCCGCGAGGCTGACGATCCAGAGCCCGACCACCCCGAGCACCAGATAATAGAGCTTCAGTCGCGGGAGTTCGAACGTCGTGCTGAGCCAGTACCCCAGCAGCAGCGCCAGCACGCAGCCGAGGACCACGCCCAGCGACGTGATCAGCCAGTTCTCCGCCAGGAAGTACTTCAGGATGTCGGTGCGACGGGCGCCGACGGCCCGGCGGGTGCCGATCTGCTTGGTGCGCGTGCTGACGTTGAACGCCGCCAGCCCGAAAATGCCGAGCGCCGCAATGCCCAGCAGCAGGGCGATGACCACGCTCAGGTACACGGCCATGGCGCGGTCGTCCGCGTAGGTGTTGGCCGCGATGTACTCCAGTGAACGCACCTTGAGGATCACGCGTCCGTTGTCCACCTTGTTCAGGGCTTCCTCGGCCTGCTTCATCATCGCATCGCGCTGACCCGGCTGCGCGCGCACCATGTAACGCGCGTACGTCTCGTCGGGGATCACCGGGAACAAGGCGACGTCGCCGACGTTGTCCCAGCCCGGCCACGAGCCGTGCATGTGATCGATGATGCCGAGGATCGTGACCGGCTGGCTGGTGCCGGTATAGATCGTCTTGCCCAGGGCGGACTCCTTCGGGAACAGCTCCTTCGCCACATCCTGCGTGACCAGGATTCCCGAGGGTGAGAACGAACTGTTGCGGGGCGGCTTGGTGACGATCGTGGCATCGAAGTTGCGCCCTTCGGTCAGCGTGACCCCGAACGTGTCGAGGCCCTGCTCGTCCACCTCGAAATAGTTCATGTCCGCGCGCCGGCCCTTTTCATTGGGCTCGGTGAATACCGACGTGCTGGAACCGCCGCCCGACAGCGGTACGGCGTTGATGACCGTGGCGGCCTTGACGCCCGGCAGGCTGCGCAGCGTGGCCAGGTCCTCGCGCATCGTCACTTCGCCCTGGTAGCTGTCGCTCGAGGGTACCCACCCGACGAAGAAGATGTTGGGCACGTCGACGCCCGGGTCGCGATTCACCTTCTCGAACCGCTGCACGATGATGAACAGCGAATTGACGACGATCGCGAGCGCCAGGGCGATCTGCAGCGCCACCAGGATGGCGCCCGTCGGGCTGCGGCGCAGCGAACTGAGGATCGGCTTGATGTCCATGTTCGGGGTGTCCTTCGAACTTACTGCGTCTTGAGGTAGACGGCCGGCGCGGTGCGGCCGATTCGCCACGAGGGGTACAGTCCTGCGATCGCTCCGGCGAGCAGCGCCAGCGCGAGCGTGACGAGAACGATGACCGGATCGATCTGGGTCAGTCGCTCATACGAGCTGCCGTTGAAATCCGAGCTGTAGATCGCGCGGATTCCGGCCAGTCCGCCCACCGCGAGCAACAAGCCGAGCACGCCGCCGGCGAGGCCGATGAGCAGGACCTCCGTCATGTGCTGGCGGACGATGTCGCGCCGGCTCGCCCCGAGCGCGCGACGCAGCCCGGTGAGCGGCGCCGCGTTCAGGAACTTCGCGAGCAGCAGGCCCACGACGTTGACCAGGCACACGCCAAGGAACATCAGCGCGATGCCGATCAGCACGCGGTTGTCCTTCTGCACGACTTCGTTGCGGTCCAGCCACTGCTCGACGTCGTAGAGGCGGTTGTTGAGCGGCCGCGGCATGCGTCCCGCCGCCTTCTGGCTGCGCGCGTAGTTGTCGACGAAGGCCTGGTACTTGTCGCGGTCGGCCAGGGTCGGCAGCTCGGCCCAGAACTGCAGCCAGACGCATTCCGAGTTGAGGAAGTCCTGGTAGCTTTCGCCGGTTTCCGGTTTCCAGCAATTGGTGTTGCCGTACACCGGCAGCTCCAGCGCCTTGCCCCAGCCGTACGGCACGTAGGCATCCTCGGCCTCCTCGAATGCGCCGTTGTTGAGGTCGAAGAACTTG
Organism: Pseudomonadota bacterium; assembly: GCA_016705325.1. GTDB lineage: Bacteria > Pseudomonadota > Gammaproteobacteria > Steroidobacterales > Steroidobacteraceae > RPQJ01. Next base: position 195,689 of record JADIYJ010000013.1, on the reverse strand, counting down.
GGACTCGGATTCCATGGCTGCAGGACGCCCACGACGCGGTACTCGACCTTGCCGAGCTTGAGCATCTGGCCGACGCTGTTCGCGCCGCCGAAGACCTTCTCGTTGGTCTCGTGACTCAGCACGACGACGGGTTGCGGGCCCGCATCGGCCGCGGCGTCCCAGCCCTGGCCGTAGGCGAACGGGACGTCGAACATTCCGAAGAATTCGTGCGACGTCACGCGCAGCTGGGAATTGAACGGCTTCACGCCTTCGCGTGCCGGGATCAGCAGTGCGCCCGACTTGTACATCACCACGCTGCGCGACGCGGCCTTGGCGCCGTGCAGGAACATCGCGTCACGGTAGGTGAGGAGCTGCGGCGGTTGCTCCGGCTTCTCGTCGTCGTAGGGGCGTTCGGCACTCCACGTGTCGAGCGTCACCGCGTAAAGCTGGTCGCTCTTCTGCGGGATCGGGTTGGTCGCCATCGCGTGGTAGATCGTGAACGTCACGGTGCAGACGGCGATGCCCAGCGCGATCGCCAGCACCATCAGCGCCGAGAGCCCCGGATGGCGCTTCATGCTGTCGAGCGCGAGGCGCAGGTCGTAAGCAAACATGGTGGAACCTCCCTGCCCGGTCAGCCGTAGGTCGCGTCTGCTGCCTGCGGGTGCAGCACCGTCACCGACGCCGAATGCGCCTCGTACGGCTTGTAGTCCGTGATCTGGCCGTCGATGACCTGCACGTTGCGGTGCGCGCGGCGCGCGAGCTCCGGGTCGTGCGTGACCATCACGATGGTGGCGCCCATGCCGTTGATCTGTTCGAGCAGGTCCATGACCTGGCGCGCCATCAGCGAATCGAGGTTGCCGGTGGGTTCGTCCGCGAGCAGCAATGCCGGATCACCCGCGAGCGCGCGCGGGCAATGGCGACACGCTGCTGCTGGCCGCCCGAAAGCTGTGAGGGCAGGTGTTTCATGCGTGAGGAGAGCCCCACCAGGTCGAGCGCGGAGTTGATCCGCTCGCGGCGTTCGGCGGCCTGCATGCGGCGGTAGCGCAGCGGCACGTCGACGTTGTCGAACACGTTCAGGTCGGGGATCAGGTTGAAGCTCTGGAAGATGAACCCGATCTTGTGATTGCGCACCCGGGAGCGCGCGTCGTCGTCGAGCTTGCTCACGTCCACGTCGTCGAGGCGGTAGCTGCCGGAATCGAACGTCTCGAGCAGGCCCGCCACGTTGAGAAACGTGGTCTTGCCGGAGCCGGAGGGCCCGGTCACCGCGACGAATTCGCCCTTGTCGACCTTCAGGCTGAACTCGCGCAGCGCATGCGTCTCGAGCAGGTCCGTCCGGTAGGCCTTCGTCACCTGGGTCATTTCGAACATGGTTCGTCCTCTTGCGTTCGTTCGTCAGTCCGCGAGCATCACGCGCGGCGCATTCTTGAAATCTTCGGTGTCCGAAATCACGATCTGGTCGCCCGCGGCGAGGCCGTCGACGATTTCGATCTCGCGCACGCTGACGGCGCCGGTCTTGATCGGACGCTGCTCGGCGACGCCGTCCTGCACGACGTAGGCCGTGGCGCCACCGCCGGCTTCGTAGAAGCCGCCGCGCTCCACCTTGAGCACGTTGTCGCGTTTGTCCATCAGGATGCGCACCGAAACGCGCTGGTTCTGGCGCAGGCCCGCCGGGATTTCGCGCAGTCGCACGCGACCGGTGACTTCGCCCTGGCGCACTTCCGGCGAGATCGCGCTCACTTCGCCCGCGTACGTCTTGCCGCCATACGACACGTCGGCCTGCATGCCGACACCGATGGTCCCGGCGTAGGTCTCGGCGACGCGGAACTCGATTTCGAGCGCAGACAGGTCGACGACGGTGAGCAGCGCGGCATCCTGCTGCACGGCGGCCTTCTGCGTCACCGCGAGGTTGCCGACCATGCCGTCGACCGGGGACTTCACCGCGAGCTCGCCGACCCGGCGCTCGAGATCCTCGACCAGCAGCTGCTGCCGGTCCCGCTGCAGGCGTCGTGTCTGCAACTCGAACTCGAGGCCTTCCTTCTCCAGGCCCGCGGTTTCGACCGCGTGGTGGTGCGTGAGCTTCGCCTCGTCGAGGTCGTCCTGGGCGCGCTGGTAATCCCGCTGGCTGATGATCCGCTGGTCCCACGACGTCTGCGCCCGGGCAAATTCCCGCTCGGCGGCACGGATCGCGACGCCGGCCATGTCCGCGGTCTGCTGGCTCTGCAGGATCTTGCGGCGCACGTCGATCTCCTGGCGGCGCAGGTCGACGACGAGGCTCTCGAGCGTCGCGCGCTCGCGCTCGAATTCGTTCCTCAAGCCGGGACTTTCCACGGTCGCGAGCAGGTCGCCTTTCTTGACCGCGTCGCCTGCATTGCGGTTCAGGGTCACCGTGCCGGCCGCAGGTGCATACAGCGTGGGACTCACGGCCGCCACGACGGTGGCCTGCGCCGCGACGTCGCTGAGAAATTCACCGCGTGTCACCGTCGCGACGCGCACGCGATCGAGGGCAACGGTCGCGTCCGTCGACGCCCAGCCCTTCAGGAACCACACCAGGACCGCCGCACCGAGCACGAGCAGCGCGACAGCCGCGGCGATGCGGACGCGTCGATCGTGCTGCCATCCGGTGGCCTGCTCGACGACGCGATCCTGACCGTCGGTGCTGCGCATGCCCGGCGCGGCAATCTTGTCTGGAGTTCGCTTGAGGCTGGCGATTGACATGTCACTGGCTTGGATGCGGGAGAGTTCTGTTTAGTTTGCAGGGATCGTGCCAGCCAACGCAGATCGCGCAAGACCATGATTTAGAAGTTATTTATGGCTGCGCGCAGGATCTGGTGCGCGGTGTCCGGATGTCCGTTGGCACGCGGCGGACACTTTTCGCGGACACTTCCCCGCCACCGGACGGAGATGACATAGTTCGACTCCACCGCAGGAGACCGACAGCATGGATATTCGCGGGCAACGTCGCAGCTCGAACATCGAAGACCGCCGGGGCATGTCGCCCGTGCGCAAGGGCGTGGGCCTCAGCCTGGGCGGGATCCTGTTCCTGGTCGTGCTGAGCTTCCTCGGCATCAACCCGCTGCCCTTCCTCGGGGTCGCGACCAAAGAGGCGCCGGTGGAGATGCAGCCGTCGTCGCAGCCCTACCAGGAGTCAGCGGCCGAAGCGCAGCTGAGCGAACTTGCGGGCGTGACGCTGGCGCAGACCGAGGAGACGTGGGGCAAGCTCTTCGGCGGCAACTACCCGCCGCCGACCATGGTGATGTTCACGGGCCAGACGCCGTCGGCGTGCGGCACCGGTCAGGCAGCGATGGGGCCGTTCTATTGCCCGCTCGACCAGAAGGTCTACCTCGACCTCTCGTTCTTCCAGGAACTCGAGCAGAAGTTCGGTGCCCCCGGCGACTTTGCCCAGGCCTACGTGATTGCGCACGAAGTCGGCCATCACGTGCAGAACGTGACGGGCACGGCCGGGAAAAGTGCAGCAGGCGCAGCAGCGCGCGAGCAGCAAGGCCGAGGCGAACCAGTACTCCGTGATGCTGGAACTGCAGGCGGATTGCTATGCCGGCGTGTGGGCGCGCGACGCGGCGCCGCGCCTCAACATCACCCAGGCGGATATCGAGGAAGGCCTGCGCGCGGCGACGGCCATCGGCGACGACACGCTGCAGCGCGCAACCCAGGGCCGCGTCGTGCCCGATGCGTTCACGCACGGCACGTCGGAGCAGCGCAGCCGCTGGCTGATGACGGGGATGAATTCAGGCGATCCGAGCGTCTGCGACACGTTCAACTCGCCGCAGCTTGGCGCTGGTGCCCCGGCCTTCCCCGAAATAGTCTGGCTCTCCAGCTTTCGGGGAAGGCCCAGGGCTGCAGCGTCCCCGTTACCCCCGCTTGCCGCCATAGCCCGTCAGCTCGAGGTAACCGCGACCGGCTTCCTGACCCGTTGCCTCGTCGATGAGCCGGATCGGGCCTTCCCAGTAGAGGATGCCGGTCGTCGGACGTGAATCGAGTTCGGCATCGAGCAGCAGCGGCTCGACGCGATAACGCCGGTCACCGACCTGCACTCGCCATTGGACCGGGTACGTCACCCCGGTTCGCGGGGAGCGCCAGGACTGCAGCGGTGCCCAGTGCACTGCCTCAGGCCCGAAGGTTGTCACCTCGCCAGTTCCCGCGAACTTCACATCTCCCGCCCCGCCGGGCGAAGGCAAACGCAGCGTCGCACCCGCCCAGCGCTCACCGCCCTGCCGGTCGCGCATGCGGAAGGCCATCAGCGCCCCGCCGTCGGTCATGTTCACTCCCAGCCAATCCCATCCGAGGGCATTCTCGTCCACGTAATCACTCGACCATTCGTGGTCGAACCACGCCTGGCCGCTGACTTTGCGAGTGCTGCCACCCACCGTCACCGCGCCGGTGACCGCAAGCTGCGGCAGGCTGTAGTAGTAACTCGCCGCGCGCGGGTCCGGCCCCTTGCGGCTGAAGCCGCGCTCACCCTGCAGCAACGGCGGCTGCGTCGATGCGAGCGTGAGCTCGAAGTCGAAGTCCTCGCCGTGAACGGCCGTGACATACCGGCCCGGCGCCACCTGCCGGATCGACCAGTCGTCCAGCTTCACGTCGAGTTGGCCCTCGCGTGCATACGCCAGGTCGAATCCCGTGCGCGCGCTGCGCTGCGCGTGATGCAGCTGGCCCGTCGCCGGGTCGGCGATTGCGGCATGCGCAAACAGCACCTGTCGCGGTGCGAAGCTGCTCGGGTTGTCGGCCGCGAGCCCCGTGCGCACGCGAAAGAACGTGACCTGGAAGCCAAGCGGCGACTTGGCCTTGCGGGTGGCATCGTCGAGCTGGCCCGTCACGTACCACCACTCGATTCGGAAATCGGGGTGACTGCCTTCGTCGCGCGGGAAGGCGATCTCGTGGCCCGGCACGACCGGTGGATACGAGGTTTCAGCGCTTGCGCGCAAGGGGAGGACGTGCGGAAGGACAAGAAGAAGCAGCAGGGACCGGAAGCTCACATCCCAACCCACCCTGGCTTGCGAGGGAGCAAGAGGACCCAAACTCACCAGTCCTCCTTCACCGCACGGATCACGTCCTCGCCCATGGCGCGACGTCCGCTGAAAGCCGCCGTCGCCGCAGCCGCGCCGACCAGCACGAGGCTCAGGATCGCCAGCAGGCCCCAGGGCACGTGCACGTCCATCGTCCAGTGAAACGACTGCCGGTTGACGACGAAGATCAGGATCATGCTCACGATCGCGCCGACGACGAGACCTGCCGCCACCCCGATCGCGCCGAGCGCCGCCCCTTCGAAGGCGAGCATGCGCCCGATCTCGCGGCGCGTGACGCCGAGGTGTCGCAGCATGCCGAACTCACCGCGCCGGGCGAGCACCTGCGAACTCGTGCTCGCACTGATGCCGAACAGGCCGATCAGGACCGCGACGGCTTCGAGCAGGTAGGTGACGGCGAAGGTGCGGTCGAACAGCGCGAGCGAGCGCTGGCGGATCTCGCCTGGAATGGCGACGTCGTAGTCGCCACTGCGCGCGATGGCGTCGCGCAGCCGTCCGCTGAATTCCTCGGCATCGGTGCCTTCCCGCAGCCAGAGCGCCGCCGTCGTGGCGGTGCGTTCACCGCTCAACGCGATGAAGGTGTCGCGGTTCATGACGATCGATCCACCCGGACGCTCGTAATCGCGCCAGATGCCGCGCACCGTCGCACGCACGACCCTGCCGCCGATGGGCAGGTCAAATTCCGTGCCGACGTCGAATCCACGCAGGTCCAGCGCGGCCTCGGAAGCCCACACCGGAATGGCTCCCTGCGGCGCGGGCCCGGTCGCCGACCGTCGGATCGGAATCACCTGGCCGGCGGTCGGCTCGTGGATCGGGCGCGCAATGATGGTGAGGGGCAGTCGCTCGCCGGGCAGCAGCACGTCCTGGAACTTCACGAAGTCGGCACGGGTGATCTCGGGCAGTGCCGTGATGGATCGCTGCGCGTTCACGTCCAGGTACGCACCGGCCGCGGCCGAGCCCGCGCGCACGTACAGATCCGCGGGCAGGATGCGCTGCATCCACGCTTCGAGCGACATGCGGAACGAGAACACCATGATCGCCATCGCGACCATCAGGCTGAAGCTGACGAGGACGGCGGCGATGCTGACGGTCGCACGCCGCGCCGTACCGCGCAGCTGCGCCACCGCCACCTGGCGCCACGCGGGTCCGTCGGTGCGGAGGCGAGCGAACACGGTGGACGCAATACTCGGCGTCAGGAAGACAGCCCCGAGCAGGAGGCACGCGATCGCAACGTAGCCCGGCAGCGCAATGCCCTCGAGCGGCGGCAAGGCGAGCGCGAGAACGCCGGCTGCGAACAAGGCGAGCGCGATTCTGCCGTGGGTACGCGGCGCCATCGGCGCTTCGTCCCCGGCTTTGAGCGCTGCGGCCGCCGGCACCGACGCTGCCTCGCGGGCGGGCCCGAACGTGGCGACCAGCGCGGCGCCGGCGCCGAGCACGAAAAAAACCAGGTACTCGCCCGCGCTGACGTTCAGCGCAGGTGCGACGCCGCGAAAGTAGCCGGCCCCGAGGTCGGCGCCGAAGGAAGCGAGTCCCGCACGCGCCACGAGCGCCCCGAGGATGACGCCCAGCGCGGCTCCGAGCGCACCCACGATCGTTCCCGCCAGCAGGGACGCCGCTAGTTGCTCGCGCACCGACATGCCCATGGCGTGCAGCAGCGCGATTTCGCGGCGGCGGCGCGCCACTGCGAGCGATTGCGTGGCGTAGACCAGGAACGCGCCTGTGAACAGCGCGACCAGCGCCAGTGCCGTCAGGTTCGACCGGTACGCGCGGGTCAGGCGCACGGCGTCGTCCGTCGCTTCGCCCGGCGTGACGACCTGTGTGCCGGGCGGCAGCAGCGCAGCGATGGCGTTGCGGACGGACGGCCGGTCGGCGTGCGGTGCGAGTCGCAGATCGATGCGATCGAGTCGCCCCAGCCGTTGCAGTCGCCACTGCGCCTCGCCGATATCCAGCAATCCGACGGGCTGGGAATATGCACCGGGGGGCAATATGCCAGCGACACGGAAGCGCACGCGGTCGAGCGCCACCTGCACGTCGAGGTCGTCACCGACCTCGAGTTCCAGTGACTGTGCTGCCGCGGGACTCAGCCAGATCGAATTTTCGGCCAGCAGCCCCTGCCCTTGCCGCTCGGTCGAAGCACCGGCGCCCGCGAGCGCGGGCTGCAACTGCATTGCGCGGAACGGGTCGATGCCAAGCAGCTTCAGGTTCCGCTCACGTCCCGGCAATCGGACCTGCACCTCGACGACCGGGCTCGCCGCAGCCACGCCGGGCACGCGCAGAAGCCGCGGGAACAGCGACTCGTCGAAGCCGCTGCCCGGCGACTGCACGGTGAGATCGGCGAGGCCGAACAGCGAGCGCGACGCACCCTGCACCTCGTCGGCGGCCACGCGATTGATCAGATAGACCGCGAAACCGAGCGCGACGCCGAGCGCAATCGCGAGGACGGCCAGCAGGGTGCGACCCGGCGCCTGGCGCAGCGGACCGACGACCGCGGCATCAAGCAGCGACAGCCGGGCCCGCAGCGCATTCCTGCCCGGCGGCAGTGCTTGTGCCGCAACGCTCATGGTCGAAGCGTCAGCCCGGCACGCGTGAGTTCGTAGACACGGTCGGTCGACGCTGCCGCGGCGGCCGAATGCGTGACGAGAATGCCCGCCGCGTTGTCCCGCTTGATCTGCGCACGCAGCACTTCCAGGATCATCGCCGCATTGTCGGGATCGAGATTGCCCGTCGGCTCGTCTGCGAGGACCAGCGCGGGACGGTGCGCCAGCGCGCGCGCCACGGCGACACGCTGCGACTCGCCGCCGGACAGCTCACGCGGATAACTGGACGCGCGGTCGCCGAGGCCCACGGCTTCGAGCAACTCCATCACGCGGTCGTCGGCCGCGCGACCCGCCTGTCCGTTCAGCGCCAGCGGCAACGCGACGTTGCGGGCGATGCTCAGGTGCGGCAACAGGTGGAACGCCTGGAACACGAACCCCATGCGGGTGCGACGGACCTGGGTACGCTCGTCCTCGCCGAGCCGGGCAAGGTCACGCCCTTCGAGCAGCAGCTGGCCGCTGTCGGGTACATCGAGTCCGGCGATCAGGTTCAGCAGCGTGGACTTGCCGACGCCGGATTCGCCGACGATTGCAACGTACTCGCCCGGCATGACGGTGAGCGCAACGCCGTCGAGCACGCGGCGGCCGGCGGGGCCGCCAAAAGACCTGGCAACGTCATGGAGTTCGAGCATGGAATCCAATCGTAGGCGTTGTGCCGGATGGATTCATCAGGCGATGCGCTCCGCGAGGTAGGCGACGCACTGGTCGAGGCTCGCCAGGTGCATGTAGTCGGCCTCCGGCACGTCCACCCCGAACTCGCGGTGCAAAGCGATGGCGAGGTTGAGTGTGTCCATCGAGTCGAAGTCGAACTGGTCACGGAAAGCGACGCCGGAGATCACCGAGTTCGCCTCGACGTCCGGCGCGATCGCCGTCAACAGTTCCAGGACGCGGCGTGCCATTTGTTCGCGGTTCATGTTCCGGACCTCACAGCGCTGCTGGAGCGGCGAGCAGCGCGGCAATCCGCGCCAGGAAGTGCGCGCCGAGTCGCCCGTCCGTGACGCGATGGTCAGCTGCCAGCGACAGCGTCAGCACGTGGCGCGGCACGATATTGCCGTCGACGATCCAGGGACGAACGGCGACCACGCCGGCACCGACGATCGCGACCTGCGGCGGCTGGATGATGGGCAGCACGGTCTCGACCGACGCCTCGCCGAGGCTGGTCAGGATGATCGTGGAGGCGGCAAGTTCGCTGGCCCGCAACCGGCCGGCGCGTGCACGGGTGACGAGGTCGCGGAAGCCCTCCATCAGCACGGCGAGCGGCTTGTCCGCGGTGTCCATGATGGCCGGCGCAACCAGCCCGCCGCCGCGCAAGGCGACCGCGACGCCGACATGGACGACCGGGCTCTCATCGTAGCGGCCGTCGCGATGAAAGCCGCTGAAGCCGGCATGCTCGCGACAAGCCAGCGCGACTGCCTTGACCAGCAGCACCGGCAGCAGCAGTCGCCCGGTCACCGGCACCGCGGCATTGTGCGCCGCGAGCCAGTCGACGGCGGGCGTCACGTCGACCGTCGTGGTCAGGTAGTAGTGCGGAATCTCGCGCTTCGAGCGCGACATCGCCGCCGCGATCGCGGCGCGCATGCCGGCCGCCCCCTCTCCTGCGACTGCGGGAGAGGGCTGGGACGTGAGCCCGACCCGCTCGACATCGGCCACAGTGATCGCGCCCTCCGGCCCCGTGCCGCGCAGCGACGCGACATCGACATGCATTTCCAACGCGCGCTTGCGCGCTGCCGGCGAGATCTTCACGCGCGGTGCAATGGCCTTGGCCGCACGCTCCTCCGCCCGCGTCTCAGCAGGCACCTGGACCTTCTCCGGCGCAGTAGCGGCCGCCTCGGTATCGAGCAGTGCAAGCACGGTACCGACCGGGACGCGGGTCCCCGGCGGCACCAGGAGTTCACGCACGATGCCGTCGACGAACACCTCGACGTCGATCGCGCCCTTGTCGGTCTCGACCACGGCCACGACGTCGCCGCGCTTGCAGCGGCTGCCGGGCGCCACGTGCCACTCGACGATCGTGCCCGCGTCCATGTCGGCACCGAGCGCGGGCAGGCGGAACTCAGTCTGCATGGCCAAGCTGCCTCCGCACGGTGGCCACGATGCGCTCGAGGCTCGGCAGCGCAGCGTCCTCGAGGTGCTTCGGGTACGGGATGGGCACCTCCTCGGTGCAGACACGCGCAATGGGCGCATCCAGGTCGTAAAAAGCCTGCTCGACGATGCGTTGCCCGAACTCAGCCGCGAGGCTGCAGGTGCGCCAGCCTTCGTCGACGATGACGACGCGGCGCGTCTTGCGCACCGAGTTCAGCACTGTCGCGTCGTCCAGCGGCCTGAGGCTGCGCAGGTCGACGATCTCCGCGTCGATCCCGTCCTGCGCGAGCACTTCGGCGGCCGCGACGCAGCGCCACAGACTCGCGCCGTAGGTCACCAGTGTCACGCTGCTGCCGGTGCGATGCACGCGCGCGCCGTCGAGCCGCACCTGCGCCGCCGCAGCCGTGAGTTCACCCTCCATGTTGTAGAGCGAGATCGGCTCGAACACGATCACTGGATCGGGTGAAGCGAGCGCAGCCCGCAACACGCCCCGTGCATCGTCGATCGTCGCGGGCTCGACGACGCGCAGCCCCGGCACGTGCGCGTACCACGCCTCCAGGCTGTGCGAGTGCTGCGCCGCCAGCTGCCGCCCCGCGCCGGTCGCCATGCGGATGACGACGGGCACGGGAAACTGTCCGCCCGACATGTGGCACAGCGTCGCCGCCGTGTTCACGATCTGGTCGAGCGCGAGCAGGCTGAAATTGACGGTCATGACCTCGACGATCGGCCGCAGGCCCCCGAGCGCCGCCCCGATGCCGGCGCCAACGAAGGCGGACTCAGACAGCGGCGTGTCGCGGATGCGTTCCTCGCCGAACTCGTCGAGCAGGCCCTTGCTGACCGCGAAGCAGCCACCGTACCTGCCAACGTCCTCGCCCATCAGGAACACGCGCAGATCCGCCAGCAGCGCCTCGCGGAGGCCCTGCTTCGTCGCCTCGCGATACGTGATTCGCACGGGTGCCGTCATGATGTCACCGCCTCTGCGTACACGTGACGTGCGAGGTCACCGACCGGCTCCCATTCTGCAGCCGTCGCGAATTCGACGGCGGCCGCGACTTCTGCGTCCGCCTCGCGCAGCAGGGCCTGGAAGTCGTCCTCGCTCAGCAGTCCCGCCGCCTTCAGTCGCGTCGTCAGCGTGGTCAGCGGCCCGCGCTTGCGCCACTCCTCGATCTCGGACTTGTCGCGATAGAGTTGCGCATCGAACATCGAGTGCGCGCGCAGCCGATAGGTACGCATCTCGAGCAGGGCCGGGCCGCGGCCATTGCGCGCATGCCCGACTGCCTCGTGCACAGCCTGTTCAACGGCCAGCACGTCCATGCCATCCACGGCGGCCGCCTGCACGCCGTACGCTGCGGCCTTCGCCCGGATGTCCGTCTGCGATTCCGAACGACTCAAGGCCGTGCCCATCGCGTAGAGATTGTTCTCGCAGATGAAGAGCACGGGGAGCCGCCACAACGCAGCCAGGTTCATCGACTCGTGAAACTCACCCTCCGCCGCGGCGCCTTCGCCGAAGAAGCAGGCCGACACGCTGCGCGTGCCCCTCAACTTGGCGGCGAGCCCGAGGCCGACCGCGAGCGGTAAGCCGCCGCCGACGATCGCGTTACCGCCGTAGAAGCGCGTCGCGGCGTCGAAGATGTGCATCGAACCGCCTCGACCGCCGCTGCAGCCCGCGCGCTTGCCGTAGAGCTCGGCCATCAACGGCCCCATCGCGATACCGCGAGCGATTGCGTGGCCGTGCTCGCGATAAGTCGAGACGATCGCGTCGTCAGGTCCCAGTACCTGCATCACACCGACGGCGATCGCCTCCTCGCCATCGTAAAGATGCAGGAAGCCGCGAATGTGCCCGGCACCATAGAGTTCCGCGCAGCGATCCTCGAACTGGCGGATGCGCAGCATCTCGCGCAGCAAGTGCAGGCCGCGTTCGCGCCCGAATCCGTCCGGCAAGTCGTTCATGAGCCACCTTCCAGCGTGGAGAGATCTCCTTCGGGCAGCCCGAGCTCACGCGCGCGCAGGAGCCGGCGCATGATCTTGCCGCTGCGCGTACGAGGCAGCTGCGCCGCGAAGGCGATCTCGCGCGGCGCGACCGCCACGCCCAACCGGCGTCGCGCATGCGCGAGCAGCTCGCGCTGCAGCGCCTCACCCGCCTCGTACCCCGACTTGAGCTCGACGAACGCCTTGACGACCGACCCCGCGATCGGATCCGGCACCCCGATCACGCCCACCTGCGACACTGCTGGGTGCGTCATCAGCGCACTCTCGACTTCGAACGGGCTGATCAGGTGGCCCGCGGCCTTGATCACGTCGTCGGCTCGTCCAACAAACCAGTAGTAGCCGTCGGCGTCGCGCTTCGCGAGATCGCCGGAGAGATACCAGCCGCCGCGGAAGCACTTGTGGTAGCGCGCCTCCTCGTTGAGATACCACGGAACATGGACGGCCAGCCCGGCCGCAACGCGAGTTCGCCGACTTCGTCCGCCGCTTCGACGACGTCGACACCGCCGCCCTCGCGCGGCCGCACGATGCCTGGCCTCGATGCCCGGCACTGGGCGTCCCATCGAGCCGGGGCGCACCTCCAAGCTCGGGTAGTTCGCGACCATGATCGCGCCCGTCTCGGTCTGCCACCAGTTGTCGTGGAACGGCCGCCCGAGCGCCTGCACCCCCCAGACGACGGCCTCCGGATTGAGGGGTTCGCCGACCGAAGCCAGGTGGCGCAGTGCGGGATACTGCCGGGCATGTGCGAGTTCGACGCCTGCCTTCATCAGCATCCTGATCGCCGTGGGTGCCGTGTACCAGACGCTGACCCGCTGCTCATCCAGGATCCCGTACCAGCGCAGCACGTCGAACTCTTCGCGATCGACCAGCTGCGTGACGCCGCACGCCAGCGGCGCGATCAGGCCGTAGGAAATGCCGGTCACCCAGCCGGGATCGGCCGTGCACCAGTAGACGTCGCCATCCTGCAGGTCGAGAACCCAGCGCGCCGTGGCGACGTGCGCGGTGACGGCCGCATGCACGTGCAGGACGCCTTTCGGCTGGCCGGTCGTGCCGCTGGTGAAATGCAGCAGTGCCGGATCCTCGGCGTCGGTGCGGACCGTTTCGAAGGCGGCATCCGCCTCGCCCATCAGCGACTCGAAGTCGAGCGTCCGCTCCGGCAGGTCACCCGCGCCACGCGTTCGCACGATCAGCACGTGCTGCAGCCCGGGCAATTCGCCGCGGATCGGCGCGACTTTGCGTCGATACAGCAGGTCGGTCGTGACCAGCACGCGTGCTGACCCGAGCGCCAGCCGCGTCCTGACCGGTTCGGGCCCGAATGCCGGGAACAGCGGACAGAGGACGGCGCCCGCAGCGAGCGAGCCGAGAACCGTGCTGTAAAGCGCCGGCACCCGACCGAGCAGGGACGCGACCCGGTCGCCACGCGCGACACCCAGGCGACCCAGCGCACTGGCGAAGCGGCGTGCATCCAGCGCCAGTTCGCCGTAGGTGCGCTCGACGTCCGGCTGGCCCTGGGCAAGGAAGCGGATCGCCACCTGGTCGGCACGCGGCCCCGCAAGATGGCGAAAAACGGCCTCGTGCGCGATGTTCAGACCACCTCCCGGCAGCCCGTCGAGCTGCGCCCGCGCCTCTTCCCAGGTGAACAAACGGCGCGCCGCGTCGTAGTCGACGAGGTTCGGCTCGCGTAGCAGCGAACCGCGGGGTTTGGAGATGGGCGACCAGTCCATGGCGCTCCCCTCGCGCAGGCGCAAGTTGAACGCATCTACTCTAGTCTGCCGGGGTCGCAGGGGAATGCGGAATTTCCGCGGTCAGGTAGTTGTCCCGATGCCGGTCCCCACCGTCTCTGCTACGGACCCGCCATGAAGAAAGGCGGCACCCCGCGCGACCATGATGCCGGCCCGCGTTGCTGCCCGAGGTCGGAGCCTCGGGCGTTCACTCACTTCTTGCGCGCCGGGACCTTGGCTTTTTTCTTCGCCGGAGCCCTGCGCGGCGCAGCTTTCTTAACCGCGACCCTGGCCTTCGTGACGCGACCCTTCAGCCGCTTGAAGATCGCCGCGCCGAGTTCCGCAGGCGAGCGCACCGTGGTGACGCGCGCCGCCTCGAGCGCCGCGAACTTGTCGGCCGCCGTGCCCTTGCCGCCCGAAATCACCGCACCCGCGTGACCCATGCGCTTGCCCGGGGGCGCCGTGACACCCGCGATGTAAGCCACCACTGGCTTGGTGACGTGCTTGCGGATGAACTCCGCGCCCGCCTCTTCGTCGCTGCCGCCGATCTCACCGACCATGATGATGCCTTCGGTCTGCGGGTCGTCCTGGAACAGTGCCAGCACGTCGATGAAGTTCATGCCGCGGACCGGATCGCCGCCGATGCCGACACAAGTGCTCTGGCCGAGGCCGACGTTGGTCGTCTGGAACACCGCTTCGTAGGTGAGCGTGCCGGAGCGCGAAACGATGCCGACCCTGCCCTTCTTGTGGATGAAGCCCGGCATGATGCCGATCTTGCATTCGCCGGGCGTGATCACGCCGGGGCAGTTCGGGCCGACCAGCCGCGACTTCGAATCCTGCAGCGCCGCCTTGACCTTGACCATGTCGTTCACCGGAATGCCTTCGGTGATGCACACGATCAGTTCGATGCCCGCATCGGCGGCTTCGATGATCGCATCCGCCGCGAACGGCGGCGGCACGTAGATCATCGTGGCATTGGCAGCGGTCTTCGCCACCGCATCGCGCACGGTGTCGAACACCGGCAGGCCGAGGTGCTTCTCGCCGCCGCGGCCCGGCGTGACGCCGCCGACCAGCCTGGTGCCGTAATCGAGGCAACCCTGCGAATGGAACGTGCCCTGCTTGCCAGTGAAGCCCTGGCAGATCACGCGCGTGTTCTTGTTGATCAGGATCGACATGGGTTACTTCCTCGCAGCGGCCGCGACGACCTTCTTCGCCGCATCGGTCAGGTCGGTGGCGGCGATCAGGTCGAGGCCGCTGTCGGCGAGCAGCTGGCGGCCCTGCGGCGCGTTGGTGCCCTCGATGCGGACGACGACCGGCAGGTGCAGGCCGAGGTCGCGCGCGGCGCCGATCACGCCTTCGGCGATCATGTCGCAGCGCACGATGCCGCCGAAAATGTTGACGAGGATCGCCCTGACCTTCGGATTCTGCAGGATCAGCTTGAACGCCGTGGTGACACGCTCACGCGTGGCGCCGCCGCCGACGTCGAGGAAGTTCGCCGGCGAACCGCCATAGAGCTGGATGACGTCCATCGTGGCCATGGCAAGACCCGCGCCGTTCACCATGCAGGCGATGTCGCCGTCGAGCGAGACGTAGTTGAGGTCCGCTTCGCCCGCGATCCGCTCCATCTCGTCTTCCTGCGAGGTGTCGCGCATCTCGACCAGCGCCTTCTGGCGGAAGAGCGAGTTGTCTTCGATGCCGATCTTGCCGTCGAGGGCGATGACGTCACCGTCGCCGTTGACGATCAGCGGGTTCACCTCGACCAGGCTCGCGTCGCAATCCATGTAGAGATTGAACAGGCCGCGCGCGATCTGCTCGAACTGCGCAATCTGCTTGCCCTTGAGGCCAAGGCCGAAGGCCAGCGTGCGGCAGTGCGAGCCCTGGATGCCGGTGGCCGGGTGGATTTCGACGCGGATGATCTTCTCGGGCGTCTTGGCCGCGACCTCCTCGATGTCCATGCCACCGGCGGCCGAGGCGACGAACGCCACGCGACCGGTGTCACGGTTGAGGAGCAGGCTGAGATACAGCTCGCGGTCGATCTTCGAGCCGGTCTCGACGTAGACCTGGTTGATCGGCAGGCCCTCCGCCGCAGTCTGCTTGGTCTTCAGGCGCTGGCCGAGCATGCCGGCGGCGGCGGCCGAGACGTCCGCCGTCGACTTGACCACCTTGACGCCACCTGCCTTGCCGCGGCCACCCGCGTGCACCTGGGCCTTGACGACCCAGACCGCGCCCCCGAGGCGCTTGGCGGCGTCGACGGCTTCCGCCGGCGTGGAGGCGACGAATCCCGCCGGCACCGGGATGCCATAGCGGGCGAACAGCTGCTTCGACTGGTATTCGTGAAGGTTCATGGGACTCGGTCGGGCGGTGGGACGAAGCTCGACAGTCTACCTCATGCGGGCCGCTGTCGACCTGCGGCGCCGTGTCGGGCCGGCTTCGGGGAGGACTCGGGTCAGGGTACCCGCCGGGATTGCAGCGCCACGAATTTCTCGCGCTTGCGTTCGTACCGCGCCAGGACCCGTGGCCACTGCAGCTGGTGGAACCGAGGGTAGGCAATCCGCGCCACCGGAACGGCGGCAAGCACATCGATGCCGTGGCTGAGCGCGACATGGATGAGCCGTGCATCGAGCGCGATTTTCTCAACGCGCTTTACGGCCTGACGCACCTTGCGCGGATCGTTCCCTCCGTGCATGAAGTCCTCCATGAATGCCCGCACCACACTCACCGCGAGGCGCGCCTGCGCGACACCGATGGCATTGCGCCCGGCCGGGATCGAATCGAGGTTTCGCAGTCGGCTCTCCAGCACGTCCAGCGGGTGCAGCAAATTGATCGCGACGCCATCCGACAAGGTGATTTCCGCAGCACGCTTGCGCACCGCTGCGGTGTCCAGGCCGACGATCCCGGAGAAAAAGTCGACCTGCTTGATGCCGTCCCCGATCCTTGCATAGACCTTCGCCACCTGTCCGCCGACGTCGTCAAGCGTGCCCTTGCGCAATTTCCAAGGCGGGCCGAGCGATCGCTGCAGGGCGTGGGCGATGTCGCTCGTGCCGATGAAGTCGACGTCCATGGTCACGGCCCGGGAGAGTTCGCCCATCGGTTCGATGCTGTAGTGCACGGCCCAGGTGGCGAGCGCCTGTCCGCCCACGAGCAGGGCGTCGGCTCCACACGCTCGCAGTATCCGCTCGACCTCATCTGGCGTGAGTTCGGCTTGCTGCAGCGCGCGGACAGGGTCGGTCACGCAAGG
Organism: Pseudomonadota bacterium; assembly: GCA_016705325.1. Lineage (GTDB taxonomy): Bacteria > Pseudomonadota > Gammaproteobacteria > Steroidobacterales > Steroidobacteraceae > RPQJ01. The sequence continues at coordinate 179,050 of JADIYJ010000013.1, read as the reverse complement.
CTGGCTTTCGGCCAGCGAACCCTGGCGCCGCGCAAGCGCTGCGGGCGCAGCAGCAGCATCTGCCCCGCCGAGACGTCGACCGAGCTGGCAATTCGGTGATCGCGCGCCTGCGACTGGCGCTTCAATATCTGCAGTTCGGCCATCGACGGCCCTCGTACGGCGCTGCGAATGTCGAACGGATGCCCTGGTGCGCAACCACCTGCTGCAGGAACATTCGGATTGCGTCACTGGGCTCGAGGCCACACGCGGCCAGCACCCGGACGGCGTTGGCCTTGAGTTCAGAATCGATGCGGGCGCGCACCACTGCGTTTTTCACGCGCCATAATGTAGCTACGTTTTCCTGGAATTTCAAAAACCGATCCACGGTCGACCTCCCGGCGGGCCGGGAGAGGTACTGCTAAAGTTCGCGGCCATGGCACGAGCGCTCAAGTCAGAGCAGTTGGAATCCGGGTGGGGGGCCACCGGCATCGAACTGCCCTGGCGGGTGCTGTCGCTGTTGAACGTGTTCCGGCTGCTGCTGCCGATGCTCCTGCTGCTGGTCTTCTTCTTCAACGCCCCGAGCTACAGCGTCGGCAGCCAGCAACCCGGCCTCTTTCTCAGCGTCGCGGTGGGGTACTTCGCCTTCGCACTGGTCTGCATCCAGACCATCCAGAGCCGCACGCCCTCGGCCGAATGGCAGGCCATCCTGCAGCTGGTCGTCGACGCCATCGCGATCAGCGTCCTGATCCACGCGAGCGGTGGCGTTTCCAGCGGTCTCGCCACCCTGCTGGTCCTGCCGACCGCCGCGGCGGCCACGATCCTGCCGCGGCGCTATGCGCTGCTCGGAACGTCCTTCGTCGCGTTGTCGCTGCTGATGGAGACGACGATCTCGTTCCTGCAGGGCGAGAGCTTCCGCTCGGACTACCTGATCACCGGGCTGACCGGGGCCAGCCTGTTTGCGATCACCCTGCTCGCCGTGCCGTTCGCTGCACGACTGCGGGAGAGCGAAGCGCTGGCGCAGCAGCGCGAGATCGATCTCGCAAACCTGAACGAACTGAACAAATTCATCGTGCAGCACCTGCGCGAGAGCATCCTGGTCGTCGACGAGAACGACCAGGTTCGACTCATCAATGAGACGGCCGCACGGCTGCTGCAAGGCGGCTCGGTTGCGGGCGGCATGCCGCTCGCTGCGATGTCGCCGCGCCTGGCGTACGTGCTGGACGCGTGGCGCAGGCAAGCGTCGGACCGGCGCGACACCGTCGGTGAAATCGTCGGCGCCGATGGCGGCACGGTGATCCGGCCGCATTTCGTGGCACTCGCCGAGAGCGGGTCCGGTCCCGTGCTGATCTTCCTGGAAGACACGAGCGTCATCGCCGACCGCGCGCAGCAGTCGAAGCTGGCGGCGCTGGGACGCCTGAGCGCCAGCATTGCGCACGAGATCCGCAATCCGGTCGGGGCGATGAGCCACGCGGGCCAGCTGCTGCGCGAGTCCCCGGGCCTCACCGATGACGACCGTCACCTCACGGACATCATCGAGAAGAACGGCGTTCGGGTCAGCCACATCATCGAGAACGTGCTGCAGCTGTCACGGCGTGACACGACGAAGCAGGAACGCATCGACGTGACCGAATGGCTGTCCGGGTTCATCGCCGAGTACGAACAGACGCTGCAGCTCGATCCCTCGTCCTTCCGCATCGACATGGATCGCAACGTCGGGAGAATCGACGTGCAGTTCGATCCGTCACACCTGCACCAGGTACTCTGGAACCTGTGCGACAACGCGCTGCGGCACGGTGCAGGCCCGGATGCCACGGGTCGCGTCGACATCCGGACTGGCCGCATCGCTGCCACCGGACGACCGTTCGTCGAAGTGGCTGACCGGGGCAATGGCGTCGATCCGGCGCAGGCCGAACGCATCTTCGAGCCGTTTTTCACCACCGGGTCCGGCGGCACCGGCCTTGGCCTGTTCATCTCGCGCGAGCTGTGCCAGACCAACGGCGCGCTGTTGCTCTACGAGCCGCGGCCCGGGGGTGGTAGCATTTTCCGCCTCATTTTCGCCGACCCCAGCCGCTGGAAGGATTGATGACCGAACGCAAGTCGAACCCGCGCGCACTGGTCATCGACGACGAGCCGGACATCCGCGAGCTGTTGTCCATCACGCTCGGTCGCATGCAGATCGAGGTCGTGACGGCGGGTGATTACGCGAGCGCGATCAAGGCGCTCGGCCCGGAACGCTTCGATCTCGTGCTGACGGACATGCGGCTTCCCGACGGGGACGGACTCGACATCGTCGACTGGATCCAGCACCACCGTCCCGGCGTGCCGGTGGCGGTGATCACCGCGCACGGCAACGTCGACACGGCCGTGCGGGCGCTCAAGCTGGGCGCCTTCGACTTCATCTCGAAGCCGCTGGACCTGGGCTCGCTGCGCAAGCTGATCAAGGCGACGCTGAAGCTGCGTTCCGACGATGGGGCGGACTTCGACGTTGATGGAAAGCGAGTTGTTCGGCCACAAGAAAGGCAGCTTCACGGGCGCCGTGGGCGACAAGGAAGGGCTGATCCACTCGGCCGAGGGCGGCACGCTGTTCCTGGACGAAGTCGCGGACCTGCCCCTGCACATGCAGGTGAAGCTGTTGCGCGTGATCCAGGAGAAGTCCATCCGGCCGGTGGGCGAAACGCGCGAGACGCCGGTCGACGTGCGCGTGCTGTCGGCGACCCACCGCAAGCTCGACGAGCTGGTGAAGTCCGGCAAGTTCCGCGAGGACCTGTACTACCGCATCAACGTCATCGAACTGCGGGTGCCGGCGCTACGGGAACGCCTCGACGATGTGCCGCCGCTGGTCGACATGCTGCTGGATCGCATCGCCGGCCAGATCGGCGTGAAGCGCCCGCAGATCAGCGACGAAGCGATGGACAACGCGCTGTCTTATTCGTATCCCGGCAACGTGCGCGAACTGGAGAACATCCTCGAACGCGCGGTGACACTGTGCTCGAACGAGCGCGTCGAGCCGGAAGACATCCAGCTGAAGCCGGGACAGCTGCTGACGGATCTGCCGGAGCTTGCGGGGCGGGATGTTGCGGTTGGAGAAGTCGGGGCAGATGGGCTGGAGGGCCAGTTAGAGCACATCCAGCGTGAGGCCATCATCCGTGCGCTGGAACAGACCCGCTATAACAAGACCAAGGCGGCGGAATTGCTGGGGATGACTTTCCGGCAGCTGCGGTACCGGGTAAAGAAGCTGGGGATCGAGTGACGGGCGAGCGTGACCAGGCAACGGCCATCACTTTTTTGTCACCAAGTGACACAAGACGTCACCTCGAGGCGAGCCAGGCTCCCACCCAGCTGAGGCGAAACTCGCTTTTTCCTTGTGGATGCTTGTGAAATTCCGTAAGTCACCCGTTGGCATGACACTTGCTTTGTCTGGTTCGCAGATCACTTTTGATTGCTGACCGAACATCTTCCTTAGGAGTCATGAAATGATGAAGCAAGTGCAGAAGGGCTTTACCCTGATCGAGTTGATGATCGTCGTGGCGATCATCGGCATCCTCGCGGCCATCGCGATTCCGGCGTATCAGGATTACACGATCCGTGCGCAGGTGACTGAAGGCATGAATCTCTCCAGCGCACTCAAGGCATCCATCGGCGAGCAGTTTGCCCAGACTGGTGTATGGCCTGCAAGGTTCATGGCGACTGGTCTTGTCGACGCGGGCGGCGCAGCGGTCGAGCCGTCCGGTAAGTATGTAACGGGCGTTACGATTGACGATGGTACGATCAATATCGTCTTTGGTGGTCAGGCCAATTCCGCTATTGATGCAGCCATCCTTTCCATCAGGCCGGTGGTGAGCGAGAACGATGATGTCATTTGGCTCTGCGGTTACAACGATGGAACTGGCATGGCAGTCGCGCCGACTGATCCGGCCAGCGGCGCCTCGGCTGCAAGCACCACGGACATCCTTGGCAAGTACCTGCCGCAGTCCTGTCGCGCGCAGTAACGATCGGCGTCTGCCGTGAGGTAGGCGAAGAAAGCCCCTCAACGAGGGGCTTTCTTTTTTCTTGCGGACGACAACATGGACATCGCGCCGGAGGTTTCGCGCCTGCCGTTTGATTACCCCCGCAAGGCGGTCATTATCCCCTTGCGGACGCTGTGGACCGCCTCACACATTCCGGGGCCCCAGTCGGGGCACAATCCCCCAGCGACTTAACATTTGCTAGTCTTGCACTAGTGTTCTTCCGTCCGCCGGGTACCCCACAAGGGCAAGGCTAAGCCCATGAACGATTTCGCGATTTCCACACAGACGATCAGCCGGTCGGGCCTCCAGGGCCTGCCGCAGCGCCTGGTCATCGACGGTCTCGTGGCGGATTCGGCCATGGTCGATGCCATTGCCGCCGCGAAGGAACGCCGCGTCGGAGTCGTGTCCTACCTGGTCGAGCACAACATGGCCGACGCGCGCGAGATCGCCATCGCCGCCTCGCAGGAATTCGGCGCCCCGCTGCTGGACCTGGATTCCATCAAGCCCGACCTCGACACCGTCCGCATCGTCAGCGAAAAGATCCTGCGCAAGCACCGCGTGCTGCCGCTGGTGAAGCGCGGCAAGAAGCTGTTCATCGCGATCTCCGATCCGACCAACCTGCATGCGCTCGACGAGGTCAAGTTCGCCACCGGTTTCTCGATCGAAGCGGTGGTCGTCGAGGAAGACAAGCTCAACAAGCTGCTCGCGGTTTCCCTCGAGCAGGTCGACACGTCGATGCCGGAACTCGCCGGCGACGACTTCGAGATGGACGGTCTCGAAGTCACCTCGGGCGACGACGAGGACGCTGCCCGGGACTCCGATCGCTCCTCCGACGCAGTCGACGACGCGCCGATCGTCCGCTTCATCAACAAGGTGATGCTGGACGCAATCAAGAAGGGTGCGTCGGACATCCACTTCGAACCGTACGAACGCAGCTACCGTATCCGGCTCCGCCTCGACGGCATCCTGAAGGAAGTCGCCAATCCGCCGGTGCAGCTGGCCATCAAGATGGCGGCCCGCCTGAAGGTGATGTCCCGCATGGACATCGCCGAGCGCCGCGTGCCGCAGGACGGCCGCATCAAGATGAAGATCTCGAAGAACCGGGCCATCGACTTCCGCGTGAGCACGTGCCCGACGCTGTTCGGCGAAAAGATCGTGATGCGTATCCTCGATCCCTCGAGCGCGATGCTGGGCATCGACGCACTGGGATACGAAGCCTTCCAGAAAAAGCTGTACATGGACTGCCTGGCGCGGCCGCACGGCATGATCCTGGTGACCGGCCCGACCGGCAGCGGCAAGACGGTGTCGCTCTATACGGGCCTCAACATCCTCAACACCGAGGACACGAACATTTCGACGGCGGAAGACCCCGTCGAAATCATGCTGCCCGGCATCAACCAGGTGAACATCAACCCGAAGGTCGGCCTCACCTTTCCTGGTGCCCTGCGCGCCTTCCTGCGCCAGGATCCAGACGTGATCATGGTCGGCGAAATCCGTGACCTCGAGACCGCCGAGATCGCGATCAAGGCGGCCCAGACGGGTCACCTGGTGCTCTCAACGCTGCACACCAACGACGCACCCAAGACCCTGACGCGCCTGGTCGACATGGGCGTCAAGCCCTACGCGATTGCCACGTCGGTCAGCCTGATCATCGCCCAGCGCCTGGCGCGCCGGCTCTGCAACAGCTGCAAGGCGCCGGCGAAGATTCCGGCCGAAGCGCTGAAGAAAGAAGGCTTCGGAGACGAGGAAATCGCGAACGGGCTCCAGATTTTCCAGCCCGTGGGTTGCAGCAACTGCACGGACGGGTATAAGGGGCGCACGGGACTGTACGAGGTGATGCCAGTCTCCGACGAGATCGGCCGCATCATCATGGCGGGCGGGAGCGTGCTGGACATCAAGCAGCAGGCAACCCTCGAAGGCGTCTGGGGCTTGCGCCAGGCGGGCATCAACAAGGTGCGCCTGGGGATCACGTCGCTGGACGAAGTGAACCGTGTCACCGTCGACTGAACCTGAAGGAACCGGGACTCCAACCACATGGCCGAACTTGCGGTAACCAAGCAGGCGACCTTCCTCTGGGAAGGCAAGGACAAGAAGGGCAATCGCGTCAAGGGACGCGGCCTGGCGCGCGACGAAATGGAGATTCGTTCGGACCTGCGCAAGCAAGGCATCGCTGCGACCAGGGTCCGCAAGGAATCCACGCTGTTCAAGAGCGACGGCAAGGTCACCGCCGAGGACATCGCCCTGTTCGCCCGGCAGCTCGCCACGATGCTCAACGCCGGTATCCCGATGGTGCAGTCCTTCGAGATCATCGGCGTCGGCAACGACAAGCCGGCGGTGCAGAAGCTCGTGCTCTCGATCAAGAGCGACATCGAGACCGGCAACTCGCTGCACCAGGCCCTCGCCAAGCATCCGCTGTATTTCGATGACCTGTTCGTGAACCTGGTCGAAGCCGGCGAGCACGCGGGTGCGCTCGAAACGGTGCTCGAAAAGATCGCAACGTACAAGGAAAAGACCGAGGCCCTGAAGAAGAAGATCAAGAAGGCGCTGTTCTATCCGGCAGCCGTGCTGGCGGTTGCGATCATCGTCACGGTCATCCTGCTGCTGTTCGTGATTCCGCAGTTCGAAAGCCTGTTCAAGGGCTTCGGCGCGGACCTGCCGGCATTCACGCAGTTTGTCGTCGGCATGTCGCGCTGGTTGCAGGCGAACGGCTGGATGCTGGGGATCATCGTTGGCATCGCAGTTTTCACGTTCTTCTATTTCTACAAGCGTTCACGCCCGATGCGGCAGTTCATCGACAAGATGTCGCTGCAGATCCCGGTGATCGGACCCATCCTGCGCAAGTCAGCCATCGCGCGCTATGCGCGCACGCTCGCAACGATGTTCGGCGCCGGCGTGCCGCTCGTCGAAGCGATGAAGTCCGTCGCGGGCGCTACCGGCAACATCATCTACCAGGACGCCGTGCTGAGAATGCGCGACGAGATCGCCACCGGCATGCGCATGCAGCGCGCGATGGAGAACACGGGCCTGTTCCCGAACATGGTCGTGCAGATGATCGCGGTCGGCGAGGAGTCGGGTTCGCTGGACGAGATGGCGAGCAAGGTCGCGGACTTCTACGAAGCCGACGTCGACGCCGCCGTCGACGCGTTGAGCAGCCTGCTCGAACCGATGATCATGGTCATCCTCGGCGTGCTGGTCGGCGGCATGGTCGTGGCGATGTACCTGCCGATTTTCAAGCTCGGCGCGGTCATCTGACGCACGCGCCGCGCAATAGCGGATGAGATTGCCGAAGACGCCGCGCCCAGCGCGGCGTTTTCGCATAGGTAAACGCACGCATGACCGAACTCGCCGAGATCCTAGCTTCGACGCCCTGGTTGCTGGCCGCGTGCGTCTTCCTCGTCAGCCTCCTCGTCGGCAGCTTCCTGAACGTCGTCATCCACCGCGTGCCGATCATGCTCGAACGCGAATGGAAAGCGCAGGCGCGCGAAATGCTCGTGGAACCCGGACACACCGACGGGACCGGCGCGGTAGACGATCGGACCGAAGGCGCTCTGGAACGTTACAACCTCCTCGTCCCCCGCTCCCGCTGCCCCAGCTGCAACGCCGAGATCACGGCGTTGCAGAACATCCCGGTAGTCAGCTGGCTGCTGCTCGGCGGCAAGTGTGCAAGTTGCCGCACGTCGATTTCCGTCCGCTATCCGATCGTCGAGTTCGCCACGGCAGTGCTTTCGGCGGTGGTCGCGCTGCACTTCGGCTGGCACTGGCAGACGCTCGCGGCACTGCTGTTCACCTGGGCCCTGATCTCCCTGACGGTGATCGATCTCGATCACACGCTCCTGCCCGACGTCATCACGATTCCGCTGCTGTGGCTCGGCCTGCTGCTGAGCCTCTCCTGGCATGCGGGTCTCGCGGCACCCGCTCCGACGGATCCGTCCTCCGCGATCCTCGGCGCCGTCTGCGGCTACCTGATCCTCTGGACCGTCTACTGGGCCTTCAAGCTCATCACCGGCAAGGACGGCATGGGTTACGGCGATTTCAAGCTGCTCGGCGCGCTCGGCGCCTGGATGGGCTGGCAGATGCTGCCGCTGATCCTGCTGCTCTCTGCGTTTGCCGGCGCCGTCATCGGCATTGCGTTGATCGTGCTCCGCGGCCGCGACCGCAACGTGCCGATCCCCTTCGGCCCTTACCTCGCGGCGGCTGGCTGGATCGCGTTGCTGTGGGGACCGCAGATCATGGGCAGCTACCTGACGTTGACCGGCCTGCGCCACTGACCACCACCGTGACGCCGACGGCACCACAATCCACTGGCCGACCCTTCCGCGTCGCCCTCACCGGCGGCATTGCCAGCGGCAAGACCACCGTCGCCAACCTGTTCGCAACCCACGGGGTGCCGTTGATCGACACGGACCTCATCGCGCGTGAGGTCGTCGAACCCGGCCAGCCTGCGCTGGCTGCTGTCGCAAAGGCCTTCGGCAATGACGTGCTCGATGCCGACGGCAGGCTCGACCGACGTCGGCTGCGTGAGGTCATCTTCCGCGACGCTGCAGCACGCGCACGGCTCGAGGCGATCCTGCATCCGGCCATTCGCGCCGAGATGGAACGCCAGTCGGTTGCGGCGGCACAGGCCGGGCCCTACCAGATGCTCGTCATTCCACTGCTGGCAGAAGGGGGCCGACGCGACCATGTCGACCGCGTCCTGGTCGTGGACACGCCGGAAACCGTGCAGGTCGAGCGGCTCATGACCAGGGACGCGGTCACCCGGGAGCAGGCGGAAGCCTCGCTACGTGCACAGGCGCAGCGTTCGACCAGGCTGGGCATCGCCGACGATGTGCTGACGAACACGGGGCGGATCGACGACCTGCGGGAGCAGGTCGCGGCGCTGCACGCACGATATGTGAAGTTGGCGGCGGCAAGCAGGGAACGCCCGGTTGTGCCGCCAAACGGCCATGCCGCACAATAGTCGACCATGAACTCAACCGAGGCCGCAGTGCCCACCACGGATGCGGCGACCCGCGTCGTTGCGTACGAACAGCCGCTGAACGAGCGGATGCGCAACTTCCTGCGCCTCGACTTCCTGTACCAGCAGGCCGTGCACCATCACACCCTGCCCGATCCCTGGTCCACGCGGGCCGCGGTCAGCTCGTTGCTCGAGATCCTCGCGATCACGCAGCGCGGCGACATCCGCAGCGAGGTACTGAAGGAACTCGAGCGGCAGATGCACCATTTGTCGGCCTTCAGCGCGCGGCCGGGTGTCGACTCGGCGCGGCTCAAGCTGCTGCTGACGAAGCTGCACCGGATGCGCGAGGAACTCAGCTCGGTCGGCGCGCTCTTCATGCAGAAACTGCGCGACTCCGAGTTCCTCAACGCGATCAAGCACCGCAGCACGATCCCCGGCGGCACCTGCGAGTTCGACCTGCCCGACTACACCCACTGGCTCAACCAGCCGGACGAAATCCGGGGCGCGGACTTCGCGAACTGGCTGGCAGTGATCCGTCCGCTCGGCGACTCGATCTCCGAACTGCTCTGGATGACGCGCGAACAAGGCCGCACGCGCCGCGAAGTTGCACCCAACGGCATCTATCACCTGACGCTCGAGCGCGACGTGCCCGTGCAACTGATCCGCATCGTGCTGCCGCGGGGCACCGACATCTACCCGGAGATCAGCGGCAGTCACTACCGGGTCAGCATCCGCTTCCTCTCCTGGCAGGATGCGGGCACGCACCCGATGCAGATGTCGGGCGAGGTCCCGTTCATGCTCGCGCTCTGCACCTGACCGCAGGCCCCGAGGCGCGAGCAGGCCATCATGCCGACGTTTCCGTGTCCCACGTGCCAGCGTCCGGTGGAATGGTCGGCCGCAGCGCGCTGGCGCCCGTTCTGCAGCGAGCGCTGCCGGCTGATCGACCTCGGCGCGTGGATGACTGAACAGCACGCAATCCCCGGCGAGGAAATCTCGCCGGACGTCGCCCAGCCGTCGAGCGACGAATCCGACGATCCGCCGCGACACTGACGAAGCGCTGAAACTCCCATGGATCCGGACTTCTGGCATCAACGCTGGCAATCCCGCCAGATCGGATTTCATCAGTCCGCTCCGCATCCGTTCCTCGAACGCTGCTGGCCCTCGCTCAATGTGCCGGCGGGCGCTCGCGTCTACGTGCCGCTCTGCGGCAAGAGCCTGGACATGGTCTGGTTGTCGGTGCGCGGCTACCGCGTCGTCGGCTCCGAGCTGAGTTCGCTCGCGGTCGAGGAGTTCTTCGGGGAGCAGCAACGGGCCGACGTGCAGATCGAACGGCACGGCCCGTTCCGCCGGCATCGATCCGGCGCGGTCGAGATCTTCGAGGGTGATGCGCTGCAACTCACGCCCGAACTGCTCGGGCCGGTGCAGGCCGCCTACGATCGAGCCGCGCTCGTCGCGCTGCCGCCCTCGATGCGCGAGCGCTACGCCCGGCACTTCGCCACGTTGATGCCGGCGGGCAGCCGCACGTTGCTGGTCGCGTTCGAATACGAACAGGCGATCAAGGACGGCCCGCCCTTCTCGGTGACTCCAGATGAGGTCGTGACGCTGTACGGCGAGACGTTCCGGGTCGAGGAACTGGAACGTGTCGACATCATCGGTGAAAGCCCGAAGTTCGCCGCGACCGGCCTCGACGCGCTGCACGAAGTGGCCTATTCACTGACCCGCGCTCGCGCGCCTCCCGCTCGGCCGCGCCGGTCCGCGCGCTGGTTGCAGGCGATTGATCCGGGACCTTCCCCGAGCTTGGAAAGGCAGACACGCGCCCGGGGAAAGGTCCCGGATCGGCGGCGTGTGCGGGGCCCCCCCCCCCCCGGGCGGTGTTCGCAGCGTCGTTCGGAGCAATACCGCTGGCAGCTGCGTTCCGATGCGCTCAACGCTGCATGCGCCGTGCGACCTTTTCCGCTTCGGCGGAAAAGTCGCCCAGGCGCCGCCTCACAAGCGGTCGATCCAGTCGTTCTTCCCGAGCGCGTGTCTGCCTTTCCAAGCTCGGGAAGAACGACTGGATCGACCGCCTGCAGTTCAGGCGCGGGACTGACCTTTCCGCTCGCACCGGCGAGAGACGGTAACGACGCGAGCGCCGCCACGATCGGCGCATCCGCCTCGAGAATGTCGTGCTCGCGCAGTCGCGACGGCTCGACCCATTCGAGCGACTGCGCATCGAGCCATCGAGGCTGACCCGACCAGTCCCTGATCATCCACACGTCCAGCCAGATCGTCCGTCCCGGATAGACGGCGGCGTAGTACATCAGGCGTTCGGCATCCCCCGCCTCGATGCCGATTTCTTCCCGCAATTCCCTGACGATCGCAGCGTGCGCCGTTTCATCGGCGCCACCTTGCCGCCGGGAAACTCCCAGCGTCCGGCGAGCGCCTTGCCCGTCGGCCGCTGCGCGATGAGCACGCGACCATCGGCATCGAACACCAGTCCGGCGACGACCCACAGCTCCTGCATCGGTTGCCCTGGCCTCGTCGCGACGAAGAAGGCGCCCGGCCCCGGTGGTCAGATCTGGCCGTGGCAGTGCTTGTATTTCTTGCCCGATCCGCACGGGCAGGGCTCGTTGCGCCCCACCTTGCGCCCGTCGCGCACGACAGTCTCGCCGCTCGGCGACACCGGACCGGCTGCGCGCGCTTCACCCCCGCCGAATCCTCGCGCGAACCCGGGGCTGGCCGCAGGCCCGCCGCCCATGCCACTGCCTGCGCCTTCCGCAGCGCCATCGCTGGCGATGACGGACTGCGGCGACACGTGCTGTGTCTGCAGCTGGCGCGCCATCTGCCGTTCGCGCTCCCGCTCCTGCTCCTCGATCTCCGCTTCCGTGCGCACCTGCAGTCGCGACAGCAGCGAGACCGTGTCGTGCTTGATGCGGTCGAGCAGCGCGCCGAAGAGTTCGAACGCCTCGCGCTTGTACTCCTGCTTGGGGTTCTTCTGCGCGTAGGCGCGCAGGTGGATGCCCTGCCGCAGGTAATCCATCGCCGCGAGATGATCGCGCCAGTGACGATCGAGCTCCTGCAGCATCACCGCCTTCTCCAGATGCCGCATGACCGGCGCACCGACGGCAGCGACCTTGGCCTCGTACGCGTCCTCGACGGCCTTTACCACGCGTTCGCGCAAGCCTGCTTCGGCGATCTCGTGATCGGCCGCGAGCCAGGCCTTCGGATCGATCGTGGTGATGAAGTCGCGTTCGATCGCGTCCTTGAGGTCGTCGAGTTTCCACTCCTCCTCGGGGCTCTCGCGCGGCACGAACTGGTCGATCAGGTTGTTGACCACCTCGGCACGAATGCCCGTGACGGAATCGGAGATGTCTTCCGCCGCCATGATCTCGGTGCGCTGCTGGTAGATGACCTTGCGCTGGTCGTTGGCGACGTCGTCGTACTCGAGCAGGTTCTTGCGCAGGTCGAAGTTGTAGGCTTCCACCTTGCGTTGCGCGCGCTCGATCTGGCGCGACAGCATCTTGCTCTCGATGACCTCGCCTTCCTTCATGCCGGCCGTGGTCAGCCAGCGCTTGGTGCGCTCGGGGTCGCCGAAGATCCGCATCAGGCTGTCTTCGAGCGACAGGTAGAACCGGCTCGAGCCCGGGTCGCCCTGGCGGCCCGACCGGCCGCGTAACTGGTTGTCGATGCGGCGCGACTCGTGGCGTTCGGTGCCGATGATGTGCAGGCCGCCCGACGCGATCACCTGTTCGTGCCGGCGCTTCCATTCCGCCTCGACCGCGGCGCGCGCGGCAGCGTCCGTCGGGTCGACCTCCAGCAACTCTGTCTTGAGGCTGCCGCCGAGCACGATGTCCGTGCCGCGGCCGGCCATGTTGGTGGCGATCGTCACGGTGCCGGGACGCCCGGCCTGCGACACGATGGTCGCTTCGCGGTCGTGCTGCTTCGCGTTCAGCACGTTGTGCTCGATGCCCTTCTGCTTCAGCAGGCCCGAGAGCAGCTCCGAGGTTTCGACCGAGGTGGTGCCGACGAGGGCCGGCTGGCCGCGCTTTACGCACTCGCGGATGTCCTCGATGATCGCTTCGTACTTGTCTTTCTGCGTCAGGTAGACGAGGTCCGCCGCGTCGTCGCGGATCATCGGACGGTGCGTCGGGATCACGACCACTTCGAGACCGTAGATCTGCTGGAACTCGAAGGCCTCGGTGTCGGCGGTGCCGGTCATGCCCGACAACTTGCCGTACATGCGGAAGAAGTTCTGGAACGTGATCGAGGCAACCGTCTGGTTTTCCTCGCGCACGTTGACGCCTTCCTTCGCCTCGACCGACTGGTGCAGGCCATCCGACCAGCGGCGACCCGGCATCGTGCGCCCCGTGAACTCGTCGACGATGATGACTTCGCCGTTGCGGACGATGTACTCGACGTCCTTGCGGTACAGCGCGTGCGCGCGCAGCGCGGCGTTCAGGTGATGCATCAGCCGGATGTTGGCCGGGTCGTAGAGGCTCTGGCCTTCCTGCAGCAAACCAGCCTGCAGGAACAGTTCTTCGACGTGCTCATGGCCCTGGTCGGAGAGATGAACCTGCTTCGACTTTTCGTCGGCCCAGTAGTCGCCCTCGCCTTCCTCCGACTCCTGCTTCGAGAGACGCGGCACCAGCTCGTTGATCTTCATGTAGAGCTCGGTGCTCTCCTCGGCGGGGCCCGAGATGATCAGCGGCGTGCGCGCTTCGTCGATGAGGATCGAGTCCACTTCGTCGACCACCGCGAACGCGAGCTCGCGCTGCATGCGGTCTTCGATGCGGAATGCCAGGTTGTCGCGCAGGTAGTCGAAGCCGAATTCGTTGTTGGTGCCGTACGTGATGTCGGAACCGTAGGCCGCGCGCTTCTCGTCCGGCATCAGGCCGGCCTTGACCACGCCGACGCTCATGCCGAGGAAGTTGTAGATCGGCGCCATCCAGTCGGCGTCGCGCTGCGCGAGGTACTCGTTGACGGTGACGATGTGCGCGCCCTTGCCGGGCAACGCGTTGAGGTACGCGGGCAGGGTCGCAACCAGCGTCTTGCCTTCGCCGGTGCGCATTTCGGCGATCTTGCCGTTGTTCAGCACCATGCCGCCGATCAGCTGCACGTCGAAGTGGCGCAGTCCGAGGGTGCGGCGCGAGGCCTCGCGGACGACCGCGAACGCTTCGGGCAGGAGGTCGTCGAGGGTCTTGCCGGCCGCAAGCTGCTCGCGGAACTGGACGGTCTTGGCGGCGAGGTCGGCGTCGGAAAGGGCCTGCAGGGCTGGCTCGAACGCGTTGATCTTCCTGACGAGGCCGTTGTACTGACTGACGAGTCGCTGGTTGCGACTGCCGAAAATGCGGGTGAGCCAATTAGCCACTGGGGTTCCGGGCGATAAGCGTTGAAAATAAAGGCGGAAATTCTACAGCAAGGCGGTCTCCGTAGTTGGGACAGCCCTTCGTAGATACAAGGGGTTAGGGGATAGGGGTTGGGGGATAGTCGGAAATAAGAGGCGCTGCGATTGGACCGCGGCGACATCAGGGTTTCGTTGGTCGTTGGCCCGAGCGCGCTTTGGAAATGCCGGTGGGGTTGGGTTCCGACTAACCCCCAACCCCTATCCCCTAACCCCTTGCCGCTACGGAGCGGCGAGGTACTTCATCGGGTTGAGGACGTTGCCGTCGCGCAGCACCTCGAAGTGCACGTGGGTGCCCGTGGAGCGCCCCGTGCTGCCGATGACGGCGATGGCGTCGTTCTTCTGCACCGACTGGCCAACCTGCACGAGGTTGCGCGAATTGTGCCCATAGCGCGTCACGTAGCCCGTCGGGTGCGTGATCTCGACGACGTTGCCGTAACCCTGCTTCCAGCCGGAATACGACACGACGCCGGGACCGACGGCGATCACGCGGGAACCGGCGGGACCCGCGAAGTCCACCCCGGCATGGAATGCGCCGCGACCCGTGAACGGATCGCTGCGATGGCCGAAATGCGAGGAAATCCAGCCGCCGATCAGCGGCAGCCCGCCCGGCATGATGCGCTGGCCGAGTTCGCGCGACGCCATGACCATCTCGAGCGCCCCTAACTGCTGCTCGCGGTCGTTGATCTGTTGTTCGAGCGTATCGAGTACCGAGGTGAGTTCGGGCACCTGCACGGAGCCGCCCTGCACTTCCTGTCCCTCGGGACCGCCGGCGGGCGGTGGCCTGGCGAAATCGAACTCACCGCGGTCGAGCCCAGCCAGGTCGGTAAGCCGGCGACCGAGGGCGTCGAGGCGGATCAACTGGGCGTTCAGCGAACCGATGCGTGCGGCGAGGGCGTCGACCTTGCCGTCGATCTGTCCGCGCGCGGCCTGCAGGTCGGTCTTCTGCTGGGCCATGGCACGCGCGTAGGCACGCTGCTCGGCATTGCCGCCGAGCAGGAAACGCCCGAGCGCCAGACCGGCGATGAAGATGGCGACAACGAGAACCGAGGCCAGCAACAGGCGCGGCCCGGTGAGGTCGATGTCCCTGGTGCGGCCATGGGGGCCGGTAACGATCCGCAAGTGCATGCCGCGCCAACCCCCGGGGTGCGTCGATGGCGAAAATCGACACGATCGCTGCGCTGGCCAGCGGTCTTCGTTGCGCCGTGTCACGGATTCGCGAGACTATGCTCCGACTAGCCTCCTCTTGGCAAACAAATTGGCTGTTTGCACAGTTTGCATTAACAATGACGGACCGCCTCAAACCACTGTTCGGGGGCCTCGCACCGGGTCTGGCCGCCCTCGAGAAGAGGGCTGCGGCGGCACAGTCGTTGACCGAGAGGGTCCGCCTGGGGCTGGCGGAGGCTTTGCGTCCGCACCTGGTTGCGGCCGCCCGGCGTGGCGACAACCTGGTCGTCGTCATGGATTCGGCGGCGTGGACGCCCCGCGTGCGCTACGGCGCGCAGTCGCTCAAGGAACGGCTGGAGTCGGGCGGCGAACCAGCCGTCGACAAGGTGGTGGTGAAGGTCAGGGGGAAGTGATTAGTGATTGGTGATTAGTGATTGGTGATTAGTCATAGCAGGAGCACGCCGCGCAAGCGGCTCTGACTAATCACTAATCACCAATCACTAATCACTTCTTCACGTCGCAGCCGCCGCCAGGTAGCTGATCGGCGCGTCCTGCAGCGTCTCGAACGTCACTTCTTCCCACGCGCTGGCATCCGCAACCAGCGTGCGCAGCAGGCGGTTGTTGAGGCCGTGGCCCGACTTGAAGCCGCTGAACTCGCCGATCAGGCTGTGCCCGAGCAGGTAGAGATCGCCGATCGCGTCGAGGATCTTGTGGCGCACGAACTCGTCCTCGTAGCGCAGGCCGTCCTCGTTGAGGATGCGGTACTCGTCGAGGTTCTTGATGCGGACGAAGCGCTTCGCGGCGTTCTGTTCCTCGATGCCCGCCGACTGCAGCAGGAAGACGAACGGCCCCGCGCTGCCGTCCATGATCGGCACTTCGCTGGCGCTCAATTCGACGACGAGGTTGTCGATGCCGAGGCCCGCCAGCGCGGACATCAGGTGCTCGACGGTCGAGACCGTGCCGCCGTCCGCCGTGAGGCTGGTGCCGAGCGTGGTCTGGCTGACGTTGCCGGCCTTGGCCGGGATGTCGACCAGCTGGTCGAGGTCGGTGCGACGGAAGACGATGCCCGAATTGGCCGGGGCCGGACGCAGGACCATCAGCACCTTCTTGCCGGTGTGCAGGCCCACGCCCGTGGCGCGAATCGAATTCTTGAGCGTGCGTTGCTTCAGCATGAAAGCGATTTGACCCGGAACCTAGCCGCGTACTTTATCACAGGCGACAGAAGAACCCTAAGCCCATGTTTCTCCTGGGTTTATGAGGACGCTGCACGCCGTGCCTGGGCCCAGGCCAGGTCCGCGATCGAGTCGGTGAACGTCGCGTACTCGCGCGCCCTGGCGCTGACGGCCGTGCCCCGCAGCACCCGGCTGCGGATGCCGTGGAAGATGCCGGCCAGCCGGAACATGCCGAAAGCCAGGTAGAACTCGAGGTCGCGCGGATCCAACCGGAAGCCGGTGACCTGCTCGTAATAAGCCACGTACTCCGCTTCGGTCGGCAGGCCGAGCGCCGCCGCGTCGCGGTCGCCCAACATCGGAATCGAGAGCGACGGCAACCGATAGGCCATCAGGTGGTAGGCGAAATCGGCGAGCGGATCGCCGAGCGAGGAGAGTTCCCAGTCCAGGATCGCAACCACGCGCGGTTCGGTCGGGTGGAACACCGCGTTGTCCGAGCGGTAGTCGCCGTGCACGACCGCGGCGGGTGGTTCGTGCGCCGGCATGTTGCGCGGCAGCCAGTCGATGACACGCTCCATGGAGTCGATGCGGCCACCGGCGGTGTCTTCCAGGTACTGCTTCGAGAACCGCGCGATCTGCCGGCTCAAATAGCCCGTGGGCTTGCCATAGTCGCCGAGGTTCGCGGCTTCAGGCCGGACCCGGTGCAGGCGGGCCAACGCGTCACAAAGCGCCAGCGAGTGTTCCCGCCGCTGTTCTTTCGCCACGTCCGGAAACGAGGGATCCCAGAAGATGCGTCCCGCGACGTGATCCATCACGTAGAACCAGGTCCCGATCACGGTTTCGTCGGTGCACAGCACGTAAGTGCGCGGCACGGGCACGTCGGTGTGCTGACCGAGCGCGGTGATGACCTTGTATTCGCGGTCGACCGCGTGGGCCGACGCGAGCAACTGGCCCGGCGGCTTGCGCCGCAGCACGTACTGCCGCGACGGCGTCGTCAGCAGGTAGGTCGGGTTCGACTGCCCGCCCTTGAACTGGCGGATCGACAGCGGTCCCGCGAACCCTGCCACGTGCGCCTCGAGGTACTGCTGTAGGCGATCGCGGTCGATCTCGAGACCGGGACGCATCCCGGTCGTCGCGGCTTCGATCGTCGAGACGGTCGTCGTTGCGGTCATTCGCCTGCCCTGCGACCGTTGCCGGTCATCAAGTGCCGGAAAATCTCGGCACGCGCTTCTCGCGGAACGCGGCGACGCCTTCGGTGAAGTCGTGGCTGTCGATGCACGACGCCTGCAGCCGGGCCTCGGCACGGATCGTCTGCTCGTACCCCATGTCGGGCGCGCTGCGCAGCAGCTGCTTCATGTAACCGAGCGCGATCGGCGCGGCGTCGCACATCGAATCGGCCCACGCGATCGCCGACGACACGACCTCGGCATCCGGCACGACGCGATTGGCCAGGTTCCACTCGAGGCATTTCGCTGCTGGCACGCGCTCGCCGCTGATGGCGAGTTCGAAAGCGCGGCGGTGACCGACGCGCTGGGTGAGCAGCCAGGTGAGGCCGCCGTCGGGCACGAGGCCGATCTTCGCGAATGGAACCTGGAAGAACGCGCCCTCGCCCATCACGACCAGGTCGCAGACGAGTGCGAATGAACCGCCGATGCCGGTGGCGAATCCGTTGACCGCTGCAATCACGGGTTTCGGCATGCGGGCGATCTCCCGCAGCGCGGCGCCGTATTCCTCGTTGAGCTGACGCTCGACTTCGGTGCCGGCCGTCATGGGCTCGGATTTCAGGTCGGCGCCCGCGCTGAAGCCGCGGCCGGCACCCGCCAGCACGACGGCGCGGACGGAGTCGTCGGCCGCCACTGCCTGCAGTTCTTTCTTCAATGCGTTGCGCAGGCCCGTCGTGAAGCCGTTCAGCGATTCGGGCCTGTTCAGCGTGACGACCGCGACGCGACCGCGGCGTTCAACCAGCACTTCACTCATGGTGTTCCTGTCCTCTCACGAAGCCTTGGCTGCGGCCCTGGCCGCGCCGTCGTAGTACGTCTCGCCCGACTGCGCACGCGCCAGCAGGCCCCTGGTCGGCTTGAATCGCTCGCCATAAGCCCGCGCGAGGCGCTTGCACTCGGCCACGAACTTCGCGGGCCCGATCGTATCGATGTACGAGAGCGTGCCGCCCGTGTAGGCCGGGAAACCCCAACCGAGGATCGAGCCGAGGTCGGCTTCGTGCACGCTGCGCAGCACGCCTTCCTCGAAGCAACGCGCCGTCTCGAGCGCCTGGATGTACAACAGGCGGGTCTTGAGCTCGTCGATGCTCGGCTGCTGCTCGAGTCGCGGATACTCGTGCGCAAGCCCGGACCAGAGCACCTTCCTGCCGCCTTCGGGATAGTCATAGAACCCCGCGCCGCTCTTGCGGCCAAGGCGCCGCAGGTCTTCGACGAAGTGCTTCACGACCGGCCAGCTGACCGGCTCCTTGTACCTGGCGCCGAGGTCTTCACGCGACTGCTGCATGACCTTGTAGGCGAGTTCGAGACTCACCTCGTCGCTCACGGCCAGCGGACCGACCGGCATGCCGGCGAGCTTGCCCGCGCTTTCGATCAGCTGCGGATCGATGCCTTCGGCCAGCATCTTCGCGCCTTCGGCGGTGTAGGTGCCGAAGCAGCGGCTGGTGTAGAAGCCGCGGCTGTCGTTGACCACGATCGGCGTCTTCTGCAACTGGCCGACGTAATCGAGCGCGCGCGCGATCGCCTCAATGCCCGTCTGCCTGCCGACGATGATCTCGACCAGCGGCATCTTCTCGACTGGCGAGAAGAAGTGAATGCCGATGAAGCCCTTCGGCCGTCTCGAAGCCTTGGCCAGCCCGGTGATCGGCAGCGTCGAGGTGTTGCTGGCAAACACGGCGGTCTTCGGCATGACGGCCTCGGCCTTCGCGGTGACGTCGGCCTTGATGCCGCGATGCTCGAACACCGCTTCGATCACGAGATCGGCGCCCTCGAGTTGCGCGTAGTCGACTGTCGGCTTGATGCGTGCGAGCACGGCCTCGGCCTGCTCCTGGGTGCGGCGGCCCTTCTCGACGTCCTTCGCCAGCAGCCTGGCGGAGTAGGCCCTGCCCTTTTCCGCCTGCTCGGCCGTCGAGTCGATCAGGATCACTTCCATGCCCTGCATTGCGGAAACGCAGGCGATCCCTGCTCCCATCATGCCGGCGCCGAGCACGCCGAGTTTCGTCACCTTCGACTTCGGCACGTCCGCCGGTCGCACCGAGAGCTTGTCGGCATTGCCCTTGTTCACGAACATCGTGCGGATCAGGTTGCGCGCAACCGGGCCGGTCACGAGGGTCGCGAAATACTTGGACTCGACCTCGAGGCCTTTCTCGATCGGCAGCAGCGTGCCTTCATAGACGCACGACAGGATCGCCGCCGGCGCCGGATAGTTGTGCAGCGTCTTCTTCGCGACGAGCGCGGTGGCGCCCATGAATGTCTGCGTCGCGCCGGCGCTGGCAAACGCCACGCCGCCGGGCACGCGATAACCCTTCTGGTCCCACGGCTGCACCGCCACCGGCGAACCCAGGAGCCAGCGCCTGGCCGCGGCGATCAGGTCGGCCGCGGGCACGACTTCGTGCACCAGGCCCAGCTTCTTCGCTTCCGCGGCCGCAATGTTGCCGCCTTCGAGCAGGTACGGCAGCGACTGCGTCACGCCGATCAGGCGCGGCATGCGCTGGGTTCCGCCGCCGCCCGGCAGCAGGCCGACCTTCACCTCGGGCAGGCCGACGAACGCCTTCGGGTCATCCGCGATCACGCGGTAGTGGCACGCCAGGCAAAGTTCGAGACCGCCGCCGAGCGCGAGGCCGTTGATGGCCGCGGCGAACGGCTTGCCGCAGGTTTCAATCCGGCGCAGCAGGCGGCCCAGGCCGGTGAAGTTCTCGTACACCTGCACCGGCGTGAGCTGCGGGCCGAAGCTGCGCAGGAACTCGGTGAGGTCGTAGCCGGCGAGGAAGCTCGGCTTGCCCGACGTGATGATCGCGCCGCGGATGGCGGCGTCCGCGACGACTTGATCGACGATCACCGCGAGTTCCCGCTCGACCTCGGGACCGAGCACGTTCATCGAACGTCCCGGGCTGTCCATCGTGATCAGGGCGATGCCGTCGGCGTCGACGGCCAGGTTGAAGTGCTTGGACATACTGCTGGTTCCTGGTCGGTCGGCGCGTCAGACGCGCTCGATGATGGTGGCCGTGCCCATGCCCGCGCCCACGCAAAGCGTGATCAGCGCGGTAGTGAGGTTACGGCGTTCGAGTTCGTCGAGGACGGTGCCCGTAATGATCGCTCCGGTGGCGCCCAGCGGGTGGCCCATGGCGATGGCACCGCCGTTCACGTTGACCTTGTCGTGCGGCACGCCCATCGCGCGCATGAAGCGCAGCACGACGGAAGCGAACGCCTCGTTGACTTCGAACAGGTCGATGTCCTTGACCGTCATGCCGGTGCGCTTGAGCAATTTCTGCGTCACCAGCGCAGGGCCGGTCAGCATGATCGCGGGCTCGCTGCCGATCGACGTGAACGCACGAATGCGGGCGCGCGGCTTGAGACCGGCCTTGCCGCCGAATCGCCTGCTGCCCACCAGCACGCCCGCGGCGCCGTCGACGATGCCGCTCGAATTGGCGGCCGTGTGCACGTGGTTGATCGAATCGACCTGCGGGTACTTCATCTGCGCCACGGCATCGAAGCCCGCCTGCTCGCCCGTCGTGGCGAATGCCGGCTTCAGCGAGGCCAGGCCGGCAATTGTTGCGTCCGGGCGCATGTGTTCGTCGCGGCCGAGCATGACACGGCCGAGGATGTCCCGGACCGGCAGTATCGAGCGGGCGAAGCGGCCTTCGGCCCAGGCGGCGGCGGCGCGACGCTGGCTTTCGACGGCGTAACCATCAACGGTTTCGCGGGTGTAGCCATCGAGCGTCGCGATCAGATCCGCGCCCACGCCCTGCGGCACGAAGTACGTGTCGTAGGCGACGGCGGGGTCGGCCGCCCACGCGCCGCCGTCGGCACCGATCGGCACGCGCGACATCGACTCGACGCCGCCCGCCACCACGGCTTGCGACTGCCCGGACATCACCTGCGCCGCGGCATTGTTGATGGCCTCGAGGCCCGAGGCGCAGAAGCGGTTCAGCTGCTGGCCCGGCACGGACTCGGCGTAACCGGCGACGAGCGTCGCCACGCGCGCAATGTCGGCGCCCTGTTCGCCGATCGGTGAGACGCAGCCGAGCACGACGTCGTCGAGCAGGGTCGTGTCCAGCTGGTTGCGTTCGCGCACAGCCTGCAGCGTCTGCGCGGCGAGTTGTATCGGCGTGATGCTGTGAAGCGATCCGTCCGGCTTGCCGCGACCCCGCGGGGTGCGGACGTGGTCGTAGATAAAGGCGTCGGCCATGCGTGTGACTCCGGTCGGGCCGCGCGAGCGATCGCGCTCCGCGTGGCGGTTCTTCGAAACCTGCGGGATGGGGCGGCCTGTGGCCGGGCCCCGCCCAGCATCATAGAGGACGGGTCAGTGGAACGTCAGCCTGGCCGACTGTGCCGTGTTCTCGAGCGCGCGGACACGGCTAGGACAGGCCATCGGCTGCGCGCAGTTGCTCGATTTCCGCCGCCGAAAACCCCGCTTCCGCCAGGATCTCGCAACTGTCGGCACCCGCGCGATGCGGTGCCTGGACCGGCGCCGCCACGGTACGGCTGAAGCGTGGCGCGCGTGCATGCTGCTCGACCCCGTTCACGGTGATGAAGCTGCCGCGCGCAACGTTGTGCGGATGCTTCGCCGCCTCGCCGAGACTGAGTACAGGCGCGACGCATGCATCCGTGCCCTCGAAGATGGCGGCCCATTCGTCGCGTGTTTTCGTCCGCACCGCCGCCGCGATGGCTGCCTCCGCCGCAGGCCAGTGCCTGCGGCTCCCCGGGTAGCCCGCCGCGAGGAATTTCCCGTCGACGCCAAGCTTGTCGAGCAGCAGCGCGTAGAACTGCGGCTCGATCGAGCCGATCGCGAGGTACTTGCCGTCGCTGGTCTCGAAGGTGCCGTAATACGGCGCGGCGCCGGCGAGGAACAACTGCCCGGTTTCGTCGCGGAACCCGGGATCGGCAGCGCGCATGCCGAAGTAGATGCTCAGCAACGCGATGACGCCGTCCGTCATGGCGGCGTCGATGACCTGACCCTTGCCGGAGCGGGACGCTTCCAGCAGCGCCGCCAGCAGCCCGGCGAGCAGCATCATGCCGCCGCCGCCGTAATCGGCGACGAGATTCAGTGGTGGAACCGGCTTGCGGCCGGGTTCGCCGATCAGGTGCAGCGCGCCAGTGAGCGCCAGGTAATTGATGTCGTGCCCCGCCGAATGCGCGAACGGGCCGGACTGACCCCAGCCGGTCATGCGCCCGTAGACGAGCTTTGGGTTGCGCGCGAGGCAGACGTCCGGCCCCACGCCGAGACGCTCGGCGACGCCGGGCCGGAAGCCTTCGATCAAGGCATCCGCGCCATCGATGAGCCGCAGCAGCGCCGCAATGCCCGCCGCGTTCTTCAGGTTGAGCGCGATCGAGCGGCGGTTGCGCAGCTGGGGGTCGACCAGAGCGGCTTCCCCGGGTTGCGCCGAGACACGGTCGACGCGAATGACCGTCGCGCCCATGTCGGCCAGCATCATGGCGCAGAACGGCGCCGGACCCAGCCCCGCGAGTTCGATGATCCGTATTCCCTGCAGTGGTCCCATGCGTTTCGGCCTCACGATGTGTCTGGAACGACCACCTTCCTATCATCAGCGCGCCGGCGAGGAAAGAGGGTTTACAGCCATCCCGACGAAATGCGGTCGGTTCGCATCGGGTGATCCGCGTTGGAACGACCGCCCTCGTCCACGTATCCTGCGCGGGCTTTCGCGTACTGCCGGGTGAAATCGATGCTGCCCCTGCTGCAAGGAATCCGCGTCCTCGACTTCACCACGATCGTGCTCGGCCCCTACGCGACGCAGACACTGGGCGACCTCGGGGCGGACGTCATCAAGATCGAACCGCTGCAGGGCGACCTCTTCCGCACGGTGCGCCCGGGTCGTTCGCGCTCCATGGGCGCGGGCTTCATCGGATTCAACCGCAACAAGCGCTCGCTCGCGCTCGACCTGAAGCGGCCGCAGTCGCGCGCGGTGCTGGCGCGACTGGTCAGCAGCGCAGATGCGGTCGTGCACAACATGCGGCCGAAAGCTGCCGAGCCGCTGGGTCTCGACTACGAGCAGCTCGCACGCATCAAGCCCGATCTCGTCTACGCGTTCGCGGCGGGCTACGACCAGAGCGGTCCGAACGCCAACGAGCCTGCGTACGACGACATCGTCCAGGCGGCCGCAGGCGTTGCAGCGTTGAACGCGAATGCCCAGGGCGAACCGCGGTACCTCGCGACGATCCTCTGCGACAAGGTCGGTGGCCTGCACCTTGCGATCGCGGTGGCGACGGGCCTCGCGCACCGTGCCCGCACGGGCAAGGGCTGCTGCATCGAAACACCCATGTTCGAAAGCACGGTCGCCTTCCTGCTGTCGGAACAGCTCGGCGGTGAAACGTTCGTACCCGCGCTCGGGCCGACGGGCTACGACCGCCTGGCCGCACCGAACCGCAGGCCGTACCGCACGCAGGACGGCTTCATGGCGATCCTGCCGTACAACGGCAGGCACTGGGCGGCGTTCCTCGAGATCATTGGACGCACCGACCTGGCTCATTCGCCGCAGGTCCAGGACCCGATGCGGCGCAGCCAGAGCGTGGATTCGCTGTACGCGATCATTGCCGAGGTGGCGCCGGCGCGGCCGACCGCCGAGTGGCTCGAATTGCTGCGCGCGGCCGACATTCCCTGTGCGCGCGTGAACTCGGTCGGTGAACTGCTGCAGGATCCGCACCTGGTCGCGACCGGATTCTTCCGGGAATACGATCATCCGACCGAAGGACGCCTGCGTGCACCGCGTTCGCCATTCCGCTGGCACCACGGGACCGAAACCGCCGACAGGCACGCACCTCGCCCCGGCGGCGACAGTCGCGCCGTGCTGGCGGAGGCAGGATTCGAAGCCGGCGAAATCGACCGCCTCGTGGCGGACGGCGTCATCGGCGTCGACGACGCAGCGCAGGGCTGATCACCACTCGCTTGCGCGTTTGCGTGACCACGCGACAGAACTCAACAGCGCTGCCGGCGACGCGCTCTGCCGCCGCAGGATCGTTCCACTCCCACAGCGCGCTCGACGGATTCGTCAGGCGCAGGTACGGCTTCAGCGCAGGCACGTCACGGCGGTTGGCCGTGCAGGTCCAGTCGAAGGTGTTGACGCCCGTCACCGCGATGTTGCGCAGCCGGTCGTGCTCGACGCGATCGATGCCGAGTGCGTCGAAGATCGGCTGGAATATGCCGCGGAACAGTGCCTGGATGTCGTCGCGACTGCGCGCGGCGATCTCGGCCGCATGATCGAAAAAATTTCACCCTGAAACCGATGGACAGAGCCAGGGGGAGGCCCGGAGCAGGGAACCTCCACCTGGACTCTGCCTGCCTTGCCCGAGGCTGGCGGGCAAGGCCGTCGTCGTCAGTCGGCTTGCCGGCGCAGGAATGCCGGAATGTCGATGAACGATTCGTCGCCGTGGTCGAGGCTCAGGCCATCACCGACCGCGCGTGCACGCTCGCGCAGACGCGGCGGCGTGTCGTAGGCAGAGTAGTCGCCCGCGCCGAGCGGCGCACGACGGCGTTCGGCACGGCCGGCGCCCTGGACGATCGTCGGCTGCGGCACCGCCTTGGCCACGGCACGGCCAATCCCGGTTGCGACGACGGTCACGCGGATCTGGTCCGTCATCTCCGGATCGATCACGTAGCCGACGACGACCGTTGCATCGTCCGAGGCGAACTGCTTCACGGTCTCGCCGACGAGGTGGAACTCGCTCGTGCGCAGGTCCATGCCGGCCGTGACGTTGATCAGCAGGCCGTGGGCGCCCGACAGGTTCACGTCCTCGAGCAGCGGGCTCGAGATCGCGGCTTCGGCGGCCGCGCGCGCACGGTTCTCGCCGCTGGCATGGCCGGAGCCCATCATCGCCATGCCGGTCTCGGCCATGACGGTGCGGACGTCGGCAAAGTCGACGTTGATCATGCCGGGGCGCGTGATCAGTTCCGCGATGCCCTGCACGGCGCCCTGCAGCACCTGGTTCGCCGTCTTGAATGCATCGAGCAGCGTCATGTCGCCGCCGAGCACCGTGAGCAGCTTCTGGTTCGGGATGGTGATCAACGAGTCGACGTACTTGTGCAGTTCGTTGATGCCCTGGTCAGCGAGCGACGTGCGCTTGTTGCCTTCCATCTCGAAAGGCTTGGTCACGACCGCGACGGTCAGGATGCCCAGTTCCTTCGCCACCTGCGCCACGATCGGCGCGGCGCCCGTTCCCGTGCCACCCCCCATGCCGGCGGTGATGAAAATCATGTCCGAGCCTTCGATCAGCTCGACGATGCGGTCGCGGTCTTCCATCGCCGCCTGGCGGCCGACCTCGGGATCTGCGCCGGCGCCGAGGCCCTTGGTGATGTTCGAGCCGATCTGCAGGCTGGTCTTGACCTTCGAGTGCTTGAGCGCCTGCGAATCGGTGTTGATGCATACGAAGTCGACGCCCTCGATGCCTGAATTGACCATGTGGGTCACGGCGTTGCCGCCGCCGCCGCCCACGCCTACGACCTTGATGATTGCGCCCTGGTTTTCCGTATCTGCGAGTACGAACATGGGTGTGCTGCTCCGTTAAGAAATGACTAGTGATTAGTGACTAGTGACTGTTGGCTGGCGCGGCAGCCTTTACCGCGCCCCAAAAAACCTGTTTTCCCTTCCTGCCCTTCCTGCCCTTCCTGCCCCTTCCTCCCCTTCCTCCCCTTCCTCCCCTTCCTGCCCTTCCTCCCCTTCCTCCCCAAAGTTCCCCTTGAACCAGTCCCGCATGCGCTGGAGCGTCTTGCGCGGGCCCATCCCGCCATGCGACCGTGGATGCACGTGGCGCGTGCTGCGGCCGAACAGCAGCAGCCCGACGCCGGTGGAATGAATCGGATTGCGCACGACGTCCACCAGCCCGCTTACGCCCTGGGGCAGGCCGAGCCGCACCGGCGCGTGGAAAATCTCCTCGGCCAGTTCGATGACGCCGTCCATTTTCGCGCTGCCGCCGGTGAGGACGATGCCGGCGGCGATCTTGTCGTGGTAATCAGACCGCGCGAGTTCGTCGCGCACGAGCACGAAGATTTCCTCGTAGCGCGCCTCGACGACGCTCGCGAGCGTCTGCCGCGCGAGCCGCCGTGCCGGCCGATCGCCCACGCTCGGCACCTCGATGGTCTCGTCCGCATTCGCGAGCTGCGACAGCGCGCACGCGTACTTCACCTTGAGTTCCTCGGCATGATGCGTCGGCGTGCGCAGGCTCTGGGCGATGTCGTTGGTGACGAGGTCGCCCGCGATCGGGATGACGGCGGTATGCCGGATCGCGCCGCCCGCGAAGACCGCCACGTCGGTGGTGCCACCGCCGATGTCGATCAGGCAGACGCCGAGTTCCTTCTCGTCGTCGGCCAGCACGGCGTAGCTCGACGCCAGCTGTTCGAGCACGATGTCCTCGACCTCGAGGCCGCAGCGCTGCACGCACTTGACGATGTTCTGCGCAGCGCTTTCCGCGCCGGTCACGATGTGGACCTTCGCTTCGAGCCGCACGCCCGACATGCCGACGGGCTCGCGGATGCCGTCCTGCGCGTCGATGATGAATTCCTGCGGCAGGATGTGCAGGATCTTCTGGTCCGCGGGAATCGCCACGGCGCGCGCCGCGTCGATCACGCGCTCGACGTCGCTCTGCGTGACCTCCTTGTCGCGGATCGCAACGATGCCGTGGGAATTCAGGCTGCGCACGTGGCTGCCGGCGATGCCGGCGAACACGGAATGAATCTGGCAACCGGCCATCAGCTCGGCTTCCTCGACCGCGCGCTGGATCGACTGCACCGTCGAGTCGATGTTGACGACGACGCCGCGCTTCAACCCGCGCGAAGGGTGCGAGCCCACGCCCACCACGTCGATCGTGCCGTCCGCGGTGAGCTCGCCGACGATGGCGACGACTTTCGACGTGCCGATGTCGAGTCCGACCAGCAGGTTTCTTTCGGGCTTTCTAGGCATCGGGTGTCGCGTCCTCCCGCGGGGCGACGGCCAGTGCGGAACGGGCGTTCCAGCCCACGCTGAAGCCGTTCGTGTAGCGCATGTCCACGTAATTGATCTCCGCGACCCGCTTCGCCACCGTCGGGCTCGCGAGTCGAATGAAGCGTTCGAGGCGTTCCTTGACGTCCTGCCGGCCGAGCCTGACCTGCAGGCCATCCGCCAGCTCGAGTTCCCACGCGCCGCGGTCGTCGAGCCGGACGCCCGTGAGGCGCAGTCCTGATTCGAGCAGGCGGCCCTGGGCATCGATGTACAGTTGCGCAACCTGCGACTCGCTGCCTTCCGGGCCTTCGAGCAGCGGCAATTCCGGCGGCACGTAGCGTGCGTTGCGGATGAAGAGCTCGCCGCGCGCGTTCAGCAGCCCGGCGTCGTTCCACCGCGCCGCCGCCACCTCTTCGTTGACCACGACGCGGATTGCATCCGGCCAGACACGGGTCACGACCGCGCTGTCCACCCAGTCGGTCGACTCGACACGCTTGCGGATGCGCTCGAGGTCGACCGAGGCCAGGCCGCCCTGCGCGACCTCGGCGACGGCGCTCTCGATTTCCGGCGGCGAGACACGCTGGAAGGTGCCTTCGAGCAGGACCCGGCGCACCGGACGGTCCAGCGCAAAGATCAGCAGCAGCGCCACGACGGCGCAGCCGGCGGCGATGGCGGCCGTGGTGCCGATCGCGCTCCAGTCGAGGCGCTCCCACCACCTGGGCTCGGGGCGGGTCGCCTGCTTGCGCTGCTTCTTGCCGAACGGCAGTTTCATCGACGCCCCTCCTGGTCGCGGCAGCTCGTTTCGAGGACCCGCCAGACGAGTTCGTCGAATTCGATCCCGCGCTGGCGTGCCGCCTTCGGCACCAGTGAATGACTGGTCATGCCCGGCGCCGTGTTCACCTCGAGCAGCCACGGCTTGCCCGCACGGTCGCGCATGAAATCGACGCGGCCCCAGCCGCTGCAGCCGACGGCAAAGAACGCCGCGAGGGTGAGACCCGCAAGTTCCTGCTCCGCGGCCCCCGTCATGCCCGGGCACAGGTACTGCGTGTCCTCGGCGACGTACTTCGCGTGGTAGTCGTAGTACTCGCCGGCCGGCACGATCCGGATCGAGGGCAGCGCTTCGAGCCCGAGCACGCCGACCGTGTACTCCTCGCCCTGGATCAGCTGCTCGACCAGCAACGAGCCTTCGTAACGCGCCGCCAGTTCGACGGCCGCCACGAGGTCCGCATCCTTGAAGCAGCGCGTGATGCCGACGCTCGAGCCTTCGCACGCCGGCTTGACGATCACCGGCAGGCCCAGCTTGTGGGCCGCCGCGACGACGTCTTCGCCGCGCTGCAGGTTGACGTAGGCCGGCGTCGGCAGGCCGAGCGCGAGCCACACCTGCTTGGTGCGGATCTTGTCCATGCCGAGCGCGGACCCGAGCACGCCCGAGCCGGTGTAGGGCACGCCCAGCGCTTCGAGCAGCCCCTGCAGGACGCCGTCTTCGCCACCGCCACGGTTGCCGTGCAGGATGTTGAAGACGCGATCGAACTGGCGGCCGCCCGGCGCGTTCAGCGCAGCGACCAGTGCAGGAATGCCGTCGACGGCCGTGGCGTCGACGCCGCGGCGCCGCAGCGCTGCCAGCACGTTGCGGCCCGAGTCGAGCGACACCTCGCGTTCGGACGACGTGCCGCCGAGCAGCACGGCGACGCGGCCGAACCGGGCGGGATCCTGGATGAGCATGGGCGAAGTCATGAGCGTTGGCCTCGCATCGCGACTGCAGCCGGCAGCGTGCGCGGCAGTTCGCTGGCGACGGCGCCGATGTGCCCGGCGCCCATCGTCAGCACTACGTCGCCCGCACGCACGATGCCGGCCAGCGCGTCCGGCAGTTCTTCCAGCGTCTTGAGCAGCACGGGTTCCACGCGGCCGCGCGTGCGGATCGCGCGGCAGAGCGACTTGCCGTCGGCGCCGGGGATCGGCGCTTCGCCCGCCGCGTACACCTCGGCCACGACGAGTGCGTCGGCATCGGCGAGCACCTGCGCGAACTCGTCGAGCAGATCGCGTGTGCGCGTGTAACGGTGCGGCTGGAAGACCAGCACGACGCGACGTCCCGGCCAGCCCTGGCGCACGGCTTCGACGGTGGCGGCGATCTCGGTCGGGTGATGGCCGTAGTCGTCCACGATCGTGACCCTGCCGGCGTCGAGGTCGACGTCGGCGATCCACTGCAGGCGACGTTCGATGCCCTGGAATCCTGCCAGCGCGCGCTGGATGGCGGCATCGTCGATCTCGAGCTCGGTCGCGACGGAAATCACCGCCAGGGCGTTCAGCACGTTGTGGCGGCCGGGCAGGTTCAACGTGATCGGCAACGGCAGCGCGCCGCCGGGGCGCAGCACCATGAACTTCGACTGGCCCGCGAGTCGCTCGACGTCCACCGCGCGCACATCGGCGGATTCGTCGAAACCGTAGGTCAGGTAAGGGCGCGCGATGCTGGGAATGAGCGCGCGCGCGTTCGCATCGTCGTTGCAGACGACCGCGAGCCCGTAAAACGGCAGGTTGTGCAGGAACTCGACGAAGCTGAGCTTCAGCTTCTCGAAATCGCCGCCGTGCGTGCCGAGGTGGTCGGCGTCGACGTTGGTGACGATCGCGATCATCGGCTGCAGGTGCGTGAACGACGCGTCACTCTCGTCGGCCTCGGCGACCAGGAACTCGCCGGCCCCGAGACGCGCATTGCTGGCCGCGCTCTTCAGCCGCCCGCCAATGACGAACGTGGGGTCCGTGCCGCCTTCGGCCAGCACGCTCGCCATCAGGCTCGTCGTGGTGGTCTTGCCGTGGGTGCCGGCCACCGCGATCGAATAGCGGAAGCGCATCAGTTCGCCGAGCATCTCGGCGCGCTGCACGACTGGAATGCGCCCGGCCAGTGCGCGCGCCACTTCGGGGTTCGCGGCGTCGATCGCGCTCGAAACCACGACCACGTCGGCGCCGTCGACGTTGCCGGCGCGGTGGCCGATCAGCACGCGCGCGCCGAGCTGTTGCAGGCGCTCGGTGGACTCACCCTGCTTCAGGTCGGAGCCCTGCACGGCGTAGCCGAGGTTCAGCAGCACTTCAGCGATGCCCGACATGCCACTGCCGCCGATACCGACGAAGTGGATCGTGTGGATCCGCCGCATGCGGTCCTTCATGCCGCCTCCCCCGCCGCCTGCAGGCAGGCGTCGGCCAGCCGTTCGTCCGCGTCGACGATGGCGCTCGCGCGCGCCGCCACGGCCATGCGCGAGAGCAGCGGGCGTCCCGCCTCGAGCAGCGCGCGCAACAGCGCGGCCAGCGAGATCGGGGTCAGGTCGCCCTCGGGCAGGAGTTTCGCGGCGCCTGCCTGCACGGCGTACTGCGCGTTGCGGGTCTGGTGGTCGTCGACCGCGGCCGGGAACGGCACGAGGATGGCAGGCACGCCGGCCGCCGCGAGTTCGGTCACTGTCAGCGCACCGGAGCGACACACGGCGAGGTCGGCCCAGCCGTAGGCGCTCGCCATGTCGTCGATGAAGGGCCGCACGTCGGCTTCGATGCCGCGCGAGCGATACGCCTGCACGGTTTCCTCGAAGTTGTGCTTGCCGGTCTGGTGCAGCACGGCGGGCCGCAGCGCCACCGGCAGCTCGCCGATCGCAGCCGGCAGCACGGCGTTCAGGCGCGCAGCACCCTGGCTGCCGCCGAACACGAGCAGGCGTATGGCACCTTCGCGACCGGCGTAACGACGCGCGGGCGGAGCGATGGCGACGATCTCCGGACGCACCGGGTTGCCGACGCGCTCGGCCTGCACGCCGCTGCCGAAACTGTTCGGAAATCCTTCCAGCACGCGCCGCGCGAGGCGCGCGAGTACGCGATTGGTGAGACCCGCGACGGCGTTCTGCTCGTGCACGACGAGCGGCCGGCCGAGCAGCCACGCCGCGATGCCACCCGGGCCCGAGGCGAAGCCACCCGCACCGAGCACGACCCTGGGTTGATGCCTGCGGATCGCGCGCATTGCCTGGCTGATGGCGACCAGCAGTCGGAACGGAGCCGCCAGCAGTGTCGCTGCCCCCTTGCCACGGAGCCCGCTCACGCTCAGCCATTCGACTGGAATGCCTGCGGCCGGCACGAGGCGCGCCTCGATGCCTTGCTGCGTGCCGAGCCAGACGATGTCATAGCCGCGGCGCTGCAGCACCCGCGCCGTCGCGAGCGCCGGGAAGACGTGTCCGCCCGTGCCGCCTGCCATGACCAGTGCGACCTTGCGCGTCATCTGCGACGGGCCTCGCGCGGTGCGACGCGCACGCGTCCGGTGGCCTGCGTGTCGTGGTGGATGCGCAGCAGCACGCCGATCCAGCCGAGCGTCACCAGCATGCTGCTGCCGCCGTAGGACAACAGCGGCAGCGTGAGGCCCTTGGTCGGCAACAGGCCCATGTTCACGCCGATGTTCACGAATGCCTGCAGGCCCAGCCAGATGCCGATGGCCGCCGCCACGTACGACTGGTACGCCTGCCCGGCCTGCGCGGCTTCGCGCGAGATCATGAGCGCGCGGGTCACGAGCAACGCGAACAGGCCGACGACGACCGTGACGCCGAGGAAGCCGAACTCCTCCGCCAGCACGGCGAAGACGAAGTCCGTGTGGGCTTCGGGCAGGTAAAAGAGCTTCTGTACGCTCGCGCCGAGACCGACACCGAGCCATTCGCCGCGGCCGATCGCGATCAGCGACTGCACCAGCTGGAAGCCGCTGTCGAACGGATCGCCCCAGGGATCGAGAAAGCCTGTCAGCCGGCGCAACCGGTAAGGCGAGACGACGGCGAGCGCCGCGAGGCCGATGGAGCCGGCGACGACCGGCACGAGCAGGTGCACGATGCGCGCGCCGGCCAGGAACAGCACGCCGAGGCCGGTCGCGAACAGCACCGTGGCGGCGCCGAAATCCGGCTCGCCGAGCAGCAGCAAGGCGGCAGCGGCGAGCACGCCGACCGGCACCATGAACGACCTGAAATCGCTGCGCAGTTCGTCCGAGCGGCGCACGGCGTAGCTGGCGACGTACATCAGCAGCATCACGCGCGTCGCTTCGGACACCTGGAAATTCATGAAGCCGAGCCGGATCCAGCGCCGCGAGCCGTTGACCTCGTAGCCGATGCCGGGAATCAGCACGACGACCAGCAGCAGGAACGCGCCGCCCAGCAGGTACTTCGAATACTCGTCCCAGACGCGCGTCGGCACGGCCAGCCCGACGCAGCAGGCCACGAGTCCCAGCGCCACGTAGAGCAGCTGGCGCGTGAAGTAGTGGAACGCCGCGCCGGTCTCCTTCTCGGAGATGCCGATCGAGGCGGACGCGACCATGATCAGTCCGATCAGCAGCAGCGCGCACACGGTGCCGATGATCCACGGGTCCAGCAGCAGGCGGCGCGGCTGGCCGCTCGAACGCGCGTAACTGTTGACGGTGGAAGCCGACGCGCTCATGCAGCAAGACTCCTGACGGTGGCGGTGAATTCGTCACCGCGATGGCTGTAGTCGCGGAACATGTCGAGGCTCGCGCATGCCGGCGAGAGCAGCACGGTGTCGCCCGGTTGCGCGACGGCCTGCGCCGCACGCACGGCAGCCGGCATGTCGGTGGCACGTTCCGTGGCGCAGACGCCGGCCAGCGTGGCCGCGAGCGCCGGCGCATCGCGGCCGATCAGCACGACGTGACGGACCTTGCCGCGGAACGCCTCGCGCAGCTCCGAGAAATCCTGGTTCTTGCCGTCGCCGCCGGCGATGACGACCAGCGGGCCGGCCAGGCCCCGCACGGCGGCGAGCGTCGCACCGACGTTCGTGCCCTTCGAGTCGTTCACGTAGCGCACACCGCGGACATCGGCGACCCACTGCGAGCGGTGCGGCAGGCCCGCGAATGCACAAAGCGCATCGAGTGCCGGCGCGAGCGGCAGATCGAGGGCTTCCGCCAGCGCAAGCGCTGCCATCGCGTTGGCCGCGTTGTGCAGGCCCTGCAGTCGCATCGCGGCGAGCGGCAGCAACGGTTCACCGCGGCGCACGATCATCGGCGCAGGCCGGTGCTCGAGCGTGTAGTCGGCAGCGTGTGACTCGAGGCTGAACGACACGACGGACTGGCCCGGGCGCGGCATGCCACGCACCACCGGGTCGTCGGCGTTGATCACGGCCACGCCGCAGCCGTCGAAGATGCGAGCCTTCGCCGCGCCGTACGCTTCGAGACTCGCGTACCGATCCATGTGATCGGGCGTGACGTTGAGCACGGTCGACGTCACGGTGCGCAGCGAGTGGGTCGTTTCGAGCTGGAAGCTCGACAGTTCGAGCACGTAGAGATCGGGCGTGGGACGCTCGAGCAGGTCGAGCGCCGGGTTCGCCGAGGTTCCCGCCCGCCACCGCGCGCCGGCCACCGGCGTTCGCGATCTCCGCCACGAGGGTCGTCACCGTGCTCTTGCCGTTGGTGCCGGTGATCGCGGCGATCGGCGCCCGTGCCTCACGGGCGAAGAGCTCAATGTCACCCACGACCGGCAATCCGCGCTCGAGCGCCTCCTGCACCACCGCTTCCTGCAGGGACAAGCCCGGAGAGATCACCACCTGCGCGACGTCGTCGAGCAGCGACGGGCCGAACGCCCCCGTCCGCAGTTCAGCGGCCGGGGACATCGGCGCGCAACGCATCGGCGCCGGGCGGGTTCGCGCGCGTGTCCGCAACCCGCAGCGTGAGACCCTTGCGGGCCAGGTAGCGCGCAGCCGAAAGCCCGGTGCGACCGAGCCCCAGCACCAGGGCGCGGGTGCCGGCGGCAAGCGGAACCTGCGGGTGGAGCGTCCCAGTCATCGGAGCTTGAGTGTCGCGAGGCCGAGCAGGACGAGGATCACGGTGATGATCCAGAAGCGGACGATGACTTTCGGTTCGGCCCAGCCCTTGAGTTCGAAGTGGTGGTGGATCGGCGCCATCCGGAAAATTCGCTTGCCGCGGAGCTTGAACGACGCCACCTGCAGGATCACCGACACCGTCTCCATGACGAACACGCCGCCCATGATGAACAGCACGATTTCCTGCCGGACGACGACGGCGATGACGCCGAGCGCGGCGCCGAGCGCCAGTGCGCCGATGTCGCCCATGAACACCTGCGCCGGATACGTGTTGAACCACAGGAACCCGAGGCCTGCGCCGAAGATCGCGGAACAGATCACCAGCACCTCGCCTGCGCCGGCGAGGTACGGGATGCCGAGGTAGTTCGAAAACACGACGTTGCCCGACGCGTACGCGAACACGCCGAGCGCACCCGCGACGAGCACCGACGGCATGATCGCGAGGCCGTCGAGCCCGTCGGTCAGGTTGACCGCGTTGCTCGAGCCGACGATCACGAAGTACGTGAGCGGGATGAAGAGAACGCCGAGCGGGACGACGAAGTGCTTGAAAAACGGCACGTACAGCGTCGTGTCGGCGGGCGACTGCGCGGTGACGTACAGCACGATCGCGGCGCCGAGCCCGGCGAACGACTGCCAGAAATACTTGTAGCGCGCGATCAACCCGCGCGAATCGCCGACGACGAGCTTGAGGTAATCGTCCCAGAACCCGATCAGGCCGAAGGCGATGGTGACCAGCAGCACCACCCAGACGAAGCGATTGGCGAGATCGGCCCACAGCAGCGTCGCCGCGACGATCGCCGCAAGAATCAGCGCACCGCCCATCGTCGGTGTGCCGGCCTTGCTCAGGTGCGTCTGCGGACCGTCGGACCGCACGCGCTGGCCGACCTGGTATTCGGCAAGCCAGCGGATCATGCGCGGGCCGACCAGCAGCGAGATCGCCAGCGCCGTCAGTGCCGCGAGGATCGCCCGCAGGGTCAGGTACTGGAAGACGTGGAAGCCCGAGTAGTAGTCGGAGAGCCAGGCGGCAACGTGGCGCAGCATCTAGTGCCCCCCTGCCTGCGCCGTGCCACCCGGCACCAGGGCCGCGGTCACGCGCTCGAGTCGATTCACGCGCGAACCCTTGACGTAGATCGTGAGACCGTCGTGCAGCTCGGGCAGCAGCGCCGACAGCAGGGCGTCCGTGCTCGCATGCCAGGAGGCGCCGGGACCGAACGATTCCACGGCCGGCTGCGCACCCGCGCCGACGGCAAGCAGCCGGGTGACGCCGCATTCGCGCGCGAGCGCGCCCATCTCCGCGTGCAGGTGCGCGCCTTCCCCGCCCAGTTCGGCCATCTCACCGAGGACGAGCCAGCGCTCGCCCGGCACGCCGGCCAGCGCTCGCAGGCCCACGCGCAGCGACCCGGGATTGGCGTTATAGGCGTCGTCGATCAGGCGCGTGCCGCGCAGCGCCTGCTTGACTTCGAGCCGGCCTGCGACCGGCCGCATCGACTGCAGGCCACGCTGCACGGCGTCGAGTCCGGCACCGGCCGCCATCGCAGCCGCCGTGGCGGCCAGCGCGTTCATCACGTTGTGTTCGCCGGCAAGACCCAGTTCGATGGCTCGCGTACCGGAGGTGGTGACCAGCTCGAACGTGGTCACGAAGCCCGTCGCTCCGAGGTGGCTGCGCAGGTCGCGAGCCGTCACGTCGGCACGTTCACGCAGGCCGAACGTGACAACGCGATCCGGCGCGGCGCGCGCGACCCTGCCAGAACGCGGCGAAGCGATCATCGGCGTTGATCACCGCCGTGCCGTCCGGCCCGAGCGCTTCGAACATCTCGCCCTTGCCCGTGGCGACGCCCTCGATGCCGCCGAATCCTTCGAGGTGCGCCTGGCCTGCGTTGATCACCAGGCCGACCGTCGGCTCGGCGATCGCGGCCAGGTGCGCGATTTCGCCGAGGTGGTTCGCGCCCATCTCGATGACGGCGCAACGATGCGTGGCTTCGAGCCGGCACAGCGTGAGCGGCACGCCGATGTGGTTGTTGAGGTTGCCCTGCGTCACGAGACACGGACCGAGGCCGGACAGGATCGCGCCGGTCATTTCCTTGACCGTCGTCTTGCCGTTGCTGCCCGTGATGCCGACCACGACGCCGGCGAACGAGCGGCGCCAGGCATTCGCGAACGCGGCCAGACCGGCCAGCGTGTCGGCGACGACGACCTGCGGCAACGCGCAATCGACCGGTCGGCTGACGATCGCGCCCACGGCGCCGCGCTCCGTCGCAGCGGCGACGAAGTCGTGACCGTCGAAGCGGTCGCCCGGGAGCGCGACGAACAACGCACCCGGCTCCAGTGCACGCGAGTCGCTGATGACGCGCGCAAACGCCGCATTGGCGCCATGCAGGACACCGCCGCTCACCCTGGCGAAGGTTGCGAGGTCGCGGCTGATCATGCGGCGCCTCCTGACAGGCAGGCCTGTACCGTCTCGCGGTCGCTGAACGCGCGCGTTTCGGTGCCGACGATCTGGTAATCCTCGTGGCCCTTGCCCGCGACGACCACGACGTCGCCGGCCTCAGCCTCGGCGATGGCCTGGCGGATGGCCTCGGCACGGTCGGGCACCACGTGCGCGGCGGCGGCGTCGCGCATGCCGGCGAGAATCTGCGCGATGATCGTGGCCGAGTGCTCCGTGCGCGGATTGTCGTCGGTGACGATGGTCACGTCGGCAGCGTCCTCGGCGATGCCGCCCATCAGCGGACGCTTGCCGGGATCGCGGTCGCCGCCACAGCCGAACACGCAGAACAACCGCCCGCGCGCGTGGGCGCGGGCCGCATCGAGCACTTTCGCGAGCGCGTCGGGTGAATGCGCGTAATCGACCAGGACCAGCGGCTGCGTGCCGCCGCCAAAGGACTCCATGCGTCCCGGCGGTGCGACGCACAGCGCCAGCGCGGCCAGCGCCTTCTGCAGCGGCACGTTCCAGCCGAGCAGCACGCCGAGGACGGCGAGCAGGTTCTCCGCGTTGAACTCGCCCACGAGGCGCGAGCGCAGCAGGCCCGCACCCCAGCTGGTTTCGACGCTGATCGTGAGACCGGCCGCCGTCGCGCGCAGCTCCGAGACGCGGATCCAGCCGGTGCCGCGCTCGGCCCACACGTCGTTCGCAGTGGTGTAGACGATCTTCTCGAGCGTCGGATCGAGTCGCTCGACGAGTTCACGGCCGAACGGATCGCGCACGTTGATCACCGCGCAACGCAGGCCCGGCGTGTGGAACAGCCGCGCCTTGGCCGCAGCGTAAGCCTCGAGCGTGCCGTGGTAGTCGAGATGGTCGCGCGTGAGGTTGGTGAAGACGGCGGCGTCGAAATTCACGCCGGCGACGCGGTCCTGGTCGAGCGCGTGCGACGATACTTCGAGCCCGAGCGTCGACGCGCCTTCGTCGCGAGCTTCGGCGAGACGGCGCTGCACCGTGACCGCATCAGGCGTGGTGAGCCCCGCTTCCCGCACTTTGCCGGGATGACCGTGGCCGAGCGTACCGACGTACCAGCCACGACGACCCAGGAAGTCCGACGCCTGCGCCAGCAGGAAGGCGGTGGTGGTCTTGCCGTTGGTGCCGGTGATGCCGGCGACGCGCAGGTCGGCCGATGGCCGGCGGAAAAAGCGATCCGCGAGCGCGCCGACGTGACGGCTGAGGTGCGGGATGGCGATTGCCGCAACACGCTCGGGCAGCACCGGCGCCTCGAGGTCGGCGCCCGGCTCCCACAGCACTGCAACCGCACCGCGCTCGACGGCGGTCGCTGCATGCATGAGCCCGTGCGTCGTGCGGCCCGGGCATGCCAGGAACACGCAGCCCGGTGTTGCGGCACGACTGTCCTGCACCAGGTCCGTCACCTGCAGGCCGTGCGGTGCGGCGACGTCGAGGCCCTCGAGCAGGCGGCCGAGCGTCATGTTGTAACCGGAGCTCTGGCGGGTCTTGCCGAGTGCGTTCATCGCGCGCTCACCACGGATCCTGCGCCTGCACGAGCGTCGTGGCGGGCACGCGCTGCAAGTCGTCGGGAGGAATGGCGAGCAGGCGGAGCGCGCCGGACATCACCTCGGCGAACACGGGCGCTGCGACGTCGCCGCCGTAGAACCTGCCGGCACTCGGTTCGTCGACGACCACGATCGCGGCGAGGCGCGGGTTGCTCGCCGGCACGACGCCACCGAACACGGCCATGTACTTGGTCGAGTTGTAACCACCGTCCGCCGCCTTCCACGAGGTGCCGGTCTTGCCGGACACCCGATAGCCCATCACCGCGGCGCGACGGGCCGTACCGGCCTCGCTCACGACGCTCTCCATCATCTGCACGAGTTCGCGGGCAACCGCTTCGTCCATGACTCGCTCGCCTTCCGGCGGCACGTCCACGCGGCGGAGACTCACCGGACGGCGCATCCCGCCCGCACCGAGCACGGCATAGGCCTGCGCGAGCTGCAGCGGCGTGACCGACAGGCCGTAGCCGTACGACATCGTGGCCTGGCCGATCGAGCGCCAGTGATCGTAGCCGGTGAGGATGCCGGCCGACTCGCCGGGGAAGCCCGAGCCGGTCACCGAGCCGAATCCGAGGTCGCGCAGCGTCGACCACATCTCCTGCGGCTTCAGCGTCAGCGCAATCTTGACGATGCCGACGTTGCTCGACTTCTCGAGCACCGTGCGCACGTCGATGGTGCCGAGGTTGTGCTTGTCCTTGACCGTCTTGATGCCGACGCGCAGCGTGCCCGGCCCGGTTTCGATCAGCGTGTCAGAGTGGAAGCGCCCGGTCTTCATGCCGGCGGCGACCACGAACGGCTTGATGCTCGAGCCCGGCTCGAAGAAGTCGTTGGTCGCGCGATTGCGGTAGCGCGACGGCAGGTATTGCTCACGGTCGTTCGGGTTGAACGCCGGCTGGTTCACCATGGCCAGCACTTCGCCGGTCTGGATGTCGAGCACGACGACCGAGCCGCCGTGCGCCGCGTTTTCCTGCACGGCCTGCTTCAGCGCGCGGTAGGCCAGGTACTGCACGCGCAAGTCGATGCTGGTGCGCAGGTCCTGGCCCGGACGCGGCGCCTTGATGCGCTCGATGTCCTCGATCGTGCGGCCTTCACGGTCGCGCATCACGCGCTTGCTGCCCGGCTCGCCGCCCAGCCACTGGTCGAACGCGAGTTCGAGACCTTCCTGGCCGACGTCGTCGACGTTGGTGAAACCGAGCAGGTGGCCGGTCACTTCTCCCGCGGGGTAATAGCGACGGTATTCGCGCAGCGTGTCGACGCCGGTGATGCCGAGCGCCTTCACCTTGGCCGCATCGGCCGGGCGCATGTGGCGCACCAGGTAGACGAATTCGCGGTCGAGGTTGCTGGTGACGCGCCGTGCGAGCCAGTTCTTGTCGCGGTCGAGCGCCTTGGCGAGCCTGGCGAATTCCTGCGGATGCTGCGCGAGCTTGCGCGGATCGGCCCAGACGGTATCGACCGGCGTGCTGACCGCGAGCGGCTCGCCATTGCGGTCGATGATCATGCCGCGGTTCGCCGAGAGCTTTACCTCACGCAGGATGCGGGCGTCACCCTGTTTCGCGAGGAAGTCCTGGTCGATGACCTGCAGGTAGATCGCACGCGCCAGCAGCGCAGTCCCGCACAGCGTCAGCAGCGCGCCGACGAGCAACAGGCGCCAGCCGCCGACCTCGGCCGGGGCCGCGTCACGTGCGTGGTGATCGCGGAGCGACGAGCCGCGCCTCATGGTTGCACGATGCGAAGTTCGGACGCCTGCGGCGTCACCATGCCGAGGTCATCGTGCGCGACCCGCTCGACGCGGCCATGCGTGGCCCACGTGCTCTGCTCGAGCTGCAGCTGGCCCCACTCGATGTCGAGGTCGTCGCGCGCCGTCGTGAGCTTCTGCAACTCGCTGAAACGGTTGCGCGCTTCCTGCTTGCCGTAGACGACGCCGAGCGCGGACGCGAGCACCAGCACCCACAACACGGCGATCAGGAGCCGCCAATGCAACTGCGTCATGCCGCGATCCTCTCGGCCACGCGCAGCACGGCGCTTCGCGCGCGCGGGTTGCGGGCGATTTCCGCGTCGCCAGGCATGACGGCGCCGCCGATGAGCTGCAGGCGGGGCCGGGCGTGCGGCGGCACGTCCGGCAGCTCCGCGTAGATCGGATCGCCCTGGGCCTCGCGGCGCATGAAGCGCTTGACCAGCCTGTCCTCGAGCGAATGGAAACTGATCACGCACAGTCGGCCACCCGGCGCGAGCAGACTGACGGCCTGGGGCAACGCGGCCTCGACTTCCTCGAGTTCGCAATTCACGTGGATGCGGATTGCCTGGAAGGTGCGCGTCGCCGGGTGTTTGCCGGGTTCGCGCGTCGGCACCGCGGCGGCCACGATGTCGGCAAGTTGCCGCGTGGTGCCGATCGGCGCTGCCGCGCGCGCGGCCACGATGGCGCGTGCGATGCGTCGCGAAAACTTTTCTTCACCGAGCCTGAACAGCACGTCCGCAATCTCCCGCTCGCCCGCGCGCGCCAACCACTGCGCGGCGCCCAATCCGGACTCGTTGTCCATGCGCATGTCGAGCGGACCGTCCTGCATGAAACTGAAGCCCCTGCTGGCCTCGTCGAGTTGCGGCGACGAGACCCCCAGGTCCAGCAGCACGCCTTGCAACTCCCCTTCCCAACCTGCCGCGCGGACCCGCTCCTCGAGCCGGCCGAACGCCCCCCGAACCAGAGTGAGACGCGGCTCCGCCGCGAACCGCTCGCGACCTGCCGCAATGGCGTCCGGATCGCGATCGATGGCGCAGAGGCGGCCAGCGGGACCGAGCTGCCCGAGGATGGCTGCGGCATGACCGCCGCGGCCGAACGTCGCGTCGCAGTAACGCCCGTCCGCTTTGACGGCGAGCCCGGCCAGCACCTCGTCGAGAAGTACCGGCGTGTGCGCCACCACCTCGCGCGCCTACAGCGACAGCTGTTCGAGTTCGGCGGGCAGTTCGCCCGGCTCGTCACCCGCTTGCAGCCATTCGTCGCGACGCTCGTTCCAGTGCTGCTCGTCCCACAGCTCGAAACGGCTGCCCTGCCCGATCAGCATCGCCTGGCGTGAAAGGCCCGCGTACTCACGCAGCTTCGGCGGGACCAGCACGCGGCCGTGCGAATCCAGCTCGAGGTCCGTGGCGTGTCCGACCATGAGCCGCTGCAAGCGCCGCGCCTGCGGATTCAGCGTCGGCAGGCGCATCAGCTTGCGTTCGATCTCCTCCCAGTCCGGGAGGGGATAAATCAGCAGGCACTTGTCGGAACGGTCCACCGTCGCCACCAGCCGCCCTTCGCTGCGCTCGACGAGCGTGTCCCGGTACCGCGCAGGCATGGCCACGCGGCCTTTGGCATCGAGGGTGACTTTGTTGGCTCCACGAAACATTTCAGGCGTCTTCCGGGCCGGCAGCCCATTTCATCCCACTTTTTCCCACTCGCCGCCACTATAGGGGCGGGGCGCTGCCAGCGTCAACGGTTCGCACCAAAATTTTCCCAGCGCTGACAGTGACTTAGCTTGGAGACGGTCCAGTGTCTCGGAGCCCTGTTTTGCTTTAGTAAAACAATCATGTACTTAGCG
Source organism: Pseudomonadota bacterium (assembly GCA_016705325.1). Classification (GTDB taxonomy): domain Bacteria; phylum Pseudomonadota; class Gammaproteobacteria; order Steroidobacterales; family Steroidobacteraceae; genus RPQJ01. The sequence goes on along the minus strand of JADIYJ010000013.1, from coordinate 136,858 downwards.
AATATTCCTGAACCGAACGTCAGGATTGGGCTGGCGTGGGAAATCGCGTCCAAGGGCATCGCAGGGGCAGGTTTCGGGGACGCCTGCGCGGCCGGGATGCAGCGCACGATGCGCAATTTTGTGGGAGAAGGAGGCTGAAACGCAGCGCTGCCCAACCCGCCGGGACACAATCGGGTGGGACGAAGTGGGTTGTCAGGCCCGGGTGGGCCGGCCTGGCGCAAAAGAGGTGGGAGTCGGCCGATAAGCCGGGTTCTGTCGAGGACAACCATCCATCTGGGACGCACGTCACCGTGCGCCTCGAGCGACCTACCCGGAAGCCCCTGCGGGCAGCAGGAACGGACCCGAAGGCCCGCGCGCTTCCCTATTTGGTCTTGCTCCAGGTGGGGTTTGCCGTGCCGCCGAATGTTGCCACCGGCGCGGTGCGCTCTTACCGCACCCTTTCACCCTTACCTGCCACGACCCGTTTGCACGTGCCATGACATAGGCGGTTTGCTTTCTGTTGCACTGTCCGTGGGCTCGCGCCCCCCAGGCATTACCTGGCACCTTGCCCTATGGAGCCCGGACTTTCCTCCACGTCGTTAAACGCAGCGGTTGCCTGGCCGACTCCCGCAAGCAGTATACGCTGCCGGCGCGCTATTCCTGCGGCTTCGGCGGCGCCAGCGCGAGCGCGCGCTCGTAGAGTTCCTTGCGGCTGCGGCCGGTGAGCTGCGCGGCGAGCCGCGCGGCCTGCGACACCGGCAATTCCTGCAACAGCACTTTTAGAGTGCTTGACGCAGCCAACGCATCCGCATCGTCGTTCTCGCTTGAGGGCGCACCCGCCACGACGAGCACGATCTCGCCCCGCGTCATGTTGGAATCCGTCGCGCACTGACGCGCCAGCGCGGCGAGCGTGCCACGGTAAACGTGTTCGAACCGCTTGGTGATTTCACGGGCCACGGCTGCTTCGCGCTCCGCGCCGAACACCGTGACCAGGTCCTGCAGGGCGGCCTCGAGCCGGTGTGGCGCCTCGTAGAAAACGAGCGTGCGCGTTTCCTGCGCCAGGATCCCGAGCGCCGCACGCCGCGCCGTGGCTTTGGCGGGCAGGAATCCTTCGAACACGAAACGATCGGTGGCGAGGCCCGCAATCGACAGCGCCGCAATCACTGCGCAAGGACCAGGAAGCGAGACGACTTCGACGCCCGCGCGCGCCGCCGCCGCGACCAGCAGCGACCCTGGATCGCTCAGCAGGGGCGTGCCCGCGTCAGTGACCAGCGCGATGCGTGCACCGGCCTGCAGGCGCGCCACCAGCGCCGGCACCCGCTCGCGTTCGTTGTGCTCGTGCAGTGATTCGATCGAACTGGCAGGACGCGCGATGCCGCAGGCTTCGAGCAACGTGCGCGTGTGCCGGGTGTCCTCGGCTAGCAGCAGGTCGGCGTCGCGCAGACAGGCGGCGGCGCGCGGACTCAGGTCCCGGAGGTTGCCGATGGGGGTCGCCACGACGAACAGTGCGCCGGCCGGCTTCGGCCCCGTAGAATCCGTCGCAGTATCGGTCACGCGCGCCTCCCAAGGATCTCGCATGCTGCACGTATCGCCTCAAGGCGGGCAAGCTCGCCGCACGAGCCGCTGGACCGGCTGGATCGCGTCGTCGATGGTGCTTTGCGCCTGCATCGCACCGATCGCACACGCACAGCAGACCGCGCCAACCCTGGCGCAGGCGGACGCACTCGCACGCGACGGCAAGCACCTCGAGGCCGCCGGTCGTTACGAGCAGCTCGCGCGCCGCGGCTTCATGAACTGGGATGCCGCGACGGCGCTGCTCGCCGCGCGCGAGTACGTCATGGGCGGCGACGTGAAAGACGCCCAGCGCCTGCTCGACAAAGCCCGCAGTCGCGTCAGGAGCGACGACGAACGCGCATTGCTGGCCGAGGTCGCTGCGCGTATCGCGCTCGCACGTGGCGATGCAACCGGTGCTGCTGGGATACTGCGGGCGTTGCCGCAACCCTGGCCGACCGCATCAGCGCCGGAACTGCTGGCGCTGCGCGGACAGGCCGAGATCGCGACCGGCGATGCGCTCGGTGGCGTGCGAACATTCGACGAGCGCGCGGCGTTGCTCGCCTCGCCGGCAGCCCGGACCGCGAACGACCGCCTGCTGTTTGACCATCTGCTGCAGCATCCGCCCGGCCCCGTCACTGCGCCGGATGTCCGAGCGGCGAGCGCGGATGGCTCGAATTACCGGCCATCGCGACGGCAGGCAGCAACGATGCTGCACAGGCAGCGACCGTGGCTGCGTGGATGGCTCAGCATCCAGGGCACCCGGGCACGGCTTTCCTCCCCGATGCGGGCCCGGCTGAACCGGGTTTCGCGACGATCGGCAGCGGACCCCTGACGAGCATCGCCCTGCTGTTGCCGCTTTCCGGCAAGCAGCAGTCGGCCGGCAGCGCAGTGCGCGATGGCTTCGCAGCGGCCTGGTTCGCTGCGTCGTCGGCCGACACGCGGCCGCGCATCGAGATGTACGACACGGCCGCGCCTGGCGCCGCGGCTGCGTACCAGCGCGCGATCGCAGGCGGCGCCCGGATGGTCGTCGGGCCGCTGACCAAGGAGGAAGTCACCGCAGTCATCGCCTCGCAGCCGGCAGGACTACCCGTCCCGACGCTCGCGCTGAATTCCGCTGCCACGGCGCCGGGAATGGCCGCGCCGGCCTTCCTCTACCAGTTTGCGCTCGACCCCGAGCAGGAAGCGCGCGCCGTCGCGCGACGGATCGCGGACGATGGCTGGGTACGTGGCGTCGCGCTGTTCCCGGACAATGCGTGGGGCCAGCGCCTGCACGACGCGTTCGTGCAGGAGCTGCAGGCGGCCGGCAGCGTCACGTTGATGTCATCGCAGTATTACGCGGCGGGCGCGAAGGATTTCTCCGGGCCGTTGCGGGCAGCGCTGGGCCGCTATGGCGGTGCCGGCGATCGCAGTTCCAATCCGAACCAGCCATTGCCGCCGCGCAATGCGGTGAACGAACAGGCGTCGGGCCCCCAGTTTGCCTTCGTCGCGGCGACGCCGCAGGCGGCGCGTGCCATCCGGCCGCAACTCCGCTTCCAGATGACCTATGACCTGCCGCTCTATTCGACCTCCGACGCCTGGGATCCCAGCGTGCGCGCGGCTGCCGACATGGACGGCCTGGTGTTTCCGGAAATGCCGTGGCTGCTGTCCGGCGGCCAGGGCGCACCGGAACTCTGGGATGCCACGCAGGAGGACTGGGCGGCGCGTTCGCGGGGTCGGCTGCGGCTCTACGCGTTTGGTTACGACGCGTTCCGTCTCGCGCAACAGCTTGGCAGCTCAGGCGGCGTCGCGGCAGGTGTCGACGGGCTGACCGGCATGCTCGAACTCGATCGCACGAGCGGCCGCGTGCAACGCAGCCTGCAGTTTGCCCGCATCGAGTCCGGCAAGCCGCAGGCCGCAGGGTCGACGGCTGTACTCTTTCGCGACATTCCCGCGGAAAATTCGACGGGCACGCCGCCGCCGCAATAGGCCAGAACGGGTCACCGGCCGTCGATGCGACGGCTCAAGGGGTGCCCGATGGCTCGATCGCCCGACTGGACTTCGAACGCAACAACGACGACTGAGATCGGCCGCGCCGCCGAGTCACGTGCGTTGCGGCATCTCGAGACTGCGGGCCTCGTGCTGCTCACGCGCAACTATCGGTGCCGCGCAGGCGAAATCGATCTCGTCATGCTCGACCCGGACGTGCAAGTGCTGGTGCTGGTCGAGGTGCGGTCGCGCTCGCGCAGCGATTACGGCCAGGCGGCGGCGACCATCGGCCGCGACAAGCAGCGTCGCTGCTCCCTCGCGGCCCGTCACCTGCTGCTGATGCGGCCCGAACTGCGGCGCCTGCAAGCGCGCTTCGACGTGGTCGCGATCGATCCATCGCCGGAACCAGGCGGCGACCCGGTCGTCGCGTGGATTCGCAACGCGTTCGTGCTTCGCTAGAGCTGCGGCTCAGCAGGAACTGCAACCGGAACGCGCGCACCGAATCGGTACATCAGGCCGACGCTGACCGACGTGACCTCCGAATCGTGGAAATCCACTGCGGAGTCGTCCTCACCCCACAGGACGCTGCCCACCGCCTGCCAGCGTCCGCTGGCGGTCGGCAACCGGTAGAACAGCGTGGTATCGATGGCGAAACGGTCGGAATCGGTCTTGCGACCGAAGATCGGATTGCTTGCGTCCTGGCTCGCACTCCCGAACGCGACGTTGCTCGCGATGTTGTAACCCTGGCCCAGGAAGATGTAGCTCAACTGCACCCGGTACGCATCGCCGCTGATCGCTTCACCGTCGCGGTCGTCGATCGTGTAGCGAATCATGGGCCGCACGAGGTGACGCTGGCCTTCGCCCAGCCGGAACAGGTAGGACGCGTCGAAGTGGTACTGGTCGCCGTCACGCCGCAGCAGGTCCTGGCAGGCCGTATCACAGGCGACGCTCGTGACGCCTGCGCCGCTGCGTTCGGTGTCGATGGAGATGTCGCGGTAGGAGAACGTCAGTTCGAGCGCGGTGCCGAGCACGCGGTCCCACCGCAGGCGCAGTCCGGTGGATTCGCGATCGGTCTCGTGGCGCTGCACTCCCTCCGCGTACGGATCCTCCCAGACCTGCGTGGGAATGCCGCTGAACAGGAAACCGCCCTGCAGGACGCCGGCGGACCCCATGTCCTTGCGCGCCCCGAGCTGCGTCACGCCGTCGAGCGTGACCGCGTCCTCGAGCGAGGTGCCGAAGAAGGCCTGCCAGCCGTTGCCGAAGGTGTAGTTGACCTCGCCCGTGACGAGCGGGTGGAAGGTGTCGTCGCTCTGCGGGCGCTGTGTCACGGAGCTGATGACCGGCTGACCGATGTCGATCAGGTTGTTGCCGGCGACCAGGTTGCTCTTGAGGTCGACATATCCGCCGCCGGCCACGACAAATCCGCGCCAACCCGGCGTCGACGGGATGGGTTCGATGGCCATGGCCGTCGGCGCCACGCTGACGGCCAGCAGTGCGACCAGTGACCGGTAGCGACGGGGTGTACTCATGCGGATCCTTGCCTGTAATCGACTTGCGAACGACGCTGTTGCATGAAACGTATCAGAACGAGATCGAGACGCCCAGGCCGGGCCCGTGCTGGCGCAGGTCGTAGTGCTGGTAGTTGAGGCCCTGCCCATCTTTATAGTCGTAGGCGATGACGCGATAGCCGGCAAACCAGCCGAAACGCTCGGAGCTCTGGTAGGTGAACTTGGTCAGCGCATGCCACGTGAGATCTGCGCCGAGGCCGCCGATGTCGCCGCGCAGCGTGTAGCGCCACTTGCTGCCCAACGGCACTTCGTAGTTGAGACCGATCAGCGCGTCGACCCAGCTGGCCTCGCGGCCCGCGGTCCTGACCTGCTGCAGCAGCCTGACCCGCAGGTCGGCATCGACATCAAAATAGGCGAGCGAGACCAGGGCCTCGAGGTGCGGCAGGATGCGGCGACCGGCGGTCGCCATGACGGTCAGTTGCTCGACGTCGAGGCCCGCGCTGGCGCGGCCCTGCTGCGTGACCTTGCTGCCGCCGAGGTTCATGTAGGTGACGTCCCCGGAGAACGACCAGTCGTCGTTCTCGACCCGGTACGCCGCCATGCCACCGAACTTGAGGACGTCGAAGAAGTCCGACAGCCCCACGTCGACCGGCACCTGCAGGGGCCCGACCTGGGCATCGCCTTCGATCATCGCTCCCATGCCGTACAGGAACACGGTCTGGCGCCAGTCGCTCGCCGGCGACTCGGCCTGCGCCGGCGAGACCGTCGCCAGCAGCGCGATCGCGACGAGAGCGAACGAGCGACGTTGAGCTCGTGCCATCGGAATGACCTGCACTGGCTGCAACCTCGTGCTGGATCAATCTGACTGCGTCAGACCGCTCGCCGGCAGCGCGAACGACCGCCCGGGCGGCACCTGGCGCTCGGTCGGTGCAGTACCCGGCAGGATCTCGAAGTCCGGCGTGAAAGTGACCATCAGGTCGCGCAGCTTGTGGATGATCGCGCGGTCGCCCTCGAGGCGGGCCTTGCCCTCGTCCGCGAGCTGGTCGAAGGACGCCACGCCCATCATGATCCGGGTGAGGTCCGCACGGTTGACGGTGATCGTCAGGTCCGGCTTCGGCACCTGGAAGCCCTTGATGTTGGTGAGCGTCGCGTTCTCGAGCTCGACCGCATACTTTTCGCCGTTGTCAGGGGTCACGAGGTTGATCTTGTAGTTCAGGCCCGCGGATTTCTTCGGATCCATGCTGATGCCGAGGAAGTCGAGCCACTGCTCGGTGCTCATCGCGCGCACGACATCCGGCGTCATCGAACGCGGCGCGCTGCCGCCCGGCAGACCGTGGCGCAGCTCGAACGCACCCTGCAGAAACGTGTTGCGGGTGCTGGTGCTCTCCGACTGGTAGCCGAGCTGCTCGTAGGCGTCGGCCAGCAGCTGGCGCGCCGGCTGATTCTTCGGTTCGGCGAACACCAGCTTGTCGAGGATCTCGGACGCCAGCAGGTACTTACCCTGTCCGTTCAGTTCCTTGCCCCTGGCGAGGATCTTGTCGGAGCCGCCCATCATCTCGACGTACAGCGGCGCCGAATCCGACGGCGACAGCGGGATCAGGTTGACCGGGTTGCCGTCGAAGTGCCCGATGAAGCGGTTGACGACGCCGCGCACGTTGTTCTGCACGTCGCCGTGGTAGCTGCGCGCCGCCCAGCTCTGCTCGAGGCTCGGCGGAACCTCGTAGACGTTGTGGATCTCGTTGATCGTCACGCCCTGGTTCACGTAGTGCAGCGTCTGGTTGTTGAGGTTGGCGTAGGCGTCCCGCTGGGTGCGCAGCACCTCCCCGATGCGGGCATTGCCCCAGCGCGGCCAGCTGTGCGAGGCGAACATCACCTCGACCTCGTCGCCAAACCTGAACAGCGCCTCGTTGATCTCCTTGGACCAGTTGAGCGCGTTGCGCACCGCCGCGCCGCGCAGCGTGTAGATGTTGTGGATCGTGCCGGTGACGACCTCCGACGACCACAGCGCCTTGAACTGCGGGAAGTACGTGTTCAGCTCGACCGGCGCCTCAGTGTCTGAAACGTCCTGGAACACCATCTTCACGCCGTCAAGCGTGACTTCCTCGATGTCCTTGGTTATCAGGTGATTGGGTGCGATCAGGCCGACCGAGCCATTGGCGGCGTTCTTGCCGATCGCCTGGTCGACGTGGCCGTGCGGGTTGCGCTGCAGCAGCGTGGCGTACTGCCACTGCGTGCGCCGCGACATCGCGGTGCCGGCGAATACGTTCTCCGAGATCGCGTGGTCCATGAAGCCCGAAGGAGCGATCAGCATGACCTTACCGCTCACGACGTCTGCCTCGTCCACGACGCCGCGCACGCCGGCCCAGTGGTCCACATGCGTGTGCGAGTACACGACGCCGACCACCGGTCTCTTGCCGAGCTTCTCGTTGATAAACTCGAGCGCGGCCCGCGCCGTCTCCGCGGCGGTCAGCGGGTCGAAGATGATCCAGCCGGTGTCGCCCTTGATGAAGCTGATGTTGGCCAGGTCGTAGCCGCGCACCTGGTAGATGCGGCCCGGCACCACTTCATACAGGCCATAGGCCATGTTGAGCACGGCCTGGCGCTGTAGCGAGGGATGGATGCTCGGGAAGTCCTGGCCGGATAGCAGCCACTGGTAGCTGCCCATGTCCCAGGCGACGTTGCCCGCGTCGGCCATGATCTGCTTGTACGGCGGCGCGGCGACGAAGCCACGCGCCGCCTCGTCGAAATCGCGCTTGTCCGCGAACGGCAGTTGCGCCTTGACTCCGTTGCGCAGTTCGAGCGTGAAGGTCGACGGCGGCTTGCCCTGCGGATCGAAGTGCGCCGGGGCGTCGGCTGCGTACGTCGACGCGGCGGCGCAGGCAAAAGTCAACGCGAGCGCCAGGCTCAGCATGCGAGTCATGAGATGCGGTCTCCCTGGGTGGTCGTGGGTCGTCGCGCGTGCGAAGCCGCGCGTCGCGGCGTGGTGGTCACTGGCCGCCTATCCGACCAATCATGCGCGCAACGTGTCACGATGATCAAGACATGCAGCCCGCGCATGGCTGGATTGCGCCGCAAACTCCTGCCGCTGCTGACAGGACGCCGTGAGAAAAGACATTGAACCGCATCGACAATCCAGGTGGCGGCTGGTACCCCCACGTTGCAGCATGCAACAAAAGTAAATTTCTGTTCGTTGAATGCATTCCATGCATGCCCAAGGTAGAATGCAGTGCATGCCGCTCGAAGTCCGTCACATGCGCCACGTGATCGCCCTCGCCGAGCACGGCAGCTTCGCGCGCGCGGCGACAGCACTCGGACTCAGCCAGTCAGCGCTCTCGCGCAGCATCCAATCGGTGGAGCGCGAAATCGGCAGCAGTCTGTTCGTCCGCACGGCAAGCGGCGTCGATCCGACCGACGGCGGCCACGTTTTCATCGCCCGGGTCCGCCAGATCGCACAGCTCACCGACGACCTCGACCGTGACCTGGTGAACGAACGCGGTCTGCAGAGCGGCCACCTGCATGTGGGTGGCGGCCCGTTCCCCGCCCAGTCCATGCTCGCCGACGCGCTCGCCCGGTTCGTGGCCGATTACCCGCGTATCGTCGTGCGCATGATGATGCGCGACTGGGACGAGCTGCTGCGCCGGCTCAGGGCGCGAGAAATCGAGTTCTTCGTCGCGGAGTTCAGCACGTTCGGCAGCGAGAACGACCTCGATATCGAGCCGCTCGCATCGCATCCGACCTTTATCATTGCCCGCCGCGAACACCCGCTCGCCGGCCGCGGCCCATTGGGGCTCGCGGACGGTTTCGCCTATCCCTACGCGTCGCTGACGCGGATCCCGCCCCGATCTCTCGAACCGATCCGGTTGGCGCAGCGCCGCTCGCCGGATGCGACCGCAGCGTACCGGGTCTTCCCGGCACTGGAGTTCAACGCGTTGGACGCCGTCCGGAAGATCGTGCTCGGGTCGGATGCCCTGATGGTGGCTCCGCTCGCCAGCGTGGCAGACGAACTCGAGGGCGGACGGCTGGTGGTGCTCGGCTCGGAGCCTCACCTCGCCACGCGGTACGGCATCGTCCAGCTCAAGGGCCAGCCACTCACCGCGGCTGGCGTACGCTTCCGCGAATACGTGCTCGAGGCGGAACGTGCCTTCACGGAGCAGGAACTGGTGCTGCTCGAGCGCTGGCGGCCAAGGCCCACGTCACGCGCGCCGGCCGGGACCTGGTCTCATGCGTCGACGCGAGCGCGGCGGAGACCCGGGCCCCGCGCCTGACAGCTACCACCGCTCGCGTCGCCGGCTCGGCGAGCGGCCAGCTACTTCACGACCTTGAACCGCGCGCGCCGACTGTCGGCCGGCGAGGTCGGCTTCGGCCCCGGATCGTCGTCCGGAGAACCCGGTGCACTCGCGGTACCGCCCGTCGACGACTGCGACGGCGAATCCGCATCGTCTTCCGCGAAGATCATGCCCTGCCCGGTTTCGCGCGCATAGATCGCGAGCACGGCGATGATCGGCACGCGCACCGACATGCTGGTGCCGCCGAATCGCCCGCTGAAGCTGACTTCCTCGTTGCCGAGACGCAGGTTCGCGGTCGCGCTCAAGCTTACGTTCAACACGATCTTGCCGTCCTTGACGTACTGCCGCGGCACTTCGACGCCCGTGGCGTTAGCGTCGACGACCAGATGGGGCGTGCAGAGACTGTCCGAGATCCACTCGTGGATGGCGCGCAGCAGATAGGGCCGGCGCGCCTTCATCGGCGGCCCCGACGCAGGCGGAGCCGGGGGTGTGCTGCTCGTCGTCACGGCGCCAGTATGCCGCGCGGCACGCAACAGCGGGACGGGAGCAAGAGTTGCCGGGCCTCAGCGCCGCGTCGACGACGGCGGATTACGCATGTCGCGCTCCGCGTCGCTGAGGCTGCGCTGGAAAGCTGGACGGGCAAAGACCTTCATCGCGTACTTGTCGACCGAGGGGGCCGCCGCCGTGATTGCCGCTGCATCGACGTCCCATCGCGACAGGCGCCACAGGATCGGGGCGACCGCCGCATCGAGCTGCGAAAACTGGTCCGACAGGAACCACGGCCGCATGCGGAACAGCGGCTCCGACGCCAGGATGCTCTCCGTCAACATCCTGCGCGCACGGTCCTTGTCGCGACGGTCGGCTCCCGAACCTGGCTCGAGCGTGTCCGCGACTGCATACCACTCCTGCTCGATGCGACGCAGCGCGAGCCGCGCATGCGCACGCGCACCGGGATCCGTCGACGCCATCGAGGGATGCGGGAAGCGCTCGTCGATGTACTCGCAGATGATGTTGGGCTCGTAGACCACGACCTCGCGGTCCACCAGCGTCGGCACGGTCTGGTATGGATTGAGGTCGATCAGGTCCTCGGGCGGACGCACGAGGTCGGCTTCGACGATGCGAGTCGCGAGCGCCTTCTCTGCCAGCACAAACCGCACGCGGTGACAGCGCGCGTCCACGGCTCGTGAATAGAGCGTCATCACGCTGAGGAGCCTCCTTGGCCAGCAGCGCGAACCCCCGCGACAGGCTGCGCGCTCGGCGATGGCTGCAGTTCCCCGGCCGCTCCGCGTGGCGCCTCAATCAGGCCCCACGGAGGAGACGATGGGGACCGCGCCGGCCTTGGCCGGCTTACTTCACGTCCTTCCAGTATTCCTTCTTGAGCGCGTACGCGAGCAGCGTGAAGAACACCAGGAACGCGATGACCCAGTAGCCGAGCGCCTGGCGCCTGGCCTGCACCGGCTCACCGATGTACTCGAGGAAGTTGACGGTATCACGAACGAAGGCGTCGTATTCCTCAGGGGTCAGCTTGCCGGGACTGGCCAGCGTGAATTCCTTGAAGTGCTTCTGCACGTTGCCCTGTGCGTCCGTCTGGCCTTCCCAGACGGCTTCCTGCGTGCCCTGCAGTTCCCACAGCACGTGCGGCATCGCCGTACCGGGCAGCGACAGGTTGTTGACGCCGGTGCCCTTGGCCGGGTCCGCGTAAAACGACCTCAGGAACGTGTACACGTAGTCCGTTCCCTTGCTGCGAGCGATCAGCGACAGATCGGGCGGCGCCACGCCGAACCACTGCTTGCCGTCGTCAGCATGCAGACCGTTGGTCATGGTCGAGTGCGGCGACTCGCCGGACCAGAGCAGGTTTTCGACCATCTGCTGCTCGGTGAGGCCGATGTCGGCCGCAACGCGGTTGTAACGCACGTACCTGGCCGAATGGCACGCGAGGCAGTAGTTGACGAAATTCCTTGCACCCCGCTGCAACGACGCCTGGTTGTGGATGTCGTTGTTGGCCTTTTCGACGTGCGTCTCGCCTCCCGCGGCCAGGGCGACGGACGGCAGCGCGACCAGCGCCGCGACGAACGCGAGGATCTTCTGCTTGTGGCGATCAATGCGCATGGTAGGTGACCCTCGTCGGCACGGGCTTGGTCTTGTCGATGCTCGTGTACCACGGCATCAGCAGGAAGAACGCGAAGTAGATGACCGTGAAGACGCGCGCTGCGAGCGTGAACGCCGGCGTCGGCGGCTGCATGCCGAGATAGCCCAGGGCCAGGAAGCTGATCGCGAACGAGTACAGGAAGAACTTGAAGAGCGGACCGCGGTAGCGGATCGACTTGACCTTGCCGCGGTCGAGCCAGGGCAGGAAGACGAACAGCACGACGGCGATGCCCATCAGCGCGGCGCCGAGCGGCTTGCTCGGAACGGCGCGCAGGATTGCGTAGAACGGCGTGAAGTACCACACCGGCGCGATGTGCGGCGGAGTCTGCAGCGAGTTTGCGGGGTCGAAATTGGCGTTCTCGAGGAAGTACCCGCCCAGCGTCGGCGCGAAGAAGATGACCAGCGCGAACAGGATCAGGAAGACTCCGAGGCCGACCATGTCCTTGACCGTGTAATACGGGTGGAACGCGATGCCGTCGAGCGGGATGCCGTCCGGCCCCTTGACCTTCTTGATCTCGACGCCGTCCGGGTTGTTCGAGCCCACCTCGTGCAGCGCCATCAGGTGCGCGATCACGAGGAAGACGAGCGCGAACGGGATTGCAACCACGTGCAGTGCGAAGAAGCGGTTCAGCGTGACGTCCGAGATGTAGAAATCGCCGCGGATCCATTCGGTGAGCGAATCACCGACCACCGGGATGGCGCCGAACAGCGACACGATTACCTGCGCGCCCCAGTAGGACATGTTGCCCCAGGGGAGGAGGTAGCCGAAGAAGCCTTCGGCCATCAGCGCGAAGTAGATCAGCATGCCGAAGATCCACAGCAGCTCGCGCGGTTTCTGGTACGACCCGTACAGCAGCGCGCGGAACATGTGCAGGTAGACGACGATGAAGAACGCCGAGGCGCCGGTCGAATGGATGTAGCGGATCAGCCAGCCCCACTCCACGTCGCGCATGATGTATTCGACGGAGCCGAAGGCGTCGGCGGACGACGGCTTGTAGTTCATCGTCAGGAACAGGCCCGAGAGAATCTGGATCACCAGCACGACCAGGGCGAGCGAGCCGAAGTAGTACCAGAAGTTCATGTTCTTCGGCGCGTAGTACTCGGACACCTGCGATTTCCACAGAGCCGTCAGCGGGAAGCGCTCGTCGATCCACGTTGTCAGGCCGGACAGCATGCCGCCACCGGATTTCGTGGCCGTCTTCGCGGCCGCGTTACTGCTGCTCATCACGCGTTCCCCTTCTCAGCGCCGATCAGGATGCGGTTATCGGTCACGAACTGGTACGGCGGGACGGGGAGGTTCGTCGGCGCCGGGACGTTCTTGAACACGCGCCCCGAGATGTCGAACTTGGAACCGTGGCAGGGGCAGAAGAAGCCGCCCTGCCAGTCCGGCGAGACCGTGACGTCGCCGGGACTGAACTTGTCGAGCGGCGCGCAGCCGAGGTGCGTGCAGACACCGATGAGCACCAGGTATTCGGGCTTCAGCGCGCGCGCAGCACCCCTGGCGAATTCGGGCTGGTCGGACTCGGTCGATTCGGGGTCGCGCAGCTCACCGACGATGCCTTCGAGCTGGGCCAGCATCTGCGGCGTACGGTGCACGATGTAGACAGCCTTGCCGCGCCACTCGACCTTGAGCATCGCGCCCGGCTCGAGCTTGCTGATGTCCACTTCTACCGGCGCGCCCATGGCTTTTGCGCGGGCGCTGGGTTTCCAGGAAGCCAGGAACGGTACGGCGACGAGCGCAACGCCCACCGCGCCGGTCGCGACTGTGGCGACGGTCAGGAAATGGCGCCTGCCCGTATCGACTTCTTCGGTCATCCAGCTCTCTCCTCGGCGTCAGCCCGTTGCCGGGCTTGCTGCAACACGCAGCAGCGCATTATAGCCAAAATGGGTTAGGGAGTAGGGCTCGAGGGAAGGGGAGGAAGGGAGGAAGGGAGGAAGGGAGGAAGGGAGGAAGGGAGGAAGGTGGGCCGGAAAGCACGACTCCCTGATCAGACAATCAAGCTCAAGTTTTCCAAGTAAAGAAGGCCGGCATTGCCGGCCTTCTTCATCTGGGCAGGTGGAACGGCGCAGGTGCAACGGCGCAGGTGGAACGGCGTAGGTGGAACGGCGTCAGTTTGCGCACTCCCGGGGCCGTCAGAAATCTTGTGTGAGAGCCGGTGGCATTGATCTCAGTCGTTAAAGACGAACCGCTCTCCGAACTGGATGGCCAGTTGGGCCTTGGCAGCTTGCCACGCCGGAGGCGGCCGCTTCCAGTTCTGCGTGATGTGCCGCAGCGCCAGCCAGATCAGCTTGGTGGCCACCTGATCGCGCGGGAAGTGCCCTTTGTTCCGCACCGCTTTGCGCACCGATGCGTTCAAGCTCTCGATCGCGTTCGTGGTGTAGAGGATCTTGCGCACTTCCTGCGGGAAGACGAAGAACGGGATCACGGCCTCCCAGTTACGCCGCCAGCTCTGGGCGATCGTGGGGTACTTGCGGCCCCAGATGCCTTGGTCAAAGGCCTGCAGCTCGCGCTCGGCGGCGGCGGCGTTCTCGGCCCGGTAGATCGGCTTCAGGGCCGCGGCGATGGGCTTGCGCTCCTTCCGCGAAGCGAACTGCATCGAGTAGCCGATCAGGTGCACGATGCAGGTCTGCACGACCGTGCCGGGGAAGACCGCCGTAATGGCCTCGGGGAAGCCCTTCAAGCCGTCGACGACGGCGATCAGGATGTCCTGGGTGCCGCGGCTCTTGAGCTCGTTCATCACTCGCAGCCAGAACTTGGCGCCCTCGGTCTGCTCGATCCACATCCCCAGGACGTGCTTGCAGCCGCTCGCGTCCATGCCGATCGCCAGATACACGGCCTTGTTGCGGACCAGCCCCTCGTCGCGGATCTTCACCCGCAGCGCGTCGAAGAAGACGATCGCGTAGGACAGCTCGAGCGGGCGCGCCTGCCAGAGGGCGACCTCGTCGATCACCTGGTCGGTGACGGCGGAAACGAGGTCCGGGGAGACCTCGATGCCGTAGAGCTCGCGCACGTGGCCCTGGATGTCGCGCGTGCTCATGCCGCGGGCGTAGAGCGCGATGATCTTGTCGTCGAAGCCCGGAAAGCGCCGCCGGTACTTGGCGATCAGCGCCGGATCGAAGCGGCCGTGGCGGTCGCGCGGGATCGACAGCTCCAACGCACCCTCCGGCGTCAGCACCGTCTTCGGGCTCGAGCCGTTGCGATGGTTGGCGACGCCGGCCTCGGCCTCGTTCGCCAGATGCACGTCCATCTCGGCGTTGAGCAGGCGCTCGGCCAGCGCCTTCCTCAGATCCCCGATCAGACCGTCGGAGTCCAGTACGCTCTTCGGATCACGGCCAGCCAGCAACTGGTTCAGCAGCTCCGTCGGAAAAACCCTTGTCGTTCTGGGCCATACATCTCCCTCGCCCTTCCGGGCAGTGTACGGCTCGTCACACAAAAATCCCGACAGGCCCGGAAGGACAGGAAGGATAGGAAGGATAGGAAGGATAGGAAGGATAGGAAGGACTAGGAATTGCCAGTAAAAAGAAGTACTTCCGCCCTTCCGCCCTTCCTCCCTTCCGCCCTTCCTCCCTTCCCCTTCCGCCCTTCCGCCCTTCCTCCCTTCCGCCCTTCCGCCCTTCCGCCCTTCCGCCCTTCCTCCCTTCCTCCCCTTCCTATCCCCTGTCGTTCATGCGGCGGATCTGCGCCCCCAGGCCCGCCAGCTTTTCCTCGATGCATTCGTACCCACGGTCGATGTGGTAGATCCGCTCGACGTCCGTGGTGCCCTCGGCCACCAGCCCCGCGATGACGAGGCTGGCCGACGCGCGCAGGTCGGTGGCCATGACCGGCGCGGCGGTCAGCTTCGGCACGCCCCTGATGATCGCCGTGTTGCCTTCGAGCCGGATTTCGGCGCCCATGCGCCGCATTTCGAGCAGGTGCATGAACCGGTTTTCGAAAATCGTTTCGACGATGGTGCCGACCCCGTCCGCGATGGTGTCCAGGGCCGCGAACTGGGCCTGCATGTCGGTCGGAAACCCCGGGTGCGGCGCTGTCCGGATGTCAACCGCCCTGGGCCGGCGACCACGCATGTCCACGTCGACAAAACCTTCGCCGCGGACCACTTCCGCGCCGGCTTCGATCAGCTTGCCGAGCACCGCGTCCAGGTGCTCGGCCCGGGCATTGCGCGCACGGACCCTGCCGCCCGTGATCGCGCCGGCCACCAGGTACGTGCCGGCCTCGATGCGGTCCGGCAGCACCTCATAGTGCGTGCCGTGCATGCGTTCGACGCCCTCGACCAGGATGGTGTCAGTGCCGTGCCCGGTGATCTTCGCGCCCATGGCGATCAGAAACTGGGCCAGGTCCACGATTTCCGGCTCGCGCGCCGCGTTTTCGAGAATTGTCTGCCCGTCAGCCAGGCACGCGGCCATCATCAGGTTCTCGGTGCCGGTGACGGTGACCGTGTCCATGACGATCCGCGCACCATGCAGGCGTCCGGCGCGCGCCCGGATGTAGCCGTTCTCGATGTGGACTTCCGCACCCATGGCCTGCAGGCCGGCCACGTGGATGTTGACCGGACGCGCGCCGATGGCGCAGCCGCCGGGCAGCGAAACATCGGCGCGGCCATATTTCGCGACCAATGGTCCCAGCACCAGGATCGCCGCACGCATGGTCTTGACGAGTTCATAAGGGGCGGAGGTCTCGTTGGTCGTCGTCGGGTCGACCTCGACGTGCATCCGCTCGTCAACCGTAACGCTGGCACCCATGCGGCCGAGCAGTTCGATCATGGTGGTGACGTCACGCAGGTGCGGCACGTTGCTGACGATGACCGGCGAGTCCGCGAGCAGCGTGGCCGCCAGGATCGGCAGGGCAGCGTTCTTGGCGCCGGAAATGCGTACTTCGCCGTCGAGCGGCACGCCGCCCCGAATCTGCAGTTTGTCCACGGATCGGCTCCTGCTCAGCGCGGCCCCGCGCCGCCCCGCTCGGCTTGCCATTCGGCAGGGGTATAGGCCTGGATCGACAGGGCGTGGACCTCGCGTCCCATCCGGGCGCCCAGACCCGCGTACACGAGCTGGTGGCGCTGGATCGAGCGCTTGCCCTCAAACTGGGTCGCGATGACGATGGCCTCGAAATGGGTATCGTCGTCGGTCAGCACACGGGCCTGGGCACCGGGCAGGCCGGCGAGGATCAATTGGGTGACTTCGTTGGCCGTCATGGTGGGTTCGCCGGGCAGATACAGCCCTCAATTCTAAAGGAGAAGGCGTGCCGGCTGTAGGCTGTAGACTGTGAGTCTCCCTGGATCGACCCGTCCGTGCCATGACCGACCCGAGCCTGATGATCGCCCGCGGCCGCCGTGTCCTCGCCACCGAGGCCGCAGCGGTCGCGGCCCTCGAGCAACGTCTCGACGACTCGTTCGCCCGCGCCTGTGACGTCGTCATGGCCTGTACTGGCAAGCTCGTCGTGACCGGCATGGGCAAGTCCGGCCACGTCGGCAGCAAGATCGCCGCGACGCTCGCCAGCACCGGCACCCCGTCATTTTTCCTGCATCCCGGCGAAGCGATCCACGGCGACATCGGCATGATCACGGCGGCCGACGTCGTGCTCGCACTCTCGAATTCCGGCGAGACGGACGAACTGCTGACCATTCTGCCGGTGATCAAGCGGCTCGACGTTCCACTGATCGCGTTGACGGGCAACGGCGGCTCCACCCTTGCCCGCTACGCAACCGTCACGCTCGACGTCAGCGTGCCTGCCGAAGCCTGCCCTCTCAACCTCGCGCCGACGGCGAGCACGACGGCAGCCCTCGCCATGGGTGATGCGCTCGCGATCGCGGTGCTCGAGGCCCGCGGCTTCACCGAGGAAGACTTCGCGCGCTCGCACCCGGGCGGCAGCCTCGGCCGGCGCTTGCTGCTGCACGTCGAGGACGTGATGCGCAAGGGCGACGAGCTGCCGCGGGTCGGACCGGACACGCCGCTGAGCGCCGGCCTGCTCGAAATGAGCCGCAAGGGCCTCGGCATGACCACCGTGGTGGACGCCGCAGGCCGCGTGCTTGGAATCTTCACGGACGGCGACCTGCGACGCACGCTCGACAGGCAGCTCGATATCCACGCCACGCGCATGGCAGACGTCATGACGACGAAGTGCAAGGTCGCCGCACCGCGGATGCTCGCAGCCGAGGCCGTGCACTTGATGGAGACGCATCGCATCACGTCCTTGCCGGTCGTGCAGTCGAATGACGACCGGCTGCTGGTCGGTGCCCTTAATGTCCACGACCTGCTGCGCGCGGGTGTGATGTGACGCAGCACGATCCGGCCCTGCTCGAGCGTGCCCGCCGGGTCCGACTGCTGGTGCTCGACGTCGACGGCGTGCTGACCGACGGCCGCCTGCACCTCACCGCCCATGGCGAAGAAACCAAGGTCTTCCACGTGCGCGATGGCTCCGGCCTCGTCGCCGTGCAGCGCGCCGGCATCGCCGTCGCCATCATCTCCGGTCGCGATTCGCCGGCGGTCACGCGCCGCGCCGCTGAACTGGGCATTCGCCACGTGCGCCAGGGCATTGCCGACAAGCGCGCTGTGCTCGACGAACTGCTGCGCGAACTGCAGGTCGCGGCCGATGCGCTGGCCTGCGTGGGTGACGACACTCCCGACGTGCCCATGCTCGAACGCGCAATCCTGGCCGTCGCCGTGGCGGATGCCCATGCAACGGCGCGCGCCGCAGCCCACTGGACCACGCCTTCGGCCGGCGGCCGTGGCGCCGTGAGGGAAGTATGCGATCTGCTGCTGACCGCACACGGCACCTGATCCAGCGCATCGTGACGATGGTGGCGGTGGTGGCCGGCGGCGCCCTGCTGCTCAAGATGCTGGCGGGCAGCCCGGACGATGCCACCGAGTCCGCTGCCGCCGTGGACGAACGCGGTTACTACCTGAATGACGCCCGGCTCACCGAACTCGGCGCGGATGGCAGGCCGCGGGTCGTGGTGCGCGCCAGGTCGATCGAGCAGCAACTCGCCGACCAGAGCGTGCGCCTGACACAACTCGAACTCGACTACACCACGCAGGAGCAGGGCGAATGGCGCGTGACCGCGGATCGCGGACGCATGCCGAGCGACCGCGGGTCGCTGCAGCTGGAAGGCAACGTGCTCGTCGTCGGCACGGCAGAGCGCGGCGAGGGCAAAGCCGTCATCCGCACTGACGAGCTGGCTTACGACACGCGCACGAACGTAGTGCAGACCGCAGCGCCCGTGACGCTGGATTTCGGGCCCCACCAGTTGCGCGGACGCGGCATGCGCGTCGGTTTGAACCAGGGAACGCTGCGGCTAGAATCGAACGTCCATGGCCAGTTCATTCCTTAAGCGCCGACCGGCGCGCAGCTTGCTGCTGGCCGCCGTGTCGCTGCTGGGCGCAGTCACGTTCGCTCGCGCGCAGACCGGGCTGCCGGCGGGCAACTCGGAGCTGCCGATCAACCTCGAAGCCGCATCGTCGGATTTCGACTACAAGAACAACACGCTGCTGTTCAAGCGCGTGAAGATCACGCAGGGTGGGCTGGAGGTCACCGCGCAGCAGGCGAGCGCGACCGGACTCGAGTTCAACAACTCCGAATGGCGGCTGCAGGGCGACGTGGTGATCACCGTGCCAGGCGGCAAGCTGCAGTCGGGCGAGGCACGCGTGATGTTCAGGAACAACGCGATCGCCAGCGCCTCGATCAAGGGTACGCCGGCGCAGTTCGAGCAGCGGCTCAAGGAAAGGAACCAGGTGGCGCGGGGACGCGCGGCCGCCATCGACTACGACGTCAAGGCCGCCACCGTGCGCCTGACAGGAGATGCCTGGCTCACCGACGGCAACAACGAGATTCGCGGCAACACGCTGGTCTACGACATCGGCCGCGAACGCGTGCAGGCCAACCCGAGCGAGCAGGACCCGGGTGGCGTGAAGATCACGATCAACCCCCCGCCAAAGACCCCCGCGGCAAAGCCCGACAGTGGCAGCGGTCCATGACGATGAGCCGGTTGCGCGCCGAGGCGCTCGGCAAGAGCTATCGCTCGCGGCAGGTGGTGCGAGACCTGTCGCTCGAGGTCACCTCCGGCGAGGTCGTCGGCCTGCTCGGCCCGAACGGTGCCGGCAAGACCACCGCTTTCTACATGATCGTCGGCCTGGTGCCGTGCGACGAAGGACGCATCCACCTCGACGACCAGGAACTGACGCGCCTGCCGATGTACCGTCGCGCCCAGCTGGGCGTCGGCTACCTGCCGCAGGAAGCGTCGGTGTTCCGTAAGCTGTCGGTCGAGGACAACATCCTGGCGATCCTCGAGACGCGCGCCGACCTCGACGACAATGACGCGCGCCTTGCGGCGCTGGATTCGCTGCTCGAGGAGTTGCACATCGGGCATATCCGGTCGAGCAGCGGCATGAGCCTGTCGGGCGGCGAGCGCCGGCGCGTCGAGATCGCGCGCGCGCTGGCCGCGGAGCCACGCTTCATCCTGCTTGACGAGCCGTTCGCCGGCGTGGATCCGATTTCGGTCATCGACATCCAGCGCATCATCCGTCACCTCAGTTCGCGCAACATCGGCGTGTTGATCACCGACCACAACGTGCGTGAGACACTTGGCATTTGCAGCCGCGCCTACATCGTCAGCGCCGGAAGTGTGATCGCGTCCGGTTCGGCGGAAGAGATCCTTGCCAATCCTCAGGTGCGTGAGGTCTACTTGGGTCAGGATTTCCGTCTCTGACACGGCCGGCGCGAGTCCTGCCGCGTCTGCCCCGTTCCAGCTTCGATCGCCGATTCGTCAATGCTCAAGCCGGCCCTGCAACTCAAGCTCGGTCAACAGCTTACGATGACCCCGCAGCTGCAGCAGGCCATCAAGCTGCTGCAGCTGCCCGTGCTCGAGCTGCAGGCGCAGGTGCTGGAGGCGCTCGAGACCAACGTCATGCTCGAGCAGGAAGAGGACGATTCGATCGACCTCACCCCGCTCGACCAGGTCTCTCCCACGGGCGAGGCGACAGCAGACTCCGCGGAAGGAGGCGAAGCCCCCGACTCCGACGACCCCGGACCCGACGACGTTATCGTCGAGATGGAAGACCCGTGGGCGGAATCCTCGACGCCGTCCGGCGACGGCTCCCGCTCCGACGACGATGACCGCCCGCTCGAATTCACCGACGAACGCGGCCGCGACCTGCACCAGCACCTGGTCTGGCAGCTCGAAATCAGTCCGCTCGATCCGCGCCAGGTGTGGATCGGCGAGGCGATCGTCGACGCCTTGAACGACGACGGCTACCTCACCCTGACGACCGCCGAGATCGCCCGGGACCTGAGCTCGGACCTGCCCGTCACGGAGGCGGACGTCGCTCAGGTACTGGCGCACGTACAGACGCTCGATCCGGCCGGCGTCGGCGCCCGCACGCTGAGCGAATGCCTGATCCTCCAGCTCGCGCAGCTCGACGAAGACACGCCGGGACGCGATCTCGCGCTGGTCATCGCACGCGACCATCTCCAGTCCGTTGCGGACAAGGACCTCGCCACGATGCGCCGCGCGCTCGGCGCTGACGAAGATGCGCTCCAGGCAGGGCTTTCGCTCGTGCGCGGCTGCCATCCGCGGCCGGGCTCGGCGTTCGAGGGCACGCAACCCGAGTACATCGTCCCGGATGTGTTCGTGCGCCGCACCGAACAGGGCTGGGCCGTCGAACTCAATGCGGGGTCGGTGCCGCGCCTGAAGGTCAACCAGGGCTATGCGGGCCTGGTCTCGCGCTCGGCCGATTACGCCTCGCTGCGGTCGCAGCTGCAGGAAGCGCGCTGGCTGATCCGCAGCCTTGAAATCCGCAACGAGACCCTGCTGAAGGTGGCCCGCTCGATCGTCCAGCGACAGGCGGCGTTCCTCGAGCGCGGCGACGAAGCGATGCAACCCATGATCCTGCGCGACGTGGCCGGGGCCGTGTCGATGCACGAATCGACGATCTCGCGCGTGACCACGGGCAAGTACATGCACACGCCGCGCGGCATCTTCGAGTTCCGGTATTTCTTCTCCAGTCACGTCGCCGGCGCCGACGGCGAGGACGTGTCGTCGGTCGCCATCCGCGCCCGCATCCGCAAGCTGATCGCGGAGGAAGTGCCGGGGAAGCCGCTGAGCGATGCCCAGCTGGCGACGATGCTCGCGGACGAGGGCGTGAAGGTGGCACGACGGACGGTCGCCAAGTACCGCGAGGCACTTGGCCTCGCGGCGTCCAGCGAGCGCCGGCAGACCGCTGCCCGCGCCCAGGCATGAACACGCTGCCGGCGGGAACCGTCGCCCGCGGGCACGATCCAATTGACGAGAGGCAGCAGGTAAACCAACAGGAGGCCGGGACGATGCAAGTCAACCTGAGCGGACATCACGTCGAGATCACGCCGCCGCTGCGGAGTTATGTCGAGAAGAAGATTGCGCGCATCCTGCGGCACTGCGACCGTGTCATCGACGTGCACTGCACGCTTACGGTCGAGAAGCTGCGGCACGAGGCCGAGTCGACGATTCGCCTGTCCGGCACCACCGTGCATGCAGCCACCGTCCACGACGACATGTATGCCGCCATCGATCTCCTCGCCGACAAGCTCGACGAGCAGGTGCGCCGCCACAAGGAAAAGCACCGTGACCCGCAGGCGGCGCGAAACCGTCACGGAACCGAAATTTCACCCTGACGGCAAACCCTGAATCCGGCGACAATCCGGACTGGCAGGCGTTCCGCGCAGGGGTGGTGAGGTCACATGCGATTGATCGTGGTCAGCGGGCTGTCGGGCTCCGGCAAGAGCGTCGCGCTCGACATGCTGGAGGACCTCGATTTCTATTGCGTCGACAACATCCCGGCAGGCCTGCTGCCCGGATTCATCGCCTACACCGTCCGCACCAGCGAATCCACGTACCGCCAGACGGCCGTCGGCGTCGACGCGCGCAATCGCCCGGAGGATCTCGCCGAGGTGCCGCGGCTGGTCGAGACGCTGGGCAAGAGCGGCATCGCGTGCGAGACGCTGTTCCTGCGCGCCGATAGCGAGACGCTGCTCAAGCGCTTCAGCGAAACGCGGCGCAGGCATCCGCTCACCCGCCATGGCGTGGGACTCATGGAAGCCCTGGAGCAGGAAGAACGCCTGCTGGCGCCGCTCGCCAATGCGGCCGACCTGACGATCGATACCTCGCGACTGTCGGTGCACGAACTGCGCGAACTGATCCGGGGACGCGTGGTCGACCGCGCGAAGTCCGGGCCGTCGCTCCTGTTCCAGTCGTTCGCTTATCGGCACGGCGTGCCTGACGATGCGGACTTCGTGTTCGACGCTCGGGCACTGCCGAACCCTTACTGGGACCCGGCCCTGAGGGACCTGACCGGGCGTGATGAGCTGGTCGCGCGGTTCCTCGACCAGGAGGCCGAAGTGAACCGGTTTTTCGAGGACGTGCGTGACTTCATCGCCCGCTGGCTGCCCTCGCTGGTGCGCTCCAATCGCAGCTATCTCACCGTTGCCGTCGGCTGCACCGGCGGCCAGCACCGTTCCGTGTACCTGGCCGAGCGCCTGGCTGCGCATTTCCGCGGCAGCGATGGCGTCGCACTGGTCCGCCATCGCGACCTGACCAGCCGGCGGCACGAGTGAGGAAGGGGAGGAAGGGCGGAAGGGAGGAAGGGCGGAAGGGGGGAAGGGCGGAAGGGCGGAAGGGCGGAAGGGAGGAGGGGTGAGTCGGAAAGCGTTACTCAGATATTCTGGCGATCGGAAATCGAGTATCCCTAGCAAAGAAGGCCGGCAATGCCGGCCTTCTTCGTTTGGGTAGGCGTCGAACGCGTCAGTTTGCCTTCCTGTCCTAACCGGAAGTTCCCCGCCTTTTTTTGATCGATGAATGCTTGAAGCACCTGGAATTGTAGGCTCCGGGCGCAATCGCGCGCCCGGAATCAATGCATAATGTAGCCATGTAACTCACTGTCGATGCTTGCGTTGAGTGCCGACTGGTGGCATGATGTAGCCATGCACATCGATGGCGTTCCGAATCGCACTTCGCGCCCCACGTACCTGCTGCGCGAGTCCTATCGCGAAGGCAAGAAGGTGCGTAAGCGCACGCTGGCTAATCTTTCTTCGCTCTCCGATGAGCAGATCGAGTCCATTCGCGCCGTGCTCGCCGGACACGAGGTGCGGCCCGTCGATCAGTTGTGGGACACCGTGCGCTCGCGCCCTCACGGGGCGGTGCAAGCCGTTCGCGTAGCCATGCAGAAGCTCGGCTTCGAGTCGCTGATCGCCTCCCGAGGCAGTGCGGAGCGCGAGGTGGTGTGTGCGATGGTGGCCGCACGGGTGGTATCCCCGCACACCAAGCTCGCCACCACGCGCTGGTGGCACACGACGTCGCTGCCGGAAGTGTTCGGTGTGCAAGAGGCGGATGAGAACGCTTTGTACGCCGCGATGGACTGGTTGCTCGAGCGCCAGGGGGCGATCCAGAAGAAGCTCGCCGCTCGGCATTTGGCCGAGGGCGGGCTGGCGTTGTATGACTTGAGTTCCAGCTATTTTGAAGGTCGCTGCTGTCCCTTGGCGAAGATCGGCTACAGCCGCGACGGCAAGCGCAATACGCTGCAGGTCAACTACGGCCTGCTCACCACGCGCGCCGGCTGCCCGGTAGCGATCTCGGTGTATGAGGGCAATACGGCGGACACGAGCACGCTGTTGCCGCAGGTGAGTCAGCTGCGAGAGGACTTCGGTCTCAAGCGTCTGGTGCTGGTGGGCGATCGGGGCATGATCTCGCACAAAGCAATCGACACCTTACGCTCGCTCGATGGATTGGAGTGGGTCACCGCACTCAAGAGTTCGCAGATCCGTACGCTCGTGCAAGGCGGCGCGCTGCAGTTGGATCTGTTCGATGAACGCAATTTGTTCGAGTTCTCGCATCCTGATTATCCGGGCGAACGCCTCATGGCCTGCCGCAATGTGGATCTGGGCAAGCTGCGCGCGCACAAGCGCGAAGCGCTGCTGGCGGCGACCGAGAAAGAACTCGCAAAAATCCGTGCACGCGTGGAGCGCGGCTCACTGGCCGGTCAGGACGCGATCGGGGTGCGCGTCGGCAAGATCGTGAACAAGTACAAAGTCGCCAAGCACTTTGCTCTCACCATTCAGGACGCGGACTTTCAGTTCCATCGGCTCACCGAGCAGGTGATGGCGGAAGCGGCGCTTGACGGGCTGTATGTCATCCGCACCAGCGTGCCGAAAAAACAGATGGACTCGGCCGAGGCGGTGCGCAGTTACAAAGCGCTGGCTGAAGTGGAGCGAGCGTTCCGCTCGCTCAAGACACTCGATCTGCACATCCGACCCATCCACCATCGACTGGAGGATCGCGTACGCGCCCATATCTTCTTGTGCATGCTCGCCTACTACGTCGAGTGGCATATGCGCGAGGCGTGGCGCGAACTGCTGTTTGCCGATGAAGATTTGAAACGCAAGACACAGCGCGATCCGGTCGCCGCCGCCAGGCGCTCCGACGCCGCGTTACAGAAAGTCGCGTGCCGCACACTCAACGACGGCTCGCCGGTACACAGCTTTCGCACCTTGCTGCACGAACTGTCCACCATCGTGCGCAACACCTGCCAGCCACACGCCGCGCAGGGCGTCGCTTCGACGTTTCAGATGACGACCACGCCCAACCCCACTCAGCACCGAGCACTGCAGCTGCTGCAATCCATCACCGTGTAGCCATACACTCGACAGCGGCGAATAGATCAACTTCATGATCTACAAGAAGATAATTGACGAAAGAAAATGGAACTTCAGCCTAACTTCCGCCCTTCCGCCCTTCCCCCTTCCGCCCTTCCGCCCTTCCGCCCTTCCGCCCTTCCGCCCTTCCGCCCTTCCGCCCTTCCGCCCTTCCGCCCTTCCGCCCTTCCGCCCTTCCGCCCTTCCCCCCTTCCGCCCTTCCTCCCTTCCGCCCTTCCGCCCTTCCTGTCCTTCCTCCCCTTCCCCCCCTATCATCCCGGCGATGAACGCCGAGCTGCAACCGCGCCGTATTCCGACCCGCCTCGAGGCGCTCAAGCGCGCCCTCGACGAGGGCACGATGCGCCAGGTGCACCGGCTGGTGAATTCGATGCACCCGGCGGAAGTCGCGTCGCTGCTCGAATCCCTGCCGCAGACCCAGCGTGAAGTCGTCTGGGACCTCGTCGACCCCGAGATCGAAGGCGACGTGCTCGTCGAACTCAACGAGGAAGTTCGCGCCGGCCTGATCCGCGAGATGGAACCCGAGGACATCGTCGCGGCTGCTGAAGGCCTCGAAGTCGACGACCTCGCTGACCTGCTGCGCGACCTGCCGGAGAACGTCAACCAGCAGGTGCTGCGGTCGATGGACTCGCAGGACCGCGACCGCCTGAACGCCGTGCTCGGTTTCGAGGAAGACACCGCCGGCGGCCTGATGAACACCGACACGGTCAGCGTGCGCCCCGACGTCACGCTCGAGACCGTGTTGCGCTATCTGCGCATGCGCGGCGAGATTCCGGAAAAGACCGACGCCCTTTTCGTCGTGAACCGCCACGACCGGTATCTCGGCGTGCTGCATCTGACGCGACTGCTGACCGAGGACCCGGAACGCACGGTCGGCGAGGTCATGGACACGGACGTCAGCGGCATTCCGCCGGCGACACCTGCCACCGAAGTCGCGAGCCTGTTCCAGGACCGCGACCTCGTGTCGGCTGCGGTCATCTCGACGGACGCCGGTCGCCTGCTCGGCCGCATCACGATCGACGACGTCGTGGACGTGATCCGCGACGAAGCCGAGCACTCCGTCATGAGCATGGCGGGCCTCGACGAGGACGCCGACATGTTCGCGCCGGTCGTGCCGAGCGCACGCCGTCGCGGGGTGTGGCTGGGCATCAATCTGGTCACGGCGTTCCTCGCGGCGTGGGTCGTGGGCCTGTTCGAAGCCACCATCCAGCAGATCGTGGCGCTCGCCGTGCTGATGCCGATCGTCGCCAGCATGGGTGGCGTCGCCGCCACGCAGACGCTGACGCTGATCGTGCGCGGCCTCGCGCTGGGCCAGGTCGAGCGTGCGAACGCGCGCTGGCTGCTTACCAAGGAAATCGCGGTGGCACTGCTGAACGGGCTCGCGTGGGCGACCGTGGTGGGGCTTGTGTCCTGGCTCTGGTTTCACCAGTGGCGCATTGCGCTGGTGATCTTTGCGGCGATGGTCGTGAACCTGCTCGCGGCCGCGCTGGCCGGCGTCACGGTGCCCCTCGCACTGAAGCGGCTCGGCGTCGATCCCGCGGTCGCGGGAGGCGTCATCGTGACGACGGTCACCGACGTGATCGGGTTCGCCTCGCTGCTCGGGCTCGGCACCCGGATGCTCAGGTAACCCAGGGCGCGAGGTAGGGCACGATCTCCGCGCGCTGCGTATGCGCGTCGGCGTAACCCATCGCCATCAGTTCGCAGGTGTACGACTTGTCGAACAGCAGGTAACTCACCAGCAGGCCACCGCGTGCCTCGTAGGCGCCCATCGTGCGCAGCAAGGTGCGGATGCTGCGGGGCATGCGGCGTTCGTGTTTCATCGCCACCACGGTCGGGTCGACGCTCGGCTGGATGACCGTTGCACGGATCGGCCGATGTTCGGTGTGGCCCGCCGCGACGATCAATCGATTGATCTGGTTGAGGCGCTCGAGGTCGATCGACAGGCCGTCCGTGAACAACGAGTCGAGCACGAAGCCCAGCAGGTGAGCCGGGCTCGGTGGAGCCTGTGAAGTGGCCCCGGTCGGCGGCGTGGCGGCGGCATTGCCGCGTGTCCCGATCACCAGCACGCGGTTCGCCCCGAGGTGGACCGCGGGACTCAGCGGGGCCAGCTGGCGCATCGCGCCGTCGCCGTAGTGGTTGCCGTCGATGCTCGAGGCCGGGAAGATGAACGGGATGGCGGCACTGGCCATCAGCACGTCGAGGTCGATGTGGCGCCTGTGTCCGGCGCGGCGCACTCGGTGCCAGTCCTGGATGTCGCTGGTCCCGTCGAAGAACGCGACCGCCTGCCCGGTCGTGTAGCTCGTCGTCGCGACGGCAAGCGCGCGCAGCCGGCCCGCCGCGATCTGTGCGGGAATCTGTTCCAGGGGCACGACTCGTGCGAGCAGCCGGTGCAGCGGCGTGGTATCGAACAGCGAGCGTGGAGGCTTGGCGATCCAGCCGGCCGAGAGCAGCGAGACCATCCAGTGCAGGCCGGACCGCAGCATCGTCAGCGAACCGGCCTGCATGACCTGCTCGACCCGGAAGTTAGACCAGACCTCTTCGAGCGATTCCACCGCCTCACGCAGCGAATGCGCGCGCGCGCCGATGGCCGCCGCGTTCAACGCACCCGCCGAAGTGCCCACCAGCACCTCGAACGGACACGGTGCGTCCTCGGGCATCCATTCGGCGATCGCCTTCATCACCCCGACCTGGTACGCGCCCCGCGCCCCGCCTCCCGACAGGACCAGGGCATCGTGGTCGTTGAAGAAGATGTAGTTGGTCGCGTCGCTCGTCGCGTTCTGGTCGGCATCGGCCGGCATTGGGGGGCTCGACAAGGTCACCTCGCTGATTCCCGTGCCGCGGAAGTCTAGTATGTGTCGGCGTGAAGCCGCGCTCTTTGTAGGCCCTGACTGGAGAATCCGATGAACCGCGCACAGTCCCGAGGTGGAATTCCTGCACTGGCCGCCCTGCTGCCGACACTCGCCCTGACCTTCGGGTCCCTGGTGGCAGGCGACCGTCCGGCCCTGGCAGACAGCGCGGCACCCGCAGTGGGCAAGCCCGCACCCGCCTTCAAGCTGCAGGACCAGGCAGGCCGATGGCACTCGCTGGCCGACTACAAGGGCAAGTGGGTCGCCCTGTATTTCTACCCGAAGGACGACACGCCGGGCTGCACGACCCAGGCCTGCGGCTTCCGCGACAACGTCTTCGCCTTCAACAGGGAAGGCGCGGTCATCGTCGGCATCAGCGTCGACGCCGTGGCGTCCCACAAGGAGTTTGCGGCAAAGCACGGCCTGCCGTTCACGATCCTCGCCGACTCCGACAAGTCCGTGACCCGGAGCTACGGCGTACTGAAGACCTACTTGGGAGTGATGGAGATGGCGCGTCGCGACACGTTCATCATCGACCCGCAGGGCCGCGTCGCGAAGCACTACGAGTCAGTCAATCCGGAAGGCCATTCGCAGGTCGTGCTGGCGGACATCAAGGCGCTGAAGGCAGCGGCGGCCGCGGGTAGCCAGGGCGGACGCTGAACTCCGCGGTCGTTGCAAGCGCCCGACCCGGGACCGTCCCCCGAGCTTGGAAAGGCAGACACGCGCCCGACCCGGAACCGTCCCCCGAGCTTGGAAAGATAGACAAGCGCCCGACCCGGAACCGTCCCCCGAGCTTGGAAAGATAGACAAGCGCCCGACCCGGGACCGTCCCCCGAGCTTGGAAAGGCAGACACGCGCTCGGGGGACGGTCCCGGGTCGGGCGCTTTTGATGCGGCGCTGGTGGCCTGAAACTGCAGAATCGGAGCTCTCGACGGTGGGCGCGCCGTGTCGCGAGCAATGGGTCCGGGGCCTTGGCCCGAGCGCGTGTCTGCCTTTCCAAGCTCGGGCCAAGGCCCCGGACCCATCGCTCGCATGCGGCCGCCAGCTATCTCGGACGCCTCCCGTCGCCGCGAAGGCGAACGATTACGCCTTGAGCGCGCGAATGGCGTCGTCGAGCCCGTGCAGCGTGAGCGGATACATGCGCTCCGCCAGCAGTTGCCGCGCGAGTCCGATCGACTGCACGTAGTCCCAGCGATCCTGCGGCTCTGGGTTGAGCCACGCGAAGCGCTGGAACCGCTGCGTGAGGCGCTGCAGCCAGACCGCGCCCGCCTCGTCGTTCCAGTGCTCGATGCTGCCGCCCGGCTGCATGATCTCGTACGGGCTCATGCTCGCGTCGCCGATGAAGATGATGCGGTAGTCGGGCTGGTACTTGCGCAGGATGTCGAACAGCGTCGTGCGCTCGCCGTGCCGGCGCCGGCTGTCCTTCCACACCGATTCATAGATGAAATTGTGGAAGTAGAAGTACTCGAGGTGCTTGAACTCGCCACGCGCTGCCGAGAACAGTTCCTCGCAGACGCGGACGTGGCTTTCCATCGAGCCGCCGACATCGAAGAACAACAGCAGTTTGAGCGCATTGTGGCGTTCAGGCTGGAACTTCAGGTCGAGCAGTCCGGCATTGCGGGCCGTAGCCGAGATCGTGCCGTCGATATCGAACTGGTCCGCCGCTCCTTCGCGCGCGAAGCGGCGCAATTTACGCAGCGCGACCTTGATGTTGCGCGTACCCAGCTCGACGTTGTCGTCGAGGTTGCGGTAGTCGCGGCGTTCCCAGACTTTGACGGCCTTGCCCTTGCCACCCGGGCCGCCGATGCGAATGCCTTCCGGGTTGTAGCCGCCATGACCGAACGGCGACGTGCCGCCGGTACCGATCCACTTGCTGCCGCCTTCGTGCCTGCCCTTCTGCTCCTCGAGGCGCTGCTTCAGCGTTTCGAGCAGCTTGTCCCAGCCGCCGAGCGCCTCGATCTGCGCCATTTCCTCGGGCGTAAAATGCCGTTCCGCCAGCAGCTTCAGCCAGTCCTCGGGCAGCGCCTTCTGCAGTTGCTCGAACGACTGCTCGATGCCCTTGAAATACTGCGCGAAGGCCTTGTCGAAGCGGTCGAAGTGCTTCTCGTCCTTGACCAGCGTGGCACGCGCGAGGAAATAGAAGTCGTTGACGCTGAAGCGGGCGACGCCGCGCTGCAGCGCCTCGAGCAGCGTGAGGTATTCAGTGACCGAGGCAGGCACGCCCGCAGCACGCAGCGTGTAGAAGAACGGCGTCAGCACGGGCGGTTACCGCGTTCAAACCGCGAGGCGCTCGCCGGTCGGGAATTTTGGGCCGGGCCGCGCGCGGCATGGACGCCGCGCCCGGAGCCCCCGAGGAAGGGTTTACTGCGTCCCGGCCGGAAATTCCCGACCGGGCAGGGCCGATGCGGCGCCACGTAGGCTTCGCCCATGCGCGAATCCGCTACTGCCGCGACTGGCGCCGCTGCAGGAAGATCAGCTGCTCGAACAGGTGCACGTCCTGCTCGTTCTTCAGCAGCGCGCCATACAGCGGCGGCAGACTCTTGCGCGGATCGTCGGTGCGCAGCGCTTCCGGCGGGACGTCCTCCGCCAGCAGCAGCTTGAGCCAGTCGAGCAGTTCCGACGTCGACGGCTTCTTCTTCAGGCCTGGTACGTCGCGCAACTTGTAGAACGCATTGAGCGCCTCGGCCAGGAGCTCGCGCTTCAGTTCTGGAAAATGCACGCCGATGATGCGGGTCATCGTCTCGGCGTCAGGGAAGCGGATGAAGTGGAAGAAGCAGCGGCGCAGGAACGCGTCCGGCAGCTCCTTCTCGTTGTTGCTGGTGATGATGACGATCGGCCGGTGCGTGGCCTGGATCAACTCGCGCGTCTCGTGGACGTAGAACTCCATGCGGTCGAGTTCGAGCAGCAGGTCGTTCGGAAACTCGATGTCGGCCTTGTCGATCTCGTCGATCAGCAGCACCGCCTGGCGCGCGCTGCGGAACGCCTCCCACAGCCGACCCGGGATGATGTAGTTGCCGATGTCGTGAACCTTGGCGTCGCCGAGCTGCGAATCGCGCAAGCGCGACACCGCGTCGTACTCGTACAGGCCGTGCTGCGCCTTGGTCGTCGACTTGACGTGCCAGCGGTAAAGCGGCTTGTCGAGCGCGAGTGCAATCTCTTCTGCCAACTGGGTCTTGCCCGTGCCGGGCTCGCCTTTCACGAGCAGCGGCCGCGCCAGGGTGACGGCCGCGTTGACGGCCATCATCAGGTCCTCGGTCGCGACGTAGCGCTCCGTCCCTTCGAACTTGCTGGTCACAGACGGTCCTCGTGCCGGCCGCCCGGTGCGGCCTCGGCGGCATCTTAGCGCAAACGACCAGGATTATTGCGCTGCGGCAAGCGCTCCGCCGCGGGACCCGGTATCCGGCACAGCCGGCCGCGCCCTCCGCTGCCCTACGCGCTGACTTCCAGCAACTTCATCGTGTTGGTGCCGCCCGACACTCCGGAGAATTCGCCCAGCGTCAGGATGATCTCGTCGCCGGAGCGCAGGAACTTGCGTTCGATCAGCTCGCGCGAGATCGCCTTGTAGAGTTCAGCGGGATCCGTGTGCGTGATGTCGAAGGGAATCGGATACACGCCGCGGTACAGCGCGACACGGCGGCGCGTCCGCTCGTTGCGCGTGAAGGCGAAAATCGGGATGTCCGAACGGATACGCGACATCCACAGCGGCGTGGCGCCGGATTCGGTCAGAGCGACGATGGCTTCGACGGCCATGTGATTGGCCGTGTACATCACGGCATGCGCGATGGCCTGCGCGAACTCGCTGACCCGGCCTTCGAAGCGTTCCCCACGGATGTTGCGGGCAATCTGGTACTTCTCGGCGCCGACGATCACCTCGGACATCGCTTCGACGGCGCGCACCGGGTACTTGCCGACGGCCGATTCACCCGACAGCATGACCGCGTCGCTGCCGTCGAGCACGGCGTTCGCCACGTCCGAGACCTCGGCACGCGTCGGCACCGGGTTCTGGATCATCGATTCCATCATCTGCGTGGCCGTGATGGTCACACGGTCGTGTTTGCGCGCGACCTGCAGGATGTGCTTCTGCAGACCGGTAAGCTCGGCATAGCCGACCTCGATGCCGAGGTCGCCACGCGCGACCATCACCGCATCACTGACCTTCACGATCTCGTCGAGGCGCGGAATCGCTTCGCTGCGCTCGATCTTGGCGACGATGCGCGCGTCGCTGCCCACGGCGGACAGCAGGTTGCGGGCCTCGTCGATGTCGGCTGCCTGTCGCACGAACGAGACCGCGAGATAGTCGATGTCGAGACTGGCCGCGAGCCTGACGTCTTCGCGGTCCTTGTCGGTGAGCGCCTTGGCCGAGAGGCCGCCGCCGCGGCGATTGATGCCTTTCTGGTCGCCGAGCTCACCGCCGACGAGCACGCGGCATTCCACCTTGTCGCCGTGGATCGCGGTGACGACGAGTTCGATCTGGCCGTCACCGAGGATCAGCTCGTCACCGGGCGCAACGTCCTGTGCAAGCTGCGTATAGGTCATGCCGACGCTGCGATCGGTGCCGTCGTGGCTGTCGAGCGTCGGATCGAGCGTGAACGTCGCGCCTTCCGTCAGCAGCGTGTGCCCGCCGGCGAAACGTTCGATGCGGATCTTGGGTCCCTGCAGGTCGCCGAGCAGCGCGACGTGCTTGCCGACGCCCTCCGCCGCCTGCCGTGCCCGCTCGACTCGCCGCCGGTGATCGGCCGGTCCGCCGTGCGAGAAGTTGACGCGCAACACGTCGGCGCCCGCAAAAATAACTTCCTCGAGCACGCCTGGCGCGTCCGTCGCGGGTCCGAGCGTCGCGACGATCTTGGTCCTGCGGGTCAGTACCTCGCTGCGCGCCGCCTGGCTGGGGAGGCGGGTCATCCTGCGGCGCGCTGTTCGAGCATTGCCACGGCCGGCAGCGTCTTGCCTTCGAGGAATTCGAGGAAGGCCCCACCAGCGGTCGAAATGTAGGAGATGTCCTCCTGCACGCCGTATTTCTCGATCGCTGCGATCGTGTCACCGCCACCCGCCACCGAAAACGCGGGACTGCGCGCCACGGCCTGGGCGAGGACACGCGTGCCTTCGCCGAACTGGTCGAACTCGAAGACACCGACCGGACCGTTCCAGACGATCGTGCTCGCGCCCTTGAGCGCCGAGGCAAAGCGCTCGGCGGTATCGGGACCGATGTCGAGGATCATGTCGTCGGCCGCAACCTGCGCGACCAGCTTGACGTCGGCTTCGGCGGACGCCGCAAACTCCTTGGCGACGACGACATCGGACGGCAGCGGAATCTCGACGCCCGACTGCTTCGAGCGCTCGAGCAAGGTACGGGCCGTCTCGACCATGTCTGCTTCATACAGCGACTTGCCGACGGGATGACCCGCCGCCGCCAGGAACGTGTTGGCGATGCCGCCGCCGACGATCAGCTTGTCGACCTTGCCGAGCAGGGTTTCGAGCACCGTGAGCTTGGTCGACACCTTCGACCCGCCCACGATCGCGACCAGCGGCCGCTTCGGATTACCGAGCGCCTTTTCCAGCGCCTCGAGTTCGCTGGTCAGCAGCGGGCCGGCGCACGCGATCGGCGCAAACCTGCCAACGCCGTGTGTGCTCGCTTCGGCGCGGTGGGCCGTCGCGAAGGCATCCATGACGTAGACGTCGCACAGCGCCGCCATCTTCTGCGCCAGTTCGTCCTTGTTCTTCTTCTCGCCCTTGTTGAAGCGCACGTTCTCGAGCAGGACGACTTCGCCCGGCTCGCACGTCACGCCGTCGAGCCACTCGCGCTCGAAGCGGACCTTGCGGCCCAGCATCTCGGAGAGCCTCGCGGCCACGGGGGCCAGCGAGAACTCCTCGGCAGGGACGCCCTCCTGCGGACGGCCGAGGTGCGACATCAGCAGCACGCGGGCGCCAGCCTTGCGTGCGGTCTCGATCGTCGGCAGCGACGCGCGGATGCGCGCATCGCTGCTGACCACACCATCCTTCACCGGGACATTCAGGTCTTCGCGGATCAGCACCCGCTTACCCTTCAGGTCCACATCACTCATCCTGAGCACGCGGATCATGCCTTTTCCCCTTGCATTGGCGGTCAACGCCGTTTCAGCCGTGCTCACTTCGAAATGACGCGCGCCATTTCGAGCACCTTGCTCGAATAGCCCCACTCGTTGTCGTACCAGGACACGACCTTGACGAACGTGTCGTCGAGCGCGAGGCCGGCCTCCGAGTCGAACACCGAGGTGCAGGATTCGCCACGGAAATCGGTCGCGACGACCTTCTCGTCGGTGTAGCCGAGCACGCCCTTCATCGGGCCGGCGGCTGCCGCCTTCATCGCGGCGCAGATCTCCGTGTACTTGGCCGGCTTGCTGAGTTCGACCGTGAGGTCGACCACCGAGACGTCCGACGTCGGCACGCGGAACGCCATGCCGGTGAGCTTCTTGTTGAGCTCGGGGATGACCTTGCCCACGGCCTTCGCCGCGCCGGTGGACGACGGAATGATGTTCTCGAGGATGCCGCGGCCGCCGCGCCAGTCCTTGTTCGACGGGCCGTCGACGGTCTTCTGCGTCGCCGTCGCAGCGTGCACGGTGGTCATCAGGCCGCGCTTGATGCCCCAGTTGTCGTGCAGCACCTTCGCGACGGGCGCGAGGCAATTCGTGGTGCACGAGGCGTTCGAGATGATCGCTTCGCCGGCGTACGTGCTGTGGTTGACGCCGAAGACGAACATCGGCGTCTCGTCCTTCGACGGGGCCGACATGATCACCTTCTTTGCGCCTGCGGCCAGATGCTTCTGCGCAGTGGCGGCGTCGAGGAACAGGCCCGTTGATTCGATGACGACGTCGGCGCCGACGTCGCCCCACTTCAGTTCGGCCGGGTCCTTCACTGCGGTGAGGCGGATTCTGCGGCCGTTGACGACCAGCGTGTTGCCATCGACGGCGATGTCGCCCTTGAAGCGACCGTGCACCGAGTCGTACTTGAGCATGTACGCCAGGTACGCCGGCTCGAGCAGGTCGTTGATGCCCACGATCTCGATGTCAGCGAAATCCCTTGCCGCCGCGCGGAACACCATGCGGCCGATGCGGCCGAAACCATTGATGCCGACCTTGATAGTCATTGACTGCGTCTCCCGTCAGAACTGGATTGCGAAAACCGAGGTGAATCAGAGCAGACCGGCGGCAACCCGGGCCACGTTGGCCGCGGTGAAGCCGAAGTGCTCGAAGAGCTTTTTGGCCGGCGCCGAGGCGCCGAACGTGTCCATGCCGACGACGGCGCCGTCGAGACCGACGTAGCGCCACCAGCTTTCGCTGGACCCGGCCTCGATCGCCACGCGCTTCGTGCCGACCGGCAGCACGCTGGCACGATAGGCCGCGTCCTGTGCGTCGAACACGCGCGTGCTCGGCATCGAGACGACGCGCACGCGACGGCCCTGCGCCGTGAGGAGTTGTGCGGCCTCGGCGGCCAGGCCGACCTCGGAACCCGTCGCGATCAGCACGAGGTCCGGCGCGCCGTCGCTGTCGATCAGCACGTAGCCGCCGCGCGCGATTGCGGCGACCTGCGCCGGCGTACGCGGCATCGGCGGCAAAGCCTGGCGCGAGAGAACCAGCGTCGTGGGGCCGGTGGCGTGGTCGATCGAATCGCCCCAGGCGACGGCCGTCTCGACGGTATCGCACGGGCGCCAGACCCGCATGTTGGGGATCAGGCGCAGGCTGGCCACGTGCTCGACCGGCTGGTGCGTCGGGCCGTCCTCGCCGAGGCCGATCGAGTCGTGGGTGAACACGAGCACGACGCGCTGCTGCATCAGCGCCGCCATGCGCACGGCGTTGCGCGCGTAATCGGAGAACACGAGGAACGTGCCGCCGTACGGAACGAAGCCACCGTGCAGCGCTAAGCCGTTCATCACGGCGCACATGCCGAATTCGCGCACGCCGTAGTGAATGTAGTTGCCCGCAACGTTTTGCGGCGTGACCGTCCGGTAGCCCTTGAAGTCCGTGTTGTTCGACCATGTCAGGTCGGCCGACCCGCCCAGCAACTCGGGCAGCGCGGCGCCCAGCACGTTGAGGACCTGTTGCGAGGAAATCCGCGTCGCCACGGCAGCCGGCTTTGCGACCGCGGCGGCGATGAAATCCTGCAGCTGCCGGCGCCAGTCCGCGGGCAGCTCGCCGCGCATCCGTCGTTCGAACTCTGCCGCGAGTTCGGGATGCGCCGCGCGATAGGCTGCGAGACGCTGCTGCCAGGCCTGCTCGACCGCCGCCCCTGACGCGCGCGTCCCAACCCCGCCGGATTTCGTCGGGGACGACGAACGGTGCGTACGTCCAGCCCAGCTTTGCGCGCGTCGCGGCCACTTCGGCCTCGCCCAGAGCCGCACCGTGCACCCCGTGCGTGCCCGCCTTGTTCGGCGAACCCCAGCCGATGATCGTCTTGCAGCAGATCAGCGACGGACGGGCATCCGCTTTCGCCGCCTGGATGGCGGCTTCGATCGCGGCGGCATCGTGGCCGTCGACGTTCGGCACGACGTGCCAGCCGTAGGCTTCGAATCGCTTCGGCGTGTCGTCGGTGAACCAGCCGTGCACATCACCGTCGATGGAAATGCCGTTGTCGTCGTAGAAACACACGAGCTTGCCGAGCTTGAGCGTGCCGGCCAGCGAGCAGGCTTCGTGCGACACGCCTTCCATCAGGCAGCCGTCGCCGAGGAACACGTAGGTGTGATGGTCGACGATTTCGTGACCGGGCCTGTTGAACGCGGCGGCGAGCAACTTCTCCGCCAGCGCCATGCCGACGGCATTGGCGAGACCCTGGCCGAGGGGGCCGGTCGTCGTCTCGATGCCGAGGTGCCGGTCGACCTCCGGGTGGCCCGCCGTGTGCGAACCGAACTGCCGGAAGTTCGCGAGGTCGTCGATCGTGAGC
Organism: Pseudomonadota bacterium; assembly: GCA_016705325.1. Taxonomy (GTDB): domain Bacteria; phylum Pseudomonadota; class Gammaproteobacteria; order Steroidobacterales; family Steroidobacteraceae; genus RPQJ01. Next base: position 99,993 of record JADIYJ010000013.1, on the reverse strand, counting down.
GGATAGCCCGTCAGGTGGAGCAGCGAATACAGCAGCATCGAGCCGTGCCCGTTCGACAGCACGAAGCGGTCGCGGTCGGCCCACTCGGGGTTGCCCGGGTTGTGCTTGAGGTGGTCCGTCCACAAGACCTGCGCGATGTCGGCCATGCCCATGGGCATGCCGGGATGACCGGAATTGGCCTTCTGGACCGCATCCATGCTCAACGCACGGATGGCGTTGGCGAACTGCCGGCGTGTGGGCATCGTGAACCCTCGTGGAAATCCAGTCATTTTAACGTCCGGGCGGGGGCCGGGTCACACGAAATCTGCCGGGATGAGGGGTCCCCGGGACTGCGTAAGACCGGGCTTGACATCACGCCCGATGGAAAGGACGTCAAGGGCGATCCGACTCGCTCTATAATCCGCGGCTGTTTGCCCTGGGAAGCTCACTCATGTCGACCGGTTATCTGTTCACCTCCGAATCCGTCTCCGAAGGCCACCCGGACAAGGTCGCCGACCAGATTTCGGACGCGGTGCTCGATGCCATGATTTCACAGGACAAACGCTCGCGCGTGGCCTGCGAAACGCTGGTCAAGACCGGCGTTGCGATCGTGGCCGGTGAAGTCACGACGGAAGCCTGGGTGGACCTCGAAGACCTCGTCCGCGGCGTCATCACCGACATCGGCTACACCTCGTCGCACGTCGGCTTCGACGGCCGCACCTGCGGCGTGCTGAACATCATCGGCAAGCAGTCGCCCGACATCGCGATGGGCGTCGACCGCAGCAACCCCGAAGAACAGGGCGCCGGCGACCAGGGCCTGATGTTCGGCTACGCCAGCAACGAAACGCCGAGCCTGATGCCGGCGCCGATCTGCTATGCGCACAAGCTCGTCGAGCGCCAGGCCGAAGTCCGCAAGAGCAACCTGCTGCCGTGGCTGCGCCCGGACGCGAAATCCCAGGTCACCTGCCGCTACGAAGACGGCAAGGTCACCGGGCTGGACGCCGTGGTGCTTTCGACGCAGCACGATCCGGACGTGAAGCTCGATGACCTGCGCGAAGCCGTGATGGAGCTCGTGATCAAGCACGTGCTGCCGAAGGAATGGCTGCGCCAGGACACCAGGTTCCACATCAACCCGACGGGCAAATTCGTCATCGGCGGCCCGGTCGGCGACTGCGGCCTCACCGGCCGCAAGATCATCGTCGACAGCTACGGCGGCATGGCCCGTCACGGCGGCGGCGCGTTCTCCGGCAAGGATCCGTCCAAGGTGGATCGGTCCGCCGCTTACGCGGCACGTTACGTTGCCAAGAACCTGGTGGCCGCCGGCCTGGCCGACCGCTGCGAAATTCAGGTGTCCTACGCGATCGGAGTGGCCGCACCGACCTCGATCACGGTCGACACGTTCGGCACCGGCAAGGTGAGCCAGGATCGTCTCGAGCAACTGATCCGCGCGCACTTCGACCTGCGCCCGTACGGCATCATCAAGATGCTCGACCTGGTCCACCCGATGTACCGCGCGACCGCGTCGTACGGCCATTTCGGCCGCGATCCGGTTCACATGACGTACAAGTGGAAGGAAAACATCGCCGGCAAGCGCGTCGAAAAGAGCGAGGCGTTCACCGCCTTCACCTGGGAAAAGACGGACAAGGCGGAGGCGCTGCGCAAGGACGCGGGGCTGTAGGAAGGGGAGGAAGGGAGGAAGGAAGGGAAGGAAGGGCGGAAGGGCGGAAGGGCGGAAGGGGGCGGCCCCCCTCCCCTCCTTCCTATCCTTCCTCCCCTCCTCCTTCCTCCCCCCCTTCCCCCTCCCCCTTCCTCCCTTCCGCCCCTTCCTCCCTTCCGCCCCTTCTAGCTGCCAGCGCAGCTGTGTATCATTGCGCCCCCGCCTGAGGAGCGCTGCAACGGACCCTCTGTCCGCCAGGCTCAGGCATTGGGCCACCCAACTGCGCTCGCTGAACCACGTGGTGTCGTTCAGGCGAGCGAGCAACAGCGAGTCCCGTCGCCCCGCCTGTCCGAATCGCCACGGTCCAACGAGAGAGGATCGTCCGATGAATGCTGCCGTGATTTCCCCGAAGCCGGGCCAGGACTACGTCGTGGCCGACCTTGCGCTCGCCGACTGGGGCCGCAAGGAAATGGTCATCGCCGAAAGCGAGATGCCGGGCCTGATGGCCATCCGCCAGGAGTTCGCCCGGGAGCAGCCGCTCAAGGGCGCGCGCATTGCAGGCTCGCTGCACATGACCATCCAGACCGCGATGCTGATCGACACGCTGAAGGCGCTCGGCGCCGACGTGCGCTGGGCCTCGTGCAACATCTACTCCACCCAGGACCACGCCGCGGCGTACGTCGCCGCGACGGGCACGCCGGTCTTCGCCTACAAGGGCGAGACGCTGGACGACTACTGGGAATACACGCACCGCATCTTCGAATGGCCGAACGGCCAGCACGCCAACATGATCCTCGACGACGGCGGCGACGCAACGCTGCTGCTGTTGCTCGGCACCAAGGTCGAGAAAGACGCGTCGCTGCTCTCGAAGCCGACCAACGAAGAAGAAGTCGCGCTGTACAACTCGATCCGCAAGCGCCTCGAATCCAGCCCGGGCTGGTATTCGAAGCGCCTCGCGCAGATCCAGGGCGTGACCGAAGAAACGACCACCGGCGTCAAGCGCCTCTATGGATTCGCGAAGAAGGGCGAACTGCCGTTCCCGGCGATCAACGTCAACGACTCGGTCACCAAGTCGAAGTTCGACAACCTCTACGGCTGTCGTGAGTCGCTGGTCGACGCGATCAAGCGCGCCACCGACGTCATGATTGCCGGCAAGGTCGCGGTCGTCGCGGGTTACGGCGACGTCGGCAAGGGCTCGGCGGAATCGCTGCGCGCCCTGTCGGCCCAGGTGTGGATCACCGAAATCGACCCGATCTGCGCGCTGCAGGCCGCGATGGAAGGCTACCGCGTCGTGACGATGGACGAAGCCTGCGACAAGGCTGACATCTTCGTCACCGCCACCGGCAACGTGAACGTGATCAACCACGAGCACATGAAGCGGATGAAGAACCAGGCCATCGTCTGCAACATCGGCCACTTCGACAGCGAGATCGAGATCGCCGCACTGAAGCAGTACGCCTGGGAAAGCATCAAGCCGCAGGTCGATCACGTGGTCTTCCCCGACGGCAAGCGCCTGATCATCCTGGCGGAAGGCCGCCTCGTGAACCTGGGCTGCGGCACGGGTCACCCGTCGTTCGTGATGTCGAACTCGTTCACGAACCAGGTGCTCGCGCAGATCGAGCTGTTCAAGCACGGCGCGAAGTACGGCAAGGAAGTCTACGTGCTGCCGAAGCACCTCGACGAAAAGGTCGCGCTGCTGCACCTCGAGCGCATCGGCGTCCACCTGACGACGCTGACGGCCGAGCAGGCTGCGTACATCGGCGTGTCGCCGCAGGGTCCGTTCAAGACGGATCACTACCGGTATTGATAGCCGACAGTCGCCGTTCCTGGCCGGCAAGGGCTTAGGGGTTAGTGACCAGGGGCTGGTCGGAGTGAAGATGGCCGCCACGGGGCGGCCGTTTTCTTTCAGTACTCCAGCAGGCTGCGCAGCATCCAGGCCGTCTTTTCGTGCACGTCGAGCCGCTGCGTCAGCAGGTCGGCTGTCGGCTGGTCATTCGCCTTGGCTACGACATCGAAAAGCTTGCGCGCCGTTCGTGCCGTGGCTTCCTGCGCCGCGACCAGGTGACGAATCATGTCGTTGGCGGACGGCACACCCTCGACTTCCTCGATCGAAGCCAGCTTGACGAACTGCTGGTAAGTGCCCGGTGCCGGATGTCCGAGTGCGCGGATGCGTTCGGCGATCAGGTCGAGCGCGTTCCATTGCTCGGTGTACTGACCCATGAACATCAGGTGCAGGCTGTTGAACTGCGGTCCGGTCACGTTCCAGTGAAAGTTGTGGGTCATCAAGTAGAGGGTGTAGCTGTCGGCGAGGAGTTGCGCCAGGCCATGCGCGATGGCCTCACGGTCGCGACCTGAAATCCCGATGTCGATCGGCGCCGTCTGCGGTTTCTTCTTTGCCATAGCGAGACCTCGTTGATTGTGGCGGGCGTTGAGTCGAGCCTAGACCGGATTCGCTCACCGGTCCTGAGGACTACCCGAAGCGGTTGCCCGCCGGCATGCCCAGCGATATCGGGCGCGGCCGCGGGTATCGCGGCCAGACACGTTATCAGGATAGTTGCTTGGATAATAATACGAATTATTCGTATTGATAGATTGCAGCATGAACTGCTACCCCGACTGCTATCCCCTTTTCCGCACCACCGTCAGCCCGTCGCCCATCGGCAGCAGCGACAGGTCGACGCGCTCGTCCCGGTGCAGGACTTCATTGAAATGCCGCAGCGCCACGGTGTCCGCATCCGCGACTTCCGGATCGGCAACGCGCCCGCTCCAGAGTGTGTTGTCGACCAGCACCAGTCCACCCGTCCGCAGCAGGGCAAGGGTTCGCTCGTAGTACGCCAGGTAGCTGGTCTTGTCCGCGTCGATGAACGCGAAATCGAACGTGCCGGCCTGGCCCTGTGCCAGCAGGTTGTCGAGCGTCTCGCTGGCAGGAGCAAGGCGCAGTTCGATCTTGTGCACGACGCCCGCCTCCCGCCAGTAGCGACGCGCGACGGCGGTCCACTCCTCGCTCACGTCGCATGCAACGATACTGCCGTCGTCGGGCAGCGCGAGGGCCGTGACGAGCGACGAATACCCCGTGAACACGCCGACTTCGAGACACCGCCGGGCACCGGTCAAGCGAGCGAGCAGCGCCATGAACTGTCCCTGTTCCGGCGAGATCTGCATGGACCGCTGCGTCAGCTTCGACGTCTCCTCGCGCAGCGCCAGCAGGAGCGGCGACTCGCGCAGCGAGACGTCGGTCAGGTATTCATAGAGCGAATCCGTGAGCATGATCGAACGGTTCGACATGGGGCCTCCTGCACCGCGGACAGATTTGCGATGATGCCTGTCCTCTATGCCGATGACGACGATTCCAGCTCCAACCCAGCCTTCCGGCTCCGCGCTGGTCACCGCAAGCGCGCGCCTGCTCCAGTTCACCGACACGCACCTGATGCGCGATCCGGCCGGCTCGATCCGCGGCGCACGGACCCTGCCACGGCTGCAAGCCTGTCTCGCGCATGCGCAGCGTCATTTCTTTCCTGTCGACGCCATGCTGCTGACGGGCGACGTCGTGCACGACGAGTCCGAGGCCTACGGCGCCATCGACCTGCTGCTCGGCGACCTTGGCGCGCCGGTCCTCGTCATTCCCGGTAACCACGACGTCCCGGACGAGATGCGGCGCCAACTGGGTCACGCGCCCTTCCAGGTGGGGGGCCAGTGGCGCACGCGCAATGGCTGGCAGCTGCTGTTGCTCGAGTCCTGGTTCGCCGGGTCGGCGGACGGTGAGGGCCGGCTCGGGTCATCGCAGCTGCAGGAAATGGAGCGCGCACTGGCGGATCACGCAGACCCGCATGCGCTGCTCGTGCTGCACCACCCGCCGATACCGATGGATTCGCCTGCGCTGGACGAACTGGGCCTGCTCGATGGAGCGCTGTTGTCCGCGGCGGTGGAAAGGCATCCTCGCGTTCGCGGCATGTGCTGGGGCCACGCGCACCAGGCACTCGATCTCTTCCGCGCGGACGGCGTGCGCTTCATGTGCACGCCGGCCACCTGCATGCAGTTCAAGCCGCGCAACGACTTCGCGACGGACGACCGGCCGCCGGGGTATCGAGTGATCGACCTGTTCGCGAACGGCTCGATCGCGTCCGAGGTCGTGTGGCTGGAGGGCTACGTCGATGGCGACGTCCAGCCCCGGTCTCCATACACGCCCCGGAAAACGCCGTAAACCCATCCATGGGGGCTCCGTACCCTGAAGGGCATAAAGCGCGGCGTCCATGCCGCGCACGGTTTCCGGAGCGTGTATGGAGACCGGAGCCGACCGTCGCCCTCGGCTTCAGCGCAGCATCGACGACACGAGCGCGTACGACAAAGCCGCGGCGAGCAGGCACAGCACCAGCGAAGCAACGGCGTACGCGCCTGCTGCGCCAATCGAACCTCGTTGCACGAGTTGCAGTGTTTCCAGCGAAAACGCCGAGAACGTCGTAAAGCCGCCCAGCGCGCCGACGATCAGCAGCATGCGCAGGTCGTGCCGCAGGTGCAGTGGATTGGATGGCGCGAACAGCGCACCCAGCGCACCGACGGCCAGGCAGCCGAGGACGTTGACGAAGAGCGTGCCCCACGGGAAGCCGTAACCCGCGATGCGCCCGACAAGTGTCGAAGCGAAGAGCCGGCCCGCCCCGCCCAGGCCGCTGCCGAGGGCGACCAGCAGGTACCAATGCCACGTGGGTTCGGTCAGTTGAATCTCCCCGCGGGATCGTGCGGCGCGCATCGGCGCGGCCGTCGTGTCCGTGTTCGGCAGCAGTCTAAGGCCCGCAGCCGGGCGGCGCGAGCGCGCTGCTAAGATACGCCGCACTCGCCGCCCCGCCCTGGCAGGGGACGGCCATCAACACCGCGGGAGCCCATCGACGTGAGCCTGTTCCAAGAAGCCTGCAAGTACATCCCCGGCGGCGTGAATTCGCCCGTGCGTGCCTTTCGCGGCGTGGGCGGCGAACCCATCTTCTTCGCGCGGGCCAGGGGCTCGCGGGTCTGGTCGGCCGATGGCCGCGAGTTCATCGACTACGTCGGTTCCTGGGGTCCGATGATCCTCGGCCACGCGCACCCGGACGTGATTCGCGCCGTGCAGGAGACAGCAGTCAATGGGCTTTCGTTCGGCGCGCCCACGGAGATCGAGACCGTCGTCGCGCGCAGGATCATCGAGCTGGTGCCGTCGATCGAACTCGTGCGCATGTGCAGCTCAGGCACCGAGGCCACGATGAGTGCGATCCGCCTCGCGCGCGGCTTCACGGGCCGGCAGAAGATCGTGAAGTTCGAAGGCTGCTATCACGGCCACTCGGATTCGCTGCTGGTCAAGGCTGGCTCCGGCATGCTGACGCTCGGCGTGCCCACCTCGCCCGGCGTGCCGCCGGAACTCGCGGCGCACACGCTGACGCTGTCGTACAACGACATCGGCCAGGTGCGGCAGCTGTTCGGCGAGATCGGCGCGGAAGTTGCGTGCGTCATCGTCGAGCCTGTCGCCGGCAACATGAACTGCATCCCGCCAGTGCCCGGCTTCCTCGAAGCCCTGCGCGAGGAATGCACGAAGCACGGCGCTGTGCTGATCTTCGACGAAGTGATGACGGGCTTCCGCGTCGCGAAAGGCGGTGCGCAGGCTCTGTATGGGATCAAACCGGACCTCACCACGCTCGGCAAGATCGTGGGCGGCGGCATGCCCGTGGGCGCATTCGGTGGCCGCCGCGACATCATGTCGCACATCGCGCCGCTGGGCCCGGTCTACCAGGCGGGAACGCTCTCCGGCAATCCCGTGGCCATGGCGGCAGGCCTGGCGACGCTGAACGGCATCGCTGCACCCGGCTTCCATGCGCAGCTGGCCAGGCTCACCGACCGGCTCGTGCGCGGTATCCGCGAGGCCGCGCGGCAGGCCGGCGTGCCGCTCGCGACCAACCACGTCTGCGGGATGTTCGGCCTGTTCTTCACGACCGCCCCGCAGGTGCACAGCTACGCCGAAGCGACGGCCTGCGACGTCGAGCGTTTCAGGCAATTCTTCCACGGCATGCTCAACGAGGGCGTGTACCTGGCGCCATCGGCGTTCGAGGCCGGGTTCGTTTCGGTTGCGCACACCGAAGCCGACATCGACGCGACGATCGCAGCCGCCTCCCGGGTGTTCAAGAACCTCTGATCTGCCGTTGCCGGCCCGCACACGGGTCCGGTGACGCACGGGTCGGGCCTGCCCTCGCCGGATGCACGACTACCGTGCCGACATTGACGGGCTCAGGGCGGTCGCGATCGTTCCCGTCGCGCTTTTTCACGCGGGCATCAGTGCCTTTTCGGGTGGCGTCGTCAGCGTCGACGTGTTCTTCGTCATCTCGGGGCTCCTGACCACGGGCCTGATCCGCCACAAAACCGATGCCGGCGGGTTCTCGCTCGCCAGCTTCTACCCGCGCCGCGTGCGCATGGGAACTCGGGATCGGAGCACTGCTGGCCTTGGCGCGATTCCTGCGTCGCACCGCAAACACCTCCGATCTCCCGTCGCGCTGCTCGGCATCGCGGCGATCGCGCGACTGGCAATGCGGCGACACCCGCGCCGTCGCCGAGCCGCGCGGCTGGGACGTGCAACCGGGAGCACGCCTGCGTGGACGAGCCGCTCGCTCTTGGTGACGGCACGGCACCGATCCGGCTCATCGACCTCGACCGCGGCATCGAGACACAACTGCTCCGTATCGGCATCCAGCCCCTGGCGGGGCGTTCGACCGGTGCGTTGCGCGTCGACCCCCACCCGGCGTGGGATCGCACCCACACGCGGATCGCCTTCAATGACTGCCCGGACGGCAAGCGCCGCGTGTTCGTTGCCGGCCTCGACGCCGTGCTGCGCGACCGCTGCTCGCTCCTCTTCCTTCCCTCCCTTCCTTCCTTCCTTCCTTCCCTGCCTTCCCTCCCTTCCTGCCCTTCCTGCCCTTCCTGCCCTTCCTCGCCTTCCTATGACTTTCCGCGCCGTCGGGCGAGCGCAAGCAGCGCCGCCACGGCCTCGTTCACCCCGTTGGCAATCCCGAGTTCGGCCGCGTGACGACTCATCGCGGCGCGTCGCTCGGGCTCGCGCAGCAGTCGCGCAGCGGCGTCGGCAATGGCCTGCGGCGTCCGCTCGGCCGCGTCTGCGATCTGCAGCCTGACCGCGCGTCGAATACGGCGGTCCTGATCGCCAGCCAGCGGAATCGCGACGAGCGGACGCCCGTGCGCCAGCACGTGGATCATGGTCGAGCCGCCATTGCTGACGACGAACAGCGCCGCCGCCAGCAGGTACTGCACCTGGTCGGGTTCGATCCGCGACAGCAGGATCAGGTTCGGGTCGTCGGACGGCGTGACGTTCTTGCGCCCCGTGAGCACGACGGTGCGCTGTCCGGTGGCCGCAGAAAATTCGCGTGCGGCCGCGATGAACAGTTCCGCCGGTTCCGCGACGCGCGTGGCTTCACCACGCCCGCCGGGCACGAACACGACGAATGCTCCGGATTCGAGCCCGTGCCCGGCGAGCCACGCGTCACCTGCCACCGGTTCCGATGGCGTAAAGAGCGTGTCGAATCGACGCACGGCATACCGCGGAAAGAAGCGCAACTTCAGGCGCTCGACCCGTGACAGGCCGCCGGTCACGAACCTGGGGAACACGATCCAGTGCTCGTCGAGCAGACGCATCCACTTGATGCGAAAGGCCTTCCAGCGCAGCTTCGGCGAGCGACTGGAGAAGACGAGCCGGGCGCCTGCGCCCCTGGCTGCGCGCAGTTGTGACGTGCGGCCCGAATTGTCGAAGACGATCACGTCGGGACGGAACGACTCGATCGTCGCCAGCACTTGCGGCGTGCTCCGGGTCGGCGAAGCGTCGCAGTCGATGACCGGGAAATTCACCGACTCGCGGAACACGGCGTGGCGGCTCACGAGGAAGCGGATGTCCGCGCCGGGATCCGCCTTCGCGAGTTCACGCGCGATGATCAGGCACCGCATCAGCTCACCGGCGCCGCCGGGGCCCGATACCGGAGAAAACAGCACGCGAGCGGGAGGAGCGTTCGCAGCCGCGGCGGTCAATCGCGGCGTTGCTGCGAATCCGGATTCACTGCCGGTGGCCGCTGACGCCGACGACAGCACGGCCCAGTACGCCTGCTCCACGCGTGCAGCCGTCTGTTCCAGGCTGAACTCGGACAGGTCGGACTCGATCCGCCTGCGGCCTGCGGCGTGATGGCGGCGGAGGGCTGCAGCCATTTGCGTCGCGTCGTCGACGGGCACCAGGTCGATCGGATACCGCCGCGCAAGGTCGCGAGGCCCCTCTGATTCACACGCGACGACCGGGACGCCGCTGTCGAGCGCTTCGGCGATCACGCGCCCGAAGGGCTCGTACCGCGACGGGCACACGAACAGGTCGAAGGCCTGGTAAAGATCCTTCACGTCGCGGCGGAAGCCTTCGAAGCGCACGCCGTCCACGACCAGACGCTGCAGGGACGCACGCTCGCTGCCATCACCCACGATGACCAGCTTCGCCTGCGGCAGGTTGGCCTGCGCGAATGCCTGCAGCAGCACGTCGAAGCCTTTGCGCGGCACGATGCGTCCGACCCCGCCGATCAGGAAGTCGTCGTCTCCCGCACCGAGTTCTGCACGCAGCTGGCGGATTCGCTCCGGCGGCAGTCGCGGGTGCGACATGAGCGAGTTCGGCACCAGCCAGGTCCTGCCGTGGTAGGCGGACGGCACCGTCGCCAGCTGCCACTCGGAGATGCAGAAGAGCGCGTCGGTCCGCAGGTAGTGCGGACCGTTCAGATGCAGGTGCAGCGTGCTGACGTGGCGTGCCGAGCGCTTGATGCGTGCGACATAGCGTGTGCCGCGGCGCAGGTGCGTGTGAATGATGTCCGGCCGCCACTGCTCGATGATCTCGGCGAGTCGCTGCTGTGTGCGCCAGCGCGGCGGTACCTCGAGGACCTCGATGCCGGGCGCGAGTTCGTCGAGCAGGCTGACGCCCGAGCGGTTGCGGTGATCGCTGCGGACGACGAGCGCGACATCGTGCCGTCGCGACAGCGCCGCGCAGGCTTCCACCGCCGCGCGCTCCGAGCCTGCGAATCCGCGCGACAGAATGACATGCATCACGCGCAGCCGACGACCCGTCACGGCGACCGCCAACGGCGGCACGCGACTTTCAGCGGAAGGCGGGACCGTCACCATCCCGCGATTGTATCCCGCGGCAAGCAGTGGCTCAGCGGATGCGTGCGGTACGGCGTCATTCGACGCGAGGGCAGCCGTGACCGCGAGTGCGATTACCGGCATGGATGCTGCAATTGGCGCGAATTCAGTCGTCGTCGGGTTCGCCGCCTGCCGTCGGCGGTTCGGTCGTGATTTCAAACAGCGGCCGCAGGAAACGCAGGCGCTCGATGGGGTCGTCGAGTTCGAGGCATTGCTGCTTCTGCGCCGGCGGCAGGGGCAGGATTTCTGCAAGGCGACCGGCAACCCAGCCCGCGTCGTCGAGCCGGCGTTCGAGTGACTCGTAAGGATCGCCGACCTGGCCGAGCACGTAATCGAGCGCCGGGCCGAGATCGGAGAACTCTTCCGGCAACCGCACGTGCACTTCGTCTGGCAGCCACTCCACTGCGGCCAGGTTGAGCCCGTCGCGCGCTCGACTGCGCGACAGGATCCGGAATCGACGCTCGCCACGAGCCTCGATGCCCAGCAACCCGTCCGGCTGGCCCGAAAAGTCGACGATGCGCGCGTACGTGCCGACGTCACTCGTGGCCGTGGGGCCGTCACCAGCCTCCGCTCCGTCCGTCAGCAGAACCACGCCGAAGCCGGAATCCTCGCGCATGCAGCGCCGCACCAGATCGATGTAACGCGCCTCGAAGATGCGCAGCGGCAGCGGACCGCCGGGAAACAGCACGGTGCCCAGCGGGAACAGCGGAATTTCCTGTCGCGTCGGGGCCGGGTCGGGCATGGGCCGATTATGCCGCTTCCGCGGGACTATGGCGCCGCGGCGCGCAGGGCGCGCAGGAGGTGCTCGTGCAGTCCGCCGAACGAGCCATTGCTCATCAGCACCAGGTGATCGCCCGGGCGCGCCTCCGCGACCAGGGCGGCCACGAGTTTCTGCAGGTCGGACTGCACCGTGGCCAGCGACCCGAGGGGCAGCATGGCATCCGCCACGTCCCACTTCACCTCAGGCGACTGGTAGACGAAGACACGGTCCGCCGTGGCGAGCGACGTGGCCAGCGCCGTCTTGTGCGTGCCGAGTTTCATCGTGTTCGAGCGGGGCTCGAGCACCGCAATGACGCGTCCCTGCCCCGCCCGGCGACGGACGCCGTCGAGGGTCGTCGCAATGGCGGTCGGGTGATGGGCAAAGTCGTCATACACGACGATTTCGCGCACCACCCCGCGCACCTCGAGGCGACGCTTCACGCCGCCGAAGCGTCGCAGCGCCTCGAGCGCGGCGTCTTCGCCGACACCCGCGTGACACGCCGCGGCCACGGCCGCCAGCGCATTGGCCGCGTTGTGGCGACCCAGCATGTCCCAGTCGACACGGCCGAGGCAGCGCTCGCCGCGCCAGAGGTCGAAGCTCGCGAAACTTGAATCACCGCCCGCTGCGGCGATGCGCCATTCACACCCTGCCGTGTTGCCACTGGTAAAACGCTCGACCGGAGTCCAGCACCCCAGGCGCAGCACTTCATCGAGGTGCGGCTCGTCGGCGTTGACGAGCAGCCGGCCATTGCCGGGCACGGTACGCAACAGCAGGTGGAACTGTTTCTGGATCGAAGCCACGTCCGGATAGATGTCCGCGTGGTCGTGCTCGAGGTTGTTGAGGATCGCCGTGCGCGGCCGGTAGTGCACGAACTTCGCCCGCTTGTCGAAGAACGCGGTGTCGTACTCGTCGGCCTCGATCACGAAATGACGGCCGCCGCCCAGGCGCGCGCTGACGTCGAAATCGAGCGGCACGCCGCCGATCAGGAACCCGGGATTGAGGCCGGCGTGCTCGAGAATCCACGCGAGCAGGCTGCTGGTCGTCGTCTTGCCGTGCGTACCCGCGACGCCGAGCACCCAGCGGTCCGCCGCCTGCAGCACGTTGCGTGCCAGCCATTCAGGTCCCGATTCGTAGCGCTTGCCGCTGTCGAGCAGCGCTTCGACCAGCGGATTGCCACGGCTCATCACGTTGCCGACCACGAACACGTCCGGGGCCAGCTGCAGCTGGTCAGGCTCGTAGCCCTCGATGACGTCGATGCCGAGCGCCGCGAGCTGCGTGCTCATCGGCGGATAGACGTTGCGATCGGAGCCCGTGACACGATGACCGGCGGCACGCGCGATCGCGGCGATGCCGCCCATGAAGGTGCCGCAGACACCGAGGATGTGCAGGTGCAATTCAGCCCCCTCCGCCACTCGCGAGGCCGAGCAGCAGGTTGATCAACAGGAAATACGTGAGCGACAGCGTGACGCCCGTGAACAGGTTCGAGTCCGTCGCGAGCTTGACGATGCGGCCCGTGACCAGTGCGAATATCACCACCATGCCAAGCGCGATCAAGCCAGCCGCGGTGGATCCCGGCGGCACGCCGGCCAGCGTCAGCAACCACTCCACCGGCAGGAACATGCCCAATCCGAGCACGACGCCGGTGCCGAGCACCGCAGTGGCGGTCTGCAGGAACCGGTCCCGCTTGTCGAACAGTCGCAGCAGCAGATACACGCCTGTCGTGAGCAGGACTGGATCGAGCACGACGAAGACCAGCCAGGCGGATGCCGGTTCATCGAGCAGCGTGAGTTGCACGATCGACACGGCGACATAGGCCGCTGCCGTCAGCCACAGCAGCAATCGCGATTGCGGAAGGTCCTGTGGACCGCGCCGCCAGAGTACGATGTCGAGAAATGCCTTCAGGAAATGCAGCACGATTCGAAGCGGCGGCCTGAGGAACGGCGATTCTACACGCAGGTGACCGACCCGATGCGCGAAGCGAGGCTGATCCAGCACCCCGATGAACTCGACGCAGCCTTGTTTCGGCTGCGGAGTTCGGACCGGTTCGCGCTCGACACCGAATTCATGCGCGAGCGGACCTACCACGCGCAACTCTGCCTCGTGCAGATTGCCACAGAATCGGACTGTTACCTGATCGACCCGCTCGTCGGCCTGGACCTCGCGCCGCTGCACGAACTGCTGCAGGACCGCGCGAAGCTGAAGATTCTGCATGCCTCGCGACAGGACCTGGAAGTGCTGCTGCAAGCGGGCGGCGCGGTGCCCGGCCCGCTGTTCGACACGCAGGTCGCTGCGGCGCTGCTGGGGCTTCCGCCGCAGGTCGGCTATGCGGAACTCGTCGCCCGGCAGCTCGGGCATTCGATCGACAAGGGCCAGACACGTACCGACTGGTCGCGCAGGCCGCTCACGCCCGCGCAGCTTGCATACGCCGCCGACGACGTGCGACACCTGCTCACGCTGCACACCGACCTGCAAACCGCGCTGGTCGCGAAGGGCCGTGCCGACTGGCTCGCCGCGGAAGCGGCCACCTGCGAGAATCCCGCGCTGTACCGCACCGACCCGGCGCTGGCCTGGCGTCGGCTCAAGGGACTGAACCGTCTGCGGCCGGCAGAGCAGTCGGCGGCACGTGCGCTGGCCGACTGGCGCGAACGGCGCGCCATCGAATCGGATAAGCCGCGAGGCTGGATCCTGGCGGACGAAGCGCTCTATGCGCTGGCCACGCGTGACCCCGTATCGATCGCGGCGCTGGAGTCCGTCCCCACTTTGCCGCCGAGCGTGATCCGCAAACGCGGGGATGAATTGCTCGAGCTGTTGCGGGCCGCGCGCGCCGACGAATCGGGCATTCCGCTGGTCGCGCCGAAGCGCCCTGAACCCGAACAGATGGCGCTCGCCACCCGCCTGCTGCAGATCGTGCGCGATGTGGCTGCGGAACTCGGTATCGGAACCGAGGTGCTGGCGACACGCAAGGACGTCGAGGCGATTGCGTTCGGCTCCGGTGCGCCCGAGGACAGTCCGCTCATGCGCGGCTGGCGCAGGGAAGTGGTCGGCGAGAAGCTGCTGGCGGCGCTCTCGTAGCTCCCGTCCCGCGTCCTCGGGTCACAGCAAGAGCTCGCGCGATGCACAAGGCGTCCGATCCGACATGTCCTGGCGTGCGCGTGTCTGCCTTTCCAAGCGCGACAGGACATGTCGGATCGGATGCCTGCTGAAGGAGCGCGTGTCTGCATTTCCAAGCTCGGGGAACGGTCCCAGCCCGAACGCGTGCTTCAGGCGCCGGTGACCTGCACGAACTCGGCGTATACGCGCTCGACGGCCTGGTCGGCATTGACGGTTCGCAGCAGTCCGCGACCCTGGTAGTGCTCGATCAGGGGCGCCGTCTGCGCGTTGTACACCTTCAGCCGGTTCGCAATGACGTCTTCCTTGTCGTCGTCGCGCTGCTTCAGCAGCGGCGGCTCCGCACCGTGGACCGGGTTGTCGCAGCGCTTGCCCTTGCCCGACGCCGACGAGTGCACGTTGAACACCTTGCCGCAGTCCGGGCACGTCCGACGGCCGGTCAGACGCCTCACCAGCGCCGTTTCGTCGACCTGCATCAGCACGACCGCATCGAGCGGCTGGCCGAGGTCGGCCAACAGCCGGTCGAGGGCGCCTGCCTGCGCGACGTTGCGCGGATAGCCGTCGAGGATGAAGCCCGTCGCAGCGTCCGGGCGGCCGAGCCGCTCGCGGATCAGGCCGAGGACGATGTCGTCGGTCACCAGCTCGCCGGCGTCCATCGCCGCCTTGGCACGCCTGCCGAGATTGGTGCCACCCGCGACGGCCTCGCGCAGCAGGTCCCCTGACGAAATCTGCGGGATACCTTTCTGGTCACGCAGGCGCTGGGCCTGGGTGCCCTTGCCGGAGCCGGGTGCGCCGAGGAGTACGAGTCTCATGTTGCGGGGCCGTTCAGGGTCGGATTCGAGAGGCGCGCACGTTACCGAAAATGCCCCGTCGGGGCCAGAAGCAGCTTCCGCAGGAGATCGTCGCCCCGCGTGCAAAATGTTAGAAGCCGCGGCTCGACCGGGGTATCCTTGGCGGCTGATAAATGCACGTAAGTCCACGATTGTGGACATCTTTTCGGGAGCAACGATGAAGCAGCCGACCGGTCCGCGCAACGCCTTCTACGCCCAGTCCGGCGGCGTCACCGCCGTCATCAACGCCTCTGCCTGCGGCGTCATCGAGACGGCCCGCAAGCACCCGCGGCGCATCGGCAAGGTGTATGCGGGCCGCAACGGCATCCTCGGCGCGCTGACCGAAGACCTCATCGACACCGGCAAGGAAACCGCCGCCGACATCCGCGCCCTGCGACACACCCCGGCCGGCGCGTTCGGCTCGGCACGCTACAAACTGAAGAAGTACGAGGACAACCCGGCGCAGTACGAGCGCCTGATCGAAGTCTTCAAGGCTCACGACATCGGTTACTTCTTCTACAACGGCGGCGGCGACTCGGCTGACACGTGCTTCAAGGTCTCGATGCTGGCGGAGAAGCTGGGCTACCCGCTGCAGGCCATCCACGTGCCGAAGACCGTCGACAACGACCTGCCGATCACCGACTGCAGCCCGGGCTTCGGCTCCGTGGCCAAGTACGTGGCGGTGTCGATCCGCGAGGCCGGCTTCGACGTCGCCTCGATGGCCCGCACGTCGACCAAGGTGTTCGTGCTGGAGGTGATGGGCCGTCACGCCGGCTGGATCGCCGCCGCCGGCGGCCTCGCCGCGCAGAAGGCAGGCGACGCACCGCACATCATCCTGTTCCCCGAGATCGCGTTCGACGAAGCCGCCTTCCTCGCCCGCACCGAGGAATGCGTCAAGAAGTACGGCTATTGCGCGGTCGTGGTGTCTGAGGGCGTGCGCAACAAGGACGGCAAGTTCCTGGCCGATGCGGGTACGCGTGACGCCTTCGGCCACGCACAGCTGGGCGGCGTCGGCCCGGTCGTGGCGCAGCTGGTCAAAGACAAGCTCGGCTACAAGTATCACTGGGCCGTGGCCGACTACCTGCAGCGTTCCGCGCGGCACATCGCGTCGAAGGTGGACGTCGAGCAGGCGTACGCCGTCGGCAAGGCAGCCGTCGACCTGGCGCTGCAAGGCCACAACTCGGTGATGCCGACGATCGTCCGCACCTCGAACCGGCCCTACCGCTGGAAGATCGGCATGGCGAGCCTGGACGAGGTGGCCAACGTCGAGAAGATGCTGCCCCGCGACTACATCACGCCGGACGGCCTCCACATCACCGCCAAGGGCCGCAGGTACCTCGCGCCCCTGATCCAGGGCGAGGACTACCCGCCGTACGAGGGTGGCCTGCCGAAGTACGTGGTGCTGAAGAACAAAGCCGTCAAAAAGAAGCTCAAAAAGGCCTTTGTGGTATAGTCCCGCGCCTTTTTTCCGGGGCTGACTGGGCACCCGATCGAGTCGTAGAACTCGCCGCCCGCACTACCCCGCCAGGTTTACGAGTGAAGACCCGTTTGGGAGGTTGAGCATGACTACTGACTTCGCGCTGCTGCTGGCGATTGGCGCCGGCGTGGCCGCAATTCTTTACGGCATCCTGTCCGTGCGCTGGATCGTCGCCCAGCCCGCCGGCAACGCCCGCATGCAGGAAATCGCGTCCGCCATCCAGCAGGGTGCCAGTGCCTACCTGAACCGCCAGTACTCGACGATCGGCATCGTCGGCATCGCGCTCTTCCTGGTGCTTGGCTTCACGCTCGGCTGGGGCACGGCGGGCGGCTTTGCCGTCGGCGCAATCCTGTCGGGACTCGCCGGTTACATCGGCATGAACGTATCGGTCCGCGCCAACGTGCGCACGGCCCATGCGGCCAGCGTCGGGCTCAACCCCGCATTGCAGGTCGCGTTCCGCGGCGGCGCCATCACCGGCATGCTCGTCGTCGGCCTCGGCCTGATCGGCGTGGCGGCCTATTACTGGGTGATGCTCAACGTCACCGGCGGCGACGTGGACAAGTCGCTGCACGCACTCGTCGGTCTCGCCTTCGGCGGCTCGCTGATCTCGATCTTCGCGCGGCTCGGCGGCGGCATCTTCACCAAGGGCGCCGACGTCGGCGCCGACCTCGTGGGCAAGGTCGAAGCCGGCATCCCGGAAGACGACCCGCGCAACCCGGCGGTGATTGCCGACAACGTCGGTGACAACGTCGGCGACTGCGCCGGCATGGCGGCCGACCTGTTCGAGACCTACGCCGTGACCGTGGTGGCGACCATGCTGCTCGCGGGCCTGACGATGCAGGCCACGCTCGGCATCAACGCCGTGCTGTATCCGCTCGTGCTCGGCGCCGTGTCGATCGTCGCCTCGATCGCCGGCACCTTCTTCGTCAAGGCGCGCGATGGCGGCAAGATCATGAACGCGCTCTATCGCGGCCTGATCGTGTCGGGCGTGATCGCCGCCGTCGCGTTCTACTTCGTCACGACCCGCATGATGGGCGACGCGGCCATGGCGCTGTTCGGCTGTGCGCTGATCGGCCTCGTGCTGACCGGCGCGATGATCGTCATTACCGAGTACTACACGGCGACGGAATACGCCCCGGTGCGTTACGTGGCGGCAGCCTCGCAGACCGGCCACGGCACCAACGTGATCGCGGGCCTCGCGGTCTCGATGCGTTCCACCGCCTGGCCGGTGCTCGCGATCTGCGCTGCCATCTGGGGCGCGTACTCGCTGGCTGGCCTGTACGGCATCGCGATCGCCGCGACGGCGATGCTGTCGATGACGGGTGTGATCGTCGCGCTCGACGCCTACGGTCCGATCACCGACAACGGTGGCGGCATCGCCGAGATGGCCGGCCTGCCGAAGGAAGTGCGCAAGGTCACCGACGCGCTCGACGCGGTCGGCAACACGACCAAGGCCGTCACCAAGGGTTACGCGATCGGCTCCGCCGGTCTCGCCGCGCTGGTGCTCTTCGCTGACTACACCAACAACCTGCAGATCGCCGGCAAGCTGGAAGTCTTCTCGCTGTCCGATCCGGCCGTGATCATCGGCCTGTTCATCGGCGGCCTGGTGCCTTACCTGTTCGGCGCCATGGCGATGGAAGCCGTGGGTCGTGCCGCGGGCTCGGTGGTCGTGGAAGTGCGCCGCCAGTTCAAGGAGATCCCGGGCATCATGGCCGGCACCGCGAAGCCCGATTACTCGCGCGCGGTGGACATGCTGACCAAGGCGGCGATCAAGGAAATGATCGTGCCGTCGCTGCTGCCGATCCTGGTCCCGGTGATCGTCGGCTTCGGCATGAACTGGCTGCTCGGTCCCGGCGCGGGTATCCGCGCGCTCGGCGGCGTGCTGATCGGCACGATCGTCACGGGCCTGTTCGTCGCCATCTCGATGTGCACCGGCGGCGGCGCCTGGGACAACGCCAAGAAGTACGTCGAGGAAGGCAACTTCGGCGGCAAGGGCTCGGAGACGCACAAGGCGGCCGTCACCGGCGACACCGTCGGCGATCCGTACAAGGACACCGCCGGTCCGGCCATCAACCCGCTGATCAAGATCATCAACATCGTGGCGCTGCTGCTGGTGCCGCTGCTGTGACCCTCGCCTCTCCCGCTCACGTGGGAGAAGTCGATTTTTAAGGCCGGGTGAGGGTTGCTCACCCCGCCCCGACGACGACGAGAAAGGCCCTGGTGACCCCAGGGCCTTTCCTTTTATCGAGGCCTCCGTCAGCCTACCGAAGGTCGCATTCTCAATACACAGGGGCGCCGGACGGCTCGTCCGTGAAAAGCCGATGAAACTCGCCAGCTTCGAAGCGATCGCCACGTCGCTCGCCGACGCCGGGGTGCGCTATCTGGTTGCCGGCGGATTGGCGGTCAATGCGCACGGCTATCTGCGCTTCACCAAGGACGTCGACATCGTCGTGCACCTGGTGCCGGAAAACGTCTCGCGCGCCTTTGCCGCGCTGCAGGCGATCGGATTTCGACCCTCGGTTCCCGTGTTCGATTTCGACCAGGAATACCACCGGGCACTGATCAAGCCTCTGCATGAACGAATCGAAGTTCGATTCGTGTCGGCCGGCACACTTATCCGCATGAAGTCGGCAGCTGGCCGTCCGCAGGATCACCTGGACATCGAGAGCCTGCGGATCATCGAGCGCAACGATGACTGATGAGGCTACGCCAGGCGATCTGCCGATCGACTGGCGGCTGACGACCTGGGAAGGTGCACGGCGGGAGCAACTGCGACGCTGGTCACAGCTGCCACTGGAGCGCATCGTCGCCGCGCTCGAGGAGATGGCCGAACTTCAGCGCATCTGGGGCAGCACGTCGGATTCGCGGCCAGCGAAGCCATAAGGCGCTGCTGGCACACCCGTGCGGTGGTCGCCCGCCGCATGGTTCGACCGACCTCTTCCTTCACGACCGCAGGAAACTGCTCGAATCGATCTCAGGTGATCGCGGACTCGAAAATTTCCATGATCACCCCCCAGCCAGACCGCGAGATCTCACCAGCAAGGCATGCGCAGGATCGCGTCACGCAACGCGCCAGCGGCGGTGGCAACCCGACTTCGCGCATCCGCGGCACGGACCGCGCCCCGCTGGATATCCGGCGCGTGGTGGTGAGCTACAAGGCCCCACTGGCGAGCCGGACACGCTGCGGATCAGCGACGTCAACTTCGGATCGCTCCCTGGACTCGTGAAGCTCAATGGCATCTCCACCCACTGGACGCCGACCTGGATCGCCGCGACCGGTCCGCGAGGCCCTGCGGGTGCCGAGGGGCCGCAGGGGTCACCGGGAATCTCGGGCTATGAAGTGGTTGACTTGACAGGCGTCGCCGGCAACGTGGTACCGGGTGAGTACGTAGTCAAGTCGCTTTCCTGTCCGACGGGCAAGAAAGTCCTTGGCGGCCGCTGCTCGTCAGGCCTCAACCTCCACAGGAGCGCACCTGAGAACAATTCGTGGGAATGCGGGTGGATAGCCTCTAATAACGGCTCGTACGCCCTTTACGCCTACGCGATCTGCGTCACGACACCCTAGCGGCCAGGTGCCGGCCGCCGTTGAACCGACGACACTACCGAACCGGAAGGTTCAGTCGCAGGTACAGTGGCTGCGCGCGCGGCTCGGCCCACAGCTGCGTGAACGGCGGATGGTCGGCGATGTAAACGAGGAACGGGTCGTAAGCACGAGCGGCGAGATCGAGTTGCTGGATGGCGTCCGATGTGTCGTGGCGCCCCAGCGCCGCAAGCGCCAGCGACAAGCGGCGGTGACCTGCGCCAGAAGCGACGGAACTGGCGTCGACTGAACACGGACAGATCCCACATTCGGGCGAAGCTCTTCGCAAGTGCGTCCACAACAGGCCCGTCCACGCGCACCGCGAAGTCGCGCCAGCCAGCCTCGAGGCCGTCGCCGTCGTACGTGTCGGCAATGTTGAGCCCGCCAATCACGGCCTTGCCGTCCACACGCAGCAGCTTGCGGTGGTTGCGGAAGTTGCGGTGCAGAAGTCGCTTCGGGCTGAACCAGCGCAGTTCCCCGCCGGCGGCGATCAGCGGCGCGAAATAGCCCCGGCGCAGCGCGTCCGAACCATAGCGTCGACCAGCACCCGCACGCGGACCCCGCGTCGCGCCGCGCCGGTCAGTTCGGCCAGGAACCGGTCGCCGACCGCGCCCGCCTCATCGATGTACGTCTCGAGTTCGACCGTGGTCCGTGCCAGCCGCACCAGGCGCCACATGCAGGCGTAAGCAGCGCTGCCGCCTACGAGCAGTTCTGGCGCGGGTTCATGGGCGCGGTGTTCAACTCCGGTCATCGGCCGATGGTGCCTGCCATCGACCCGGCGGTTCCTGCGACGGACGGAAAATTGAACTACGCTCACGCACCAGCGCTGCTTGCGTTCCTGCCACGAGGTGCCGCCATGACCAGTCGCCGCTCCTTTATCTCGGCCGCCGCGTTCACGGCAACAGCCGCCGTGCTGCACCCCTGCCCGCCCTGGCGGCCGCGCCGGCCGCGACACCCGGCCTGGCGAAACGCGTGATTCCCGCCACCGGCGAATCCATCCCGGTGATCGGCATGGGCACCTCGGGCAGTTTCGAGGTGGATGCGGCCGGCCGTGAACCGCTGCAGGAGGTGCTGCGGAGGTTCGTCGCCGGCGGCGCCAGCGTCATCGACACCTCGCCCAATTACGGCAACGCCGAGGACGTGCTCGGCGACCTGATGGCCGAGCTCGGCGTGCGCGACCGGATCTGGCTGGCGACCAAGCTCGCCGCGGACGATCGCGCCGCCGGCGAGGCGCAGTTCGCGCAGTCGCTCAAGCGCCTGCGCACCGACAAGGTGGAACTGCTGGCCGTGCACAACCTGCGCGACTGGAAGACCCAGCTGGCCTATGCGCGCGAACTGAAAGCCCGGGGCAAGACCAGGTACGTCGGCCTGACGCACTACGTCGACAGCAAGCACGCCGAACTCGCGGACATCATGGCCGCGGAAAAACCCGACTTCATCCAGATCAACTATTCGGTCAGCACCATCAATGCGGAGAAGCGCCTGCTGCCGCTGGCCAGGGACACCGGTGTCGCCGTGATGATCAACCGGGCCTTCGACGACGGGCGGCTGTTCGAGCGCGTGGCCGGCAAGGCACTGCCGGGCTGGGCCGCCGAGGCGGGCGTGACGTCGTGGGCGCAGCTGTTCCTGAGGTTCGTCATCAGTCATCCGGCCGTGACCGTGGTGATCCCGGCCACGGGCAAACCCGACCGCCAGAGCGACAATCTCAAGGCCGGCCGGGGCCGTGACTTGAGCGCAGCCGAGCGTGCCGAGCTCGTGGCGATGTTCGCCTGATGGCGAGGCCGAAACCGGGGCCCGGCCCGGCGGTCCGCTTCCTGTCCCGGCTCTTCGCGGTCGAATCCGACGAAGCACCGGCGGTGGCGGCCGGCGTGCTGATGTTCTTCCTGCTGTTCGCCGGTTATTTCATGTTGCGGCCGGTGCGCGAGACGATGGGCATCGCCGGTGGCGTGAACAACCTGCAGTGGTTGTTCACCGGCACCTTCGTCGCCACGCTCGCGGCGATCCCGCTGTTCGGCTGGATCGCCGCGCGCGCGACGCGACGGCGAATCCTGCCCTGGACCTACGGCTTCTTCGCGCTGAACCTGCTGGGTTTCGCGGCGGCGATGGCCGCGCAGCCCGACAATCCCTGGCTCGCGCGCGCCTTCTACATCTGGCTGTCCGTGTTCAACCTGCTGGCGATCTCGGTGGCCTGGAGCGTGTTGGCCGACCTGTTCCCGGTGGCACAGGCCAAGCGGCTTTTTGCCGTGATGGCGGCGGGTGCGAGCGCCGGCGGGCTGGCCGGACCGCTGCTGGGCGTGTTGCTGGTGGGTCCGCTCGGCCTGCCGGGGTTGCTGGTGCTGAGCACGGCCTTGCTGCTGGGTTCGGCCCTGGCAGCTCGCTCGCTGCAGGCCTGGCGCGATCACCGGCCGCTGCGCGCTGATGATCAGGCTGCGCGCCGCCAGCCGCTCGGCGGCAACCCCTTCGCCGGCATCGGCGAGGTGCTGCAGTCGCGCTACCTGCTGGGCATCGCTGCCTTCGTCGTGCTGCTGGCGAGTGTCACGACCTTTCTCTATTTCGAACAGGCGCGGCTGGTCGAGCTGCATTTCCCGGATCGCACCGACCAGACGCGCGTGTTCGGCACGCTCGACTTCATCGTGCAGAGCCTGGCCCTGCTCAGCCAGCTGTTCCTGACCGGACGCATCGTGCAGCGGCTCGGCATCGTCGCGCTGCTGACGGCCGTACCCGTGGTCATGACCCTGGGCTTCCTGTGGCTCGCGCTGGCGCCGACTTTCGCGGTGTTTGCGGCAGTGATGGTCATGCGCCGTGCCGGCGAATACGCGCTGGCGCGACCGGGCCGTGAGATGCTGTTCACCGTGGTCCCGCCCGAAGCCAAGTACAAGGCCAAGAACGTCATAGACACCGCTGTCTACCGTGGCGCGGACGCGGTGAGCGGCTGGGTTAAAACAGGCGTCGATGCGATCGCTTCGAATCCGGCGGTGGTCGCCGTGGCCGGCGCGGTACTGGCCCTGGTGTGGGCGTTCACGGGCTGGTCGCTGGCGCGCCAGCAGAAAATGCAGGCGGCCGGCGGGGAAACGCGGGTGCTGATCTCACCGCTGCATTGAACCAGGCTCATGGATTTCTTTCAGGTGCGTGGGATATCGAACCCGGGGGCATTCAGTTGATCGGCTACGTCATCATTGTGGGCATTCTTGCCGCAGTCCTCTACGTCTCCAGCAGGGCGGCTGGAAACAACCAGTCATGGCTGCGCTGGACGTTCGCCGGCTTGCTGGTCGCGTGCGCCACGGTGGCATCGGTGGCGTGGCCGGTTCAGTCCGCCCCATGGGTGTTGCTCTGCTTCGTGGCGGCTGGTTGTGTCCTGCTGCCTGCGCCTTTCGGCATGGCGACACTCGCTGGCGTGATGGCACTGCAGTTGCTGCTGAGCTGGATCAACGGCCTCAAGATCGGCCTCACGGGCATGCCTCTGACGGTGCTCGACATCAGGATTGCGCTGGCCAATCCCGCGGGGCTCTGGGACGCGCTGGCCCTGCCGCACTGGACGCGCCACGTCGCCAGCTTCGTCGTTGTGATCGTGTTGCTGGGCTGGTTGCTCACCGGCCTGGTCGCCATCACGCGATTCGCGATGACCTGCCGCACGCGGATCAGGACACAAACCCCCTGGCTGCGTGTCGCCGCCATCGGCAGCCTGGCCGTGCTTGCAATGACGCGGCTGAATGCGCTGTACGCCGCGGCCGCGCAGGACAACTCGACGTGGCAGCTCGAAGGCGTCGCCGCCCTGGCCGGAAAGATGGGTGCGCTGCCCTTCCTCGGCTACTCCTATCGTCTCGAATCGCAATCGACCGGCGACATCTACCGGGACGAAAGTGGCGTCGTGCCGCCGAGTCCGGCGGAAGTACGCGCGGCGGTCCTGCAATACATGGACTTCACGGCCGGGACAGCCAGCTCGCCAGCGCAGCCGAACATCATGGTCGTCCTGGCCGAATCGACCTTCGACCCGGGAGCCACTTTTCGCCTGCAGGGCGAATGGAACGATGCTCTTTTCCGCACCGGCGAGCACACGGCGGCCAATGGCCTGCTGCGCGTGAACGCGATGGGCGGCGGCACCTGGATCACCGAGTTCGAGACGATCGTCGGCCTGGACTCCCGGCTCTTTGGTTATTCCGGGATGTATACCCATGCATCGCTGTCACCGTTCGTGGATCGCAGTATCGCGCTCTACCTGCGCCAGCACGGCTATCGCACCTGGGCCTTCTTTCCGCACGGGGGCGATTTCTACAACGCTCGCAACGCGTACACGAACTACGGCTTCGAGACCATCCTCGACAGCGAGGACCTGGGTCGTGGACCCTGGATCAAGACCGACCGCGACGTCGCGGACAGCGTCCAAGCGGCCATGGGACCTGCACCGGCCGCGCCCTTCTTCAGTTATGTGCTGTTCATCGAGAACCACTCGCCGCACGACTGCGCCCCGGCCGATGCCTCGGGCTTTGCCGTCCGGTTCGCCGGCACGCAGGAGTTCATCCCCAACTGCGCCTTGCACGAGTACCTGCGGCGGCTCGACTCGACGACGGCTGCCGTGCAGTCGCTGCAGGAGTATCTCGTCGACATCGAGGCGCGTACCGGTCGCCCGTTCGTCCTGCTGGTGTTCGGCGATCATCAGCCGCACACGTTCTCCAGCACCGGCGGCTTCCAGTACGACTACAGCGGGTTCCGGCAAATCGCCGACACGCGCATCACGTTCTTCCACATCATCTCGTCGGTGCCGGGCAAGCGGCTGCGTTGCTGCTCGGTGATGCCTTCCGCCACGATGCTGCCGACGCTATTGAGCGGCTACGTCGCCAGTTCGCCCGACGACGTCTATCTCGGCATCAATCTCTGGCTGCACGCCCACTGCGGCACCGATGCCGTGCACCGCGACTTCGGCAATTTCATGAGCAGGCTCGCGCCGAGGTCGATTGCGGAACGCACAGCCGATTGCAGCGCCGCGTACGAACGCGCACTGAGCGGGTACCAGGCGTCTGGCGTCGTCCGCCTCGAGCGCAAGCCACAGGATCACTGAAGTCGCGCCACGACGGACTGAAGCTGCGGCGCTGCCGCTTCGATGCAGGCGCGGCCGGCATCGATCGCCTCGCGTGCGCGGTGAAAATCCATCAGTGCGAAGTCGTCCATGCGAGGCCTCAGCAGCACGTCGGCCGGATCGATGGCCAGCCGCGTGCGCGTGATGCGGTCCTGCATGATGTTCACGGAGCTGGTGATCGCCTCCAGCAGTCCCGGCTCCTGGCGCTTGGAGCGAAACGACTCCACCAGTCCGTCGAGCATTCCGGACCATCGCTTCAGGATCGCGGAACCCTCCTCCGTCGCCGTGTGCTCACCCACCGCGCTGGTCGCGGGCTTCGTGCCGGCCGCAAGCTGTGCGCGTTGCCCCGCGCGGGTCACGCTGCGGCTGATGTCAACCGCGATGACGACATCAGCGCCCATCGCACGGCACATCGAGACAGGCACAGGGTTCACGACGCCGCCGTCGATCAGCCAGCGGTCCGCGTGCCACGCTGGTGCGAACAGTCCGGGCACTCCACTCGACGCACGCACCACGCGCATCATCGGGCCTTCGCGCAACCAGACTTCTTCGCCGGTGTAGAGATCGGTGGCGACGGCGCCGAATGCAACCGGCAGCTGCTCGATCGGCGTGTCGCCCACCCCCACCGCAATGGCGTCCATCAGGCGATTTCCCGTCATGATGCCGCCACCGCGGAACGTCGCATCTATCAGGTGCCACACGTCGCGCTGCGTGAGCGCGCAGACCCAGGCTTCCAGTGCGTCGAGTTTGTCGTTGGCGAAGGCTGCGCCCACGAGCGCCCCGACTGAGGCCCCCGTCACGACGGCAGGCCGCAGCCCCTGGTCGGCGAGTGCACGCAGGATACCGATGTGCGCCCAGCCTCGCGCCGACCCGCTGCCGAGCGCAATGCCGAGGCGCGGTTCGGTCACGGCTGCAAGGCGCGGTAGAGCATGTCGGAGCGCGCGCCGCCCGGGTGATCGGCGATCGCGCCCTGGTGCTGCGCGGACTTCATGCCGTGGATGATGGCGCCGCAGCCGGCGTCGGGCAAGCAAGGCACTTGCGGTGGTTGAAAAAGTTCCGCAACGCCCAGGATCAAACCTGCAAGTGGCCCAGGAATCACCACGTCCCGCCTGCTCGCGGCGCGCCCCTGCATGGCATGATGACCAGGTCTGCTGCAGAGGGTAGGTCGTTGCGATCGATGCTTGCCACAGTCGTCCTGAGCACCGCGGTGGTCACGTCGGCGACCGCATCGCCGACCGCGGCTGACTGTGATGCAGCGGGTCACGCAACCGTGCTGCAACCCGCACCGGAGCAGGCGCCGCTCGAGGCGCGCGCGATCTGGCTCGATGCCCGGCTGCTGCGCTGGCCCGGCGTCGCAGCGGGCGGGCACTTCCGTCTGCACCGTTCAGCCAGCGGCCGGGCCGTCTCACGACCCGGCACCGCAGTCACCGGCGCCGACGGCGCGCTGGATCTGGAAGTCGCTGCAGGCGCGGTACCGCCCGCCGTTGCCGCACGCTTCCGTCACGTCGCAACGGGCGTCACGCTGCAGGTGCAGGCGAACGCCGAAACACTGCGCGAACTTCATCGCGAGCAGCTGCTGCTCGTCCAGGAAGACGCCGACGGCCGCGTACTGTACGCGACGCGGCTGCAGTCACCGGGGGCTCTCGACGACCTCTACGCGGACGCGGCCGGCGCGCAACTCGGCGTGACGGTTGCACCGGATCGCACGAGGTTCGCGTTGTGGGCCCCGACCGCACGCAACGTGGCGCTGTGCCTGCACGACGACGGCGACCGGCCAGCGCGTTCGCTGCAGCCGCTGCACCTCGAGGCGCGCACGGGGATCTGGTCGGCCGACATCGGCGGCGATCTCGCGGGCCACTACTACACCTTCCTCGTCGACGTGTGGGTGGACGGCGCCGGCCTGGTGCGCAACCGCGTGACGGATCCCTACGCCGTCAGCCTGACGACCGATTCCCGTCGTGGCTACGTCGCCAACCTGCAGTCCTCGCGCCTGAAGCCGCCGGGCTGGGACCGCGCGCGTTCGCCGCAAAGAGTGCAGGCAGCGACCGACGCCGTGATCTACGAACTGCACGCGCGCGATTTTTCGATCGGTGACGCCACGGTACGGCCCGACTACCGTGGCAGATACCTCGCTTTCACGCTTGACGACTCCGACGGCATGCGGCACCTGCAGAAGCTCGCCGCGGCCGGGGTCACCGACGTTCACCTGCTGCCGGTGTTCGATTTCGGCTCGGTGCCGGAACTGGGTTGCGTGACGCCTTTCCCGGCGGGCACGCGCGACGGCGAGACGCAACAGCAGGCCGTGTCCGCGGTGAGCGATCGCGACTGCTTCAACTGGGGTTACGACCCGGTGCACTTCACCGCGCCCGAAGGCAGCTATGCGACCGATCCCGCGGACGGCGCCGTCCGCATCATCGAGTTCCGGCGCATGGTGCAGTCACTGCACCGGGCGGGCCTTCGAGTCGGCATGGACGTCGTCTACAACCACACCTACGCGTCCGGCCAGGATCGCTGGTCCGTGCTCGATCGCATCGTGCCTGGTTACTACCACCGTCTCGACGAGGCCGGCCGCGTTGCGACCTCGACCTGCTGCGCGAACACGGCGACCGAGCACCGCATGATGGCGAAGCTGATGCTCGACTCGGTGGTGACGTGGGCACGCGAATACCGGATCGACTCGTTCCGTTTCGACCTGATGGGTCACCAGCCACGGACGGTGATGGAGGAGCTGCAGGCGCGCGTCAACGCCGCGACCGGGCGTAACGTATTGCTGATCGGTGAAGGCTGGAACTTCGGCGAAGTCGCCGACGGTGCGCGTTTCGTGCAGGCCTCACAGCTCGGACTCGACGGCAGCGGCATCGCGACGTTCAGCGACCGCGGGCGTGACGCGATCCGCGGCGGCGGGGCCGGCGACGGCGATGCACGCCAGGTGAGCGTGCAGGGCTACGTCAACGGGCTGCACTACGACCGCAACGCTGCTGCGCCCACCGAAACCTCCGCGACGGACCTGATGCGCGCCGCCGACCTGGTGCGGGTCGGACTGGCGGGATCGCTGCGCGATTTCCGCATGGCCACGTGCGACGGCCGCGAACTGCCGCTCGCGCAGATACCGTACGGCGGTGGCCAGCCCGCCGGGTACGTCACCTCGCCGGCAGAAGTGGTCAACTACGTCGAGAACCACGACAACCAGACGCTCTACGACCTGAACGCCTTCAAGTTGCCGCTCGGCACGTCGACCGCCGAGCGCGCGCGCGTGCAGATCCTGGCGATGGCGCTGAACGCGTTCAGCCAGGGCATCGCCTACTTCCACGCGGGCATGGAACTGCTGCGCAGCAAGTCGATGGATCGCAACAGCTTCGACTCCGGCGACTGGTTCAACCGCATCGACTGGACCGGACAGGACAGCTTCTTCGGCACGGGCCTGCCGCCGGCGCGGGTCAATGAACCGAGCTGGCCGCTGATGCGGCCGCGGCTCGCCGATCCCCGGCTCGATCCGGCGCCCGCCGACATCGCGTGGAGCCGCGGTGCGTTCAATGACCTGCTGCGCATCCGCTCGAGCTCGACGCTGTTCCGGTTGCCCGATGCCGCCGCAGTCATGGAGCGCCTGCGCTTCCTGAACACGGGCCCGCAGCAGGTCCCGGAGGTCATCGCCGGGCACCTGCAGGGCGACCGCTATCCGGGCGCCCACTTCAGCGAGGTGATGTACCTCGTCAACGTCGACATCGAAGCGCACACGCTGCACTTCGACGGCGAGCGCGGCAATCGCTACGTGCTGCACCCGGTGCATCGCGCATCCGGTGCGACCGATCGACGGGCGGCAGAGCAGGCGAGTTATGACGCCGCGAACGGTCGCTTCACCGTGCCGGCGCGGACGGCGGTGGTGTTCGTGGTGGAGTGACCGCAGGCCACGGATGCATCACTCAGGGGCTCGAGCCGGAGTGCTGCTGCATGGCACGGCTGTCGATCGATGGCTTGCCGATGATCGTGAAACTCGCCCACATCTTCGGATCGTCCGGATAGTTCTTGATCGTCTCGAGCTGCGCGGCCTGCATGGCCAGCTCCGGCACCTGGCCTTGCTGCAGCCCGGCCACGAAGCGCGTCATCAACCGGTAGGTCGCGAGATCGCTTACGTTCCAGAGACTGGCGACGACCTGACCTGCGCCGGCATTGGTCCAGGTGCGCGCGACACCGAACGTTCCACCCTCGAAGACGCGACCCAGCGCTGTCTGACACGCACTCATGACGACCAGCGGCTGATGCTCGTCCCATCCCCTGAACTGCTCGGTTCGCAGCTCGCCGGCAAACAGGTTCTGCTGGCTGAGGACGACGAAGCCGCGGGTCAGTGGATTCTTTGCATCGGCGACGGCGTGCGTCGCCATGTAGATGACGCCCTCGCCGGCGCTGCGGTCGATGGCACGGACGACGTTCTTCCGGGTCGCGTCCGCACCGATCAGGACATTCTGCTCGGCGATGCCCAGCTCCCTGGCGATCGCCTGCGCCTCTTTTCTCGCGCCGGGCAGCGCCGGGAAGCTGTAGCGCACGTCGCGCATGTCGTCGGGGTCGCCGACGATGACCGACTTCGAGAGATCGACCTTGCCCATGTCAAAGCCGCTGGCGCTGTCAGCCAGTACCCGCAGGTCCTGCATCACGACGAAGGACCATCTCCGCGCTGCGAAGTCATCCTGGTTGCGGATCGGCAGCGCCGCATACGGCGCAGTGCCGGTATCCCTGGCCGGCACGACCAGCAGGCGCCCCTCTCCCGCCGCGAGCACCTGCCGAATGTCGCCGGGCAGGAGCGTTGCGGCAGCACCTGCCAGGACCTGTCGGCGCTTGCTGATCGCTGCCGGCGAGTTGTCGCGCTTGCCGGCGCCGCGGTCGGCATCAGCGTCCTCATCCGTGGCGATCTCGGCATCGGCATCGAGGCGCTGCTTTTCCTCACCTTTCAGCTGCGGCCCGCGGGTCGCTGCGATCCGATCGACGCCGAGACCTCCCTGCAGCGTGCCGAGGCCGGCATACGGCCCTGTCGTCGTGCCGGCGACCACGTTGCCATCCGGCAGCACGATCCAGGCGTTGAGGCTGCCGTCGCTCGCGACGTGGTGGATCAAGGCATAGGTCGGGAGTCCACCTGCCGAGAGCGACGCGAGATTGCGTTTGATGCTGGCAAGATCGGCCCGGGCGCGCGCCAGGTCGGCCTCGATTCTCGCAGCTTCGAGCGCGTGAACCCGACCGGTTTCTTCCTTGCGTTGCAACTGCTGGATTACGGGATAGCTGCTGGCGATCGCCAGCAGCAGCGGACGCTGGCCCTCCTCCGCCAACACTGCTGGCATGGTCGGCGTTGGCTCGGGCACAGCCGCGGGCTCGGCTGGCGCCGCCGCAACCGGGGCCTGGCCGTCCGCTACCGGCTTGGACAGCAATTGATTGGCACTGCCGGCGCTGCCGGTGTCGTCGGTGCCGCCACAGGCGCTCAGGACCAGCAAGGCCAATGCGGCCAACGCATGCTGCCGGAGCAGGGACCGGGCGCTGAGTGTGTGGACTGCCTTCGAGTGCTGCATGGAATTCCGTCTTCCTGCCGACCGAACCCGGTTGCCTGCGGCCTAGTGTTGCACGAATGCCGGCACTTGCGTCTGCCGGGACCACCGCACATGCTGCGGGGCTCAAGAAATCACTGGGTGACAGGAGGGAGCCATGCGTCTGACCATCATTGCCGCAACGCTTGCCAGCGTCGGCTTGCTCGGCGGCACGACATTGCACGCCAGGGACCAGGACGGATTGGATCAGGCCGCGCGCGAAGCTCTCGAGCAAGCGGTGGCCGGCACGCAGCGCAGTGAAACCAACCGTGCGCGCGATGCCTATCGTCACCCGGTCGAAACGCTCGGCTTCATCGGCGTCAAGCCGACGGATACCGTCGTGGAACTGTGGCCAGGCGGGGGCTGGTACACGGAAATTCTCGCACCTTATCTCGCAGCGAAGGGCAAGTTGCTCGCCGCCGCACCAGCGGGCAAAGGCGCCGAGTCGATGGCTAAGCGGTTCGATGCCAACCCGGCGCTCTACGGCAAGGTCGAGCGCGCGAACTTCCCGACCGTGCTGGGCGGAACGGGCGTCGCGGCGGGCACCGCCGACGTCGTCCTCACCTTCCGCAACGTGCATAACTGGAAGATGGGTTACATGCAGGCGGAAAAGGCTGACTACAGCGAAGCTGCGTTCCGCGAGATCTTCGCCATGCTCAAGCCGGGCGGCGTGCTCGGTATCGAGGATCATCGCCTGCCTGAATCCGCTGCCGCAGAACGTGAGCGCGACAGTGGCTACATCAAGGTCTCGACCGTCCGCGCGCTCGCGGAGAAGGCCGGATTCGAGTTCGCAGGCAGTGCGGAGATCAACGCCAACCCGAAGGACACGACCGAATGGCAGCAAGGCGTGTGGACCCTGCCACCGACGTTGGCCCTGGGCGACACCGACAAGGCGAAATATGCCGCCATCGGCGAAAGCGATCGCATGACCCTGAAGTTCGTGAAACCCAGGCACTGAGCGCGCGCCGCCGCAGAGTGTGGTCTGCCGCTGTGGGTATCGTGGAACCTGCGTCTCGACGCACCGCTCATCCGCGGCGGTGAGTCGCTGCAGCAGGGAATCGCGGCGCTGGCGCAACGCTGGAATTGAAACCGCTGCCGCTCGGGTGCCATTCTCCGTCTTCCGCACATCCCTGTACCCGCCCCGGAGTCGCGATGATCACCCTGACCGTCAATGGCGTGCGTCGAACCTTCGACGGCGATCCCACCCTGCCGCTCCTCTGGTACCTGCGCGATGATCTCGCGCTGACCGGCACGAAGTACGGCTGCGGCATCGCGCAGTGCGGTTCCTGCACGGTGCACGTCGGCGGACAACCTGCCCGCGCCTGCCAGCTGCCGATGGCGGACCTCCAGGACGCGACCGTTACCACGATCGAAGGACTGCACCCCACCGGCGAGCACCCGCTGCAGGTGGCCTGGCGCGAAATCGACGTGCCGCAGTGTGGCTTCTGCCAGCCCGGTCAGATCATGCAGGCCGCCGGCTTGCTGCAGAACACGCCGCAGCCAACCGACCAGCAGATCGACGCCGCGATGAACGGCAACCTCTGTCGCTGCGGCACCTATCCACGCATTCGCGCCGCGATCAAAGCCGCGGCGGAGAAAAGCTCATGAGCGCGAACGAGTTCCTGCCGTGGGTGCGGCGCGCGGCGGCGCCTGGTGCGCAGGCCGGGATGCCCGCCCCTGTCGCTGCAACCGATGCAGGCGCCGATTGCCCGCAGGACCTGCAGCGCCGCACATTCATCCAGTTGCTCGGCATCGGCGGCCTGGTCATTGCCTTCGGACCCGGCGGCGCGCGCCGCCTCGACGCTGCCGAGCCGCTGCCGGCCACCGCAGCCAATCCGTGGTCGCCGCACGTCTATGTGCACGTCGACGACGCAGGCACCGTCACGATCATCTGCCACCGCTCGGAAATGGGCCAGGGCATCCGCACCACGATGCCGATGATCATTGCCGACGAGATGGAAGCCGACTGGGCCAGGTGTCGCGTCGAGCAGGCCGTGGGAGACCCCAGGTACGGCTCGCAGAACACGGACGGCTCCACCAGCATCCGCGACTTCCTGCACAAGTACCGGGAGGCCGGCGCAACGACACGCGCGCTGCTGGAGGCCGCAGCGGCCATGCAGTGGAACGTGGACGTTGCCGAAGTCGTCGCCCGACAGCACGAGGTCGTGCACCGCCCGACCGGTCGCACGAAGTCGTTCGGCGAGCTCGTCGCGACTGCGCGCACGATCGCAATGCCCGCAACCACGAGCGTGCGCATCAAGCCCCCCGACGAGCGGCGGTGGCAGGG
Organism: Pseudomonadota bacterium; assembly: GCA_016705325.1. Lineage (GTDB taxonomy): Bacteria > Pseudomonadota > Gammaproteobacteria > Steroidobacterales > Steroidobacteraceae > RPQJ01. The sequence continues at coordinate 66,491 of JADIYJ010000013.1, read as the reverse complement.
CAGGACGGTGCCGTCGATCGACCTGGTACCGATGACCATCGGCACGGCCGTCTACGGCGCCGACCTCACGCTGCCCGGCATGAAAGTGGCCGCCATCGCGCGACCCCCGGTGTGGGGCGGGAAAGTCGTGAGTGTCGACGACGGCGAGGCGCGCAAAGTGCCCGGTGTCGAACGCATCGTGCGCATTGCAGAGACACCTGTTCCCGGCGCATTTTTCCCGCTCGGTGGTGTCGCCGTGATCGCGAAGAACACCTGGGCGGCGCTGCGCGGGCGCGATGCGCTGAAGATTACCTGGGACGCGGGGCCGAACGGCACCCACGGCTCGAAGTCGTACAGGTCGACGCTCGAGGCAAGCGTCCGCGCGCCTGGCAAGCCGGGGCGCACGAACGGCGACGCGGCCGCCGCTCTGGCGGCGGCGGCGCGCAAGCTGAGCGCCGAATACCACGTCCCCTACCTGTCGCACGCGCAGATGGAGCCGCTGGCGGCGATTGCTCGCGTACAGGATGGCAAGGTCGAAGCCTGGGCCCCGACGCAGTCGCCCAACGATGCGCGCAACACGATTGCCGAGTACCTCAAGGTCGACGCCGCGAACGTCACCGTCCATGTCACCTTGCTGGGAGGCGCCTTCGGTCGCAAGTCCAAGCCGGACTTCATCTGCGAGGCTGCCTTCCTGGCACGTGAGACCGGGGCGCCTGTGCGCGTGCAGTGGAGCCGCGAGGACGACATGCGGCACTCGTACTATCACGCTGCGGCCGCGCACCGACTGGAGGCTGCGCTCGATGCGGCGGGCAAGGTAACCGCCTGGCGGCATCGGTCGGCGTACCCGTCGATCAGCGCAACCTTCGCTCCGAACGTGGCCGGTCCCACGCCGGACGAACTGACCAACGGCGCCAGCGACGTTCCCTGGGACGTGCCCAACCTGAGTGTCGAGGTCTGCCCGGCCGTGGCGCACGCGCGCATCGGCTGGTACCGCAGCGTGAACGCGATCCATCACGGCTTCGCGATCGGTTCGTTCGTCGATGAACTCGCGCGCGCGGCCGGCAAGGACCCGGCGGCGTTCCTGCTCGAGCTCATCGGTCCCGACCGCAAAGTCGACCTGTCCAGGGCCGGGCTGGTCGCTCCGGGCGAAACCTATTACGGCGCGCCATGGGCGGACCACCCGCTCGACACCGCCCGTGCACGTCGCGTGGTCGAGTCGGTCAAGCAGCGAAGCGGCTGGAGCACCCCGCTGCCGCGCGGCCGCGGTCGCGGCATCGCGGTGCATCGCAGCTTCCTCTCGTACGTTGCGATGGTCGTCGAGGTCGAGGTGAGCCCCGACGGAACGGTGCTCGTGCCACGCGCCACCGTCGCAGTCGACGCCGGCTTCGTCGCCAATCCCGACCGCGCCAGGGCACAGATGGAAGGCGCACTCATCATGGCCATGAGCAACACGCTCCACAGCGGGATCACCTTCGCCGCCGGCAGGGTCGAACAGTCGAACTACAGCGACTACCGGGTCGCTCGCATGCGGGCGTCGCCTCACGTCGTGGACGTGCACATCATCGAGAGTGAGGCATTACCGGGTGGCATCGGCGAGCCAGGCGTGCCACCAGCCGGTGCCGCGATCGCGAATGCAATTTGCGCAGCGACCGGAGTGCGCGTGCGCGAACTGCCGGTGGGGCGTCAGCTCGATGGCTGGGAAACCAGGGTGGCGGCGGGGTAACGAACCCCCGGGCTGCCGCTCTACGGAGCGGCGCCCATCAGCCGCCTGGCGAAATACGCATACTCGAGCGCGATCCGGTATGCGAGCTGATCCTGGTTCGACGTGCCGCCGTGGCCGCCCTCCATGTTCTCGTAGTAGAAGTAGTCACGCCCGAACGACTTCAGCTTTGCAGCCGCCTTGCGCGCGTGACCTGGGTGAACCCGATCGTCCTTGGTCGAGGTGTAGTAGAAGACTGGTGGATACGCGACGTCGGCACGTAGATTCTGGTACGGCGACCACTTTGACAGGTACGACCAGTCGGCCGTGTCCGGATCGCCGTACTCGGCGACCCAGGAAGCGCCCGCGCCCAGCTTGGTATAGCGCTGCATGTCGAGCAGCGGCACGCCGTTGACGATGGCCGCATACAGGTCCGGACGCTGATTCATGACGACGCCCATCAGCAGGCCGCCGTTCGAGCGGCCGATGGCGCCGAGCTTGGCCTTCGTGGTGACGCCCGTCCGGATCAGGTCTTCCGAGACGGCAATGAAATCGTCGAAGACCTTCTGCCGATTCTCCTTCAGGCCCGCGTCGTGCCACCGTGGACCGTACTCCGATCCGCCGCGGATGTTGGCAAGCACGAGCACGCCGCCGCGCGAAACCCAGAGTTTGCCCGCGAGCGCGCCGTGCTGTGGCCGCGATGGATCTTCGTAGTAAACCGGCAGCGTGGCCGCAAGGAAGCCACCATAGGCGTACTGCACCGTCGGCGCATTGCCCCGGGCGAGCACCGACTTCCTGCCCATGACGAAGTACGGAATCCTCGTGCCGTCGGTCGAGGTCGCGAACCGCTGCTCGACGACGACGTCCGTCGCGTCGTAGGCCGCTGGCGTCGTGAAGATCTGCTCGATCGCATCGTTCGCGCTCACGTAATACAAGGTGAGCGGCGAGGTCAGGCTTTCGAACGAAAGCATCGCGTCGTCGGTGCCGCCGCCCGCGGAAGCGATCTTCAGCACCCCGTTCGCGGGTAGCGCAATCGGGGTGGCCCGCCACTCGCCTTGCGGCGTGCGCAGGACTCGCACTGCCTTGCCGGAAACGTTCTCGAGGTACTGCACCACCAGGCCGGTCCTGCCGACCGCGACGGTCTCGACCGACTGCGTACCGTTCGCAGCGAACACGGGCTCGGCGGTGCCACGCTGCAGGTCGTAGGCGACGATCGAACCCTGCGGGTACGTCTTGCCCTGGTAATCCCACGCTTCACGCAAGGTGAAGATGGCGCGCCCGTCGAGCACGCCCTCGATATTCGAGTGCAGCGGCAGCGGCAGCTTCGCTGGCGTGCCCAGGCCTGGCGCGTAATGATATTCCGCCTCGAAGAACGACACGGCACGCACGACGAAAGGCTGCGCGCCCCCGTTCTGATCGACGAATGAACGTACCGCGACGTCGGTCGACCTGCCTTCGAACAGCGCCGACGCCGCGGCCAGCGGCTTGCCGCGCCGCCAGACCTTCACGATGCGCGGGTAGCCCGAGGCCGTCATCGATCCGGCGCCCCAGTCGGTGCCGACGAGCAGCGTGTCGGCGTCGACCCACGCCACGTCGGACTTGGCTTCGGGCACGGCGAACCCATTGCTGACGAATGCTCGAGTCGTCGTGTCGAATTCACGCCAGGTCGACGAGTCGCTGCCGCCGCGCGACATCTCGACCATGCACAGCCGGTATTCAGGCGACAGGCAGGCGACCTGCCCGCTGACCCAGTTCTCGCCTTCGTCCCTCGCCAGTCGATCGAAATCGATCAGTGTTTCCCACACGGGTCTGCCCGTGCGATAGCTGACGACACTGGCCCGGCGCCAGATCCCGCGCAGGTGCGTGTCATCCTGCCAGAAGTTGTAGACGGCGCCGTTGTGAATCGAACCGGTCGGGATACGCGTCGGTGCCGTCAGGATCGAGCGCGCCTCCGCGCGCATCTGCGCAAAGCGCGGATCGCCCTCGAGGACCGGCAGCGTGCGGGCGTTCTCGGCGCGGGCCCAATCGAGCGCCTTGGCGCCCTCGATGTCCTCGAGCCAGCCGAACGGATCGGCGGCCTGCTCGGCCAGCAGCGGGGGCGCAAGCGCGACGGCCGTGACGACGGCCAGGGCAAATTTCATGGACAAAGGTGATTCCTCCTGACGCAGGGCGGTTCGACCGGCGTCACGCGCGTCAGTTCAATGGCAGGCAGTTCAGTCCCAGAGCGAGACCATGTGGCCAACGTCGGGTGCGACCCGGCCTGCATGGATTTCGTTCCAGGTCGCCGTCGCGGCCTCGGCGCCGCGCGATTGCTGCACGTGCAGCCAGCCGGAACTCCATGCGACGAATTCGCTGAGCGCCTTGACGACCCGCTCCTGGTAGCCGCGCGGACCCCAGTCCTGCACGCGCTTCCTGACCTGCGTCGGCGCGAAGAAGAACTCCGGCTTCGGTCCGGGCATGCCCGGCACGCGGGCAGGCGCCTCGTGATGGCTGCGGCCAATGGCCATCGAATGCCGCAACTGGTCGCCGAAGTGCGAGTGGACCGATGCCAGCACGGGGCCGCTGCCGGCCATGTCGATCGCTACGATCGGCGCGCTGCGCGGGATGGCCGCCACGTCGTCATAGGTGACCACTTCGTCATAGCAACCGAGCGCGTGCGTGAACGCATGGTTGCGCGACGAGGTCACGCCGACGACTTCGATCCCGGCGCGGGCATCTGCACAGTGCGCAAAGCCGATCGCTGTCTTGCTCGATGCAGACAGCACCAGCACTCGTCGCGCACCGAACCAGTCGTTGTCGGCAAAGCAATCTTCGGCCAGCCAACCGGTGAGGAACAGTACGCGCAGCAGCGCATGGCGATCCTCGGCATCGGTTCCTGCCTGGTACAGCGTGTCGCGGGTCGTCGCTGTGTACGCTCGGTACACGGGGGCATGAGCGGCTCGATGCAGCCCTTCGTCACGCAACCCGTCCGTGGTCGGCGCGACGGTCATGTCGACAAACCGTGCCATCGGGTACCAGCCGTAATAGCGCCCCCCCGTCGATACGTCGGGGTGCCGTGACTCGACCACCTCCGCCCAGCCCATGGCCGGCACACAACCCCAGGCTGGTTCGCCGGTTGGAAAGAAATCCCAGTAGCCGAGCAAGTCGCCGGTCGTGGCGTAGGTCACGGTGTTCGCAGTCAGCGCAAAACGCTCGACCCTGAAGCGCACCTGGCCCGGAACGAGGGGCGGCATCTGCGCCTCGATCACCCTGGTTTCGCCGTGCGAGCCGCGGTTGACCTGCAGCGTGACGTTGCGTGATGCCATCCTGGTTTCCCCCGGTTGGGTGGGGACTATAGCCGACGATGGCAGACCCGGGCGGCCTCGTGGAGTAGCCTAAGACGAGCCGCCCTTGGATAATCATCGGTTCGCCAAACGAGCATGACAAGGAGCCCCAGGCCGGGGCCCGCGGGAGAAGCCGGATGAGACCGACGCTGAACGTGATCAGCCCCGAGTTGTGCGCCAGGGTGGTCACGGAGGCCAAGCGCATCCTCGCCGAAACCGGCATCGACATCCGTGGCCCCGGGATGCGCCAGCGCCTGCTCGACCACGGCATGAAGACCACGGCGGACGGCACCCGCGTCCTGTTCCCACCCGAAATCGTCGATCGCGCGATTGCGACGGCCCCCAAGTCGTTCACGCTGTATGACCGTGAAGGCCAGCCCCACGCGGAGCTGGGCGGCAACAACGTCCACTACGTGCCCGGCTCGAGCGGCCTGAAGATTCTCGATCACCGCACCGGTGAGACACGCCTCTCGAACTCGACCGACTTCATCGAATATGCCCGGCTCTGCGACGGGCTCGAGCACATCGCCTACCTGGCGACCGCCTTCTCGACCAACAAGGACATCGAGTCGCAGGTGTCGGACGCGTGGCGCCTGTACATGCTGCTCACGACGTCAAAGAAGCCGATGGTCTCCGGAGCGTTCACCGAGCACGGCGTGCCGCGCATGCGCGACATGATGCAGCTGTTTCGCCGCGACCGGGCCGAGCTGATCGCGAAGCCGCTGTCGATCTTCACGATCACCGCGACGGGTAACTTCCGCTACGGCGAGGATTCGTGCCAGAACATGCTCGACTGCGTCGAGGCCGGCATCCCCGTCGAGATCGTGCCCGTCACGCTGATGGGACTGATCGCGCCGGTGACGCTCGTGGGCGCGCTGGTATTCCACGTAGCCGACGTGCTGACCGGCATCACGATGGCGCAGATCGTCCGTCCGGGCGCGCCCGTGCTGTTCGGCGGCGCCCCGGCGACGTTCCACATGAAGTCCGCGAGTTCGCCGATGGCGGCCATCGAGGCGCAGCACCTCAATGTCGCGTACGTCGCGGTGGCCAAGTCGCTCGGCCTGCCGACGCAGGCCTACATGGCGCTCAGCGACGGCAAATCGCTCGACGCGCAGGCCGGCGGCGAGACGTTCAGCAGCGCGCTGCTGGCGGCGATCGCCGGCGTCAATTCGGTCTCGGGCCCGGGCATGCTCGATTTCGTGCTCACGTTCAGCCTGCCGAAACTGGTGTTCGACAACGAAGTGTGCGGCCAGTGCCTGCACTTCGTGCGCGACATGAACATCGTCGACGACCTGCCGGCGAAGCAGCTGGTGGAAGACCTGCTGGCGAACGACCACCTGATCACGTCGCCGCACACGCTGAGCCACTGGCCGCAGGAACTCTATCTCACGAATCCGGTGATCGACCGCGAGAACCGCGAGACCTGGGAAAAGGCCGGCGCCCGGGACCTTTACCAGCGCACCTGCGCCGAAGTCGAGAATCGCCTGCAGTCGTACACGCCGATTGCGACCGACACGGCCACCGATGCGGAGATGCGCCGCATGATCGTGGCCGGCATGACGGCAGAGGCGCCGTTGCCGGAATTGCCGCCTCCACCGGAGGGTGGTCCACGCGAAACGATGCGAGCGCGGCGGCCCAATCGGCGGCGGGCGCTCTGACGCCGGTGTGACCCGGCCCGCTCGGGGCGGGGGGATTCGACTGCGTCGCCAGCCGCAATCTGTGACCTGAATCAAGGTCCTGGCTGCGCGTTCTCACGGGTTCGGGCTCCCGGGCCGCAGTATCTCCCCCATTCTGTCCAACGACGGTGCCGAAAGGCAGCTCACCTTGCCCCCGACCAGCACGACAAAGCCGCCCGTTGCACCGGCGCGCGCGAGCGGCCTGCCGATCGGCGCGTGGCTGGTGCTGGGATTCGCGCTGGTGATCGGCGCATTCACCGCCGCCAGCGTCGTGTCGCTGCGCAGCACCCGCGGCGCGACAACCGATCTCGAGAGCATGCAGCGGCAGTTCGAGCCGTTGTCACGCAGCGTGCGTGATCTCGGCGACGGCGTGGCGACTTTCGATCGGACGGTACTCGCCTATCTTCGAGCAGGCACGCGCGACCAGCACGCGGCGACCGTCGCATCCGCCGAGCGCCTGTCATGGGCCGCGAGTCGGATGGCTGACGTTGGTGCCGGCGATGAAGCGCCGCCGGTGGGCCCGCTGTTGCAGCGCATCGCCGAGCACGAGGCCCAGGGCTTCGCACTGCTGCGCCTGCAGGACGCGCGCCGGCGCGCCGTCACCGATCTCGAGTCTGCCTACGCCGCGCTGGATCGTCGTGTCAGGAGCGCTGGCGGGTCGGGCGTCGTGATCGGTGACAACCTGCTGGCACGGCCGTCGCTGGCGGAGCTGGCACGCGCCGTGGAGGCTGCCCGCCACGACGTATTGAGCGAACTGACCCGGGGCGGCAATCTCAGCGCCGGTCCCAACGGCGGCGAATCACGCTTGCGCCACGCGATCGAAAGCCACCATGAGGAATTCGCCGCCTCGCCCGGCGGTAACTGGCTCGCCATGCAGACGGAAGACTTCAACCGGGCAGTCAGGCTGCGACGGCAGGCCCTGCGGCTCGGCGCGGAAACCGAAGCGCGGCAGGCAACCTTCGCGGCGGAAGGCGACTCGCTTGCGGTTCACATCCGTGACAACGTGGAAGCGCCTGCATGGCGCGCCTTCACCGCGGCAGCGGCGGGCGCCCAGCGGGCCGTCGCGCAATCCGAGCAGACGATCCGGACCGCGACCTTCAAGGCGATCCTGCTGGCGCTGCTCGCGCTGGCCACGATCACCTGGGCGATCACCTGGCCCGTCCGCCGGCTGACCGCCGGGGCCCGGCGCCTGGCCGCGGGAAAACTGGCGACTCGCGTGCTGCGCGGCGGCGCGCGCGAGCTCGACGAACTCGCCAACGCGTTCAATCACATGGCCGGCGAGCTGGCCGACGCGGAGCACGCGGTCAAGACCTATCAGGCACAGCTCGAACACCGCGTCGAGGAGCGCACGCTGCAGCTGCGGCACCTAGCCGAGCACGATCCGCTCACCAACCTGCCGAACCGACGACAACTGTTCCAGCGCCTGAACGACATGCTCGCTGCTGCCGGCGCCGAGGGTCCGCTGGCGTCGCACATCGCGGTCCTGTTCCTCGACCTCGACAACTTCAAGACCGTCAACGACACGCTCGGCCACGATTTCGGCGACCGCGTGCTGACCGAGATCGGCGGACGCCTGTGCGACGTCGTCGGCGAGTCCGGGTTCATCGCGCGACTGGGCGGCGACGAGTTCACGCTGGTGTTCCCCTACTCGGGCGACTCCACCGAGGTCGAGCGACACGCCGAGCACCTGGTCGCAAGCTTCCAGCGGCCACTGCTCATCGACCGCCGCGAGGTCTGTGTCGGCGTTAGCTGTGGCGTCGCCACGTTCCCGGAACATGGTCGCGATGCGACGTCGCTGCTGCGTGCTGCAGATGTCGCGCTGTTCCGCGCCAAGGAACTCGGTCGCAACCGCCTCTGCGTCCACGACCCGTCGATGCTGGTGCAGGCGTCGAACCGCTTCCGCGTCGAGCAGGCGCTGCGCAAGGCGATCGAGGGCGGGGAACTGGTGCTCCACTACCAGCCGCAGGTGTGCCTGGCCAGGCGGCGCACCATCGCCGTGGAAGCGCTGCTGCGCTGGAAGCGCAGCGACGACCAGATCGTCGCGGCCGGCGAATTCATCGAAATTGCCCAGCAGTCAGGCCTGATGCTCGACCTGAACGACTGGATCCTGGAGACGGCGGCCGAAGCGGTCAGCCGGTGGCGACGCGAAGGCTGGCCCGAGGCACGCGTGGCCATCAACGTCTCGGCACAGCAGTTCCTGACCGGGAATTTTGCGCTCGACATCGAGCGCCTGCTCGCCCGGCATGGCTTGCCGCCAGAATCGATCGAACTCGAGCTGACGGAGACGGCGCTGCAGACCGGCGCAGCGACGGTCGAAGTCCTGCACGGCCTGCGCCTGCTCAACGTCGACACCGCGCTCGACGATTTCGGCACGGGTTTCTCGTCGCTGACCTCCATCGAGCGCTTGCCGCTCAGCCGGGTCAAGCTCGATCGCAGCGTCATTGCAGGCATCGACAGCAACCCGCGCTCGGCCGCGATCGTGCACTCGATCATCGGTCTCTGCCGCAACCTCGGCCTGCAGGTAACGATCGAAGGCGTGGAGCGCGCCACCCAGCTCGATTTCCTCGGCGCCTGCGGCGAGATCTCGGTCCAGGGCTTCCTGGTCGCCAGGCCGGCCGAAGCAGCCGACGTCATCGACGTCGTCCGCCGCATGCGCGCGCACCTCGAATCGTTGCTGGGCGCTGTCGAACGACAAGCTGCCGAGACGGCCATGGAAGACCTCACGGGTCCGGTCCGCGTGCTGGCGGGTCAGCGCAGGTAACTCCATGAAATCGAGATCCGTGCTGATCGCCCTGAGCACCGTGCTGCTCGGCGCCTGCGCCGCGAAGATGAGCAAGGACGAGTGCCGCACCGTCGACTGGCGCACGGTGGGTTACGAAGACGGCGTGGCCGGTCAGCCGGGTGACCGCATCGGCGAGCACCGGCGCGCGTGCGCCGAATACGGCGTCACGCCGGACCTGACCGCGTATCTCGCCGGACGTGCCGCCGGGCTGCGCGAGTACTGCCAGCCGCACAACGGCTATCGCGCCGGCGCCAACGGCTACACCTACTACGACACCTGCCCTGCCGACCTGGCCGAGGCATTCGAGATCGCCTACGACGAGGGGCGAGCGCTGTACGTGCGGGAGCGCCGCGTCACCGACACCGAAGAACAGATCGAGGACAAGCGCCGCGAGATCCGGCGGCTCGAGGACCGGGTGGCGGAGAGTGCCTTCGACGTGATCGACGCGACAGCCACGGCAGAAGAACGCACACAGGCGGTGCTCGACACCAAGCAGGCGGCCGAGCGCATCGGCCGGCTCAAGGCGGAGATCACCGAACTCGAGCGGGACCTCGCCCGCTATCAGGCGGAGCTCGACGCCTACCGCAAGACCGCCATCCTGCGCTGACCGCGGGTCAGGCGCGGCTCCCAGCCGCTTGCCGCAGGGCCATGCGGGCTTGCGCCCATCCGCGCGATCGCGCGCTAAGATGTCATTACCGCAACCGGCAAGACTCGCGCGTGACTCGACCAACGTTCAAGATTTCCAGCTCCATCAAGCTCGAAACCCGGCTGGGTGGATTCGCAAACCCGCGCTGGATGGCACTCCTCGCCAGCATCGACGGATCCGGTTCCATTACGGCGGCTGCCAAGGTCGCCGGGCTCAGCTACAAGGCAGCGTGGGACGCCATCGACGCGATGAACAACCTCTCCGGCAGGCCGGTCGTTGAGACGGCGGTTGGCGGCAAGGGCGGCGGCGGCGCCAGGCTTTCGGTGCGCGGCAGGAGCCTCCTCGCCACCTATCGCATTGTCGAGGAGGAAAACGAGCGTTTCCTGGCCGGGATCAATTCACGGTTGAAGCATGCGGACCGCGACCTGCGGGTCCTTGGGGGGCTTTCGATGCGTACCAGCGCAAGGAACCAGTGGTCGGGCAAGGTCGCGAAGATCCGTCGCGGCGCCGTCAACGACGAAGTCGAGATCAAGCTGGCGGGAGGTGACCGAATCACATCGGTCATCACTCATGAAAGCGTCGAGAACCTGGGCCTCGTCATCGGCCAAGGGGCGATCGTCCTGGTGAAGGCGTCATCCGTCATGGTGGGCACCGGAGAAGGCAAGCGCCAGAGCCTTTCGGCGCGCAATCAACTGACCGGGAAGATCAGTCGGGTGACGCCTGGCGCGGTCAACACCGAAATTGTCATCGGCCTCAGTGGCGGCAACACGGTGGCAGCCATCATCACAAACGTCGCGGCCAAGGACCTGGGACTCGAAGTCGGTCTCAAGGCGCTGGCCATCTTCAAGGCATCGTCGGTAATCATCGGCGTGACCTGATCACGCGACAGGGCGTCCCACAGGCATTCGCAGCATTCGGTCCGCGAGGAAGTCGACCTCGGACTGGGTGTGCGAAACATAGGGCATCGGGATGCCGGTCTCATCCCTGACTCGCTGCAGGAACGGAAGGATCTGCTGCTTGAGCCGCTCGTCGAGCGAGGCCAGCGGCTCGTCCAGCAGCCGCATGCGGGGTGAATGCAGCAAGGCCCGCCCGAGTGCTGCACGCTGTCGTTCTCCACCTGACAAGAGCGCCGGTCGACGATCCACAAGCGGGCCGATCTCCCGCAGGTCCAGCACCTGCGTGAGGTCAAAACGCCTCTCGCCGGGTGAACGACGCCGATACCCGTTGCGCCAGCTTCCATGGTGGCCACGGCGTGCAGCTGGAAATCGCCACGGCGAAATCTGAAATCGAAGCTAAGCACGCGGCACCTGATGATCGAGGTAGCCGAGGCGCCGTTCGGCACGGCGGGTCGTCCAGTGGCTGACGGCCGGTGCGATCGAGAAGATCGCGAGACGCATGGCGGCCGCCTCGCCGTCCGGCAATTGCCTGAAGCTGTAGATGGCGAGCGGCAGGGTCCGGGTTTCTCCGGGGATATTGCCGACGAAAGCCATTGTCGCGCCAAGTGTCGTCGCGGCTTGCTCGAGCCGCGTGTCGATCAACCGGTAAGCAACGCGTACCGGCTGCACCAGCAAGCGAAACGCCATCACCGCGGAAGCGACCACGGCGCCCTTCCAGGTGAAGGCGAGCACGATGCCAAACGTTGCGTCGAGCCAGTGTCCGATTGGACCACGTGTACCGAGCAACAGCAGGAGGGCATAGCCGGGTACGACAGGAGGCAGGACCATCGGCAGCTGCACGAGGGTTTCGACAAGGAACTTGCCGCGGAAATTGCGACGGGCCAGCAGCCAGCCAACGAACGTGCCCGCTGGAATGCAGACCAGCGTGGCCCACGACGCGACCCGGGCCGAGAGTCGCAGCGCCGCAAGCCGTCAGAAGCTGAACTGTGAGCGAAGCACATAGACGTCCAGGGTCTGGCCGATTTCGACGCCGAGCGGCGGCGTGGCCGGGGACGGCACGAACGGCGTCAAATTGCCCGGGCCCGCCGGGTTCAATTGATTCACGTCGATGTGCAGGTAGTTGAACATCAGCTTGACGCTGGTGTTCAGGTACCAGTTCACACCGGCCCCGAGAATGGACTGCTCGCCGCCGCGCACGCTCGCGGCCGGGGCGCCTTCGACGCCGAGACGTGCGCGCCGGAAATAGGCACCGTCGCTGAGGTCACGCGCTGCTGCGAACCGCAGCGACGACGGCGCTGGGAGGTGCGGGCGCCGGCTCGGCAGTGCGACCCCGCAACGCGTCGATTTCCGCGCGCTGGATCGCCAATTGCTGCTCCTGCGCATCGAGCTGCGCCTGCTGGTGTTCAACGAGCCGGCGCAACGCCTGGACCTGCCCGGGTTCGAGCAACGGCTGTGCCTTCGGCAACCGGGTTACGGCACGAGCCGCGTGACCGGCAGGTACCTCGTCGACGAACTGATCAAGGACCGTTCGCACCAGCCTGACGATGCGTTCACGCTGCGCATTTACGCCGCCGCGCGCGCATTGACACGCGGCACGCGTGGCAGTGTCTTGCGGTTCACGCGGCTTCAGACAGTCTCGACAAACACGCGCAGCGCGACTCCGCGGTCGCGCCACACCTTCTCCGCATCCGCAAAAATCGAGCAGGCGGTATCGAACGCCTCGGGCGAGGTGGCCTGCAGTCCGCCGGCGTGGCGCAGCACGATCACACAACCGCGCGCCCGGCGCGCACTCGCGAGGTCGATGAGGCAATCGAAGAACGCGTCCCAGTTGTGGCCGAACCAGCTGGGAAACCGCAACACGTCGGCACACCGCTCGAGCAGTTGCATCTTGTCCACGCAACCCCTGAGGTCGACGACGTAGCACGGCCAGTCGAGCGACGACGCGAGCAGCTCGAGGCCGAGCACGGTGTCGTCGGTCAGAACGACGTCTCGCAAGAGTTCGGTCATGGGTGCGGCACCTCGATCCGGCGGAAGCTGCGGTAGTGATCGTCCGTGTAATAGAACTCGGCCGGCGGCTCGCCGCCGCTCACGATCCGGCGAGCGCCGCGATCGGATGATCCCGGCGTCCGCACCGTGTACTCGCGATAGTAGCCGGGGGCTTGCGCAGGCAGACGTCCCTCGCGGTTCTGGAAGCGCGAGCCGTCACGGTCGTAGGGAAACGGCCCGCCGGCCTCGATGAGCCGCAATGTCTGCCGCGCTTCGACCGGAATTCCCGTGCTGTCGAGCTGCTGGGCAGCGGAACCCCAAGCCGACGCTGCCTGCGGTTCGGTGCTCGACCGGCGCGGGGTCTCGTGCGACAACCAGCCGCTGGCCGCCGCAACGGCAACGCCGACCAACAGGGCAATGCGAATCCAGCGCATGGTAGGAAACTGCCGCTCGCTGCACTTGGACTGTGCAGATTACCCCGCCGTCAGCGCGGTCGAAAGCATTGTCCGGCAGGCGCGCACGCCGGCCGGCTTCACTCCCGCATCACTTGCGCATCAGGGTGCTCTTGCCGAACAGCGATCCGATGAGGTCCACGGCAACCTCGGCCGTGCGATTGCGGATGTCGCAAGCGGGATTGAGCTCGACGAGGTCGAGCGAGGCAAGGCGGCCCGTGTCGGCCACCATTTCCATGCAGAGCTGCGCCTCGCGGTAGGTCGGCCCGCCCGCAACCGTCGTGCCGACCCCGGGCGCGATGTCGGGATCGAGAAAATCGACGTCGAGACTGACGTGGATGTGGGTGTCGTCATCGACGCCGAGCAGGGCGTGCTCCAGCGTGTATCGCATCCCCATCTCATCGATGTAACGCATGTCGAAGACTTCGATGCCCACTTCGTGCACGAAGCGCTTTTCACCGGCGTCGACGCTGCGGATGCCGATCTGCCGCAACTGCGCCGGATTGATCGCCGGCACCTGGCCGCCGATCGAGACGAGGTCGGACGGGCCGTGACCGCACAGGCAGGCGGCCGGCATGCCGTGCACGTTGCCACTTGGTGTGAGGACGTGCGTGTTGAAATCAGCGTGTGCATCGAACCAGAGCACGCGCAGCTTGCGTCCCGTGTCGCGGCAGTGTCTCGCGGCAGCGCTGATCGAGCCGATTGCCAGACTGTGATCGCCGCCGAGCAGCATCGGCAGTCGCCCCGCAGCGAGTTCTTCGAGCACGGCCTCGTGCACGAGTCGATTCCACTCGATCACCTCGGGCAGGTGACGGTAGCCATTGACCGGCGGTTGCCAGGGATTCGGCGGACCGGCCAGGTTGCCGCGGTCGACTGCTTCGAGCCCCTGCGCTTCGAGCATGGGCTGCAGTTGCGCAACGCGCAGCGCTTCCGGACCCATCGAGGCGCCGCGCGCGCCTGCGCCGACGTCACTGGGCGCGCCGATCAGCGCAATGGTACCGGCCATCGTCTCACCTCAAGCCGTCTTGCGCTTGCGCGGCCGCGCCACGCCGCGCGGGCCGGCCAGCGTCCCGCCGAACAGGTCCTTCGGATCGTCGAGCACCGGCACCAGGTCGAGATCACGACCGCCAAGCCGTTGCTGCGTGACAAGGGCGTGCAGGTACCGCAACGTCGCGTAGTCCTCGAGCGCGAAGCCGACGGAGTCGAACAACGTGATCTCGCTGTCCGAGCGTCGCGCCAGCGCCTCGCCGCGCAGAATCTGCGCGAGTTCGATCACGGGATAGTCGGCGGGCATCTGCTGGATCTCACCCTCGATCCGCGATTGCGGCTCGAACTCGACCACGACGCGCAGGTCAGGCAGCCGCAGGATGTCCGCATGTAACTCCGTCTTGCCCGGGCAGTCGCCGCCAACGCCGTTGATGTGCATGCCGGGCGCGATCATCGACGGAGTCAGGACGACCGCGTTGCACTTGTCCGCCGTGACGGTGGTGACGATGTCCGCCCCAGCGCAGGCCTCGGCTGCTGAATGCGTCGGCACCACTCGCAGGTCTGCCAGCTCCGGCATCGCGGCCAGATTGCGCACGAGCTTGGCCGTGGCCTGCGGGTCCACGTCGTAGACGCGCAGGTCGCGTATACCGCACATGCGATGGAACGCCATGGCCTGGAACTCACTCTGCGCACCGTTGCCGATCAACGCCATCACGCGGCTGTCAGGACGTGCGAGCTTCTGGGCCGCCAGCGCCGACGTTGCGGCCGTCCGCAACGCAGTCATCACCGTCAGTTCGGAGACCAGCAATGGATACCCCGTGTCGACGTCCGCAAGAACGCCGAAAGCGGTCACCGTCAACAAGCCCTTGGCCGTGTTCTTGGGATGACCGTTGACGTACTTGAAGGAGTACAGCCTGCCATCGGTCGCAGGCATCAGCTCGATGACGCCGACCAGCGAGTGGCTCGCAAGGCGTGACGACTTCTCGAACTCGGGCCAACGGCGGAAGTCCGCCGCGATTTCGCCTGCCAACCGGGCGATGAAAACCGCCGGTCCGACCTCGTTCACGATGCGCCGGGCGTCGCCGACGCCGATATAGTTCACCATTGCCTGTCCCCTGCCTGGGTCGCCGTAGCTCGCGAAAACGCGAACGCGACTGGGTATGATCCGCATGGCATGGGCCAACAGGAAGCTGGCAGATCTATCGATCTGGTCTATTATTTGCTCATTTCGTCAGTCCTGTTGAGCTATTTGCTCAGTCATGTGAGACCTTATGGACGACCTCGACCGACAGCTCATCGGCCTGCTGCGGGGCAACGCCCGCCTGCCCGCAGCGACCATTGCACGCACCCTGCGCGTGGCCCGTGGCACCGTGCAGAACCGCATCGCCAGACTTGAGCAGGCCGGCGTGATTGTCGGCTACACAGTCCGGCTGGCGGCATCGGGCGAGGCCCGCCGGATCACGGCGCTGACGATGATCGCGGTCGAGGGCAACAACGCCGAGAAGGTGCTGCGCTCGCTGCGAGGCGACGCGTCCGTGTCTGCGCTGCACACGACGAACGGGCGCTGGGATGTCATCGCCGAGTTGCGCGCCGACACGCTCGAGGAGTTCGATCGCGTGCTGAGCCGCATCCGCCGTATCGAAGGCGTGGCCAACTCCGAGACCAACCTGCTGCTCTCGACGCACAAGTACTGACTGCGCGCGGCTGTATCATGCGGCCCCGTGTCGAGCGCGCGGAAGACCCAGGAGGACTCATGTACGAGATTTACATCGGCAACAGGAACTATTCCTCGTGGTCGCTGCGACCATGGGTCCTGTTGCGCGCGCGTGGCATTCCGTTCGTGGAGCACGTCAAGCCGTTCGCGCGCGGCTCGAATTTCGATGCGTTCCGTACCTTCTCGCCCTCGGGCAAGGTGCCCTGCCTGCGCGATGGCGCCACCGTGGTGTGGGACTCCCTTGGCATCAGCGAGTTTCTTGCCGAGCGTCACCCGGGCCTCTGGCCGGCCGACGCCGCAGCACGCACATGGGCGCGCTGCGCGGCCGCAGAAATGCACTCGGGATTTGCCGCGTTGCGCAGTGTCTGCACGATGAACGTCGGCCTGCGCGTCACGCTGCACGGCCAGACGCCCGCGCTCGCAGCCGACATCCGCCGCATCGATGAAATGTGGAACGAAGGCCTGTCGCGCTTCGGCGGACCGTTTCTAGCCGGCAGCGAGTTCACCGTGGTCGACGCGTTCTACTGCCCGGTCGCTTACCGCGTGCGTACCTATGGCATCGACATGACGGGCAAGGCCGCGCGGTACGTGCAGCGGCTGCTGGACCTGCCCGCGATGCGCGAGTGGGAGCAGGCAGCGCTCACCGAAACCTGGCGCGAGCTCGACCACGAGGCGGAAGCGCTGCAGGTCGGCGTCGTCACGGCCGACTATCGCATGCCGGCAGCCGCGCCATGAGCGAGCGCGTCGACGCGCTCGAATTCAAGGTGGCGCACCTCGAGCGCGCGCTGCAGGAGTTGAGCGACGTCGTCTACCGGCAGCAGCGCGAGCTCGACTCGCTGCGCGACCGTGACCAGCACCTGCACGACCAGCTGCAGCAGCTCGAGGAACGTGGCGGCGACCCGAACCGGGTCGAGATTCCGCCGCACTACTGAGGTGGCGCAGCATCCACTCGCGGGCGCCAAGACGGGTTGGGTCGTCTACGCGTCGTTGCTGACATTCGGCGTGCTGGCGGGCGAAGCCGTGAATCTCTCGCGCGGCAGCGAAGTGAACACCCTTACGCTCGCCAACTGGACCTTGAGCGCGGCGCTGCTCACGGCGCTGTGGGGCTACGCATTGCAGCGTCGCATCGGCACAGAACGCTACTGGCGCGCCGTCTTCTGGCTGGTGCTGTTCGCCAACTCCGTCATGCTCATACCGGTCGCGCTGGGCGACCGCGCGGTGGCGATGTTCACCGCTGCGCTCACGCTGCTGGTCGTTCCGGCGTACCTCGGCGCTTACCTCTATGCGTACCGCAGTCCAGCGCTCTGGAAAGTGAGTAGTGAGTAGTGAGTAGTGAGTAGTGAGCAGTTAACACTCACTCACTACTCACTACTCACTACTCACTACTCACTACTCACTACTCACTAATCACTACTCACTAATCACTACTCACTATTCACTCGTGAGCCGCGCGCCCACTTCGAGCAGGCCCGACCGCTCGACGATCGCGTTCTGGCCGAATTTCACGCCGCGCAGGGCACCGTCCCAGCGATACGTCCTCAACGTGCGCAGGGGTTCATTGCCCTGCGGCACGGCCGTGGCCTGGTCCGTCGTCGTGATGACGCAGCGCGTGCAGGGCTTCACGATTCGCAGCCGCATCTGCCCGCATTCGAGCCCGCGGATCGCGTCTTCGGCATAGGGCGCGCAGCCAGTGAGCAGCACGTTCGGCCGGAAGCGATCGACCGGGAGCGGTGACGGCAGGCGTGCATTGAGGTCATCGAGCGAGGCACGCGAAAGCACCAGCACCGGGTAACCGTCGGCAAACGCGCTCGTGCCAGCCAGCCCCTGTGACCACGCGGGATCCGTGGGTCGCGGGCGGGCGTCGTCGAAACGCACCAGCCGCACGTCGCGATGCAGGTGCTCGCCGAGCCAGTCCGCGGCGGCGCGGCCCTCATCGACGGCCAGCACGTGATCGCGCCAGACGGTGACCTCGACGGACGCGGCACGCGGCGGTCGCGGCAGCGGCACGGCCAGCGTGGGCAGGTCTGGTGCAGAGAGTTCAAGGTGGTCGTCGTACAGTGCCGTGCGGACCAGCGCCAGCCGCGGCGCCTCGCGCTGGCTCAGGAAACGGCCGTCACGCGACACCACCATCCACTCGCGATCGTACTGCAGCCCGCGCGGCGTCAACCGTGCCTGCAGCAGCGCGATGCCGCGACAGGACTTGACGGGATAGACGAACAACGAGGCGAGCGTGATCACGCCCGCTAGGATAGCGCAGCAGCGGGCGTATTCCCGTCGTGGATCGCGGCGCCCGCAGGCGAGCGAAGCCGCCTGGTCCCCGCTGTCAGCTGGCGAGCTGCAACGGCGCCGGGCGTCCGACCTGGTAACCCTGGACGAAGTCGACACCCATGCGGCGTGCCGAATCGAGCGCGCTCAGGTCCTCGACCTGCTCGGCGATCACCTTGAAATTGAGCGATCGCGCGAGCTTGACCATCGCGGTCACCATCGCCTGGTTGACGTTGTCGGAGGCCAGGTTGCGGATGAACGAACCGTCGATCTTGAGGTAGTCGAGCGACAGGTGCTTCAGGTTCGCGAACGAGCTCAGCCCGCGGCCGAAGTCGTCGAGCGCGAACTGGCATCCCATGCCATGCAGCACGCCGATGAAGCGGCGCGCGTGCTCGATGTTGGTGATTACCGAGTTTTCGGTGACCTCGAAGCAGACGCGGTTCGGCGCGACGCCGGTGCGATCGAGGCAATCGACCACGAACTCGAGGAAGGCTCCGTCGCCGAGCGTCTGCCCGGACAGATTGATGCAGAGACTGCGGTCGGACGCGAGACGGATGGCCCCGCGCGCCAGCAGCGTGAGCGAGGTCTGCACGACCCACCGGTCCACGTGCGGCATCAGCCGGTAGCGTTCGGCCGCGCGCATGAACTCGGCCGGGGCAATCGACACACCCTTGTCGTCCTTGAGTCGCAGCAGGATCTCGAGGCCGGGACCGCCATGCTGCGCGTCCGCCGAGGCATGCATGATCGGCTGCGCGTGCAGCTCGAAGCGGTCGTCCTTGAGCGCCGACTGCAGCAGCTGCAGCCACAGGATCTCGCCGCGCTGGCGGGCATCGGCCTCGTCGCGCGCCGAGTACACATGGACGTGGCTGCCCTGCTTCTTCGCGACGTAGCAGGACGAATCCGCGGCGTGCAGCAGGTCTTCGATGGAGGTGCTCTCGACCGTCATTTCGACCAGGCCCACGCTGACGCCGATGCCGAAGATCTTGTCCTTCCAGACGAAGCGGTGGTCGTTGACTGCGCGCACGACGTCGTCGGCGATCTGCCGGGCCTTCTCGAGCGGGCAGCCCGCCAGCAGGATGGCGAACTCGTCGCCGCCGAGGCGGCCGACCGTGTCCGAATCACGGACCGCGTCCTTGATGAGCGCGGCGACCTCGCGCAGCATGCTGTCACCCGCGACGTGGCCGCATTCGTCGTTGACAGCCTTGAAGCGGTCGAGGTCGAGGTAACACAGCACGTGCCGCGCGCCACCCCGCGTCGCTTCCAGGGCCTCCTCGAGCCGGCGCTCGAACTCGCGGCGGTTCACCAGCCCGGTGAGGGCATCGTGGCTCGCCTGGTATGTCATCACCCGCGTGAGGCCACGCAGGTCGCTCACGTCGCGCAGCGCGACGACGGCACCGTCGACGCGGCCATTCGCGTCGCGCATGGGCGACACCGTCAATTCGATCGAACGCTCGCCGTCGCTTGCGGCCGAGACGAGCATACCGCGGCGGCCGAGGTTCACACGCGTTCCCGTCGTCAGGCACTGCCGGACGGGGTCACTGGCCGCCTTGCGATCGCCTTCTTCCACCAGCTCGATGACGTCGCCGAGCGTGCGGCCGAGGATTTCGCTGGCCGGTTTGCCCATCAGCTGTTCGCCGGCCGAGTTGATATAGACGATACGGCCGTCGACGTCGGTCGTGAGCACGCTCTCGGCGAGTGAATCCAGGGCTTCCCACGCGCTGCCGTGGCTGCGCGCGCCGCTCGTTTCCGCGGGCACGCGCGGCGTCATCTCGACGCCCGTCACCATCACGGCAGGGCGGCGATCCAGCACCGTGCGCGAGAAACTCAACTCGAGACGGTGCGGCTTGCCCGCGGCGTCCGGCTGCATATCCACTTCGAGCCGCGCCGGCGCAGCTTCTCCTGCCGCGTGGCGGCGCAGGTATTCGGTGACGAGTTCAGCGTAGTCGGGGTGGACGAGGTCGGCCAGGCGGCGCCCGAAAAGCTTGCCGGGATTCGCCATGCCCGCGAGTTCCGCGAAGCGTGCGTTCGCCAGTTGGATGCCGTCGCGCTCGACCAGCATTGCTTCGGTCATCGTCTCGAGCAGCCGCCGGTAGACTGACTCCCGCTCCTCGCGCGCCGAGTTCTCGACCTGCAGTCGCTCGATCAGGCGATCGACCCCGCCGGCAATCTCGCCGGCGCTGCCCTCCCCCGCGTGGGGCGTGAGGCGCTCCGCCAGGTCGCCGCTGTCGGCCACGGCCTGCACCCTCGCACCGAGTTCGCGCAGGCGATGGATCTCACGCAAACGCTGCAGCAGCGCCACGGCCAGCATGACCGTTACGGCACCCAGCAGGATCAGCGCGAACATCACGGTGTCATTCTCCGGGCTGGCCATGTCCCTGTCGGCCGCGGACACCCGCGTTCCAGCCGGGTGTTGTAATTGTTTTCGTACATGCCCCAGGCGTGCGTCCGCAGCATATAGGAACGTGTCGCGCGCACCCTCTGGATTCACCATAATCCACCGGCAGTTTGGCTTGTCGCGCCGGTGCCGAGACCTTAACCTTCGCGCCGGCCGCACCGCCGTATCCAATTCCCCTCAGCCCTGGAATCAGCCGCATGTTCGACGTTCACTTCGCCCGTCGCCAGATGATCGAGCAGCAGGTCCGCGCCTGGGAGGTCCTCGACCTCAAGGTGCTGGCGGCCCTGAGCCAGGTACCGCGCGAGGAGTACGTCCCGGCTGCCTATCGCGAGATCGCGTTCGCCGACACCTGCGTGCCGCTGGCGCATGGCCAATGCATGCTGCCCCCGAAGGTGGAAGGCCGTATCCTGCAGTCGCTCGAAATCCAACCGCACGAGCACGCGCTCGAAGTCGGCAGCGGCAGCGGCTTTTTCGCTGCCTGCATCGGGCAGCTCGCCCGCAGCGTGCGCACCATCGATCTGTTCCCGGACTTCGTTGCTGGCGCCACGGCGACGTTTGCACGCACCGGCATCAACAACGTCGTCGCCGAGACGGCCGACGCCATGCAGCTCGCCGAACGCGACGCGTACGACGTCATCGCCCTGACCGGCTCGCTGCCGGTCTACGATGCGCGATTCGAGCGTGCCCTCAGGGTTGGCGGCAGGCTGTTCGCGTGCGTCGGCAACGGACCGATGCTCGAGGCGATCCGCGTGACCCGGACGGGACCGTCCGACTGGTCGCGCGAGAGCCTGTTCGAGACCGGGATGCCTGCCCTGTTGCACGCGCCGGAACCGCCCAGGTTCATTTTCTGATCCTGCCGGGCTGAGGGGGCTAGCCAACCGCCTTGCAGGTGATATAGTCTAGTACAACACTAGTTGACCAATTGCGCAGCCTCGACCGCCACGGTGTACTCATGACGACGAAATCAATCTTTCTCGCCTGCAGCGTCGCTGCTGTCCTGCTGGGCGTGGCCCCGGTCCGTGCCGAGAACCTGATCGAGGTCTACCAGGACGCGGTCCGCAGCGATCCGCTGGTACGCGAAGCCGAGGCCCGGCGCTCTGCCGCGCTCGAGGTCAAGCCGCAGGCGCGCGCCCTGTTGCTGCCGCAGATCAACGTCGGCGGCCAGCTCTACACTGCCAATGCGGATGGCGAGTCGACCTTCCCGCAGGTGAGCCAGACCACCGGCAACATCGTCACGGTCGGCAACAGGAGTTCGACCGACGTCAGCCAGTATTGGGACTACGCCGCCGAACTGACGCAGACAGTGTTCCGCTGGGACCAGTGGCAGGAATTGAAGCGCGCCGATTCGCAGGTGGCGGTGGCCGAGGCGACGTATCGCGCTGCGCAACAGGACCTGCTGGTGCGCGTCGCGCAGGCCTATTTCGACGTGCTGGCCGCCGAGGACACGCTCGGTGCGGCGCAGGCGACGCTCGAGGCGTTCAGCCGGCAGCTCGAGCAGGCCGAAAAGCGCTTCGAAGTCGGCCTGATCGCCGTCACCGACGTGCAGGAATCGCGCGCCGCGCACGACAGCGCGACGGCGGGCGTCATTGCCGCCAAGCGCACGCTGGCGACGGCGCAGGAAGCGCTGCGCGAACTCACCGACAAGGACTACCAGGCGCTGGTGAAGCCGGCCGAACAGATGCCGCTCAACAAGCCGGACCCGGCCAACGAGCAGGAGTGGGTCGACCTCGCGCTCGCCAACAACCTCAAGGTGATCGCCGCGCGCCTCAATTCGGAAGTAGCCAGTGCCAACGCCAGGATCGCGCAGGCCGGCCACATGCCGACGGTCGACTTGTTCGCGCAGTATGGCGAGAGCAATCGCGACGCGACGCAGACGAACCAGTCGTTCGACCCGTCGGGCACCCTCGGCGCGGGCGAACGCGTGGGCGGCTCGGCCGACTCCAACCAGACCAACGACGTGATCGGCCTGCGCTTGAACATTCCGATCTTCAGCGGTGGCGGGACGCAATCGCGCGTGCGCGAGCAGGTGCACCTGCACCGTGCGGCCCGCGAGAAACTCGAGGGCACCATGCGTTCGGCCGAGCGCGAGACCCGCGACGCCTACCTCGGCGTGCTTGCCGAGAAGGCGCGCGTGCAGGCGCTGAGCCAGGCCGTGAAGTCGAGTCAGACGGCGCTCGAGGCGACGGAAGCCGGCTTCGAGGTCGGCACACGCACGACGGTCGACGTGCTGGATGCGCGTCGTCGCCTGTTCGAAGCCCAACGCGATTACGCCCGCAGCCGCTACGACTACCTGATCAACATCGTGCGCCTGGAATCGGCCAGCGGTGGCCTGCAGCAGGACGACCTCGACGCGATCAACGGCTTCCTGACGCAGCCGACGACGCTGCCGGTCGTCAGGCCGAAGTCCTGAGCAACGGCTCGATCATGGCGACCAGGCGGTCGACCGCGCCACGGTTGGCCGCCACGGCCTCGCGACCGAGGGCTCCCGTGGCGCGCGCGCGCTGCGGATCGCCAAACCACTCGAGCAGGCGATAGCCGAGTTCTTGCTGGCTGCGCACGATGCGCAGTGCGCCGACCTGCTCGAACAGGTCGGCGATGTCCTGCGAATTGTGCGTGTGCGGACCCGAGAGCATCGGCAGTCCGAGCACCGCTGGCTCGAGCAGGCTGTGCCCGCCGATCGGCACCAGGCTGCCCGCGACGAACGCGATGTCCGCTGCCGCGTAGAACATCTGTAACTCGCCGAGCGTGTCGACCAGGAAGACCTGGTCGCCCGGCGCCGGCAGAGCGCCCGCACTGCGCTGTGCGCAGGGTACCCCGCGCTTGCGCAGCAATGCCCGCACCGCATCGAAACGCTGCGGGTGCCGTGGCACCAGCAACAGCAACGCATCGGGATGGCGGGCACGCACGGCTGCGTGGGCCGCCAGCGCAGCCTCTTCTTCACCCTCGTGCGTGCTGCCGGCGATCCACACGGGACGGCCCGCACCCCACTGCTGCCGCAGCGCGTGACCCGCAGCGACCGTGTCGGCGGCAATTGCCAGGTCGTACTTGATGTTGCCGGTCACCTGCACGCGGCCCGGCGCCGCTCCGATGGCGCGAAAGCGGTCGGCGTCGGCCGGCGTCTGCGCACCGATCAGGATGCCGTGCGACAGCGTGTCGCGGAACAGCGTGGCCATGCGCCGGTAGCGATCGACGGACCGCGTCGAAACGCGCGCGCTGCCGAGCAGCAGCGGAATCCGCCGCTGTCCGAGCTGGTGGTACAGGGTGGGCCAGATCTCGGTCTCGAGGATGACCACCACCTGCGGTGAAATCCGGTCCAGGAAACGGCCAACGGACCCCGGCAGGTCGTACGGCAGGTAGCAGATCTGCACGCCCTCGTTGAACAGCGACCTCGCCCGCTGCGAGCCGGTAGGCGTGACCGTGGTGAGCACGATCGGCAGCGTCGGGTACCGCCGCTGCAACTCGCTGACGAGTCCGGCCGCGGCCTGCACCTCGCCCACCGACACGGCATGAATCCAGACGGATCCGGGTCGCGCCGCGCGCTGCACGAAACCCAGCCTTTGCCCGAGTCGACCGCGGTACGCCGGATTGAACAGGGCCTTCCACGCCTCGTGCGCGATCACGAGGGGTGCGACGAGATAGACCAGCAGGACGTAAAGCGGTCGCATGGCAGGTGTTCAGCCTGCCCCGGCGCCGGCCAGCAGCGCCTGCCAGTGCGCCACGGTAAAGCGCCCGGCCGGCAGGCCAGCGGTCACCTTCAGCAACGAGCGCCGCAACCGCGCGAACACCGCTCGTTCCCACTGTCCGCGCGCACGGATCCGGCCGCGATCGAAGTCGAGCACGTAGATGTCGTTGTTGACACCAACGAGCAGGTTGTGCGCATTCAGATCCGCGTGCTGCACACCGCGCGCATGCAGCGCACCGACGCACTGGCCGATGGCATGCCACGTCCCGTCCGGCAAGGACTCTTGCTGCAACGCCTGGGCCAGCGTACGGCGCACCGGCAATTCTGCGGTGACCAAGTCGGCGCGGTAGCAGAGCCCGGCACGCTGGTACCTTGCTGCCACAGGCGTCGGCACCGGCAGTCCCCATGCGCGCAGTCGATGCAGCAGGCGCCACTCCCTGAACGAGCGGGTGCGGTCGGCGCCGGTCCACACGTAGAGGTCGTCCGCGAGATGGGCAATGAGCCCGCCGCGGCGATAGTGGCGCAACACCCAGCGCTGGTCCTGGCTGGCGCGCACGAACGCGACCGTGCCGCGCCCGCCACGAGTCGTCTCGAGCGCGCCCTGCGCCTGCCAGTGCGCCGGATCGAACACCGCGGTGTCCGGATGGTGGAGACAGGAGGCATCGTATAGCATCGCGCCGCCCGCCCCGCGCGCGAGCGCCTCCTCCCCGGCGGCGGCTGCTTGGTTCATCGGTGCGGATTGTTCACGATCCCGGCGCCGCTGCCTACCGTTTCGCACCGCAGATGAAGCAGCCCCTCTTCACCACACCGCCGTCGTCCATCTGCATCCTGCGCCTGTCGGCGCTGGGAGACGTGTGCCACGTGCTGCCGGTCATCCGCACGCTGCAGGACACCTGGCCGTCGACGCAGCTGACGTGGATCCTGGGCAGGCTCGAGCACAAGCTGCTCGGCCACATCCCCGGGATCGAGTTCATCGTTTTCGACAAGAACGCCGGCGCCCAGGGCTACCGCGACCTGCGCTCGCAGCTGCGCGGACGGCGTTTCGACGCATTGCTGCACATGCAACTCGCCCTGCGCGCGAGCATCGCGTCGACGATGGTGCCGGCCCGGCACCGGCTCGGGTTCGACCGCGCCCGGGCACGCGAAGGCCAGTGGCTGTTCACCAATGCCAGGATCGCGGCGCGGTCGCGCGAGCACGTACTCGACAGCCTGTTCGGATTCGCCGAGCGGCTCGGTGTCAACACGCGTTCGATGCGCTGGGACATCCCGCTGCCCGATTCCGCGCTGGCCTACGCGTGTGATGCGGTTCCGGATCCGGCCAGGCGCACGCTCGTGCTCAGTCCGTGCTCGAGCCATGAACTGCGCAACTGGAGCGTCGCCCGCTACGCGGCGCTCGCCGATCACGCGGTGCAGCGCCACGGCATGGACGTGCTGCTGTGCGGCGGCCGCAGCCCGCTCGAACTCGACTACGGCGCGCGGATCGAGCAGGAAATGCGGCAGCCGTGCCGCAACCTGATCGGGCGCGACACGCTGCTCGAGTTCCTGGCGACGCTGCAGCGGTCGACGGTGCTGGTGTCACCCGATTCGGGACCGGCGCACATGGCCACGACCGTGGGTACACCGGTGATCGGGCTTTATGCCGCCACCAATCCGGAGCGCAGCGGCCCCTATTACAGCCGCCGCTGGTGCGTGGATCGCTACGATCGCGCCGCGACACGGTTCCTGAACCGGTCGGCCGGGAACCTGCCGTGGACCGAGAAAATCGAACTGCCGGGCGTGATGGACCTGGTCGAAGTCGACGACGCGATCGAAATGCTCGACAACCTGATGCTGGCGGGCGCGCCCCGCACCCCAACCGGTCTCTGACGTCTCTCCCGCTGCAGCGGGAGGTCGCGCATGGCGCGAGCAGGGGTGGCTGCGCGATAATACGCGCCCGAACCGGGCCGCCCCGTTTCTCAACTCTCGACACAAAGGCAGCAGCACAGTGACGGCCGAACGCAGCGACAAGCTCATCCAGCCGAATGCGCAGCACCAGTACGACGTGACCGCGGCGGACCTGCCGCTCGCCTGCCCGATGCCTGGCATGCACCTGTGGAACTCGCATCCCCGCGTGTTCCTGGCCATCGAGCAGACCGGCTCGGCAAAGTGCCCTTATTGCAGCGCGGAGTACACGCTGAGGAAGTAGCGGAAGGGGAGGAAGGGGAGGAAGGGGAGGAAGGATAGGAAGGATAGGAAGGATAGGAAGGGGAGGAAGGATAGGAAGGATAGGAAGGATAGGAAGGGGAGGAAGGATAGGAAGGATAGGAAGGGAAGAAGGTTGGGATTAGGCGGAACGCCCTCACGGCTCCCGACATTGGCGGCGAGAACCACTCGCGATCGCGCCGATACTCGACATAAGCTCACCCGATTTCGCGCTCGACCTGCGTGCCCGCACTGCCGGTAGCCGGCAGGCGCCGTTCCATCTCCCGATCTGTGACGTGGCGCAAGGTTGGGGAATGCGCCTTATCTACACTCCTGTGTGCGAAAACCACTGCGATAAGCGCAGCGGCCCGGCGTCCTGACAGGAGGGTTCCCTTGACCGCGACATCTGCGCCCGACCAGGCGCAACCGACACCCGCATTCGCCGGCAAGCCGAGCGTCTCGCACCCGCCGCGCGTCGAGATCATCGCCCTGACGGACGATGACGCGCTGCTCGAGCAGATCGGTCAGGCGCTGGATGGCGACGCCACCTTTCGACACGCCGAGTCGGTCGATGCCGCCGGCGAATTCATCCGGCCGTTGCGGCCGTGCCTGCTGCTGCTGGATGCGCGCAGTCAGCAGGACCTGCCCGCGGCCGTCGCCAGCGTGCAGTCACCAGACGGCACGTGCGTCGTCGTCGTGCTGGCGCCACCGGAGCAGAGCACCGAGGTCGCGCGTTCGCTCAAGGGCTCGGCAACCTTTGCGATCCTGTCGATTCCGTTCGAACGAGGCCCGACGATTGCCGTGCTCGACGGTGCACGCGAGGAGGCCCTGGCGCGACTGGCTCTGGCCGCGCAGCCGATCCTCGAGCCGGTTGCCGTCGAGTCCGCGCCGGGCGTCGAGCCGGCCGTCGTCAAATTCACGCCGAGCGTCGTCGCACCCGTTCCCGTGCGCGCAACGGTCCCGCACGGCAACGATGTGCCCCGCTCCCGCACCGCGGCGCTCCGCAGCGCTGCACCGGCAGGCGGCGGCAGGTGGCGAACCTGGGGCGCCGTACTCGCCGGCGCAGCGCTCGTCGCCATCGCCGCGGCGTGGGTCATGCTGCGCGCACCGAGCACGGACGATCGTGCGGTCGCGAGCGCCACCCCTGAACCACGAGTGGCCGAGCCGGTCGCTGCGCCGTCGGCGAAGGCTGCGGCCGATGTCCTGTCGGGCACCAGCGAGGATCTGCTGGACCGCGCACACGGCGCCTTGAACGAGCGTCACTACACCGCTCCCGAAGGCGAAAATGCCCTCGCGCTGTTCCGTGCGGTGCTGGCGCAGGATCCCGACAACGACGAAGCGCAGGAAGGACTGCAGCGAATCGGTGGCCTGCTCGATGAGCGGCTGCAGACGGAACTCGCGCAACGCAGGCTCAACGACGCCGCGGGCACGCTGGCCCAACTCAAGCTCATTCGTCCGGGTGATCCGGCACTGGCGCGGTTCGATGCGAAGCTGGAAGAGGCACAGGCCGCGGCAGCAGCTGAGGTCAGTCGTCGGCAGGCTGCCGCACGTGCTGAACAGCTGGCGCAACTCGTGTCGACGCGACCCCGCGACGGCAAGCCGGTCGACGCTGCCGCAGTCCGCGCCGCGCCGCCCGCAGCCATCGCGCAACCGCTCGTGACGCAGCCCGAGCAACTCGCGCAACCGCTGGCGGAGCGCAGCAATGCAGCACGCCCGCTCGAGCCACCGAAGGACAATGCCGTCGCCAGCCTGAACGCGCCGCACCCCCTGCCCGCGGGGGAATTGAAGCGCACCCGGTACGTGCCGCCGGAATACCCGAAAGATGCCCTCAAGCGCGGCGTCGGTGGCGAAGTGCGCGTGCGCTTCACCCTGGATGCCGGCGGCAGGGTCAAGTCGGCGGAGGTCGTCGATTCAAGCCCAGCCGACGTGTTTGATCGCGCCGCGCTCGATGCCGTCCGACGGTGGCGCTTCAAACCACCTGCGGCCGGCAACCCCGACAGCGAGGCCACCGTCGTGACCAATATCGTCTTCCGACCCGACGACGCAAGAACGCCATGAGCAGTATCGACCGCGCGCGATCAGGACCGCAGGACCACATGAGCAGACGATGGTCGGCACGCATGCGCGACCGGGCGGCAACCGCCGGCTTCCTGGTCCTGCTGGTGGCATTCATCGGGCTTGTGCTCGTCCCCGGGTACCGGCTTGCCAATCAACTTTCGGCCGACACTGCCGCGCTGAAGCTGGCGAGCGAGCAGCGCGGCCAGCCGGTCGCGATCGCCAAGTCGCTGCTTGCCGTCCGTGACCGCCTCGGTTCACGGGCATTCGTCGGCCAGGCGGTCAAGGACCTGGGCGACGCCGTGCAGGGCTTCGAGCAGTCGCTGGCGCAGCTCAAACCGTCGGCGGCAGGCAACTCCGCCGAATTGCGTGAAATAGAAGGACTCTGGGCCGACTACCGCAAGGTCCTGGATCCCGTCGCGGGATTCGAAGGCCTGCCCTACCGCGAATCCGATGCCGTCGGCACGCAGCTCAGCTCGCGCGGTCGCCAGCTGCAGAAGGACACGCGCCAGGCCATCAATGCCAGTCGCGAGGCAACGGACCATCTGAACTCGGCCCTATCGGCGGTCGGCACCGGCCTTGAGCAGCAGGTGGTCACGGCCTCCGCGACCCTGCGCAAGCTGATGATCACGGGCGTCGCCTTCGCCTGCCTGCTGCTGACACTGCTGGCGTACTTCCAGTGGCTGAAGGCGCGTCACGAACGACTGGCGGTCGAGGCCCGCAACCAGACGCGCGACATCCTCGGCACGGTCAGGGATGGACTTTTCCTGATCGACGCCGACTTCCGCATCGGCAAGACACACTCCGCCGCCCTGTCCGCCTTGTTCCGCCGCGACGACTTCAGCGGCATGACGCTCGAGGAACTGCTCCGCGACACGGTGTCCGAGAAGACGCTGGCCACGACGACCAAGTACGTGCAGCTGCTCTGGGGCGAACGTGCCAACGAAAAGCTGATCCGGAGCATCAACCCACTGGCGGAGGTCGAGGTTCACTTCGATCGTGGGGACGGCAGTCGCGACCTGCGCTATCTGGAGTTCGATTTCCATCGCGTCAAGGGCGAGCACGGCGTGCGTCACGTCCTGGTGTCCGTGAACGACGTGACGTCCCGGGTGCTGCTGGCGCGCGAACTGAAGGAGTCCCAGGCCAAGTCCCAGGCACAGATGGACATGCTGCTCGGCCTGCTGCAGGTCGACCCCGAGCACCTGCTGGCGTTCCTCGACGACACCAGCGCTGCACTGGCCCAGATCAACAGCGTGCTGCGCGTTCCGGCGCGCGGCGATGGCGACTTCCGCAGCAAGATCGACGAGATTTTCCGCGAGATGCATCGCATCAAGGGCGACGCCGCGACGCTCGGCCTGGCGTCCGTCGAAACACGCACGCATGCGTTCGAGGATCTGCTGCAGGACCTGCGCAACCGACCGCAGCTGTCCGGCAACGATTTCCTGCCGCTGGTCGTGAGTCTCGACGAAATCCTCGGCCACCTGCAATCGATCCGCGAACTGGCCAGCCGCGCCGAGGACCTGCGGGCGAATGCGCTGTTGAACGCCGCTCCGCGCGTGCCCCCCGCGACCCGGTCGGTCGACGCCGGCACGCACGACATCGCGCCGCCGCTCGATGCGCTGGCGCAGCGCATCGCCGCCGATGCCGGCAAGAAAGTCCGGCTCGTCACCGCGGGTCTCGACGAGGTGCCCGGCGACATTCGCAAGACC
Source organism: Pseudomonadota bacterium (assembly GCA_016705325.1). GTDB lineage: Bacteria > Pseudomonadota > Gammaproteobacteria > Steroidobacterales > Steroidobacteraceae > RPQJ01. The sequence goes on along the minus strand of JADIYJ010000013.1, from coordinate 36,064 downwards.
TTGCGTGACGTCGCCATCCAGCTCGTGCGCAACGCGGTGGTACACGGCATCGAGGATGCCGGCACCCGTCGCGGACTCGACAAGAACGAAATCGGGCTGCTGCAGCTGCAGTTCAAGTCGAGCGAACAGAAACTCGAACTGGTGTTCCAGGACGACGGCTGCGGCATCGTCCCCGAGCGGCTGCGCGAAGCCGCAGTGCGCCGCGGCGACTTGAGTCCGGATGCAGCCGAGCAACTGGACACGAAGGCAAGCCTCGCCCTGATTTTCAAACCCGGCTTCTCGACCCACGACGGCAACGGGCGTGATGCCGGGCGCGGCGTGGGCCTGGACTTCGTGCTGAAGGCGGTGAACGCGATCGGCGGCAAGATCAGCATCGCGACTGCGCCAGGCAAGTACACCCGGTTCTCCATCGTGCTGCCCGTGCACTGCGCCGAGCAAGGCGCCGTCGCGTGACGCTCGCCGCCCCAGGAAGACATACGCGATGGCCCGCAACGCTCCATTCCTGACCCCGCAGCTCAAGCTGCTGATCGTCGACGACTCCAACGTCATCCGCCGGCGCATCGAGCGCAGCCAGCAGATAGAGCAGTTGCAGGTCGTGGGCGTCGCCTCGAACGGCGCCGAGGCCATCGAGGTCTTCCGCCAGACCGACCCGGACGTCGTCACGATGGACATCACGATGCCCGAGATGGACGGCATCGAGTGCGTCGAGCAGCTGGTCGCGATGAAGCCGCAGGTCCTGATCCTGATCGTCTCGGCGCTGGCCGACAAAGCCACCGCGGTCGAGGCCATGGCGAAGGGCGCCAATGGCTTCCTCAACAAGCCGTTCTCGGACCGCCAGCTCAATGAAGCGCTGGCAGAACTGATCGGCGGCGCCTGACACGACCATGCTCGAGGAACAGGACATCCGCGCGTTCGTCTATGGCACGACCCGCTATTTCGAGGTCGCTGCGCAGCAGGCGGCCAGCGTCGGCTCGCCGTACCTCGTCACCGAGGGCGCGCCGGACATCCACGACTACAACGGCGTCATCGCGGTGTCCGGCCGTCGCAACGGCACCGTCTGCTTTTCGGCGCCTCGCGGCATGCTGACCGTGCTGCTGATGAAAATGAACGAGAGCAATGTCTCGCACGAGTATCTGTGTGATCTGGTCGGCGAGGTCGCCAACACCATCGCCGGCACGGTGCGGCGCGATCTGGGCAAGGACTTCGCGATCTCGGTGCCCACCGTCGTGGCCGGCGCAGGCAACGCCGTCGAATTGCCAGTTGGCGAACGGCCGGTCGTGATTCCGATCAACTGGCGCAGCCACGTGGCCAAACTGGTCGTGTGCCTGCGTTAGCCCCTTCCTCCCTTCCCCCCTTCCTCCCTTCCTCCCTTCCTCCCCTTCCCCTACTTCCTGTACTCCCTGTAGCTCTTCTCTTCCACCAGGCTCGACCCCAGCTTCGCGTTGATGCGACGCTTGATCGCCGCACGCTCGTCGTTGGTCACGTACACCGCGCGCGCGAGTTCGATGAACCCGGCGTCGAACAGGCCCTCCCGCTCCTTGTCGCGGATGCGGTCCTCGATGTCCCACAGCTGCCCGTTGACGTCGCGCAGCCCGCTCCATTCCGCCGTGATGTCCACGGCCGAAAAAGCGGAGGCGCGCCAGGTCTCGTTGAGCAGCGCCAGTTCCGTGCGCACGTTGTGCAGCTTCGCCGCGTCGGTCATGCGCGCCGACTTGATCTCGAGGATCGTGATCTTGTCGATGAGTTCGCCGGGCGAGATCGGGACGAGGAGTTCGGACATGGGAAGGGGTTAGGGGTTAGGGGTTAGTCGGAAGTGGATTGTAGGCTCGTTTCCATGGTTTGCCGCCAGATCGCCCGCACGGCATCCCGCGTGGCCTCGAATTCGGCGGCCGGTGCGATATTGTTGTCGCCGCCTTCGAGCGACAGGTGGTGCAGCCGTTGCCGGTAGGTCCGGTAGGCGGCGGTCAGCACGTCGACGGTGGCCTGCGGCACCAGGCCAATGGAGGCACAGCTCTCCAGCTGCCGGATATTGTCGGAGTAGGTCACCAGCTCGGCATGCCGGGCCGACCAAAGCAGCGCCCAGTACTGGGCCAGGAACTCGACGTCGGTGATGCCGCCCGCGTCCTGCTTCAGGTCGAACTCGCCGGCCTTCGATTTCGACAGCTCCGACCGCATCCTTTCCCGCATCGAGCGCACGTCCTCGCGCAGCGTCGGACGCCGCACCGCCGTGCGCAGCAGCTCGACTCGCAGCGACTCGTAGCGGCGCCTCAGTTTCGCACCGCCCGCGACGGCGCGCGAGCGCAGCAGCGCCTGGTGCTCCCAGGTCCATGCGTCCGTGCGCTGGTAGTCGGCGAAGCCTTCGATGCTCTGCACCAGCAGACCGCCCTTGCCGCTCGGGCGCAGGCGGGTGTCGACTTCGTACAGGCGACCGGCCGCCGAATGCACCGTGAGCAGGTGCACGAGCCGCTGCACCAGCCGCAGGAAGAACACGCCGTTGTCGATCACGTGCGGACCGGCAGTGCGCTGCACTTCGCCGCTCGAATCGTGCAGGAACACGAGGTCGAGGTCGGAGCCGTAGCCGAGCTCGATGCCGCCGAACTTGCCGTAGGCGACGACGATCACGTCTGCCTGGCGCAGCGCGTCCTCCGTCGGACCGCACAGTGGCACGCCGTGCCGCGCCGCAATCTGCCGCCAGGCAAGGTCGAGCGTCGCCTGCACCAGCAGTTCGGCCAGGTCGGTCAGGCGGTCACTGACCTTCATCAGCGGCAGCCGGCCGGTGAGGTCCGGCACGGCGATGCGGAACATCGCTGCGCGCTGGAACTGCCGCAAGGCCTCGACCTGTTCCTCGGTGTCGTCGACCGCGCAGTTCGCCATGCGGTTGCGCAGCTCGACGGCCAGCTCGGCCCGCGTCGGCGTGGTGTCGAACAGGCGCTCGTCGAGCAGCTCGTCGAGCAGCAACGGGAACGCTGCGATCTGGTCGGAGAGGAACTGTGAATGCGCGCAGAGTTCGAACAACCGCTCGCGCGCCACTGCGTTCTCGTTGAGCAAGGCGAGGTACACCGTGCGGCCGCCGATGCGCTCGAGCACGTGCAGCACGCGCGACAGCGCGGCCTCGGCATTCGGGACGCGCGCCACGGCCCGCAGCAGGCGCGGCAGCAGCACCTGCAGGCGGCGGCGGCCGGTTTCGTCGAGACGCCGGTAATAGCCGCCCTCGCGCAGCTGGTCGAGCTGCCGCAGGAACGGCTCGATCAGGGCCGGCGCCTGCAGCGCGGCCAGCCGCTCGCGCCGGCGCGCGTCGTCGAGCTCTGGATCGAGCAGGTGCTCGAGCCCGGCACTCGCCTCGTCGTCGGCGGTTGCGGCGCCGGGCGCAAACACGGCGCGCTGGAAATGCGCACTGACGCGACCGCGATGCTGCTCCAGCTCGCGTTCGAGTTCGGGCCAGCCGGACAATCCCATCGCGAGTGCGAGTCGCGCGCGCGCGTGATCGTCCACGGGCAACTCGTGCGTCTGCTCGTCGTTCCATTCCTGCAGGCGGTTCTCGACGCGGCGCAGGAAGCGATAGGCCGCGAACAGGTCGGTCACGGTCTCCGCCGGCAACAGCTTCTGCCCGGCCAGTTGCGGCAGCGCCTCGAGCAGGCTGCGCGTCTGCAGTCGTGGCGTGCTGCCGCCACGCAGCAACTGGAACGCCTGGACGATGAACTCGATCTCGCGGATGCCGCCGGGGCCGAGCTTCACGTTCTGCTGCAGCTCGCGGCGCGCGACCTCGCGCGCGATCAGTTCCTTCATCGCGCGCAGCGACTCGAACACGCCGAAGTCGAGGTAACGGCGGTACACGAACGGGCGCAGCGCGTCGCGATACAGGCCATCGAAGCCCGGCTCGGCGCCGTGCACCGGTCGCGCCTTGACGTAGGCGTACCGCTCCCAGTCACGCCCGTGCTGCTGCAGGTACTCCTCCATCGCGCCGAAGCTCACGGCCACGGGGCCCGAGTCACCGAACGGCCGCAGCCGCAGGTCGACGCGATAGACGAAGCCGGCGTCCGTGGGCGTGCCGAGCAGCTGCGCCACGCGCTTGCCCGCGCGCACGAAATACTCCTCGTGATGCAGCGGCCGCGGACCCGCCGTCTCGCCGTGTTCCGGGTACAGGAACACGAGATCGATGTCCGACGAGAAGTTCAGCTCGCCGCCGCCGAGCTTGCCCATGCCCAGCACCAGCAGCGGCAACTCGACGCCGTTGCTGTCCTTCGGCACACCGTGACGCGCGCCGAGCAGCGCGGCGGCCTGCCGGCACGCCACGTCGATGCAGGCATCTGCCAGCCACGACAGCTCGGCCAGCACCTGTTCGATCGCTGCGTACCCCGCCAGATCGCGCCACGCGATGCGCACGAGCTGACGTCGGCGGAAGTTGCGCAACGCCGACATGAACGTCGCGTCGTCGTTGCCGCCCGGCCGCGTGGCCGCGTCGGCCGTCTGTGCATACCACGCGGCGTCGACGGGCTCGAGCAAGCGGCCTTCAGTCGCGAGCCAGTCGAGCAACCCGGCATCCCGCAGGCAGGCGTCCGCGGCAAACGCGCTGCAGGCCCAGACGTAGTCGAGGCTCGCCGCGATTGCAGCAGCCGCCGGCGTGTCCGGCAAGCGCGGACGGCTTGCGAGTCGCTCGAGCTTGTCGACGATGCCGGCCCGGAACGCCTCCGGCACGACGAACTGCGCGCTCATGGCGTGGCCTGCGGACGCGTGGCTCGCGCGGCGATGATCGCGGCGACACAGAGCAGCAGGCCCGCCAGCGCGTAGGCCAGACCCGGCACATGCCACGACGCACCGTGGCGGATGGACCAGGCGAAGACGGTCGCGAAGAGCGTCGGACCGATCACAGTAGCGATGCCAGCGAGGCTTCCCATCGCACCCTGCAGTTCACCCTGGGCCGACGCGCCGACCGCACGCGTCATGATGCCCTGCGACGTCGGTCCCGCGAGACCCCACAGCCCGACGATCGGAATGGCAGCGACGAACCACAGGCCGGTGGGAGCGAAAGCGTACAGCATGAACCCCGCCGTGCCGGCGAGCAGGCCGCCGATCATGACCCGACGTTCACCGAAGCGACGCACCAGCGGCCCCACCAGCGCTCCCTGCACCAAGGCCGAGGCAGTCCCGACCCCCGCCAGCGCCAGCCCGACCGCCTTCTCGTCCCAGCCGTAGCGGTAGGCGGCATAGAGGACGAAGACGGCCGGCAGCACTGCGTGCGTCAGGCTGCTCAGGAACGCTGCGCCGGCGAGGGCGAACACTTCGTGGTGTGCGCGCAGGAAGCGCAACGAGCCGAGCGGGTTGGCGCGCCGCCACTCGAACGCGCGGCGTCTATCGGGCGCCAGCGATTCGGGCAGGATGAAGAATCCGTACGCGGCGTTGAGCAGGCTCGCGCAGGCCGCTGCCCAGAACGGCAGGCGCGGATCGACCGATCCGAGCAGGCCGCCGATGGCAGGGCCGAGCACGAAACCGACGCCGAAGGCGACACCGACGAAACCGAAACTCTGCGCCCGGCGCTCGGGCGGCGTGACGTCGGCCACGTAGGCCATCGAGGTGCTGACGCTGGCGGCCGTCACGCCGGAGATCAGCCGGCCGACGAACAGCCATGACAGCGTCGGTGCCAGCGCCATCAGCACGTAGTCGAGCCCCAGTCCAAAGTTGGACAGCAGGATCACCGGTCGGCGCCCGAACCGGTCCGACAGCGCGCCCATCACCGGCATCGAGAAGAACTGCATCACGGCCCACACCGTGCTGAAGAAGCCGACCAGCTGCGCGGCGCGCGGAATGTCGCCGCCGAGGAAATCCTCGATCAGGTGCGGCAGCACCGGCACGACCATGCCGAGCGCCAGCATGTCGAGCACGACGGTGACGAAGATGAAGGTGAGCGCAGCGCGACGGGGAGCCTGCGGCATGCCGGGCTCGCTCATGCGGCGACCTCAGCCGTACTGCAGGACGATGCGGGGCACGTGGTCCTCGCAACGAAAGCCGGGGGCGATGCCGATGTCGATCAGCACGCCGATGCCCTGCACGACGTATCCCGCCTGCCGGCTGAGCACCATGGAAGCGGCCAGCGTGCCGCCCGTGGCGAGCACGTCATCCACCAGCAGCAAGCGGCCCTGCCCGGCCTGCATCTCGAGCACGCCGGTGCCGTACTCGAGGTCGTAGGCGATGTCGACGACGGGCGGCGGCAGCTTGCCCTTCTTGCGGATGGGCACGAAACCCTTGCCCCGGCGCTCGGCCAGGGCCGACGCGAGGATGAACCCGCGCGACTCGATGCCGGCGACGGCGTCGACGGCGTCCCACTCCGGCTCGCTGAACAGGCGCTCGATCGACGCGATCGTGGCCGCAAAATGCCGGCGCAACAGCGGGCTGATGTCGCGGAACAGGATGCCCGGCTGCGGGAAGTCCGGGATGTCGACAACGAACTGCTTCAGGTCCTGCATGCGTACCTCGGTCAACGCGCGCGCAGCGTAGCGAAAAACAGCCGCCGCCGCGACACGGTCAAGCCGTCACCACCGGCTTCTGGCAGAATCGCCTGCCGCCCGGAGGAACGCCAGTGAACCTAAGTGAAGCCGTCGCAAGCCGCAGGAGCTGCCGTGCCTTCCTGCAAACGCCGGTGCCGGGCGCAACCGTGCGCGAGATCCTCGACGCCGCGCGGCACACGCCGTCCGGCGGCAACCTGCAACCGTGGTGCGTGTATGCGCTCGCCGGTGAGCCGCTCGCCGAGCTGAAGGCACGGGTGCGCGTGCAGATCACCACCAACCCGCGCGGCGACGGCACGCACGAGTACGACATCTATCCGCCGGGCCTGGGCGAGCCCTATCGCACGCGCCGCTTCAAGGCCGGCGAGGACCTGTACGCGACTCTCGGCATTCCGCGCGAGGACAAGATGGCGCGGCTGCTGCAGCTGGCACGCAATTACGATTTCTTCGGCGCGCCCGTGGGGCTGTTCTTCTATCTCGACCGCGGCCTCGGCCCGCCGCAGTGGTCCGACGTCGGCATGTACATGCAGACGGTGATGCTGCTCGCGCGCGAGCACGGCCTGCACACCTGCGCACAGGAAATCTGGTCGCTGGTGCCGGGCACCGTCGGCAGGTTCCTCGAGGTGCCGGCCAGCCTGATACTGTTCGCGGGCATGGCGCTCGGCCACGCCGATCCCGCGCACCCGATCAACACGCTGCGCACCGAACGCGCGGCGCTCGAGGAGTTTGCGAGCCTGCGCGGATTCGACACATCCGAACGGCAGGAACGATAGCCAGGATTGCCACTTACGCGCCATTCCAACGGCTGCCTTTTGACGCCGGCAACTGCTCGATCGTCGACGCCTGTTCACACTCATGCCGCAGCCTGACCCGATTCAAAGCAGCGTACACTTATGGTGTACACCAACGGACATCAGCATGAAGCATTTCGGCATCAAGCAGGCCCGCGAAGCTCTCCCCGAACTGGTGCGCCTCGCCGAAGCTGGAGAAGAGATCGTCATCACCCGCCAGGGCAGGGCGGTCGCACGGCTCGTCGGCGCACCCCGTGCACCCAAGGCCCTGCCGACGCTCATGGAGTTCCGTCGCTCGCTCGGCCGCGACGGCACACCGGCCGTCCAGCTCGTTCGTGAAGAGCGCAATGCCCGCTGACTCGACGTACGTTGACACCAGTGTGCTCGGTGCCTACTACTGCCCCGAACCGCTCAGCAGCGCGGCCGAGTCCGCCTTGCTCAAGCTAAGGGACCCCTGCATCAGTCCACTGACGGAAGTCGAGTTTGCCTCGCTGGTCGCGCGTAAGCGACGCCTGCGGGACCTGGGCGAACGCGAAGCAAGCGATGTACTTCGCCTGTTCGGTCAACACGTTGCCGAAGGCTACTTTCGTCGCCTGCCGCTCGGCACGGAACACTTCCTTCGCGCACGAGACCTGATCGGCTCAATGGCGAGCGCGTTGAGCACGTTGGACGCATTGCACCTCGCAGTCGCTCTGTCCGCAGGAATTCCCATGCTCACAGCCGATCGCGACTTCGCGCGGGCCGCGCGCCGGCACGACGCCTCGGTAATCCTCATCAAGTAGTGCTTGAACAGTCCGAACAGTGCTGAAGCAGCGCGAGTACCGCCCATGACGCTTGCACCCATCCGGCCGATCACGCTTGCTGAAATCGAAGCCGCACAGACGCGCATCGCCGGCACGGTGCTGCGCACACCGCTGGTGAAGCTCGACCTGGGGCCGGGCGGGCCGGACATCCGCCTCAAGCTCGAAAACCTGCAGCCGACCAACTCCTACAAGATCCGTGGCGCGGCCAATGCCGTGGCGATGCTGAGCGAAGCAGACAGAAAGCGCGGCGTCTGGACGATCAGCGCGGGCAATGCCGGCCAGGGCGTGGCGTACGCGGCGCGGGCGGCGGGCGTGCCCTGCAGGATCGTCGTGATCGATACCGCACCGCAGACCAAGATTGATCGCATGCGGGCTCTCGGCGCCGAGTTGCTGCTGACGCCGTTCGACCTGTGCTGGCGCGCGCTCGAGGAGCACGCCTTCCCGGGCATGGACGGGACCCTGGTGCATCCCTTCGACGATCACGACTTCATTGCCGGCCACGGCAGCATGGCGCTGGAGATCCTGGACGACTGCCCGGACGTCCGCAGCGTGATCTGCGCCATTGGCGGCGGCGGCTTGCTCACCGGCCTCGGCAGCGCGCTCAGGGCGAAAGCGCCGCACGTCAAAGTGCTGGGCGCGGAGCCCGAGACCGCGGCGCCGTTGTCGCTGTCGCTGGCGGCCGGCCGGGCGCAGGAATTCACCAGGTGGCAACGCTCGTTCGTCGACGGCGCCGGCGGGCGCAGCGTCATCCCGCGAATGTGGCAACGCATGCAGCCGGTCGTGGATGGCGACATCGTCGTCTCGCTCGAGGACACGCGCCAGGCCATGCGCTTGATCGCCGAGAAGGCGCGGGTGATCGCGGAGGGAGCAGGCGCCGTGGCGTTGGCGGCGGCGCTGAGCGGCAAGGCCGGCAATGGCCCCATCGTCTGCGTCGTCAGCGGCGGCAACGTGGACTTGAAGACGTTCGCCGAACTGATCGATTGCTAGACGCGCAGACGGGCGTAAGATCAAGCTCGACTGCACGGCGGCTGCAACGGCTGCCGGACGCCGGACAACCCGCGATGCGGGTCGCGATCGATGACCAAAGCAAGGTGAGGGATAGAACATGAGACCGGAACGACTGATCTTCAGCGCACTTGCGTTGCTCGCCACCGCTGGCGTGGTGATGACGACGAACGCGTACGCGCAAACCCAGGGGATGGAGCGACGTGGTGACCGGCGCGACAACCGCGACGAAGGCCGCGAAGAGAAGGCTGCCTGCAAGGCCGGCGACGAGAAGAGTCGTCCCGAGTGCCGACAGGACAAGCGCGACACCAAGCAGGAAGGCCGCGGCGACGACGACGAGAAGACGGAGACTCCAGCCGAGACCAAGCCGCCCGGCGAGTAATCGCCGGGATCGCGGGCGCTCACCAGCGCAGCCTGCCGGGGCGTGAGGCTTTCACCCTCCCCGCTCGACAGGCTTGCCGCGATTCTCCATGGCCGCAACCAGGTCTTTCGCACCCGAGCCCCAGCGTGAAACGACCCGGACCGCATCGGTAAACGGCACGTCCAGCGGGTGCACCCGCTGCCGGTCGAGAACGTAGACGGCACCCGCAAATGGCGTGGGGATCGACGGCACGAAGACCGTGTAGCGCCCGTCCGCGAGTTCTTCGATGATGAAGGCCGGGGCAAGACCCTCGTCGCTCTGGAACAGCGCAGCCTTCCAGGTGCTTTCACGGCTATGCCCCGCCACTTGCTGCGTGAGACTGCGGAAGAGCGCATACCCTGGAATTCGCTCAAAGACGCTCGACTCGAGCCAGGCCCGGAGCCGTTGCCCCAGGCCGGTGCCGACGGAAGCACCAATGACGATGCAGATCGCGAGCACGAGGAGCAGCGACAGTAACTGCTCGGCGGGAAGCCAGTCCGGAAGAATCTGGGCGAATGGGCGCACCAGATTGCCAACCGACTTCATTCCCTTGAGCAGCAGCAAGACCGCGAAGTAGACCGGTACGACGATGAGCAGTCCTCGCACCAGCGCCTTCGACAGGAACGCAGTTACGCGTGTCATGGTTGGCCATTCTCCACTGAGGAAGCGACGGATGAGGATATGGCGCTTGCCAGGCGCGTGCCCATAAGCAGGTGACCTGACCCGGGACTTCGGTTTATCACTAGCGACCTTGGCACTTAATCAAATGTTCCCGTCCTATCGCGGGTGTAGATTTCCTTGCGCGAAGTGTTTTGAACGGAAACACAGCGACCGCATCGTGGCGCGACTCCGGGGAATCCCGGGGTGACTTTCAGCACGTGGCCGCGGCCCTGACACCATAGGAGCAATCAAATGAAGAGCCATTGGGGAGTCGCTTGCTTCGCACTGCTGGCGATGCCGGCGCTGGCATTGGCGGCCGACCGCCAAGGCTGCGACAAAGTGAACTTCAGCGCGGACGTCCTTGCCAAGTTCCCGAATGCGCAGGCGGCCTGCCTGGACGTGAAGGAAAAGAACGGCGGCATTTACGTCCACTATCGAGCCGACGTAGTGGCGGTCGACAAGGATGGCGTCACCGTGCACATGATCAATCGCGACGGCAAGGCGATCTCCAAGGTGAAATTTGTCCCGACGGCAGATGCGCTGGCCCGGGTGGACGGCAAGGACACGAAGTTCGGCGACCTGAAGAAGGGGGCCATACTCGACCTCTACATCGAGCACAGCAAGTGGGGTCTCTACGCCAGCCCGGACAGCAAGATGATGACGATCCTGAGCCGGGAACAGCTCTGACGGTTCTGCGCGTTGCGTACTGAGCCGGTGGACGCGGCGATCCATCGAATCATCGGTGGCGCGGAGCGCTGACCCTCCTGGACGGAAATTCACGATCGGTGGCCGAACCATGCCACCGGACGGAGCGCCGCCGCTGCGTTGCGGCCCTAAGGTCCCGGGGACCTGCGACGGCGCTCCAATACGAACCCGTCAGAGCGGCTTGAACTTGAACTTGGCGCCGCCCAGCGCAGCCTCGTACATCAGGCCGCCTTTGATGATCGAGAAGGAGGCCATGCCTTTCTCATAGCCGGTGCGGGACTGTGTCGTCGCGTCCTTCTTGCTGGCACTCGCACCTGAGGACGTACCGCCCGTGCTTGCGCCGGCGGACGCTCCCGCAGTGATGGCGACGGCACTGGCTTTCGCGCCGAACTCGAAATTGCCCGACGTGAACTCCTTGAAAGACCGCTCATCCTCGAAAAAGACCAGCAGGCTGTAACCCTGCGCGCCCGCCTGCCAGCCGAAACTCAATTGATTCATCTTGGCAGTACCCACCTGCTTGCCCTGCGCAAAGACGCAGCCCGAGCCGTGGGCTCCGCCGACGCCGAGACCGGCCTTGCCGATCGTCGGGAACACGGCATAGCCGTAACTTTTCTTGAAGAAGCTGGCGCTTTCGCCGGCGCCCTGGAACAACTTGATCGTTGCCGCACAATCAGCCGTTTCGTCAGCCGCGCGTGCGGGAGAACCAAGCATCAAGCCACTCACGGCGACACTCATCAACACTGCAAGTAGACGCTTCATGGCATTACCTCCGTAAACTGAAACCACGTATCGCGATCGAAATGTCCTGTCTACGCCTATTCTACCGCGCGGGCCCAGAAGCTGCATTTTGCGCTCGAGGTTCGAGTTGACCCCGCGCGCCTGGTCGACCACTTCCTTCGCCCAGTCAAAGTATTTCTGCTGCCTGGCCGAGGACCGTCCGGCCGGTGGACTCGCGAGGATGTCGCACAGATTGCAGATCTTGTCTGCGAGCCTCACCAGCCGCGCCCGCTCGCTGGCACGCCCTGCCCTGGCGACCTGCACACGCTTGCGTGAATCCGTGGCCAGAAACTTCACGTCGGTCACTTCGATCACGACGTCCGCCACCTGTGTGCCGAACATGCTCCGCACTTCGTCGTAGGCCGTCCGGGTGTCCTCGAACGTGTCGTGCAGCAGCGCGGCGGCGATGACAACCGGATCGTTCACGCCCCGTCCGTGTGCAGCACCTCGGCCAGGTTGATCGGGTGGTTGATGCAGGGAGTCCCCTTCACATCTTTCCGCCGCTGGCCCCTGTGCTTGTGAGCCGCGAACTGTGCCGCTCGCAGTACCAGGCCAAGCTGATCCTTTGACTCAGGCATGCGCTCCGTGAGCGTCGCGCAGAGCTTTCAATTACCCACATCTTCTGTTGCCAGATCGAAGCCGATTGCGATGTCGGCGAGGCGCGTCATGCCGCGCCAGAGTACGGTGTTACCGGGCGGACCGTCGGTTGCGCGATTCAGGTAGCCGCCAAGACAGGCGAGCTGCAGCAGCGACGACTGCAGGGGCGGAGAAGCCCGCGATGGGCCGGATCGTCGTGCGTCGAGGCGTTGTAGCAGCAAGACCTCGAGCGGTGTGAACGCCAGCGTCGGTTTGGCTTTGAGCGTCGAGCGATGCAGCATTGAGAGCCAGAAGATGCGCCAGCCGAGGATGCAGAAGATGGCCAGCAGGTTCACGAGCCGCCCGGCAGTGCGCAGCTTCGACTGCTCGGCGCGACATCCGGACTTGAGGATCTTGTGAAACGTCTCGATCTTCCAGCGCATCGCATACCACTGGAGCTTCTCAATGGCCTCCACCCGCGAGGTGATCGGCAGATCGGTGAGAGGCTTCCAGTCGATCGGGTCTCGATCCTGCGGTCGGCCACGTTCAGTTGCGTGCAGTTCCGTCAGTTGCAGGTCGGGGTGGCGGTTCTGCTTGCCGATCGGCGGTCGAATCCGAATACGGCGGTGGCGCAGTTCCACGACGGCGGTTGAGGCATTGCCCCGTCGATCGTGAACCTCGACGCGATACAGCCCTTGACAACGTTCGTCGGCCATCTCGTCGGCGATCGTGTGATCGCCATCACCCGCCAGGCGAACTGCGCAGGTGCGCAGCACGAAATGCGTGCCGATCTCCTGAGCCAGGCAGAACAGCCCGTGGATGTCGCTTTCCCGATCGCCGATGTGCACGCAGCGCGCCGGATCATCAAGCAGAGCGGTCGATTGCCGCAGGTTGTCGAGCCAACGAATGCTCTCCTTCTCTTCGATCGGCACGCGAGCCGGGTTGATCTTCTTCAGCGCATTTGCGCCCTTGAACTTCTCGCGCGACCAGAACTTGATCGCGGTGAGCCCGAGCGGCAACCCCTCGGTCGTCACGGCGCGGCTCGAGTGCATCAGAATGCCGCAGGCGGTGTATTGCCGTGGCCGGCCCTGCGCATCGGCGCCGGCGACCCCGATGCGCGTCTTGCCCACTGCCGTGATGTCTTCGCGCCTGTAGGAAAACTCCGTCGTGTCGTGCATCACGAGGAGCGGCCCGCTGCTACCCGATGCACGATCGCGCGCCGCCTGAAAATGGCCAGCGAGAATCTCTGCCTCGATGATCCGGTCGTTGTCGAGAAACCGGTACGCTGCCTTGGTGTTCGCCCAATCCTGACACACCAGCGGAATGCTGCCGCCCGGCTGCGACGACAGGTGTTCAAGCAGCGATCGGAAGCGCTTGCCGAGACGGTCGTCCCTGGACTCGCATCCGTCGACCTCGCGATCGACCCAATCAACCGACGCGTTCTCGTCAACGACGCGACGCCGTCGATGCCCGCGAACAGTCTCGTTCGGCATGCGCCACCGTGCCTCAGATGCACACGGAACGCCCTCATCTCAACTTCGAGGAACGCTTGCAGGAAATATCTGCAGCTCACCGATATGCATCGAAAAGATGTGGGTAATTGAAAGCTCCGGATGACGCTTACCCTCATACTTGCGACGCAGAACTTCTTTGATCTTGCGCGTGGCACTCCGTTTGGCTGGCATCGGCTCCCTCGGCGAAAATCGGGCAGCTTAGCCAGCAAAATGCAAGTTCCAGCACAGACCTGTGATCACTCCGCTCGAACCTGACCGACGATTCCGGCCAGCGCCGACAATCGGTCACCTTCAGTCAGAATGAGCGGTCAGGTTCGGTCGGAACGACCGGTCACGTTCAAGCGGAATCAGCGGTCACATTGGCCCGGAATCCGCACTTGTTGCCGATCTTGAGCCGGTACAGTCGGCGTGCAGCAGCGGGAACGGCGGCGGTGCGCGATGGAACGCCTGCAACGCGACGTGCAGCATCGCCGCGGGACCGCTCAGCCGCCGCGCTGGTGAGGGACTACATGTGTTTCCCGATAGGATGCGAACTCACTGCATATCGCATCGGCATCGAGGCCGAACTGTTCGAGAGTGTAGCCGTGGGGTGGTCGTCTTTCGCGGCCATTCTCCGCTATATAGCGCGCCATTCCGGCGCGGACGCCCGCCGGCAGATCGAGGCCGATCGCGCCGTAGATCCGCTCGACGACCGCGAGCGCATCGTTCGCCATGTCACTGAACCAGACGTCGACGAAGCGTCTCCCGCCAGTTGCGCGCCGTACGCCCTCGGTCCGCGCGAGGCGGCAGCGCGCTGTCGTGAGCGCGTAGTCGGCACACTCGGCGGGATGGACCGTGTCGCACGTGAGGCGACGCAGTTGCAAGGCCATACTCGCAAGCGAGGGGAGCGTGTCGAGCGGATCGCGGTGCGTGTACACGATCGTTGCGCCAGGGTAGCGCTCCAGAAGCCGGTCGAGGTGGACCATGTGGTGCGGCGCCTTGAGCACGAACGGGCCCACCGGCTCGCCGCGCATGCGTTTCTGCCACTGAAGGAAACGCAGGAAGCGCGCGTGATCGGCGTAGGCGGTGCGACCGTCCTGGGCAAGGTGCCAGCGTAGATAGCTGGGGACATTCATCGAGCCCGCAGGCGGCGAGGACTGAAACGCGTGCTCGAGCAGCATCACGTCCTCGTCGGGGGCGAGCGCATCCAGAGGATGGACCGCTGCCAGCGCAGGGTTACCGGCAATCATCGCCGCCACCTCGGCCTCGGCCTTGGCGACGCGAGGATCGCGTTGCCGCCGGCTCTCCTCCACCTGCCAGCCCGGAAGAGGCACCGGATGGCGGCACTCCCACCAGGCGAGCCACGATGAGCGCGAATCCTGCGCGAGGATGCGCTGGAGCAGCGTCGTCCCGGTCCGCGGGAAGCCCACGACGACGAAGCGCACGTCGACCTGCTCGTCCTCGATCTCGGGATGCCGGGCGAGCCACGCCTGCATCTGCAGCCGCGCCGAAAGCAGCCCGACGATTCGGGTCCGCTGGACTGCGCGACCGACGGCCGTGAGGCGTGCCTCGCCCTCGATCGCCTCGAGGAGCTTCGCGAGGGGGGCACGGAACGACCCGTCGCCAAAGTCTGAAAGGCCCGCGCGCTCGCGCGCCTCGGCGAGCAGCGATGCCCGTCGAGCCGAGTGTCGGGCAGGTGCGTCACCGACTCTGACCGGCCGCTTGAAGGGTGCACAGTCATGGCCGGCCCGCCACGAGGTCATCGAAGCTCATGACCCGACAGACGGGCTGCGGCGGGTCGATCGCCATGTTCCAGCGCAGCCCCATGGTGCCGTGTGCGTGGCCGGCGGTGTCCATCCAGTTGCCGAAGCCGGGATCTCGGGTCGAGACGACGATGCGAAAGGAGCCGTCGGGCTCGAGGCGGGCGCTGCGCTTGTTCACGGTGATCGGGTGGTAGCGGTAGTCGAGGGACTCGAGCCAGTAGTTGTTGAGCTGGAAGTTCCAGTAGCGGCAGACCGGGGGTTTCGCCGTGATCAGGAGCGCTTCGTCCGGCGCGAGCGTCCAGTAGCCGTGGTAGAAGACCTGGTTCGCCGCCTTGTGCGCGGGCGCCCGGAGCGAGTCCGGCGGGGCGTGCAGCTCGTTCGGGCGTTTCGAGAAGCCTTCAGCCCAGCCGGTGAAGAGGTCAACTGAACCCTTCACGAATGCCGCGGTCGTGGCAAGGGCGCGGTCGAGGCTGGCGGGGTCAAGCGGCGCGGGCGGTCCGGTGACCCCGAGACATTCGACGTCGAGTTCCGCCGGAACTTCGATCGCTCGGTCGAGGAAGAACTCGCGCACGATCAGGCTCGAGGTCTGCGGCTCCATGGGGATCCAGTTTCCCGGATGCGGCTGCTCCGAGAGTACGATTTCGAAGCGGCCATCGGAATCAAGCGCGAGATCTGCCGAATCCATGTAGCCGCTGCAGCCGGAAGGTCCGCGCTCACCGTAGTGACCGTAGTAGGTGCCGATGCCGAGATAGGTCGAGGTCCCGCGCCGGCCGCGAATGCGGTACTCGCGCCGCCCGTCGAGCGCGCAGTTCCGGTAGCAGCAGTCGGGGTTGTCCGCACCGAGTTTCGCATCGGCTCGCGCCATCTGGTAGAAGCGCGGATGCTCGGGATCGGCGTGCTCGACGAAACGCTCGAGCGCCACGCGCAACAGGCGCGAGAGATGACGGTAGCCTTCGGCCCGATCGAAGGCATTGGCAGGTGAGCTCTCGCGAAACAGAGCCGTCCGCGCGTCCTTCAGGCTGTCGCAGAAGTCGTCCCAGGTCCTGCCGTCGAGGATCCGCTCCAGCGACTCGTGTTCATCCATTGTCTGGCCCTCCACGCATCACTCGATGCCCCCCCGATCGCCCCACCGTCAGCGAGGCCGCCGACTGCGTCCTTCGCGCACGGTTCAGGCCCTCCTCCGCGACCGCATGAAAGAGGTATGCTCCGACGGAGGTCGATTGCCGCGGGCGCAGCTCTATCACGCCCGCACAGTATTGCAGCCGGAGCGTGGTCACGCTGGAAAGCCGTCTCATGGGTTTAGACACAAAATGGTCGTTGCTGCCGGCAATCGGCAGTGCGGTGCTGGCGCTGGCTCCCGGCACGAGCGCCGAGCCGGCGCAGCCGCAGTGCCCAGCGTCTGTCGTGGCGGACCGACTCGATGTACTGGAGCTCATGAGCAGGTATTCGTGGGCTCTGGATTCAGGGGTCGATCGCGCAATGCTGGCGCAAGTGTTTTCGGGCGATGCGGTTGCCGAGTATGTTTCAGCGGATAAGGAGTCAATATTCCTCAACGAGCAACTCCGGGGTCTCGAGGCGATCTATACGTGGTTGCATGACAACCAGTTGCGCCCGCCAGGCAGGCCAGGCCACGCGGTCCCGCATCATTTTCTGTCGAGCCCCATTGCCGAGGTTCATGGCGATGTCGCCGACCTGCGCTTCGTCCTGCATGGCTGGCCCGGTAATTTCGTGGGCGCTTATGCGATCAAGGCCGTCAGGACGCGGGACGGATGGCGGATTTCTCATCTCAGGCTCGAGTCGATGACAGAGAGCGCAATGACTTCCCCTGAGGAAGCAGCCCGGGACTGACGAAGCTCATGGGTCCGCGGCATGAAGAGATGCTCCCTCAAGGGGTGAACCTTGCTGGCATGTCTTCTCACCAGGGCATTCGACTGGCCGGGTGATGCCGGATGGCGGCCATTTCCCGCTTCAGACATGACATGTCATTTTCGATCGGATTCCGGCGCGAGGCCCGTCAGGGCATCGTCTCGCCGCCGTTGGCGTCCAGAATGGCGCCGGTGACGGCCGACGCGTAGTCCGAGAGCAGGAACAGGGCTGCACGGGCGCACTCATCGTCGGAGACGATGCGTCGGAGCGCCTTGGTCGACGCTGATTCTTCGAGCACCTGTTGCTCGGTCTTCCCCTGTACCTGAGCCATCAGCGGGATGGCGCGCTGGACCGGTACTCCCCACATCCAGCCCATGCGGGCGGTATTGACCCGGATGTTGCAGGGGCCGAGTTCGGTGGCCAGGTACTTCGCTGCAACGAGCAACCCGCCCTTGGAGGCGGCGTAGGCCGCGTGGCCCCTGCTGGGCTTGACCGTAGCCTGGGTGTTGATCATGACGATGGCGCCCCCGCCTTGGGCCTTCATCTGCGGCACTACCGCGAGCGTCATCTGCATCGAGCCGATCACGTTGGTGTCGTAGACCTGCTTCCAGACCTCGAAATCCGCCTGTTCGACCGATTCGACGTTGCCGTAAGAGAAAGCACTGTTTACCAGTCCGTCAATGCGGCCGAATGCCGCCACGGCCAGCTCCGCTGCGCGCCGGCACTGCGCTGCGTCGGTGATGTCGGTAGGGATCTTCAACACCCTGCAGGCGGTGCCCAGCTCACGTACGCGACGCTCGGCATCCTCGAGGCTTTCGACCGTGCGGGCCAGCGCGACGACTCCCCGCGCTCCTTCGCGCGCCGCCTCGACCGCGAGCTTCACGCCGAGGCCCGGACCGATGCCAGAGACGACGATGACCTTGTTCTCAAGCAGCACGCCAGAACCTCCGCGAAATTTCAGTGGGCATTCCACTCCGTCCCGCCATCACGCCGGCGTCCTGCGGGCTCCAGCCGGTCGGGAGTAAGACGGCACGAACCGGACGGTTGGTCCCCTCCATTGGCGTCTTCAGCTGCCTTGGCCCCCGGCTTGCCCGCCCACGGGCAGGTTGGGCGGTGACGGAATCAGGAACTCCTTCCGCAGAATGCGTCGTACGATGGATGCGACAGCCATTCCCGCCGGCCGCGCGCCGTCGCGCATGGCAGCCATCAGGTCGCACTCGACCATGATGTTGTGGACCAACTCGGTACTCGACTTGCGTGACTTCCGCGGCACAACGGCCGCGGCGACGGAGATGTGCCCGCTACCGCGAGAATTCCAGTGGCAGGCCAGGGCGCGGCCATTCAAAAGCGACGACGCGTCCGGACAGCCCGAACGTAACGTAAGCGGTTCGCAACCCAGGACCGCCGAAGCAGATGTTGGAAGTGAGTGGATCGGGCAATGCCAACTGCTCGCTTGAAGAGCCGTCCGGGGCGAGCACCAGAATGCCGCCGAGCCCTGCGGTCGCGACGCATACGTAGCCTGCGCTGTCGATGGCCATGCTGTCGGGGTAGCGCGAGGCACCGGCCCGTCCGATGACCATTCCGGCTGCTGCTGCGGGGGTATCCGCAGTCCTGCGGATCCTGCCTGGGCTCTCGATCGGAAAATGCAGGATCTGTCCAGTGTAGGTTTCCGCCACGTAGAGCGAGGCCCCGTCAGCCGACAGGCCGATTCCGTTCGGGCTGTCGAGCGGAGCGATGACTTCCTCGATCCGGCTTCCATCGGCACGCGCGTAGCACACGGCGCCGCGGTCGCGCGAGCGCTCATAGACCTTACCGTAATCGGTGAACCAGAAGCCGCCGTGGGAATCAAAGACGAGATCGTTCGGTGCGCGCAACGCGTGGCCGTCGACTGCAGTGTACAGGACATCGACCCGACCGCTGTCCAGGTCGACGCGCTGGATGGACCCCGACTGTGCGTCGGGCGGGGCCTCCGCAATCGGCATGCGCACCCCGTCGCGATCGATCCAGGCGGAGCCGCCGTTGTTACAGAGATAGCAGCAGCCGTCCGGGCCAATGGCGGCGCCATTCGGTCCGCCGCCGACCTCTGCGATGCGCCGCTTCGAGCCATCCGGATCGATGCTCGTCAGGCAGCCGGCAAGTATCTCGACGACCAGTACGCGGCCGTCGGCGAGTGCGATCGGCCCTTCCGGTACCTGCAGGCCCGAGGCGATCTCGCGATAGTGGATCATGGGTCAGGCCGGCAGCCGTCAGCAGCAGCGCGATGCCCTGTGGCACCGCGCTGCCATGCTCAAAACTCGTATACCAGGTTCACGCCGTAAGTGCGGCGCTCCGCCCAAGCCTTCGGCACGGTACTGAAGCCGGCCGGAGTGACCGCACCCGTCAGTGGATCGAGTACGTCGATCGGGGCACCTGAGGCGATCACGTACAGTGGCCATTTTTCGTCGGTCAGGTTATTGGCCCACAGATCCAGCCGCAGCTGGCCCGCCTCCTCCAGTTCCGCTCTCCAGGAGAGGCGCCCGTCCAGCAAGCCGTACGACGGCCGCAGGACGGCTTCGCGGTTCGGAACGGCCGGCCCGGCGGCCGTGTTGTGAAAGGTGCTGTCCTCCCAGCGATAGTTGAGGATGGCAGTGAAATCGCTGCGATCGCGCCTAAGGAAGGTCCAGCTCGTACCTAGATTGAGCGTGTTCTCCGGCGCGTAGCCGTTCGAGAACAGCTGCTTGACGTTCTCCCCCACCTGGTAGGGTGAAGCGGGGTTGATCGCTGGATCCAGGATCGTGCCGGCGGGCGCCAGCACCTCGTCGTATTTCGCGTCGAGCCAGGTGTAATTGAGCGAGAAGCTCAGTGTATCGGTTGGCTGCCAGAATCCGTCCAGTTCGAAGCCGTTGATGGTCGCCTTGCCGGCGTTCAGTCCCAACACCACCGACATATCTCCGGGATTGGTGTTGAAGAACAGCTGCATGTCTTTGAACTTGCTGCTGAACGCCGCCGCGTTCAGGCGCATACGCCTGTCGAATAGATAGGACTTGAGCCCCAGCTCGTACAGCGTGACGTCCTCGGGATCGAAGGTAATGCCGAACTGCCCGACATCCACCGATTCGCTCGAGCCGCCGGCCTTGTAGCCGGTGGCGATGCGCAGATAGGTGTTCACATCGTCCGTCCACGCGAAATTCGCCGTGAAGGACGGGCTGAAGCGACTCGAGCTCAGATCGTTTGAGGTAACGAGTCCGGGCGCGGGCTCCTCGGCGATCGGGTAGCCGAAGTATGTCGTCAGGAGCCTGCGGGATGCAGAGCGCTGGTCCTTGGTGTAACGGCCGCCGAAGGTCAGGCCGAGCCGATCGTCGACGATCGGTGGAGTCCACGTGAGCTGCGCGAAGGCCGCCTGGGATTCCGACTCTGCATTAACCCAGCGGTCCTTGTTCAGCAGCAAGGGGGCGGATCCCGGAAGCGCATTCGTGATCTCGATGTTCTGGAAATGCCGCCCGCTTTCGTCGAAGTAGTAGAGTCCGCCAACGTACTCGATACGCCCGTCGAGCGCGCTGCCCACCGCCTGCAGTTCCTGGGAAAACTGATGCGACCGGATGTCGTCGAGGCTGCGGAAGCCGACGAAGAAGGCCTCGGCGTAGTCCTGGTTGTAGGTCACGCTCAGGTCGCGATAGCCGGTCAACGACTTCAGCGTCAGTGCGTCGTTCACGTTCCAGGCCAGGGTAAGACCGTGGCTCTGGTACTCGCCCGGACTCACTGCCAGGTCGATGGGCCGGTAACTCCGGCGCTCGGGCCTGCCCTGATCGGAGTAGCCAGGGATGAGCCCGACGAGGGCCGAGTTGGTGTAGTAATAAGGCGTGGAATCGAGATCCCCGCGCTCGTAGAAATAATCGGCCGTGACGGGTGCCCCCGTGTCCCAGTGCAGCGCGAGCCGACCTGCCGTCTGGTCATCGAACGCGAAGTTCTTGCCTGGACCGGGGTTCTCGACGTAGCCGTCCTGCTGGCGCTTGAGGAAGGAGAGCTTGGTGGACAACCCGTCCCACTTCGGCAGGTCCAGCACTGTGAGGCTCCGCAGACGCCCGTTGTTGCCGAAGCCGAGTTCCTGCCTGAAGCCGAATTCCCCGGACGGTCTCCGGCTGATGAGGTTCACCGCCCCGCCGGTCGTATTGCGCCCGTAAAGGGTACCCTGAGGCCCTCGCAGCACCTCCACCCGCTCGATGTCTGCGAGATCGAACGTGACCATCTGGCCGCGCGAGATGTAGAAGCCGTCCTGGTAGAGACCAGTGGCGGTGTCAATGGTGATCTGCCCGGCATCCTGCACGCCGGAGCCGCGCATGTAGAGGGTGAGCGTGTTTGCCGTCGCCGGGTAGGGCGTGAAGGACATGCTTGGGGTCGCCTTGATCACGCCCACGAGATCGGTGACGCCTCGGTCGCGGAGTACCTCGAAATCCATGGCCGTCATCGCGATCGGCACGTCCTGCAGTCGCTCCTCACGCCTCTGCGCTGTGACCACGACCTCCTCGAGGCTCGTCGCCTCACTCTCTGCGCCGCACACGGTACCCGGCACGGCTCCGCAGGCTGCAAACAGGACCGCCAGCTTCGAAAGCCAACCGTGCCTGCGGGCGCCCTTCGTAGCTTGGCTGGTTTGCTCATGGCGCTCGAGCTCGGACGCCGAATCGCCTTGGGAGACGGCGCCCGCGGCCTCGATGATTATCACGGTGCGCTCGTTCGCGAACCGGTAGGTGAGACCCGTACCCTCAAGCAGGCAAGTCAGGGCGTGCTCCACCGTATAGCCGCCCCGCAATGGACCCACACGCCGCCTATCCGATACGGGGTAGGAGCAATGCACCAGCTGAGCACCGGTTTGCCGTGCCAGCTGAAGCAGGGCGGCGCGCAGTGTCCCGTCCTTGATGTCGATCTGATGGATCACTTCCGGCGCCGTCACGGCCACTTCGGCACAGGCGGTGCCTGGCGCATCGAGCATCATGATCACGAGTACCCCCCATGCGAGCAGTTGCAACAACCCATATAAGACTGGGTGGCGGGTTCGCATGGTCCCCGGGTCTACGGAATCAATGAAGTCGAGGGGTCCAGGAGGATCACGGGCCGCTCGTGAGCAAGATCTTCACTCGTCGCACGAATGAATGCGACAAAAGACTCCGGATCTGCTGCCTTGAATGTCCCGCTAATGCGGCGCTCCGCAAGCCGGGGGTCAAGAATCTTGATCTGCGCAACGTTGTGTGGATTGAAGCGCCGGACGACTTCCGCCACGGTCTCGTCCTCAAACACGAGGGTCCCTTTCGCCCAGTCCGCCTGTGCCGCGCCGTTCACCTCAAGCACCGAGCTCATTCGCGCGCGGGGCCGGACCACGACAGACTCATTCGCGGACAACAGGACTGATTCCCCTGCGGTAGAGCCCTTGGGGAGGGCGGCGCCCGACGGACCGGCGCCGTGGGCAACCTCCACGCGGCCCTTGATGACCGTAACTCGCACCACCTCTTCCGCTCGATCGACGTCAAACGACGTTCCCACCGCGTGCACGAGGGCAGTACCAGCATCCACGACGAAGGGGCGTCGCGGGTCCGGTGAAACATCAAACAGCGCCTGACCTCTACGCAGCTCTATGGACCGCCGATCGCGCGTGAATCGGATGCGCATCTCGGTAAGGGGCGCAATGTGAACGATACTGCCATCCGTCAAGGCCAGCTGGCGCTGTTCCGCGAGCTGCGTTCGCACGACCGTGCCCGTTTCCGCAGTGCGAGCCAGCTTCCAGTCGCCAGGACGACGAGCGCCAGACCGGCTGCGATCGCCCGTGACACCCACATGAATGGCTTGCGCCGGGGCTGGAGTCGCGGCCTTTCGCTCGTCAGGGACACGACGTTATCGGTCACCTGCTCCGCCGCCGGGATCCCGTTCCAGCGGTCGAACGCTTCCAGTGCCTGGTCTACCCGGCTGACAGTCAGCATTTCGGCGATATGCAACGGCGACTCGCGCAGCCAGTTGACGAATTCATCGCGCTCGCGAGCCGACAGCCGGCCCATCCGCAGCGCAACCAGCCACGCGGCCGCCTGCTCGGTCGCCGCGCGGCGTCGCTCGTCAACAGTCGGCATGTCAGCGCTCATCGCCCGCCTCTCCCGGGCGCCGTGTGCGCCGCCGGGGCCCTGAGGGTCCCACGCAACTCCGCATAGGCCCGAATCAGGTCCCGCTTCACGATCCGGCGCGTGGTGTTCAGTCTGCACGCGATGACTTCGTGGGTGAGGCCCTCTTCATAATGAAAGCGCAGAATCTCCCGAGCCCGCGGCGGCAGCAGCGCGATAGCACGCCTGAGCTCGAGCTGCTCGTCCTCGCGCGCACACTCCTGCGCGGGATCGCGCTCGTCGGTCAGCTGAGCCAGCCACTCCTGAGCATGCGGCTTCCGCCAGCTGGCACGGGTTGACCATTCCGCCAGGACATTTGCGGCAATCTTGAATAGATAGGCCTGGGGATGCGCGACAAGATCGGTGCGCTCGTATCGCAGCATTCGCAGAAAGACCTCCTGCGCGAGGTCATCGACGTCCGCGGGTGACAACCTGGCACGCGCCGCGAGATGGCGGACCAATGGCGTCCTCCATTGGAGGAACCATTCGGCGAGGCGCTGTCGGGCAGTATCTTTCGCGGGTAGTGTCACGAACATGTCACCGGTGGAAGGTAGGACCGGATATCCGGGACATGTGGTCCTCTAACAGCCTGAATAATTCATGAGCTGAGCAAGCACAAAGGCCTCGATCGCGCTGGAATCGCTTGACTACAGGCCTTTTCCCGCACAACAAAGGCCCCTGCATGAGTGGCGATAGTACACGACATGGTGTTCTGTTTTCGGATTCGGCCAGCAAGCCGGTGCCCGCCCAGTCTGACCAGGACCCTGCCGGTTCGGACGGCGACGCAACCCTTCTGCAAGCCTGTGATCGACCGCTGGATCTGACCGATGCCTTGATCGGCGGCAGCAGGGACGCGCGCCAGTCGGGCAGGATCCGTCAGGTGATCGGGAGTCCGGTGCGCCAGCGCTCGTACGCGATGGCCTGCGGGTATCCGGATGGCAACGATGCCGGGCGCTCGGGCAGCGACGGCAACCGAACCATCGCCACGCAGACCTTCAGTCCGGAGCCCGTTGTTTGCGCCGCGCCTCCATCGGATGCTCGACCCGCCGCGCCTTGTCCATGAAATGCGTGAAGCTCAGCCACGGATGCCGCAGCAGCATGCGCGGCCCGGCATAGCGCATGATGTCGCGAGCCAGCTGGCGCGGTTGCGGCTTGTAGCAGTGGATCGGGCACCTGGCGCAGGTGGGCTTCTCCGGGCCGTACGGGCATTTCTCCAGCCGGCGCTCGGCGTAGTCCAGGAACCCCTGGCAATCCGCGCATAGCCCGGCGTCCGCCACACGCGCGTGCGCGTGCCCGCGGCAATAGATACCGACCATGACCTGCATGGTGCGCCACTCACGTAGCAGTCGGCCGGTTTCGAGCCGGGGATCCATGGCAGCAGCATGCCCCGAGCCCCGCGCCACGGCGCTCCGGATTTTCCACCACACCGCCTGGGGGCGACGCAACGCGGTGCGATTCAGCGCTGCGATCACTCCAGCATGGACCAGCTTCGTCTGCTGCAGTTGCCAGGGTTGCAGGGCGAGGCTCGCCTCGCCGAATCCCGGCCCGAGGTTCTCGAGTTCGATGCCGAGGCGTGCGATGAACGGTGCGCTCCTGAACACGCTGCGCAGCGATTCGTCGATGTCCATGGCCGCAGGCCTCGTTGTCGGTTCAGCCCGATGGCCGTGCCCATCGTAGCGGGATTTGCCACAATGCGCGCCCCATGACCGGCCAGAACCCAGCGCAGGAAACGCCAGCGACACCGCGGCCGGGCGGCGGTCTCGCAGCTGCCATCGCGGCCTTCACGATCTGGGGCGTGCTGCCGCTCTACATGAAGCCGCTGCACGAGCTGCCCGCGCTCGAGATCATGGCGCACCGGATCGTCTGGAGCTGCCTGCTGGTGTTCGGCTGGCTGGCCTGGCGCGGCGAGATCGGCGCGGTGCGCACCGCGCTCGCGAACCCCGGCACGCGTTACCGGCTGATGGTCACGGCCGTGCTGATCAGCATCAACTGGCTGCTCTACGTCTGGTCGATCGCCCACGGCCACGTCATCGACGCGAGCCTCGGCTACTTCATCAACCCCTTGCTCAACGTGGTGCTGGGCGTGCTGGTGCTCGGCGAGCGACTCAACCTGGCGCAGAAGCTCGCCGTCGGTCTGGCCGCGGTCGGCGTGCTCTACCTCGCCGTCATCGCCGGCCGGCCGCCCTGGATTGCGCTCGCGCTCGCCGCCAGTTTCGGCGGCTATGGCCTGATCCGCAAGGTGGTCAAGGTCGAAGCCGTGCCCGGGCTTGCGACCGAAACGCTGTTGCTCGCGCCGTTCGCCGCGGGCTTCCTGCTGTGGATGGAGTCGCAGGGCACGGGTGCGTTGGGCCACTCCGCCCCGCACGTCAACGCGCTGCTGCTCGGCAGCGGCCTGGTCACCGCGTTGCCGCTCGCGCTTTTTGCCTACGGTGCGCGCCTGATTCCGCTCTCCACCGTGGGACTGGTGCAGTACATCGGCCCGACGTTGCAGTTCCTGACCGGCGTGTGGATCTTCCACGAGGCCTTCACCGTGCAGCGCGGCGTGGGCTTCGTGTTCATCTGGACCGCGCTGGCGGTCTACGTCGGCGACGGTCTCTGGCGCAGCCGCCGGCAGATGCCCTACTGGGGGCGTTGACCGGCTCACGCCACCGCGAGGAACAGCGCAACCACGCTGCCGAGACCGACGAACCAGGCCAGCGAGCGCAGCGTTGCCATGTCGGCGACGTAGAACGCTATATAGAAGAGACGCGCCAGGATGAACACGACCGCGAACAGGTCGATGCGTCCCTGCGGCGCACCGGCGAGGTGGGCGATGATGACCGCCGCCGCGAAGAACGGGAACGCCTCGAAGCTGTTGTGTTGCGCCGCGTTCGCCCGCTTGCGGAATCCGGACTGCGCATTGAGCCAGTCGCGGGGATTGCTGTTGTCGAAGCGCTCGCCGCCGATCTTGGCGGTCAACGTGCCGAAATACGGCAGGAAACCCGCCACCAGCACGCACCAGAAGGCTATCGTCATGCTCGTTCCGCTCCCGTGGGGTTGTCGGGAACCGAGCATACCGGACGCCCACGGCGGGAATCGCTCCGACTGTGAAGTTGGCGTCCGAGACGCTACTCTTGCGGCACAGGATCCATCGCATGCCGTCATTCAGAACCAGCAGCGCCGGACGCCGGTTGCTCGTGCACCACCGGCTGCGCGGTCGTGCCCATCCCACGTTCCCCTATTGGGAGCGGCTGCACCTGATGCTGCTGGAAGAGGCGGAGAAGCGCGGCAAGACTCCGCCGCCGGCTCCGCTGGTACATGGGCTGGAGACCGAGCCGACCAAGGAAGACCGCATGGAACGGCTCGACGAACAGGTCTCCTGGGCCGACCGCAACCAGTTGCTGCACCGGATCCAGATGTTCTTCGATGCCATGCCCGCGTCGGGCTGGGTCGAGACGGACAAGTAGCAGTCAGCGCTTGCGCATCGCCCGCCCGATCCTGCTCGTCTCGACGCCGATTGGCGTGATCTTCGGCCTGCGCGAGGCCTGGCGACTGGCGGGTCCGAAGTTGGCGCTGCTGATGGCGGCGATGCTGACGGTGGTGAGCCTGCTGGTGTGGTGGACGGTGCGACGCATCCGCCAGGAGCGCGCGCACGAGCAGGCGCGGCTCGAGCGCAAGGCCAACGAAGGCTGATCAGCTGTTGAGCCGCGCCGCTTGGGCCGCGCAGTCGACTGGACGGATCACGAGCCACAGCCCCGCGAGACACAGCACGATGCCCACGCCGTGCGAGAGGTCTAGCTTTTCGCGGAACACCAGCACGCCGATGCCCACCAGCAGCATGGCCGCCGCGGTCTGCGTGACCAGGGCACCGAGGCTCACTTCAAAACCCGTGCGGTAGAGCAGGATGAAGCCCAGGTCGAGCCCGATGATCGCCAGTGCCAGTGCGACCGCGGTCCAGTTGATCTGGCGCATTTCCTCACGCCAGGCGAACTCGCCGGGGGTGAGCACGAGCACGCCCGCGAACAGCAGCGTGACGGCCCCGTAGGTCAGCATCAGCGACAGGAACGGGTTCGCGCCGGCCGGCGTCAGCTTGAGGATGACGTGGTAGGCGACCGTGGCGACGATGGCGAGGGAGAGCCAGGCGAGTTGCATATCGCGAGTATGCCGGACACGGCGCGAAGAAACCCGTGCCTGCTGGAAGTGAGTTTCGTGCTCAAACCGGCAGAATGGCCACTTGCGATCGCCGGCCCTGCAGGTGTGTAATAGTGTACACACCTACGGGCATGCCAGTGGAGACCGGGCGCAATGGGCAAGCGCATCAACATCATGATTGACGAAGACACCTGGCGCGTCCTTGGCAAGATCCCTGCGGGTGCCCGCAGCCGGGCGGTGAACGAGGCACTGCGCACGTGGGTGTTGCGCCGCCGACGCCACGACGCCGTGAATGAACTCGACGCCCTGCGCGCGCAGCTCCCGGCCGCAAGCGCTGTTGAGCTGGCGAGGTGGATTCGAGCGGATCGGGAGCAGGGACACTGACCCATGAACGTGGTCGTGCCGGACGCGTCCGTCATCCTGAAGTGGGCGTTACCGTCCGGCGATGAACCCGACGCCAACCAGGCCCTGCTGCTGAGGAACGCGATTCGCGACGACCTCGTTCGCGCCATCGTGCCGAGCCTGTGGCTCTACGAAGTCGGCAATACCGTCGCGCGTCGTTTCCCGACGCACGCGGGCACGTGGCTGTCGTCGCTCGTGAAATTCGGGCTGCAGGAGTCACCCGTCTCGTCGCGGTGGCTGGCGCAAGTGCTCGAACTCACTGCGTCTTACCCGGTGTCGTTTTATGACGCTGCCTACCATGCGACAGCGCTCATTCATGGCGGGGTGTTCGTCACCGCAGACGAGCGTTACGCTGGGACCGCGCAGCCGCACGGCGCCGTCGTGAACCTGCGCGATTGGATGCCGCCACGCGAGCCCGGGCCCAGGAGGCGCCGTTAACCCCGGGTCGGGCGATTGGCGTCCAGGCGGTCTTACCGTCGTTCGGAGTTGTCAGTGTGCAGCTCTGCCAGCCGTTGCAGTGGCGGACGGGCGAATGCGTCGATTGCCCGTCACAGCGCGACCGGGCAAAGCTGGGGTCGTTGGGGCGGTCGTGCGCTCAGATGACCAGGGAGCCTTGTCGGGGAGACAGTCAGGGCGGACCTGTGACTCGCGGAAACGGCCCGGGCCTCCCCCCCCCCCCCCAACCCCAACTGGTTTTGTCGGAGTTTGCTGTGAATGCAGCCGCAACGGCGACGGGGCTGCGGCGCGCCGGTGGCCTGGCGGGTGCGCCGTGGCTGACAATCGCGCGCAACGCAAGGTGCGTCTGTCGGGGCGCGGCGCCGCCGCATCGGCAGCGGCCCCCTTGATTCTGGACGGGCGCCCCGTAACCAGGTCACCGCCGACACCGGCACCTTCGACACTGATGGCGATGGAGTTCGGCAAGATGCAGCCGCAGGCCGCGGTGTTGCAGCAGGAACAGCGAGTACGCATCGCCAAGTGGCTGGCCGCGGCGGAAGACCTCAGGCGTGACGCGTGGATCACGGAGAAGGCCTGTCCGGCAGAGACTCCCGTGACGGTGACGGGGCGCGAGAACTGGGGCTTCGGCCACAGCAACACGCGCGAGGCTGCCGGCGTGCGAATCGGCAGGCGGGATGCGGGCAAGCTCGAACTGCTGTGGTCGATCGCGCTGCCGTCGGTCACGACCATGCGCTCGCAACCGGTCGTCGCCGGCGAGACCGTGTTCCTCGGCAGCAAGGGCGCGCACCTGCTGGCGCTCGATCGCACGAGCGGCTGCGTGCGCTGGTCGTTCAAGACGGATGCACCCGTGCATTCCGCACTGACGCTCGACGCGACGCCCGACGGCACCAGCACGCTGTTCTTCGCTGACGAAATGGCCACGGTGTATGCCGTGGATGCGACGACCGGCAAGCTGCGCTGGCGCGAACCCGTGAAGTGGTTCCCGACGTCGATCATCAGCGGTCCCATCACCTATCACGACGGTTGGCTGTACGTGCCGCTCTCGTCCTTCGAAGTCGCTGCGGCCGGTTTGCCGACGCATGAATGCTGCCGCACGCACGGCGGCATCCAGGCACTCGACGCGACGACGGGCGCGGCGGTCTGGCGCTTTGATACCACGCCGCATGCGGCCAAGACGGTGATCAATCGCGATGGCGTGCAGATGTGGGGTCCCAGCGGCGCGGTCGTCTGGAACAGTCCGACCGTCGACGCGAAGCGCGGCGCGCTCTACTTCGGCACCGGGCAGAATTCATCGTCGCCGGCCACCGCCACCAGCGACGCCATCATCGCGCTGGACCTCAAGACGGGCGCAATGCGCTGGGTTTTCCAGGCGCTGGCCGACGATGCGTGGAATGCGGCGTGCCTGAGCGGCGGCGCCAGTTGCCCGGTGGAGAATGGTCCCGACTTCGACTTCGGCGCATCGGTGATGCTGGTCGCGCGCAAGCAAGGCGACCTGCTGCTGGCCGGACAGAAGTCGGGCGAAGTCCTCGCGCTCGATCCGGACAGGAACGGCGCCGTCGTCTGGCGCAAGCGCATCGGCTCGGGCAGCTCGAACGGCGGCGTGCACCACGGCATGGCGACCGATGGCAAGACGGTGTTCGTCCCCATCGCGGACCCCGAACGCAAGATCGCCGGCTATGTGCCGAAGCCCGGCGTGTACGCGCTGAAGGTGGATGACGGCAGCGTGCTGGTCGCACCCGTGCAGCGCGGCTGCGCCTTCGACCGGAGCGACGCGCCGCTTGTCGGCCTCGCTGAAATGGCGAAGGGGAAAGCCGAGCGATCACCCTGGCCGGACTGCAGCTACTACTATGGCCATTCCGCGGCGGCCGTGGTCGCCAACGGCGTCGTTTACGCCGGCGCCCTCGATGGCAAATTGCGCGCGTTCGATGCGCGCAACGGCAAGCTGCTGCGCGTGATCGAGACCAAGCTGCCTTACCAGGCGAGCAACGGCGTCGCAGGGCACGGCGGGGCGATCGACGTAGGCGGCGTGTTGGTGGACGGCGACCGTCTGTTCATCCTGTCCGGGTACGGCATGTTCGGGCAGATGCCGGGCAACATGCTGCTGGTGTACGGGAGAAAGATCGGTCAGTAGCTGATGGTTGCCGAAGGTCCCGTCGAGCCCTCTGCCGCTACCGGCTCTTCACACCCGTCGCTGGGCTGCGGCTCAACCTCTGTGCCATTCGTGTTTGCCAACCAGGGCCTGTGGCCCGCCACCTCTCGATGACCTCGGCGGGCAAGCGCAGGGTGATCAGCTTGCGCGGATTCGGCGACCTGGGTCGGCCGCCCTTGTTGACCACCGCGCGCGCGAGCATCTCGCTGGTCAAATCGGGCAGTTCTTCGTACTCGCTCTGCCGGATCCTGTGAGCGTCAACTTTGGACAGGTCCGATTTCAAGGTACGGTGCGAGGCGCGCCTTTTCGCGGTCATTGGCTTTCCTCATGCTGAATACTTGACGAGCCGAACCACGCGGCGTGTAACCAACTACAACGATGCGTCCCGCAAGCAGTCCGTAGCGATGACCCGCCCCGCCGCGGGGCTGCGCCGCTCGGCAAGATGCACCCTCCGGGTAATGATACGCATCGGTTGTAGCATTAACTGTCGGCAAGATCACCCCCAGCAGGCTGGATCAATGGAATCGACGCACAAATGTTCAAGGTGCGCCGCATTAGTCACTGCCGCTGCACGCGAATCAGCGTGGACTGCCCGTCCTCGACGTGCCAACCGGGGAAGTGCGCGATCGCGGTGTAGGCCGTGCCGTCCGGTTCGAACTCGACGTCGCGAGTGAACGTCACGCGGCGCGGCATCGGAATGTTGGCCCACGTCTCGCTTGTGATGTCGAAGGTATAGAGCGAATCGCTCTGGTTGCCGTTGACCCACACGATGCCGCGCGGCCGGTCGACATTGAGCGCATAGGGCGTGTCGCCGCCCTTCGGGTTCAGCGGCAGGTCGAAGCGCGTGAACTGCTTCGTCGTGGGATCGAAACGCACGATCGCCGACTCGGGGAAGGCAGTGATCCAGAGCTTGCCCGCCGCGTCGGTGCGCAACCGCCGTGGACCCTTGAAGGGCGTGGCGATCATGGTGATCTTGCCGCTGTCGGGATCGATCGAGCCGATCTCGTCGGTGTGCAGCCGCGCGAACCACACCTTGCCGTCGGGCGTGATGTCGATGCCATACGGCAGCGGCGTACCGGTGGCCTGACGGTCCACCGGCAACCAGTTGGCGAGCGGCACCCCCCAGCTCATCAGCTTGAAGACCACGCCGATGAGCCGCACGTTGAGCCACTCGCGCAAGCCGCGCGTCGGCAGGTCGTACATCGTGAAGCGCTTCGTCGTGCGATCGAACATCGCGACCTGGTTCGACAGCGCGACGGTAAACCACACGCGATCCTTCTGGTCGACGCGAATCGTGTGCGGATAGAAGCCTTCGTCCATCTCGTGCAGCGTGAAGGCCTTGCTCGCGGGGTCGAACTCGACCAGGCGGCGCTGGGCCGAAGGCGTGATGAAGATGTGTCCGTCCACGCGCGACTCCGGCGAGCGAATGCGCGTTCGACGTGCTGTCGTGCTTGGGGAAGTTCCGCAACCGCGCCGCCAGCAAGCCACCGTTGCGCTCGCCCTCGCGATGCGGAATCCTGTAGACGATGACCTGGTTGGTTCGCGGGTCGACTTCGTACAACCGGTCCTGGATGTTGTCGGCGACGTAGACCAGGCCGTTGGCGGCCACCAGCATGTCGTGCACCTGGCTGAAGATGTCACCGAGCGGCCATTCGGTAATCGTGACCCCTGGTCAGAGACGGACTCCACGGGAGCGGGTCCGCCAGCAGCTGCGGGTTCTCGCGCAGCTTGCGGTAGCCCGCCGACAGGCGCTCGGGCAGCGCCCTCTGGTCCTGGCTCGAGAGCCGCGCGCCATAGCGCTGCATGCGGTGGATGATGTCGCGCCACGCTTCCGGCGTGCGCTCCATGCGAATGAACGCGTTGCCCTGCTGGTGACAGAACGTGCACTGGGTCTGGAAGTGCAGCTTGGTGTCACGGTCGCCAAGATCGAGCGCCCCGAGCCAGGCGCTTGCCGGCTTGGCCTCGGCCAGCTTGAACGGGTCAGTCTCTGGCACGAGCGTCACGTTCAGCTCGCGCGCCTCGACCGCCGGCTTGATGGCGAGGTCCTGGCAACCCGGCTTGCGCACCAGGTATTCCATGGGCGCGTCGCGCCCGGCGAACTCCACTCGACCAGTCGCGTCGCTGAAGCGGGTGACTTCCGGGGCAACGGTGCGCGCCACGCCGGGCGCCGGGTAGCCATCGTCCGACGTGTCGAGCTGCGGCCCGCCGGCCGGACGTTCCCGCACCATGACCGTGGCCAGTGGCTGACCTGCGGGGTCGGTGACGATGAGCGTCGTCGCGAGCGATGGCGCCTGCACGCCATCAGCACCAGCGTAAGCGAAAGAGGTGCCGCAGGCCGGGTGTCGCTAGTACGTCGCATGAGTCCCCCCTGTCTTTCGCGGCAGTTCTCGTGGTCGGCGTGACCGATCCCGTGCCTCGTGCCTGCCGTTCTCACGGCCCGGGCAGGCGGTAAATGTTGCGATCATTGCGCTGCGCATACAACACCGGCAGGAAGTGCGGCAGAAGCCCCACCTCCTCGACCTGGTGACGCTTCCATTCGCGCAGCATGCCCTCGCTGAACACGTAACGGCGCAACAGGAAATTCACCAGCGGTCCGACGGCGGGCCAGTCGACGCCGATGACCGTGTCCACGGTGTAGGTCGCGCCCTGCGGCGAGTCGGACCAGTCGTGGCGTAGTTCACCGATGGTCACGCCAGCAACTTTGGGCCGCGTGAGGAAACGGCGCGGCGACAGTTCAATCACACGCGCGGCGCCTTCGCTGTCGTACCGACCGAACCACTCGTAACGCGCGACCACGCCGCCGGCACCGACGCCGGGTTTGCCGTCCGCAGCCGCTGCCTCGACCCAGATGCGGCCGTGCTCGGTGGGGTGGAACAGGTGATAAAGAGGCCGCAATGCGCCGTCGAACTGCACCTTGCCGAGCGGCCGCACACGGCACCACCAGGCCAGCATCTCCGTCGTGACGCCGGGCAACGGCCGGTGCTCGATCGTGAGATGGATGCGGCCGTCGGCCAGGATCTCGTGCGCGGTCACCGCCTGCTTCACGTCTCGCAGTGTCCACGGAATGCTGCGCGGCGGATCGTGCTGCGGATTGACGGGCAGGGCAAAGGCGACCAGGAAGTCGCCGGTCCCGCGGTTGTACATCGCGTGCCCACCGGCATTGATCAGCACGTACTGCCGGCCGCGCAACGCATAACTCATTGGCGTGGCCGTGGCGTCGATCGGCAGTTCGTACGACCAGAGCTGGCGTCCGTCGCGCGCGTCGAAGGCGCGGAACTGCCGGTCCATCGTGGCGCCGATGAAGAATAAGCCGCCGTCGGTGACCAGTCCGCCGCCAAGGTTCGGCGTGCCCCAGTTGATGTGCCAAGGCAGCGGGAACGGACCCATCTCGTGCACCGAGCCGAGCGGTGCTTCCCACGCGATGCGGCCATTCGCGAGATCCACCGCCACCAGTTTTCCCCACGGCGGTGCCGTGCACGGAATTCCGAGCGGCGACAGCAGCGGTCCCACCGCCAGCGTGTATGGCGTTCCCTGCATGGTGACATGCATCGTCTTCTGGCCGGCGACCGGATGGTCCTGCTTTGTTCCGGCTGCGGTGCCGCGAATGAGCTGCGCCACGAATGGCGCGGCGTTGACGTTGACGATCAAGCGCTGGGTCTGCGGCGAATACGCGCCGCCGCGCCCAGTCCATCGCCACGTGCCGCGGTGTCGGTGGCTTGGCTGGATCGGCGGGCGGATGCTTCGCCGCACCCACGCCCCGATGCGCGGCGGCGGCACCAGCGCCGCCAGGCGGGCGATGAAGTCCGGGGTTCCACCACGACATGCGTCGTACCGTCGCGGTACGGCGTCTTGAGCGTGTAGCGCACGTGGCCCGTTGGCGTCAGCGCCAGACGCTCCTCCGCCACCGGCGGACGACTCACGTAGCGGCACAGCCGCCACGCTGCTGTATCAGCCTGTCGAGCGGCACTATCCCGCATTTCATAAGCTGCGCGCCGAGGTTGGCAGACCGCTGCCAGAGTACGTTCAGGAGGAGTTCGAGGCTTACCAGAATGCGGGCGGCTGGAGGAAGGCTTCCTGCGCGTGCGCTGCGAGCAGTGCCACGCCGAGAGGCTCGTGGCCTTCAGCTGCAAGAGGCGCGGCTTCTGCCCCTCCTGCGGAGCGCGACGCATGGCCGAGACGGCCGCGCTGCTGGCCGATGAGGTATTGCCTGAGCGGCCACTGCGCCAGTGGGTGTTGTCGCTGCCACACGCGCTGAGGTTTCTGCTGGCGACCAACCTGGCGCGCTCACGCGGGTGCTGAGCGTGGTGTATCGCACGATCTCGGGTCATCTGCTGCGAACGAACGGCGCGCACCCGCATCACCGGCCACACCGGCGCGGTGACGCTGATTCAGCGCTTTGGCTCCGCGCTGAACCTGAACATCCACTTTCACATGTTGCTTCTGGATGGCGTGTATTTGGCCGATGGTGTCGATGCGCCGGTGTTCCACCCCGTGGCAGCCCCTGGCGCGAACGAACTGCAGGGACTCGTCGAGCGGATCGCCGCGCGTGTCGGCCAGGTACTGGAACGCCGAGGTCTCATCGAGCGCGACATCGAGAACGCCTGGCTGGCCTGCGACAGCAACGAGCTCGGTGACGGCCCTATCCCTAGTCGGGCTTTCGGATGCGATTTCGGAGGCGACAATGACGGCATCTTCGTGAGCTTCATGCCCGCTCTCGTCGAATATGCGGGCGGTATGTTCGAGTACGCTGTGGCCAGTCAGGCCGAGAACTTCCACGCCGCCATTGCCTGGCATCACCAGCCGTTGTCGGGTGAGTTCGGCGATGATCGCCGGCATTTCAGCTCTTGCCAGCGAATGCGATTGCGTCAAAGTCTTGGTTGGTGGTTGCTTGAAGTTTCCGGCCGTGATGCAGGAGCCAAGCGCCTTACGTTTTCTTGTCCATGAATTCCCCGTTTCCTGCCCAACGCCCCGTTTGGTCAGCGCATTCTCGCGAAACGATCCCCAGCTGCCGAAGTGGCCCACTGGCAATGGCATCATCAACTACTGGGCATCACTGGTGCCGGTGCTGCCCGCCAGTGCGAATGTCTGCTTGATCGGACTTGACTGACCAACCAAGATTATTCATAAATAACAATCATGAGTAGTCTCGGAGATTCGCATGGCGACCACTAGTCTAAGTCTTGGCGAGCATTGGGAAATCTTCATCCGCAACGAAGTCTCCAGCGGGCGCTACGGCTCGGCGAGCGAGGTGATCCGCTCTGCACTGCGTGTCCTGGAAGAACGCAAGACGAAGCTGGAAGCGCTGCGGGCGCATCTCGCCGAAGGCGCGGGGCAGGCTGCGCGCGGCGACTTCGTGCGGGACTACTCCGTGGAGAAACTGATCGCCGATGCGGACGCGGGTGAATGAAGCCGTCGTTTCGGCTCACGCCACGAGCCTACAACGACCTCGGGGAACATCGCGCGCTATA
>JADIYJ010000012.1 GCA_016705325.1 Pseudomonadota bacterium | reverse complement strand
CATACGTTGCGAGGCGGTCGCGCAGCTTCCTGTCGGTGTAGAGGAACGGCTGGCCGAGCTGCTTCGCGATGCGCAGCAGCTTGTGCTTGTGCTCGTCGCTGATCCCGACGGCGACCGGCACCGGCACGATGCCGCCGTAAAGGCAGGCCCAGTACGCGTCGATGAACTGCTCGTTGCTCGCAACGTGCAGGATCAGGTGGTCGCCCGGCTTGGCGCCGATACGCTGCAGGTGAAACAGGATGCCGAGCGCGCGCCGCCGCAGGTCCGCAAGCTTGAGTGTCTTCTCGGCACCTTCACCCTCGAGGTAAACGATCGCGCCGTCGCCGCGCGCGCGGTCATCGAGCATGTCCGGGAGCGTCTGGTACTTGATCATCGCTGCTGTATTCTCATGTGAACGTCACTGGCCGTCCGCAGGTTGATGCGCGCCTCGAGGGGCGGCTGCACGGGCTGCGGATCGGTCAACCGAAACCGGCGCACCGCAAAGTTGAAGTGCAGGAGGATCTCGTAGAGCGAGAAGTTCTGCCCGATGCAGTGGCGCGGCCCGGCCGCAAACGGAATGTACGCGAATGCATGGCGTGCTTCGACCTGCGGGGGGTCGAAATGGCCCGGATCGAACGTGTCGGGAAGCCGCCAGTGTCGTGGATGCCGATGCACGAGGTAGGGACTGATGAAGACGTCCGTTCCGGGCGGCACCGCGTACCCGCCAAGTGTGTCCGGGCCGATGCTGCGGCGGGTCAACAGCCAGGCCGGCGGGTACAGGCGCATCGATTCGTCCACGACCTGCCGCGTGTAAGGCAGGCGGATCAGGTCGGCATAGCTCGCGTGACCAAGCTCGCCCACGGCGCACTGTTCTTCGGCAACGCGCATCGAAACGGCGGCATGCGTGGCCAGCAGCCACCACGTCCAGTTGAGCGTGCTCGCCGTCGTTTCGTGTCCGGCGACGACCAGCGTCATGACCTCGTCGACGACTTCCGTGTCGCTCATGGCTTCGCCCGTGTCTGCGTCCCTGGCGTCGAGCAGCAACTGCAGCAGGTCGAGCCGCTCTTGTTGCCGCCCGCGCCTCACGGAGACCAGCGCCTTCACCTGGCGCGCCAGCTGGCGGAACTGGTAGGCAAAGCGCGTATCACGGCGCGCGCCCTGCAGGAGGGCGACGAACGGATTGACGTCGAGGTCGGGCACGAGTTGCCGCAGGTCGTCCGTGAAGAGCGCACGCAGGATGACGCGCAGGGCCAGCCGGCTGACCGACAGCGTGACGTTCGCTCCGCCAGTGCTGCGAGCAGCAGCACTCCATTCCGCACCGAGCGACTCGTTTTCCTCGCGCACGATCGACGCGTAATGCTCGACGACGCGGCGGTGAAACGCGGGCTGCATCATGCGACGCTGCCGGCGCCAGAACTCGCCTTCGCTGGTCATGATACCGTTGCCGAGCAGCAGCCTGACCCGGTCGATGCCGACGCCCTTGGCGTAGTTGCGGTGGTTGGTCACCAGGACGCGCTTGACGTCGTCCGGGTGGCTGGCGACCCAGGTCGAGGCGCCGCGGCTCGGCACGTGGATGCGAAAGAGATCGCCGAGTTCGTCGAACGCCCGGCGCAGGACGATGATCGTCTCGTCGGTGCTGCCGAGTTCGTGCGGCGGCAACGCCATGGGCGGTGCCGTTGCAGGGGTGATTTTCGGTCGACGGGTATTCACTGGCGGCAGGGGTGGGTCACGCGGTAACCATGGCAACGAGTCCTTCTTTCCCGGGGCACGATACCCGGACTTCAGCCCTGCTCGAGCGCAGCCTCGGCCTGTCGGCGCAGATCGAGTAAGCGCTCAGCCATCTGCTGCTGCCAGCCCGCAAGCGCGGAGGCGTCCATGGCGCGGCTGACCTTGACCGGCTCGCCGTAGACGATTGCGACGCGGCTGAAGGGCAGCGGCAACTCGAACGAGTCCCAGGTGCGGAACGTGACCTTGCGTGAATGGGCGACTGCAATCGGCAGTATCGGCTTGCCCGTGATCTGCGCCAGCATGATCGCACCCGGCTTGAATTCATGCAGCGGTCCGCGCGGACCATCGGGCGTGATCGCGGGCGAGATCTGCTGCTTGACGATGGTCTCGTAGTAATCGCGCAGCGCGCGCGCACCCGTGTGGGTCGACGAGCCGCGGATGACGTGGGCGCCGACTTTCTGCACCAGCATGGCCGGGCCCGTGCCATCGACGGACGGGCTCACGAGGAAGCCCACCTTGAGCCCGGCGCTGCGCAGGTCGAGCAGGGCGCGCGCGCCAAACAGCATGTGCTGGTGCCAGTACACCGGGATCAGCGACTGCAGGTCGCGAATGGCCGCGGCGGCGGTTTCCCTGCCGGCGACGTGCGTGATGCGGCAACTCGCCCAGAGGGCGCGCACGGCCCACCACGCGACCACCACGGCAACGCGGTACACCAGCAGCCGCCCCCGCGTCAGCTTGCGCTGGCCGCGAGTGACTTTGCGATAAAGCGTGTTCTTGAGCGGCGCGGGCTCAGTGGATGACGGCTCGTCG
Source organism: Pseudomonadota bacterium (assembly GCA_016705325.1). Lineage (GTDB taxonomy): Bacteria > Pseudomonadota > Gammaproteobacteria > Steroidobacterales > Steroidobacteraceae > RPQJ01. Next base: position 193,760 of record JADIYJ010000012.1, on the reverse strand, counting down.
TCGGCCGCCGCCGGGTCGTCGGGTTGCTGGGTCATGCTGCGGGAGCGGCGATCGCAGCGGTGGGGCCGTCAGACTTCATCCGGGCATTCTGCCTGCTCGAGCTGCAGGGCTGAATGGTCGATCGCGAATTTTTCCGCGATCACCCGCTTGGCTTCACGCAGCACGAGTCCGCCATTGGCGCCCGCAACGAGCCCTACGTGCAGCGTGAGCATGGTCTGCCCCGAGGTCAGCGACCAGCAGTGCACGTCATGGACGTCACGCACGCCGGGCACATTCGCCATCAGTTCCTTCCGCAGCGCGTCGGGGTCGACTGAATCCGGCGTTTCTTCCATCAGGATGCTGGTCGACTTGCGCAGCAGCGACCAGGCGCTGCGCAGGATCAAGATGGCGACGAGCACGGACAGGATCGGGTCGATCGGCGTCCAACCGGTGGTCAGGATGATTCCTGCCGCGAGCAGCGCGCCGATCGAACCGAGCAGGTCGCCCAGTACGTGCAGACGGGCCGCGGACACGTTCAGGTTGTCCTGGTTGCCCTTGCGCAGGATCGCATACACAGAGATGTTCGCAACCAGTCCGGCCAATGCGACGCCGAACATTGTCCCGCCTTCGATGGGACGCGGCGTCGACAGTCGATCCGCGGCTTCGACGACGATCCACGCAGCCACGACGAACAACGCCAGCGCATTCACGAACGCCGCCAGGACTTGCGCGCGGTGGTAGCCGTACGAGCGGCGCGGGTTCGTCGGCCGCATGGTGAGCCGGACCGCGATCCAGGCCAAAGCGAGCGCCGCCGTGTCGGTCAGCATGTGACCAGCGTCGGCCAGCAGGGCGAGCGAGCCCGAAATCAGTCCGCCAGCAACCTCGACCGCCATGAACGACGCCGTGATCGTCAGGGCCCAGCCTAGCCAGCGACTTTCGGCAGCGTGCGGACGGGAATGTGCGAGACGGTCTTTCAACGGCAGGGTCGGGCGAGCGGCAGCGGCCCCGGGACAGGGGAGCGTTTATACTACCGGATGGCGCCGGTTGGCGGCGGCCGCACAAACCGCAGCTGCAGGGCGCTTTCGACCGTGACCACCCACCCGTCCCCGGCACCGATGCCCGACGTTTCCGTTGTCATACCCGTCTGCAACGAGGACGAGAACGTCCGGCCCCTGGCGCAGGAAATACACACCGCGTTGGCCGGCAAGTACTCGTTCGAGCAGATCTTCGTCGACGACGGCAGCACGGACAAGACCGGCGAGATGGTGCTCGCGGCGCGTGCGCAGGGCATGCCGGAAATCCGCCTGCTGCAGCACGTGACGCGCTCGGGCCAGAGCGCCGCAGTGGCCACCGGCGTTCGACACGCCCGTGGCCGCTGGATCGCGACGCTCGACGGCGACGGCCAGAACGACCCGGCCGACTTTCCGCGCCTGCTCGACGCGTTGATGCAGCCGGTGTCACCCAGGCTCAAGCTGGTGATGGGCAACCGCACCATGCGCCGCGACACGTGGCTGCGCCGTGTGTCGTCGCGCGTCGCCAACGGCGTGCGCGGCTGGTTCCTCAAGGACGGCACGCCGGACACCGGGTGTGGCATCAAGGTGTTCGATCGCGACGTGTTCATGCACATGCCACGTTTCAGGAACATGCATCGGTTCATGCCCGCGCTGTTCCAGCGTGAAGGGTACGAAGTCATTTCGCTGCCCGTGAACCATCGTGAGCGCACGCGTGGCGAATCGAAGTACGGCCTCAACAACCGGCTCTGGGTCGGCATCGTCGACCTGTGGGGCCTCAGCTGGCTGATTCGCCGCGCGTCCCCGCGGGTCGCGGTCCGCGAGGAACGCTGATGGTGACCGGCGCCGGTGGCGCGTCGACCTCGCTGCTGGACCGCTGGCTGCGACCGGGCGCGAACACGCCCCGCGATGTCATTGTCGACCTGCTCTGGTTGAGCGGGCTTGCGCTGCTGCTGATGGCCACCGGTCTCGGTCTGCGTGATCCCTGGCCGGCCGACGAGCCGCGCTTTGCGCTGGTCGCGCAGGACATGCTGCGCTCCGGCGACTGGATGATTCCGCGCGTCGGTGGCGATCTGTACGCCGACAAACCGCCGGTGTTCTTCTGGCTGATGGCCGCGGCGATGGCGCTGACCGGGTCGCTGCGGATCGGCTTCCTGCTGCCGTCGCTGCTTGCGGGCATAGGCTCGGTCATGCTCGTGTACGACCTGTTGCGTCGCGTCCGCGGCCGCGAGGTTGCGTTCGCTGGCAGCCTGGTGCTGCTGCTTACCTTCCAGTTCGTGTGGCAGTTCCGGCAGGCGCAGATCGACGGCGTGCTGTGTTTCCTGACCACGCTCAGCCTGTACGGGCTGCTGCGGCACCTGTTTGCGGGCCCGGGCATCGGCTGGTTCTATGTCGGCTGGTTCGCGGCGGGCATCGGCGTCGTCACCAAGGGCGTGGGTTTCCTGCCGCTGCTGTTGTTGATTCCGTTCGCCGTGCTCGCGGCGCGAGGGTGGCCGGCGACGGTGCCGCATCGTGACTCGCGCTGGTGGCTCGGGCCGGTCTTCTTCCTCGGCGCGATCGCGTTGTGGTTCGTGCCGATGATGCTGGTCACGTCGGCAGGAGGCGAACTGCTCGCCTACCGCAACGAGATCCTGTTCAAGCAGACAGTCACGCGCTATGCGGGAGCATGGCACCACCACGAGCCATTCTGGTTCTACTTCGTCAATGTCATCCCGGTGCTGTGGTTGCCGCTGACCGCGCTCGTGCCCTGGCTGTGGCCGCGGTGGCGCGCGGCTCTGCGGCCCGGCTCGCGCGATACGTTCGTCGCCGTGCTGCTCGCGTGGGTCGCGCTGGTCGTACTGTTCTTCTCGCTGAGTTCGGGCAAGCGCGGCGTGTACGTGCTGCCGGCCATACCCGCCCTCGTGATGGCGTCGGCAACCTGGCTGCCGGAGATCCTGCGCTCGCCGAAGACGCGGACGCTTGCCTTCACTCTCGCAGCAATCCTCGTTGCCGGCACGACGCTGGGCGCCGTGTATTTCGCCATCGATGGCCAGGCGAGTGCGCGGCTCGTCCGTGACTATGGCGTGGCTCCGCTGCTGCCACTCACCATGGCGGGAGTCGGGGGTCTCGTCGCGCTCGCGTTGTTCCGGGTGCGGGACGGCTGGCTTGCGTACGGCGGCGCGCTCGCGGCAATACTTGCGACTGTCGGTCTCCTTGTGTACCCGCGCATGGACGATGCGCGATCGGGCAGGGCGTTCATGGCGGAGGTCGAGCAGGCCGCCGCGGGCATCGCGGAACTCGGTCTCGTCGATGCGAAGGAGCAGTACCTGCTCCAGTTGCGCCGACCCAGCGTCAACTTCGGCCATGCCCGCTGGCAGGAAAGGGACGCCGAGGCAGCCGACGCGGCGGCCTGGTATGCCGCGAAGCCCGGGCGCGCGCTGCTCGTGCACCAGAAGACGCTCGAGACCTGTTTCGAGGGCATGCAGGCGCAGGAGCTCGGCCGCGCGAATCGGCAGCACTGGTTCCTCGTGACCGGCGGCAATGCCGATCCAGCCTGCGTCGCAGCTGGCGACCTGCGTCGGGCCCGGCTGTACATTCCTCCGAATGCGTCAATAAATTCAGCGCCTTAGCTTGAGTTCCTAGGGCTTTGTGGCAGAATTCGGCCCGCGTCTACGTCGGTCGAGTCGTCGTCATTTCAATCTGCGACCGCGTTCGCGCCAGGGAGACCGGATAGCGCGATGTCGTCGCAACCCCCGCCGATCGAAACCGAGGAACAGGAAACCGCAGATTTCCTGGCCACACAGTTCGTCTTCGGCAACGGCGAGCATCCCACTGTCGGTCTCGACGTCCTCGTCACCAAGGTTGCCGTCGACTTCGTCGGCCTCACCAGCGAGGCTGGCGACAACTGCGTCAAGCGCAACCTCGATGCGCTGCGTGAAGCGACTGGCGTAGACGCCATCTGCATCGCGCTGCTCGACGGTGAGCGCAAGGTCATCGAGCGCGTGGCCGCAGCCACCGGGCTGGTCGCGCCGTTCGATCCGCAGATCATGAAGGGCGACGCCGCAGACCGGCTGCCGGTGCTGACCGGCAGGCTCGAGCACCTGCGCGTTGCCGAGATCCGCGACACGCTCCACCCGCGCCGCGAGCACGCAGTCGACGCCGCGCGCCTCGCGGAATTCAACGTGCGAGCGGCCCTCGCCTGCGGCCTGTCGCTGAACGGTCGCGTCAATGGCTTCATCGCGCTGTTCTCGTCGCAGCCGCGCAAGGAGGGCTGGGACGCGAACCTGCACCTGATGCTCAAGCTGGTCGGCTCCAGTTTCGCCACCGGCCTCGAACGCCTGCGCGTCCAGCGTTACCTGGGCAGGCTCGAAGAGCGCAACGCGCTGTCGCTGCCTGCCGCCAATGACGGCATGTGGGACTTCGACGTCGAGAACAACACCGTTTACTACTCGCCGCGCTGGCGGAAGATGCTGGGCTACGACGAGCACGACGCGAACGTCACGCCCGACTGGCGTCGCCTCGTGCATCCGGACGACCTCGCGCGCGTCCAGGCGATGATCCGCGACCACATCGCCGGCAAGACGCCGATGTTCGAAAGCGTGCATCGCATGCGGCACGTCAAGGGCGACTGGCGCTGGGTCGTGAGCCGCGCCCAGGCGCGCGTCGACGCCTCCGGCCGCCTGCGCCGTCTGGTCTGCGTCGAATTCGACATCACCGAGCGCAAGCTCTACGAAGACGCGCTGTTCAAGGAAAAGGAGAGCGCGCAGATCACGCTGCAGTCGATCGGTGACGGCGTGATCACCACCGACGGGCACATGATCGTCGAGTACCTGAATCCCACCGCCGAGGAGCTCACCGGCTGGAAGTTCGAGGAGGCACAGGGCAAAGGCGTTGACGAAATCTTCCGCGGCTTCCACGAGGAAACCTGCGAGCCCCTCGAGAATCCACTGTCCGTGGCGATCCGTCGCGCGCGCGCCATCAAGTCGGTGCGTCCGACGCTGCTGATCAAGCGCGACGGCAACGAGATGTACATCGAGAGCACCGCCTCGCCGATCCGTGACGGTTCGGGCGCGGTCTGCGGCGGCGTGCTGGTGTTCCACGACGTGAGTGAAAGCCGCGAACTCAATCGCAAGCTCTCCTACCACGCGAGCCACGACATCCTGACGGGCCTGGTCAACCGCCGCGAGTTCGAGGCCCGCCTCGAGCGCTCGCTGCGCAGCGCCAAGGCGCGCGAGACGCAGTACGCGCTTTGCCACCTCGACGTCGACCAGTTCAAGATCATCAACGACACCTGCGGCCACAGTGCGGGCGACGCGCTGCTCGGGCAGGTCGGTGCGCTGCTGAAGACCAAGATCCGCTGGCGCGACACGCTCGCGCGCCTCGGTGGCGACGAGTTCGGCGTGCTGCTCGAGAGCTGCTCGCTCGACGACGCGCTGGTGATGGCCGAGCAGCTGCGCGAGACCATGCGCAGCTACAAGTTCGTCTGGGAAGAGCGCACGTTCCGCCTCGGTTGCAGCATTGGCGTGGTGCCGATCACCGGCGACAGCGAAGACGTGGCGACGGTGCTGTCGTCGGCCGACAGTGCCTGCCAGGCGGCGAAGGAGGGCGGACGCAACCGCGTCTTCAGCTTCCAGGACAACGACATCGACCTCATGCGCCGCCGCCGCGAAATGCAGTGGGCCGCGCGCATCAACAACGCGCTCGAGGAGTCGCGCTTCGAGCTGTTCCGGATGACGATCCAGCCGCTGCAGAAGCACGAGCCGGGCGCGCACTACGAACTGCTGCTGCGCATGCGGGACGAGACCGGCAAGATCGTCGCGCCCGACAACTTCATCAACGCGGCCGAACGCTACGGCATCACGCCGCAGATCGACCGCTGGGTGGTCGAGCACGCGCTGCGCTGGCTGGTCTCCGAGGCGGACGAGCGCGAGCGTCTTGCGCTGTGCTCCATCAACCTCTCGGGCCAGAGCCTGGGCGACGCGGACTTCCTGCCGTTCGTGCAGAAGCTGCTGAAGAACAGCGGCATCGACGGCACCAAGATCTGCTTCGAGATCACGGAGACGGCGGCGATTGCCAGTTTCTCGCAGGCCAACCGCTTCATCGCGGCCCTCAAGGAAGAGCAGGGCTGCAAGTTCGCGCTCGACGACTTCGGCACGGGCCTGTCCTCGTTCGGTTACCTGAAGCACTTCCCCGTCGACTTCCTGAAGATCGACGGCAGCTTCGTGAAGGAAATCCTGCGCGACCCGATCGACCGGGAAATGGTGCGGTCGATCAACGAGATCGGGCACCTGACGGGCAAGCAGACGATCGCGGAGTTCGCCGAGAACGAAGAGATCATCAACATGCTGCGGTCGCTCGGCGTCGACTACGCGCAGGGCTACGGCATCTCGGCGCCGACGCGCATCCTCAAGATTGCCGCGAACGGCTGAGGGCCGCCCCGGCTTGCCGCGCCGTGGACTGGGCGGTGTTTCCTGCCCAGCAAGACGAAGAGGGAACGCGGCACGGGCCGTCGATTCCGTGCTTTCCCTGGCGGGCGGAAAGGCAGACACGCCCGCCGGGAAAAGCACGGAATCGACCGCTGCACGACCGCGCCTGAGCTTCGTCTTCGTGACCGAAGACTACGCACGGCGCAAGGGGCGGCCGGGCACGAGATGTCCTGAGTAGACATTCACGGCGACACCGAGGTTGAGCGGAGGCCGCCGGATCCGTAGCGCCAGTGGAACCCGGGAGCGCGCAACTCACGGCTGCCGGATAAGTCGTTCGCCATCGTCCGCATTCAGAAGACCGTCGCGTATGGCCGCTTCAGGGCGAGCGATCAATTACCAATTGCCAGGTCGAGCGGCGCGTCCTTCGGCCGCTTCACGAGTTCAGCCCGCTGCCGCACCATGTCGCGCTCGATGTCGGCGAAGATCACCTTGAACCCGGGTTCGTCGCGAATCGAGTCGAATACAGGATCGATGTCGCGCGCATATCGCCAACCGAGGCGAACGCCGGCCTGCTCGGCCCCTCGCAGCGCACCCAGTGCCGCCCCAACGTCCCCGCGCAGTGCATGGATCCGGGCGCCCAGGAAACCAAAGTATGCCGGGAGGCCATGCGGCAGCGAACGCAACACGCGTTCGGCACGGTCGACCAGATCTGCCGCCCGTTCCAGTTCACCCATTCTTTGCAGGACGAGGGCCACACCGACTGCTTCAGAGAGGTTCGATAAATGGACTGTCGGACTCGGGCCGAACAACTCGGGGTACGCGGACTCGTACCGCGCGAGCGCCGGACCGTAGTTCATCCGCAAGAGGTCGGCGTTGCGTAGCACCTCAATCGCATCCGAGGCGTATCTGACATTGATCGATACCGCCCGGCGGGCATGTCGTTCGGCGACCGCGCCATCGCCCAGCACATTGAAGACGGCGGCCGCGATCGAGTTCACGATTGCTTGATCCGGCCAGCGCTTCAGTGCCTCAGTCACCAGCCGGGTCGCTTCGGCCTCGGCCCCCAGTTCGAGCTTCAGCAGCGCGAGCACGCACGGCAGCGACGGATCGCCCGGATCGAGCGCGATGGCTCGCTCCATCGTCGGCACCGCCAGGTCGAAGCGATTCAGTGAATACGCATACAGCGAGGCCAGGTTCAGGTATGCGATCGGCATCGAAGGATCGATCTCGATGACCTTGCGGTATTGCCTTGCCGCCTCGGATTGTCGACCCATCCCGTCCAGGACGACGCCGAGCCAATTGTTGACAATTCCGGAGAGCGGATCGAGTTGGACGGCCCGCTCGGCATGCGCGAGCGCTTCATCGAAACGATCCGTGTACATCAGCGTCATGCTCAGCCAGTGCCGCGCCGGAGCGTAATTTGGATTCAAGGCAACAGCCCGACGCAGAGCGTCCTCTTCCGCGGTCGGATTGCCCGCCTCCTTGGCAATGAGCCCCCTGGCAGCCCACGCCTCGGCGAGATTCGCGTCGAGTTCCAGGGCCCTGGAAGCGGCCTCGCCGGCGTCCGCAAGGGCCGAGCGCGACGGCCGGTCGCTGTATCCGATCTGCAGCACAAGCGTGCCGGCCAGACCCGCATAGGCCAGCGCAAACCCAGGGTCGAGCTCGACCGCACGACGGAAGAAGCGCTCGGCGTCCGCAAGTCCTGCGCTCGTTCGCTTTGCCATTCGCTGGTTGCCGAGCTGGTATGCCTGCCACGCCTGAAGATTCTGAGTCGGGACAACCTGGATCCTGGACTGTTCGCCCGAGGTCAGCGTCGCCTTGAGCGCCCCCGCGATGGCGACTGCCACCTCGCTCTGGATCGCGAAGATGTCGGCCGCCGTCAGCTCGCGGTCGTAACTCTCGGCCCACAGGTGCGCGTCCGTGCTGGCGTCGATGAGCTGCACGTTGATGCGCACGCGGTCACCGGAACGCTGCACGCCGCCCTCGAGGATACTCTTCACGCCGAGCTGGTCGGCGATCGCCTTCGTCGGCAGCTTGGTGCCGCGGAACTGCTCGACCGACGTGCGCGAGATCACCTTCAGCGCGCTCACCTTGGAAAGCTGCGTCAGGATGTCGTCGTGGATGCCGTCGACGAAGAAGACATCGTCATCGAGGCGGCTGCGGTTCTCGAAGGGCAGCACGGCGATCGAGGGGCGTTCGTCGGCGGAAGCGGCAGACGAACCTTGCGAGGCAATTGGAGCAGCCGGCGGCGCCGTCGAGATCGGGACCTGTCCATTCCGCTGACCATAGAACCAGAGCGCGGCCCCACCGAGCGCGAGCAGCACCGACAGGATCGCAAGCTCGGCCCCGCTCACCCGCTGCTGGCCGCGATCCCCGTGATACCACGCGACCACCAGCACAACTGGCAGGCCGACGGCCAGGCCGATGGACGCGAACTGCTTCACCAAGTCGGGCCAGTGGAACGCGTCCGCCAGGTACCCGACCACCTGCAGCAGCACCCATGCGCCCGCCGCATAGGTCAGGCCCCACTGCACGACCTTGCGGCGTCGCAGCCTGGTCCAGACCCCCTCTTCCCCACGCTCGGTCGGCGCGTCGGTCACTGCCGTGCTCCCTTGGGAGCGGAGTGTAGCGGGATTCCCGACTTCAGGAGTTCCAGTCAGCCGAATACGAAGGGTTCGCAACGATTCGGGCCTGACCGTCGACGACGCATGCGCCGTGCAAGTTTTCGCGCCCTGGCGAAAGCTTGCTCAGGCGCCGAATCGCAAGCGGGTGGTTCCGTAGTCTTTCCGGCGAGCGTGTCTGCCTTTTCGCTCGCCGGAGAGACTACGGAACCACCCGCCATTGCTCTCCCGGCGCTCGACGCGAAGTGCCCGCCTAATCCGCGTACTCGAACCGCATCGACAGGTCGACGGCCCGCACGTGCTTCGTCAGAGCACCGACCGAGACGAAGTCCACGCCGGTTTCACCAACCGCCCGCAAGGTCTCGAGGGTGATGCCTCCGGAGGCCTCGAGCTTGATCGGTCCATGCGGATGCGAGCGATTGAGCGCGACGGCCGCGCGCAGGTCATCGAGCGAGAACTCGTCGAGCAGCGCCATGTCGGCGCCGGCGTCGAGCGCCTGGCGCAGTTCGTCGAGCGACTCGACCTCCACTTCGATCATCACCTTCGCGGGCGATGCCTTGGCCGCCACCACCGCGGCAGCGATCGATCCGGCTGCCAGGATGTGGTTCTCCTTCACCAGGATGCCGTCGTAGAGACCGACGCGGTGGTTGACGCCACCGCCGCAGCGCACGGCGTACTTCTGCGCGTTGCGCAGGCAAGGCAACGTCTTGCGCGTGTCGAGCACCCGGCACGGCAAGCCGCGCAGGACGTCGGCATGGCGTCGCGTGGCCGTCGCCGTCGCCGACAGCACCTGCAGGAAATTGAGCGCGGTGCGTTCGCCGGTCAGCAGCGAGCGGGCCGGGCCGGACAACCTGTACAGCAACTGGTTGGTTTCCACGGCGTCGCCGTCGTCGACGTGCCATTCGACGACGACCGCAGGGTCGACCTGGCGAAATACTTCGTCGACGTACGGCCGGCCCGCGACCACCGCGGCTTCCCGCGCGATCACCTTTGCTCGCCCCAGTCGATCCACGGGCACCAGCGCCGCCGTGAGATCGCCGCTGCCGATGTCTTCCTTGAGCGCGGCGGCGACCGTCTCCTGGAGATCTACGGGCGGCACGATGGCCGCATCCGCGTCGTGGGAGCGGGTCGAGTGGCTCGTCGTGATCAGAACGGCAAGCCGTGCGTTGCCGAACCCATGCACAGCAGCATCGGGATCGACAGCACAAAGTTCGTGCGCGAAGCGAGCATGGCCATCTTGCGCGCGGCCGCCTTCTCTTCGTCCGTCGCAGCCACGATGCCGAGGATCTTCTTCTGGTTGGGCCAGATCAGCACCCAGACGTTGAAGAGCATGATGGTGCCGAGCCAGGCGCCGATGCCGATCACGAACTGGTAGTAGTTGACGGGGTCGCTCAGCATCCCGAGCGCGAACGAGCCCTGGAAGTTGCCCGAACGCGCGAGGTACCAGGCGCCCGTGAGCCAGGTGGCGAGCGCCGCCCAGCGGAACCAGAACAGCGCCGCCGGCGCGATGTACTTGCTGATGCCGGCGCCGCCCGGGCCACCCTTGTCCGCTGCGGCAGCAGCGAGGCCGGGAATCTGCACCAGGTTGAAGTAGTAGAGCAGGCCGATCCAGGTGATGCCGGCCAGGATGTGCAGCCAACGGGCCAGGCCCAGCTCGTGGAACGTGGTCGGGGCGATGAGCAGGCTCAGCACGATGGCCGCCGCGAAACCGGTCGTAATCGCTCCGCGGACGGTGTTCAGTGGGTTCATGGGTACGGATTCCTTGAAAAAATCTTCCTGATACCGGAGCTTACCGCTCCCAGGGCATCCTGGAATGAGTTTGAAGAATAGGCGACGGACCCTCATAATTCAACGTCCTGCGCGGCAGGCGCAGGAGGCTTCATGACCCGGGTTGCACCAACTTCACCGTGTTTGAACATCTGCGTGCTCGATGCCGCCCGGATTTGCACCGGGTGTGGCCGCACGCTGGATGAGATCGCGAGGTGGGGCCGGATGAGCGCTGCCGAGCAGTGGCAGGTCATCGCGCGCCTGGAGCGTGTCAGTCAGCAGGAGGTCGCAACGGCAAGTCCCGCCCCCGCGAACTGATCGGGTTCGTGGCGGATGGAACGCCGGCTGCGTCCTGGTGTCATTTTCAGTGTCGGCGTGTGTGCCGACGAACAGGCCGCGTCTTGCGGCCGAGAGGTAAGGACGTGGACGTTACACAGCGGATCCAGGAACAGCTCAAGTCGAACCCGGTCGTGCTCTACATGAAGGGTACGCCGGACTTTCCACAGTGCGGATTTTCCGCCTCGGCCGTGCGTACGCTCGAAGCCTGTGGCGCGGAATTCGCGTACGTGAACATCTTCGAGGACCCGGAACTGCGCGAGGCGCTCAAACGCTACTCGAACTGGCCGACGTACCCGCAGGTCTACGTGAAAGGTGAGCTGCTCGGCGGCTCGGACATCCTCACCGAGATGTTCCAGAAGGGCGAACTGCAGCAAGTCCTGTCGGAAGCGGGCGTCACGATCAAGACGGCCTGATCGCGCGGGCCGATCTGCCGTTTACACGGTCTCTTCGTCGGTCCGTGGCGGCTCAGGCTGGGCGAGCTGCGGCGCGCGTTCGCAGGCATCTTCGTACAGGCTGCGGAACTTGTTGCAGATGATGCAGAAGAGCGCGGCCGTGCGCTCCGCGTCGTAGATTGCCGAGTGCGCGGCATTCGGATCCCATTCGAGACCCGCGGCCGCAATCGCGCGTGACAGGACCGTCTGACCGAAGGCGACGCCGCCGAGCGTCGCCGTGTCGAAGCTCGAGAACGGATGGAACGGGTTGCGCTTGATGTCCGTGCGCGCAATCGCCGCATTGAGGAAATTGAGGTCGAACGACGCGTTGTGCCCGACCAGCACGGCGCGGGTGCATTCGCGCTCGCGCACTTCCTTGCGGATCTCGCGGAACAGCTGCGTCAGCACTTCCTTCTCGGGCATCGCGGGCCGCAGCGGGTGATGCGGGTCGATGCCGTTCACGGCGAGCGAGGCCGGATCCATGCGCGAGCCATGGAACGGCTGCACGTGGAAGCGATGCGTCGCGCCGGGCCGCAGTTCGCCCATCGGCGTCATCTCGATCATCACCGCGGCGATTTCCAGCAGCGCATCGGTCTGGTGATTGAAGCCGCCGGTCTCGACGTCGACCACGACGGGCAGGAAGCCACGGAACCGGTCCGCGATGCGCGGTTCGACCAATTCGTACGACTCGAAGTCTGCGGTCATGCCGGGTCCAGCAGGCGCCACGCGAGGGTCGCGCCGGCGCGGAAAGGAACCAGCCGTTCGTTCGCCGGCCCGAACGAGTAGCTGTCCGGCACGTTCCAGGATTCCTTGCGCAGGGTGAGCGTGCCGGTGTTACGGGGCACGCCGTAGAAGTCGGCCCCGCGCTCGGACGCGAAAGCCTCGAGGCGGTCGAGGCGGCCAGCGCCCTCGAAGGCTTCGGCATACAACTCGAGGGCCGCGTGTGCCGAGAAAATGCCCGCGCAGCCACAGGCGGCTTCCTTGGCGTGGCGGGCGTGCGGCGCGCTGTCGGTGCCGAGAAAGAAACGCGGGTCTGCGCTCGTCGCGACTGCGAGCAAGGCTGCACGATCCCTTTCGCGCTTGAGCACGGGCAGGCAGTAGTGGTGCGGGCGGAGGCCGCCGTCGAACAGCGCGTTGCGATTCAACAGCAGGTGCTGCGGCGTGACGGTGGCGGCGACGCCCGTGCGCGCGCCCTGCACGAACTCGGCCGCGGCGCGCGTCGTGATGTGCTCGAACACCACCTTGAGGCGCGGCACGCGTTCGACGACGCGGCTCAGCACGCGGTCGATGAAGACGTGCTCGCGGTCGAAGACGTCGACGTCGCCCGCAGTCACTTCGCCGTGCACCTGCAGCACGAGCCCGTGTTCGGCCATCGCTTCGAGCGCGGGCCACACCTTGTCGATCGCGGTCACGCCGGCGTCGGAATGCGTCGTGGCACCCGCCGGATAGAGCTTGGCGCCGACGACGAAGCCGCTGGCTTTCGCCCTGCGAATCTCGTCGGGCGAGGTGCTGTCGGTCAGGTACAGCGTCATCTGCGGTTCAAACGCCAGGCCGGCCGGGACGGCTGCCACGATGCGCGCGCGGTACGCTGCCAGCGCGTCCGTGGTCGTCATCGGCGGCTGCAGGTTCGGCATCACCAGCGCACGGCCGAATTGCCTTGCCGTGAAGGGCACCACGGCCGCGAGCTGCGCGCCGTCGCGCACGTGCAGGTGCCAGTCATCAGGCCGGCGCAGGGTCAGCGTTTGCAACGTCGGATTCACGGCAGGGACCGCAACTGCTTGTCCAGTTCGGTGGCGTCGCCCAGCAAGTGCACGGCGTAGCGCACGCCGAAGCCCGTCATCTCGGTCGGCACGTGCGCGAGTCCGCCCTTTCGTTCCGACGGCGCGAGGTCGACGTGCACCCAGGGCACAGTCGTCTCGACGAACCTGCTGAGGAAGCGTGAGGCCAGGATGTGGTCGCCCTTGCTGTCGAGCGTGCACTGCAGGACATCAGCGCCGGGGCACTCGAGTTCCGTGTCGAAGTCTGCGTCCATCGGGAAGCACCAGACGCGCTCGCCGCTGCGGTGCCCGGTCTGCTGCAGCCAGTCGTGCAGGCCCGCGCGATTGGTGAACGCGCCGGCGTAGCGATCGGTCAGGGCATTGACGCAGGCGCCGGTCAGCGTCGCGAAATCGAGCACGAAACGCGGCTTTTCGCGCGAGGCGAGCGCCAGGGTATCTGCCAGCACCATGCGGCCCTCGGCGTCGCTGTGCACGACCTGGATGGTCACCCCGTTGAGCGCGCGCACGATTTCCTGCGGGCGGAACGCGTTCGGACCGATCTGGTTCTCGGTGATTGCGAGCCAGCAGTCGATCGGATAGGGCGCTTCGAGCCGTGTCAGCGCGAGCAGCGAGCCGGCCGCGACGGAACTGCCCTGCATGTCGCCGTGCATCGTGTACATGCTGCGATGAGGCTTGAGGTTGATTCCACCGGTGTCGAAGCAGATGCCCTTGCCGACGAGCGCAATCCCGCTCGTACCCCTGCCTGCCCCCGTGGGGCGCGATCGCTTTGGCCGATAGCCGAGCCGCACGATGCCCGCGCCACGGTGCGGATTGGCACGTGCCACGGCGAGGAACGCGCCGGCCCCCAGCTTCTCGAGCTGGCCGATGCCGTAGAACCTGAACGACCATCCTTCGCGGCGCGCGAGCTTCTGCAGCGCGGCACGATACGCCATCGAGTCGAGCACGTTGGGCGGCAGGGCCGCCAGCCAGCGCGCGAGATGGTTGCCCGCCGCGATGGCGCGGCTGCGGTCGTAAAGCGCCGACGCGCGATCCGCGACGTGGACCTGAGCGAGGTCGTGCGCAGCGGTGGCCTTCGACTTCTGCTCGGGCATCGGGGCCGCGTGAGCGAGCACGGCGCTCAGCACGGCTTCGAGCGCGGCAGCTCGTTCGCCTGCTGCCTGGAATTCACCGGCATGGACGTGCAGTCGTGCGACGCCGGGCTTGAGCACCTCCCGCGCCAGCTTGCCAGCGAGGTCCAGCCGTTCGAACCCCGTTGCGCCGGGTTTCACGAAGCCGACGACGACAAGGGTCTGGCTCCGATTGGACAGTCGCGTCACGAGGGTCGGCGATTCCTGGCCGCTGCGCTGCTGCGCCCGCAGCAATTTTCGCCACACGACGGCCTGTGGCAGCTTGTCGACCGCTTTGTCCTGCCCGGCCTGCTTTTCGAGCAGCACAACCGCCCCATCGGCACGCGACAGCGTCGCGTCCGACAGGACCAGCGGCCGCACCTTCACGTCGATTCTCAGTTCGGGCGGAATCACTTTCTGCATGGGGAAAACCTTGACCCTGATCGGCCCGGACCGGATCATTGCCGGACGCATTCTGCGTGCAGCGCGCGAGCCGATTACGCGCGCTCCGGCGCGGCGGCATGCTAACAGGCCGTGCCGGGCAAATCATTACCGCCCGGCGGCCGGCGTCGCGTTTTCGACACGGATGGAGACCCTGGCTGATGTTCGAAACGTCCAAGATCGACGACGCCGATCCCGCTGAAACGCGCGAATGGCTGGAATCCATCGATTCCGTGCTGAAGACGCAGGGATCCGAGCGGGCACACTACCTGCTCGAGCGCATCATTGATTTCACGCGCCGTTCCGGTGCGTACCTGCCGTTCAAGCCGAACACGGCCTACGTCAACACCATTTCGACCGGGCAGGAACTCCAGTACCCCGGCGATCGCGCGCTCGAACGCCGCATCGAGGCCTATCTGCGCTGGAACGCGATGGCCATGGTCGTGCATGCCAACCGGCAGAGCTCGGAGTTCGGTGGGCACCTGGCGAGTTACGCCTCCGCGGCGACGCTGTATGAAGTCGGCTTCAATCATTTCTGGCGCGCACCGAGCGAGCAGCATCCTGGCGACATGGTCTTCATCCAGGGCCACTCGGCGCCGGGCATCTACGCGCGTGCCTATCTCGAGGGCCGCCTGACGGAGGAGCAGTTGAACCGCTTCCGCGAGGAGGTGGGCGGCGGCCTGTCGTCGTATCCGCATCCGTGGCTGATGCCGGACTTCTGGCAGTTCCCGACGGTGTCGATGGGCCTCGGCCCGATGATGGCCATCTACCAGGCGCGCTTCGTGCGCTACCTCGAACACCGCGGCATCGTGCCGGTGAGCGATCGCAAGGTCTGGGCCTTCCTCGGCGACGGCGAAATGGACGAGCCCGAGTCGCTCGGCGCGATCACGATGCCGGTGCGCGAGAAGCTCGACAACCTCGTGTTCGTCATCAACTGCAACCTGCAGCGTCTCGACGGGCCGGTGCGCGGCAACGGCAAGATCATCCAGGAACTCGAAGCCGCCTTCCTGGGTGCGGGCTGGAACGTCATCAAGGTGGTGTGGGGTTCGCGCTGGGATCCGCTGCTGCAGCAGGACACCAAGGGGCTGCTGCGCCGGCTGATGATGGAATGCGTCGACGGCGAGTACCAGAACTTCAAGGCCAAGGGCGGCGCGTATACGCGCGAGAATTTCTTCGGCAAGTATCCGGAGCTGAAGGAAATGGTTGCCAATATGTCCGACGAGGACATCTGGCACCTGAACCGCGGCGGCCACGACGCGCGCAAGGTCTTCAATGCCTACCAGGCGGCCAGCAGGCACACGGGCCAGCCGACGGTCATCCTCGCCAAGACGGTGAAGGGGTTCGGTCTCGGCCGCACCGGCGGCGAAGCGCAGAACATCACGCACCAGCAGAAGAAGCTCGACGACGCTGCGCTGCGCGAATTCCGCGACCGCTTCAACATCCCGGTATCGGACGCAGACATCGCGAGCCTGCCGTACTTCCGGCCGGCGGAGAACAGCGAAGAAACCAGGTACCTGCAGGGCCAGCGCAAGTCGCTGGGCGGCTATCTGCCGCAGCGCAGTGACCGCGCGCCGCCGCTGAAGACGCCGGCGCTGGAAGCGTTCAAGCCGCTGCTCGAATCCTCGGGCGAGCGCGAGATTTCGACCACGATGGCTTTCGTGCGACTGCTCGGCATCCTGCTCAAGGACAAGGAGATCGGCCCGCACGTCGTGCCGATCGTGCCCGACGAGGCACGCACCTTCGGCATGGAAGGCATGTTCCGCCAGATCGGCATCTACTCGTCGATGGGCCAGCTCTACACGCCGCAGGACGCGGACCAGCTGCTGTACTACCGCGAGGACAGGAAGGGCCAGATCCTCGAGGAAGGCATCAACGAAGGTGGCGCGATGTGCAGCTGGATCGCGGCGGGCACGGCCTACGCGAACCACGGCGTCAACATGGTGCCCTTCTACATTTACTACTCGATGTTCGGTTTCCAGCGCATCGGCGACTTCGCGTGGGCCGCGGGCGACATGCAGGCGCGTGGCTTCCTGCTCGGCGCCACGGCGGGCCGTACCACGCTGGCGGGTGAAGGCCTGCAGCACCAGGACGGCCACAGCCAGCTGGTCGCGACGACGATCCCCAACTGCGTCGCGTACGACCCGGCGTATGCCTGCGAACTCGCGGTGATCGTGTGGGACGGCCTGCGCCGCATGTACGCGGAGCGCGAGTCGATCTTCTATTACATCACCTGCATGAACGAGAACTACGTGCAGCCGGCGCTGCCGCCGGGCGCCGAGGCAGGCATCCTCAAGGGCATGTACCTGCTCAAGCGCGGAGGCAAGGGCAAGGTGCGCGCCAACCTGCTCGGATCGGGCACGATCCTGCGCGAGGTGATCCGGGCCGCTGAGGTGCTGGAGCAGGATTTTGGCGTTCCTGCCGACGTCTTCAGCGTGACGAGTTTCTCCGAGCTGCGGCGCGAAGCGCTCGATGCCGAGCGCTGGAACCTGCTGCATTCCGACCAGCCGCCGCGGGTGCCGTACGTGCAGGAGGTGCTGGGCGAGCAGCAGGGTCCATTCGTCGCGGCGACCGACTACATGCGGATCGTGGCCGACCAGATCCGCCAGTGGGTGCCGGGCACGTTCCACGTGCTGGGCACGGACGGCTACGGCCGCAGCGATTCGCGCGCAGCCCTGCGCGGCTTCTTCGAGGTCGACTACCGCTACATCGTGCTGGCCACGCTCAAGTTGCTGGCGGACGAAGGCAAGCTCGACCGCGCGACGGTGATGAGTGCGATCGCGACGTTCGGGATCGATCCCGAGAAGCCGAACCCAGTGACAGTCTGAGCACGGGGTGAACAGCGTGGCAGACAACGGACTCGTCGAAATCCGCGTCCCGGATATCGGCAACTACAAGGACGTCGAAGTCATCGAGGTCAGCGTGAAGGCGGGCGACAGCGTTGCCCTTGAAAGCACGCTGATCACGCTCGAGACCGAGAAGGCGACCATGGACGTCCCGTCCACGACCGCGGGTACGATCAGGGAGTTGAAAGTGCAGCGTGGCGCGCGAGTGTCGCAGGGCGACGTCATTGCCGTCGTCGAGGCTACCGCGTCTGCTGTCGCTCCCGCTTCTCCTGCTCCTCCTCTGAAAGCCGCTGGGGTCGTGCACAGCGCCGGTGAGGTCACGGCAAGCCAGCCCTCACCCCAGCCTGCACCTGCTGCTGCGGGAGAGGGTGCAAAGACGCAGGCGCGTGCCGGCATTGACGAGCCAGGATTCGCTCGGGCGCACGCGAGTCCTTCGGTCCGCAAGCTCGCGCGCGAGCTGGGCGTCGACCTGACGAAGGTCCAGGGCTCGGGCGATAAGGGCCGCATCACCGACGTCGACGTGAAGGCCTACGTGAAGCGGATGCTGACGTCCGGGGGTGTTGCGACCGCGGGCGGTGCGGCGCTGCCCCGCGTGCCCGTCGTCGACTTCGCGGCGTTCGGGCCGGTCGAGCGCAGGCCGTTGACGAGGATCCAGAAGATTTCGGGACCGCGGCTGCATGCGAGCTGGGTGAACCTGCCGCACGTGACGCAGTTCGACGAGGCCGACATCACCGAGCTGGAGCAGGTTCGCGCCAGCCTGAAGCAGCAGGCGACGGAACGCGGTCTCAAATTGACGCCGCTCGCATTCGTGATCCGTGCCTGCGTGCAGGCTCTGCAGCAGTTTCCGCAGTTCTGCGCCTCGCTCGACGCCGAGGCCGGCGAACTCGTCTACAAGCAGTACGTGCATATCGGCTTCGCGGCCGATACGCCCGGCGGCCTCGTGGTGCCGGTCGTGCGCGATGCCGATCGCAAAGACCTCTTCGAACTCGCGCGCGATCTCGCGGATCTCAGCGAGAAGGCCCGTGCGGGCAAGCTCTCCGCCGCCGAAATGCAGGGCGGCTGTTTCACGGTCTCCAGCCTGGGCGGGATTGGCGGCACGGCCTTCACGCCGATCATCAATGCACCCGAAGTGGCGATCCTCGGCGTGTCGCGCTCAGCGTACAGACCGGTCTACGCGGACGGCAGTTTCGTGCCGCGCCTGATGATGCCGCTCTCACTTTCGTACGATCACCGCGTCATCGACGGCGCCGCGGCTGTCCGCTTCACTTCGTTTCTGGCCTCGGCGCTGAACAACGTCGACGGCCTGCTGCGGGCGATTCCATGACCGGCGCGCGGGTCCCCGCTACGTCCACGGTCGAAGTGCGCCTGCCGGACCTGGGTACAGCGGGCGAAGTCACCGTGCTCGAACTGCTGGTCAAGGTCGGTGACCAGGTCGAGAAGGAGCAGGCGCTGCTCACGCTCGAAAGCGAGAAAGCGACCATGGACGTGCCGGCGACGACCGCTGGCAAGGTGTCGCGCATCCTCGTGCGGTCGGGCGACAAGGTGTCGACGGGCACGGCCGTGCTCGAACTCGAAGGACCGGGCCAGGTCGTCGCCGCGGATGGCGGGAGGGCTCCGCTGCCCGCGGCTCCGGCACAGGCGACACCGCGCCAGAACGAGCCCTACGGTGGTGAACCGTACCTCGACACCGTTCCGATCAAGCCGCTCAAGACCGATGTGGCGGCAGGGAACGACGCTGCGGTGCCGGATTCGACCAGTGCGGTTGTTTCGTCGACTGAACCGGCCGGCTTCGATTACGACGTGCTCGTCATCGGTGCGGGCCCCGGGGGATACACCGCCGCGTTCCGCGCTGCAGACCTCGGCCTCAAGGTGGCGCTGGTGGAGCGCTGGCCGACGCTTGGCGGCGTGTGCCTCAACGTCGGCTGCATTCCATCCAAGGCGTTGCTGCATGCCGCAAGAGTCATCGAGGACGCGCGGGCGATGGCCGCGCATGGCATTGAGTTTGGCGAGCCGAGGATCGACGCTGCCAGGCTGCGCGACTGGAAGAACAGTGTGGTGGGGCGCCTGACGACGGGCCTCACGGGCCTGGCCACGCGGCGCAGGATCAACGTCATCCGGGGCGTTGCGATGTTTGCCGACGCCCATGCCGTCGACGTGGCTGGCGCGGACGGACACGGCCAGCGCGTGACTTTCGCGCACTGCGTCATCGCCGCAGGTTCCGAGTCGTTGCGGCTGCCCGGCCTGCCCGACGATCCGCGCATCATCGACTCCACCGGCGCGCTCGAACTCGACCTGCCGCAACGCATGCTCGTCGTTGGCGGCGGCATCATCGGGCTCGAGATGGCAACGGTGTACGCGGCCCTCGGCGTGAAGGTCGGAGTCGTCGAACTGACGGACGGCCTGATGCCCGGCTGCGATCGCGACCTCGTGCGCCCGCTCGAAAAGCGCATCGCGACCCGGTACGAGACCGTGATGCTGCGCACCAGGGTCACCGGCATCGAGGCGCTCAGCGAGGGCCTCCGGGTTACGTTCGCGGGCGACAAGGCCATGGCGCCGCAGCTTTACGACAGGGTGCTGATTGCGGTCGGCCGTACCCCGAACGGCAAGCGACTGCGTTGCGAGGCCGCGGGCGTCCTGGTCAACGAACGCGGCTACATCGCCGTCGATCGGCAGCAGCGCACCAACGTGCCGCACATCTTCGCCATCGGCGACGTCGTCGGACAGCCGATGCTCGCGCACAAGGCCACGCACGAAGCCAAGGTGGCGGCGGAAGTCATTGCCGGCCACAAGCGCTTCTTCGATGCGCGCTCGATCCCGTCGGTTGCCTACACCGATCCCGAGATCGCCTGGGCCGGCCTCACGGAGACCGAGGCGAAAGCGAAGGGCATCGCCTTCGAGAAAGCGGTGTTCCCCTGGGCGGCGAGCGGCAGGTCGCTGGCCAACGGCCGCGACGAAGGATTCACCAAGCTGCTGTTCGATCCGCAGACGCATCGCGTCATCGGTGGCGGCATCGTCGGCACGAATGCCGGCGACCTGATCAGTGAGGTGGTGCTGGCGATCGAGATGGGTGCAGACGCTGCCGACATCGGCCTCACGATTCACCCGCATCCGACGCTGTCCGAAACGGTGGCCATGGCCGCCGAAGCGTTCGACGGCACGCTCACCGACCTGTATGTGCCGAAGCGCACGACTGCCAGGAAATGACCTGCGCGCCGTCGCAGTCATCCCGCGGCGGGTCGAGTTGAGCCTGCGGTCGGGCGACGTGCGGGCCCTGCCGGACACGCTGCTCAACGGTGCGATGAAGTCGGGCACGAGCTCGCGGCGTTATTACCTGACGCAGCATCCACTGGTCATTCCGCCGTTGCGCAGTGAAGCCCACCAGTGTTTCAGCTGCCTCGCGCGCGGCGGCCATGCGGGGCAGCGGGAGCGCTGGCTGCAGTTCTATCCGCGTGAGCAGCTGCTCATCCTGCACTTCGAAGACCTGGCGCGTGATCCATTGCTGCTGACGGACGAATCGCTTGTCTGCACCGGGTTGTCACCGATGAGCAGCGCAAAGCTCGAACCGCGCCACACCGGAAGTACCCGCCGCTGGATCCGGCAGCGACGCAACGGTTGCGGGACTACTTCGTGCCACACGATGCGGCGTTGGCGAAGATCCTGGGCCGGCCGGTACGCTGGTAGTCGTCGCCTGCGGGATCGTCTGAAGTTCGGGCAACACCCGAACGCGTCGGCGCTCTACAGGAGTCTGCGCAGTGACTCCAGGTATTGCGCCTCGTCTGGCGGCAATCCTGCACGTTGCGCATTCCACAATGCCGCGCCGAGTCGTTCGATCATGGCGTGCTCGGCCTCGTGCACGTCGCCGAGCCTGGCGGCAAGTGAGCGGTGGACGAGGGCGATGCCGGCTGGCCGATCCGTCGCAACCTGCTCGCGGATGGCGAGATGCAGTCCCATGTGCAGGAACGGATTTGTCTGGCCATCCTCCGGGGTGTAATCACGTTCGAGTGCTGCCGGTCCCGACTCGAGCAGTTGCGCGTACTCCGGATGCAGCGCGACGACGCGGATGATCTGGTCCTCGACCGGCTCGACCGGCCGCGACTCGCGGTGCTTGCGCCAGGCCTCGAAGTACATGCGCCGCAGCGACGAACGGCCCTGGTCGTGGAAGAACGGCATCAGGCGCGGCCGCGAGCGGCCGGTGACGGCTTCCTGGGTCTTGCCAGCGGCAGGGTGGCAGCCAGCGGCAACGTCTTGTCCTTGAAAGCGCACAAGTCGACCAGCGGACAGCGCTGGCACTCGGGTCTGCGTGCCTTGCAGACATAGCGGCCATGCAGCAGCAGCCAGTGATGCGCGTTGAGCAGGTACTCCGCGGGAATGACCTCGAGCAGGCCATCCTCGATTGCCCGCGGTGTGTCGCCGTGGGCAAGGCCCAGGCGATTCGCGACACGGAAGATGTGGGTGTCCACTGGCATCGTAGGCAGGCGGAAGGCGCTGTTGAGCACGACGTTCGCCGTCTTGCGTCCCACGCCCGGCAGTTCCTCGAGGGCCTCCCGATCCGCGGGTACGCCGCCGCCATGGCGCTCGATCAGCAACCGGCACGTGGCGAGGATATTCTTCACCTTGCCGGGATAGAGGCCGATCGACTTCACGTAGGCCGTCAACCCGTCAGCGCCCAGCGCGAGGATCTGTTCCGGCGTGCTGGCGACGGGGAACAATCTGCGCGTTGCGATGTTCACGCTCCTGTCGGTGGCCTGCGCCGAGAGGATCACCGCGATCAACAGTTCGAACGGGTTGGCGTGCTCGAGCTCCGTGACCGGAGCGGGATTCAGCGTCTGCAAGCGCTCGAAGAGTTCCCGGACCTGCGCCGGCTTCACGATGCGGCCTCGCCCGGCATGCCGCTGGTCACGCCAGTGCCGGCCGACGATGCCGCGGCAGTCGCCTGGCACGACTGGCGCCAGGCCAGGCCGAGGCCGAGCAGGATGAAGGCGCCAGGCGGCAGCAGCGCGAGCAGGAACCCGTGCTGCCCGTTGAACAGGTGCAACCCCGATGTCGGCCCGCCGCTGCCGAGCAGCAGATGCAGGTCGCCGCCGAGGCTGCCGCGGCCGAGTACTTCGCGCACACTGCCCAGCGCGACCAGCACGACGAGGAAGCCGCCGCCCATCGCGAAGCCATCGAGCAGCGCGTCGCCGACGGGTTGCCGCGATGCGAAGGCTTCCGCGCGTGCCAGCACCAGGCAGTTGGTGACGATCAGGGGCAGGAAGATGCCGAGGGCGGCGTGCAGCCCGGGCAGCCACGCCGCGAGTGCGAGTTCGACGGCTGTGACCAGTGCCGCAATCAGCAGCACGAACACCGCGATACGGATCTCGGCCGGCAACGACCGACCCACCAGCGAGACCAGGCCGTTGCTGGCGATGAGCACCGCCAGGGTCGCCAGTCCGAGCCCGAGGCCGCTGCCGAGCGACGTGGTGACCGCCAGCAGCGGACACAGCCCGAGCAGTTGCACGAGCCCCGGATTCTGGTCGCGGAAACCGGCGCGGAGGATGGCGGCAGGCGTCATGGCTGAATTGTAGCCGGGGCGGCCAGCAGTTCGTCGCGATGGCGCGCGAAGAGTTGCAGCGTGCGACCGATGGCCCCGACCACCGCGCGCGAGGTGATCGTGGCGCCCGTGTACTGGTCGAACTCGCCGCCGTCCTTGCGGACCCGCCAGCGCGCCGCTGCGGGATTGCCGAGGGACTTGCCGCTGAATCGTTGCATCCAGTCCGATTTGCCGGCGTCGATGAAATCGCCCAGCCCGGGCGTCTCGTGGTGACTCACGGTGCGGACGCCGAGAACCGTGCCGTCGGGCGCGACTGCGAGCAGCAGGCGAATGGACCCCGAGTAACCATCGGTCGCGCCGAACTCGAGCACGACGGCGACCGGCTGACCGTGGAACCGGGCGCGGTACGCGGTGACGGCTTCCGTCGTGCCCAGCAATTCAGGATCGCGCAACGTCAGGGTGTCGGCGAGCAGGTCGTTGTCATGCGGCAGTCCGCCGAGCACCTGGTCGAAGCGGGCAAGTTCGCGCGCGCGTGCCGTCGCGGCGATCCGGTCGCGCGTGGCTTCGTGCACGACGGCCACGAGACCGAAAGCCGCGATCGCCGCGGCCGCCAGCACGATGGCAGCGCGCGCCGTGCGACGCGCGGGCCGCTCAGGGTTGCCGGCCATAGATTCGCGGGACGGTGTAGCGGTCGATGAATGGCACGGCGAGGTTCATCAGCAGCACGGCGAAGGCGAAGCCGTCGGGGTAGCCGCCCCACGTGCGAATGATCCAGGCGATCAGCCCGATCCCCGCTCCGTACCACAAGCGTCCGCGATCGCTGGTCGCCGCGGAGACGGGGTCCGTTGCGATGAAAAATGCGGCCAGCATCGTGGCGCCGGAGAAGGCCTGCATCGCCGGTCCCAGCGCGATTCCGGAATCCAGGCCGTGCGCGATGAAGGACGGCACGAGCAGGCCGCCGAGCACGGCCACGGGGATGTGCCAGCGCACGATCCGCCGGGCCATCAGGTACAGGCCTCCCGCGAGCGCCGCGAGATTGATCCAGGCAAAGCCGCGCGCGCCGAGCGTCCCGGCAATCTCCCCGCGCCCCAGCAGTTCCGGCAGCGTGTAGCGCAGATCGAGCCCGCTGCGAATCGAGTCGAGTGCCGTCGCCCCGGTGTACCCGTCCCAGCGCACCGCCAGGTCGGCGCCGTAAAAGCCCGCGAACGACAACTGCGCGAGTTCGGACCAGGTGCGGGTGCCGTCGACGTCCATCGGCACCGGCCAGCGCGTCATCTCCGCGGGGAACGACACCAGCAGGATCGCGTAACCCACCATTGCAGGATTGAAGGGATTCTGGCCGAGCCCGCCGAAGACGTGCTTGCCGAGCAGCACGGCCAGCGCCGTGCCGAGCGCACCGAGCCACCACGGCAACAGCGGCGGGATCGAGAATGCCAGCAGGAACGCGGTGACCAGCACGCTGCCGTCCTTGAGTGCAGGCGCGGCGTCACGACCGCGCCACCGCAGCGCTGCGGCCTCGGCGAGCAATGCCGTGACGCACGCCACGGACAGTTGCAGCAGCAGCCCGGGACCGAACAGAGCGACGTGAGCAATGCCTGCGGGTAACAGCGCGAACAGCACCTGGAACATGACGCGCGGCACGGTGTAACCGGCGATGACATGCGGTGCGGGCGAGGTATCGAAGCGCATGTCAGTTCCCGTCGCCCGCCGAGCCGTCGCCGGGTTGTCGTGCGCGATTGCGGACGCTGTCGAATGCCCGTTGTTCGGCGGTCGCGGCTTGCTGCAGCCGGCGCTTGTGCAGTTCGTGACGCTCGCGTGCAGCCGCCGCCTTGTTCGCCATCGCCTCGGCCTCGAGCAAGCGACGCCGCGCGTGACGAAAGCGATCGGCAAGCGGAATCTGGCTCGGGCAGACGTAGTCGCAAAGGCCGCAGTCGATGCAGTCGCGCACGCCGAGTCGTCGCAACGCGTCGTGAGCATCGGCGAGCGCCGCCCGAAGCAGCTGTTGCGGCAGCAGTCCGGCGGGGCAGACGCTGGCACAGTCGCCGCAGCGGATGCACGGCAATTCGACGGCCCCAAGCCGTGAGCCGATATCGTCCCGCGTCGTGACGAGGACGCAGTTCATCGACTTGGTGAGTCCGACCTCGTCCGATGGCAAGGCACGACCGGTCATGCTGCCGCCGGCAATCAGTCGCAGCGGTGCCCCGCGATAACCGCCGCACGCCGCGATGAGTGCAGCGAGCGGAGTGCCGATCGCCGCGCGGACGTTGCCGGGGTGCGCGACACCGCTGCCAGTCACGGTGACGATGCGCGAGAGCATGGGCTCTCCACGCGTGGCCCAGCGTGCGACGGCCGCCGCGGTCGCCACGTTCTGGCAGACCACGCCCGCGTCCGCCGGCAGGCCGCCCGCAGGCACTTCGACACCGGCGACCGCGGTGATCAACTGACGTTCGGCGCCTTTCGGGTACACGGCAGGGATCACCGCGAGCGTCAGGGCATCGTCGCGCAGGCGCTCGATCGCCTTCGTCACGGCGGCTATGGCGGCTGGCTTGTCGTCCTCGATCGCGATGACACAACGCACGGTACCCGCCGCGCGTCGCAGGATGAGTGCGCCGAGCACGACGTCGTCCGCGGCGGAGCGCATCAGCGCATCATCACAGCAGATCCATGGTTCGCACTCCGCGCCGTTCAGCACCAGCGTGTGCGCACCGAGTTCGCGTGCGGAGGCCAGCTTGGTCGGGGTCGGAAAGCCGGCGCCGCCAAGTCCGGCGATTCCCGCGTCGCGCATTCGCTGGACGAGTTCTTCCGGACTGAGCGAGGCGGGATCGGTGACGGGCCGGACGCTGTCATCGATGCGGTCCGCGCCGCTGCCATCGATCACGATGCAGAGGCTGCGCCCGCCTTGCACGGCAGCCTCGCGAGTCTCCATCGCGACGATAATGCCTGCGAGCGGCGCATGCACGGCGGATGCAAACGGGTGGTCCGCGCGCGCGACAAGAGCGCCCGCGGCCACGGCGTCACCCACGGCCACGACAGGTTCGGCGCTGTACCCCGCACCTTGATCGAGTGCGAGCACTACCTGCGTGGGCAGTGGCAGTTCGATGATCGGCGATTCGCACGCCTGCTGCTTGTGCGCGTCGAGCACGAGGCCGGCGGGGAAGGTGGATCGCGCGGCCATCACGCGGCGCAAGGCCGGCGCTGGTGCCGCGACACAGCCGGGGCAGGGCGCAGTTCGATGCAGTCGACGGGACAGGGCGGCAGGCAGAGCTCGCAGCCTGTGCACTGCGCCGTGATCACCGTGTGCATCAGCCTGGGCGCGCCCACGATGGCGTCGACCGGGCAGGCGGGAAGGCAGCGCGCGCAGCCAATGCATCTTGATTCGTCGATCCATGCCACCTGTGCTGACTTGGGCATGCCGAACGCGGGATCGAGCGGACGCGGCGCACGGTCGAGCAAGGCCGCGAGTGCGCGTACCGTAACCTCGCCACCCGGAGGGCAACGGTCGATGTCCGCTGCACCGCTCGCGATGGCGACCGCATAGGGCCGGCAACCCGGGAAGAGGCATTGACCGCACTGCGTCTGCGGCAGCAGTGCGTCGATGCGCTCCACCAGCGCGCTGGCGTCAGGTTCGATGCGCGCAGCCGCCCAGCCGAGCGCAGCGCCGAGCGCGACGGCGAGCGCCGCTGCGACCAGCACCGCGATGACGACCGCGTCGAGGTTCACCGCGCCCCCAGCCCGGCGAAACCCATGAAAGCGAGGGCCATCAGGCCTGCCGTCACCAATGCCACGGGCGCGCCGCGGAAGGCTTGCGGCACGTCGGCGGTGTCCAGGCGCTCGCGCAGCGCCGTGAACAGCAACAGTGCCAGTCCGAAGCCGGCGCCGGCGCTCGCACCGAAGACGAGCGACTCGAGCAAGCCGTGCTGGCGATTCACGTTCAGCAGCGCCACGCCCAGCACGGCGCAGTTGGTCGTGATCAGCGGCAGGAAGATGCCAAGCAGCTGGTGCAGGAGGGGGCTCGTCGCCCGCACCATGATCTCGGTGAACTGCACGACCCCCGCGATCAGCAGGATGAAAGCCAGCGTGCGCAGGTACTCGAGTCCCAGCGGCACCAGCACCCATTGCCACAGTGCGAAGCTCAGGCCCGAGACCAGGGTGAGCACGAACAGCGTCGCGAGGGCCATGCCGGCCGCGGCCTCGAAGCGACGACTCACGCCGATGAACGGGCAGAGCCCGAGGAAGTTCGACAGGACGAAGTTGTTGACCAGGCTCGCTCCGAGCGCGAGCAGCAGCAGCTCGGTCATGGGCTCCTCGTCGCCGGTGTCACTTCACCTTCATGCCGGGCGTCGCGCCCGCATCGGGGGAGAGCAGGAAGATCTCCTGTCCGCCGGGGCCGGCCGCGAGCACCATGCCTTCGGACAGGCCGAAACGCATCTTGCGCGGCGCGAGGTTCGCAACCACGACCGTCAGGCGGCCGACGAGCTGCGACGGTTCGTACGCCGAACGGATGCCGGCAAAAATCTGCCGCGTGCCGAGCTCGCCGAGATCCACCCCGAGCCTGAGCAGCTTGTCTGCGCCTTCGACCAGTTCGGCGGAGTCGATGCGCGCGATGCGCAGGTCGACTTTCATGAAGTCGTCGATTGACAGCTCCGCGGTCACGGCCGGCACGTCCGCTGGCTTCAGGCTCTCCGCCGACGCGGCCAGCAGCGCCTTGACCGCGGCCGGGTCGACCCGCGTGGCGAGCGGCTCGTAGGCATTGATCGCGGTGTCGAGGAGTGGCGTTGCGGCATCGGTCCAGGCCTGCGAGGGCAGTCCGAGAAATTTCTCGGCGCCCGCGGCGAGCCTCGGCATGACGGGCTTCAGGTAGATCGCGAGCACGCGGAACAGGTTGAGACCCTGCGTGCAGACGGCCTGCACTGCGGTGGCCCGCGCTGGATCCTTCGCCATGAGCCAGGGCTTCTGCTGGTCGATGTACAGGTTGGCGCGGTCGGTGAGCGCCATGATTTCGCGCATCGCACCGGCGAGATCGCGGCCTTCGTACAGTGCGGCGACGCGCTCGCCGGCCGCGGCGAATTCGTCCTGCAGGGCCGTGTCCGCGAGCGCGGGGGCCAGCCTGCCTGCCGAGCCCCGGGCGATGAATCCGGCACACCGGCTGGCGATATTGACGAGCTTGCCGACAATGTCGGAATTCACCTTGGCCACGAAGTCGTCGAGGTTGAGGTCGAGGTCCTCGACGCCGTCACCGAGGCGTGACGCGAAGTAGTAGCGCAGGTATTCGGCGGGCAGGTGATCGAGCCAGGTGCGCGCGGAGATCAGCGTGCCGCGCGACTTCGACATCTTCAGCCCATTGACGGTCAGGAAGCCGTGCGCGAACACCGCCGTCGGTGGCCGGTAACCCGCTCCGACGAGCACGGCTGGCCAGAACAGCGTGTGGAAATACACGATGTCCTTGCCGATGAAGTGATATACCTCCGCTGCACTGTCCGGCTTCCAGTACTGGTCGAAATCCCGGCCGGTGCGGCGGCAGTACTGCAACAGGCTCGAAAGGTAACCTATCGGAGCGTCGAGCCAGACGTAGAAATACTTGCCGGTTTCGCCCGGAATCTCGAAGCCGAAATACGGCTCGTCGCGCGAGATATCCCAGTCGCGCAGGCCGGCGTCGAACCACTCGCCGAGCTTGGCGGTGACGGCGGACTGCAGGCGGTCGCCGCCCGTCCAGGCGCGCAGCATCGGCTCGAAGTCGCCGAGCTTGAAGAACAGGTGCTCCGACTGCTTCTGCACCGGAGCCGTGCCGCTCACCACCGAGACGGCATGCAGCAGGTCGGCGGGCGTGTAGGTGGCGCCGCAGACCTCGCAGCTGTCGCCGTACTGGTCGAGCGCGCCGCACCTCGGGCACGTGCCGCGCACGTAGCGGTCGGGCAGGAACATCTTCGCCTGCTCGTCGTAGGCCTGCACGATCGTCTCGCGCCGGATGTGGCCGCCCGCGACCAGCCGGCGATAGATCTCGTAGGTGACTTCGCGGTTCTCGTCCGAGTGCGTGGTGTGGAAGTTGTCGTACGAGATGTCGAACTCGCCGAAATCGCGGCGCTGTTCGCCGCCCACGCGCTCGATCAGTTGCTCTGGAGTTATGCCTTCCTGCCGGGCCTTGAGCATGATCGGCGTGCCGTGCGCGTCGCTCGCCCAGATGAACAGGCAGTCGTGGCCGCGCATGCGCTGGAACCGGACCCAGATGTCGGTCTGGACGTACTCGACGAGGTGCCCCAGGTGCGGCGCGCCGTTGGCATACGGCAATGCGCTGGTGACGAGCAGGGTGCGCTTGGCGGGGGCGGTCATTGGGGCGGCGGAGTCCGGGTCGATGGACCGTCAATTATGCCAGTCGTGCGGCCGTTGCAGGCGTCCGATCCGGCCCCCATTCGGCGCGCCCGCCGCGCCGGGGCGGACTTGCGGCACGATGCGCCCTGCGGCGAATTTGGTACCTCTCCTGCGCCTTGGAAAGGCAGACACGCGGCGCAGGAGAGGTACCAAATCCGCCGCTTGGACGACAGCGCCTGAGTTCGCACTCGCCATGGGCGAGCGCTCGCACGGCGCATGTCGCCGCAGCAACGTCCACTGCCACTGCACTGTCGGCGCATTGCTCGGAGTCTCGGTACGTCCTCCGCGCCGCGTGTCTGCCTTTCCAAGGCGCGGAGGACGTACCGAGACTCCGAGCAATGCGCAGGCTGAGGGCAGTCGACTTGCGGTGTCCTGTCGACGCGCAGTCGCTAGCGCGATGCCGGGGCCCCGTTCAGCCGATGTCCTTGAACTGCTCGAACTGCGGCTTGTTCATGGCTTTCTCGTAAGCCGCGCGGCCGCTGATCACGCCCTTGTCGAACAGTTCCTTGATCGCCGAGTCCATGACCCGCATGCCGTGGGCGCCGCCGCTCTGCATCGCGTTCTCGAGCTGGTCGAGCTTGCCCTGGCGGATCAGGTTGGAGACTGCCGGCGTGTTGATGAGGATCTCGAGCGCGGCGACCCGCCCGCGCTTGTCCGCGCGCATGATCAGCTGCTGCGAGATCACGCCGCGCAGCGACGTCGACAGCATGGTCCGCACGTGACCCTGCTTGTCGGAGGGGAAGGCGTTGACGATGCGGTCCACGGTGGGCGCGGCGCCGTTGGTGTGCAGGGTTCCCATCACCAGGATGCCCATCTCGGCTGCCGTGACCGCGATGCTCATCGTCTCGAGGTCGCGCAACTCGCCGACCAGCACGATGTCCGGGTCTTCGCGCAGGGCCGAGTGCAGTGCCTCGGCAAATCCCGGGCTGTGCAGGCCGACCTCGCGCTGGCTGACCAGGCAATTCTTGCGCGGATGCACGAACTCGATCGGGTCCTCGATCGTGAGAATGTGGCCCTTCTCGCGCGCGTTGATGTCGTCGATCATCGCGGCCAGCGTCGTCGACTTGCCCGACCCGGTCTTGCCCGTCACGAGGATCAGGCCGTTGTTGACGCGGCACAGGCTGCGCACGGCCTGCGGCATGTTGAGCTGCTCGAGCGTCAGCGCCTTCGAAGGGATCGCTCGCAGCACGGCACCGAGCCCGCCGATGTGCCTGAACACGTTCACGCGGAAACGCGAAACGCCCGGGATGGAATAGGCGAAATCGGCGCCGTCCTTTTCCTCGAGCTGCTGCTGCGCGCGGCGGGTGATGAAGTCCATGATCGTGTCGCGCACGAACTGCTTGTCGAGGGGTGTGTCGCGCAGCGACTGCAGCTCGCCATTGAGGCGGATGCGCGGCGGGTCGCCGGCGACGAAGTGCAGGTCGGAGCCGCCGCGCTTGATCACTTCCAGCAGGAATTCATCGATGCGCCGCGGCGTGTGCTGCGGCGTCTCGGCGCTGGTGACCTGGGTCGTCGTATCGGTGGACATCAGAGTCCCTGCGTCACGTCTGCCTTGAGGATCGCCGTGCCTTCGGGCACGTAGCGGGCAAACGGCTTCTTGTCGCTGGCGTAACCGAACGCGTCCTCCGGGTCGATCTCGCGGGCCTGGATGGCGGCGAGCAGTGCCTGGTCGAGAGTCTGCATGCCGAGTTCGCGGCCGGTCTGCAATTGCGACGGAATCATGTGCGACTGTTCGGACGTGATGAGCTTGCCGATCGCGCGGTTCATGACCATCACCTCGCAGATGGCCTTGCGCGCGCGCAGGTCCGGTGTGCGTACCAGGAACTGGGTGACGACCCCGAGCAGGCTCTGCGACAGGAAGCTCTTGGTCTGCTCGCGTTCCTCCGCGGGCAGCGCGTCGACGATGCGATCGATCGTCTTGACTGCGCTGGTCGTGTGCAGCGTGCCGAGCACGAGATGCCCGGTTTCCGCCGCGGTCATTGCCCAGCGCACCGTCTCCGCGTCACGCAGCTCGCCGACCAGGATCACGTCGGGGTCCTCGCGCATTGCGGCCCGCACGCCCTCGGCGAAGGAGGGCAGGTGCGTGTGCAGTTCACGCTGGATCACCTGCGACTGTTTGCTGCGGTGGACGAACTCGATCGGGTCCTCGAGGCTGATGATATTGAGCCGGCGCGTCTGGTTCAGGTGGTCGATCATGGCTGCGAGCGTCGTCGACTTGCCGGTGCCGGTGGAGCCCGTGACCAGCACCATGCCCTGGTGGAAATCGCAGAATTTCTTCACCACCGGCGGCAGATTCAGCGAATCGAGCGACGGTACGTCGCTCGGGATGGCACGGAACACCGCGCCGACGCCGGTCTCCTTGCGGAAGACGTTGACGCGGAAACGGGCGTTGTCCTCGGAGACGTACGAGAAATCGACGTCGTGGCCCTTCCGGAACTGCTCCTGGTGCGTGGGCGTCAGGATTTCCGTGACGTAGCTTTCGAGTTCGGCCTCGGCCAGGTTGCGGAACTTGATCGGCAGCAGGTCGCCGTTCATGCGCAGCATCGGCGGCACGCCGACCGCGAGGTGGACGTCCGAGCAGCCTTGCGAGGCGCCGAGCTTCAGGAATGCGTCGATGCGCGCCAATGCAGCCTCACAGGTAACGCTCGAGCGCGGAGCGCAGCTCGTCCATGGTCTGGAAGCGCCGCGCCTTGTCCACGGTCATCGCCTTGGCGACGATCTCGGACAGGCCCGGCGGAATGCCGGGATTCACCTCGATCGGCGGCTTCGCCTTGCCCTGGACATGCTGGTACATGACCGCCATGTGGTCGCCGCGGTGATAGGGCGGCTCGCCCGTGAGCATCTCATACAGGATCACGCCGAGCGAGTAGACGTCGGCGCGCTCGTCGACTTTCTTGCCCAGGATCTGCTCGGGTGCCATGTATTTCGGCGATCCGATCACGTAACCGGTCTTGGTGAGCTGGGTGTCGCCCTGATGCTGCGCGGCAGCCACGCCGAAGTCCACGATCTTGAGCAGGCCCGTGTCGTCGATCAGGACGTTGGCCGGCTTCAGGTCGCGGTGAATGATGCCCGACTGGTGGGCAACGGACATGCCGGTGGCGACGTCCATCGCGAAGCGCACGGCCTTGTCGACCGGGAGCGGCTTGTCGTTGATCTCGTGGCCAAGCGTATGCGACGGGAAGTACTCCATCGAGATCGCGTAATTGCCGCGGATGAACAGGAAGTCGTAGATGCGGATGACGTTGCGGTGCGTGATCTTGCGCGAGTAGCGCAGCTCGTGCACGAACCGCTTCATCATCTCCTCGTCCTGCGAGACGTTCGGGTTCAGGAACTTGAGTACCAGCCGTTCGTCGACGACGGTGTCTTCCATGAGCAGCACGGTGCCGAATGCGCCCTTGCCGATCTTCTGCAGGTACTTGTAACGACCTTCGAGCACGTCGCCCGGCGCGAGGGCGGAGATGTCGAGACGCTGCGACGGCGCGGCCTCGCGCACGAGGCCGTCGAAGTCCAGCTTCTCGGCGAGCAATGTCCGCGATGGCTCGGCCATGCGGGCCGCGCCTCGCTGCGCGTCGCGCACGCCCGTCGAAAAACGCGCATCCATGTCCTCGACCGCGCGCATCGCCGCGTGGCTGACCGTCGGGTCGGCCGATTCGCCGCTGAAGGATTCCAGCCGGGCGCGCACGGCGTCGACGGACTTGTCGTCCGCCAGTCGCGCGAGGGCGGTGATGATCTCGAGCCGCGCTTCCTTCGACGCGCCCGGCAACAGCGGCAGCAGTTGCGGGATCACGGTTGAGCTGCCGAGCTTGCCGATTGCACGCGTCACCGTCGGCAGTGAACGCGCGTCGTTCGCACGCAGGAGGTCGAGCAGGGTAGGCAGCGCGCGCGGACTGCCGATTTCGGCAAGCGCGTCGACCGCACGCTCGCGGACCCACCAGTCCTTGTCGCGTGTGGCTTCGATCAGGTAGCCGATGGCGCGCTCGTCCTTGGTCTGGTTCAGGATCTCGATGGCCGCGCGGCGGACCTCCTCGTCCTGGTCGCGGATCAGTTCGAGCGCGGCCTCGATCACGCGCGGGCCGCCGATCTTCGCCAGCGCGTCGGCGGCGCGGCTTCGCACCCACCAGTCGTCGTCCTTGATCGTCTGCAGCAGGGTCTTGACGTGCGCCGGCGTGCCGATTTCGTTCAGCACCTCGACCGCAGCGCGGCGGACATTCTCGTCCTCGTCGCGCAGCACGCCGATCAGGTGCTGCATGGTGTCCGGGTCGTTGGCGCGCACGATCGCATCGATCGCCTTCTGCTGCGTCTCCACGTCGGGGTCGCGCAGGACGTCGCAGAGCAGGCCGACGTCGACGTTGCCTTCGAAGCCGGTCAGCGCATTCAGCACGGCCTGCCGCACGAACTTGTTGGTGTCCTTGAGCTGCCGCTGCAGCGCCACGCCGACGTCGCGCCGGTTGAACCGGGCCAGGATGTTGATGATGTGCGTGCGCGCGATCGGGTCCTTGCCCTCGAGGCGGCTCAGCAATTCGGGGACGATGCTGGCGTCGGCGATGTCGGAGACGATGCGGAACATCGCCGCCTTCTCGGCCGCGTCCTGGTTGTAAGCGCGCTGCAGCACGTCGCGCGCGTTGAGGCGCGCCTTCTGCGCGGTGAGGATGCCGACGACCGTGCCCTTCGGCATCGCCGGCTGGTCGAGCAGGCCGAACAGCAGGTTGGCCGCGTAATTGCGGGAATTGGACAGCGCGGTCGCGACCCCGGAGACGGTGCGCTGGTTGCCTTCCGTCAGTCCGGCAGCAATGACCGGGAACGTCTTGTTGTCGAGCAGGGCCGTCAGCACCGCGACGAAGCCGGCGGTTTCCCGCTTGTCGGCACTTGCCAGTGCGTCGAGGATGCGGGGAACGGCCGCTGGTCCGAGGCGCGCGAGTTTCTCCAGCGACGTCCTGTGATCGTCGCTGTCGTCGGCGGCCTTGATCTCGGCGATCAGGCGGTCAGCGCGCAGGTTCGTGAAAAAGCTCATGGGCGACGTCAGTGGATCATCTGCTCATCACGGGCGGGGACGGATATCCTTCCGGTGGATACGGTTGAACGTCGCGCCGTCGTCTCCGGTGGGGCGAAAGTCGGCGCATTATGCCACGCGGACCCGGCGCCCCGCGGGCTGCCGACCCGGCGCTGAACGCTGCCTGATTCCGCTACAATCCTCGTTCGCCGGCGCATGCCGCTCCCATTACCTTGACGGATCCCCGAATGCAGGATGATCGCCTCGCCCAGGCCCGCCTCCTGGTCGCGAATTATGTCGAACCCTATCTGGGGATGCCTCTTGGCGCAGCCAAAGCTGTGAAGTCCGTCCGGTTCGAGGCCGGCCGACCCCTGGTGGAGGTCGAGCTGGGCTTTCCGCCGGGGGGGTATGCCCGGACGCTGGCGGCTGAACTGCAGGCGCTCCTGCGCCAGGCTCCCGGGCTCGGGGACGCCACCGTGACCGTGGGCTGGCAGGTCGCGACCCACGTCGCCCAGGGCCAGCTGCAGCCGCTGCCCGGCATCCGCAACGTGATCGCGGTGGCTTCGGGCAAGGGCGGGGTCGGCAAGTCCACCACTGCGGTCAACCTGGCCCTGGCCCTGGCGCTCGATGGGGCCCGGGTCGGGCTCCTCGACGCCGACATCTACGGACCCAGCCAGCCCCGCATGATGGGTCTGCAGGGCGAGAGGCCGGTCAGCCACGACGGCAAGCGCCTCCGGCCGCTCGAGGCGCACGGCATCAAGGTCATGTCGATCGGCTTCCTGATCGAAGAAGAGCAGCCCATGGTCTGGCGTGGCCCGATGGTCACGCAGGCCCTGCAGCAGTTGCTCAACGACACCGACTGGGGTGAGCTCGACTACCTCATCGTCGACATGCCCCCGGGCACCGGGGACATCCAGCTGACGCTGTCGCAGCGCGTGCCCGTGAGCGGCGCCGTGGTGGTGACTACGCCGCAGGACATCGCGTTGCTCGACGCCCGCAAGGGCCTGCGGATGTTCCAGAAGGTCAACGTGCCGGTGCTCGGCATCGTCGAGAACATGAGCACCCACGTGTGTTCCAGCTGCGGTCACGAGGAGCCGATCTTCGGCAGCGGCGGCGGTGCGCGCATGGCCGAGCAATATGGCGTCAGTCTGCTCGGCCAGCTGCCGCTCGACATCCGCATCCGCGAAGAGACGGACGGCGGCCGCCCCACGGTGGTGGCCGATCCGGGCGGACGCATCGGCACTGCCTACCTGGACACGGCTCGCCGCACGGCGGCAAAGCTTTCCATCGCCGCGCTCGGCGCGGCGGGTTTTCCCAGGATCACCGTCGAGGACACCTGATCTTGAGCATCAAGCCGTGAGCATCAAATCAGACCGCTGGATCCGTCGCATGGCCGCGAGCCACGGCATGATCGAGCCCTTCGAGCCTGGCCAGGTTCGCATCGTCGACGGCCAGCGCATCGTTTCCTACGGTACCTCGAGCTACGGCTACGACGTGCGCTGCGCGGCCGAGTTCAAGATCTTCACCAACATCAACTCGACGATCGTGGACCCGAAAGACTTCGACCATGGCTCGTTCGTCGATTTCGACGGCCCGGTCTGCATCATCCCGCCGAACTCGTTCGCGCTCGCGCGCACGGTCGAGTATTTCCGCATCCCGCGCAGCGTGCTGACGGTGTGCCTCGGCAAGTCGACGTATGCGCGCTGCGGGATCATCGTCAACGTGACGCCGCTCGAGCCCGAATGGGAAGGGCACGTGACGCTCGAGTTCTCGAACACGACGACGCTGCCCGCGAAGATCTACGCCAACGAGGGCGTGGCGCAGATGCTGTTCTTCGAGTCGGAC
The DNA here is from genome assembly GCA_016705325.1 of Pseudomonadota bacterium. Lineage (GTDB taxonomy): Bacteria > Pseudomonadota > Gammaproteobacteria > Steroidobacterales > Steroidobacteraceae > RPQJ01. The sequence goes on along the minus strand of JADIYJ010000012.1, from coordinate 157,309 downwards.
GAAGTCTGCGAGACCTCGTACAAGGATCGCGGCGGGAAGTACCAGGGGCAGCGGGGCGTGACGTTGCCGAAGGCGTAGCCTGCGACGGAAGGGGAGGAAGGGGGGAAGGGCGGAAGGGAGGAAGGGCGGAAGGGAGGAAGGGCGGAAGGCCTCCTCCTTCCGCCTTCCCCCTTCCCCTTCCCCCTTCCTGCCCTTCCCCTCCGCCTTCCTCCCCCTTCTACTGCCGCTGCAGGCGAACGAGCTTCATCTGCACTTCGGGGTTGCCCTTCCGGTACTGGATCGCCTGCACCGGCACGTAGCCCAATGACGGCGCGTGCCACGTCTTCGTGACGCGGTTCGAGCCGGTGCGCTGGCTTGCCCAGACCTCGGCTTCGACCTGGCCGTAAGGCGTCATGACCTGCTGCGTGCCCTCCGGCCAGTAGCGGTACTCGCGCAGCTTGCCGCCGGTGATGATCTTGAAGCTCTGCGGCTTGCGGCCGGCCAGCAGTTCGAGAATCATTGCGGCCTGTACCGACGACGTATCGTGCGTCCCGGGCGTGATCGCCAGCGCCACCGGCTTGCCTTCGACGCTGCCGGTCACCGTCAGCTCGTTCCAGTCGTAGGCCAGCCTGACGTCCTTGGCGGCGCTGGCCGAACCGTCGTCGAAGTTGAACGACAGCGGGCGAATTCCGGCCGGACTCAGCTCGATCACGCTCTTTTCGTGCGCCTGCGAACTGATTGCGACACGCGCGAGCAGGGTCGGGAACACCCGCGTTTCGTACTGCCACTGGCCGGCCGCCGTGCCGCGCTTGAAGCTCGATTCGATCTCGCCGCCGTTCAGGCCACGGTAGCTGACCTGATAGCGGGCGGTATACGGCTGCAGTCCTGCGGCGGCAGCGACCTGATCGCCCAGGGCGATGCCTGGCGCGGCGAGCAGCCAGGTTCCGGCGACCGCCGTGACCAGGGCACACCAATTCGCCAACTGCCGCATCACGCACCTTCCTTCGTTTCGCAGCCGCAGACCACCGGTGCGTCGAGCCGCTTGCCATCGAGCCAGGCCGCCCCATCACGGAACGCGAGGCGACCCGCCGCAAACCAGCCGATACAGCGCGGGTAGATCACGTGCTCTTCGCGCAGGACGCGTGCGGCGAGCGAGGCTTCGTCGTCGCCCGCCACGATCGGGACCCTGGCCTGTAAGACCACCGGGCCGCCGTCGAGTTCGGGCGTGACGAAATGGACGCTGGCTCCGTGCTCGCGATCGCCGGCCCCGAGCGCGCGGCGGTGCGTGTGCAGGCCGGCGTACCGCGGCAGCAGGGAAGGGTGGATGTTGAGCATGCGGCCCGAGAAACGCAGCACGAACTCGTCGCTCAGGATGCGCATGAAACCGGCGAGCACCACCAGTTGCGGCGCGTGCGATTCCACGATGTCGCCGAGGGCGCGCCCGTAGGCCTCGCGATCGGGGAAGTTCCGGGGCGACAGCACGGACGTAGGGATGCCCCGTGCACGGGCCCATTCGAGCGCGCCGGCGTCCGCGCGGTCGCTGACGACGGCCTCGATACGCACGGCAAGCTCGCCCGCAGCGGCGCGCGCGGCGATGGCCCTGAGATTGCTGCCGCGCCCCGACACCAGCACGACGACGCGTAGCAGCGGCGTTGGAGCCGTCATTCGACGATGACGACCTCGCGGCTGCCGGAACGGACAGCGCCGATCACGGCTGCCGTTTCGCCGCAGGCGCGCAGGATTCCGAGCGCGCGATCGGCTTCGCCCGCGGGCACGCAGATCGTCATGCCGAGCCCGCAATTGAAGGTGCGATACATCTCGTCGCGCGCGACGTTGCCGACACGCTGCAGCCAGTCGAAGACGACGGGTCGCGGCCACAGCCGGGCATCGATCACCGCCTCGAGCCCCGCCGGCATCACGCGCGGAATGTTGCCGGTCGGACCGCCGCCGGTGATGTGCGCGATGCTGTGCACCGGCACCGACTGCTGCAGCAGCCGCAGCACCGACTTCACGTAGATGCGCGTGGGTTCGAGCAGCAGGTCGTACAGCGGCTTGCCGTCGAGTTGCGTCGTGGGGCCGGCGCCGCTCAGCGCGAGCAGTCGCCGGATCAATGAATAGCCATTCGAGTGCGCGCCCGAGGAGGCGAGGCCGATGATCGCGTCACCCGCACGCGTCCGGGTGCCGTCGATGATCTGGTCCTTTTCGACGAGACCGACGCAGAAGCCCGCGAGGTCGTAGTCCTCGCCTTCGTACATGCCTGGCATTTCGGCGGTTTCACCACCCACCAGTGCGCACCCCGCCAGCAGGCAGCCTTCGACGATGCCCTTGATCACGCGCTCGGCCGTGTCTACGTCGAGCTTGCCGGTCGCGTAGTAGTCGAGGAAGAACAGCGGTTCCGCGCCCTGCACCACGACGTCGTTGACGCACATCGCGACCAGGTCGATGCCGATCGTGTCATGGCGGCCGGTCTCGATCGCCAGCCGGAGCTTGGTACCCACGCCGTCGGTGCCCGAGACCATGACGGGCTTTTTGTAGCGGTCCAGCGGAACTTCGACCAGCGCGCCGAACCCGCCGATGCCGCCCAGCACCTCGCGGCGCATCGAACGCTTCACGGCAGGCTTGATCCGGTCCACGAGCGCGTCGCCCGCTTCGATGTCGACGCCGGCGTCGCGATAGGTGGTGCTGCTGGTCGGGCTCTCGGCCATTATTCTCGTGCTCCCGCAGGGTGGCGCCCCGGGGTCTGGCTCGAGGCTGTGGTATTTTACACACCGGCCGCCAGCGCCGACTTCCTCCATCACATGATCGACCACCGCACCAACGTCGTCACCGAGGGACCGGCGCGCAAGCTCGCGCGCGGGCTGCTCTGCCTGTCGTTGCTGGCGTCGCCCCTGGCCCTGGGCGACGTAGCGCTTTACCAGGCCGCGGTGCCGCTGAAGAGCACGGCAGAAGCCGACCGGGCCACAGCTTTCGGCGAGGCTCTCCGGATCGCGGCGGTGCGCGCGTCGGGTCGGCGGGACGCCGGGGACGCCGCGGCCATTGCGGCGGCGGCGGCGGACCCCGGTCGCTACGTCCAGCAGTATTCGACCACCGCCGACCGGATGCTGAAGGTCGGCTTCGACGGCCGCGCCATGGAGCAACTGCTGCAGCAGGCCGGCTTGCCGTTGTGGCCGTCCGAGCGGCCCACGACCACCGTGCTCCTGTTCGTCCCCGCGATCGCGGGGGGCTCCCGGGCGGTGACAGCGGCCGAACGGCCGCCCGAGAGATTGGAGATCGAACGGGCCGCGCAGGTGCGGGGCGTGCCGGTGACCTGGCCCGCCGAGGCGATTGACGCGGCCACGGCGCGAACCCGCGCGACCAGCGCAGGCGTTGCAGGGGCTGTGCTGTTGGGGACGGCACAGCCGGGGGGGTACGACTGGACCTTCGGGCACGCCGGGCAGTCCGCGCGCGGTCAGGGCGGCCCCGCCGCGGGCCTGGGACTCGCGGCCGACACCCTGGCAGCACGTTACGCGCCAGGCTCCACTCGTGGACTCAACACGGTGCCCGTCCGCATCGGCGGGTTGGAGGGCGTGCGCTCCTATGCCGCCCTGACCACGTATCTTGACGGCCTGAGCCTCGTACGGGGCGTGTCGTTGCGTGAACTGTCCGGCAGCACCGCGCTGCTCGACCTGAGCGTCCGCGGCGACCTCGAACTGCTGCGACGAATTTTTGCGCTGGACGGACGGCTCGCGCCGGCTCCGCGCACCGAACCGCCAGCGGCCAGACAGGAGGCGCCGGACTTCGTCTGGCAGCCATGAGCCTGCGACACCTGCCTAACCTGCTATGCGTCCTGCGCATCCTGATGGTGTACCCCGTCGCGCACTGGATCCTGCAGGAGCGTTACGCCGACGTGATGCTGCTGTTTGCAGTGGCCGCCTCGACGGACGGACTCGACGGCTTCCTCGCCAAGCGCTTTGGCTGGACCAGCAAGCTCGGCAAGTTTCTCGATCCGCTCGCCGACAAGCTGCTGCTGCTGACGGTGTTCATCTGCCTGAGCGTGAACGGCGACGTGCCCTGGTTGCTGACGGGACTCGTCCTGTTGCGCGACCTCGTGATCACTTTCGGCGCCATCACCTACAAGCTGCTGTTCGGCCCGGTCAACGGCAACCCGACCATCGCCAGCAAGATCAACACGCTGGCGCAGATCGTCTACTGCCTCGCGGTCGTCGCCGCCGCCGCTTACGAGTGGCCGCCGCAATGGGCGTTGCTTGCGCTCGGCGCGTTCGTGCTGTTCTCCACCTGCGTGAGCGGCATCGATTACACCCTGATCTACGTGCGCCGCGCGCAGGCAGTCGTGCGCGAACGCTCGTCACAACGGCACTGATCGGTTGTCGCCGGCCATGATGGAGCAGTTGCCCCTGCGCATGCGTCTGCGCGAGACCGCTCGCTTCGCGAGCTTCGTCGTCGGTGAAAATGCGCAGGCGTGCGCCGCATTGCAGGGCTCGCGTCCGGCGGCACCGCTCGTCGTCTGGTTGTGGGGCCGTGCAGGCACCGGCAAGTCGCATCTGCTGCAGGCTGCGTGCGCAGCTGCCGGCGGGCGCGACGAAGCGGCGGCTTACATCGATCTGGCGCTGGCGCCTTCCAGCGCAATGCTCGAAGGGTGCGATACGCTCGGCCTCGTCTGCCTCGACGGGCTGGATGCCGTCGCGGCGGATCGGGAGTGGAACGCGGCGATCTTTCGTCTGCACACGCTGCTGCAGGACGGTACGGGCCGGCTCGTCGTTGCGAGCAATGCTCCTCCCGCGAGCGTACCCCTGACGCTGCCCGACCTGCGTTCACGACTGCTGGCCGCCGACGTGCACCAGCTCACCGAACTCGACCAGGCGGGCCGGTGCGAGGCATTGCGCCTGCGCGCGGTCAGCCGCGGACTCGAGTTGTCGGAGGAGGCGGCACTGTACCTGGTGCACCGCCTGCCGCGCGACATGCAATCGCTCTTCGCGGTGCTCGACCAGCTCGATGAGGCGTCGCTCGCGGCGCAGCGCAAGCTGACGGTGCCGTTTCTTCGGAACGTGCTCGAGAAGGGGTTGCGGGTCAGGGGTTAGTCGGAACGAAGGGGCCAGCTTCGGTGGTTGTGTCACTGAATTGCCGGCCGGCTGGTCTACACTCGTGCGTCGTTGCATCGCACTGGCGGAGGTCGCGTGGACTCGGTCCTGGAATTCTTCCTGCGGGGCTTGATCCTCGTCCCGGTGACTCTGCTGCCGATCATCAATCCGCTCAGCAGCGCGCCCGTGTTCGCGGCGACCGTCGGCGCCAACCGTGCCATCGCCGGCAAGCTCGCGCGCCAGGTCGCGGTCAACGCCTGGTTCGTGCTGGTGGGGTCGATGCTCATCGGCACCTACGTGCTGATGCTGTTCGGCATTTCGCTGCCCGTCGTGCGCATTGGCGGCGGGTTGCTGGTGGCCGCCACGGCGTGGCGCATGCTGCACCACACCGAGGACGACGACGTGCACGCGGTCGCGGCGCACGACGCCGCGATGCTGTCGGACGCCGAGATCGTGCAGCGCAGCTTCTTCCCGATCACGTTTCCGCTCACGACCGGGCCCGGCACCGGTCGACGGGGTCGCCAAGCGAATGTCCGGCGCGTGTCTGCCGTTCCGCTCGCCCGGAAGTGACCTGAAACAACGCCCCTAACTTGCGCCTGTCCCGGTCAGTCGCAGGTATGCGACCAACGTCACGACCAGCGCCAGGCTCAGCAGCAGGATCGACGCCGCAAGCGCGCGGATCGACGGGTTGGCGACCAGCTCGGTCAACGCATAGATGAAGTGGGGCGTGACGCAAAGCGTGGCCCAGGCGAACGTGCGGCGGTTGCGTGCCAGCATGCCCGGCACGGCGATCGCGAGGGGCGTTACCAGCAGCAGTATCAGCAACCCGATCGACACGACACTGCGTTCACCCCGGCAGGCGGCCAGCAGCGAGGCGACGGCGAGCAGCGCCAGCAGCGTCAATGCAGCGGCGCGCGCGCGGCCCGCTGCCGCGGCGTTGGTCGACTTTGCATCAGCCACGACGCACCGCTTGACCGGCAACGGCCAGCTCAGCCAGTCGCCGGCCCAGCAGCTGCGCGAGCTCGCGCTCGTCATCGCTCAGCCTCGGCTGGGGCGCACCGTGTGTCGCCAGGTGCGTGGCCCCGTACGGCGATCCTCCGGTGCGAGTTCGATTCAGTGCCGGCGCGGTGTAGGGCAGGCCAACCAGGTACATGCCGTGGTGCAACAAGGGCACCATCATCGTCAGCAGGGTGGATTCCTGCCCGCCGTGCATGGACGACGTCGAACTGAAGACCGCCGCTGGCTTGCGGTCGAGCGCGCCGTTCAACCAGAGTGAGCTGGTTCCGTCCAGGAAATGCTTGAGCGGCGCCGCCATGTTGCCGAAGCGGGTCGGGCTGCCGAGCGCCAGGCCGTCACATTGAGTCAAATCGTCGTGCGTCGCGTACGGTGGCCCGCATTCCGGCACGGCTGCGTCGGTGGCTGCCGTGGTCGTTGAAACCGGCGGTACGGTGCGTAGGCGCGCTGTGACAGCCGCGACCGATTCGATGCCACGCACGACGTGACGGGCCACTTCGGCCGTGGCGCCGTGCCTGGAATAGTAAAGAACGAGCACTTCAGTCATGTCTGTAGCCGCCCTCGGGTCTGGACGACTCGTTGCGTCCTGCATGTGGCGCGCGGATTCTAGGTCCGCGAGCCTTGACGATACAGGGATCGCTTGTTACGGTCGCCTGCGTCCTGCCTCTTTCCAACAGGGCTTTCTCCGCTTGCCGCGCATCATTTTGCCGCTCCTGCTGGCTCTTGCACTGCTTTCCGGGGCGGTCGTGAGCGGTTGTGCCGGCGCGCCGGTGCAGGAGATGAGCAATGCCCGGCAGGCGGTTCGCGCCGCGGAGCGGGCAGGCGCCACGGCCGCGGCGCCCGAAGTCATGGGGGAGGCCAGACAATTGCTGATGAGTGCGGAAAGCCACCTGCGGCGCGGCGATTATCGTAGCGCCCGCGACCAGGCGGAACTCGCCCGCACCAGGGCCGTCGAAGCCCGCAGCCTTGCCGAAAGTGCGAAGGCGTCGCACCAGCCTTGATCGCACGTCGCTGCTTCGTCGCCGGTCGCGTCCAGGGCGTGTTCTACCGTGCCAGCACCCGTATCCGTGCCGAATCGCTGGGCGTCACCGGGCATGCGCGCAACCTGCCCGATGGACGAGTCGAAGTTCTCGCCTGTGGCGCACCTGCCGCCGTCGACGCGCTCTGCCACTGGCTCTGGGCCGGCTCGCCGGGCTCGAGCGTGAGTGCGGTGGCGAGCGAAGAACTCTCCCCGGAATCAGTCCAGCCGTGGCCAAAGGTATTCCGCACGACCTGACGGTCCCGGCTCCAGATCAGTTCGCGAGTGTCCAGCGCGACGCCAACCGATCGATCACCATGTCCGAGTATTGCGGCCGGCCCAGGCTGCCGTTGTAGCGCTGCAGCGCCCGCTGGTAATTGCCGCGTTCCTTGCGCAGGTAGTAGCCGAGGATGGTCGTGCCCATGCGGACGTTGTCCGGTATGCGCACGAGTTGATCGTTGCTCATGCCGAGTTCGCGCGGCCAGAAGGGCATGACCTGCATCAGGCCCACGGCGCCGGCGGACGAGACCGCGAAGCGGTCGAAGCGGCTTTCGACGTCCATCACGGCGAGCACGAGCTCGGGCGGAATGTTGACGCGCTTCGCCTCGCAGTGGACGGCGTGCAGGATCTGCTCGCGCTCCCGGTCGTTGCCGACATAGCGCGTCAGGCGCGGCTCCATCGTTGCGAACCACACCGCCTGCTCGTACTTGTCGTCGAAGCAGCGCGTGGGTTCGATGGCAGCCGCGACGACGCCGCGCAATTCAGGGTCCATCTGGCGATCGGCGCGGGCGATGGCCCAGGGCAGGACGCACGCGGCGAACAACAGCAGGGCAATGGTCGGCGTGCGGCGCATGGAGGTTCAGGGTCGCGGGTTACTCCGCTTGTCGCGCAGGAAGGTCGCCACCTCGGCCAATGGCACGTCGGCCGCGAGGCCGTCACGGCGGCGCTTGTATTCGAGCACGCCGCGCTCGAGGCCTTTGTCGCCGATGACAATGCGATGCGGAATGCCGATGAGCTCGTCGTCGGCAAACTTCACGCCGGGTCGCGCGTCGCGGTCGTCGAGCACGACCTCGAAGCCGGCCGCGGTCAGTTCCGCGTACAGCGCTTCTGTCGCTTGCTGGACGCGTGCGGACTTCTGCAGGTTGATCGGGATGATCGACACGTCGAACGGCGCGATGGGTTCCGGCCAGATGATGCCGCGCTCATCGTGATTCTGTTCGATGGCCGCTGCCACGACGCGCGTCACACCGATGCCATAACAACCCATGGCCATGTTGACCGACTTGCCCTGCTCGTCGAGCACGGTGGCATTCATCGCTTCGCTGTACTTGCGGCCCAGCTGGAAGATGTGGCCGACCTCGATGCCCCGCGCGATGCCGAGCGTGCCCTTGCCGGTCGGACTCGGGTCGCCGGCGACCACGTTGCGAAGGTCGACGACCTCGCCTTGCGGCAGGTCGCGGCCCCAGTTCGCGCCGGTGAAGTGCATGTCGCGTTCGTTGGCGCCGCAGACGAAGTCCGCCATGTGGGCCGCCGAACGGTCCACGTAGACCTTGCACCGCAAGCCCACGGGTCCGATGAAGCCGGGTTCGCAGCCGGCCGTGGCGAGGACCGCTTCGACGCTCGCCATGCGTAACGGCGACGCCACGCCCGGCAGCTTCTGCGCCTTCACGGCATTCAGTTCGTGGTCGCCGCGGACGATCATCGCGACGGCGCCACCCTGGTCGCCCTCGACCAGCAGCGTCTTCATGCACTTGTCGGCCGTGACGCCGAGGTACTTCGTCAGGTCGTCGATCGTGCGGACTTTCGGCGTCGCGACTTTCTGCAGGGCCGCTGTCGCTGCGCCCCGCGGCGTCGCCGGCGCCAGCGCTTCGGCCATTTCCAGGTTCGCGGCGTAGTCGTCGCTATCGGAGAACGCGATGGCGTCCTCGCCCGAATCGGCAAGCACGTGGAATTCCTGCGACGCGCTGCCGCCGATGCTGCCCGTATCCGCGCGGACCGCGCGGAACCTCAGCTGCAGGCGCTCGAAGATGGCCGTGTACGCGCGGTACATGGCCTGGTATCCCTGCACCAGCGAGGCGTCGTCGAGGTGGAACGAATACGCATCCTTCATCGTGAATTCGCGCGCACGCATCACGCCGAAGCGCGGGCGGATCTCGTCGCGGAACTTGGTCTGGATCTGGTAAAAATTGACCGGCAGCTGGCGGTAGCTCTTCAGTTCCCGACGCGCGATGTCCGTGATCACTTCTTCGTGCGTCGGGCCGTAGCAGAACGAGCGGTCGTGCCGGTCCTTGATGCGCAGCAGCTCCGGCCCGAACCTGTCCCAGCGGCCGGATTCGACCCACAACTCGGCGGGCTGCATGGTCGGCATCAGCACTTCGAACGCACCGGCGCGGTTCATTTCCTCGCGGACGATGTTCTCGACCTTGCGCAGCACCCGCAGGCCGACCGGCAACCAGGTGTACATGCCGCCCGCGAGGCGCCGGATCAGGCTGGCGCGCAGCATGAGCTGGTGACTCACCACCTCGGCATCGGCAGGAACGTCGCGCAGGGTCGTGACAGGATAGGTCGAGAGTCGCATGTCGCGTCCAGGCAGCAGAAAAAGCGCGTTCATGGTACCAGAGCGGGCCGCATTGCCCGGCGCCACCGGGGCACCTTGCAAGGCTGCGTTGTGCGAAGACTCCGCGCTACCTATCATGGAGGCCGCTCACACCCGCCAGGTGGCGCCATCCATGACGACTGAATCTCCCGCAACGGGCGCCGTTCGACCGCGTCCGCGCAGCCGCGGTGTCTACCTGCTGCCCAACCTGTTCACGACTGCGGTCCTGTTCTCGGGTTTCTACGCGATCGTGGCGGCGACGGACGGCAATTTCGACCGTGCCGGCATGGCGATCTTCATCGCCATGGTCTGCGACGGGCTCGACGGCCGCATCGCGCGCTGGACCAATACGCAGAGCGACTTCGGCGCGCAGTTCGACAGCCTCTCGGACATGGTGGCCTTCGGCCTGGCGCCGGCCGTCGTGGCGTACCAGTGGGGCGTGGCCCGCATCGCCGAGTACGGCTTTCTCTGGGGACGACTCGGCTGGCTCGCGACGTTCTTCTATGCCGCCTGCGTCGCCATCCGGCTCGCGCGTTTCAACACCAAGGTCGACACGGCCGACAAGCGGTTTTTCGAGGGCCTGCCGAGTCCATCGGGTGCGGCCGTGCTCGCGGGCTTCGTCTGGATGCTCGAGTCCCTGCAGCGTGAGGGCCTGCGTGACCTCATCCTGGCCTTTGCGGTGGCGCTGATCGCGGGCAGCCTGATGGTCAGCCGCTTCCGTTACCTGAGCGGCAAGGACCTCGACCCGCGCATGCGCATCCCGGTCGCCTTCACCGTGCTGGTGCCGCTCGGGTTCGTGCTGGTTGGATCCAGTCCGCCGGAGATGCTGTTCGCGTTGTTTGCGGTCTACGCCAGTTCCGGCCCCCTGTGGTGGGCGTGGCGCAGGATGCGCCGCGGCCGCCGCACGCGCCCGGAGCAGGGAGGCTGAGCGGATGGTGGATGCCCGCCAGGTCGCGTACCTGCAGGCGCTCGGCGTGGACGTCTACGTGCCGCGCAGGGCGTTGGCGCCCCATCCGGACGACGTGGCGAACCTCGATTGGGACGAATTGCGTGCCGCAGTCGCTGCCTGCCAGCGCTGTGACCTGCATGCCACGCGCACCCAGACGGTGTTCGGAGTGGGCAGTCGCACGGCCCGCTGGATGTTCATCGGTGAAGCGCCGGGTGTCGAGGAAGACAGGCAGGGTGAGCCGTTCGTCGGCCGTGCCGGGCAGTTGCTGACGTCGATGATTCGCGCGCTCGGCCTGCGCCGGGAGGACGTGTTCATCGCCAACGTGCTCAAGTGCCGTCCGCCCGACAATCGTGACCCGAAGCCGGGCGAGGCAGCCAGCTGCCGCCGCTACCTGGAACGGCAGGTCGCCCTGGTCAATCCGACGCTGGTGATCGCGGTGGGCCGCATCGCGGCCCAGAACCTGCTGGCCACGGAGACGCCCATCGCCAGGCTGCGCGGCAAGGTGCACTCGTTCGGTGCGCAAGCGTGGCCCGTGGTCGTGACTTATCACCCCGCCTACCTGCTGCGCAGTCCCGGCGAAAAGCGCAAGTCCTGGCAGGACCTCCTGCATGCCAGGCAACTGTTCGGCCGGCTGGAGCAGGAGTCAGCCTGCGGCGGCCGGACGTGAGTACGGCCGAGATCACGCCCGCGTCCCAGTCCGGGAACCTCGTGCGGTTTCGCGCGATGACGCCCTTCGACGTTACCAGCGTGGGTGCGGTCGAGCGATCCTCGTATCCATTCCCCTGGAGCGAAAGCATCTTCCGCGACTGCCTGCGTGTCGGCTACCTCTGCCGCGTGGCGGAAAGCGTGGGCGAAATCGTCGCTTACGGCGTCGTCGCAATGGGCGCGGGCGAGGCGCACGTGCTCAATCTCTGTGTCGCCGAGGCTGTCCGCGGCCGCGGCATCGGCCGCCGCCTGCTGCTGCTGCTGATCGAGCGCTCGGTCCAGGCGGGCATGCAGGACGTGTTGCTGGAGGTGCGGCCGTCGAATCTGCATGCGATCGCGCTGTACCAGTCACTGGGGTTCGTCGAGGTCGGTCGCCGGCGTGGCTACTACCAGGCAGAAGTCGGTCGCGAGGATGCGTTGGTCCTCAAGCTGTCATTGCCGGTAAAATCCGGCGGATGAATCAACCGCTCGACGAAGTGGCGCGTCGCCGCACGTTCGCCATCATTTCGCATCCCGACGCCGGCAAGACCACGCTGACCGAAAAGCTGCTGCTGTTCGGCGGCGCGATCCAGATGGCCGGCACCGTCAAGGGCCGCAAGGCCGCGCGCCACGCGACGTCCGACTGGATGGCGCTCGAGCAGCAGCGCGGCATTTCCGTGACTTCGAGCGTCATGCAGTTTCCGTACCAGGGACGCATGGTCAACCTGCTCGACACGCCGGGCCACGAGGACTTCTCCGAGGACACCTACCGCACGCTGACGGCGGTCGACTCGGCGCTGATGGTCATCGACTGCGCGAAGGGCGTCGAGGAACGCACCATCAAGCTGATGGAGGTCTGCCGGCTGCGCGACACGCCGATCATGACCTTCATCAACAAGCTCGATCGCGAGGGCCGCGAGCCGATCGAGCTGCTCGACGAGATCGAGCGCGTGCTGAAGATCGCGACCGCGCCGGTCACCTGGCCGATCGGCATGGGACGCGCCCTGGCCGGCATCTATCACCTGCTCGAAGACCGCATCTATGCCTACCAGGCGGGCGAGAAGGGCCGCGCGGGCACCAACCAGGTCATCGACGGGCTCGACAGCCCCGCGGCGTCCGCATTCCTGGGTGACCGCGCGCAGGCCTACCGCGACGAAGTCGAGCTCGTGCGGGGCGCTTCGCACACGTTTGACCTCCGGGAATACCGCGCCGGCCGCCAGACGCCGGTGTTCTTCGGCTCCGCGATCAACGACTTCGGCGTGACCGAGCTGCTGTCTGCGTTCGTGGAGATCGCGCCAGCTCCCAAGGCGCGTGCGACGACAACGCGCGAGGTCGACCCGCACGAGGACGCGCTCGCGGGCTTCGTGTTCAAGATCCAGGCGAACATGGATCCGGGTCATCGCGACCGCATCGCATTCATGCGCATCTGCTCGGGCCGCTACCGCAAGGGCATGCGGCTCTTCCACGTACGCCACGGCAAGGAGATCCGCGTCGGCGATGCCGTGACGTTCCTCGCGGCCGACCGGCAGCACACGGACGAGGCCTACGCCGGCGACATCATCGGCCTGCACAACCACGGCACGATCAACATCGGCGACACGCTCACCGAAGGCGAGAAGCTGATGTTCACGGGCATCCCGAACTTCGCGCCGGAACTGTTCCGTCGCGTGGTGCTCAGGGACCCGCTGCGCATGAAGGCGCTGCAGAAGGGCCTCGACCAGTTGTGCGAGGAGGGCGCCACGCAGCTGTTCCGGCCGCTGCGCAACAACGACCTGATCCTCGGCGCCGTCGGCCAGCTGCAGTTCGACGTCGTCGCGTTCCGCCTGCAGGACGAATACTCGGTGCAGGCCAGCTGGGACGCCATCAGTGTCTACACCGCGCGCTGGGTGTACTGTCCGGACCCGAAGAAACTCGCGGAGTTCCGCGACAAGGCCTATGACAACCTCGCGCTCGATCATTCCGGTGCGCTGGTCTATCTCGCACCGACACGCGTCAACCTGCAGCTGACGCTCGAGCGCTGGCCCGGCGTCACCTTCCGCGAAACGCGCGAACACCTGGCGAACGCGGCGTGAGCGAGGAGTGACCAGCAAGGCCGTCCTGCGCCGCCGGCCGGTCCTGTCCTGGGCGTTCTACGACTGGGCCAACTCCGCGTTTGCGACGACGGTGATGGCGGGCTTCTTCCCCGTTTTTTTCAAGCAGTACTGGAACGCGGGCGTCGTCGCCACCGAGAGCACCTTCCGGCTCGGCGTCACCAGCGGCATCGCGAGCCTGATCGTCGCGCTGCTGGCACCCGTACTCGGCGCGATCGCCGACCGCAGCAGTTCGCGCGTACGACTGCTGTTGCTGTGCACCGTGCTGGGCGCCGCCGCCACCGCCGGGCTCGCCCTGGTCGCGCAAGGCCACTGGCTGGGGGCGGCCGCGCTCTACGTCGTGGCCTCGCTCGGTTTCTGGGGCGGCATCGTCTGCAACGATTCGCTGCTGCTGCACGTGGCCGAGCCCGACGAATACGACGTCGTCTCGGGATTCGGCTATGCGCTGGGCTACCTCGGCGGTGGACTGCTGTTCGCCGTGAACGTGCTGATGACACTGCGGCCCGCGCTGTTCGGGCTGGCCGACGCGGGCGAGGCGGTGCGGGTGTCATTCGTCATGACCGGTGCCTGGTGGTTCGTGTTCGCGCTGCCGAGCGTGTTCTTCGTCCGCGAGAGGGTGGCGACGAGGGCGCCCGTCAGTGTCCGCGCAGCGGTCCGACTCGGCGTTTCCGAGCTGAGCACGACGCTCGGCGAGATCCGCCGGTACAAGTCACTGCTGCTGTTCCTGATCGCGTACGTCCTGTACATCGACGGCGTCAACACGATCATCAAGATGGCGATCGACTACGGCCTGTCGCTCGGCCTGGACCAGGCGGGCCTGATCAAGGCGCTGCTGCTGACGCAGTTCGTGGGATTTCCCGCCGCGCTCGCCTACGGCTGGCTCGGCCAGCGCATCGGCGCGCTCAACGGCATTTTCATCGCACTGGCCGTCTACATCGCGGCTACCTGCTTCGCATATTTCGTCGATGACGTGTCCGATTTCTTCCTGCTCGCGGTCGTGATCGGGCTGGTGCAGGGCGGTATCCAGTCATTGAGCCGCAGCTACTACGGACGCCTGGTGCCGGAGGGCAAGTCATCGGAGTTCTTCGGCTTCTACAACATGATGGGCAAGGCCTCGGCCATTGTTGGGCCCATCCTGGTCGGCGTGACCGCGGCGGTCATGCAGGATCAACGCCTGTCGATTCTCTCGATCCTGCTGCTGTTCATCAGCGGCGGCTGGATGCTGATGATCGCGGCGCGCAGCGCTCGGGCCGACCCGACCCTCACGCGGTAGAACCGTTCTGAAACCGGCCCTTTTCAGTCATCCGGCCAGCAGACTGTCCGTCGGCGAGCAGTTGTCCGAGCATCATCGCCAATCTCAGGTCATCCACGCGCCCGAATTCGTGCAGGCGCAGCTTGCCGGCGCGGTCGATGAGGATCAGCGTGGGCGTGCCCCGCATCCCGTAGCGGCGCATGGTTGCTGGGATCGGGGTGCCCGCTACCGCGACATCCACGCCCACCGGATAGGTCACACGGTATTCATGCAAGAATGCTTCGAGCGCCACCGGCATCATCGCCGCGTGGTGCTCGAAAACGGTATGCAAGCCGATGACGGACACGCCGTGCTCAGCGTATTCCTGATGCACCCGTTCCGCCTGCGGCACGGCGTGGCTTGCGCAGCCCGGGCACAGCATCTGGAAGGCGTGCAGCAGAACCACCCGACCCCGCAACTGCGACAGTTCCAGCGGCGCTCGGGTGTTCAACCAGACATCAACCTGCCACTCGGGGGCCATCGGAGCTTCTATCGACACCATGCCTCAATCCCGCAAGCGACTGAACACGTAGTCGTGGTCCTTCTGCGGCTCGTGGCAGGCAAAACAGGCGCTGGCCGCGTTGTCACGCACGACACGGTTGGCTTCGTCGCCGCCGCCGAAACCCTCGAAGCCCCAGCCGCCTGTCGCGGCGAACTTCTTCGCGTCCTTGTGCATCACGCCGACGACCTTGCGCGCGCCCTCGGTGACGGCATTGTCGGCCGATTTCGCTTCCAAGAGATCGAACACGATGATCGCGCCATCCGGGAACTTCCCGGACTTATAGCCCGCCAATGCTTTCGGGTTCGCGTAGACGTGATGGACTCCGCCGAAGGCCTCGTACAGCGGATGGCCTTTGTCGATGACCATGCTTTTGACGTGATGCCAGTTGCGATAGCCCGCCGGGTATTGCACCTGGAGGTCGGCCGCGAGGGCCGGCAGCACAAGTGCCATCGAAGATAGAACAGTCAGCAGTTGTTTCTTCATGGCTCCCTCCTATCTCAGATCGGCCAGCGCAGCGCCAAAGTTGATGTGGAACGGCTGCCCCTCGATGACCAGCGCGGGTACCGACTTCACGCCGTAGCGCTCGGCCTGAGCGATACGGTCTTTTTGCTCGCCCAGATGGACAACTTCTACGGTGTACCTCGTCGGATCGAGTGCCTGGATGAACTGCTGCTCAGCAGATACGCACACTGGGCAACCGGCATGGAAAAACACGGCTTCGCTCATGGTTGACACCTCAGGATTGATGTTATTTATGCATCGACTCGATACATTATTTAGTTTAGAGTCGCTACATCATGCTTGTCAACAGATGCATCGAGGCGATACGTTGCCACCGTGAGCCAAATCTCTCTCCTCTTTGAGCGCCTGGGAGCGCTGATTCAGCAATCGTTGCGCGACGATGCGGCGCGGCATGGATTGCTGCCGATCCACATACAGGTGTTGCATTACCTCATGCGGGCCAATCGGTATAGCGATCTGCCCATCGCCATTGCGGAGTATTTCGGCGTCACCCGCGGGACGGTGTCGCAGACGCTCGCCGTACTGGAACGTAAGGGACTGTTGACCAAGGAACCGGACGCCCGTCATGGCAAGCGCGTGCAGCTGAAACTGACCCCCGCAGGCGAGTCTGTATTGGGCGAGAGCTGGGTCGAGCGCGTTGAGCAGGTACTCTGCGAACGACCTGCTCAGGCGGCCGCACTCGAACGCACGCTGCGCAACCTGCTCTCGGCCATGCAGCGCGTGAACGGGCAGCGCGCCTTCGGCCTATGCCGGCAATGCGCTCACTTTCTGACTGAGGACAGTGGCGCACGCTGCGGGCTGACTCGCGAGCCGCTCGCCACCGAGCAAACCGTTCGCATCTGTCGCGAGTGGGCAGCCGCGACAGCGGAGCGCGTTTGATCCGTGCCTGTCACAGATTGACCGCTACCCCGGAATCTCGGACGGCAGCTTTCCGATCACGTACCCGCCAATGGCGATGAATGCGTCATCTGTCGCGTTTGGGTCGTTATTCCCCGCTGACCGTCGGCTTGCGGCGTACGGCACGCAACGGTACGAGCTCTAGCAACACGATCAGCTGACCGAGTCATGGAAATCGCCGGTTACGAATCGTCGGCAGACGGCCATGCGAGGTGACCGCGTCGACGTTGCATGCGCCGTACGAATTCTCGGGCTTTGACGAGAATTCGCACAGGCGCCGACTCGCAAGCGGTCGATCCGGTGTCCTTCCCCGAGCGCGTGTCTGCCTTTCCAAGCTCGGGGAAGGACAGCGGATCGGCCGCCCGCAATTGTCGCGTGCCTGCCTTGCTCGCCCGGGGTCGACCCGGAACGAACGCTCTCACCGACCCTCCATCCATGCGGCGGGGTCAATGCCGTAGAACTTTCGCATCAACGCATACAGACGTGAATGCGCCGTGCGAAGTTCGGTCGGACACTCGATGAATTCCTCGCTGGCCACCGCGAAGAATTCGATCTCGTCCTCGGCGGCGTAGGGATCGAGGAACGTCGGCTCGCCGCGATCGACGGTGTCGCAGAGCGCTGCGTATTCTGCAACCAGGTCCTTGTGCCAGGCGTCGATGGCCCGCGCCCGGCCGCTGGACGGACTCTCCCGCGAAGCCTCGGCAGCGCGAGGCGCGAGACCGCGTCCTTCTGCATCCAGGTAATGCGCGAACTCGTGCAGCACCACGTTGTAGCCGTCCGCTGGCCGGCGCGCGGTCTCTGCGATGTCTTCCCACGACAGGATGATCCGGTGCGAGTCCCAGGCTTCGCCGGAGAGCTCGCGGCGACGCTGCGTCACCAGCCCGTCGTCGTCGTGCACTTCGTCTTCGACCCAGAACGTGCCGGGGTACACCAGGATCGATTGCAGTTCGTCGTACAGCCCAGGTCGACCGAGCAGCAGCAGGCACGCCTGCGCGGCGATCGTCGCGCGGATCTCATCGGTGATCGCAAGCCCGTTGCAACCGACGAACTGCTTCTCGGCAAGGAAGGCAATGACGAGCCCTTCGAGCCGGCGGGCCAGGTCCGGCGGCAGCGCTCGCGAGATTGGAACGTTGCGCGCGATTGCGGCACGCATCGGTTCGGGCAAAGCCTGGCTGAAGGCGAGTCGCCGCCGGCGCCGGCGCAGCAGCGGCGGCAGCAGCAGGCCCGCGAGCACCGCAACGGCGACCGCCAGGATGGCAGCGATCGCAGTGCTCACGGGAGATCAGCCGTAGGTCTTCTTCAGGCGCTCGACGAGCTTGACGTAGTTCTCGCGGGCCTTCGCCTGGTCGGTGCCCTTGAGCTTGGCCCAGGCGTCGTACTTCGCGCGGTCGACGAACGAGAACGCGCCCGGGCGCTCGCCTTGCACGTCGCCATCGGAACCCTGCTTGTACAGCGCGTACAACCGCAGCATGTCTTCGTCGTCGGGACGCTTGGTGAGCTGCTTGATGTCGTTTGCAGCGGCTTCGAATTTCTTGTCGGTCACGGCCATCGGCGGATCCCCCTGAGAGAATGCAAGCATACCCGAGGCCGCGCTCGTCGCGTCCAGGCGCGTG
Source organism: Pseudomonadota bacterium (assembly GCA_016705325.1). GTDB lineage: Bacteria > Pseudomonadota > Gammaproteobacteria > Steroidobacterales > Steroidobacteraceae > RPQJ01. The sequence goes on along the minus strand of JADIYJ010000012.1, from coordinate 139,076 downwards.
CCGTCAGACCCGCAGGGAGTTCACTGCGTGCTTGAGGCGCTGCAGGTCGTCGATGCGCGGTGACGGACCGTACCGGAGCGCGGCGTAGAGCTTGCGTATGTCACCCAGCGGCCGCGCCAGGTCCGGGCAGGCCTGCTCGGCGCGCTCGATGAACGCGACCGGACTTTCGGCGGGGCCCGGCGTCAGTCCGCGCTTGCGCAGGCGTGCGACGACGACGTCGTGCAGCCGGCCAGGCCAGTCCCGCGGGGGTGGCCGGTAACGCCACGCGAGATAGGTCGACAACACGACGAAAAACACGGCGAGGCTGCCGGCCAGCCCCAGCCCGAGCGCGCGCCAGTCGGGATCGTCCACGCCGAGCCGGTCGAGCAAGTCGAACTGCGACTGCGCGTCGAAGCGCACGACTCGCTGGTTCCAGATGTCGTTGACCGCGTCCCACCCCAGTTCGACCTGCAACCAGAGCGGGCTCGCGTCGCGCAGCCGGCCCGGGACGGGTTCGTCCTCGGCGACTGCATCGATCAGGCTGCCCTGGATGCGCTCGGGAGCGACGGCGGCGGTCGGGTCGACCCGCGACCAGCCGCGGCCTTCGAGCCAGACCTCGGACCATGCGTGCGCATCGGACTGCCGCACGATCAGGTAGCCACCGAACGGATTGAACTCGCCGCCCTGGTACCCGGTGACGACGCGCGCCGGCACGCCGGCCGCCCGCATGACGACCGTGAAGGCGGAGGCGTAGTGCTCGCAGAAGCCCTTGCGCGTGTCGAACAGGAACTCGTCGACCGCGTTGTCGGCCAGCAGCGGCGGCTGCATCGTGTAGACGAATGGCTGCTGGCGGAACATGGTCAGCAACTCACCCACGATGGCGCGCGGATTGCCGGCATGGCGGGTCGCGAGTTCGCGCCCAAGCGCCACGCTGCGTGCATTGGTGCCATCGAGCGGGAGCGCAAGGTCCTTGCGCCGCATCGATGCCGCCAGCGACGCACCCGCGGTGAAATCCATGTGCGAGGTGAGATCAAAGGCAGCGACGTTGTTAATCGGGCGCGCCGACAGCAGTGTCAGGTCGAACGACTGCGTGATCTCGCGTTCCGGCCACGTCGCGGGCAGGTCGAGTGCCAGCACCCAGCGTCGGGCGTGCGGTTGCAGCGTGATCCGGTAGCGGATGCCAGGTCCGCGGAACGTGACCTGCGGCTGCGGAAACGCCTGCGCGCTCGGCCGTCGCCAGCTGCGTCCGTCGAATTCGTGCAGCACCGGGCCGCGCCAGTAGCGTTGCTCGGGCGGCGGCGTGGCGCCGAAGAAGCGGACGCGGAAGGCGACCTCGCCGGATGCGCTCAGGTCGGAGACGTCACCCGGCGTCATCTCGTCATCGAGACCCGTCCTGGCCTCGGTGCGCGAATCGATGCCCCAGAACGGCCCGGGCAGCCGCGGAAAGAGCAGGAACAGCAGCAGCGCCAAGGGTGCGGCCAGCAGCAACAGCCGCAGGGTGCGTCGCACGATGTGGCCTGCCGGCGCCTGCGCCGATGAGGCGTGCACGCGCATGAGCGCGACCGCCGTGAGGAACGTGCTGCCGAGCAGCCAGGGCAGTTGCGACAGCGACTGTTCCCGCAGCAGCGCGGCGTAGAGCAGGAACCAGCCGATGAAGACGATGACGGTGAGATCGCGGGACGTGCGCGTCTCCAGCAGCTTTGCGGCCGCCATCAGCACCAGGAAAGCCGTCCCGGCTTCGATGCCGTTCAGCGTGCGGTAGGTGCCGAAAATCGCAACGGTCGACACCAGTACCACGACGACGCGGAGGGGCAGAGGTGCGAGCCTCGTGCCCCGCAGGTCGGCCGTCCAGCGCCACGCGCACACGGCGAGCAGCAGCAGCGTGACCCATGCCGGCAGGTGCGGCACGTGAGGTCCCACGGCGGCCGCGAGCGCAGCCAGCACCCAGGCGAGTCCACGGAGTCGCGACGGCGCGTTCGGTTCACGCACGCGCGGCCTCCCGCACTTCGAACAGCGCCAGCGCGTTCAGGCAACGTTCGCGGTGGGCCGGGCCCACGTTGGTGTCGATGGACGTGCCGGGAAGGCGCAGGGCGAAGGCCTCGCCACGTTCCTGGGCGTCGAGCACCCAGCGGCAGAGTTGCTCGAGCCGCGACTCCGCGGGAAGCCCCGCCAGGCTCTCGTAGTCGAAGACGTGCGAGACGACGTCGGTGCCGGCGAACTGCTTGGTGTACAGGCCCTGGCCGCGTGCATACGCCTTCCATGCCACGCGCCGCAGCGAGTCGCCGGCCTGGAACGGCCGCAGGCCGGCAAAGTCTTCGGCACCGATGGCTCCTGTCTGCGCGCCTCCGGTATCGGTCGCGATGAGCGGCGGCGGCATCGCGCGCTCCGCCGGCCTGGGCCAGGCGATCGCCGAGTACGCCGGATGCACGACGGCCCAGGCGCGAAACAGGCCGAACGGATGGCTGGTCGAGACGATGAAGCGCTCGAGTGCGACACGGCCGCGACGCTGCGCAGGGAGGACCAGTGTGGCGTCGCTCGAGCCCCGGGGCGGCAGGTCGGTCGTGACGTTGCCCGACTCGGCCCTGGCGAAGCCAATCTCGAGGGCGGGTCGGGCGACGTTCGACGAATGCTCGAGCAACAGGCGGAACCGGACCTCGCCGCCGACGAAGCCGGGTACCGCCTCGAGCAGGCGCAGTCGCACTCCGGCCAGCGTGCCGTGCGCGTGATGCATGGTCACGAGACCGAGGCTCACGAGCAGGAACGTGAGGCCGAGTCCCAGGTTGTTGTTGTAGTTCATGCCGCCGAGCAGCATCGCGCACAGCATGGCGCCGTAGGCGACGCCGAGCCGCGTCGGCAGGATGTAGATGCGCTGGCGACGCAGTTCGACAGGATCCGTGTCAGCACCCTGCCGGCGCCGGATCCATGCGCCTGCGCGTCGTTCGATACGCGCCCGCAGGTACCGAAGCCAGCGGCGCATCGCGCTCAGGGAACGGCGACGGCCGCCAGCACGTGTTGACCGATCTCGCCGGCGTCGCGGAAACGGGCGTCGTCACGTGCTGCGAGGCGGTGGCCGACGACGGAGGGCAGCACGGCTTGCACGTCTTCCGGCAGCACGCCTTCGTGACCGTGCATGAGGGCCCAGGCCTGCGCGGCTCGCAGCAGTGCGATCACCGCACGTGGCGAGAGTCCGGCTTCGAACTCCGGGGCCTGTCTCGTGTAGCGCGCCACCGCCTGCACGTAGTCGAGCAGCGCGGCGGACGCGTGCACCTGCGGCACGGCGCCCTGCAGGCGCAACAGTTGCTGCGGCGTGATCGCGGTCGCCAGTTCGTCGAGCAGGTCGCGCCGGTCGCGACCGAGCAGCAATTGCCGCTCGAGCGATGCCGCCGGATAACCGAGTTCGATGCGCATCAGGAAGCGGTCGAGCTGCGATTCGGGCAACGGATACGTGCCGACCTGGTACGAGGGGTTCTGCGTCGCGATGACGAAGAACGGTTCCGTGAGCGGATAGGTCTGGCCGTCGGCCGTGACCTGGTGTTCCTCCATCGCCTCGAGCAGCGCGCTCTGTGCCTTGGGCGTTGCCCGGTTCACTTCGTCCGCCAGCACCAGTTGTGCAAAGACGGGTCCGCGATGGAAGCGGAACTGACCCGTATCCGCTTCGAACACCGAGATACCGATGATGTCCGCCGGCAGCAGGTCGCTCGTGAACTGGATGCGCTGGTACGATAGACCCAGCGAACGGGCGAGGGCGTGGGCCAGCGTGGTCTTGCCGACCCCCGGGATGTCCTCGATCAGCAGGTGTCCCCGTGCAAACAGGCACGCGAGGCACAGGCGGACCTGCGTTTCCTTGCCGAGGATGATCTCGTTGAGGCCCGCCACGGCCGCAGCGATCAGCTCGTTCAGCGACGGCTCGGCGGTTGCGGCCGGTTCGTTGGCAGTCGACACGTCAGCCTCCCACGGGCGTCGCGAGCGCCGCCAGGCGTCGCATCTGCTCGTCGAGCTGGTCGAGCTGGCGCTCGAACTCTGCAATACGGTCCCGTTCCTGCATGACGACGCTCTCCGGCGCGTTGGCGACGAAATTCGCATTGGCAAGCTTGGCGGCGCACTTGTCGCGCTCCTGTCGCGTCCGGGACCTGCGCTTCTCGAGTCGGGCCAGTTCCGCCGAGACGTCGTCGACGAGGCGGTTGAACGGCGCGAGAACAGTGCGGCCGGCACTGATCGCGATCGCGCACGGCGGCAGGTCGGCTTCCGACTGCACGAGTTCGACCGACTCCAGGTTCGCGATCCTGCGGATCGTCGCGGCCAGCGCGCCGATCGCTGCGGCGTCGCCGGGCTTGTCGCTGCGCACGTACACCGGTGTCACGCGCGAATGCGGCACGTCGAGTTCGCCGCGGATCTGGCGGATGCCGAGCACCACGGCCTGCAGTGCCGCGATGTCGCGCTCGGCCAGTGCGTCGGGCGCGAACTCCGCGGTCGCCGGATAGGGCTGCAGCATGATCGTGCCGCCCGTTCGGCCCGCGAGGGGCCCGACCTTCTGCCAGATCTCCTCGGTGATGAACGGCATCAGCGGATGCAGCATGCGCAGCGTGCCTTCGAGCACCTCGAGCAGCGCGCGTCGCGTGCCACGCCGCGCGGCGGGGTCGGCGTCCGCGGCCTGCAACACGGGCTTCGACAGCTCCAGGTACCAGTCGCAGAATTCGTACCAGACGAATTCGTACATCGCCTGCGCGGCGAGGTCGAAGCGATAGGCCGCCAGATGCATACGCACGCTGGCCACGGCGGCACCGAGGCGGCCGCGAATCCAGCGATCGGCGACGGAATACTCGCACGGGCCGCTCGTGCTGTCCGCCGCATGCTGTTCGGTGTTCATGAGCACGTAGCGCGCCGCGTTCCACAGCTTGTTGCAGAAATTGCGGTAGCCCTCGACCCGGCCGAGGTCGAAGCGGATGTCACGGCCCATGGTCGCGAGCGCGGCGAAGGTGAAGCGCAAGGCATCGGTGCCGAAGGACGGAATGCCCTGCGGAAACTGCTTGCGCGTCGCCTTCTCGATCGCGTTCCGCATCTGCGGCTGCATCAGGCCGGTGGTGCGCTTGGCGACCAGCGCCTCGAGGTCGATGCCGTCGATGAGGTCGAGCGGGTCGATGATGTTGCCCTTCGACTTCGACATCTTGTTGCCGTGCTCGTCGCGAATGAGCCCGGTGATGTAGACCTCGCGGAAGGGCACGTCGTCCTGGAACCTGAGGCCCATCATGATCATCCGGGCGACCCAGAAGAAGATGATGTCGAAGCCCGTGACCAGCACCGACGTCGGGTAGAAGGCCGCGAGTTCCGGCGTCTGCTGCGGCCAGCCGAGCGTCGAGAACGGCCACAGTGCCGAACTGAACCAGGTGTCGAGCACGTCCTCGTCCTGGCGCAGCGCGACGGCTTTGCCGTGTTGCCGGGTTGCGGCGACCTGCGCCTCTGCTTCGTTGCGCGCGACGAAGATGTTGCCGTCGTCGTCGTACCACGCAGGAATGCGATGGCCCCACCAGAGCTGCCGGCTGATGCACCAGTCCTGGATGTTGCGCATCCACTGGAAGTAAGTCTTCGACCAGTTGTCCGGGACGAAGCGGATGCGGCCATCCTCGACCGCGGCGATTGCGGGCTCGGCCAGCGGCGCGATGCGCACGTACCACTGGTCGGTGAGCCACGGCTCGAGCACTGCGCCGCTGCGGTCGCCGCGCGGCACGGGCAGGGTGTGCGGCTCGATCTTCTCGAGCAAGCCTGCGGCTTCGAGCTCGGCGACCACGCGCTTGCGCGCCTCGAATCGATCCAGGCCGCGGTACTGCGCCGGCACTTCGTCGTTGAGCGCCGCATCGGCCGTGAGGACGTTGATCATCGGCAGCGAGTGACGCCTGCCGATTTCGTAGTCGTTGAAGTCGTGCGCGGGCGTGATCTTGACGCAGCCGCTGCCGAACGCCGGATCGCAGTAGTCGTCGGCGATGATCGGCACGAGCCGGCCGGTGAGCGGCAGCCGGACCTGCTGGCCGATCAGGTGCTGGTAGCGCTCGTCTGCGGGGTTCACGGCGACGGCCGTGTCACCGAGCATCGTCTCCGGACGGGTCGTCGCGACGATCAGGTGGCCGCTGCCGTCCGCGAGCGGATAGCGCAAGTGCCACAGGCTGCCGGCTTCGGGCTCCGCGATCACTTCGAGGTCGGACAGCGCCGTGTGCAGCACCGGGTCCCAGTTCACGAGACGCTTGCCGCGATAGATCAGCCCGTCCTCGTGCAGGCGCACGAAGACTTCGAGCACGGCGGCGGAGAGTCCTGCGTCCATCGTGAAGCGGTCACGCGACCAGTCGACCGAATTGCCGAGCCGGCGCATCTGGCGCGTGATCGTGCCGCCTGATTCCTCTTTCCACTGCCACACGCGCTCGACGAATTTCTCGCGGCCCAGGTCGTGCCGCGTCCTGCCGTCGGCGGCCAGCTGGCGTTCGACGACCATTTGCGTGGCGATGCCCGCGTGGTCGGTGCCCGGTTGCCAGAGGGTGCGATCGCCGTCCATGCGGTGCAGCCGGGTCAGCACGTCCATCAGCGTGTGCTGGAAGGCATGCCCCATGTGCAGCGTGCCCGTGACGTTCGGCGGCGGGATGGCGATGCAGTAGGGCGGGCCCTCGCCGACGGGCGCAAACCAGCCGGCCGCTTCCCAGGCAGCGTAGATGCGGGATTCGATATCTCGGGGAGAGTAGCTCTTGTCCATCGACGGCCTCGTGCTCGAACCATCGATTATAGCGGCAGTCCCGCGCTTGCCCGTCTCAGTTCGAGAGACCCGGTCCTCTGAAATGCTCGGCGATGACCCGCGAGATCAGCCGCGGCAACTCGGCCTTGAGGCGGTCCGAGACCTGTTCGAGCAGCAGGGCCTCCATTTCGCGCAGCGCGTTGTGGACCAGTTCGTCGGCGTGCTCGTGGACCACGGCCGTCAGGTGCGATTCGAGCTCGCCCAGGAACCGGCTGGTGTCGTTGATGAAGGCCGAGGCTGAACCGATGCTCGGCTCGACGATGTCCGTCAGCACGGGGATCTGGTCGGTGGGCAGGTTGTTCACGGTGCAGCGGAGCCTCGCTCAGAGCGGATGCGCCTCGGGCGCGCAGCCTGCGTCACGGTACGTTCGCCAGCGGAGGCGGCCCGCCTTCTTTGCGTCTTCGTCGCCGCCGACCACTTCGCAGATTCGAGCATAGGCGGAAAAGTCTGCGGGTGCATCGGGCGCGAGGTTGATCAGCACGTCGCGGTGAGTGGCCGGAAGGTTGGCGCTGCCCACCACGACCGGAGTCGCGGCGACCACGTCCGGCTCGGTCGGCCAGACCACGTGCGGCACGAAGCTGCGGTCGGAAAAGGTCCACAGCAATTCGTCGAATTCCGCGGTTTCCGCGGCACTGGCGGTACGGACGGCCACCCGCAGGCCCTGATCACAGGCTTTTTCGGCGAGGCGGCATGCCGTGACGAGGCGAGCCCTGCGGTCGGGTTCGCCGAGTGCGTAGAAGTCGACTTTAACTGCGCCCACGGTGCGTGCGACGCGGCATCAGGCCCGGCCGAGCAGGAAGTCCATCAGCAGGGGCACCGGGCGACCGGTGCTGCCCTTGTGCGAGCCTGTCAGGTACGCCGTGCCCGCGATGTCCAGGTGGGCCCAGTGCAGGCCGTCGGTGAACTTGGCGAGGAAGCACGCGGCCGTAATGGCGCCGCCGTCGCGACCGCAGGCATTGGCGAAGTCCGCGAAATTGCTCTTCAGTTGCTCGTGGTATTCCTCGGCCATCGGCATGTGCCAGCAGCGGTCCTCCGCGCGCAGGCCGGCTGCGGTGAATTCACCCGCGAGTTCGTCGTCATTGCTCATGACGGCGCTCATGTGCGCCCCGAGTGCGATCACGCAGGCGCCCGTGAGCGTTGCGATGTCGACGACCGCCGCCGGCTTGAAGCGGCGCGCGTAGGTGAGTGCATCGCACAGGATCAGGCGGCCTTCGGCGTCGGTGTTGATCACCTCGATGGTCTGGCCCGACATGCTGCGGACGATGTCGCCCGGCTTCGTCGCGCGGCCGCTCGGCATGTTTTCGCAGGCCGGCACGATGCCGATGACGTTGAGCTTGAGCCCCATTTCGGCCGCGGCCTTGATCGCACCGAAGACGCTGGCAGCGCCCGTCATGTCGAACTTCATTTCATCCATGCCCGGCGGCTGCTTCAGCGAGATGCCGCCGCTGTCGAACGTGACGCCCTTGCCGACCAGCGCGACGGGCGCCTGGCCCGCGCGACCGCCGTCGTAGCGCATGACGATCAGCTTGGCCGGCTCGTCGGTGCCGTTGGTGACGGACAGGAACGAACCCATCTTGAGCCGCTTCAGGTCGCGTTCTTCGAGTACCTGCGTCCGCACCGACTTGTACGACCGGGCGAGTTCCTTCGCCCTCTGCGCGAGGTGTCCCGGTGTGCAGACGTTGGCCGGGAGGTTGGCGAGATCGCGCGTCAGGGCGGAGCCCGCAGCAATCGCCTGGCCATGGCCCAGGCCACGCTGGGTGGCCGCCTTCTGGCTGGCATCGGCGATGGCGATACCGAACGACTTCAGTGCCGGTTCCGCGGGCCTGCGCGCGCTGCGGATGGCGGGGACACGGTAGAGCGCGGCGCCCATCGCTTCGGCGGCGAGGCGGGCGTCGTAATAGGCGTCGGGTTCGGCGGCCGCTTCCGCGAGGTAACTCACGGCGTCGCGCGCGCCGGTCCTGGCGATCGCGCCCAGCGCGGCAAGCAGCGCCTTGCGGTACTGCTTGCGGCCAAAGGCGCCCTTCTTGCCGAGCCCGACGACCAGGATGCGTTCGCAGGCCGCACCCTCCGTATCGATCAGCCGCAGTTCGCCGGTCTTGCCATGCACGTCGCCGCGCTTGATCAACCGGCCGAGGCGTCCTGCCAGCGCAGAGTCGAGTGCCGCCGCCGCGCCGGTAAGCCCGCCGCTGCCTTCGTGCAGACCGACGATGGCGCAATCGGTCTTCTGGCGTTGCGGGGCGGCGGTGGCGACGAATAGACGCATCGGTCAGTCCTTTATCCATAGGGCGTGCAGCCCGGGTCGACTTTGTACCCGGTCGCCGGTTCGCCCGCTAAACTGAGCGCGCGAGTTTACCGATTCCCGCCGAGGCCCGCGAACTTTGCTCAATCGCCTGGACCGCTACCTGCTGCGCGAAGTGACCGTGACCTTCGTCGCGGTCACCGGCGTGCTGCTGATCGTGCTGCTTTCCAACCAGTTCGCGCGGGTGCTCGGGCAGGCGGCAGCCAGCGGGTTTCCCGCCAGCATCGTGCTGACCTTGATCGGTCTCACCACGCTGCAGCAGCTCACCGTGCTGGTGCCGATCGGCCTGTTCCTTGGCATCGTGCTGGCACTCGGCCGCCTGTACCACGAGAGCGAAATGACGGCGATGACGGCTTGTGGCGTCGGGCCGTTGCGGATTTACCGACCGATTGTGCTGCTGGCCGTGGTCGTGGCAGCCCTGCTCGCCGTGCTGTCCTACCGCATCGTGCCGGCTGCCTGGATCAAATCGAACGATCTTCGGCTGGAGGCCACGCGGGCGGCGCAGTTCGGCGCGCTTGCGCCGGGACGTTTCCGCAGCTTCGCCGGCGGTGACGCCGTGTTCTATGCCGAGCGGGTCGAGAAGACGGGTGAGCTGTACGGCGTGTTCGTGCAGCGCAGTGTCGGTGACAAGATCGAGGTTGCAATGGCCGAAAGGGCGGTGCAACGCGGCGCGGGCCAGCCCGAGCAGATGTTCATCCTGTTCGACGGGCGCCGTTACGAAGGCGTGCCGGGCGCGCCGAACTGGCGCATCGTGGAGTTCCGCGAGCACGGGATCCCGGTGCGCCTGCCCGAGGCGAAGGCGGGCAAGGACAAGATCGAGGCGAAGAGCACGGCGACGCTGCTGGCGTCGGACGAGCCGAAGGATCGCGCCGAGCTGGCGTGGCGCACGGCGGTGCCCGTCATGGCGCTCGTGCTGATGGTGCTCGCGGTGCCGCTCGCCCGTCTGCGCCCGCGCCAGGGACGGTTCGCCCGGGTTGCTTACGCGGTGCTCGCGTACTTCCTGTATTCGAACCTGCTGGCGGCGGTGCGCGTATGGATCCAGAAGGATGCGGCGGGCGGGCAACTCGGCCTCTGGTGGGTGCATCTCGTGCCGCTCGCGCTCGCCGCATGGCTGCTCTGGAGTGAAATCCACCCCGGCAAGCCATGGCGCATGCGCTGGCAACGACGTCCGGCCGGCGTCGCCGCGGCTGGCTGAGGCCGCGTCATCGTGATGGGAGTTCTCAGCCGTTACTTGATCCGCACCGTGCTCGGCTATACCGCGCTGGTCATGATCGTACTGCTCGCGCTCGGCGCGCTGTTCATGTTCATCGGCCAGCAGGACGACATCGGTGTCGGCAACTACACGGCTACGCGGGCACTGCTGTTCGTCGCCTTGAACCTGCCGAGCTACCTGTTCCAGTTGTTGCCCGTGGCAGCTCTGATCGGCTCGCTGCTCGGTCTCGGCAACCTGGCGCGTGGCAGTGAACTCGTCGTCATGCGTTCCGCGGGCGTGACGACGCTGCGTTTCTGCCTGTGGCTCGGCACGGCCGGCCTGATCCTGTCCTCGCTGATGTTCGTCATCGGTGAATACGTCGCTCCGCCGCTCGGGCAGTACGCGCGGCAGCTCAAGGTCTTTGCCAAGTTCGACGAGTTCGCCCTCGCGGGCAATCGCGCGACGTGGGTGCGTGACGGCGACACCATCATCAGCGTCGACCAGCAGTCTGCCAGGACGCGCTTCGGCGGCATCAAGGTGTTCCAGGTCGATCGCGATCGCCGCCTCGTGAGTGTCGGCCGCGCCGAGTCGGCGAGCGTCAAGGGCGGCAATGTCTGGCGGCTGGAGAAATACGTCGGCACTTCGTTCGCGCGGGATTCGCTCACGTCCACGGTCGATCGCGCCGGCGAGCGCGACGTGAGCACGTCGTTGTCGCCGGAGTTCCTCGGGCTTGCCATCGCGGAACCCGACACGATGGGATTGCGTGACCTGCGTGATTACATCGCGCACCTGCAGCGCAACGAACTGCAGTCGGACCGGTTCGAGATGGCTTACTGGTCGCGCCTTGCGCGGTTCGTCGCCGTGCTGCTGGTGATCATGCTGGCGCTGCCGTTCTGCGTGGGGTCGCTGCGCAATTCGGGGCAGGGCGCGCGCACCGTGATCGGCGTGCTGATCGGCGCGGGATTCGTGCTGCTGAGCCAGACGCTCGAGAGCAGCGGCGAGTTGTTCGGCCTGCCTGCCTGGGTGGTGGGCTGGCTGCCGACGGCGCTGCTCGGCCTGGTGACCGGGGCGCTGCTCTGGCGTAACCGCTGAGTCCCGGTTCGGTTCCGCAGCTGCCGCTTCGATGCGGTTTGTTGGTGCGGCTGTTTTGGTGCCCCCGATTCTTCCGGCGGCTGCGGAAGCAGGGTGCCCGTTCCGGGTCTTCTCCGGGCGAGCGGAAAGGCAGACACGCTCGCCCGGAGAAGACCCGGAACGAACGCCTGATCGACCGCGCCTGAGCAAATTTTCGGCGGACCGAAAATTTGCACGGTGCAGTGGCTTCGACGAGGTGCCTGGAATCGAACGCGATGTGCCCATGGCACGAACGATGAACCCAAGTGGTGGCGTCAGCAATCGCGCCGGGCGCGCGCCCCGGAGCCCGGCTTTCATGCATGACTTCACTTGCGCCGTGCGAGTCGTTCGGTGCGCCGAACGGCTCGCTCAGGCGCGGCGTGTCGAGCGTTTGATTCGGTTGATTGTCCGAATCGCGTGTCTGCCTTTCCGCGATTCGGACAATCAACCGAATCGAACGCCTGTCACTTCCCCGCCTTCCGCCCCTTCGGCAGAACCACCACCCGCGAATGCGAAAGGGAGTCATGCCAGGTCCGTCGCTCACGTTCGAACAGCGCCCACACCCAGCCGAGACCCGCCGGCAGCCACGAGAGGACACTCGCGCCCAGCCGCACGGCCACGTCCCGCCACGTCAGCAGGAAGCCGTCGTCGCGCTGCACGCGCAACCGCCACGTCGTCATGCCCAGCGTCTGCCCGCGCTGGGTCCAGGGCAAGCCGAAGTACACGACGGTGGCGATCGCGAGCGCCGCCCAGTACGGCAATACGAGCAGCGGGAAGCGATCCCAGGTCACGGCCTCGCCACCCGTGAATGGCAGGAAGCATGCAGTGACGACCATCAGCACGGCCAGCACCAGCAGTCCGTCGTAGACCATCGCCGCCAGCCGTCGCAGCAGGCCAGCGGTCGGCAGCAGTTCATGAGCGGAGGTGGATGGGTCGCTGTCTCGGCTTTGCATTGCAGACATCATTCGGTATGGAAGTCAACTTCAGCCTGCGGGACCCGCTTGCGTGGGTCACCACGGTAGGCGAAATTACGGCGCGAGTCACGGCGGTCCAGAGTGGAATCCGGCCTGTGCCCGCGGACGAACGAGGAGACGATGAGTCGGGCTCCTGCCGACGATTCGACGACGGCGACAGCGCTGGTCCGGGACCGGCCGTTGCGGCGATGCCGTTGCAGTTCTGGTCGGATTCCGGCTCGCGTGGGGTTTCGTGGGTCCGCGGGACTCGCGGTACTCGTCGTTCCTGCGCGGGCCGGGCGTGCTGATCGAACACCAGCGTGGCCGGCAACCGTGGAGGCGGCGATCTCGCAGTTGGCGCGCTGCAGGAACGCATACTCGCAGGCCAGTTCATAGACTTCGAAGTTGAATTCGCCTTGCGCCCGCGCGCTGGCCGGGAAGGTCTCATCACCCCGTTCGACGTCCTCTTCCAGCACCCCCGAGTTCTCGCGCGAGGAACTGAACCAGGTGGCGCGCAACATATGCCGCTCGGCGAACCGTCACTGCGAATCCAGGCGGAAGCGCGTGACGTCGCCATCGCCGATGGACTGCTCCCAGTCGAAGCGCGTGCCTTCGTTGAGTCGGCAGCGATGGCAGTCAACGGCCCCGTCGCCAATGCCGCGAACCAGACCGCCCTGAGCATCCCGCTGCTGCGCGCATTTTTTCCCCACGCTCATCCCGTGACTGTCGAACCAGCTCGCTGAGCAGCCGGATGCGTGATCAGCGATCGCACCTGCCAGTCGCTCGAATGACTATCGCGGGAAATCATGCGCGAGGCCATCGATCGGCCCGGCCCTGGATGACCAGGGGCGGGGTAGTGATCTGCCGCAACTTCAGGCTGCGAGCGCCGTCCGCGATGATCGCGACCAGCTGCCGCGCGACAGCCGTGAGGTGATACCCGCGCTCGACGGATCGGCGGATGCGCTGCCGTTCGAGCAGGCGCATGCACGAATTCGGGAGGCGCTGCGCGCGTCGTATTTGACCAATGGTCTGTCGTGCTCTGTCGGCACGGCGCGCTACCAGGCCGCGTGCTTCGACGTAACGCTGCCGGTAAATCCACGCAGCTCTTGCGGGAGCTGCAGCAGCGGCGTGGACTTACGAGTCGCGGGAACCATTGAGTCGGAGTGAGTCAGGATCTCCTGGCGATATCAGAACCAGTAGTTCAGGGACGCCATGAATTCCGTATCGTCATCGGAAATCTCGCTTTGCCAGATGAAGTTGATCGTCAGGTTGACGACCAGCTGCCGGTTCACGGCCATGTCCAGGCCGCCGCTCAGCATCGCGTCTACCTCGCCGAGGTCGTCCATGTTGTACGCCAGACCACCGCCGCCAAACCACGCGACCCCGCGTTCGTTCTTGTGACCCTCGACGGTGACCGGTAAGCGCCATTCCGTGTCGTAGCCCCCCATCAGCAGTGCCGGTCGCGTCGAGAGGGTAAGGTCGCCCAGGTTCGTGAGCTTGATTTTCGAGTCGATGACGCCGGCAGTCGCGTCGCCCTTGCCGCCGCGAAAACCAGCACCCAGGTAGTAAGCCGGTGCTTCTGTCGCTGGCGCAGACTCGGCCAGGGCAATCGTTGACTGGGACAGGAGGCCGCCCAGCACGCCGCCGATCCAGACAAGTGCCTGACAGGTAAGGCGGGAATTCATGGTCATGGCCTGATGTTGCTGGAGATCGGGCACGGGATGCATGGTGTAAATGTTGAGCGGCGTTCGCATCCAGCAGCCGTTGGAGCACCCGTGAGCGAAAGCGTACCTGCATCAGGGACAACGCGAAAGCGGATTGAGGTGATCTCCTTCCTTGAGGACGCGGCGGGACAAGTCAGCTTGGGTCCGGATCCAATTCCGACCTGCCCGGCTTCCTTTGACACCGTCCTGAGCTGAGCCCATGGCATTGTCGAATTCCACGGGGCTCCGTTGGACCGCCACGCCGGTGGACCTGGTGTCTGGCTGGAACGCGGAACTGCGGGACGTCGCGGCGGTGTACGCCTTATCCGATGGCAAGGAGATGACCCTGGATCGCTTCGACCTGCGCTGAGGCCCAGCCAGCGCTGCGGCGGACCCACCGGCGGGCTTCATGGAGGTGCATGCGCTGATGTAGTCTGCGAACATGGACGTTCGCGGCCGGCGCATGCGACGGCTCCTGGCAGCGCTGCTGCCGGTGCTGGTATTCGTGCTCGCGCTCGTGGCGCTGCACCGGCTGGGCGGCGAATTCCACCTGCGCGACGTGCTCGCCGAGTTCGCGGCCATCGAGTCGTGGCGCGTTGCCGCTGCTGTCCTGCTGGCCGGCGCGAGTTACCTGGCACTCACCGGTTACGAGCGGCTCGCGCTCGGCTACGTCGGCGCGTCGATGCCGTGGCGCCGGTATGCGGTCACGTCGTTCGTCGCCAATGCCGTCGGCTACAACGTGGGCATCGCCGCCGTGTCGGGTGGCGCGATTCGCTACCGGCTCTATGCGCCGCTCGGCCTCGGTGCGACCGACATCGGCAGGGCCGTCGCATTCTGCACGTTGACCTTCGTGCTCGGCGTCGCGGCCCTGGCTGGCGCCTCGTTCCTGGCGCGCGCCGGCGAGGCGGCCACCTTGCTGCACGCATCGACCGCGCTCTCGAGGATTCTCGGCGTGATCCTGCTCGGCAGCGTGCTGGCCTACGTGGCGGCGTGCCGGTTGCGGCGTGCCCCTGTGTCGTGGCGCGGATGGTCGCTCCGGCTGCCATCGGTGCGGATTGCGGTCGCCCAGGTGCTGATCGCCAGCGCGGACCTGCTGTTGGCCTGCGGTTGCCTGTACGTGCTGCTGCCGGCTTCCGTCGACGTGCCGTTCGCCGTGTTTGCCGGCCTCTACACGGTGGCACTGGCCGCAAGCATGGTGAGCGCCGTGCCCGGTGGCCTCGGCGTGCTGGAGTCGGTCATCGTGCTGCTGCTGCCGGGCGTACCCGCGCCGCAGATGCTCGGCGCGCTGCTGGCCTACCGACTCGTGTATTACGTCCTGCCGTTCGTGCTGGCGCTGCTGCTCCTGTCCGTCCACGAAGCGGGACGACATCGTGCGCAAGTGACGTCCGCGCTGGTCTGGGCCCGCAAGTCGCTCGATCTGGTCGTGCCGCAGGCCATGGCCGTGGTCGTGTTCGGTGCGGGATTCATGCTGCTGCTGTCGGGGACGACGCCAGGCGCGGGGTCGCGTCTCGCCGCGCTGGATCGCCTGCTGCCGTTGCCGGTGCTCGAACTCTCGCACCTCGCCGGCTCGGCCGTCGGCGTGCTGCTGCTGATCCTGGCGCGCGGTCTCCTCCGGCGACTCGACGGGGCGTGGCACGTCACGATGTGGCTGCTGGGCGCCGGCATCCTGGCATCGCTGCTCAAGGGTCTCGATTACGAAGAGGCGCTGCTGCTCGCGGCCGTGCTGTTGCCGCTGTGGCTGGCGCAGGCCCAGTTCTACCGCAAGGCGTCCCTGCTGTCCGAGCCGCTCGCGCCGGCCTGGATCGCCAGTGCCGCCGTTGCCATCGGTGCCTCGATCTGGGTCGGGCTCCTCGCCTACCGGCACGTGCCGTACGCGAGCGAGCTGTGGTGGCAGTTCGCGCTCGACGCGCATGCGCCGCGCATGCTGCGCGCCAGCCTGGTCGCCGTGTTGCTGTTCGGTTCGTTCGCGGTGCTGCGCCTGCTGGCACCGGCGCGTGCGCCGACACCGATACCGTCGGCCGCCGACCTCGAGCGGGCCTTGCCGATCATTCGTGCGTCGTCCGAGACCTCCGCGCACCTGGCGCTGCTTGGTGACAAGTCGCTGCTCTTCAGCGGTTCGGGGCGCGCGTTCGTCATGTACGGCGTGTCGCATCGCAGCTGGGTGGCGATGGGCGACCCCGTCGGGCCACCGCAAGAACGCGAAGAACTCGTCTGGCGGTTCCGCGAACTCGCCGACCAGGCCGGCGCCTGGAGCGTGTTCTATCAGGTGAGTGCGGAGCAGTTGCCGATCTACGTCGATGCCGGCCTGGCGCTGAGCAAGCTCGGCGAGGAAGCGCGAGTCGCGTTGCCCGGCTTCTCGCTCGAGGGCAGCGCGCGCGCCGACCTGCGCCAGGCGCATCGGCGCGCGCAGCGCGATGGGCTGGGATTCCGCATCGTGCCGGCGCGCGAGGTGGCCGCCTTGCTGCCCGAACTGCGCCGCATCTCCGACGAGTGGTTGCGGGACCGGTCGACGGCGGAGAAGGGCTTCTCGCTCGGGCGATTCTCGGAGTCGTACCTGCGGCATTTCCCGGTGGCGGTGGTCGAACACCAGGGTGCCGTGGTCGGGTTCGCGAATCTGTGGTCGAGCGACACGCTCGAGGAACTGTCGGTGGACCTGATGCGTCACGCCAGCGCCGCACCACGCGGCGTCATGGATTTCCTCTTCATCGAACTGATGCTCTGGGGCCGGGCGCAGGGCTACCGCTGGTTCAACCTCGGCATGGCACCGCTCGCCGGGCTCGAGGAGCACCGCCTCGCGCCGGCGTGGCACAAGGTCGGTCGCTTCGTGTATCGCCACGGCGAGGAGTTCTACAACTTCGAGGGCCTGCGCCAGTACAAGGAGAAATTCCTGCCCGAGTGGCGACCGCGCTACCTGGCGGCGCCCGGTCGACTGGCCTTGCCGCGGGTGCTGCTCGACGTGACGACCCTCATTTCGGGTCGCGTCATCGACTCGTTCCGCAAGGACGACGAGGCCGGGCGCGCGTCCGGCCGGAATGCTGCGTGAGGTACATGCCATGAGACTGCTGCGAGACGCATGCGGAGTGTTGGTGGCGATGCTCGTCTGCGCCACCGCCTGGGGCGCGAGCACGCTCGACTATCCGGGCCTCGGCACGGTGACGATTGAGCGGCCGCCCGGCGCTCCGCGGCACGTGGTGATCTTCCTGTCCGGTGACGGCGGCTGGAACAAGGGTGTCGTCGACATGGCCCGGCACCTGGTGGACGAAGAGGCGCTCGTGGCGGGCGTGGACGTGACGCAGATGGAGCGACAGGCGCGTGATTCGCGTGCCGCCTGCGTGGCATCGGCGGGCATGCTCGAGGGACTGTCGCACTTCGTGCAGCAGAGATTCGGCCTGCAGCACTACGAGAAGCCGGTACTGGTCGGTTACTCCTCGGGCGCCACGCTGGCCTATGCGACGCTGGCCCAGGCGCCGCCGGGCACCTTCAAGGGCGCCGTGTCGCTGGGCTTCTGTCCCGACCTGGAGTGGAGCAGGCCGCTCTGCCGCGGGGAGGGCCTCGAGCACGATGCGGCCAGGATCGGATTCGTCTACCGGCCAGCCAGACACCTGCAGGAACCGTGGATCGCCCTGCAGGGCGAGCAGGACCAGGTCTGCGCCGCCACACCGACGCGCGATTTCGTCGCACGTGTGCCCGGAGCCGAGGTGTTGATGCTGCCGAAGGTGGGGCACGGCTACTCGGTGGAGCGCAACTGGCTGCCGCAGTTCACCGGCGCGTTTCGCAAGATTGCCGCCACCGCCCAACCCGCGCAACGCCCGTTGCCGGACGACCTGCGGGACCTGCCGCTGATCGAGCTGCCGGCGCGCGGTGCGCCGCGCGACGTCTTTGCGATCATGCTGTCGGGCGACGGGGGCTGGGCCGGCCTCGACCAGGAAGTTGCGGCCGAACTCAACGCGCGCGGCGTCGCCGTCGTCGGCTGGGACTCGTTGCGCTACTTCTGGAGCGCACGCTCGCCGGACGGAGCAGCACACGACCTCGGGCGGGTGATCCAGCATTACGCACGAGCGTGGGACAAGCCGCGGGTGCTGCTGGTCGGCTACTCGCAAGGCGCCGACGTGCTGCCGTTCATGGTCAATCGCCTGCCCGTGTCAGCGCGCAGCCTGGTGGCGGGCACCGCGCTGATCGGGCTCAGTGCCGACGCGTTCTTCGAGTTCTCGGTGAGTCACTGGATCAGCACGCCGGCCGGCGGCCTGCCGGTGGCGCCGGAAATCAGCCCCGGCCGACTCGGCCGAGTCACTTGCATCTACGGTGCCGAGGAACAGGATTCGCTGTGCCGTAGCATCAAGAGCGCCGGCCTGCGCGGCGTCGAGTTGCCGGGCGGCCATCACTTCGACGGCGACTACGCGCGGGTCGCGAGCGCGGTCCTCGCGGGCTTGCCGCCCTGATCGTTGCCGGCGGTCCTGGAATGCGGCGATGCGACTTCGTCAGCTGCTCTCTGGCGCTTTGAGCTTCCGCAGCTGCGTGATGAACTCGGTCTCGCCCGGCGCCTGTCGCATCGACTCGAGCGCCTTTCCCTGCACGCTCTCTGGAGTCCTGACTGGATGCGGGGCATTACGTACGGCGGCCCATTCTTCGTTTGTGAGCTTTTCGCGGGTCAGCATGGGTCGCTTCCTCTGAGGTCCGACAACTGCCCTGCAGGAGTGCGCGCCTGAATCGAGCGGGTGTCACGCCGTGCCTGGCCTTGAAGCACGTGGTCAGGTGGCTCTGGCTTGCGAACCCGCAGTCGGAGGCAATGTGGGCGATGGGCCGACTCGTCAAGGCCAGCAACTCCCGGGCGCGCTCGAGGCGACGTTGCCGAACGTACAGGCTGGGTGACACGCCGAACGCCGCGGCGAAGACATGCCGGAAGTGTGACTCGCCGAGGCCGACGTGCCGTGCGAGCGCCGTGTTGTTGATTTCCGTGTCGAGGTGCCGGTCGATCCAGTCGAGCGCGGACTTCAGCCTGCTGAGCTGCGTGGGGGCGGGCGACACGCGGCCTCCGGTACGTCCAGCGAACACGCGCTCCGTCTGCCGAACCAGCACGCGCGCGAGGTCATCGAGGAAGCGCGCATCGGCTTCCGGACCGAGCCGCAGTTCCTCGACGATCTGCAGCGTGGCGGCGGTCACCAGCGCATCGGAGAACTGGTATTCCGACGAGCCTTCCGCGGCGGTCTCGACCTGGCGGGCGAGACGGTCACCGAGCGCGACCGGCAGATAGAAGCCGGCCACGTCGATGGCGCCCTCGAGCAGCCATCGCGAAGGGCAGCCGGCGGCCAGGAACACTGCGAAGCTCGGCACGTAGCTTGCCGGACGGCCGTGCAGCCGGCCGCCCGATACACGGGCACCCCCCAGGTGCACGATCAGCAGTGCGGTCGGCAGGGCCGGGATTTCCTGGCGCCGCGCCTGGAACAGATAGCGCTCGACGCGTATCGGATTGCGCAAGCCGATGTTCGCGCTGACCACCGGTTGCACCCCGATCGTCCTGCTGACCTTGCGCCACGGTGTGATGGCCATTGCCGGATTCTGCAAAAATCGACAGCAGTTTACAAAACTTGCGGAGTCGTTGGTCGGCCAGACTCTCCGGCATGGACTACAGGTGCCATCGCTGCGTGTCGGCTGCCGGAACCGGCGCCGTGTTCTTCGCGTTGTCGGTACTGCTGTCGTGGCCGGTCTCCGGCGTGGCGGAGGGCGATTCGCGCTGGTCGGCGCGGCTGGGGTATGCGCGGGTGGCGTTCCACACCGACGCGGCCATTGCCATCGCCGGACTACCGGCTGCGGGAGCTGCCGTCGTCATCGACGATCAGACGGTCCTGCTCGGCGACGCAGGTTTCGAGTTCAACGATCGCTGGTCCGCGCGTCTCGCCATCGGTTCCCCGCTCGACCTGGCCGTGGGTGCCAGCGGATCGCTACGGGCGCTGGCGCCGCCGCTCAGCGGCAGGCTGGGCGAGATCCAGATCGCACCGGTCATCGTGTCGGGGCTGTATGCGCCCCGGTCGTTCGGCAGGCTCAGGCCGTATGTCGGCGCCGGGCTGGTCTATGCCTGGGTACGCGAGACTGCAGGCGAGGACGTCCAGGGGCTCGACGCCACCAGTGAATGGGGCCTCGTCGTGCAGGCAGGTTGTGAAGCCAGGCTGGGGCAACGGTGGTCGGTGTTCGTCGACGCGCGGCAGTTGTACCTGGACACTTCGGCATCCGGCGTGATCGCGCCACTCGGAGGCGCGCCAGTCACGGCATCGGTCGAGCTCGATCCTCTCATCCTGCACGCCGGTGTCGGTTACCGCTTCTGATATGAAGCGACCCGTCAAGCGCACTGGTACAGCGACTTGCGGTACTTGAGCGCCTGCTCGCCCTTCGATGGCGGGCCGTCGGCCTGCGGCGTGGCGCCGGCGAACAAACACTAGGTCGCGAACAAGGCAACTGCGAACGAACGGGAAAACGTCATGGGTCGGGCGCTCCTTCAAGCGGCGGTCCCCGGCGGACCGCGAAGGTACCGCAGGCCGCGTGACGGTGTCACGATGCCAATGCTGGCAATCAACCCGTACGATGCGACGTGGCGAGGATGTCGGCGCGATAAGCGCGCAGGATTTTCCAGATCTCCGTCTCGGACGGTCGATCGGCCATGCGGGCGATCAGGCCTGCGAGCGCCGGCCATTCGCGGCCCCACTCGAGCATGCGAACCGCATCGGCGATCACTTGCTGTGTCGTCGCGTTCTTGGGCCTGGGTATGGACGGCGGCGCCGTGGCGGGTCCAGGACGAGCCGCGGGCTTCGGCGCGGGTGCCGGTAGCGGGCTTGTCCGTGGCCGTGTCGGCCGCTTGTGTGACCCGATGGCGGACTTGTGGGTCGCGCTGGCATGCGCTGCTTTCGCCGCGACGGGCGCGGCAGCGGTGCTTGCTTGATTGGGGGCAGCCTTGGTCACGGCGCGAATTCGTGGCTGCTCCACCGTTGCAGACATGCCCGAATCAGGCGCCTTGCCGCTTGCCAGCGGAATGAAGCGTTCGATGTGCTCCGCGCCGAGCAGGCTCGTCAGGAACGACATCAACTCGAGCGACTCGGCAAATTTCGCGTCGCCGGCGTCGCGGCGTTCGTTGAGATGCCGCCTCAGGTCCAGCAGGCGGGTGCGGGCAAGATTCACGACCAGCGCATTGGGTCGCTGGTGTTTCGGCCAGGTCTCGGCGCGTGCATACGCGGCGTCGTCCAGTTTCAGGTAACGCAGGTGCAGTTCGACGCTCGCCAACCAGCGATCGAGTAACTCCTCCACGCGCTTGTCCGTCGTCGACATCGTGCCTGATCCCCGTCCTGCAGGCGGAGTCTAGCCGGCAAGCGGACCCTCCCGTGATCCGATTCGCCAGGCTGTGACCCGCCTCGCAGTTCGAGCCCGGACGATTCGTGGTCGGGAAAAGGTTGTCATTTATCCGTATAAGGGACATACTGTCCCACATATGGAAATTCAGTCTCATCGCCCCATCGTTACTGCCAGCCTGCGCTGGCTGCGGCCGATCGCGCGCTGGCTGCTGAAATCCGGCGTCACCTGGAAGCAATTCGCCGAGCTCTCGCGCGGCGTCTTCGTCAGCGTCGCAGCCGAGGAATTCGGCTTGCGCGGCCGCCCCACCAACGTGTCGCGCATCGCGCTGCTCACGGGCATGACTCGTCGTGAGGTGCGTCGTTACCGCGAATCCGGCGCTGCGACAGCGGTCGAGGACTTGCGAGCGGAGGACGACCTCAACCACGCGAGTCGCGTGCTGGCGGGCTGGCACCTCGACGCCGAGTTCATCGACGAGATCGGCAAGCCGCGCGCATTGGAAGCCAAGGGCGACGGCGCGACTTTCGAGCAGCTCGTGCGCCGCTACGCGGGCGACATTCCGGTGACGGCACTGATCAAGGAACTCGTGCGTTCGAACTCGATCGAGCGCACGACGGACGGTCGCTATCGCGCGCTGCGCCGCTTCTACATGCCGCGGGCGATGGACGGGCAGGCCGTAGAGCGCGCAGGCGCGGTGCTCGCCGACCTTGCGGCCACCGTCGAACACAACCTGGCGCGTGATGCTGCGGAGCCGCCGCGTTTCGAGGGTCGCGCCCAGAGCCGTCAGGTCGATCCGCGCCAGCTGCCGGCCTTCCGCGCGTTCATGGAGCGCGAAGGCCAGGCCTTCCTGGAGCGTTGCGACGAATGGCTGAGCGCGCATGAAGCGCAACAGGTTGATGGGGCGCAGGTGGCCACCCTGCGGTTGGGCGCAGGAGTCTTTGCAATTCAGGAACGGACGGTCGGAGAAGAATCATGATGCAAGCTGGCACGGCGGTGCGCCGCTGGATGACGTTCGGTGTCGCGACCCTGGTTGCTGCCTGCGGCGGTGGCGGCGGAGGGAGCTCGGACGGCGTCATCGCGGGCATCGATCGCGGCGGCATCGTCACGGCCACGGGTTCCATCACTGGCTTCGGCAGCGTGCACGTCAATGGCGTGCACTACGTGACAACGGGCGCCACCATCACGCTCGACGACAACCCTGGCGCCGAATCGGACCTGCGCGTCGGCCAGGTCGTGCGCATCGAAGGTCGCATCGACCAGGACGGCGTCAACGGCACGGCAACGCGCGTCATTTTCGACGACGAAGTCGAAGGTCCGGTGCAGAGCATCGATCGCGTGAATTCGCGGCTGGTCGTGCTCGGGCGCACGGTGCAGGTCAGCGCGCAGACATCGTTCGACGACAGCATCTCGCCGCGCAGCCTCGCAGGCGTCGCCGTCGGCGATCGTATCGAAGTCAGCGGGCGCGTGGCGACGACGGGCGTGGTCGAGGCGACGCGCGTCGAGCGGAAAGCTGCACAGTCGAGCGTCGAAGTGAAGGGCACCATCTCCGCGCTCGACACGAACGCGCACAGCTTTGCGCTGAGCCAGCTGACGGTTTCGTACGCGAGCGCGCAGCTGAGCGGGTTCGCCAGCGGGCAACCGGCCAATGGCGACCGCGTCGAGGTCTTCGGCTCGGTCGACGGCAGTGGCGTGCTGGTCGCAAGCCGCGTCGAGCGGGAAAGCGGCGGCGCCGCCGGCAACACCGGCGAGCAGGCGGACTACGAAGGCCTGGTCACGAGCTTCGTGTCGGCAACGGACTTCGCGGTTGCCGGGCAGCGCGTCACGACCACGGTCTCGACCGTCTTTGAAGGCGGCACGGCGTCGAACCTTGCCCTCGACGTGCCAGTCGAGGTCGAGGGCCGCTTCAACGCGTCGGGCGTCATCGTCGCGACCAAGGTGCAGTTCCACCGCCGCAGCGACACGGAGTTCTCAGGTCGCGTGGACTCGGTGAACGCGGCAGGGAACAGCCTGGTGGTCTTCGGCGTCACGATCCGCGTGAACTCTCTCACGCGCTTCGAGGACCACAGTGGCGCCGACGTGCAGCGGTTCAGCCTCGCCAACATCGCCGTCGGCGACTACGTGGAAGTCGACGCCTACAACGACGGCAGCGGCCTGCTCGCGACCAAGCTCGAACGCGACGACGACCAGGGCGAGGTCCGGCTCGAGGGCGTCGCCCAGAACGTGGCCGCGCCGAATTTCACGGTCGGCGGCGTCGCCGTCACCACCGATGGCAATACCGAATTCAGGGATACCAATGGCGTGACCATCAGCGCCGCGGCGTTCTTTCAGGCGGCCCCGGGCCGCCAGGTGAAGGCGCGCGGCACGCTGGCGGGCAACGTCGTGCTGGCCACGAGGGCCGAACTCGAGGACTGACCGGAGTTCCGGGGTAAAGACGGGCCTGCAACGACGGGTCCGATACCGATCAGTACCGAGCTGTGCAGAGGTGTGAGATGAATCCAGTGCAGAAGAACGTTGCAGGAATGACGGCGGTGGCTTTGCTGGTCGCCGGATGCGGTGGCGGGGGAGGTGCGACCGACGACGGCACGGCCTCGAACCCGCCTGCTGCGACCGGGTCGACCAGGACGATGTTCGTCACCGGCGCGATCGCCGGCTTCGGCAGCGTCATCGTCAATGGCGTCCGTTACGACACGGACTCGGCGCAGGTCAGCATCGAGGACAAACCGGCCACGGCGGGCGAGCTGAAGGTCGGTGAAGTCATCCACCTGACGGCAGAGGTCGATGCGCAGGGCGTCGCGCGTGCGAAGTCGATCCAGCAGGATCGCCTGATCCAGGGTGCCGTGCAGGACGTCGACGCGGTGGCGGGCACGCTCACCATTGCCGGGCAGGTGATCATCGTCGACAACGAGACCATGTTCGACGACTCGATCCCGACACGCTCGCTGGCCGGCATCGCGGTCGGCGACAGGATCGAGGTGCACGGCTTCGCGAGCGCCGGGGGCACGGCGCGTGCGACCCGCATCGAGAAGGCGGGCGCGGGCGAGACCGAGGTCGAGGTGACCGGCCTGGTCAGCAATCTCGACACCGGCCTGAAGCGCTTCAGCGTCGGCACCCTCGTCGTCGACTACTCGGCGGCCACGCTCGAGGATTTCGGCTCGACGGGCCTTGCTGCCGGCAACCTCGTCGAGGTCAAGGGAACGTCGTTCCTGGCCGACGGCGCCTTGCGCGCCACGAAGGTGGAACGAGAGGGCCATAATTCTGACGGCCGCAGCGGCGACGACAGCGAAGTCGAGGGACTCGTCACACGGTTCGGCTCCGCGACGGACTTCGACGTCGCCGGCCAGAAGGTCGTGACGAACGCAGCGACGGCCTTCGTCAATGGCACCGCGGCCGACCTCCAGCTCAACGTGAAGGTGGAAGTCGAGGGCAAGTTCGACTCGTCCAATACGCTCGTTGCGGCGAAGGTCGCGTTCAAGCGGCAGTCGACGGCTCGGCTCGCGGCCATGGTCGAAAGCGTCGACGCTGCCGGCGGCAGTTTCCGCGCGCTGGGCGTGACCGTGGTGGTGTCCGCCACGACGCGCAAGGAAGATCACGAGAGCGGCGATCACTTCTTCGGCCTGGACGACCTTCGCGTCGGCGACTGGGTCGAAGTGGGCGGCTATGTCGATCCGGCCGGTACCGGCAAGCTGCTTGCGACCCGGCTCGAGCGTGACGAACCGGAAGACGAAGTCGAACTGCGCGGACCGGCCAGCGACATCGCGACGACGAGCCTCAAAGTGCTGGGTGTCAGCATCGAACTGTTGCCGGGCACGGAGTACGAAGACGCGGACACCCGCATCAGCGCCAGCGAGTTCCTGTTGCGCGCGCCAGGCCAGACGGTCGAAGTCGACGGCAGCTGGAACGGCACGTCGCTGGTCGCCGACAAGGCGGAGATCGAGCGCGAGGGCGGCGTTGTCGTCGCGCCGCCGGTCACGCCTCCGGTGACACCACCGGTCACGCCGCCGAGCGGCGGTAACCAGCCGCCGGTCGCCAATGCGGGCACGCCTCGCAGCGTCACGACAGGTGCCACGGTCGCGCTCAACGGTACTGCCAGCACCGATCCGGAAGGTGCAGCACTCACGTATGCGTGGGTGCTGCAGGTGCCGGGTGGCAGCAATGCGAGCCTGTCGAACACCACCAGCAGCCAGCCGAGCTTCGTGGCCGATGTCGCCGGGTCGTATACCGCGACGTTGACCGTGAGCGATGGTGCGCTCACGTCGTCGGCCAGCGTTGCGGTCACGGCGCAGGCGCCGACGCCCCCACCCCCGTCCCTCGACGGCGCGGCGCTCTACACGGGGAAGTGCCAGAGCTGTCACGGTGCGATCAAGCCGATCTTCAGCCGCAACGCGCGTGATGCGGCGAGGATTCAGACCGCGATCGACAACAACAGGGGCGGCATGAGATCGCTCTCGTCGCTGACCGCGGCCGAGGTGCAAGCCATTGCCGCGGCCGTCACGGCAGCGAATCCGTAACACGATCGATCAGCAGGACCCCGGACCTCCCGGTCCACCCCTTGGGCGGGACGGCGCAAGCCTCCCGCCCTATTTTCTCGCCTTGAAGCGCAGGTGCCGTGTCGCGAGGTGGCCGAGCGGGCTGACCGCGACCCCCTCGATGTCCGGCTTGGCGAGCAGTTTCGAAACCCGATGAAACACCGGGATGACCGGCGACTCCGCCAGCAGCAACTGTTCGGCAAGGACCATGGCTGAAGCACGCTGCGCCCCGTCCCGCACCAGACGCGATTCGCCCAGCAGCGCATCGTAGCGGGCGCTCTTGTAGCCCGAGACGTTCTGCGAGTGTCCGGATTCGAACAGCGCGAGAAACGCTTCGGCGTCGATGAAGTCCGCGGACCAGCCGAACCGCAGCAGATCGCAATCGCCCGGATCCTCGCGCCGCGCGAGGTATGCCTTCCACTCCATCTCAAGCAGTTCCACGTCGACATCGAGCGCCGCCCGCCATTGGTCGGCCAGGGCGATGGCGGTGCGCCGATGATTGGCGCTCGCGTCCGTGCACAGCCGCAGACGATCGGGCGCGGCACGGCGTCCGCGTGCGGCGCGCCACAGGAGTCGCGCCTGTTCGATACGCTCGGCGCCGGGAAGCGCGGTCCACGTGAACTGCGCGGGCGTGTAACCGGGTACGCCTGCGGGGACCCAGCCGTAGGCAGGTTGCTCTCCCGCAGCGGTCACTTGCCCGGTGATCTGCCCGCGATCGACTGCCATGGATAGCGCCACGCGCGCATCCTGGTCACGCATGCGCGCAAGGTTGAACGCGTAGCCATACGTGCTCAGGTACGGTGCGATGTGCAGTTCACCGGGAAGGTTCTGCTGCAGCCAGCCAACCTGCGTGTTCGGCACTTCGCTGGTAATGTCGAGTGCGCCCGAGCGGTAGAGGTTCAGTTCGGTGTTGAGGTCCTCGAGTGTCAGGTAGGTCACGTGCTCGATCGCCACCGAACCCGCGGAGTGATAGTGGGGGTTGCGCTCGAGTTCGATCTTCTCGCCAGGGCGACGCGCAAGCAGCCGATATGGACCGTTGCCGATGACTGGCACATCGGCGCTGGCCGCGAGGTGCTGCGGCGCGGCGACCGGCAAGGCCAGCACGGCAGGAAGATAGGTCACCGCGCGCGCCATTTCGAGCACGACGGTCCGGGAATCGGTTGCGCGGGTGGAGGTGACGTCTTGCAGCAACGCGGAGTAGGGCGCCTGTGAGTCCTCTGCCCTCGCTGCGTCCAGGCCGGCGACGTACTGCGCGGCGGTCAGCGGAGTGCCGTCGGACCAGCGCAGGTTCTCACGCAACCTGAAGGTCCAGGTGCGGCCGTCGTCCGACACGCTCCAGGTCGCTGCCGCTCCGGGGACGATGCTGCCGTCGGCCGCTTCGGCCGTCAGGCCCTCGTAAAGATCCTGCATGAGCGCCAGGGCGGCGTTGTCCTCGGCGAACCGCGGGTTGAGAGTGGCGGGCTCGCCACCCAAGGCGCGGGTCAGGGGTCGGTGCAGGCTCGTGGCCTCCGGCAGGTTCGCGTTCGCTGGTGGTGCATCCCGATCAGCGCCGCAAGCGGCGATCGCCAGCGACGCCATTGTCACGACACAGCGCACGTAGGCTATCAACCTGGATTCCGCCTGACTGGATGTGAAGGCCGAGGCGTATGGTCGCCGTAAATCAGGCGCATGACAAAGAAGCTCGTCGGGCCGGGCCCGAACGGCGTTTTGACAGAACCCGCCAGGCCGGGCGACTATCCCGGCCGCTGTGGGATTGGAGCGCGACGGATGGATCCCGAGTTCAAGTATCGCGCCTTCATCAGCTACAGCCATAGCGACGAGCGCTGGGC
This sequence comes from Pseudomonadota bacterium, assembly GCA_016705325.1. Taxonomy (GTDB): domain Bacteria; phylum Pseudomonadota; class Gammaproteobacteria; order Steroidobacterales; family Steroidobacteraceae; genus RPQJ01. The sequence goes on along the minus strand of JADIYJ010000012.1, from coordinate 111,375 downwards.
CAGGTGGCTGCACAAGGCGTTCGAGACGTATTCGGTGCCGAAGCGCCTCATCGGCACGAAGACAGCGTATGGTCCCGTTCCCGCGCGATTCGCGCCGGTGTTTCGTGACCGGGACGAACTGGCGACGGCGACCAACCTGGGCGAGACCCTGACGCGGGCACTGGAGCAGTCCGCGTTCCAGGTTGTCGTCTGTTCGCCGGCCGCCGCCAAGTCACGCTGGGTGAATGAGGAAATCCTCGCGTTCAAGCGCCTGGGCCGCGAGCATCGGATCTTTCTGCCTGGTCGTAGCCGGCGAGCCGGGCGCTTCCGCGGCGGCGCACCGCGGACCAGGAGTGTTTCCCCAACGCGCTGATCTACAAGATGGGGTCCGACCGGCAACTCACTTCGATCCGCAGCGAGCCGATTGCCGCCGACGCCCGGCCTGGCAAGGACAGCAGGCAGGATGTCCTGCTGAAGCTGATCGCCGGGATGCTCGGCGTCGGCCTCGACACGTTGAAGCAGCGCGAGGCCCACCGGCGGCATCGACGCATGATGGCGCTGGTCACGGCGTCCGTCGTCGGGATGACGATCACCTCGGGCCTGGCCGCCGCCGCCTGGATCGCCCGCAACCAGGCCGAGCGCGAGCGTGTCCGCGCCGAGACCGAAGCCGAGACCGCCCGGCAGACGACGAATTTCCTGGTCGGGCTGTTCGCCGTCTCCGATCCGAATGAGGCGCGCGGCAACTCCATCACTGCGCGCGAGATTCTCGACAAGGGCTCGCAGCGCATCAAGTCGGAACTGGTCACGCAGCCTGCCATCCAGGCCACGCTGATGGAGGCCATGGGGACGGTGTACACGAGCCTGGCGCTTTACCCTTCGGCGGCGTCGCTGCTCGACAGCTCACTGCAGAAGCGTCTCGAGCTTTACGGCGCGGACAGCCTCGAGGTGGCGCAATCGGCGGAAAAGCTCGGCGGGGTGCTGACGCTGACGGCGGAATACGACAAGGCGGAGTCGATGTACCGCAAGGCGCTGGACCTGCGACAGAAACGGCTCGGGCCCGAGCACGTCGACATTGCGCGCAGCCAGTACCAGCTGGCCGATCTCCTGTTCCGCAAGGGCGAGTACGACGCTGCCGAGCCTTTGTTCCGCCAGGCGCTGTCGATGCGGCGCAAGCTGCTCGGCGACAACACTCTCGAGGTGGCCAAGAGCCTCGAAGGCCTGGCGATGAACCTCTACAACCAGGGCAAGTATGACGAGGCCCTGCCCGCGATGCGCCGTGCCGTTGCGCTGCAGCGGGGGCTGCACAAGGAGCCGCACACGGACCTGGCTGAGGCGCTAGGCAATCTCGGCCTGGTGCTGAGCGACATGGGCGAGTACGGCGAGGCTGAAAAGCTGTACCGGGAGTCGTTGCAGATGAAACGCGTCCTGCTCGGCGACACGCACCCGGAGATCGCGCTGGGCCTCAACAACATCGCGTACGCATTGACCGACCAGAAGAAATACGACGAAGCGGCGTCGATGTACCGCCAGGCCATAGCCATGCAGCACAAGCTGCTCGGCGACGACCACCCGGACATTGCGGCCGCGCTGAACAACCTGGCATTCGTGCTGCACGACAAGGGCGATGCCGAGGGTGCCCGCAGGATGATGCAGCAATCGCTCGACATGTACCGGCGCACGGTCGGGTCCGAGCATCCGTCGATTGCCCGCGGCATGGGCAACCAGGCGATGTGGCTGATGCAGGCGGGTGATTACAAGTCGGCCGAACCAATGCTGCGCGAAGCGCTGCAGATGCGCCGGAAGCTGCTCGGTAATCAGCACACGGACGTCGCCGGCACGTTGACTCTACTGGCCAGTCTGCTGGTCGACACCAGGCGATTTGAGGAGGCGCGGTCGGCCGCCGCCGAAGCCCGGGCGATTTGCCTGCCGGCGCTGGGACCCGCTCACTGGCGCACGGCGGCCGCTACCAGCACCGAAGGCGCGGCGCTGGTGGGCCTGGGGCAGGCTGCGCCGGGCTCCAAGCTCCTGGTCGAAGGGCTGGCCGCGCTGCGCGCCGACACCGGGGCGTTGCCGTTCTTCGTGAACAACGCAACCCGTTGGGCGGAGGAGTACGAGCGTGAGCGGAGCGGCGCGCGGGACGCGCCAAAGCAAACCGCCATGTTGCAGAGCAACAAGAACCGTTGACGAACCTGCGTCGGGCCGGACGATTTGCCGCCAACGGAGCGCGGCGTCCGGCCGTTTTGGTTGACATGATTCGGCGGTCGTGATGGCGGCGCAAATGCTATTGATTTGTGATACGTTTCACACATTAGACATGCTTGCGTCCGGGCTGGCTTTGAAGTGCAGCCCGCAAGTCGAGCGGAAGGGTCGCCTGTCGACTCGACGCAAGAAAAAAAACACCGCAACGGTCCCTGGCCTTGCGCGCACGCAGGAGTAGAGAAAGTGAACAAAGGAACCGGTCTGTTTATCGGTCTGATCGCTTTGTTTGCCGGGGAGTCCGTGCACGCCGCGTGCCCCGGAACCCAGGTGATGGTCTACACGGATATCAATGATGCGACCGGCCACGTTTTCGAAGTTTACAAGGCGAACGGAATCTCCTGGGACGACGCGGCGGATTGCGCCGACGACATCAGTGTCGGCGGTGCCACGGGGCACCTCGCGACCATCACCTCGTCCAGCGAGAACCAGTGGGTCATTGATCAATTGCTGAATCCGTCGCTGTCTCTGGCTACGCCGTTGCAGCAAAGCCAGGTCTGGGTGGGTGGCGCGCAGGACGCGTCGGCGACGGGAGTCGGCGATGGCTGGCGTTGGGTGAATAGCGAAGGGCCATTTTCCGGCACCAACAACAACCTCGCGATTCCAGGCTACACCAATTGGCCCGGCAACGAGCCGAACGACGGCGATGGAACCGAGAACGGGCAAGAGAACCATCTGACAGTCGGCCGGTATGCTGGAAATTTCTACGTCTGGAACGACGAAGGAGCCGCTCCGGGCTCGATCGGTGGGTTCATCGTCGAGTACGACGTCCCACGCCCGGCCCAGTGCACCGTCGGTGTCAATTGCGAGACCATCGACGGCCAGACGCTGGTTTTTCCGACCGGATCATATACGGCGGGAGACACGATCAAGTTCACGGCCTACGAGTTCACGGATCCGCGCATGGTTGCCGGCAAGTGCACGACGCGGGCGCCGCTGACGTTGTTCACGGATTCTGCATTCGGACCCGACGCGCAACTGAGGATTCCGGCGTACCTGTGCGGTTCGCCCAAGTTCGTGGTCGTCAAGGTGGACTCGAGCGCGCTCACAATCGAGAAGGGTGCTGTGCTCGTCGAGAACGAGACTGACACAGTACTGCCCAACAACCTGTACAAGTGCTTCGATCCGATCATTGGCAGCGCTCTCGAGTTTGTGGATTCGAGGTGGAACAAGGATCCGCAGTACCAGGACGTGGTCGTATGGCAGTCCACCAACCCGATCAACATGCTCGAAAATGCCGCCACATTACCCACCTACACTGGGAATCCCGACTACGTCGGCGCGGCGACCGAAGCCACCAACGGTTGCGGCAGCACCGTCGCGAAGGTCCGGGGCGCGTCCTACTTTGTGGTCGGCATGCACATAGACTTCGGCACCGGATTTGACTACGAGGCAAATCCGGCACTGAATTACACCAAGTTTGTAGAGCTGACCCGCTACAAGCTGACGTTGCTGCGCAAGTCGATCGTGGCTGCCAGGACGACGGGATCCCTGAAGCCGGTGGTCTCGACGGCGATGGACGCGCTGATCGGGCTCGCGATCTACAGGCTCGACCAAGGCAATCCTGCGGGGGCGTTGATCCAGGTCAGGCAGTTCCTCTGGCTCGTCAATGCTGCGACCTATACGCCAAAACCCAATGTAAACTACAACGGCGATCACCTGATGCGCGGCGAAAACATCAAGTTCATGCTGCGGGTCAAGGTCATTCCGTACAAGTCAGTACCTTAAGCAGGGGCCGGACAAAGCCCGTGGCTCGTAGCGCGGGCTTTGTTGCTGCATGCGCCTGCCGGGCGTGAGCGAACACGTGATCGTCCGCCGATTCGACAAGCGTCTGTACGGCGCCCTGTTCCTGATGGCGACGAGCGCCATCGGCCCGGGTTTCATCACCCAGACCACGCAGTTCACCGCGCAGCTCGGCGCGGCCTTCGCCTTCGCGATCCTGGTCTCGATCTTCATCGACGTCGCGCTGCAGCTGAACGTCTGGCGCGTGATCGGCGTGTCGGGATGCCGTGCGCAGGAACTCGGCAACAGTGTCGCGCCGGGCCTCGGGCACGTGTTCGCGTTCTTCGTGGTGCTCGGCGGCTTCGTCTTCAACGTCGGCAATGTCGCCGGCGCCGGGCTCGGGCTCGAGGCGCTGCTGGGACTCGACCCGCAATGGGGTGGAGCGGTCTCGGCCTTGCTGGCGATTGCAGTCTTTCTCTCGCGCCGGGCCGGAGTCGCGATGGACCGCATCGTCGTCGTGCTCGGCTTCGTCATGATCGCGCTGACAGCGTACGTGGCCTTCGTCTCCCAGCCCCCGATTGGCACCGCGCTGCGTAACGCGGTGCTGCCCGAGCGTGTCGATTTTCTCGCGATCACGACGCTGGTCGGCGGCACCGTGGGGGGTTACATCACCTATGCTGGCGCGCATCGACTGCTCGACGCCGGCGTGCGCGGTCCGGCCCGTGTCGCGGAGATTTCGCGCGCATCCGTCATCGGTGTGCTGGTGACCGGCCTGATGCGCGTGCTGCTGTTTCTCGCGGTGCTCGGAGTCGTTGCGGCGGGCGTGCGGCTGGAGCCCTCCAACCCGGCTGCCTCAGCTTTCGAAGCCGCCGCCGGCGAAGTTGGCAGGCGCATGTTTGGCCTGATTCTGTGGGCTGCGGCGATCACGTCGGTCATCGGTGCGTCCTACACTTCGGTCTCGTTCCTGACCGGCGCGTCAGAACGCTTCGCACGACGCCGCAACCTGCTGGTGATGGCGTTCATCAGCCTGTCGGCGACGGTGTACCTGGTGGCCGGGGCGGCGCCGGTGCCACTGCTGATATTCGCAGGCGCTTTCAATGGCTTGATCCTGCCGATCGGCATTGCCGTCCTGTTGTGGGTGGCGACTCGGCGGCCCGATCTGATGGGTGGCTACGCCTATCCCCGTCACCTTGCTGCGCTGGGTTTCGTGGCGTGGCTGGTCACGATCTACCTTGGCTGGGAATCGCTCGGCCGACTGACGACGCTGTTCCGTTAACGCCTGCAGCAGGCGGTCGGTCCGCGGCTCGCCGAGGTTTGCATCAATCGACGCGCCCGGTGCGATGGATGGGTATCATCCCCGCGCATGGCGACCGCACCCGAGTACGCAGCGCCCGCTGAGACTCCCTTCACCGCCGGTCCGGACCGCCGGACGGGCGCGCGCAGCTACGCCGTTCCTTTCATCGTGGCCGTCACGGGCCATCGCGACCTCGTTGCCGACGAAATCCCGATCATCCGGTCCCGCGTGCGCGACTGCCTGTTCAGCCTGCGCTACGAGTACCCCAGCCGCATCATCGTCGTGATGTCCTCGCTGGCCGACGGCGCGGACCGCCTGGTGGCGGAAGAAGCACTCAAGCTCGGCATGCCGCTCAGCGTCGTCCTGCCGATGCCGCGTGCGCTCTACGAACAGGATTTCATGGCCGAGTCCCGCCGCGAATTCGCCGCATTCTGTGACGCGGCGTCCGAGATCTTCGAATTGCCGTTGCTGCCTGGCAGCTCGCCGCGATCGATCGTCGAGCCCGGCCCGAGCCGCACGCGCCAGTACGCCCAGCTTGGCGTGTTCCTGAGCGCGCACTGCCACGTGCTGCTCGCGCTCTGGGATGGCAAGGCCAGCGACCTGCTTGGCGGCACGGCGGCGACGATCCAGTTCCATCACCACGACGTGATGGCCGGCCACACGCCGCGCGTGACTTCGAGCAAGCTCAACCTGACCGAGGATGAGAGCGACCTCGTTTATCACATCGTCTGTTCGCGCGATCGACCCGACGGCGAGCCCGCGCCGGGACTCAAGCCCTTCGACACGGCGTGGTTTACGACGGACGAGCAGCATCCGCGGACCGCCACGATTTCCGCGCGACACCGCAAGGTCTTCGAGTACACCAACGAGTTCAGCGGCGAAGCGCAGAACAACGCCGTCGCAATCGACAAGGAACGCTATTCGCTGCTCAGCGCCGAGCACGCGGCCACGCTGCCGGCCGGCCTCTGGGACATCAACCAGGCGTTCTGCGCAGCCGACTGGCTGGCCATCCATTATCAGAAGAAGGTCGTGAAGACGCTGCAGGGAGGGCACGTGGCGGCCTTCCTGACCGCCGTGGGCTACCTGACGTACACCGACCTGCTGTCCACGCCAGTCATGATCGGCGGCATCATCTCCCTGATGTTGTTTGCGGTCGTGAACAACGCGCTGGCCGTGCGCGGCAGCTGGCAACGCAAGTACCTGGACTACCGTACGCTGGCGGAAGGCCTGCGGGTTCAGTTCTACTGGGCCGCTGCCGGGGTCACGAGCGGCAGCGTTTCAAAATACGCGCACGACAACTTCCTGCAGATGCAGGACACCGAACTCGGCTGGATCCGCAACGTCATGCGCGTCGCCGGCATGGAGTGCGACGTGGCGCCAAACCTTGATCCGCAGGGCGTGCAGTTCGCGGTGCAGGAGTGGATCGGCGACGACAAGTCCGGCCAGCTCGGCTATTACCGCAGGAAATCCGCCCAGCGCATCGTCGAGCACGATTCCACGATGCGCGTCGGACGGCTGGGTATCTGGACGACGATCATTGCCCTCACGACGCTGCTGTTCGTTGGCTCGGCGCTGTCGGACCAAGTGCGGACCCCGGTCGTCTACCTGATGGGCATCGTCATGCTGATGGTGGGCGTGCGGCAGTCGTATGCGAAGACGACTGCCGAGGCCGAGCTGATCAAGCAGTACGAGTTCATGTGCCGCATCTTCCGCAACGCGCGCAAGCGTGTCGACGATGCCGACAACGACGCCGACCGGCGCCGCATCCTGAAAGTCCTGGGCGACTCGGCGCTCGAGGAGCACGCGCAGTGGATCCTGATCCACCGCGAGCGGTCGATCGACGAGAAGGAAGGAATCAAGCTCAGCTGACGAGCAGTGCTTCCGCTGCGGCGGCACCCGGCTCGATAGTGCTCCGCTGCAACATCGGGGTCGGTCTGCCTCCGGTAGAAAACCCTTGACATATTAGTAAGTTACGCAAGATACTTAATGCGGATGCCGTAGCCTGGTTGCTGTCTGAGCGTTGCCGAAACTGTGATGCAGGTCCGCAGCGGGTAGTCACGTGCCGACTAGCATCGGTGCCTCACGAGGGCCCGGCACGGCAGCGATCTGCGTCGAGTCGGCTTGGGCCGGCAGGCCGGGCCAGAGGAACCAGGCGAACATGCCGAAATTGGGGCCGCGGATTCTGCTGCTGGGTGGCGACGCCGACCACAACGTCGGCGACCGCGCCATTGCATCGGCACTGAGTCAATGCATCGCGTCGCATGACCCATCCGCCGAGGTCTCCATCGTCGCCAGTCACAGCGTGGGCCCACCGATTCGCGGCGTTGCCCGGATGATCCCTCGTGGCACTTCCGGCGTCGCCGGATTGTGCCGGGCTGCAGTCGCTGCCGACCGCGTCCTCGTTGCCGGTGGCGGACTGTTTCAGGACGACGACAGTCGCGCCAAGATGCCGTATTGGGCGGCACGCATTTCGCTGCTGAAAAGCCTGAATCCGCGCATCGCCGGTCATTCGATCGGTGCGGGGCCGTTGCGGCACGTCGAGAGCCGGGCGGCCGCAGGACTCGCCTGCGCTGCGTTGACGACGATTTCCGTGCGCGACCGTTTCGCGCAGGCAGCGCTGGCCGCTTGCACGTCGCGCTCGATCGACGTCGTACCCGATCCGGCGTTCATGCTCGAGCCGGCGCCACGTGCGGACGCGGTCGACCTGCTGCGCAGCCTCGATCTCCAACCCGGTCGACCCCTCATCGTCGTCGCAGCCAGGCGCTGGTTCCACAGCCGCGGCGGTTTCATACCCAACGTCGTCAAGGCCAGGACTGGCATCGGCGTCGCGCGCGACGAGCGGCGATTCGAACTGCTGCTCGACGTGCTCGTGGACGGCCTCACGCACCTGGCCCGGCGTCTCGAAGCCGCGGTGCTGCTGCTGCCGAGCTACAACGTCGCGCACGAGGGGGACGATGTCGTGTGCGAAGCGCTGGCACGGCGACTGCGCGACGTCACCGTCCGCATGGCACGCATCGCCGATCCCCGGCTGTACAAGGCCGTCATGGCTCACGCAGCGCTGATCATCTCGTCGAGGATGCACCCGCTCATTCTTGGGGCCGGCATGGGCGTTCCATTGGTGGGTCTGTCCTACAACGACAAGTTCCGTGGACTGTTCGATCAGCTCGGCATGAGCACGGGCCTGCTGCCGCTCGACGATTTCCCCGAGCGATGGGGTGCACGGGAACTGATCGCCGCCGCCGAGGCGGCGCTCGTCGGAGGGGACGACCTGCAGCATCGCGCCGAGTTGCTTGGAACTGCCGTACAACGACGCACGCTCGAAGTCGCCTTTGCCGACCTGCGCGAGCGAACGCCGGAAGTGGTCGATGCGTGACGCGCTGCGTGTCATGAGCCCGGGCACACCGACTGCATCGTCGCAGCCCGCGGCGAGCATGCGGCTCCAGCGGCTGCTGACCGATGCAGGCCGGCACGTCCCGCTGTATCGCGGCCTTTGGGCAGCGTCGGGTATCGACGTCGACGACCTGCGAGTCGCCGGGGATTTCCAGCGCTTGCCGTGGCTCGACAAGGCGACCCTCCGGTCCTGCCGTCCCGAGGACAGGCTTCACGACAGGCGCCGTGACATTCACCTCGCCGAGGAGCTTTCGAGCGGCTCGAGCGGCGAACCCCTGTCGGTCTTCAAGGACCGCGCGGCCCAACTGCGGCGCCGCTGGGCATTCCTGCGTGCGCTGCTCGCATGCGGGTACCGACCGGGACAGCGTTGCCTGCTGCTTACGAGCAGGCGTTCGGCGAAGTGGCCGACGGTCGCGCGCTGGTCCTACGCCAACATCGGTGAGGACACGGCAACGCTCGCGTCGCGTCTCGATGCCCTGCGGCCGGACGTGCTGTACGGCCCGCTCTCGACACTGGAACTGCTGGCTGCGCAACGGACTCAGCGGACGCCCCGACCGGCCGGCCCGCGCCTCGTCATCTCGACGGCGGAACAGTTGACGCGACAGCGCCGCGCAACGCTCGAGCGGGGGTTCGGCGCACCCGTCGCCGATTTCTACGGCCTGTCCGAGCTCGGTCTGGTCGCTTACCGCACTCCCGGAAATCCACAATTCACGCCGGCTCGGTCCAGCCTGATGCTCGAGTTTTTTCCCATCGCCGGCGAGCCGTCGGTCGAGCGCCTGGTCGTCACCGACCTTGCCGAGCGCACGTCGCCCTGGATCCGTTACGACACCGGGGACCTCGTCAGGCGCGACCCGCAGCTTGCCGGTCGCCCGATCGTGGAACTCGCCGGTCGGTCGATGGACTGCATCGTGCTGCCGGACGGCGGCCTGGTTTCTCCCTACCGCATCGACGTCCTGCTCGAGCAAGTGCCTGGCCTGAGGGCGTTCGAGGTCGTGCAGCATGCCGACCTGACCCTGGACGTGACTCTCGACATGGCGCCTGACGGCGGCGAGCAGGCCTGCTCGAGCGTTCGCCGCGAACTCGAGTTCATCCTCGGCACCAACTCGCCGATTCGGATCAGGATCGGGACGATTCAGCGTGACCTGGCGCGCACGAAGTTCCGCCCGATCCGGTCACTCGCCAGGAGCCCAGCTTGAAGATCCTGTCCCTTACCTACGAGTACCCCCCGATCGGCGGCGGCGGCAGCAATGTCGCCGCGGCAGTCAACGAGGAACTGGTCCGCCTCGGTGACGAGGTGACCGTGCTGACTTCCGGGATGCAGGGGCTGCCGACCGAGGAAACGGTCGAAGGCGTGGTTGTGCACCGGACAGCCTGCGTCCGGCGGCATCGTCATTACACGACCACAGCCGAGTTGCTCACGACCCTCCTGCCCACCTACCGGCGCGGCGCGCAGTTGATCCGTGCCATCAGGCCGGACGTCATCCATGCACACTTCATCCTGCCGTCAGGACCGCTGGCTCGCGCATTGTCCGAGCGCTTCAACGTGCCATACGTCCTGACCGCCCACGGTTCCGACGTCCCGGGTTACAACCCCGACCGGTTCGGCCTGATGCACCGGATGCTCAAGCCCGCCTGGCGCCGGATCGTCGCGGGCGCCTCGGCGGTGACCTCGCCGTCGCGGTACCTTGCTGAGTTGATGCAGCAGCAGGGCTGCTCGGTTCCGGTTGCGATCGTGCCGAATGGACACCGGCCGCACCCCGGTCTCGGGACCGGTCGGCGCAACCGGGTGCTGGTCGTCGCGCGGATGTTCCCCCGCAAGGGCATCCAGCATTTCATCGACGCCGTCGCTGGCGTGGACGGCGAATGGGAGTTCGTCATCGCCGGTGACGGCCCCTTCAGGGACCAGCTCGAGGCGCAGGCGCGCAGCGTCGCACCGAACGTGCGGTTTGTCGGTTTCGTCGATTGCGAGACCTTGCGGTCCCTGTACGAATCGTCACCGATCCTGGTGTTTCCATCGATCCAGGAAAACTTCCCGATGGTGCTGCTGGAAGCGATGGACGCGGGCTGCGCCATTGTCACCACCAACGCCGAGGGTTGCGCGGAGGTGGTCGGCGACGCTGGCCTCGTCGTTCCCCGGGGCGACCCGCAGGGCATTCGTGCGGCGCTCGACAAGCTCATGCATGAACCGGAACTCGTGCATGACCTTGCAGGACGCGCGCGTGCCCGCGCCGCCAGGCTGACGTGGCCCAACATCGTGGGACGGTACCGTGAGATCCTGCAGGCCGCGATCTCGCAACGGTCGCCCGCCAACGCGCGCACGATTGAAGTGCCCACTGTCTCGACGCCGCAACTCCTGCGTTGATCGACCGTTCGTCGCTTCTTGATGCCATGGAGACACGTCAAGACGATCGCCTCGCTGGCTACGCCAGTCGTGCTGCCGGTGCAACGCCTGGTTGGAAGACTGCCGGGGTCGACTGATCCAGTCACGATGATCTGTGCGGGTACGCTGTCGACCGCGGACTTTGTGGCCGGCGCACTGCTCGAAGTTGAGGAGCGAACGGTCGTCGGCAGGCTCGGCAGCCCGCTCGAGTTGCGCGGCACCGCATTCCGCAGGGCCTGTTCCGCTGCAGATCTCGTGGCAGTGGAGGTACCGCGTGCGTGGCAGGCCTGCCTGCCGGCAGGCGCGCAACTGCGGATGCCGGCCTGGGTATCGCAGGAGCTGCTGGCTGCCGGAGAATCACCGGTCACGCTGCCCGCGCCGATACGCAAGGAAGTCAGGCGTCAGACCAGGCGCAATGCCTACGAACTCCGCTTCACGACGGACGTAAGCGACGTCAGGCGCTTCTACGCCGCTTTGTATCGCCCGTACGTCACGGCACGTTTCGGTTCGGGCGCGGTCCTCGTGGACGAGACGCAGTTCCTCGCCGTCAGTCGAGGAATGACACTGGCCATGCTGATGGCCGCCGGCGACTGGGTTGCCGGCATGCTGCTCCAGCAGCGTGGCGCGACCCTGCATCTGGGGTGGTTCGGCTCGACGACGGTGCCGCCACGGGCGGGCGCGAGCGAAGTTCTCGACGCGGGCAGCATCGCGTGGGGTGCCGCGCAAGGCGTCAGCCGCGTCGTGATGGGACATTCGCGGCCGAGTCTTGCTGACGGTGTCGTGCGTTACAAGTGCCGCTTCGGCGCGATCGTCCGGCCAACGCGTTTCCCGCAACGAACCGTCGGGCTGTGGGTGCAGCGCTGGTCCCCCGCGCTCGTCGCGAGTCTCAACGCCGCAGGGTTCGTGAGCTTTCGTGATGGACAGGCTTGCGTCTACGAGGCGCAGCCCGGCGCTGCGGCACCTTGAAACCACCGGGACTCGTCAGCCAGCGTCGTCCACCCGGTCGGTGCGGGGCTTGGTCGGCAGACGGATGCCGAATCGCGAGAGCAGCCTTTTCAATCGCGGCTTGACGACGAAGAAATACAGGTACGCGACGACGAGCGCCGGCTGTCGCTGGTACAGGTGCACCTCGACCGTGTCCCTGGCGTGTGTCGCCCAGCGGACCTTGTTCTTGAGGAAGCCGCCGAGAAAATCGTACTCCTCCAGGCCGGTCCGGAAGCATTCCTCGAGCTCGAGCGACTCGAGGAAAGTGCCGGGCGAGCAGCCAGAATAGGCAGCGTCGTGAGCAATGTGCAGGGAATAGAACCGACGCTCGTGCACCAGGCCGAAGGTCGCCGCCACCAGGTGGCCGTCGACGCGCAGGCAGCGGAAGACGAACTGTCCGCTGTCGCCGAAGGCATGGATCAAGTGCCGGTAGAAGCGCAGGTGTTCCACGCTCTGCGACACGCCCACCCCTTTGCGGGCTTTCCAGCCGCGGCTTTCCAGCACTTCGTACTCGCCGAAGAGTTGCTGCAGCCGCTGCTCGTCGCCGGCGCAACTCGAGTACTCGAGTTGCCCCGCACCCTGCAGCTTCTTGCGCGCTGCCTTGAGGTTCTTGCGGAATTTCTGCGACTTCGTCGCCAGCAGTTGCTCCCAGGTGCCGTCGAAGGTCAGGTACGGACAATGCGAACTCGGGACCCTGCCGTGCAGGATCCCGTGCCGGGACAGCGTGACGCAGAATGTCTCTAGTGCGGGGTTGGCAGCATCCTGTTCATGAAACCAGATGACGTCCCACTGGTCGCGTCGCGCCAGCAGCGCGCGGGCGGCGGCTTCGGCGCAGTCGCGCGCATCGCGACTGAACAGCAAGGCCGGCCGGTCGACCTGCCACGGTGCCCCGAGGAAAGTAAGCTGTCGGCGCACCTTGCCGTGCATCCGTAGCAGCGACACCTGAAACGGCGCAATGCCGATCATCTCGTCGCCGTCGTGGATGCAGACGATCATGAGCTTGAGATCGACCGCGAAGCTGCGCACCCAGGCCGCCTGGTAGCGGTGCGTCTGGAACACGGTCAGTCCCGGTACAGCCTGTTCGATTCTTTGCCAGTGTTCCCGCAGGTCGAGCAGGCCGTCCTCGTCGACAATCAGGCTCGTATGCAGCTCCTTGCCGGAGGATGTGCGGCAGCATTCGGTCGCCTGCGACGCACTGGCTGGTGGCTTGCGACGCGGGCAGCGCTCTGCGGCCAGCGGCTGCCAAACGACCAGCGAAGCCGCTGGACCGGCTGGCGTGGTCCAGTCGCTGCGTTCGGCGGCGATTGCGAAGCCGAGCCGCCGAAAGATCGCGTCGTGCCGTCGCCACATCCGCCCGGTGTCCCGGATCGAGTGCGCGACGATCGGCAGTCCGGGATATTCGAGGCGAACCTCGCGGGCGAATGCAGTGAGGAGCCTGACCAGGTGGCGCTGGTATCCTGGCAGTACCGCCATGTCCGCCACGTAGACGTTGTCCCCGATCGCCTGTCCCGGAATATCCGCGCCGTCGTCCAGATGCGCCAGGACATAGCCCACCAGGTTGTCGCCGGCGAACAGGCCGAGATTCAGCGACCCGTAGTGATCGTCTTCATAACGCAGGCGGGCTTCGATGACATGTTGCGGTTCTTGATATTCGCGGCTGTATACCCGCCGCTCCACGGCGACGACGGTCGCGCGGTCCATCGCGGAAAGTCGCCTGACTTCTAGGTATTGCATCGTGGAAGGCGGGGGGGCGTGTGCCGCATGGAACAGATTCTGACATCCGCGTGAATTTGTGAACTGTGCGTCCGTTCACAACCGCCCGCCCCATGGCCTGTGAGCATGTCGCTTCACACGGAGTCACTTTGCATTCCCAGGGACCCAGACAGGTTCGTGCCACGGGCGTGACGCTGCCCGAACCGCGTTCGGCGACTCGTCCAGCCATGGTCGGTCGGCCGGACGGGCTCGCGCGCGTGCGCGCCGGGACCGAGCGGCTCTACTGGCAGTGGCAGGAATACCGGGAATCGGCCGCGACCCACGAGGCCAGCGCGCTGCTGGTCACCGGTTCGGAAAGGCATTCCGGGGCACCGCTCCGGTCGCTCTATTTCGGGTCGGGCAACCACCTGTCGTACGTGCTCGGACTTCTCTACGACGAGTACCGCATCGAAGAGGAGCATCGACACCTGCATGCCTGGCAGGCGAGAAACTGGGTGGAGGGTTATCGCAACAAGGTCGACTTCGTCGTCGCGGATCTGCCCTGGCCCTATCACCGCCTGCTGGCGGATCGCGGACTCCTGCAAAGCCCCGCCTGGGTGGACCAGAAGCTGTCGCTGCCGGAAAGCTGGGGGGGCGTGCTGGCGCAATTGCGCAGCTCGGCCAGGGGCGAGGACCTGCGCAAGATCCGCAAGCACGGCCTTCGGTATCGGATCGTCCGCGACGAGGAGGCGATTCGGCGGTTCTATGGCGAGATGTACGTGCCGCACCTGACCAACCGCTTCGGCAGCTCGGCGTACATCGAGCCGGAGTGGAAAGTCCGCTATTGCGCCGAGAACGGTGCGTTGATGCAGATCCTGCGCGATGGAGAGGTGGTGGCAGGGCAGGTCCTGTTCGGTAACCGGCAGAGCCTGCAGTCGCTGTGGACGGGGACGTCCGGCGGGGAATTCGGGCAGCAATCGCAGGGAGTGTTTCCGGCGCTGTACTACTTCGGCCTCCTGTACGCGTTCGAGGGTGGCTATCACGAGGCTGACTATTGTGGCAGCCGGCCGCTGCTGTCGGACGGCATCTTCCAGCTGAAGCGACGCTGGGGCGGGCAGGTCTACGACGGCTGGAGCCGGGACACTCTTTTTTCCTGCCCATCCACCTTGGGCAGGCCAATCTCGGCTTTCTGACCCGTCACCCGCTGATCGCCCGGTGCGGCCAGGACCTCGTCGGCAAGGTCATGCTCGGCACCGAACCGATCCAGCCCGACGATGTCGCGCGTGCTGAGCTGGTGTATGCGACTGCCGGTCTGCAGGCGATCCGGCTGTACTCGTTGCAGCGGCCGGGCGCGGACGCACTCGATGCCGCGCGCGCAACCACCGGAATCGAACTCGTCGACTTGAGCCGCGAGGCGCAGCCCGCGGCAACCTACTGCCGGCGCTGATGCTGCGCGCCGATTCACTGCAGGTCGGGGGAGGGCAACGACCGATGGAGATCCGCATAGAGCCCGGCAGGTTTGCCTTGTCGTTGATGCTGGCAGCGGTCGTGCTGGTCATCGCCCACGTCACCGGAGCGGTCGCGAGTCACGTCTTCCACCACCAGCAGGTCTTCGGCCTGGTCGATTCCTTCGACATGAACGTCGAGAACAACGTGCCGACGTTTTTTTCCGCGTTCATACTCGTGACGAGCGCGGTCCTGCTGACCGTCATCACCAGCCAATCGACTGCCGATCGCCATGCCGCCTACTGGAAATGGCTGGTCATCATCTTCACCTTCATGGCGATCGACGAGGATGCCTCGCTGCATGAACTGCTGATCGAGCCGGTTCGTGACCTGCTGCCAGTCGCGGGGCCGTTGTACTTCGCGTGGGTGATCCCTTACGGGTTGGCGGTGCTGGTCATTGGCGTGCTGTACCTGAGGTTCGTGTGGTCGTTGTCCGTTCGCACACGCGGCCTGTTCATCGGCGCCGGCAGCCTCTATCTCGCGGGTGCGCTGGGATTCGAGTCCGTCGGCGGCTGGTACTTTTCACGGCACGGGGACATAGAGGACCTGCCGTATTCGCTGCTCGTCGCGACCGAGGAATTCCTCGAGATGTCCGGGGTCATCCTCTTCATCTACGCCTTGCTGGACTACCTGCGCGACCGACTGGCGGGCGAGCCCCTGCGAATCTTCATCGCCAGGACCTGACGTTCAGGTTTCCTGGAGCAGGGCGCGGTGCCGGCTGCCGGGAGCCGTGAGTTCGTCGTAGCTGCCCTGCGCCGCGATGCGCCCGCCCTCCAGCACGACGACCTCGTCGCAGAACGTCGCGACGGACGGTTTGTGCGACACGAAGACGATCGTCCTGCCGCCGAGCGCCCGCAGTGAAGCCAGGATCCTGGCTTCCGTGGCGAGATCCAGCTCATTGGTTGCCTCGTCCAGGATCAACACCGCCGGATCGCGATAGAGCGCCCTGGCAATGCCGATTCTCTGCCGCTGGCCTCCGCTCAGCCTGGCGCCGCGCTCGCCGACGACGGTCTGGTACGCGGCGTCGAGCTCGTTGACGACGAAATCATGCAACTCCGCAACCCGCGCGGCCCGTTCGAGCCTGAGATAGTCGATGTCGCCGGGTTCGGTGCCGAGGGCGATGTTGCTGGCGATCGTGTCGTCGATCAGGTAGATCACCTGTGGCACGTACCCGATGTTGCCTTGCCAGGCACGCAGGTTGCCTGGCGTCACCAGCGTGTCATCGACCGTGATCCCACCGGCCGACGGTGGCAGCAGGCCGAGCAGCAGGTCCACGGTCGTCGACTTGCCGGCCCCCGTCGGCCCCGCGAGGCACACGGCCCGTCCCGCTGGAATCGTCAGGCTCAACCCGGGCAAGGTGTCCTGACGGCTGTCAGGGTAGCGGAAGGAAACGTTCTCCAGTCGGATCGAGTGCCGCGGAACCATCGCGTCGCCCGTCGCGATGGCTGGCTCCGTGCCCGGATCGGAGTAGTCCTGCCACAGGCCGTCCAGCGCCGCTGTCTTGTAACGGATGGCCTCGACGCCATCGAACAGTCCTTGCAGCGCCGGGATGAGCCGGTACGCGGCATAAGCGAGCATCGCGATGACGGGCAGTATCTCACCCGCGTTTCCCGTGTCGCCGATCAGGTAGACTGTTGCGAAAACAAGCCCGCCGAAAGCGACCAGCTCGAGACTCTGGGCCGGGACGATTTCCAGGGTGCTGTAGGTAATGGCATTCCTGGAAGAACGCAGCAGCGGCCGCGAGAAACGCTCCACGAAATGCGCCTCGCGTCCGAGCACCTTGATGGCCTTGGCGGCGCCGATCGCCTCATGGGCGTTCTTGTAGATCCTGGTATTCAAGGCCGCGAACTCCGTCCCGAGCCGCGTGACCTTGGGCATGATCAACAGGTAGATCAGCAGGTACGCCACCGCCAGCACGATCAGCGTGACGGTCATGACCCACGGCTGGATCACCACCAGCAGCACGACGATGAACAGCGTCGTGACGGCATCCGAGAATACGTTGATGCCCGCCATCAGCGTGCCGATGGCCACCCGGTCGACCTCGGCCACCACCATCTTGACGAGTTCCGACGAGTTCCGCTGCAGCAGAAAAAGGTAGGGACGCGCCAGGTACCTGCTCATGAGCCGGCGCGCCAGGTTGTATTCGCCGAGGTGGCAGACCCGGAAAGTCAGCCACGCGTTGATGCCTGCGAGGACATTGGTCGCCAGCAGCATGCCGAATGCGGCGAGGCCGAGGAATTTCAGGAAGGCATTCGTGCTGGTAAACCCGAGGGCCCCGTAGGCCCAGGACAGGTAGTGGTTCTCCACTACCAGGTCCGGATTGGCGACGACGGCGATGAACGGCATGATGGACGCGACCCCGATGGCTTGCACCAGTCCGCTGACGGTCGTGCTGAGCAGCAGCAGCAGGATCTGGCGCTTTTCTCCGGCCGAGAAGAAAGACAGGAGTTTTCGCCAGTCGTCGATCATTCGCTCGCTACTCCTCGCCCGTTTGCCGACCGGCGCCCGCTGCATCGGACGCATCCCGGACAGGTTAGCGTCTGGATGCACCAGGCAGGCGTGACCCGATGCCAGAATATCCTATCGGCATGTGGCTGCATGGACCGTGCGGCAGCGCGCGGCCGCGACGAAATGTGAACTGCATTGCGTCGTGGTTTTCCGGGGCGACCTAGCATGCATGACGTCCCACAGGAGGTTCCGACGTCACCATGGACCAGGCAGCGCACACCTCGGCCGCCGAACTGCGTTTCTCCGACGCACGTTCCGCACGCAAATGGGCCGACATGTACGACTCCGACACGGACTCGCTGCAGGAGGCGAGTTTCCGGGCCCGATGCGACGCGGCCGTGCAGTACGTGCTCCGCGTCCTGCCAGCCGGCGGCCGCGTGCTCGATCTCGGGTGCGGATCCGCGCCTGTGCTCAGCCGGCTCAGGCAGCACGGCGCTTCCTGCACCGGGCTCGAGTACTCCGAGGACATGCTGCGGCACGCCAGGGCGCGGCTGCAGTCGATGCAACTGGACGTCGGTGACCTGCACCGCGGCGACTGCCGCGAGACGCCGTTCGAAGCGGCATCATTCGATGTCGTCGTGTGTCTCGGCGTGATCAGCTACGTCGAGGACTACGCGGTGGTGCTCAGCGAGATCAAGCGCATCCTGAAGCCTGGAGGTTACGCGCTCGTCAGCTTTCGCAACCGGTTCAATCCGATACTCTGGGACCCGGCCGTGGGACTCAAGACACTCGCCCGGGCCGCCACCGGACGCTTGCCGCCCGAGCCCTACAAGATCGGGCGTTTCATGGACTTCCGCGAGTTCCGGCGCAAGATGGATGACGCCGGTTTCGAGTATCGCCACTTCGTCGGCATCGGCCTGGGGCCGATCCGATTCAACCGGCGCGCGCTGCTTGCCGAGCGGGTCTCGATCTGGCTCAGCGATTCGCTGACGGCCGTCCTGCGCCGCCTGGGCTGGCAGGCGCCGATGCGCTGGCTTGCCGACGTCAGCCTGTGGGTCTACGGCAAACCAGCGGCATAGACAGTCGTTCCGACCGCTTTTTCTCCGTCGAGTCGCGCTATTGCGCGGTCCGCGGTTGTGGTGCCGGCCGCAAAGCGCGAGAAACTCGCGACGCGACGTGCAACCGAATTACGTCGCGGTAATGGTGCCACGCGGGACGCCAGTCGTCCCGGGCGTACGCGGCCTCGATCCTGGGGCCGCGCAAGGAACGCAACCATTCGAAATACGAAGGGCCGCCCTTGCCGCCCAATTGCCTGACTGCCATGAGGTCCGCGTAGAGCCGGTACCAGGTCACGCCGTCGCGCCAGGTGGTGACCGGTTCGACGCGATCGCCGACGAGGTCGCGGTAGGCAATGCAGGGGATGTCGACGCCGCAGGCCGGCGCGAGCCCGATGGTATTGACCGGGCGCGGATTGATCTCGATGAGCTTGTATTCACCGCTCACTGCGTCGAACTTGTACTCGACACCGCAGATGCCGGAGAAGCCGATGCCCTGCAGCAACCGCAATGACTGGCGGACGACAACGTCGTCGTGACAGGACACCGTCATCGTGCAGTAGCCAAAGTCCACCGGCAGCTGGCGTATCTTGCGCCGCACGCAATACGCAAGCGGGGTTCCGTTATCGCTCAAGTAAGCCAGGAAGGTGAACAGCTGTTCGTCCCGGCCGCCGATGACTTCCTGCAGCATGACGTCCCTGCAGTCGTCGCCCATCGACAGCCATGCGCTGCGCAGCTCGTCCGGCGTGCGTACCAGCAGCGCTTTGCGGCCCTGCGAGACGCGTTGCATCGAGGCAAGGCGCCAGGTGTGGGCGACGAGCGGCTTGATGATGTACGGATAGTTGTCGATCGTCGCCGCCAGTCGTTCGATGTCACTGCGACTCTCGGGGAAGTACGTCTCCGGAATCGGGATCCCTAGCCGTTCTGCCTGCTCGTACTGCCGTCGTTTGTTGACGACGTGCTGCATCACCTCCGGGCGTGCGGCGCAGACTCGGTAGGCGTGTTCCAGGACTGGCCGGTGGGCACCCAGAAATTCCGCGCAGTCGTCGCTCGCGGGGATCAGGACGCGTTTGCCGGAATACCGTGATGTAAGTTGCAGCAGATACTCCACGAGCGCGGGCCCCGACTGGTACATGTCGGGGCACAGGGCGACCTCGCTGCAGTACTTTGAATGCAGGCTGTGATCGAGGCGGTTCGGGTGCAGGCGAACCACCGGCACGCCCTGGCGGCCCAGCGAGCGCGTCACCGCCAGCGCGATCAGGCTCGTGCTGCTCGTGCGCCGGTTGGGATCCGGCTCATGGCTGATGACGAATGCGGTGCCAGGAGTTATCTGCCCGGGGCGAGTCACGGCACGAGTACCCCAGCCGATACGAATACGTTGCCGTCCATGATGCGGCGCGCGCTGCGGTCGATCCGTATCGAGTGAATGGTGGGCCGCCCGGAGTCGAAGCCATGGACGATTTCGGACGCGATCACGCCGGAGGGGTGACCGATCCTGAACACGCCGCGTCCGTCCGTCAGCGGCCGGCGCAAGAGGCCAGCCACGACGGTCCCGGGAATGCTGGCTGCCGCCGTCAGGCACATCGCACCTGTCACCGCGAATGCCTTGTGCACCCGCTCCGGATTGATGATCCGGGCGACGAGATCGATGGCACGGCGCGCGCCGGTTGCGTCCGTCGGCGAAACGTCCTGCTGTGGCGAGCCGACGATCGCGATCTTCAAGCGTGCCGCCCGCCGCGTGGCGGGTGGCGTGCGATCCGCATCCTGCAGTTGACGCTCGGCGATCGACTCGCGGATCTCCTCGATTTCCTGACGCAGGCCCGGAACCAACTCGAGTTCGCACGGGCTCTCGGACCCGCTGAGCCCCCAGGTGTCCGCCGGAATGATTGCGTACAGGTTGCCGCAGTCGACGAGCGAAAACCGCACGGCGGTGCCGCGGGTCGTACGCATCTCGTCCTGGGGAACTCCGGATGGGAGCAGGTGGCCGGTGTCGCCGCCGGCCGGGTCGATGAATTCGAGACTGACCTGTGCGTCGGGACTCGGGACGACCGGCACGCGTGCATCGCGGTTGCCCGTCGGCAGGCCATTGGTGGTCGAAACGGTCGCGACGATCTGCTTGCCGTTGTTGACGCAATGGATCCGAACGCGGGCCGGGCCATCCGCAACACGCACGAGCCGCTCGTGGATCGCGTACAGGGCTACGGCTGCGGCGGTGTTGCCGCAGCTCACGGCATAGTTGACGGTCGCGGCGGCGATGCCGACCTGGCCGAAGCAGTAGTCGACGTCGACGTCGGGTCGCGTGGCCCGGCCGACGATCGCAACCTTGCTGGTCAGGGGATCGGCACCGCCGAGTCCGTCGATCTGGCGTGGATCCGGACTGCCGAATGCCGCGAGGATCAGCTGGTCCCGCGAACGTGGATCCGCCGGCAAGTCGGCTGCCGCGAAGACGATGGCTTTGCTGGTGCCGCCACGCATGATCGCGCAGTGCACCGAGTGGATCGTGGATTTGTCCGTGATGGCGGACAGTAAGGCGGACATCTGGCGGCGCCTGCCTTAGATGACCTGGCTGTCCGTCACGGCT
This sequence comes from Pseudomonadota bacterium, assembly GCA_016705325.1. Classification (GTDB taxonomy): domain Bacteria; phylum Pseudomonadota; class Gammaproteobacteria; order Steroidobacterales; family Steroidobacteraceae; genus RPQJ01. The sequence continues at coordinate 90,085 of JADIYJ010000012.1, read as the reverse complement.
GGACCGGGTTTGCGGGCGGGCGCCGCCGGGCTCCTGGCCTTCGAACTGGCGGGGCGCAGGTACGAGCCCCGTGGCCAGACTCCCATCCGGATCGGGATGCTCCAGAGTCCGGGCGTGAAAGCGAGCAGGTCCATCCCGGTGCGCTCGACGGCGAGCCAGCGCCTCTTGTGCTCGGAATGGCCGCCGAGAAAATCGTACTCGGTCAGGCCCTGCGTGATGCAGTCCTGAATGACCCACGTGCGCAACGCGTTGCCGACGTGTGGCGAGTAGTCCGGGTCGAAACCCTCCTGCAGCTGCAGGAACGCGCGCCCATAGACATATCCGATCTGGACGGCCTTGGGCTCGATCCGTCGAACAGGGTATAGACCGCGAGCCAGCCGCGCGCCAGCGCTTCCGGCGCGAAGCATTCGTAGAATTCCCGCTCCTTGACGTTGCGGTCGAAGACGCCGTCCTGACCCACGGATCTCCAGCGCTTGCCGTGCAACCGGAACAGCGCGTCGAGCGCCGGACCCAGTTCGTCACGAGTCGTCACCTTGCGCACCTCGACGCCGGGCTTCGACAGGATCTTCTTCGTGTTGCGCCGGATCTGCTGGCGACGGTTGGTCGACATGCTCGCGAGGAACGCCTGGTAATCCGCGGGCAATGCCACCGTCGAAAAGCCCCTGGGGCGGCTGCGGATGCCGAGGCGGCCAGCGCGGAGCGCCCGGACCATTGGTTCATGTGCGCCCGACCAGGATTCAAGGTTGGGGATCCAGAGCAGGTCCCATTCCGATCGCAATGCGCACATTGCGCGGACGATCACCTCGCAGACGCGGTCTTCGTCCGAGGTGCGCGCGATCCAGGTCTGGTACTCGGCGCCGGAGTCGACGTCGCCGATCATTCGCAGCATGCGGTACGGCAATATGTCCAGCAGCCGATAGTTGGCGACATAGAAGGGCGCGACGCCGAGCAGCTCGCCGCGAGTCCCGCGTACGCAGATGATCCTCAGGTCGGTGACCGAGCGCTGCACACGCAGCCAGCAGTCCAGCCACTCCCAGGTCATGAACAGCTGGTCAGCCCTGCAGTCGGCGAGCAGGGCATTCCATTGCCCGCGCAACCCATGCCATTGCGCCGGGCTGCGAATGACCTCGTACTTCATCCAGCTGTCCTCGGCCGGGATGCCCGACCGTCAGAGTGTCCGCGATACGCGCACCGTAGGTGGTCACAGCCGCCCGTTCCGTGATTCGCATCACAGGTTGTCGGTTCGCGGTGAGCAGTCCAGGGACCGGCCGCAAATTCATACGGGCATGAGTGCGGCTGTATGTCGGGGTCATGCGGGGGACGGGGCAGGGCGGGCAGGCTGATCCGGGGCTCGTGGCCGACGCGCAGCGCGTCCGCCGACCTCTCCGACTTCCTCGCAGCAGCCTGCGGCGGCAGTCCGGGGCGTTTGAAACGACTGTCCGCTGCTGTCGCGGATCCCCCGAACGTGAACCTTGAACGAACCTCGTCGCAGTTGCGCTGTGAGGCATCTCAGCACACTGCTGAGCGATTTCTCCAACGAGCGGTGTTCCTGTCGCCGTTGCAACTGACATCCACGTCCGATACCGTCCGTCCATGGAGATCGCATCGAAACGACGGGTCGCCAGAGTCGGCGCGTGGGCTGTGGTCGCCTTCGTGACCGTCGGCTTAGCCAGCCCCGCCGGAGCGGCGGCGAAGAAGACCACGAATGAGCCGGTGGCGGTGACGGGCAGGGCCTGCTCGCCGAAGGGGGCTCGGGACCCTGGGACCGCGCTCGACTGCGTGGCGGTCGGCAAGGGCCTGCAGTGGCAGCCCAAGGGCAGCCGCGCCAACCCGCTGTTGATCGGTGAGGCGGGCGAGATCCAGATCTACGACGCTCCGCTGAACCGCTACCGTTTCAAGGTGCTCTCGGTGAAGGCCGACGCCACCGCCGATGTGCCGCTTGATCCCGGCAAGAAGCCCGTTCCTGCGGACGTGCGCTTCGTGATGATCTCAGCCGAACTCACGTTCCTGGGCGACGGTGCAGTCGGCGATCCTGCGGTGTACGGCTATTGGGAGTTCGTCGATGCCAACGACAAGGCCTACGGCCTCTACGGCGACTCGGAGTGCGAACAGTACGGGACCACGCCGTCGCTGCTGCCGCTGCGCAATGCCGCACTGAACGTGCCGAGCTCCGGCAATCTCTGCGGTGCCGTTGCGGTGGCGTCGATCGGTCCGACGTTGCTGCTGCGGGTGCGCGGACTGTCCGGCAAGGCGATCTGGTTCCGCCCGATCCCCTGATTCTGGGGGGTGAACTGCCGTGCGGTGGTGGCGCTCAGCGCCTGCCCCTGCACCTTGTCGGACATTGATGTCTGCGACGTTCCGGCGAACCTGGCCTGGGGATTAGTCCGTGACGGCGGCGCGACGGGGCCAGACGGTTCATTGAGTGGCTCGCCGATCAACTGCGACCTGCTAAGCAACCGTCTCGACCCTCACCGAGTGTCCCGCACTTTCACATGACGCGGCCGCTGAGCGTCCACGGGAATGATGTCGCGGACGCACGCCACCGTAAGCCGTTGAATTGGCTGAATCGTGCGCTGATACCGCACGAGATCCGCACGGCTATATTCCCACCAGATTCCGGCATCGTTGCGAGGCAGGTCGGTGACTACATAAGCCATTGATTAAATGGCGCTCCCAGAGGGATTCGAACCCTCGTACCAGCCTTGAGAGGGCTGTGTCCTGGGCCTCTAGACGATGGGAGCGTGAGCCGGACCGGTTTGGACTAACCGGGTCCTGACGAAGCCGCGTATTATACCCGGCTGTTTTCCCCGGTCCAGCAGAAGCTCCCTGCCCTTGTTTTCGTTCACTAAACTATTCCGGTCGCGCGATGCCAAGGCCGCAGCGGCCGCCGAGGCCCCCGCGGGTCCCCCCCAGCCGACGATCTACGCGCGCGCGGACCACCCGGTGTCGCGCTCCAACATCTCGCCGGCCGCGCTCAAGGTGCTCTATCGCCTCAAGGACTCCGGCTACCAGGGCTTCCTGGTGGGCGGTGCCGTGCGCGACCTGCTGCTCAACGTGCAGCCGAAGGACTTCGACATCGCGACCGATGCGCATCCGGAGGACGTTCGCCGGACCTTCCGCAACTGCCGCCTGATCGGCCGGCGCTTTCACCTCGCGCACGTGCGTTTCGGTCACGAGATCATCGAGGTCGCGACGTTCCGCGCCGCGCACACGGAGATCGACGAAGACCACGGCGTCGACGAAGTGGAGCACCGCGCGATCGACGAGCACGGCCGCATCCTGCGCGACAACCTCTACGGCACGATCGAAGAGGACGTGTGGCGTCGCGACTTCACGGCCAACGCGCTCTACTACAACATCGAGGACTACTCGATCTGGGATTACGTGGGCGGCGTCGAGGACGCGCGCAACCGCATCCTGCGCTTGATCGGCGATCCGGCGACGCGCTATCGCGAGGACCCGGTGCGCATGCTCCGTGCAGCGCGCTTCGCGGCGAAGCTCAATTTCACGCTGCACCCGGGCACGGAAGCGCCGATCGGCGAGCTTGCCTACATGCTCGACCGCATGCCTGCGGCGCGCCTGTTCGACGAAACGCTGAAGCTGATGCTGTCCGGACATGCCGAAGCCTCGCTCGAATGGCTGATCCGCCTCGAGTTGTTGGCCCACCTGATGCCGGACGTCGCCGCTGCGCTCGAAGCCGCTCCGGAGTCCGCCGGTTCACGCCTGGTGCAACTGGGCCTCGAAGGTACGGACGATCGCGTGCATGACGATAAATCGGTGACGCCGACGTTCCTCTTCGCCGTGCTGCTGTGGCCCGCCATCCTGCGCGCGCTGGGCACGCCGGACGGACCGCTGCCGGACGATCCGCAGCGACTGCTCGACGCCAGCGACAAGGTCATCGGACGCCAGTTGCAGCGAATCGCGTTGCCGAAGCGATTCTCGCTGCCGATGCGCGAACTGATCATGCTGCAGACACGGTTCGAGCGACGCTCGGGTCGCCGTGCGCTGCGCCTGCTCGAGCATCCGCGGTTCCGCGCGGCGTACGATTTCCTGCTGCTGCGCGCCGAGTCCGGCGAAGCCGATCCGGAACTGGCCCAGTGGTGGACCGACCTGCAGCAGGCCTCGGACGACGATCGTCTCGCGATGGTCGAGAACCGTCCGGTGTCGGAGCGGGGCGAAGCGACCAGAAGTGCGGCCTCGCGCCGGCGGCGGCGTCCGCGTCGTCGTCGCAAGCCTTCTGGTGCGGCACCGACGCCGCCGTGACTGCTGGCCATGCGCCTCCACCCGCCGCGTCCGCAAGGCCGCACTGGGTGCCGGCGTACGTCGCGCTCGGCAGCAATCTCGCGCAACCCGTGCGCCAGGTCGAACGCGCATTCGCAGCACTGGCTGCAATACCCGGGACGCGACTCGTGCTGCGCTCTTCGGCCTATCGTTCGCGCCCGATGGGGCCGGCCGAACAACCCGATTTCGTCAACGCCGCGGCCGCGTTGCTGACGCAACTCGATCCAGCCACGCTGCTGCGCGAATTGAAAACGCTCGAAACCCGGCTCGGGCGCGAAGCACCGGTCGTGCGCTGGGGGCCGCGCCTCATCGATCTCGACCTGCTCGTGTACGGCCAAACCCGCTGCAGCGAAGCCGCGTTGACCTTGCCGCATCCCGGTATCGCGGAACGCGACTTCGTGCTCGTCCCGCTGGCCGAGATCAGCCCATCCCTCGACGTGCCGGGCGTTGGTAGAGTGGACGCACTGCTGCAGCGCCTGGCCCCGCCTGCCCTGGAACGGATTGACGCATGACTTTCGACCGCACTCCCGGCGACGACGAGGTTGCCGAGCCTGCCATGCCGACGCCGCACCGCTACGTCGTCATCGAAGGCCCGATCGGCGTCGGCAAGACCAGCCTCGTGCGCCGCCTCGGCCGCAGTTTCGGCAGCGAACTGGTGCTGGAGCAGGATTCCGAGAACCCGTTCCTCGAGCGCTTTTACCGCAACCCGCGCGCCGCCGCGTTCCAGACGCAGCTGTACTTCCTGTTCCAGCGCTCGCGGCAGTTGCAGGACCTGCGCCAGTCCGACCTGTTCGAAAACGTGCGCGTCGCCGACTACATGCTCGAGAAGGACCGGCTGTTCGCGCGGCTCACGCTCGACGACGAGGAGTTCGCGCTGTACGAGCAGGTCTACGAGCGGCTCGCGATCGACGCGCCGTCGCCCGACCTCATCGTCTACCTGCAGGCCCCGGCCGACGTGCTGCTCGAGCGCATCGCGCGTCGCGGCATCGAATACGAACAGCAGATCGAGCGCCGCTACCTCGAGCGACTCACCGAAGGCTACGCGCGGTTCTTCCTCGAGTACGACGCGGCCCCGGTGCTGATCGTAAATGCCGCGGAGATCGATCCGATCGGCAACGAGGCGGACTACCAGGCCCTGCTGGCCGAAATCGTCCGGCCCCGCAAGGGACGCCACTACTTCAACCCGCTCAAGAGCTTGCTGTAGACCCCGGCACCTGCTGGCGTTGATGTTTCGGGGCCGCTCCGTCATCCTTGCGGCCTCGCACGAGGCGGCCCTATGTACACCCAATTGCAACTGCGGGATTCGGCGCGTCCGCCCGTCACCGTGGCCTCGCTGGGCCGCATGAAGGAGCAGGGTGAGAAAATCTCCTGCATCACCTGTTACGACGCCAGTTACGCCGCCCTCGTCGATGCGGCCAATCTCGACGTCGTGCTCGTCGGTGATTCGCTCGGCATGGTGATCCAGGGTTATGACACGACCGTGCCGGTGACGTTGAGCGACGTCATCTATCACTGCCGCTCAGTCGCGAAAGGACTGGTACGGCCCTTCCTGATGGCGGACATGCCGTTCATGACCTACACGTCGAAGGACGAAGCGCTGAAGAACGCCGTGCGGCTGATGCAGGAAGGCGGCGCCAAGATGGTGAAGCTCGAGGGCGGCGCCGGCCAGGCGGAGATCGTCGAATTCCTCGCCAGTCACGACATCGCGGTCTGCGCGCACCTCGGCTTGCGGCCGCAGTCTGTGCACAAGACGGGCGGGTTCCGCGTGCAGGGGCGCGAGGAGGCGGCGGCAGAGCAGATGCGCCGCGATGCCAGGTTGCTGCAGGATTCCGGCGCGGACGTCGTGCTGCTCGAGTGCATCCCGTCCCACCTCGGCAAGGAGATCACGGCGGAGCTGCACGTGCCGGTCATTGGCATCGGCGCCGGTCCGGACACCGACGGCCAGATCCTCGTGCTCTACGACGTGCTCGACATTACGCCTGGGCGCAAGCCCAGGTTCGTGCAGAACTTTCAGCAGGGCTGCGACAGCCCGCTGGCGGCGATCCGGGCTTACGGCGACGCCGTGAAAAGCCGGGCATACCCCGCGCCCGAGCATTGTTTCTAAGCACGCCAGCAGCGACGCCACCAGGGACTGCCCGACCGATGCAAACGATCACGCGGATCGCGGAACTCCGCGCAACCGTCACGCGCTGGCGGCTCGCCCGCGAGAGCATCGCGTTCGTGCCCACCATGGGCAACCTGCACATGGGACATGCGAGCCTCATGTCGGCTGCGCACCTGCACGGCAGGCGCGTCATCTCCAGCATCTTCGTCAACCCGATGCAGTTCGGGCCGTCCGAGGATTTCAGCGCGTATCCGCGCACCCCGGACGACGATTCCAACCTGCTGGGCGAATACGGCGTCGATGCGCTCTTCCACCCGACCGTCGAAGAAATGTATCCCTCGGGCAGCGTCGGCAGCACCGTCGTCGATGTGCCCGGGCTCACGGACATTCTCTGCGGCGTGTTCCGCCCGGGGCATTTCCAGGGGGTCGCGACCGTGGTCGTCAAGCTGCTGTGCCTGGTCCAGCCGGACGTTGCGATCTTCGGCGAAAAGGATTTCCAGCAGCTCACGGTGATCCGACGCGTCGTCGACGACCTGAACCTGCCGGTAAAGATCGTCGGCGCGCCCACGGTGCGCGCGGATGACGGACTCGCGCTCAGTTCGCGCAATCGCTACCTGTCCGAATCCGAGCGGGCGGCAGCGCCTGCCATGTATCGCGCGCTCGACAAGGCACGGCGCCGGCTGGAAGCGGGCGACATGGATTACGCCGGCATGCAGGCCGCCGGGCTCGGCGATCTCGTGCAAGCGGGCTTCCGCCCGGAGTATTTCGAAGTACGCACGGCGGATCGTCTCGCGATCCCGACGGCAAACGACGTCCACGTCGTGGTGCTCGCGGCGGGCCGGATCGGCAAGGCGCGGCTGATCGACAACCTCCAGTGTGCCGCGCCGAGAAGGGGATAGGGAAGGGCAGGAAGGGCAGGAAGGTAAGGAAGGTAAGGAAGGTAAGGAAGGCAAGGAAGGCAAGGAAGGCAAGGAAGGCAAGGAAGGACAGGGAGGCAAGGAAGGCCGGAGGCCAGACTTACAGATTTCGGCTGCACCTTTGACCCCTAGCACCTCCGCTGGGCACGAAGCGCCCAGCGGACGTGCTCGCGCACCAGCTCGCTCGGGTCGTCCACGCGTGACTCAAGCGCGGCGATGACCGCCGGCGTGGCCGGCGCATTGCCGAGCGCCACCGCGACGTTGCGTAGCCAGCGCTCGTAACCAATGCGTCGAATCGCGCTGCCTGCGGTCAGCGCGAGAAACTGCTCTTCGCTCCAGCGGAACAACTCGACCAGGCTTGGCGCGTCGAGTCCGTGCCGCGTCCGGAAATCGGGCTCGGCCGTGACCCTGGCATACCGGTTCCACGGGCACACGAGCTGGCAGTCGTCGCAGCCGTAGATGCGGTTGCCCATCGCAGCGCGAAACTCTTGCGGAATTGGACCCTTGTGCTCGATCGTCAGGTACGAGATGCAGCGTCGCGCGTCCAGTTCATAGGGCGCGACGATCGCCTGCGTCGGGCAGGCGTCGATGCACGCCGTGCACGAGCCACAGTGCGAACTCACCGGCGCGTCGATGGGCAGTGGCAGGTCGGTGTAGATCTCACCGAGGAAGAACCAGGAGCCATCGTGACGGTCGAGCAGGTTCGTGTGCTTGCCGATCCAGCCGAGACCGGCATTGCGGGCCAGCGCCTTCTCCAGCACGGGAGCGCTGTCGGTGAAGGCTCGAAAGCCGGCCGTGCCCGCGGCGGCAGCGATGCGCCCGGCCAGCTGCGCGAGTCGGTGACGCAGCATTTTGTGGTAGTCGCGACCAAGCGCATAGCGGGACACGTAACCCAGCAGGGGGTCTTGCAGCACGACGTCGGGGTCCGTGGCTTCGACCCGGTAATCCATGCGCGCGCTCACGACGCGAATCGTGCCGGGGATCAGTTCGGCCGGTCGCGTGCGCCGGGTGCCGTGCCGTTCCATGTACTGCATCGTGCCGTGACGCCCCAGCGCCAGCCATGCCGCCAGCCGCTGCTCGTCTGCGGCCAGGTCGACGCCGGCAATGCCGACTTTCTGGAACCCAAGTTCACGACCCCATTCCTTGATCGATTGCGCAAGCGATTCGACGGGTTGCATGGGACGGTACGGACCGGACGAGTGGGCGGGCAGTATAATTGCCCGATGCACCCGCTTCCCGCCGGGCTCTTCTCCGCCGCCGCAGTGCGCGAACTCGATCGTCGAGCCATCGAGCGCTTCGACCTTCCGGGCTACGAACTCATGACGCGAGCGGGCCATGCGACCCTCAACGCGCTGCGTCAGTGCTGGCCGGACGCGCGCTCGATCCTCGTGCTGTGCGGGCCGGGCAACAACGGCGGCGACGGTTACGTGGTTGCCCGACTCGCCCGCGCGCAGGGTCTCCGGGTTCACCTCGTTGCAGTCGCGGATCCCGGCAGCCTGACCGGAGACGCACTTCGCGCTCACGACGAATTCGTCGCGGCAGGTGGGCAACTCGAGCCCTGGCAGCCGCAGGTGGTGCGCGCGGGCGAAGTCATCGTCGACGCGATCTTCGGCACGGGACTCGCCCGCGACGTCACTGGCGCGGCGGCAGACTGCATTCGCGCCACCAATGAGGCGAACCGGCCCGTCGTCGCCGTCGACATTCCATCCGGGCTGCAGGCGGATAGCGGTCACGTGCTGGGTTGTGCGGTGCGCGCCGAGCTCACGGTCACGTTCATCGGCCGCAAGGTGGGTTGCTATCTCGGCGCCGGGCCCGACCACGCGGGCAGGATCGTGTTCGACGACCTCGACGTGCCGCTGGGTGCCTACCAAGGGTCGAAACCCGCGTTGAGTCTGCTGGACGAGTCAGTCGTGCAGGCTGCGTTGCCGGCGCGCGGACGCACGGCGCACAAGGGGCGGCACGGCCACGTACTCGTGATCGGCGGTGCCGCGGGCATGGGTGGCGCAGTGCACCTCGCGGCGGCAGCCGCGCTGCGCGCGGGCGCGGGCCTCGTCACCGTGGCGGCGCACCCGCGAAGCCTTGGCGCGCTCGTCTCGCGGCCCGAATTGATGTCGCTCGCCGTTGGCAGCGCCAGCGCCATGGAACGCGGACTCGAGCGCGCGACGGTGCTCGCACTCGGACCCGGCCTCGGCCAGTCGTCGTGGGCAATGGAAGTGTTCGACGCGGCGCTCGCTGCGCAGAAGCCTGTCGTCGTCGATGCCGACGCGCTCAACCTGCTGGCGCGCAATCCGCGCAAGTGCGGGCACTGGGTGCTGACGCCGCATCCTGGCGAAGCAGCGCGCCTGCTGGGCGTCACGACGGACGACATCCAGCGTGATCGGCTGGCGGCCGCTGCCGCCCTGCAGCAGCGTTACGGCGGCGTGATCGTGCTGAAAGGCGCGGGCACGATCGTGCAGGTGCAGGCGGGTGCAGGCTGGCTCTGTGATCGCGGCAACCCGGGCATGGCCGTGGCCGGCATGGGCGATGTTCTCACCGGTGTGATTGCAGGCATCGCCGCACAGTGCGGCGACCTCGCGCTTGCCGCGATGGCCGGCGTGTTCGTTCACGCCAGCGCGGGCGATCGCGCGGCCGCGACCGGGGAACGCGGCCTGCTGGCGACCGATGTCATCGACCAGGTGCGCGGCTGCGTGAACCCGCGGTGATGACGGAGTACGTCGCCCGTGGCGCGGACGAGATGCGGGCGTTCGGTGCCCGTCTTGCGCGAGCGCTGCTGGCCGCGCCTGCGGATGAGTCGATGCTCATCACGCTCTCCGGCGAACTCGGCGCCGGCAAGACGACGCTGGTGGGCGGGTTGCTGGCGGAGCTGGGACACGTCGGTCCGGTCCGCAGCCCTACGTACACATTGCTCGAACCGTACCGTTTGCAGGGACACGACTTCACCCACTGCGACCTGTACCGGCTGCGGCATCCTGATGAACTCGATGACCTTGGCCTGCGTGACCTGCGAGTCGCGGGCTCGGTACTGCTGGTGGAGTGGCCGGAGAAGGCGCATGGCAGGCTGCACGCAGCCGATCTGGCGTTGACGCTCGACTACGCCGGCCCGGATGCGCGCAAGCTTGTTGCAGCGGCGTGCTCGCCGGCAGGTCGGGCCGTGCTCGAGCGGCTCTGACGGTACCTGATAAACATCCCGTATCCTTATAATTTTATTGAAATATCTGGCTCGGGCGCGGTAGATTACGCGCCATGCTGACGCGCAGGCTCCGTTCAACCGCTCTGCAGCTTGCCTGGCTGGTGCTGTCGTTGGCCTGGTTGCCCGCGTGGGCGAACACCGCACGCGTCACCGATGTCAGGTTGTGGTCCGGTCCGGAAGGCACACGACTGGTCATCGAATTGTCGGCGCCCGTCGAATACGACGTCTTCACGCTCGACCACCCCGATCGTGTCGTCGTCGATCTCGCGAACACGACCCTGCCGGCGAACGAATCGCTGCCGTCGGGACAGGGCCCGGTGAAGTCGCTGCGTTCGGGACCACAGCAAGGGCAGGGCCTGCGCTTCGTCCTCGACCTGGCCGAGGCGCTGAAACCGCGCAGTTTCGTGGTTGGCCCTGATGGCAGCGCCGGGCATCGCCTGGTCGTCGAACTGCCTGGCTCGCCAGTGGTCGTCGCGGCGCCGATGAATGCAGCACGCACGCCGCCTGCGGGCAACGAGGTGCTCGCCATGGTCGCCGACACCTCGCGCGCAGTGGCTGCGCCCGCGGTGCCGAAGGTCACCGAGCCGACTCCGTTGCCGACGAAGGTGGCGAGTCCGGCCGTCAAGGGCCGCGACCTGGTCATCGCGATCGACGCCGGCCACGGGGGACAGGATCCTGGCGCGATCGGCCGGGGCGGCACGCGCGAGAAAGACGTCACGCTCGCGATCGCGCGCAAGCTCGCGGCGGAAATCAACGCAGAAGACGGCATGCAGGCCGTCCTGATCCGTGAGGGCGACTATTTCATCACCCTGGGTGGCCGCACGCGCAAGGCGCGAAGCCTCGGCGCCGACATGTTCGTCTCCATTCACGCCGACTCCGTGCAGAACCGTGCCGTGAGCGGTTCGTCGGTCTACGTGTTGTCGCTGCGTGGCGCCAGCGACGAGGCGGCGAAGTGGCTGGCAGACACCGAAAACGCAGCGGACCTGAAAGGTGGCGTCTCGCTCGACGACAGCGACGACGTGCTGGCATCGGTGCTGCTCGACGTCACGCAGAAGGAATCGATCAGCGACAGCGTCGAAGCGGCCGACAGCGTTCTGACTGCACTGCGCGGGGTGAGCAATACGCATGGCACGCCGCGTGTCCGGCACGCGGGCTTCATCGTGCTGAAGTCGCCGGACATTCCTTCGATGCTGGTCGAGACAGCGTTCATCTCGAACGCGACCGACGAACGGCGCCTGCGCGATCCCGAGCACCAGTCACGCATTGCCGCGGCTGTGCGCACGGGCGTGCGCAACTACTGGTACGACAACCCGCCGCCCGGCTCGAAACTCGCAGCCATCGTGGCCGCGCAGCGGGGCGGCATGGCGGACGCCGGCACGGCCGTCGCAGGACGCTGATTCCCTGCGCTTTGCTATGCTCGCGCACCCGGCGCGAGCCGCCAAGACTCTCCTGCCTGCCATGACGATCCGGGTCCTGCCCGAGCAACTCGTTCACCAGATCGCTGCCGGCGAGGTGGTCGAGCGCCCGGCGTCCGTGATCAAGGAACTGGTCGAGAACAGCCTCGATGCCGGAGCGCTGGCGATCGACATCGAGGTCGAGAAGGGCGGCGCTGAACTGTGTCGTGTGCGGGACGACGGCATGGGGATCGCCGCGGACGAGCTGCTGCTCGCCCTGGCCCGTCATGCCACCAGCAAGATCGGCAGCATCGATGACCTCGAGGCGGTGCGCACGCTGGGTTTCCGCGGCGAGGCCCTGCCGAGCATCGCGTCGGTGTCGCGCATGCGGATGGTTTCGCGTCCGCGCGCAGCTGAGGCGGCGCACATGGTTGCCGCCGTCGACGGCACCTTGACGGGCCCCGCGCCGCACCCGCATCCGCACGGCACGACAGTCGAGGTCCGCGACCTGTTCTTCAACGTGCCCGCCCGGCGCAAGTTCCTGCGCTCTGAGCGCACGGAGCTGGCGCAGATCGAACGGCTGGTGGAACGGCTTGCGCTCAGCCGTTTCGACGTGGGATTCCGGCTCTCGTCTGCGCGCAAGGTGCTTGCCGATCATCCGCCGGCACGCGACGAGCGGTCGCGCGATGCCCGCGTTGCGGCGATGCTGGGCGAGGAATTCATCGCCAACGCAATGAAGCTCGAGCACGAAGGGTCGGGCATGCGGCTGCACGGCTGGTTCTGCCTGCCGACGTACGCACGCAGCCAGGCCGACCAGCAGTACTTCTTCCTCAACGGCCGGCCGCTGCGCGACAGGCTCATCGCCAGTGCGGTACGGCTCGCCTATCGCGACGTGCTGTTCCATGGCCGCCATCCCGCGTACGTGCTGTTCCTCGAGATGGACCCCGCGCGCGTCGACGTGAACGCGCACCCGCAGAAACTGGAGGTGCGTTTTCGCGAACCCGGCCTGATCCACGATTTCCTGTGGCGCACGCTCGAGCGCGCGCTCGCCGAAACGCGACCGACGCAGTCCGCGGCCGATGCGATTCCTGCCGCTCGCGCCGACTGGTCACTGCCCGGCAACGCCTTTTCGACTAACCCCTGTCCCCTGACCCTCAACCCCGCGGCCGCGGGCCAGCAGCTCACGGCGACGGACCTCTATGCTCGCCTTGGCGGGGTGCGCGAGATCGCAGCAGCGGACGCCGCCGCCCCCGACGCCGAACATCCCCTCGGCTACGCCATCGCGCAGCTGCATGGCGTCTACATCCTCGCGCAGGCGCGAGGTGGCCTCGTGCTGGTCGACATGCATGCCGCGCACGAGCGCACCACGTACGAGCGGCTGAAGGCCTCGATGCAGTCCGACCGCTTGCCAGCACAGCCGCTGCTGGTGCCGATTGCGGTCCAGGTCGCGGTCGCCGATGCGGACGAGGCGGAATCGCATGCCGGGTTGTTCGCGAGCCTCGGCCTCGATATTGATCGCGGCGGTCCTGCGTGCGTGCTGCTGCGATCGACGCCGGCCCTGTTGCCCGGCATCGATGCCGCCGCCTTGCTCAAGGACATGATTGCGGATCTGCGCGAGCAGGGCCGGGCCGCAACGACGGTGGCCTTCGACCGCGCGCTCGGCACCATGGCCTGTCACCAGGCCGTGCGCGCCAACCGTCGGCTGACCGTACCCGAGATGAATGCGCTGCTCCGGGAAATGGAGCAGACCGTGCGCAGTGATCAGTGCGTGCACGGACGTCCCACCTGGTCGTTTGTCAGCATGGACGACCTCGACCGGCTGTTCCTGCGCGGCAGGTGAAAACTCCAGCAAAGGCAATCGACGAAGCCCCCGACGCCGTCGGCCTGATGGGGCCGACGTGCACGGGCAAGACCGCGCTCGCCCTGCAGCTGGCCCGGCGCTTTCCGCTCGAAATCGTCAGCGTGGATTCGGCGCTGGTCTATCGCGGCATGGACATCGGCACGTCGAAGCCGTCGCCGGCCGAACGCGCGGCCGTGCCGCATCACCTCATCGACATCTGCGATGCGTCGGAGCCGTATTCCGCGGGACGGTTCCTGCGCGACGCCCTGCGGTGCATCGCCGAGATTCGCGCGCGCGGCCGGGTCCCCCTGCTGGTGGGCGGCACGATGCTGTACTACCGCGCACTGACCCACGGGCTTGCGCCGTTGCCCGCAGCCGACCCGCAGGTGCGCGCCGCCCTGGACCTGGTCGCACAAGCGACCGGCTGGCCCGCCATGCATGCCGAACTCGCTGCGCGCGACCCGGTCGCGGCGAGCCGGATTCAACCCGCGGATGCCCAGCGGATCCAGCGGGCGCTCGAAGTCCTGCAGCTCACCGGCGAACGACTGTCAGACCTGCAGCAGCAGTCCGAACCCCCCGCGGTCCGTCTCGCGCGGTTCGCCCTGATGCCCGTGTCGCGGCCGGAACTGTACGTCCGGATCAATGCGCGGTTCGACCAGATGGTCGCGGCCGGGCTGGTGGACGAGGTCAGGGCGCTGCAGGCGCGGGGTGACCTTGGCCCGGACCTGCCCAGCTTGCGGGCCGTCGGCTACCGCCAGCTCTGGCAGTATCTCGCCGGCGAGTGCAGCCTGGAGGAGGCCGTGGCCGCCGCCCGGCAGGCGACCCGCAACCTGGCCAAGCGTCAGCTGACGTGGCTCCGTGGCGATCCGGCCATTGCCTGGGTGTCGTCCCTTGCAGAACGCGATCTCGTCCCGATATACGACGCCATGTCCAGCGCGGCCGAGAAAATTGGCGCGAAACCCCTGTGCTAGACTGGGCCCGTTCTTGCTGGGAGCCTGGGTCATCCAGGCGGGCCGTTTCACGGAAGAAGCTGTGCAGGAACGAACGGCACCAGAGAAAAAAGGAGACGATAACAATGGCCAAGGGCCAGTCCCTGCAGGATCCTTTCCTGAACGCGCTGCGCAAGGAGCGCATCCCTGTTTCCATCTATCTGGTCAACGGCATCAAGCTGCAGGGCCAGATCGACTCGTTCGACCAGTTCGTGGTCCTGCTGCGCAACAGCGTGAGCCAGATGGTCTACAAGCACGCAATCTCGACGATCGTGCCGGCCCGCAACGTGCGCCTGCCGGCGGGCGATGACGACCTGCCGCCGCTCGAGGACGCCCCCGCGGGCTGAGCCGGACCAGGCGAGGGCAGGGAGCATTGTTCGAAAGGCCGGCCAGCGGCGAACGCGCGATCCTGGTCTGTGTGGGGCTCGGTCGAGCCCCTGAACCCGATCGCGTCGAGGAGTTCGGTGCACTCGCGCGTTCGGCCGGCGCGCAGGTACTTGAGGTGCTGGCGCCCACCCGCAAGGCTGCCGATTCCCGCTTCCTGATCGGGTCCGGCAAGGTCGAAGAGCTGCGCGCGCGCGTCAAGGCGCTTGCCGCCGATCTCGTCGTCATCGACGGCGCGCTGAGCCCCAGCCAGGAACGCAATCTCGAAAAGGAACTGCAGTGCCGCGTGCTCGACCGCAGCGGCCTGATCCTCGACATCTTCGCGCAACGCGCGCGCACGTTCGAAGGCAAGTTGCAGGTCGAACTCGCGCAGTTGCAGCACATGTCCACGCGTCTCGTGCGCGGATGGACCCATCTGGAGCGCCAGCGCGGCGGTGGCATCGGCCTGCGCGGACCGGGTGAAACCCAGCTCGAAACCGACCGCCGCCTGATCGGCAAGCGCATCAAGACCCTCAACGATCGCATCGAGAAAGTGCTGCAGCAGCGTGAAACCACGCGGCAGGAACGCCGGCGGCAGGAAGTGCCGACGATCGCGCTGGTCGGTTACACCAACGCCGGCAAGTCGACCCTGTTCAACCGCCTCACGCGCGCCGATGCGTATGCAGCCGACCAGTTGTTCGCGACGCTCGATCCGACCGTGCGCCGCCTGCACCTGGCGCCGGGCCTGGAGACGGCGCTCGCCGATACCGTCGGCTTCGTGCGCGACCTGCCGCATGAACTGGTCGCCGCATTCCGCTCGACGCTGCAGGAAGCGCGCGAAGCCGACCTGCTGCTGCACGTGATCGATGCGTCCGATCCCGAGCGCAACGACCGCATCGCACAGGTCGACGAGGTGCTCGAGTCGATCGGCGCGCAGGGCGTGCGGCAGATCGCGGTCTACAACAAGATCGACCGCACGGGCGAACTGCCGCGGTCGGAAACGGGCGCCGACGGTCGCATCGACCGGGTCTGGCTCTCGGCGCACAGTGGCGCGGGGCTCGAGCTGTTGCTGCAGGCGCTGCATCAGGCGCTCGGCGCCGATCTCTGCCGCTGTACCCTGCGCCTGCCACCACGGGCCGGGCGCGCCAGGGCCCGGCTCTTTGCCGCGGGAGCGGTCATGTCGCACAAGACGCTGGCGGACGGCGTCGTCGAGGTCGAGATCAGCCTCCGCCGGCAGGACCTCGAACGCATCTGCCGTGACGACGGGATCGAGCTGCCGACGGCAAACGCACCTTGTGCCGACGAGGGGCGGTTTCTACAATCCAACGAATCTTCGGCGACCCGGGGCGTGGCATGACGGCCGACGCCCGCAAGCAACGCCTGGGATTCGCCTTCAAGTCCCTGAAAGACAAAGCATCCGGAGCACTCCCACCCATGGCCTGGAACGACCCGGGCAAGAATCGCAATCCCTGGGGCAACCGCCCCGACAAGGGAGCGGCCGATCTCGACGAGGCCCTGCGCAACTTGCAACGCAAACTGTCCCGGATGTTCGGGGGCAAAGGTGGTGGCGGCGACGACGGTGGCCGTGACGGCGGCGGCGCTGGATTCGGCGGTGGCAGCAGGGCCATGCGCGGTTTCGGCTTCAGCACGGTCGCGCTGGTGCTGGTCGGTGTCTGGGCGCTGACCGGCTTCTACGTGGTCGACGCCGCCGAACGTGGCGTGGTCACGCGTTTCGGCCGGTTCGTCGCAGCGACTGAACCTGGCCTGCGTTGGCACGTGCCGTGGCCCGTCGAAGCGCGCCAGATCATCAACGTCGAGACCGTCGAGGGCGTGACCGACCAGACGCGCATGCTCACGTCGGACGAAAACCTCGTCGACATCAATATCGCCGTGCAGTACCGGCGTGCCGAGCCGGTGGCGTTCGCGTTCAACGTGCGCGATCCCGAACAGACGTTGAAGGAAGTCGCCGAAAGCGCTATCCGCGAGATCGTCGGTCGCAGCCAGCTCGACTTCGTGCTCGAGCAGGGTCGCCAGGAAATCACGGCCAGGACCAAGGAACTGATCCAGCGTACGCTCGATGCGTACAAGACCGGCATCGAAGTGACGACGGTCAACCTGCAGGGCGTCAGCGTGCCGGAACAGGTCCAGAGTTCGCAGCGCGACGCCATCAAGGCACGCGAAGACCGCGAGCGCCTCGCCCTGGAAGCGCAGGCATACGCCAACGACATCCTGCCGAAAGCCAAGGGTTCGGCCGCGCGGCAATCGGAGGATGCAGCCGCCTACAAGGCTCGCATCGTCGCCGACGCCGAGGGCGAAGCGCAGCGCTTCACGCAGCTCCTCGCGAGCTACCTGCGAGCGCCCGGCGTCACGCGCCAGCGCCTGTACTTCGAAACCCTGGAAGTGGTGTTAGGCAACACCAACAAGGTGCTGGTTGACACCAAGGGCACGGGCAACATGATCTACCTGCCACTCGACAAGCTCACCGAGGGCCGCACCCGCACGCTGACGCTCGATGAGCAGCGCCAGGTGCCTGACACAGTACAGCCCCGGGCTGAAACTGAGGCCGCGCCGGCCGGAGCTGCGCCCGATGCGAGCCGCGAGCGGGGGTCACGCTGATGCCAAACCGTGGTTACCTGCCGTTGATCCTGGTTGGCGCCGCCCTGCTGCTGTTCTCGATGGCGGCGTTCACCGTGCGCGAAACCGAGCTCGCGCTCAAGTTCCGCTTCGGCGAGATCGTGCGTGCCGACTACAAGCCCGGCCTGCATTTCCTGACGCCGTTCGTGAACAACGTGATCAAGTTCGACCGGCGGATCCTCACGGAGGATTACCCGGCCGAGCAGTTCCTGACCAGCGAAGGCAAGATCCTGCGCATCAACTTCTTCGTGAAGTGGCGCATCAGCGACGTCTCGCGCTTCTACACGTCCACCGCGGGTGGCAGCGAGGAAGTCGCGAACCGTCGGCTCGGTGAAATCATCAAGGATGGCATCAAGACCGTCATCGCGCGCCGTACCATCCAGCAGGTCGTGGCGGCGGACCGCAGCGAGTTCCTCGGCGAAGTGCTCGAGATTGCCGGCAAGAACGTCGGCAACCTGGGCATCGCGCTGGTCGACGTGCGCGTGAAGAACATCGAGTTGCCGGAAGAGGTCAGCGAGTCGGTGTTCAACCGCATGCGGCAGGACTTCGCACGCCAGGCGGCGCAGCTGCGAGCCGAAGGTTCCGCGGTGTCGGAACGGACGCGAGCGGAGGCGGATCGTCAGCGCACCGAGATCCTGGCCAACGCCTACCGCGAGGCCGAGATCATCAAGGGCCAGGGCGACGCGGCGGCGGCCGACATCTACGGCAAGGCGTACGGCGCGAATCCCGAGTTCTTCGCTTTCCACCGCTCGATGCAGGCCTATCGCCGGTCGCTCGGCAAGCAGGGCGACGTGCTCGTGATCGCGCCCGACGGCGAGTTCTTCGAGTACCTGAAGGAATCCGGGCGCTGACCACAGCGCCCGGCAACCCCGCTCGTCGATGAACTGGAACGACCTGTGGGCGGCCTTCGCCCTGTACCTGGTGCTGGAAGGCGTCCTGCCATTCCTGAATCCCGGCGCCGCCAAGCGCGCCCTGTTCACGATGTCGCAGCTGGACGACCGCATATTGCGCCGGATCGGCCTGGGCAGCATGATCGCAGGTTGCGTCGTGCTCTTCCTGGTGCGCGGAGGCGGTTGACCGTCCTGCGGGCGCCCGTCACCAACCAGCAGTCACCAGTCACTTCCAAATGTCCAAGAATCTCGTCGTCATCGGCGCCCAGTGGGGTGACGAAGGCAAGGGCAAGATCGTGGACCTGCTCACCGAGCGGGTCGGCGCGGTCGCGCGTTTCCAGGGCGGCCACAACGCCGGCCACACCCTCGTCATCGATGGCGCCAAGACGGTCCTGTCGCTGATTCCCTCCGGCATTCTGCACACGGGCGTGCAGTGCGTGATCGGCAACGGGGTCGTGGTCTCGCTCGAAGCCCTGTTCCGCGAGGCGGACATGCTGGTCCAGCGCGGTGTCCAGGTGTACGACCGGCTCAAGGTCAGCCCGAACTGCGCGGTGATCCTGCCTTCGCACATCGTGCTCGACCGCGCGCGTGAGCGCGCGCAAGGCGTCAACGCCATCGGCACCACCGGTCGCGGCATCGGTCCGGCGTATGAAGACAAGGTCGCGCGCCGAGCCGTGCGGCTGGCGGATCTCATGCAGCGCGATCGCCTCGCGGCCCGGCTCGGCGAGATTCTCGACTTCCACAACTTCGTGCTGAGCCGCTACTTCAGCGCGGAGACCGTCGATTTCCAGCGCACGCTGGACGAACTCGTGGCCCTGGCCGAACGCATCGAGCCGCTGCTGGCCGACGTCAGCGTGCTGCTGCGCAATGAGATGCGGCGCGGTAGCAACCTGATGTTTGAAGGCGCGCAGGGCGCGCTGCTCGACGTTGACGTCGGCACGTATCCGTTTGTCACATCGTCGAACACCATCGCCGGTGAAGCCGCCGTCGGCACGGGCCTGGGCCCGCGCGACATCAACGCCGTGCTCGGCATCGTGAAGGCCTACACCACGCGCGTGGGTGCGGGACCGTTCCCGACCGAACTGTTCGACGAGACGGGCGAGCACCTCTCCCGCGTCGGGCATGAGTTCGGCGCCGTCACGGGCCGTCCGCGCCGCTGCGGCTGGTTCGATGCGGTGGCCATGCGCCGCGCGGTCATGCACAACAGCCTCTCGAGCCTGGGCGTGACGAAGCTCGACGTGCTCGACGGCCTCGACACGCTGCGCATCTGCACTGGCTACCGGATCGACGGCGATATCCGCGACGAGCCGCCGCTGCTGCCGCACCGCTTCTCGGAATGCGTGCCGGTGTACGAAGAGCACAAGGGCTGGACCGAGCCGACGCACGGCGTCACCGAATTCTCGAAACTGCCGTCCAACGCGCGCAGCTACCTCGCCCGCATGGAGGAACTCGCGGGCGTGCCGATCGACATCGTGTCGACCGGCCCGGACCGTGCGCAGACGATCGTGCTGCGGCATCCGTACGACTGAGGAAGGGGAGGAAGGGGAGGAAGGGGAGGAAGGGCGGGAAGGAGAGGAAGGGCAGGAACGGACAACTTCTGTACCTCCAACTAATCCCTATGCCGGAATCCATCGTCCCGACTTAGTATCAATAGATATCCGTCGTCAGTAGTGTCCCAACGTTAATCGAACAAATTCATCTGGTTATGAACTGGGGACGGATTTTGATCGGTGTCGATTTGCGCAAGTAGCTCATTCAAAGGCATTTGCTCGCAGAGGGTGAGGCTGAGTATCTGTAGATTTTCATAGAGCGAGCGCGGCAGATTCAGCCGCTTTTTGACGATCGCGACGAGGACGTAGACCGAGATGGCGATCCAGATTTGCGTCTTCACCGCGTTTTCGGACGTTCCGAAGAACGCCTTGATCCGGAGGTGCTGCTTGATCCACTTGAAGAAAAGCTCCACCTGCCAGCGGCAGCGATACAGGTCGGCGATGCTCAAGGCGGGCAAGCCAAACTGATTGGTCAAGAATACGAGGCGCTTGCGGGTCTTCGGATCGATGTACTTGATGCGACGCAGCGGAACGGGAAACCCTTTGTGCGAATAGAAGCCCGTCAAGATCACGGTTTGATCGCAAATCAAACCCGTCGCTCAATCCACCGGATGAGAATAGCGACGCTCGGCCTTGAGGTTCGACTTGGCGCGCGTGACGAAGAAGCTGCCGGTCTCGTGCAGGTGATACAGCCGCTCGAAGTCGAGGTAGCCTCGATCCATCACGTAGTAGGCGCCCGGCTCGGGCAAGAGCAGGTCGAGCACGTTGACATCGTGCATCTTGCCGTCGGAGATGTGAATAAAGCTGGGAATATTGCCGCGCAGATCCAGCAACGTGTGCAACTTGACGGCGGCCTTGGTCGAACGAAACGGCGCCCAGGGAAAGACCGACAGACACAGATCGATGGTCGTAGCGTCGAGCGCGTAAACCGTCTGGGCCAAATCCACGCCGAAGGGCTCCTCGGCATACAAGCCGCGTGCGATGCCGATCAAGCGCTCGGCGAAGTTCGCGTAGATGCGCCAGTCGCGCGTCGCATTGGCATTGGCCAGTGTGTTGCGCGAGACGTTGCCGCGAATCCCCAAATGGTAGAGCTTCGCCGCCTGGGCTCGCAGGCTCGACTCGATATCTCGCAGACTCTCTCGATAGGTCAACTGCGCGAAGGCCATGCACAGGTACTGGTCCAGACACGAGAAGCTCTTGACCTTGTGCTCTCCGGCATAGTGAGCCACGCAACGGCGGAACGTCGTCAGCGGGAGATGCTGCATCAACTGCGCGAACACGAGCTGGCCTTGACGCATCGATCGACTCCGCGGCGGGGACCGCGGTCACGATGCGTGAGGGCAAATCGATGTTCAAATCGAGACCAAGAACATATGGCGCTTTTCGTAGCATGTTCAGCAACTTAAACGAGTCGCCTCCCTCAACGTTGGGACACTACTGATCCGTCGTATGAATTTGCAGACAGGCTTGCCGCCGAGGCTTCCGATCCCTTCCTATTCTTCCTGTCCTTCCTCCCCTTCCGCCCTTCCTCCCTTCCGCCCTTCCTCCCCTTCCCATGAAACCCTACGAATCCCCGTGGATGGACGACGACCTCCGCATGCTGCGCGAGGCGATTTCCCGTTACGTCGACGCTGAGATGCTGCCGCTGGACGCGAAGTGGCGGGCGGATCATCGCGTGGACAAGGAGTCGTGGCGCAAGATCGGTGCGGCCGGATTCCTGCTGATGGACGTGCCCGCGGAGTACGGTGGCGGCGGTGGCGATTTCCGTCACGAGACGCTGCTGTACGAGGAACTCAATCGGCGTGGCATTTCCGGCTTCGGCCAGGGCGTGCACAGCATCGCGGCGCACTACGTGCTCAACTACGGCACCGAGGCGCAGAAGCAGCGCTGGTTGCCGCGCATGGCATGCGGCGAGCTCATCGGCGCGATCGCGATGACCGAGCCGGGCGCAGGGTCGGATCTCAAAGGCATCCGCACGCGCGCGGTGCGCACTGGCGATCAATACGTGATCAACGGTTCCAAGATCTTCATCACCAACGGCGGCAGCGCCGGGTTGCTGATGCTGGTCGTGCGGACCGATCCCAATGACCGCAGCCGCGGACTTTCGATCCTGATGGTCGAGACCGAGGGCCTCAAGGGCTATCGTGTCGGTCGCGTGCTCGACAAGATGGGGTTCCAGGCGCAGGACACCGCCGAACTGTTTTTCGAGGACGTCCGCGTGCCCGTCGACTGCCTGCTGCAGCAGGAAGGCAAAGGCATGCACCAGTTGATGGGCGACCTGCCGTACGAGCGGCTGCTGATCGCCGTCGCCGGCGTGGCGGCGATGGAGGGCGCGCTGGACGAGACCATCAAGTACGTGAACGAGCGGCAGGTCTTCGGCCAGCCGGTCGCGGCCTTTCAGAACACGAAGTTCAAGCTCGCCGAGGCCGCCACTCATACCCGCGTGGCGCGCGTGTTCATCGATCGCTGCATCGAACAGCTGGTCAGGGGCGAGCTCGACACCGAGACGGCGGCGATGGCCAAGTGGTGGGTCACCGACATGCAGCAGAAAGTCATCGACGAGTGCCAGCAGCTGTTCGGCGGCTACGGCTACATGAACGAGTACATGGTCTGCCGCATGTTCGCGGACTCGCGCGTGCAGCGCATTTACGGCGGCACCAACGAAGTAATGAAGGAACTGATCTCGCGCTCGTTGTAGGAGCCACGCCCATGACCGACCGCATCGACAAATTCGGCCTTAAAGTCGCGCGCCCGCTCCACGACCTGGTCGAGTACGAAGCGCTGCCGTTGACTGGTGTCGCTTCCGACACGTTCTGGAAGGGCCTCTCCGACCTCGTGCATGGCTTCGGCCCGAAGAACCGCGCACTGCTCGCGAAGCGTGACGACCTGCAGGCGCAGATCGATGCCTGGCACCGTGTGCATCGCGGCCAGCCAATCGATGCGGCGGCCTACAAGGACTTCCTTGCCGAGATCGGTTACCTCGTCCATGAAGGCCCTGATTTCCAGATCGACACCACGAACGTCGATCCCGAGATCGCCAGCATGCCGGGGCCGCAGCTGGTCGTGCCCGTCATGAACGCGCGCTATGCGCTCAATGCGGCGAATGCGCGCTGGGGCAGCCTGTACGACGCGCTGTACGGCACCGACGCCATGGGCGAGCTTCCACCGGCCGGCGGTTACAGCGCGGAGCGTGGCGCGCGCGTGATCGCGTGGGCGAAGAAATTCCTGGATGCCGTTGCGCCGCTCGCCGCGGGCAGTCATGCCGACGCGACGTCCTATCGCGTCGTGGGCGGTCGGTTGCAGGTTGACACGCCGAGCGGCACCACGGCCCTGGCGAACCCATCGCTGTTCGCGGGCCATGCGGGAGACGCTGCCGCACCCAGCGCCATCCTGCTGCGGCAGCACAGCCTGCACGTCGAGATCCAGGTCGATCGCACGAATCGCATCGGCAAGGCCGATGCCGCGGGCGTCGCGGATGTGTTCCTCGAAGCGGCGATCACCACGATCATGGATTGCGAGGATTCCGTCGCGGCGGTCGATGCCGACGACAAGGCGCACGCGTACCGCAACTGGCTCGGCCTGATGCGTGGCGACCTCGTGGAAAAGGTGGAGAAGGGCGGTAAATCGTTCGATCGCGCCATGAACCCCGATCGCTGCTACGTCGCGCCCGACGGCAGGCCGCTCGCGCTCAAGGGCCGCTCGCTGATGCTGGTCCGCAACGTCGGCCATCTCATGACGAACCCGGCCGTGCTCGATCGTGACGGCAATGAGGCTTTCGAAGGCCTGCTCGATGCGATGTGCACGGTGCTCATCGCCATGGTCGACCTGCGCAAGACCGATGGCGTGCGCAATTCGACGCACGGTTCGATCTACGTCGTGAAGCCGAAGATGCACGGTCCCGAGGAGGTTGCGTTTGCCGATGCAGTCTTCACGCACGTCGAGCAGGTGCTCGGCCTGCCGCGTTACACCGTGAAGCTCGGCCTCATGGACGAGGAGCGCCGCACGACGGTCAACCTGAGGGAATGCATCCGCGCGGCCAGGTCGCGCGTTGCGTTCATCAACACCGGGTTCCTGGATCGCACGGGCGACGAAATCCACACCTCGATGGAAGCCGGCGCCATGGTGCGCAAGGCGGACATGAAGACGCAGGCCTGGATCTCGTCGTACGAGTTGTCGAACGTCGATATCGGTCTCGCCTGCGGCCTGCCGGGCAGGGCGCAGGTCGGCAAGGGCATGTGGGCCATGCCGGACCTGATGCACGGCATGCTCGAGCAGAAGATCGGTCACCTGCAGGCGGGCGCGACGTGCGCCTGGGTGCCGAGCCCGACGGCGGCGACGCTGCATGCCACGCACTATCACGCGTACGACGTGAAGGCGCGGCAGGCGGAACTGGCCAGGGCCGGGCGTGCGGACCGGCTGACGGGCATCCTCACGATTCCGCTCGCGCCCGACACGAACTGGTCGGCGGCCGAGATCAACGCCGAGATCGAGAACAACGCGCAGGGCATCCTCGGCTACGTCGTGCGCTGGATCGATCAGGGCGTCGGTTGCTCGAAGGTGCCGGACATCAACAACGTCGGCCTGATGGAAGACCGCGCGACCTGCCGCATCTCGTCGCAGCACATCGCCAACTGGCTGCACCACGGCATCGTGTCGTGCGCGCAGGTGCTGGAAGTGATGCAGCGCATGGCGACGGTGGTCGACCAGCAGAACGCCGGTGATCCGCTGTATCGTCCGATGTCTCCGGGTTACGACGGCGAGGCGTTCAAGGCGGCGTGCGACCTCGTCTTCCTCGGCACGAAACAGCCGTCCGGGTACACCGAGCCGCTGCTGCACGCACACCGGCTGGTGGTGAAGCGCCACGCGGCGCGCTAAGTAAGGCAGACACGCGCTTCGTGGCAGGCGTCCGATCCGGGACCTCTCCCAGAGCTTGGAAAGGCAGACACGCGCTTCGTGGCAGGCGTCCGATCCGGGACCTCTCCCAGAGCTTGGAAAGGCAGACACGCGCTCTGGGAGAGGTCCCGGATCGGACGCCTGACGTTACCCGCACTTGCCACGCAGCGGCACGGCGCACGCAGCCTCAGCGCGGCGACCGTTGCAGCTCTGGACCCTATCCGGTTACTTGCGCCGTGCGGATCGGCGGGCGTGGGCTGACGGTCGCATCTGCATGCACTCGTTCACGCCCGGCGAGACGCTCAGGCGCCGCTTCGCCAGCGGCGGATCCGGGGCCTTTTCCAGAGCGCGTGTCTGCCTTTCCAAGCTCTGGAAAAGGCGCTGGATCCGCCGCAGGAGCAGCGGGGCGACCTGCAACGCGCACGTCGATCAGCGCTGCAGCCACTCCGCGACGAAGTCGGGGAGGTCCGTCGAGACCTTCGAGGTGAACTGCGGCGGCCGCTTCTCGAGGAACGCGCGCACGCCCTCGGCGCCGTCGTGCTGGCTCAGGTGCCACATCGCCAGCGAATCGACGCGGTGCGCCTCGAGCGGATGCGACTGCGCGCCATTGCGGTAGATCAACTGCCGCGCCAGCGCGACCGCGACCGGCGAACGATGGTCGATGAACCTGTGCGCGAGCCTGCGCGCTTCGTTCAGCAGCTGGTCGACCGGTACCGCGGCCTTGAGCAGGCCCGCGCGCACGCCTTCGGCCGCGTCGAAAGGTTCGGCCGAGTAGACCCATTCCAGCGCCTGTGGGATGCCGACGAGTCGCGGCAGGAACCAGCTCGAGCACGCTTCCGGCACGATGCCTAGGCGACCGAACACGAACCCGATCCTGGCGCCGTCGGCAGCGAGCCGAACGTCCATCGGCAGCGTCATGGTGGCGCCAATGCCAACCGCGGCGCCGTTGATCGCGCCGATGACTGGTTTCATGCAGTCGTAAATCGCCAGCACGACCCGCCCACCAGTGTCGCGCACGCCGCGCAGGATCGCGGGATCCTCGAGCCTGTCGTGCATGTCCGCCAGGGTAGGACGCTGCGCTTCGTCGAGACCGAACACGTTGCCGGTCGTGGCCAGGTCCATGCCCGCGCAGAACGCGCGTCCCGCGCCCGTCACGACGATTGCCCCAACCGAGTCGTCCGCGCTGGCGCGGCGGAAGGCGTGCTCGAGCTCGTCGGCCATGGTGACCGTAAAGGCGTTCAGGCGATCCGGCCGGTTGAGTGTCAGCACGAGGACGCGGTCGGTCACCGCGTAATCGAGGGTCGTGTAGTTCATGGCAGCGCGCGCATCAGCCCGGGGCGGGCTGGCCATTGTAGTCGCTGCAAAGGCCGGGTCGCGCCGTCGAAAAGCCAACGGGAACAGGTGGTTGAGGCGGAGGAGTGCTAAAGTGAGCCCGCCGCCGGCAGCAATGCTCCCGCAATCGGCGCGAAACAGGGGGTGCCCCCGTTTCAGAGTGGTGCCCAGGAGAGGACTCGAACCTCCACGGTGTTACCCGCTAGTACCTGAAACTAGTGCGTCTACCAATTCCGCCACCTGGGCTTAGGTCGCGGCAGGGCCCCGGGGGCCGTGCTGGAAGGTGGCGCAATTTACTGGCGGCCCCCCGGACTGTCAATGTAAGGAACGATGCGTAGAGATAGAAACAGGCGTGGTTCGGCCAAGGCCCCGCGCGATAACGCGACGCAACCGCGCAGCCGGGCTGCCGCGCGCGCGCCGCAATCCCCTGAATCCGCGGTCATAAACGTCCTGCGCAAGGCGGCACGGCCGCTGCGTCTCGACGAAGTCGCGGCGGAGTTCGGTCCGGCCGGCGCGGCGCAGGCCGAGCAGGACCTTGCGCAATTGGTGAAGCGCGGCGAGGTCATGCTGAATCGCCGCGGCCAGTATTGCCTGCGCGAACAGATTGCCGGCCTGGTCGTCGGCACGGTGCAAGGCGCGCGCAACGGTGATGGCCAGCTGTTGCCCGATGACGGCTCTGCCGCCATCCACCTGTTCGCGGCGCAGATGCGCGAAGTCATGCACGGCGATCGACTGGCCGTGCGCATCGAGGCGACGCGCTATCGTGGCAAGGCGCAGGGCACGATCGTCGAAGTGCTCGAGCGCCGCACGAAGGAAGTGGTGGGCCGCCTGCACATCGAATCAGGCGTGGCCTACCTCACCCCCGACAACCCGCGCATCCCGCATCGCGTGCTGGTCCCGAGCCAGCAACTCGGCGCGGCCGTGGACGGCCAGATCGTGATGGTCGAGCTGACCCATCAGCCTTCGCGCACGTCGGGCCCGGTCGGTCGCGTTGCCCGGATTCTCGGCGACCATGGCGCGCCCGGCATGGAAACCGAGATCGCCATTCACTCGCACAGCCTGCGCTGCGAGTTCCGGGCGGCCGTCGCAGCCGAGGCTGACGGCTTCGGCACCCGCATTCCGCAGGATGCCATCGCCGGTCGTGAGGACCTGCGCCACCTGGAACTCGTCACGATCGACGGCGAGGACGCGCGGGACTTCGACGATGCAGTCTGGTGCGAACGCCGGAGCGGCGGCTGGCGCGTCATCGTCGCCATCGCCGACGTCGCGCATTACGTGCGGCCGGGCAACCCCCTCGACGTCGAAGCTCGTGAGCGTGGCACCTCGGTGTACTTTCCGAACCGAGTGCTGCCGATGCTGCCCGAAGCGCTGTCAAACGGGTTGTGCTCGCTCAAGCCCGACGAGGACCGGCTGTGCCTCTGCTGCGAGCTGCGCGTCGGCGAGGACGGCCGCATCACGCGCTCGCGCTTTTTCGAGGGTGTGATGCGCTCGGTGGCGCGACTCACCTACCGCGACGTGGGCGAATTCCTGGAGAAGCCTGCAGCGAAGCATGCGCCAGGGCTCGAACGCCTGCGCGAGCGGCTGCTGGCATTGCACGGCGCGTACAAGTCGTTCATCCGCGCGCGGTCGGGGCGTGGCGCGCTCGAACTGGACACGCCCGAGCTCAAGCTCAAGTTCGACGAGCAGGGCAAGGTCGCGGCGCTGGTCGAATACCCGCGCAACGACGCGCACCGCCTGATCGAGGAATGCATGATCGCGGCGAACGTCGCGGCCGCGCGGTTCCTCGACCGGCACAAGGTTCCGACGCTCTATCGCGTGCACGGCTTGCCGGAACTCGACCGGCTGGAAACCCTGCGCACGTTCCTGCGCGAGTTCGGGCTCTGGCTGCCGGCCCCCGACGAGGTCACGCCGGACCACCTGCGCGACCTGCTGCAGAAGATCGGCGACCGGCCCGATGCCGGACTCATCTCGACCGCGGTGATCCGCACGATGCCGCAGGCGGTGTACCAGCCCGGCAACATCGGGCACTTCGGGCTCGCGCTCGAGCACTACGCGCACTTCACCTCGCCGATCCGGCGCTATCCCGACCTCGTGGTCCATCGCGGCATCCGGCAGGTGCTGCGCGGGGGCGATCCGCGGGAACTCATCGAGTGGCACGGCCAGTTCCCGCTGCTCGGACAGGATTGCTCGTTCCGCGAACGCCGCGCCGACGAAGCGACCCGCAGCGCCGTGGCCTGGCTCAAGTGTTTCTACATCCAGGACCGCGTTGGCGAGGAATTCGACGGCATCGTTTCGGGTGTCGTCGATTTTGGCCTGTTCGTGCAGCTCGACGGCCTGCAGGTCGACGGGTTGCTGCACGTGTCCGCGCTGGGCGCCGACTATTTCGGCCGTGACAGTTCGGGTTTCCGCATGGTTGGCCGCAGTTCGGGCAGGATCTTCAGGCTCGGCGACCGCGTGCGCGTGCGTGTGACGAACGTTTCGCTCGACGACCGGCGCGTGGATTTCGAACTCGCCGGTACGATGGCAGCACCGCGCAGGCCGACGGCAGGGCGCTTCCAGCGCCAGGGCGGCGGCCGGAGGCGTCGCTGATGCCGCGCCGGCACGATCCGCGTGACGCGCGCGCTGGCCTGCACGGCGATCGGGCGCCCGGCAAGCGGGGCGGGCCCGCAACGCGCGCGGACCATCGTCGGGCGCCCAGTCCATGGGCAGCATCGCCTACGGGATCCACTCCGTGCGTGTCCTGCTGCAGCGATCTCCGCAGCGTGTGCGGCAGCTGTGGCTCTCGTCGTCGCGTGATTCCGCGTCTCGCCTGCAGGAACTGCGCGCACTCGCCGGGCAGGCCGGGATCACCGTCGTCGATGCCGACGACACGCAACTCGACAGGCTCGCCGACGGCGAACGACACCAGGGTGTGATCGTGGAAATCGCGCCGCGCGCGGGCGATCCCGAGACGCAGCTTGAAGAGGCGCTCGAATCGACGGGTGGCTCACCGCCATTGCTGCTCGTGCTCGACGGCGTCACCGACCCGCACAACCTGGGCGCGTGCCTGCGCAGTGCCGACGCCGCAGGCGTCGCAGCCGTGATCGTGCCGCGCGAGCGGGCGGCCGGGCTGACACCCGTGGTGCGCAAGGTGGCCGCCGGCGCCGCCGAGACCGTCCCGCTGGTGCAGGTCGTGAACCTGGCCCGCACCTTGCGTGACCTCAAGGACCGGGGCGTCTGGCTCGTCGGCACCGCCGATGACGCCGCCCGCACGCTTTACGACGTCGACTTGAGCGGGCCCACCGCACTGGTCCTGGGATCCGAGGGAGAGGGCATGCGGCGCCTCACCCGCGAAGCCTGCGACGAACTGGTGTCGATCCCGATGGCCGGCGCCGTCGAAAGCCTCAACGTGTCGGTGGCGGCGGGGGTGGCGCTGTTCGAGGCGGTGCGGCAGAGAAGGAGCCGGGAGGGGAAAAGAAAGAGAAAAAAGGGAAGGGGGGGGCGCCCCCCCGCCCCTCCGGCCCCTCCTTCCTCCTTCCTCCCTTCCTCCCTTCCTCCCCTTCCCCTTTCCGTTGCCCCCTTCCTCCGCTACAATACGCGGCTCCGTGCCGCCTTCCCGGTTCGCGCGGTGGTTCCAACTCCTTGTCGCACCTGCGTTTTCTGGCATCAGGGCGACATCATTCCGCAAGGAGACTGAGTCGATGCGTCATTACGAAATCGTTTTCCTGGTCCACCCGGATCAGAGCGAGCAGGTCCCGGCCATGGTCGAACGCTATCGCGGGATCATCACCGCGGCCGGCGGTGCGATCCATCGTTTCGAGGACTGGGGCCGCCGCCAACTGGCATTCCCGATCGCCAAGGTGCACAAGGCGCACTACGTCCTCATGAACGTCGAGTGTGACAAAGCCACGCTCGACGAACTGACGGGCAGCTTCCGCTTCAGCGACGCAGTCATCCGCAACATGGTCATTGCCATGCCGGGTGCCGTCACGGAGCCGTCGCCGATGGCTCGCGCCGAAGAAGAAGGCGCGCCCCGCAGCGACGAAGGCCCCATCGGCACCGGCGACAGCGAAGAGTCGATGGGCGCGGGCTGAGCGCCTCTCCCCCTCGTTGCACGCTGCTTCAGTACCGACCAACGCACACACCGGGTGACACCACATGGCACGTTTTTTCCGCCGTCGTAAGTTCTGCAAGTTCACGGCCGAAGGCATCGAGCGGATCGACTACAAGGATCTCGCCACGCTGAAGGGCTACATCACCGAGACGGGCAAGATCGTCCCGAGCCGCATCACCGGCACGCGGTCGAACTACCAGCGCCAGCTGTCGCTCGCGGTGAAGCGGGCCCGTTTCCTCGCGCTGCTCCCGTACACGGACCAGCACTGAGCCGGCGTTTCGTGGGTGGTCCGGACGATCCCGCAGGCGGGCCGTCCCAGGAGCACACACAACGATGAACCGATCGCTGGCCCAGTGGCTTGCCGATAATCCGGTCGGGGCCGTCCTCGTGACGGGCCTGCTGGGTTTGCTGCCGCTGTTCGGCGTCGGCGTCGCGTTCTTCCTGCCGGGTGCCGTGCCTGCATTGATCGTGCTGGTGCGCGGCGAGCGCCAGGGAGTGATCGTCGCGGTCGGCGCAAGCCTGCTGCTGGCCGCGGCGATGCTGATGTTCGGGCGACCGCTGCCGGTGGGCTTCATCTACTCCGCGTGGGTACTGGGTCCGCCGCTGCTGCTCGCGATCCTGTTGCGGCGCACCGACTCGCTGTCGCTGTGCCTGCAGGTCGTGACGCTCGTCGGCGCCGTGTTGCTGCTCGTTCTGCACGTGGCGTTCGGCGATCCGCACCAGTTCTGGGCTCCGTTCGTGCGCGATCTCGCGCAGGAAATGAAGACCCGCGGACTGCCGATGGACCTCGAGCAGGACGGGCTCGCGGACACGCTGGCACGCACTCTCTGGGGCTGGATTGCGGTGTTGACGATGACGCTGGCCATGTGCGCGCTGTTCCTGGCCCGCTGGTGGCAGTCGCTGCCTGAACGTGCAGGAAGTTTCGGCGCCGAGTTCCGTCAGGTGCGGCTCGGCCGGGTGCTGGGGGTCGCGGGGGCGCTGGTCATCGGCGCTTCGCTGTTCACGCAGCAGGCACTGGTCGGTGACATCGGCCGGCTGTTCCTGGGCTCGCTGGTGATCGTGGGCCTCGCCGCCGCGCACCGGGCGGTGTCGCAGGGCAAGCTGGCCGTGGCGTGGTTGTGGGTCACCTACGCGCTGCTGGTGCTCGTCGCACCGTTCGCGGTGATCGGGCTCGCAGCGTTGGGGTTCGTGGACAACTGGCTGCGCTCGCAGCCGCCTGCGCGCAGCGCGGCGACGTGAGCGGGACGGTGAATGCGCTGAGCCGATTGTTTGCGGACGTACAGTCAAACATTTGAAGATCGATCGAGGACACTACGATGGAAGTCATCCTGCTGCAGAAAGTTGCCAACCTCGGCAACATCGGCGACAAGGTCAAGGTGAAGCCTGGCTACGGCCGCAATTTCCTGCTGCCTTCGGGCAAGGCTGCGCTGGCCACCGCCAGCAACCTGAAGAAGTTCGAGGAGCGTCGCTCCGAGCTGGAGAATCTCGCCGCCGACTCGCTGTCGAGCGCCCAGTCGCGCGCGAAGCAGCTCGAAGGCTTCAAGCTCACGCTGCAGGCGAAAGCCGGCACGGAAGGCAAGCTGTTCGGCTCGGTCGGCACGTCCGACATCGCCGAAGCGCTGACCAGGGGCGGCATCGCGATCGAGCGCGCGGAAGTGCGCCTGCCGGGCGGTCCGATCCGCCTGCTCGGCGAACACCACGTCAAGCTGCACCTGCACACCGACGTCGAGATCGACCTTCCGGTCGTGATCACCGCCGAAGACTGATCCTCCTCGCGTCCGCGGGGAGCATCCGTCAGCGATGGAGCAGGAAGACAGCGGCAGCGGCTCGGGTTCCGGCGGCAGATTCCGCCGGAAGCCCCGCCCGTACGTCAGTGACGAGGCGGCGGCATTGCGCGTGCCGCCGAATTCCCTCGAAGCCGAACAGGCGGTGCTCGGCGGCCTGCTGCTCGACAACAGCACCTGGGACTCCATCGCCGACCGTCTGCGCGCCGAAGATTTCTATCGGCGCGACCACCAGCTGATTTTCGAGGCGATCCTCGACCTGTCGCAGAAGGGCGAGCCGAGCGACGCCGTCACGCTGGCCGAGCGTCTCGCAAGCAAGGGACTCGCCGACGAGACCGGCGGGCTTGCGTACCTCGCGGGCCTGGCGCGCGACACGCCCACCGCCGAAAACATCCGCGCCTATGCCGACATCGTCCGCGAGCGCTCGCTGCTGCGGCAGCTGATCCGCGTCAGCGGCGAGATCGCGGGCAGCGCGTACGAGAACGAAGGCAAGCCGGCTGCCGAACTCGTCGACGAGGCCGAGCGCCGTATTTTCCAGATCGCCGAGAAGGGCCGGAAGCTGGGTTCCGGCTTCGTGCCGGTGCGCGACGTGCTGGGCGCGACGATCGATCGCCTCGACCTGCTGCACGCGTCGCAGGGCCAGCTGACGGGCCTCAGCACGGGCTACAACGAACTCGACAGGATGACCGCGGGCCTGCAGCCCGGCGACCTCGTCATCGTCGCCGGCCGCCCGTCGATGGGCAAGACCACGCTCGCGCTCAACATCGCCGAGAACGCCGCCATTGCCGCCAGCAAGCCGGTCGCGATCTTCTCGATGGAAATGTCGCGCGAGCAGCTTGCGTTCCGCATGATCTCGTCGCTTGGCCGTGTCGACCAGGGCCACATGCGCACCGGCAACTTCGGCGACGAGGACTGGGCCCGCATCAACAGCGCGATCGCGCAGATGAAGTCGGCGCCGATCTACATCGACGACAGCGGCTCGCTCACGCCGACGGAAGTGCGCGCCCGCGCGCGCCGCCTCGCCCGTGACTGCGAGAAGCAGGGCGGCCTGGGCCTGATCGTCATCGATTACCTGCAGCTGATGCAGGTGGCGGGCAACAAGGAAAACCGCGCGACCGAAATCTCCGAGATCTCGCGTTCGATCAAGTCGCTGGCCAAGGAACTGCGCGTGCCGGTGATCGCGCTGTCGCAGCTCAACCGCGGCGTCGAACAGCGCCAGGACAAGAAGCCGGTGATGTCGGACTTGCGCGAATGCGTCACCGGCGACACGCTGGTCATGCTGGCCGACGGCCGGCGCGTGCCGATCCGCGACCTGGTGGGGACGACCCCTCGCGTGCTCGCGGTTGACGAAAACCAGAAGGTCGTCGCCGCCGAGTCCGATCTCGTCTGGTCAGTTGGCGTGAAGCCGATCAAGCGTGTTTCGCTCGCAACCGGACGCGCGCTGCGCGCGACGGGTGGGCATCGCGTGCTCACGGGCAGAGGTTGGCTCACGATCAGCGAGATGGCGGTCGGGGATCGCGTCGCGATCAGCCGCAGTCTGCCGATTGAGCATGCCGGCGCAAGCTGGCGCGACGAAGAACTGATCCTGCTCGGGCACCTCGTTGGGGACGGTAGTTACCTGCGGCACCAACCGCTGCGATACACGACGGCCTCCGAGGAAAACAGCCTCGCGGTGCGCGAGGCGGCCGAAGCGCTTGGCAGTACCGTGACGCGGCATCCGGGGCGCGGCCTCTGGCACCAATTGGTGATCGCCGGTAACGGCAATCGCTGGCATGCCGCAGGCGTTGGCGCATGGCTGAAAAAGCTCGGCATCTTCGACCAGCGCTCGCATGAGAAGCACCTGCCCAGTGAAATCTTCGCGCTGCCGAACGAACAGATCGCCCTGTTGCTGCGGCACCTCTGGGCGACCGATGGCTGTATCCATGTCCGCGACCACGATCATGGACGTGGCAGTGATCGAGTCTATTTCGCCACCTGCAGCGAAAGACTGGCGTTCGACATCGCGGCACTGCTGATGCGCTTCGGCATCGTGGCGCGCGTGCGTGCTGTGGCGCAACGCGGCGCGCGACCCGTCTATAACGTCGACGTGACGGGCGCCGAGCAACAACGAATCTTCCTCGCCGATGTTGGCGTGTTCGGTCCGCGGCATGTGCCAGCAGAGAGACTGGCGTTGAGGCTCGAATGTGTCGAGGCAACCACCAACGTCGATACGCTGCCAGTCGAGTGCTTCGAACAAGTACACCAGAGCATGCGGGCGGCGGGTGTCAGCACGCGACGCATGGCTGCGATGCGCGGCACTGCCTACGGCGGCAGCGCGCATTTCCGGTTCGCTCCGAGCCGACACACGCTGGACAGTTATGCGGACCTGCTGAAAGACACGACATTAAAGCGTTGGGCGAACTCTGACCTGTTCTGGGACCGCGTGGTGGCGATCGAACCCGCAGGCGAAGAAGACGTCTTCGACCTGACGGTACCCGGCCCTGCAAACTGGCTCGCTGATTGTTTAGTTGTTCATAACAGTGGAGCGATTGAGCAGGATGCAGACCTGATCATGATGATCTACCGCGAGGAGGTGTACGAACCCGACACGCCACGCAAGGGCATCGCCGACATCATCATCACCAAGCAGCGCAACGGCCCCACGGGCGAAGTGCACCTGACCTTCCTCGGCAAGTACACGCGCTTCGAGAACCTCGCGCACGGCGATTACGGCGACTACGGCGGCTGAGGCGCGGATCGCCGTGCAGAGCCAGAGCCTGATCCGCGCGGTGGTCGATGCCGCTGCATTGCGCCACAACCTGCGTCAGGCGCGGCGCACCGCACCCGACAGCCGCGTCATGGCGGTGATCAAGGCCAACGCCTACGGTCACGGCCTGCTGCCGGCGGCAAGGGCGCTGGCGGAAGCCGATGGCTTCGCGGTCGCGCGTCTTGGCGAAGGGCTCGCGCTGCGCGCTGCCGGGCTCGGCAATCGCATCCTGCTGCTCGAGGGCGTGTTCAGCTCGGAGCAGCTGGCCGCCGCGGCGCAGGCTCGGTTCGAGCTCATGGTCCACAGCTTCGAACAGCTCGAGTTGCTCGAGGCCCTGGCGGGCGACGCCCAGGTGACGGTCTGGATCAAGGTCGATTCCGGCATGAATCGCCTGGGCTTCCGCCTCGACGAATTCGGCGCCGCGTACCAGCGTCTGCGCCGCAACGCGCGCGTGCACGCCGATCCCACGCTGGTCACGCACCTGGCGTCCGCGGACGACCGCCGCGATCCAAAGACGTGCCAGCAGCTCGACGCATTTGCCGCGGCCACTGCCGGCCTCGCCGGGGCACGCAGCATTGCGAACAGCGCCGGCGTGCTCGCCTGGCCGACCGCGCGCGCCGACTGGGTGCGTCCCGGCCTGATGCTCTACGGCGTCTCGCCGTTTCCGGGCGGTACCGGCGCGGAGCTCGGCCTGCGACCGGCGATGACGCTGCGCACGGAAGTGATTGCGGTCAAGGATGTGAAGGCTGGCGAAACCGTGGGCTATGGCGGTACGTGGACTGCACCGCGCGACACCCGGATGGCGGTGGTTGCGGCTGGCTACGGCGACGGTTACCCGCGCGGCAGCGGTTCAGGCACGCCGGTGCAGATCGGGGGCCGGCGCGCGCCGCTCATCGGCCGCGTGTCGATGGACATGATCACGGTCGACGTGACCGACCTGCCGGTCGTGGCGGTGGGTGACCCGGTGGTGCTGTGGGGCAGCGAGATTCCGGTAGAGGAGGTGGCTGCGCACGCGGGAGCGATCGCTTGGGACCTGCTCTGCGGCGTGAGCCAGCGCGTGCCGCTGGAGATTGCCTGAGTCGTCAGCTTTCGAAGAACCCCATCTTGACGCCCGCGAGCTGCACGACATCGTTGTCGTGGAGCCGGCGCGCCTGCGGGCCGATGACGGCACCGTTGACGAGCGGAAAATCGTCTTCCTTGCCGCTCTCGACGTGCACGATGTAGAAGCCATCGGCACGACGCGTGATCGCTGCCACCTGCACGCCCGGCCGGCCAAGCGTCGTGAGCGTCTTTACGAGCTCGAGCTCACGGCCCGCGAACTGGCCCGACAGCACCTGCAGTTTCGCCCGCGGCAACACTCCGTTCGGGAACGAAGGCGACGCGGCGCCGCTCGCAGGCGCGGAATAGCCGTCCGCGGGCGGAGGCTGCAAGGCCGCAGCGGCCTTGGGCGAACCCGCCATCAGCGTCGCGGCATCGCGCGGGCTGATCACCATCGTCTTCTGGAACTCGTCGTCGGCCTCTTCCACTTCGCTGTCGACGAATCGCAGCGCGTGGTGCCCTACCGTGAGCACGTCGCCGTGTTGCAGCGCGTGC
Organism: Pseudomonadota bacterium; assembly: GCA_016705325.1. Classification (GTDB taxonomy): domain Bacteria; phylum Pseudomonadota; class Gammaproteobacteria; order Steroidobacterales; family Steroidobacteraceae; genus RPQJ01. The sequence goes on along the minus strand of JADIYJ010000012.1, from coordinate 53,492 downwards.
TTCTTGATGATCTTGCCGTTGACGTACGTTCCGTTGGTGCTGTTGAGGTCTTCCAGGAACGAATCGTTGAGGATGTTGATGACGAGCGCGTGATGACCCGACACTGCCGGGTTGTCGATGCGGATGTCATTGTCAGGGAGGCGCCCGATCGTGTAGCGCTCCTTGCTCATGTTGTACTCGGCGAGCACTTGCCCATCGAGATGCAATACCAGCCTGGCCATGAGTAATCCTGCGCTCCGTTAACCGAACAGCTTGCGTATCCGGTCGATGACCCCACGCTGCGCCGGGAACGCGTCAAGCACCCGGACGAGCACCACCGAGATGTTGTCCCGGCCCCCGTTGTCGTTGCCGAGCAGCACCAGCTGCTTGGCGACGGTCTCAAGATTAGCACCAAAGGTGTTGATGGTTAACTGAATGTCGTCATCCTCCACCATGTCGGACAGGCCGTCCGAACAGAGCAGGTACACGTCGTCCTTCAGCGCCGGTACCTCGGTGATTTCGACGTCGACGGTCGGCTCGACGCCCAGGGCGCGAGTCACGTAGTTCTTGGCGGCGGCGCGCTGGGCTTCTTCCGGCGTATAGAAGCCGCGGCTCACCAGCTCCTGCAGCAGTGAATGGTCCTGCGTGACCTGTTCGAGCTTGCCGTCGCGGCACCGGTACATGCGTGAATCGCCGACGTGGGCGATGGTCAGTCTGTCGTCAAAAAACAGCCCGGCGACCACCGTCGTGCCCATGCCCTCGCAGTTCACCTGCGTCCTGGCGGTCTGGTAGATGACCTTGTTCGCGCGCTGGATCGCGTCGCGCAACAGGATGCCGGGACGGCTGAGTCCATTGACTTCGTCGCTCAGCGAAAGGTCTTCACGGTCGACGGCGTCCTTGACCAGCGTCAGGACGGTGCGCACGGCGATGCCGCTCGCGACCTCACCGGCCTTGTAGCCACCCATGCCATCGGCAAGCACGACCAGCCCGATGTCCCCATCGGTGCCGATCGTGTCCTCGTTGTGCTCGCGCACCCGGCCGGTGTCGGACGCCCCGACGCAGCGGAATTTGCCTTTCAGCCGCATGACCGGTCAGCGCTTGTCCGGCCGGTTCAGGTCGCGCAGCGCCTGCGCGAAACTCGCGCCGCTGTCGTACCGCGCCGCCGGATCCTTGGCCAGCGCGCGATCGAAGAACGCGTCGAGTCCCGGCGGCAGCCCGGGTGGATGGCGCAGATGCGGGGATGCGGCTCCTGGGCGATCTTCATCATCAGGCCGGGCATCGTATCGCCGCGGAACGGCAACTGGCCAGTGAGCAGCTGGTACAGGCTCACTGCCAGCGAGAAGAGATCGGAGCGGCCGGTGACGGGGCGGCCCTGCAGCTGTTCGGGCGACATGAACGACGGGGTGCCGAGCACGACGCCCGTGCGCGTGCGGCCCGAGTCGGTGAGCCGGGCGATGCCGAAGTCCGTGATCTTGAGCTCTCCGCTCGGCGCGTCGAACATGATGTTGGCGGGCTTGATGTCCCGGTGGACGACCTGGTTCTGGTGCGCATAGTGCAGCGCGTCGGCAAGCCGCGCCACGATTTCGATCGCGATGGCCGTCGGCAGCAGCCGTTCGGCCGTCGTGTATTCGACGAGGTGCTGGCCGCGCAGCAGTTCCATGGCGATGTACGCGGTGCCGCCGTCTTCGCCTGCATCGTAGATCGTCACGATGTGCGGGTGCGACAGGCGGCCGGCCATCTCGGCTTCGCGGAAAAAACGCGTGCGTGCCTGCTCGAGGTCTTCCGGGTCGAATTCGTCGGCGAGCGGGATCGCCTTGACCGCCACCTCGCGATTGATGCGCGGGTCACGGCCCCGGTAGACGACGCCCATGGCGCCCTTGCCAAGTTCATGGCTCAGTTCGTACCGGCCCAGGCGCGCAGGCATGGACGTCCGGGCCGGCGACCCGGTGTTGCGGCTGCCCGAGGAGTCCAGGATCACGGTGGGTTCGGCTTGACTGCGCATACGTGGACGGAAGTATAGGGTGGGCCCCGGGGATGGAATTGCCGCCGCCGTCACACTCCGGCAGCGTTGCTGGCCCGTGTTAGCATCCCGGGCCTTCCCCGGTCCCCTGTGCAGCGTCCACGGCAGCCCGCAATGGCACGTCAAAAAACCAGTTATGTCTGCGGCACTTGCGGTGCGCGCACCGCCCAGTGGCAGGGCCAGTGCCCGGCCTGCGAAGCCTGGAACACCCTCGAAGTCGCGGTCTCCTCGATTGCCGCTGCGGGTGCGAGCCGCAACGCCCGCACGGTGACGGCCGGCCCTTCCACCAGCCGCACCGTGACCGATATCGCGCAGGAGAGCGACGTACGCGCCGCGACCGGCATCGGTGAGCTGGACCGAGTCCTGGGCGGTGGCCTGGTGGCCGGCTCCGTGGTGTTGCTGGGCGGCGATCCGGGTATCGGCAAGTCGACGCTGCTGCTGCAGGCGGCGGATGCCCTCAGTCGCGAGCGGTCCGTGCTGTACGTGTCGGGCGAGGAATCGGTGCGCCAGGTGGCCTCGCGCGCCCAGCGTCTCGGACTCGACTCGACCACGCTGCGACTCGCCGCCGAGACTCGCGTCGAAACGATCCTCGAGGAAGCGGTGGCGTCGCGGGCGCAGGTGCTCGTGATCGATTCCATCCAGACGATGCAGACCGAGCTCAGCGAGTCGTCGGCTGGTTCGGCCGTGCAGGTGCGCGAGTCCGCCGCGCAGCTCGTGCGCTTCGCCAAGGCGACCGGCACGACCGTGCTGCTGATCGGGCACGTGACCAAGGAGGGCCTGATCGCGGGTCCGCGCATCCTCGAGCACATGGTCGACACCGTGCTGTATTTCGAAAGCGATCCCGCGAGCCGGTTCCGCCTGGTGCGTGCGGTCAAGAATCGCTTCGGCGCCGCGAACGAACTCGGCGTGTTCGCAATGGTGGAGCAAGGGCTGCGCGAAGTACGCAATCCGTCGGCGATCTTCCTGTCGCGCCATGCGCAGCCCGTGTCCGGCAGCGTCGTGACCGTCGTGCGCGAAGGCAGCCGACCTCTGCTCGTCGAAGTGCAGGCGCTGGTGGACGAGGCCCAGGGCATGAATCCACGCCGCGTCGCGGTCGGCTTCGAATCGAGCCGCCTGGCGCTGCTGCTGGCGGTGCTGCACCGTCACGGCGGCGTGTCGACAGCGGGGCGCGACGTGTTCATCAACGTGGTCGGTGGCGTGCGCATCGGCGAGACGTCTGCCGACTTGCCGGCCGTGCTTGCCGTGCTGTCGAGCCTGCGCGATCGCCCCGTGGTGACCGACACGATGTGCTTCGGCGAACTGGGTCTCACCGGCGAGATCCGTCCGGTGCCGTTCGGCGAGGAACGCTTGCGCGAGGCGCAGAAGCAGGGTTTCAAGCGTGCGCTGGTGCCGACGACGAACGTGCCGCGCAAGGGCGTCATCGACGGCATCGAGATCGAAGGTGTCAGCCGGCTGTCGGACGCGCTCGACAAGGCTTTCTGATGCCTCTCCCATCGCGCGGAACAGGTCGAGTCCGGGCGGCCGATCCGGTGCGTTTCCCCGAGCTTGGAAAGGCAGACACGCGCTCGGTGAAACGCACCGGATCGGCCGCCTGCGGTCCAGCGACTGAGCGACTCGTCGGGCGGAATAGCCATTCGCCACGACGAGACAGCATCCCAGGCCCGACGACTCGCACGGCGCATGCAACCGGACAGCGCCGGAGTGCAGCAGCCGGCTGACCAGCACCGGGTGCGTGGCAGTTGATTGCAGCATCGCGGTTCAAGGCTGCGCTCCGACGCTCGCAACGCTACGTGCGCCGTTTCGCAGGCGGCCGATCTGGGACCTGTCCCCGAGCGCGTGTCTGCCTTTCCAAGCTCGGGGGCAGGTCCCAGATCGGTCGACTGCAGCCAGCGCGTGTTTGCCTTTCCAAGCTCTGGGAAAAGCCCCGGATCGAGCGCCTGAATGTTTTGCCCAGCTCTGGAAAATGCTCCGGACCGGACGCCGAGAGTGCTGCGGCTGGAACCGAGACGCGCGGACGGGTCAGCCGGGCTGGTCGAGCTTCGCGATCGCAGGCTGCGTCAGCCGGACTGCTTTCACCGCGTTGTCGGTCACCTGCAGCACCTCGAGCGAGTAATCGCCGATCCGCAGCCGCTGGCCCGGCGCCGGGATCGTCTCCATCTGCTCGACGATCAGGCCGTTCAGCGTGCGCGGGCCGGTCGTCGGCAGCGTCCAGCCCATCTTGCGATTCAAGGTCCGCACGCTTGCCGACGCGTTCACCACGAAGTGGTCGTCGCGCTCGCGGTGGACGTCCTTGTGCAGGATGCTGGTGTCGGAAGTGAACTCGCCGACGATTTCCTCGAGCAGGTCCTCGAGCGTCACCAGGCCCTGCACGTCGCCATATTCGTCGACGATGAACGCGACACGCCGCCGCTGCCGCTGGAACTGCAGCAGCTGCTGGTTGAGCGAGGTGCCTTCCGGCACGTAGTACGGCTCGCGTGTCCTGGCCAGGGCCACCAGCTGTTCGCGCTCGAACTCGCCGCGCACCAGCATCCGCGCCACCTTCTTCATGTGCAGGATGCCGACGAGCGACTCGAGTTCACCGTCGTACACCGGGACGCGCGTGTGGCGGCACTCGCGAATCTGCTCGACGATGTCGTCCCAGTCGTCCTTGAGGTTGATGCCATAGATTTCATTGCGCGGCACCATGATGTCGTCGACCGTGATCTTCTCGAGGTCCAGGATGCTCATCAGCATGCGCTGGTGGCGGTGTGGAATGACGGTGCTGGCCTCGGCGACGACCGTGCGCAGTTCCTCGCTGCTGAGCGAAGTGCGGCTGGCCTGCTCACGGTTCACGCCCATCAGCCGCAGCACGCCGTTGGCCACCAGGTTGGTGAGCCAGACGAACGGGTAGATCAGCTTGAGCAAGCCGTTGTAGATCACTGCGGCGGGCAACGCGATGCGCTCCGGATACAGCGCGCCGAACGTCTTCGGCGCCACCTCGCCGAAGATGATCAGCACGACGGTAAAGATGCCGACGCCGACCGCAGCGATGGATTCACCGCCAATCGAGAGCGCGATCAGCGTGACGATGGCCGCAGCCGCGGAGTTCACGAAGTTGTTGCAGATCAGGATCATCCCGATCAGCCGGTCGGGGCGCTCGAGCAGCTTTTCGGCGATCCTGGCGGACCTGCTGCCTTCGCGCGCGAGGTGGCGCAGCCGGTAGCGGTTGACGCTCATCAGCGCCGTTTCGGTGCCCGAGAAAAAAGCGGAGAGGAGAACGGCAGTGACGAGCAGGAAGGCGAGCGTGCTGACGGGTAAGTCGCCCATGGCGGCTCAGCCCCAGTGTTTGCCGAGGATGTTCTCGAGGATCAGCTTGCTGCCGAAATAGGAGAGCCCGAGCAGCGTGTAGCCCGCGAAGGTCCAGCGCAGCGCCTGGCGGCCGCGCCAGCCGAACTTGAAACGGCCGAGCAGCAGCACGCCGAAGACGAGCCACGCGATGATCGCGAGCACCACCTTGTGGATCAGGTGCTGCGCAAAGAGGTCCTGCACGAAGAACGCGCCGCTGACGAGCGCAAGGGTGAGCACGGCGAAACCCGCGAAGATGCTCTGGAAACAACCCGACTCCAGCGACTCGAGCGGTGTCAGGATCCTGAGCAGGCCGAGCGGCTGCCGGCTGCGCAGCCGGCGATCGACGATCACCTGCGCGATGGCGAGCACCATGCCGATCGTCAGGAACGCGAAGGCCGTCGTCGCCATCGCGACGTGGAAGGCGAGTTCCCAGCCCGGCTGGCCGATCGAAAACCTGCGGGCGCCTTCCGAGAAGGCCACTTCCAGCACTGCGGCAATGAACAGCAGCAGCGCGGCCATGCCCCGGCGACCGGGCTTCACCGCCATCACGATGGCCGTGATGGCGATGGTGAGCGAAACGAGGGCAAGGGTGTCGCCGAGCGAGAGCGCAGCGCCGGGCGCCAGGCGACGCTCCTGCAGCATGGCGCTGGCGTGGACCAGCACGCCGACGCAGGCAATCGCAACCGCCGCGATACGGCCGCCGCGGCCGTGGACCGAGAACGGGTCGCTGCGGTGCTGGTACGTGGCGGTGGCGAGCCAGCAGGCTCCAATGACGTAACAGGCGACGGCGATCAGTGGCAGCAGCAAGCGCGGGGACCAGCGTGGTTTTGGACGGCAGCCATGATGCCATGGACCCGACGGGCTGAGGAGGACGGTAAACCCGACGCCCGCACGCCCTATAATCGCGCACTCACCGGCCAGTCCACCAGGGCTGGCACGCCACCGAGGTCGCCAGAGCGTGTTCGACAAGCTTTCTGCCCGTCTTGCGTCCGTCGTCGAAGGCCTTAGGGGCCGGGGCCGGCTGACCGACGAAAACATCTCCGACACGCTGCGCCAGGTCCGCATGGCACTGCTCGAGGCGGACGTCGCGCTGCCGGTCGTCAAGACCTTCATCGACGGCGTCAAGACGCAGGTCGTCGGCCAGGAGATCCACAAGAGCCTGACTCCGGGCCAGGCGCTGATCAAGGTCATCCACGACGAGCTGGTCCGCGTGATGGGCGAGGGCGTGCGCCCGCTCAACCTGCGCGCGCAGCCGCCCGCCATCGTGCTGCTCGCCGGCCTGCAGGGCGCAGGCAAGACGACCACCGCGGCGAAGATTGCGCTGTGGCTCAAGACGCGCGAAAAGAAGCGCGTCCTGCTCGTGTCCACCGACGTGCGCCGCCCGGCGGCCCTGCTGCAGCTGGAGCGACTGGGCCAGCAGCTCGACATCGACGTCGCGCCCGCCAGCCCCGCCGACAAGCCGCTGAACATCGCGCTGAATGCACTGGCCGAGGCCAGGCGCGGCGTCTACGACGTGCTGCTGGTCGACACGGCCGGCCGGCTGCATGTCGACGAAGAAATGATGGCCGAGGTGCGCGAACTCGCGGTGGCGCTGAACCCGATCGAGACGTTGTTCGTCGTCGACAGCATGGCGGGCCAGGACGCCGTGAACGCCGCGCGCTCGTTCGGCGCTGCGCTGAACCTCACGGGCGTCGTGCTGACCAAGGCAGACGGCGACGCGCGCGGTGGCGCGGCCCTGTCGGTGCGGCAGGTCACGGGCCAGCCGATCCTGTTCGTCGGCACGGGCGAGAAACCCGACGCCCTGGAAGCATTCCAGCCCGACCGGATGGCCTCACGCATTCTCGGCATGGGCGACGTGCTGTCGCTGGTCGAGCAGGTCACCCGCCAGGTCGACCGCGCGGACGCCGAAAAGCTTGCCCGGAAGGTCGCCTCGGGCAAGGATTTCAATCTCGAGGACCTCCTCGGCCAGCTGCGCCAGATCGAGCAGATGGGCGGGATGGCGGCGCTGATGGACAAGCTGCCGGCCCAGCTGGCCGCCAAGGCCGGCCAGATGCCCCAGGGCAACGAGAAGGAGGTCAGGCGCCAGATCGCGATCATCTGCTCGATGACGCCCAGGGAACGGCGCTTCCCGAAGCACATTGACGGCTCCCGCAAGCGCCGGATCGCGTCCGGTTCGGGCACCCAGGTGGCCGAAATCAACAGGTTGCTCAAGAACTTCCTGCAGATGCAGAAAATGATGAAAAGCATGGGCAAGGGCGGCCTGGGCCGCATGATGCGGTCGATGGCCGGCCGCATGCCGATGGGACGGGGGTAGGGGAAGGGGAGGAAGGGCCGGAAGGGTCGGAAGGGCAGGAAGGGCAGGAAGGACCGGAAGGGCAGGAAGGACCGGAAGGGCAGGAAGGGGAGGAAGGGCAGGAAGGACCGGAAGGGTCGGAAGGGCCGGAACTGGATTCTTCCCTTCCTGCCCTTCCCCCCTTCCTCCCTTCCTCCCTTCCGCGCCTTCCGCGCTCCAGCCTGTTCCTCAAGTATTTCTTTTGCCTTGAAATTTCGTTATAGTTCGCGGCTCTTTTTTGGCCGGGCACAGCCGTCGTGACCGGCCGCGAACACTGAGGCTTGGACAAGAATGGTGACGATCCGATTGCAGCGCCGCGGCGGTAAGAAGGAGCCCTTCTATCACGTGGTCGTGACCGACAGCCGCCGTGCCGGTGGCGGTTCCCTCGAGCAGGTCGGGTTTTTCAACCCGGTCGCCCGCGGCAACAGCGAAGAACTGCGCCTCGACCTGGCGCGCGTCGATTACTGGCTGGGCGTCGGTGCGCAGCCATCCGACCGCGTGCAGCAGCTGCTGAAGGTTTTCCGCAAGACCCAGGTTGCGGCTGCGGCCTGAGCCGCGGCCAGGCCTGAACCGGCATGACGGCGCGCCCCGGGCCTCGCAGCCCCCGCGCCGTGGTGTTGGGCCGGGTCGGTGCGCCGCACGGTGTGCAGGGCTGGGTGAAGGTCACGTCCTACACAGAACCCGCGGCAGGCATCGCCGACTACCCGCAGTGGACGCTGGTCCACGGTCAGCAGTCCCGGCAGGTCCGGGTTCTGGAGAGCAAGCGGGCAGGCCAGAACCTTGCGGTGCGACTCGAAGGGATCGACACCGTGGATGCAGCGCGGCTGCAGACTGGTGCCGAGATCCAGGTGGACCGCTCCGACCTGCCGGCAACCGGGCCGCACGAGCACTACCTGCACGACTTGCTGGGGCTCGCAGCGGTCAATCGCGAGGGCGTCGCCCTCGGCAGGGTCGATGAATTTTTAGAGTTGCCGGCACACCCCGTGATGGTGCTGCGCGACGGCAAGTTGGAAAGGCTGGTGCCCATGGTCCCCGAGCGACTCGTCGCCGTGGACCTCGGGGCAGGAAGGGTGACGGTCGACTGGCACCCGGACGATTGAGCGGCGGACTGGGCACGGAGACGCGGTCGATGCGCATCGTGGTCGTGACGCTGTTTCCGGAGTTCGTCGAGCATGCGCTCAGGTTTGGCGTGCTCGGGCGGGCCATCGAACGCGGCGTGCTCGTGATCGACACGGTCAATCCGCGGCAGTTCGCCACGGACGTGCACAAGACGGTGGACGACCGGCCCTATGGCGGCGGCCCCGGGATGGTGTTGAAGGCCGAGCCCTTGCGGCTCGCCATGGCGGCGGCGGCGGCAAAAGTGCCGCAGGCCCGACGGGTGTATCTGGCGGCCGACGGCGCCCCGCTCAAGCAGCGGAAGGTCGCCGAGCTTGCCGGGTTCCCGGCGCTGGTCCTCGTGGCCGGTCGCTACGAAGGCGTGGACGAGCGGTTCGTCGAGCAATGCATCGATGAATCGGTCTCGGTCGGAGACGTGGTGTTGAGCGGCGGCGAACTGCCGGCCCTCATGGTCATCGACGCGGTCGCGAGGCTTCTGCCTGGCACGCTCGGCGACGCGGAGTCTGCGGTGCAGGAGTCCTTCACGGACGGACTGCTCGACTGGCCCCACTACACCCGGCCCGAGGTCTGGTCGGGCCGCGCGGTGCCGCCGGTGCTGATCGGCGGCAATCACGCCGCGGTCGCGCGCTGGCGCCTGCAGCAGGCGCTCGGCCGCACCTGGCAGCGCCGGCCGGAGCTGCTGGCGCAGAGAGAATTGAGTGTCGAGGAGCGCAGGCTTCTCGCGGAATACCAGGCGGAGCAGGATGCGACGCGACGAGAGCAGGGATAGAACCGAGACTAAGGTGAAGAAATGAGCAACATCATTGCCGCGCTCAACGCCGAGCGCATGACTCGCGAGATTCCGGACTTCGGTCCCGGCGACACCGTCGTCGTCGAAGTGAAGGTCAAGGAAGGCGACCGCGAGCGCGTCCAGGCGTACGAAGGCGTCGTCATCGCGAAGAGCAACCGCGGCCTCAACTCGTCGTTCACGGTGCGCAAGATTTCGCACGGTGAAGGCGTCGAGCGCGTGTTCCAGAGCTACAGCCCGGCGCTGGGCGCGATCACGGTCAAGCGCCGTGGCAACGTCCGCCGCGCCAAGCTGTACTACCTGCGCGAGCGCACGGGCAAGTCGGCCCGCATCGAAGAGAAGGTCTGAGTTCGCAGGGGCGCGCGGCAATGCGTGCCATCCGCAAGCTGCTGCACTGGATCTGGGCAGGCCTGGACGGCCTGCGCAAGATCCTGCACCTGCTGCTGCTGCTGCTGGTCTTCGGCGTGATCGGCGCGGTGTTCTCGCGCCCGATCCCGCTGGTGCCGGACCGGGCGGCGCTGGTCATCGCGCCGCTCGGTCCCCTGGTCGAACAGTTGTCGGGCGCCCCGCTCGAGCGCGCCATCAGCGAGATCCTGCGCCAGGGTCCGACCGAGACGCGGCTGCGTGACGTGGTCGAGGCGATCGACGCGGCCCGCAAGGACGAGCGCATCAGTTCGCTCTATCTCGATCTCGGCGGACTCGACGGTGGCGGCACGGCGAAGCTGCAGGAAGTCGCGGCCGCCATCGATCGCTTCCGCAAGTCGGGCAAGCCGGTGATCGCCTTCGGCGAGTACTACGACCAGCCGCAGTACTACCTCGCCGCGCACGCCGACGAGATCTACCTCGACCCGCAGGGCATCGCCTACGTCGACGGCTTCGCCAACTACGGCCTGTTCGTGCGGGACGCGCTCGACAAGCTGTCGGTCGACTGGAACGTCTTCCGCGTCGGCCAGTACAAGTCGGCCGTCGAGATGTTCACGCGCAACGACATGTCGGCGGCCGAGCGCGAGGAGAGCCTCGCCTGGCTCAACTCCGTCTGGACGACGTGGAAGACCGACGTGGCGACGGCCCGCGGCATCCAGCCTGCGGTCCTCCAGGATTATGCGGACAACACGGCCGACTCGCTGCGCAAGGTCGACGGCGACCTCGCGAAGCTCGCGCTCGATGCCGGGCTCGTCACGCACCTCGAAGGGCGCTACCGGGTCGAAGAACGCCTGGCCGAAATCACGGGCACCGACGAGGACGCGCACTCCTACAAGGGCGTCGACCAATGGTCCTACCTGGCGAACGTGAACTCGTCGAAGGCGCTGTCGAACAGGCCGGTCGACAGGATCGCCGTCATCGTCGCCGCGGGCGAGATCGTGCCGGGCGAGCAGCAGCCGGGCACCGTCGGTTCCGACACGCTGGCCAGCCAGCTGCGCGAAGCGCGCTTCGACGACGACGTGAAAGCCGTCGTGCTGCGCATCGACAGCCCGGGCGGCAGCACTTTCGCGAGCGAGGTCATCCGACGCGAGGTCGTTGAACTGAAGGCGGCGGGCAAGCCGGTGGTGGCGTCGATGAGCAGCCTCGCTGCCTCGGGCGGCTACTACATCGCGATGGATGCGGACCGCATCGTTGCCAGCCCGGCAACCCTGACAGGTTCCATCGGTATCTTCGCGATGTTCCCGACTTTCCAGCGCACGCTCGAGCGCGTGGGCGTGCACGTCGACGGCGTCGGCACGACCGCGCTCTCCGGCGAATTCAGCCCGGTGCGACCGATGGGCGAGCCGACGAAGGACATCCTGCAGCAGAGCATCGAGCATGAGTATCGCCGCTTCATCGACAGGGTGGCCAAGTCGCGCAAGCAGGACGTCGCCGCGATCGCCGCGATTGCACAGGGTCGCGTGTGGTCCGGGAGCGACGCGAAGCGGCTCGGCCTCGTCGACCAGCTTGGGGGCTCCGCCGACGCGGTCAAGCTCGCGGCCAAGCTTGCCGGACTCGGCAAGGACTTCGACGTCGAATATTTTGACTTCGAAATCGGCTTCGGCGAAGCCCTCGGTCTGCGTGTGCAGGCTTCGATCGCGAAGCTCCTGGCGCCGCTGTTGCCGCAGTCGATGTGGCCTGCACTGCTGCCGCGCAGCCTGCAGCCGGTGGTGGCGGAACTCGACCGCGTGTCGCGCCTCCGCGATCCGCGCAACACCTACATGTACTGCTTCGCCTGCTCGCTGGACTGACCGCCGTGGATCCCCTGCTGTTGCTGAAGGCGGCCATCCTCGGGGTCGTCGAAGGTCTCACCGAGTTCCTGCCGGTGTCGAGCACCGGACACCTGATCCTGGCGGTCAGCCTGCTCGATTTTCACGATGCGCGCGGTAAGCTGTTCGAGATCGTCATCCAGTCGGGTGCCATCCTGGCGGTGGTGTGGGAATTCCGCGCGAGGATCGGCGCGGTGCTGTCGAACGCGACGAGCGATCCGCTCGCCCGCCGCTTGCTGTTCAACGTCGCTATTGCGTTCATGCCTCTTGCGGCGCTTGGCATGGTGTTCGGAGCCGCGCTCAAGCACAGCCTGTTCAACGCGCCGACGGTGGCGGCCGCCTTCATCATCGGCGGCCTGGTCATCCTCTGGGCGGAACGCCGCACGCACAGCGTGCGGATCCACTCGGTCGACGAGATGACGCCGCTCGATGCGCTGAAGGTCGGGATCGCGCAGGCCTTTGCACTGATCCCGGGCACCAGCCGTTCCGGCGCCACCATCATCGGCGGCATGCTGTTCGGGCTGTCGCGGCAGGTGGCGACCGAGTTCACCTTCTATCTCGCCATTCCGACGCTCGGCATCGCCTCCCTGTACTCGCTGTACAAGGAACGCGAGTTGCTTGCGCTGGACGATCTCGGCATCTGGGTCGTCGGCATGGTGGCGGCGTTCGTTTCGGCGTTCGCGTGCGTGCGCTGGCTGATCCGCTACGTCGCGACGCACACCTTCGTGCCTTTCGCCTGGTACCGCATCGGCTTCGGCGTGCTGGTGCTGTTTACGGCCTGGAGCGGACTGATCCACTGGAGCGCCTGAGCGCTCACGCAGCGGTGCTACGAGCGGACGATCCGGAGCCTTTCCCCAAGCTTGGAAAGGCAGACACGCGCTCGGCCCCCCCCCCCCCCCCCCCCCCCACCACCCCCTGCCTTTCCAAGCTCGCGGGTAGGTCCCGGATCGGACGCCCTGAGAGAACACGCCTGCCTGTCGAAGATCGAGCGTCGGGACCGGTGCCGGCGTTACGCCTCCGCGACGAAGCCTTTCCAGGTCTTCATGTAACCGACGAACGCGGGGCCCAGTCCTTCCGCGCGCAGGTGCCCGGCGCTCACGGGCAGCGGCATCGCGGCAAATTCGTGGTTCGCGCGTACCCGCTCGGGGAAGTCGTGGTGCAGGATCGCGGCACGCCCGATCGTGACGAAATCGACGCCGTGATCGAGGCACCTGCGCGCCGTCGCTGCGTCCATGATCTTGCCGGCCACGCCGACTTTCACGTCGCGCCTGTCCAGGTCCATGAACCAGTCAACCAGCGGTTTCGACTTGAACGCGTCCTCGTGCGGTTCCTTGAACACGTCCCACAGCGACAGGTCGATGAAATCGAGCCGGCCGTCGTGCAGCAGGCCCTGCACGATTTCGCGCATCTCGGCGAGCAGCAGCCCGAAGCGCTCGGGCGAAACACGGATGCCGAGCGTGAAATCCGGGCGGCAGCGCGCACGAATGCCGTCGATGATTTCGTGCACGAGACGGCAGCGGTTCTGCAGCGAACCGCCGTAGCGATCTTCGCGCCGGTTGCACGTGCTGCTCAAGAACTGGCCCAGGACGTAGCCGTGCGCGCCGTGAAGTTCCACGCCGTCGAAGCCGGCGCGTTCGGCGCGCGCCGCGGCTGTGATGAAGTCCTCGCGCAGTTGTTCTACCTCAGCCAGCGTCAGCGCGCGTGACCCGGTTTCCGCATCGTCCGACGGGCAGACGGGCTGCGTCCCGATCAGGTCCCGCGGCGAGCGCATGCCGGCGTGATGCAGTTGCACGTAGGCGGCGCTGCCTGCGGCCTTGACACCCGCTGCGAGTCGCGTCAATCCGGGCAGGTGCGCGTCCGACCAGCAGCCGAGCTGGCCGGGGAAGCCCTGTCCCTGCGCCTGCACGTGCGATGCGCAGGTCAGCGTGGCGCCGAAGCTGCCTTGCGCCCGCAGCGTCAGCCAGTGGTACTCGTCGTCGGAGAGAGTGCCGTCGGCGTGGCTCTGCAGATTCGTGAGCGGCGCCAGCATGAAGCGGTTCTTCAGGCCGGGCCCGCGCGTGAACGAGACTGGATCGAACAAAGGTGACATGGAGTTTGGTGCGGACACTGGGAGGTGATGGCATGGTTAGTCAGAGGGCTGACGATCTGCAGTCCTCGCGATGCCGTGACAGCTCGAACTGCACGCGGCGTGCGAACGCGTGCAGCTGACGACGGAAGGGGGCACTGGGCCCCTTCCGACTAATCACTATTCACCAATCAGTAATCACTCAATTGACGATCTGGTTCAGCTCGCCCTTCTTGTAGCGCTCCGCCATCTTCTCCAGCGACAGCGGCTTGATCTTCGAGGCCTGGCCCGCGCAGCCGAACGCCTCGTACCGCAGCTTGCAGATGCCCCTGGCCGCCGCCTGCGCATCGGCCAGGTACTTGCGCGGATCGAACTCGGACGGCTTCTCGGACAGGTGCTTGCGGATCGCGCCGGTCATCGCCAGGCGGATGTCGGTGTCGATGTTGATCTTGCGCACGCCGTGCTTGATGCCCGTCACGATCTCCTCGACCGGCACGCCGTAGGTTTCCTTCATCTGGCCGCCGTGCTTGCGGATGACCTCGAGCCACTCCTGCGGCACGCTCGAGGAGCCGTGCATCACCAGGTGCGTGTTCGGGATGCGCGCGTGGATTTCCTTGATGCGCTCGATCGCGAGGATGTCGCCCGTGGGCTTGCGCGTGAACTTGTAGGCGCCATGCGAGGTGCCGATGGCGATCGCCAGCGCGTCGCACTGCGTCTGCTTGACGAAATCCGCAGCCTGGTCGGGGTCGGTCAGCAGGTCTTCGCGCGTCATGTGGCCCTCGGCGCCGTGGCCGTCTTCCTTGTCCGCCTTCATCGTCTCGAGCGAGCCGAGCACGCCGAGTTCGGCCTCGACCGTGATGCCGATCGCGTGCGCAAAGTCGACGACCTTGCGCGACGTCTCGACGTTGTATTCGTAGGAGGAGGGCGTCTTGCCGTCTTCCTTGAGCGAGCCGTCCATCATCACGCTCGAGAAACCCGAGCGGATGGCGGCCATGCACACCGCCGGCGACTGGCCGTGGTCCTGGTGCATGACCACCGGGATGTGCGGATAGGCCTCGATGGCCGCCTGGATCAGGTGGCGAAGGAACGCCTCGCCCGCGTACTTACGCGCGCCGGCCGAGCCCTGCATGATCACCGGGCTGTTGGTTTCGTCGGCCGCTTCCATGATCGCGCGGACCTGCTCGAGGTTGTTGACGTTGAACGCCGGCAGTCCGTAGTGGTTTTCGGCGGCGTGGTCGAGCAGCTGGCGCATCGAGACGAGGGGCATGGCTACGTTTCCTGTGGGGGGAGTGCAGCCCTTGATTTTAACCGGTTTTGGCGGCCCGACGATCACGGAAGGCCGCAGTTGCGCTGACGCGCAGGCGCAGGCGCCAGGGGACAGGGGTTAGGGGCTAACCCCTAACCTCGTCCTCACGCCGCCCAGTCCAGGATCACCTTGCCCGACTGGCCGCTGCGCATGATTTCGAAGCCGTCGCGGAACTCGGCGATGGGCAACCGGTGCGTGATGACCGGCGAGATGTCGAGGCCGCTCTGCAGCATGGCTGACATCTTGTACCAGGTCTCGAACATCTCGCGCCCGTAGACGCCCTTGATCACCAGGCCCTTGAAGATCACCTGGTTCCAGTCGATGGCGGTGTCTTCGGGCGGGATGCCGAGCAGGGCGACGCTGCCGCCGTGGTGCATCGTGCGCAGCAGGTCGCGGAACGCGGCCGGGTTGCCCGACATCTCGAGGCCGACGTCGAAGCCCTCGACCATGCCGAGGTCCGTCATCGTCCGGTCGAGCGTATCGCGGCTCACGTTGACGGCTTTCGTCGCGCCCATCTTGCGCGCGAGATCGAGCCGGTAGTCGTTGACGTCGGTGATCACGATGTGGCGTGCGCCCACGTGGCGCGCGATCGCGACGGCCATGATGCCGATCGGGCCCGCGCCCGTGATCAGCACGTCCTCGCCGACCAGGTTGAACGACAGCGCCGTGTGCGTCGCGTTGCCAAAAGGATCCAGGATCGATGCCACGTCGTCCGTGATCGCGTCACTCAGCTTGAACGCGTTGAATGCCGGGATCACCAGGTACTCGGCGAAGCAGCCCGGGCGGTTCACACCGACGCCCACGGTGTTGCGGCAGAGGTGGCGGCGCCCGGCGCGGCAGTTGCGGCAGTAGCCGCAAGTGATGTGGCCTTCGCCCGATACGCGGTCGCCGACCTTGAAGCCCTGGACCTCGCTGCCCAGTTCGACGATCCTGCCCACGTACTCGTGGCCCACGGCCATCGGCACGGGGATCGTCTTCTGCGCCCACTGGTCCCAGAGGTAGATGTGCATGTCCGTGCCGCAGATCGCGGTCTTGCCGACCTTGATCAGCACGTCGTTGGGGCCGACCCTGGGCTCCGGAATGTCTTCCATCCAGATGCCGGGTTCGGCTTTAGCCTTGACCAGTGCCTTCATGCTTCGGCTCTCCAGCGGCGCGGTCGCGCCTCGATCGGTGTGTGTGCCGGCCAGGTGTCAGGGGATGACGCCGAGTTCGCGGCCGACGGCGATGAATCCCTCGATGGCCCGGTCCAGCTGCTCCAGCGAGTGACCCGCGGTCATCTGCGTGCGAATGCGGGCCTTGCCCATGGGGACCACGGGGTACGAGAATCCGATGACGTAGACGCCGCGCTCCAGCAGCTTTTCGGCGAACTTCGAGGCCAGCGCCGCGTCGCCCAGCATGACCGGCGCAATAGGGTGCTCGCCTGGGACGAGATGGAAGCCGGCCTCGCTCATGCGGCGGCGGAAGTGCGCAGTGTTGCGACGCAGGTTCGCCCGCAACTCGTCGCCATCCTCGATCAGGTCGAGTACCCGCAGCGTCGAGGCCGCGATCACGGGCGGGACGCTGTTCGAGAACAGGTACGGGCGGGAACGCTGCCGCAACCAGCCGACGATCTCCCTGCGCGCCGCCGTGTAGCCGCCCGCCGCGCCACCGAGTGCCTTGCCGAGCGTGCCCGTGAGGATGTCGATGCGACCCAGCACGTCGCGGAACTCCGGCGTGCCGCGGCCCCCCTGGCCGATGAAGCCGGTGGCGTGCGAGTCGTCCACCATCACGAGCGCACCGTAGCGGTCAGCGAGATCGCAGATTTCCCGCAAGCGCGCGATGACGCCGTCCATCGAGAACACGCCGTCGGTCGCAATGAGCTTCACTCGCGCGCCGGACGCTTCCTTGAGACGCGTCTCGAGCTCGTCGATGTCGTCGTTGGCATAACGCAGGCGCTGCGCCTTGCACAGGCGAATGCCGTCGATGATGCTGGCATGGTTGAGCGCGTCGCTGATCACCGCGTCCTGCTCGTCGAGCAAGGTCTCGAACAGGCCGCCGTTGGCGTCGAAGCACGACGAATACAGGATCGTGTCGTCCATGCCGAGGAACGCGCTGAGGCGCGCTTCGAGTTCCTTGTGCACGCTCTGCGTGCCGCAGATGAAGCGCACCGAGGCCATGCCGTAGCCGTAACGGTCGAGTGCCCGATGTGCGGCCTCGCGGATCGAAGGATGATTTGCCAGCGCGAGGTAGTTGTTGGCGCAGAGGTTGATCAGTTCGCGGCCATCGGCGAGCCTGACCACGGGTTGCTGCGGCGAGGCCAGCACGCGCTCCGGCTTGAAAAGACCGGCGCCCTTCAGGTCTTCGGTCTGGGCGGCCAGTCGGTCGAGAAAACCACGATCCATGGGGTGGGCGCCTGCAGCTGCGGAGCGCGGATTATAAGGGCCTTATAATCGTGCCGTGGCACCCCGCAAGAACGATCCGTCGCGCCGGTACCGCGACCACGATGCACAGGAAGGCCCCGGCAGCTCCGGTGGCTCGCTGCGAGTCGACAAATGGCTCTGGTGCACCCGGTTTTTCAAGACCCGCAGCCTCGCGCAGGAGGCCGTCGATGGCGGGCACGTGCAGGTGGACGGCGATCGGATAAAGGCATCGCGCGTCGTGAAGCCGGGCGACCGGCTGCAGATCACGCGGGAACGCGAGCGGTTCGTCGTCGACGTCGTGTCGATCCCCGTGCGGCGTGGGCCCGCGGCCGAGGCCCGCCAGCACTACCGCGAAACCGCGGAGAGCGAGGCCGGCCGGGCGCACATCCGCGAGCTGAACCGGCTCGCGGGGCCGGTGTCCAGCGGGCGTCCCGACAAGCGCGAAAGGCGCGACCTGATGCGGATCGTGAAAGGCCGGGGAGGCCTGCCGGACGACGAGCTTGCCATAGGGTTCCTGTTCACCCACGGGTTCGTGACTCAGGCTCACAGCCGTCTGCGCACATGGCAGGGCATCCTGGCGGCCTTCCCGGAGAACCTGGATCATGAGCCGCATACCTGAGCCGAACGACGACCGCATTGCCGGCGACTGGGAGTCCGTGACGCTGAGTCGCATTGCGGCACGAGTCGAGGACCTGGCCGCGCTGCCGGCGGAAGTCGATGACTTCGGCTGGGAAGCGAGCGTGCTCGAGAAGCTGCGCCTGCGCCTGAACGAAGTCGAGTAAGTAACGGCTCCTTCGCGCTGGCGAGGCGCGCCCGCCAGTGTAAGCTCGCCGCTGACACACAGATTCCAGCAGCGCTGGAGGGAATCCGTCGATGTCGGTGTCCTTGCTCGGGTCGCGCTCGACGCGGCTCTTCATCCTGCTGACCGCGTTCTTCGTCGGCAACGCCGTCGTCGCCGAGTTCGTCGGCGTCAAGATTTTCGCGCTCGAACGGACGCTCGGCCTGCCGCCGTTCGGCTGGAACCTGTTTGGTCAGCAAGGGTCGCTCAACTTCACCGCCGGCGTGCTGGTCTGGCCAATCGTCTTTATCCTCACGGACGTCATCAACGAGTACTTCGGCCGCCGCGGCGTGCGGCTGGTCTCGTACGCCGCGATCGGGATGATTTCGTACGGCTTCCTGTTCGCGTACGCGTCGATTCACCTGGCGCCCGCCGACTTCTGGGTGACGGTCAACGCGGAGCGCGGCGTGCCTGACATGCAGGCCGCCTACGCCAACGTCTTCGGCCAGGGCCTGTGGACGATCGGCGGTTCGATCACTGCGTTCTTCGTCGGCCAGGTGATCGACGTCAACATCTTTCACTACATCCGCAAGGCGACCGGCGAACGCTGGATCTGGTTGCGCGCCACGGCCTCGACCGCCGTCTCCCAGCTGGTCGACAGCTTCGTCGTGCTGTACATCGCCTTCGTCCTCGGGCCGCAGCAATGGCCGATCTCGCTGTTCCTCGCGGTCGGCACGGTGAACTACTGCTACAAGATGGTGGCGGCCGTGGGCCTGAGTCCGCTGCTGTACCTGTCGCGTCGGTGGATCGAGAGCTTCCTCGGTCCCGCAGAGGCGGCGCGGCTGAAGGCGGAAGCGGCTGCCTGATACGTCGCCCGTCCCGCACGGTGAGCCAGTTCCGGCCTTCCTTCGCGCCCCGGGGTCTCCCGCGCATCGTGAATCGCGCGGAGGACCCGCACGATTCACGGCGATCCTTGCTCGAGCGGGTGTTCGGCGATGGTGCCAGCGGCTGGTCGGATGGGGTGTGGCCGCCTCACACCAACGCTCGAGCTGCGGCGCTCGACACGGGGCGCGCAGGAAGACCGGAACTGGCTCCAGCGCTCGGTTGGCGTCCTGCCAGTCCTCGCTGATGTCGCCATCTCGCCCGCGTCGTCCAGCCTGCGGCCGCGGTTGTCATCGGCCCCGTGTCCGCGCCCGTGCGGACGCCGCCGACTCGACGCAGTAGCCAGCGGCCCTGCGGCCTCGCGCTCTGCGCTGACGGACGCCGCCCCGCTCGAGCAGGTTCGCCGCAAACGAACTTGTTCGTTTGCGATGCGCGGGAGACTTCGGAGCGCGGAGAAAGTCCGGACCTGCTGCGACGTGAGCCGCTGGCACCAACTCGTGCCGTCAGCACTGACGCGCGAGAGGCAGGAGTTACTTGACCAGCTGGTTCAGCTCGAAGATCGGCAACAGCATCGCGAGCACGATGACGAGCACGAGCCCGCCCATCACCAGGATCATCAGCGGACCGAGCAGGCCGACCAGCGCCTGCAGCAGCGAGTCGAGCTCGCGCTCCTGGTGATGCGCCGCACGCTCGAGCAGTGTGTCGAGTTCGCCGCTCGACTCGCCGCTCGAGATCAGGTGGATCATCATCGGCGGAAACAGCCGGCTCTGGCCAAGCGACTTGCCGATGGGCGCGCCTTCGCGCACGCGGATCGCGGCATCCGCCACCGCCGCCTTCATGGGCAGGTTGGTGACGACCTCGCCTGAAATGCGCAGCGCCTCGAGCACCGGCACGGTGCTGGCGGTGAGCGTGCTCAGCGTGCGTGCAAACCGCGCCGTGTTCGAGCCGCGCACGATCTTGCCGATCAGCGGCAGGCGCAGCAGCAGCTCGTGCCAGTGACGGCGGTTGGACTCGACGCGCAGCCAGCGCGAGAACAGCCACAGGCCCAGGCCGATGCCGGTGATCAGGAACAGCCCGTAGGCGCGCAGGAAGTCGCTGCCCGCGATCAGCGCCTGCGTCAGCAGCGGCAGTTCAGCCTCGCTGTTGCGGAAGACCTCAACGACCTTCGGCACGACCGCGACCAGCAGGAAGAACACGATCGCGACGCACACCACGAACAGCATCACCGGGTAGAGCAGGGCACCCAGCGTGCGGCTGCGCAGCTCCTCGCGATTCTCCGTGTAATCGGCGAGCCGTTCGAGGACTGCATCGAGGTGGCCCGATTGCTCGCTGGCCGCGACGGTCGCGCGGTAGAGTTCCGGGAAACTGTTCGGAAATTCACCGAGGCTGTCGGCGAGGGTGTAACCCTCCATGACCTTCGAGCGCACGCCGAGCAGCGTGTTGCGCACCTTCGGCTTGTCCGTCTGCTGCGAGACAGCGAGCAGCGCTTCCTCGAGCGGCAGCGAGACTTGACCAGTGTCGCCAGCTGGCGCGTGACCAGGGACAGGTCCGCTGCGCTCAACCCGCGCTGAAACCTGAACGCGAACCGGCGGGCAGTACCACCGCCTGCGGCGGCGGCCTGCTTCTGCTCGCCGACCACCTCGGTGACCGAGACCGGCAACAGCGCCTGCTCGCGCAGCAACTGCCGCACCTGGCGCGCGGTGTCGCCTTCGAGAACGCCCTTGCGCTCCCGGCCACCCGCGTCGACCGCAACGTAGAGGAAAGCCGCCATGGTGCGCCGTCAGTCCTCGCGCGTGACTTTGAGGACTTCCTCGATCGTGGTCACGCCGGCGAGCACCTTGGCGCGTCCGTCGTCGCGGATGCCGGGCGTTCGCATGCGGGCATAGCGCTCGAGTTCGATTTCCGAGGCGCCGTCGTGGATCATCGCGCGCAGGTGTTCGTCGACGATCACAAGTTCGTAGATGCCGGTGCGGCCGCGGTAACCGCCGCTGGGGTCGCGCGGATTCGGGCGGTACAGCGTGGGCGAGGGCGCGTCGTCCGGCAGGTTCAGCAGGCGGCGCTCGTACTCGCCGGCGGTATACGCTTCGCGCGTCGCCGGGTTCAGCACGCGCACGAGGCGCTGCGCCAGCACGCCGACGATGGACGAGGCCAGCAGGAACGGCTCGATGCCCATGTCACGCAGTCGCGTGACGGCGCCGACGGCAGTGTTCGTGTG
Organism: Pseudomonadota bacterium; assembly: GCA_016705325.1. Lineage (GTDB taxonomy): Bacteria > Pseudomonadota > Gammaproteobacteria > Steroidobacterales > Steroidobacteraceae > RPQJ01. Next base: position 32,055 of record JADIYJ010000012.1, on the reverse strand, counting down.
CAGCGTCGACAGCACGAGATGGCCGGTCAAGCTCGACTGCACCGCGATCTGCGCGGTCTCGAGGTCGCGGATTTCACCCACCATCACGACGTCCGGGTCCTGGCGCAGGATCGCGCGCAGGCCGCGCGCAAACGTCATCTCGACGCGGGTGTTGACCTGCGTCTGGCCGATGCCGTCGATGTAATACTCGATCGGGTCCTCGACCGTCATGATGTTGCGCGTGCGGTCGTTGATGCGGTCGAGCGCGGCGTACAGCGTGGTGGTCTTGCCCGAGCCGGTGGGGCCGGTGACCAGCAGGATGCCGTTCGGCTTGTGGATCAGCTCGTCGATGTGGTTCTGGGTGATGGTGTCCATGCCGAGCGAGTTGAGGTCGAGTCGCCCGGCCTGCTTGTCGAGCAGGCGCAGCACGACGCGCTCGCCATGTCCCGCGGGAATGGTCGAGACACGGACGTCCACCGCGCGACCGGCGATGCGCAGCGAGATGCGGCCATCCTGCGGCAGGCGCTTTTCGGCGATGTCGAGCCGCGACATGACCTTGATGCGCGAGACGATCAGCGGCGCGACCGCGCGCTTGGTCTGCAGCACTTCCCGCAGCACGCCGTCGATGCGGAAGCGGACCACGAGCCGGTTCTCGAACGGTTCGACGTGGATGTCGGACGCGTTCTCCTTCACCGCCTGCGTGAGCAGCGCGTTGATCAGGCGGATGACCGGGGCCTCATCCTCGCTCTCGAGCAGGTCGGACTGTTCGGGGATGTCCTGGGCGAGGTTGGCGAGGTCGGTTTCCTCGTCGAGCCCGCCCATCGCGTCCATCGTCGTGCCTGACCCGGCCTCGTAGGCTTCGCGCAGCAGCAGGTCGAAGCGCTCGACGTTGACGCGTTCGAGTTTGAGCGGCCGGCGCAGGTGCCGCCGCACTTCGGCCAGCGCGAGCGGCGAGGCACCGTCGCGCACGACCACGTCGGCGCTGTCCTCCGCAAGGTCGCGGACCATCACGCCATGACGCTTGGCGAAAGCGAACGGCAGCGGGCGGACGGGATCGGTGACCCTGCCAGCCGCAGCCAGGATCGCTTCGTCGGTGGCCGTAGTGCTCACGGATTGGTTCCGGGAGGCGGTTGCGGTGGGGGCAGTGGTGCGGTCGAGGGCACGCCGAACGGTGCGGTTGGCGCCACCGGTTCGGTCATGCCCGTGGTCGGATCGCTTGCGGACGTGCCCGAACTCGAACCTTGCATGCGTTCGGCCGGGGTGGCGGTGGGCGCGACGGCCTGGCGGGCAGGATTCAACAGCTCCGGCGGCACCAGCTGTTCGAGCGGCGGCAGCGTCGGCTGGCGCTCGCCCGGCATCAGCGGCACGCGACCGTCGTTGCGATCGACCTGCTGCTTGCGGATGTAGTTGTACTTGGCGTTGCTCTCGATGGCGGCATCGGTGCCGTCGCGCAGGATGCGCGGACGGATGAACACCATCAGGTTGGTCTTCACCTTGTCGACGCTGCGCGTCTTGAACAGCTCGCCGATGAGCGGGATCGAGCCCAGGAACGGCACCTGCGACTTGCTCTCGCGCACTTCGTCGGAAATGAGGCCGCCGAGCACGATGATGCCGCCATCCTCGACCATGACGTTGGTCGTGATCGTGCGCTTGTTCGTGATCAGGTCGTTGGTGCTGACCTGCTGCGAACTCGCCGCGATGCTCGAGGCCTCCTGCGAGATCTTGAGCAGCACGGAGCTGCCTTCGTTGATCTGCGGCGTGATCTTGAGGATGTTGCCGACTTCCTCGCGCTGGATGGTCTGGAACGGGTTGACGACTCCGCCGGTGCCGGGGACGCCCTGGTTCGTGTACTGGCCGGTGACGAACGGCACTTCCTGCGCGATCTTGATCTCGGCCTCTTCATTGTCGAGCGTGACGATCGAGGGTGTCGCAATGATGTTCGTGTTGCCTATGCCGCCCACGGCGCGGATCAGCGCCGCCCAGCTGGTGCCGCCCGTGACGATCTGGCCGAGGCCCATCGTCAGGCCGCTCGGCAGGCCGGCGATGGCCTCGGGTTTCAGCACGCCCTGGATGATCTGGCCGATGCCGGTGCCGTCCACGGGCTGGACGAAGCCTCCCGCCGGCAGCGAGTTGCCGTTGGAGTCGGTTTCGGCAATCAACCAGTTCACGCCGAGGTCCATCGCCTTGTCGGCCGACATTTCGACGAGGATCGCTTCCACCAGCACCTGCGCGCGGCGGATGTCGAGGCGATCGACGATGGCCATGATCGAGCGCATGACCTTCGGCGGCGCCGTGACGACCAGCGCATTCGTCTGCGGCTCGGCCCAGATGGCGACGCTCTTGTCGCCGCCGCTGCTGGACAGGGTCGGCGCGGCCGCGCCACCTCCTGCCGCACCCGCCGGCATCGCCGCGGCGGCAATGCCCTGGATCTGTTCGCGCAGCTTCTGCGAGAGCTTCTCGGCATCGGCATACTTGAGGTAACGCACCTGCGTGTCGCCGCCCGACTGCAGCGGCGTGTCGAGGTGTGCGACCAGCGTCTTCAGGCGCAGGCGCTGCGACGCTTCGCCGCTGATCAGCACGCTGTTGGTGCGCTCGTCGGCGATGATCTTGACCTGCGGCATGCCGGCGCCTTCGCCCGCGGCCCCGGCGCCCGTGTACAGGCTGTTGATGATGCGCACGACCTCCGCCGCGCCTGCGTGCTGCAGCTGGACGACGTCCACCGCCTCGTCACCCTGCTGGTCGATGCGCTGGATGATGCGCACGATCCGGTTCACGTTCGACGCGCGGTCCGAGATGATCAGCATGTTGGAGGCCGGGTAGGCCGCAAGGTGGCCGTACTGCGGGATCAGCGGGCGCAGGATCGGCACCAGTTGCGCTGCGCTCACGTTCTTGACCGCGACCACCTGCGTGACGATCTCGTCGGACGTCGAGCTGACGCGACCGGGCAGGTCGTTGGCCGGCACCTGCCGCGCGTTGGCGTCGGGGATGATCTTGATCGTGTCGCCCGAGGGCACCGCGACGAAGCCGTGCACCTGCAGGATCGAGAGGAACGCCTCGTAGAACGCGTTCGGCGTCATCGGCGTGGACGACAGCATCGTCACCTGCGCCTTGACGCGCGGATCGACGATGAAGTTCTTGCCGGTCACGGCACTGACCGCCTCGATGATCTGCGAGAGATCGGCGTCCTTGTAGTTGGGCGTGATCGAGCCTTGCGCCTGCGCCGCGGCAGGCGTGGGGACGGTTCCCACCGTCAGCAACAGCGCGAGGCCGATGGCGGCCAGCCGCGTGGATCGTTGGAACAGCTTGTGCGTCATCGTCACTCCGCCGAACTGCCGGACTTGTCCGGCACTTCATTGACCGGAATCGCCTCCGGCAGGGCCGCCGCCGCCGCCGCGTCGGCGGCGATCTGGGCATTGTTCACGTTGACCTGGACCGTTTCGCCGTTGCGTTCGACGGTCATGGTGACCGCCGAGGCGGTGTTCATGGTCTGCAGGATGTCCATGCCGCGCGAGGCGTCGTCGAGCGGCGTGCCGTTGATGGCCGTAACGAGGTCGCCGGGCAGCAGTCCGAGCCGGTTGAACTGGCTGCGATTGCGGCCCGGGTAGATCCGGTAACCGCGCTGCTGGCCGTTCGCAAAGACGGGCTGCGGACGCAGGATGTCCGTAATGGCCGCCGGGTTGGACGTCGCCAGCTGCCGCAGCCGGTCGCCGAGCATCGGGTCGGCCTGGCCGGCGCTGGCCTGCGTCCCGGCGGACATGCCGCCGCCCTGGAACTTCTTGGGCAGCATCAGGGCCTCGAGTCTGCCGCCCCGGTCGAGGATAGCCCGGTCCGGGAAAACCGAATGGAGCTTGGTGCCGCCCGTAATCGTCTTGCCGACCGCGTACACCTTCGCCGCCGTCGCGTTTTCGCCGATGATGGCGTACCCGAGCGTGGGATCGGTGTTGGCGATCGTGCCGACCAGCACCAGGGGCATCTGCGAGGCGGCCACGGCATTCGGGTCGGTCGAGCCCGCGGTGGGAGCATTGGCTTCGCCGAACAGGTGCGCGTTGACGATCGCGCCCACGTCCACGGTACGGGCCGGGGGCGGCGCGATGACGGCGGCAGCATTCGTCGTGGGTGCAACGCCGCTGCGGGCCCCGAGCAGGGTCCATGTAAGCTGCACCAGCTGCCAGGCGAGCAGGACGACCAGCAAGGCGGAAACGGCCAGCGGCAGGAGCTTCTGCCACCCATCGGCCCGGGCGCCCTGGGCGACCGAGGCGATCCGGCCAAAACGCTCATTCACGCTCAGGGGCAGTTGCATCAGGTCTCTGGTAAGTGGCCGTCCGGCAAGGCCGTTCCACGGGATACGGCATCATACGGACTTGGACGACAGGCTCTCAAGGCAGTTGCGTGCCAGACGGATGACCACCTCTCGTTTTCGGCAGTCTGGTAGCGACCTCACGAAGTCAGCCCCGCTGCTTGTCAGGGACGGGGGGTGGCCCTATATAGGTCTTTCGGTTGCTGCAGGCGGGCGATGAGCGAGGAACATACACAGCAGGGCCATGGTCTGATCGTGGAGGAGGCCCGGCCGCAGACCAGGCGGCCCCCCCTCTACCAGGTCGTGCTCCTGAACGACGACTACACCCCGATGGAATTCGTGGTGGACGTGCTCGAACACATTTTCGGGTTGGACCGCACCACGGCCACGCGGGTGATGCTGGAGGTCCACACCAGGGGCAAGGGAGTATGCGGCGTGTACACCTTCGAAATCGCGGAAACCAAGGTCGCGCAGGTCACCACCTACGCCCGGCAGCACCAGCACCCGTTACTCTGCACCATGGAAGAGGCCTGAACCCGTGTTGAGCAGCGAACTCGAGATCTGCCTGAACGAGGCCTTCCAGGGCGCCCGGGAAGCCAGGCATGAATTCATGACGGTCGAGCACCTGCTGCTGGCGATCATCGACACGCCCAAGGTCCGTGAAATCCTGCGTGCCTGCGGCGCCGACGCCACGCGCCTGCGCAACGAACTCAAGGATTTCGTCGACCAGACTACCCCGCGCCTGAAGCAGGACGACGACCGCGAGGTGCAACCTACGCTTGGTTTCCAGCGCGTGCTGCAGCGGGCCGTGTTCCACGTCCAGTCCAGCGGCAAGAAGGAAGTCGCGGTCGCCAACGTGCTGGTCGCGATCTTCAGTGAAAAGCACTCGCACGCGGCCTACCTGCTCGGGTTGCAGGAGATCTCGCGCCTCGACGTCGTCAATTTCATCTCCCACGGTCTGTCGAAGTCCGAGGACGCGCCGCGCCCGGCCGAGGACGCGCCGGCGCAGACCGAATCGGAGCGCGACGCGGAAGGCGCCTCGGCGCTCGAGAAGTACGCGACCAACCTGAACCAGCTCGCGCAGGAAGGCCGCATCGATCCGCTGATCGGCCGCGCGCTCGAAATCGAGCGCACCGTCGAAATCCTCTGCCGCCGCCGCAAGAACAACCCGCTGTACGTGGGCGAGGCCGGCGTGGGCAAGACCGCGCTGGTGGAAGGACTGGCGCGCATGATCGTCGAGGGCAAGGTGCCCGACGTGCTGGCGGGCAGCACCGTCTACTCGCTCGACCTGGGCTCGCTGATCGCCGGCACCAAGTACCGCGGCGATTTCGAGAAGCGCCTGAAGGGCGTGCTCGCCGAGATCAGGAAGCAGCCGGGCGCGATCCTGTTCATCGACGAGATCCACACCGTGATCGGCGCGGGCGCCGCCTCGGGTGGCGTGATGGACGCGTCCAACCTGATCAAGCCTGCGCTGGCGAACGGCGAGCTGCGCTGCATCGGTTCGACCACGTATCAGGAGTACCGCGGCATCTTCGAGAAGGACCACGCGCTCACGCGCCGCTTCCAGAAGATCGACGTGGTCGAGCCCACGGTCGCGGAAACCATCGAGATCCTGCATGGCCTGCGCGCGCGCTTCGAGGAGCACCACGGCGTCAAGTACGCCGACGAGGCCCTGAAGGCGGCGGCGGAGCTTTCTGCCCGCCACATCAACGACCGGCACCTGCCCGACAAGGCGATCGACGTGATCGACGAGGCGGGCGCACGACAGCGGCTGAAGCCGGCCGACCAGCGCGCCGAATTCGTGACGGTCGAACAGATCGAGGACGTCGTCGCGCGCATCGCGCGCATCCCGCCGAAGACCGTGTCGAGCAACGACCGCGACGTGCTGAAGAACCTCGAGCGCAACCTGAAGCTGGTGATCTACGGCCAGGACAAGGCGATCGACACGCTGTCGTCTTCGATCAAGATGGCGCGCTCGGGCCTCGGCGACCAGCGCAAGCCGGTGGGTTCGTTCCTGTTCGCCGGGCCGACGGGCGTCGGCAAGACGGAAGTGACGCGACAGCTCGCGCTGACGCTCGGCGTCGAACTCGTGCGCTTCGACATGTCCGAGTACATGGAGCGGCACACGGTCTCGCGGCTGATCGGCGCGCCGCCGGGTTACGTCGGTTTCGACCAGGGCGGCCTGCTGACCGAAGCGATCACCAAGCACCCGCACTGCGTGCTGCTGCTCGACGAGATCGAGAAGGCGCACCCGGACGTGTTCAACCTGCTGCTGCAGGTCATGGACCACGGCACGCTCACCGACAACAACGGCCGCAAGGCGGACTTCCGCCACGTCGTCATCGTCATGACGACCAACGCGGGTGCCGCGGACATGAGCCGCACGTCGGTTGGCTTCGTCACGCAGGACCATGCGAGCGACGGCATGGAAGCGATCAGGAAGATGTTCGCGCCGGAGTTCCGCAACCGGCTCGATGCCGTGGTGCAGTTCGGGCCGCTCGACGAGCGGACGATCCAGCGCGTGGTCGACAAGCTGCTGGTCGAAGTCGAGGCGCAGCTCGAGCAGAAGGGCGTGCAGCTGCACATTGACGAGGACGCCCGCGGCTGGATCGCCAGGCGCGGCTACGACCCGAAGATGGGCGCCCGGCCGATGGTCCGCATCATCCAGCAGCACATCAAGCGGCCGCTCGCGGAAGAGCTGCTGTTTGGCAGCCTGGAGCATGGCGGGCATGCCTTCGTGAGCGTCGGCGAGGACGATGCGCTGAAGGTCGAGTGCCGCAGCGCGGATGAGCCTGCGTTGCTCGAGTAACCTGCCCGGTGGCGTGTGCGTCGCATCTCACCTCGCCCGCTGCAGCGGGGAGGTTGCCCGAAGGGCGGTGACGGTCCATGCCTGCGGTCCGGTGTTCTTTCCGGCGAGCGGAAAGGCAGACACGCTCGCCGGAAAGAGAACCGGACCGCAGGCATGACAGCACGCGCCTGGGCACCTTTTTCCGCGGAGGCGGAAAAGGTCGCACGGCGCACGCAGACTTGGGGAAGGTCCTCGAGTAGCGTGCGGACTCACTGCGTGCGTGATCGACTGCAGCACCGTCATCGAGGGCAGGGCGGCCTGAGCCTGCGCACCCAAATCAGCGTCCTGCTGGCTCGTCGCAGTGCGCACCCCCACCCGACGCTGAGGGCCTCCGCACCCGACCGGCTGCGTGCGCCGTGCGGATCGTCGGGCCTGAAAAGCACATCCGCTATTGCCGCTGTTCGTTCTGGCCCGACGTGACGCTCAGGCGCGGGCCGTCAGGGCTGGCTTCCGGTTCAGAGTCTGGCGAGCGTGCCTGCCTTTCCGCTCGCCAGACTCTGAACCGGAGGCCCTTCACGTCCGGGCTCCTGCTCGTCCTCGTTCGGGCCAGAAACGAAAGCCGGCAAAGCCGGCTTTCAGCAACCCAACGACCCGCCGGCGCACGACCGGACGGGTGCCGCAGGACGCTCAGCGACCGCGATAGACGATTCGACCCTTGGTCAGGTCATACGGCGTCATTTCGACGGTGACGGTGTCGCCCGTCAGGATGCGGATGTAGTTCTTGCGCATCTTGCCGGAGATGTGAGCCGTCACGAGATGACCGTTCTGCAGTTGCACGCGGAACGTCGTGTTGGGCAGCGTTTCGACCACGCGGCCTTCCATCTGGATCGCCTCTTCCTTCGACATGCACCTTCTCAAGCACCGCAAAAGTCGCGCGAATTCTGCATAAAGGCCCGTTTGAAAGCAATGCGAACCCGCCCCTGTGGCGGCGATTGCGACGTCGCGTGAACGGGTGGCACGTCGACCCGGGACGCGCCGAATCGCGGCCGGCCAGGCGCTGCGTCAGCGCACTTCGCCGCTGGAGGTGTCCGGAGCGTGGGCCGGAATCCCGCGTTCGAGTTGCGCGATGAAGTCGGCGCGCGGAATCAGCCGCGCGCCGAGCGTGAACAGGTGTTCGCTGGCGACCTGGCAGTCGATCAACGCCACGTTGCGCTGCCGCAACCAATGCACGAGTCCGTGCAGCGCAACCTTGCTGGCGTCGGTCACGGTGCTGAACATCGACTCGCCGAAAAAGATCCGGCCGAGCAGCAGTCCGTACAGGCCGCCGACGAGACGTTCGTCGAGCCAGGCTTCGACCGAGTGCGCGTGCCCGAGTCGGCGCAGTTCGCCGTATGCGGCCCGCATCGCGGGCGAAATCCACGTGCCTTCGCGCGAGCGGGTGCCGCTGCCGGCACACTGCGCGGTCACCGAGTCGAAGCAGGTGTCGAACGTGACGCGGAACCCGCGGTTGCGTAAGACCTTGCCGAGGCTCCGCGCGACCTTGAACTCGTCGGGGAACAGCACCATGCGCGGATCGGGTGACCACCACAGGATGGGCTGGCCCTCGGAGTACCAGGGAAAGATGCCGCGGCGATAGGCCGCCAGCAGTCGTTGCGGGCGCAGGTCGCCGCCGACGCAGAGCAGGCCGTCGGGATCGGTCAGCGCGCTCGTGACCGGCGGAAAGGCTTCGGGCGGGTCGGTCGGTTTGAGCCAGGGAATCATGGCGTTGCGGGATCCGCGCCCGCCGCAGTCGCGTCACTCATCGGATCTGGCGTCGCCGCCGTTGCGCGCTGGAAAGGCACGTGCTGGCGGGCAGCTTCGATGTAATCGTCGACGGCCGCCCGCTCGCGCTCGAGATAGCGCGCGACTGCGTTGCGAAAGCCGGCGTGCTCGAGCCAGTGCGCCGACGTCGTGCGCGTCGGCTCGAAGCCGCGCGCGAGCTTGTGTTCACCCTGGGTTCCCGGGTCGAAGAACTGCAGGCCGTGTTCGATGCAGTGCTCGATGCCCTGGTAGTAGCAGGCTTCGAAGTGCAGCGAATCCTCCTGCACCGCCGAGCCCCAGTAGCGGCCATAGAGCCAGCCGCCACCTGCGAAAAAGATGGCGGCTGCAACCGGCGTGCCGGCACGTTCGGCGACTTTCACGACGACCGAACCCGGCAGTGCCGCCGAGACCCGCAGCAGGAACTCGACGTTGAGGTAGTGCCCGTTGCCATGGCGCAGGAACGTGCGCTCGGAGAAGCCGAAGATCGTGTGCCACAGGCCGGCGTCGATGTCTTCGCCGGCCAGCGACCGGAATGCAATGCCGGACTCCGCGACCTTGCGCCGTTCGCGCTTGGCCTTCTTGCGCTTGTCGGCGCGAAACGTCGCGAGGAAATCGTCGAAGCTGCGATAGCCGCGGTTGTGCCAGAGAAAGCGGCAATCGTGCCGGCGCATGAATCCCGCGCGCTCGAGCACCGCCTGGTCCTGGTCGAGCGTGAAGTTGACGTGCGCGCCCGAAGCGGCCGCGTGTCGCGCCGACTCGAGCAGCAGGGCGGCCAGCTGCTCGCGCAGTTCCACCTGCGCGTCGTCAGCGCCGGACAGCAGTAGACGTGGCCCCGTCACCGGCGTGAACGGAATCGCCGACAGCTGCTTCGGGTAGTACTCGAGGCCCGAGCGCTGGTACGACTGGGCCCAGCTCCAGTCGAACACGAACTCGCCCCACGAGTGGGTCTTCAGGTACTGCGGCACGGCAGCGACGAGCTTGCCGCTGCGCGAGTCCCGCAGCACGAGGTGCGCGGGAATCCAGCCCGAGTCGGCACCGACGCAGCCGGTGGCTTCGAGGGCATCGAGAAATGCGTGCTTCAGGAACGGGTGGCCGGACCGGTCGAGCGCGTCCCAGTCGAGGGCGGCGACCTCGGCGATGCGACCAATGACCGCGGCCTTCAGCGGCACGGCGCGTCAGTGGGCAGCAGCGGCATCCACGGCGTCCAGGTACTTGTCCGCGTCGAGCGCCGCCATGCAGCCGGTGCCGGCCGAGGTGACCGCCTGGCGATAGACGTGATCGGCCACGTCGCCCGCGGCGAAGACGCCTGGCACGCTCGTCGCCGTCGCGCCACCCGCCGTCCCCGACTTCACCACGATGTAGCCGCCGTTCATGTCGAGCTGCCCCGCGAAGATCTGCGTGTTCGGCAGGTGACCGACCGCAATGAACAGGCCGGCAACGGCGATGTCGCGCATGCCCGAACCGTCGGTGGCGGCGACGCGCACGCCCGTGACGCCCGACTCGTCGCCGAGCACTTCGTCGACCGTGTGGTTCCAGACGATGTCGACCGCCCCCGCGCGTTGCCGCTCGAACAGGTGGTCCTGCAGGATCTTCTCGGAGCGCAGCGTGTCGCGGCGGTGGATGAGCGTGACGTGCGACGCGATGTTGGACAGGTACAGCGCTTCTTCGACGGCCGTGTTGCCGCCACCGACGACTGCAACACGCTGGCCGCGGAAGAAGAAACCGTCGCAGGTGGCGCAGGCGGAGACGCCGCGTCCCTTGAACTTTTCCTCTGACTCGAGGCCCAGGTACTGCGCGCTCGCACCCGTCGCGACGATCAGCGCGTCGCAGGTGTAATCGCCGCGATCGCCCCGCAACAGCAGCGGGCGCTTGCTGAAGTCCACCTCGCTGATGTGGTCCATCAGGATTTCGGTGTAGAAACGCTCGGCGTGCTCGCGCATGCGTTCCATCAGGCCCGGGCCGGTGAGGCCGTGCGGGTCGCCGGGCCAGTTGTCGACCTCGGTCGTCGTCATGAGCTGGCCGCCCTGTTCCATGCCCGTGATCAGCAGCGGCTTGCGATTGGCCCGCGCTGCATAAACTGCCGCTGAGTAGCCGGCGGGACCGGATCCCAGGATGATCAGCCGCGAGTGGCGTGGGTCGCTCATGTATAATTCCTTGCGCGAAAATTGCGCATTGCGCCGTCGAAGGCGCGGCATGGTAAGCCTCTCACCGACCGACGGAAAGCACCGCAGGTACTGCGCCCATGCGCATTCCGAAAATCGCCACCTTCCCTCCCCAGGGTGAGGCGGGGGCCCCCCCATTTTTTTGAAATAGGTGGTTCCCCTGTTTTCGGGGTGGCGGCATGCCTCCATTGGCGGTAGCCTTATGTAAACCAACGGGTTACGTGCGACTCTTGAACTATCAGGTGATGAGATTTGGCTAAGGCGGAAGCAAAGCGTGCCGACGGCGGCGACCAGGCGGCCCACGTGGCCCGCGGACTGCGCGAGAGCGCGCTCTGGATCTTCGGTGCGCTGGCACTGATCCTGTTTGCCTCGCTCGTCAGTTACGACCGCGCGGATCCCGCCTTTTCCTCGACCGGTCAGCCCGGCCCGGTCACCAACCTGATCGGCCCGTTCGGCGCCTGGCTGTCCGACCTGTTCTTCGTGCTGTTCGGCCTGCCGGCCTACCTGTTCCCGATCATGCTGGGCATTGCGGGCTACCACCTCTTCCGGGAGCGCGGCAGCCGCGAGCCGGTCGACCGTCGCTCGGCCTCGTTCCGCGGACTGGGATTCTTCCTGGCGCTCGCGAGCAGCTGCGGTCTTGCCACGCTGCACTTCTCCGGTGCCGGCTTCCCCAACACGGCCGGCGGAGTCGTCGGCTCGCTGCTCGGCGAGGGCCTCGCCACTTCGATGAGCTTCCTCGGCGCGACACTGCTGCTGTTCGCGGTCTGGCTCGGTTCGGTCTCGCTCGCCACCGGCCTGTCGTGGTTCAACGTCATGGACGCGGTCGGCACCCTGGTGCTGCATGGGTTCTCGTTCGTGCGCGAGCGCCTGTCCGAGCGTCGCGACCAGAGCATCGGCAAGGAAGTGCGGCAGGCGCGCGAAGTCGTCGTGCGCGAAGAGCAGAAGAAAGTCGCCGAGCGCAAGCCGCCGAAGATCGAGTCGCCCGCGCCGAAGGTCGAGAAGAGCGAGCGTGTCGAGAAGGAAAAGCAGGTGGCGCTGTTCGAGCGGCCGGGTGCCGCGGCATTGCCCGCGCTGTCACTGCTGGACGACCCGCCCGCGCGAGTCGGCGGCTATTCCGCCGAAGCGCTCGAAGCCATGTCGCGCCTGGTCGAATTGAAGCTGCGCGATTTCGGCGTCGAAGCCGAAGTCGTCGAGGTGCATCCGGGCCCGGTCATCACGCGTTTCGAGCTGCGTCCGGCGCCGGGCGTGAAAGTGGCGCAGATCTCCAACCTCGCGAAGGACCTGGCGCGCGCTCTCTCAGCAATCAGCGTGCGTGTCGTCGAGATCATCCCGGGCAAGTCGACGATGGGCCTCGAGATCCCGAACGAGACGCGCGAGATGGTCACGCTCGGCGAGATCATCAAGTCGAAGGCTTACGACGAAATGGCCTCGCCGATCGCGCTGGTGCTCGGCAAGGACATCGGCGGCAGCCCGGTCGTGGCCGACCTCGGCCGCATGCCGCACCTGCTGGTCGGCGGCACCACGGGTTCGGGCAAGTCCACCGCGGTCAACGCGATGGTGCTGTCGCTGCTCTACAAGTCGACGCCCGAGCACGTGCGGCTGATCATGATCGACCCGAAGATGCTCGAGCTCTCGGTGTACGAGGGCATTCCGCACCTGCTGGCGCCGGTCGTCACCGACATGAAGCAGGCGGCCAACGCGCTGCGCTGGTGCGTCGCGGAGATGGAGCGGCGGTATCAGCTGATGGCCGCCGCCGGCGTGCGCAACCTGGCGGGCTACAACCGCAAGGTCAAGGACGCGACCGACGCGGGCACGCCGATCAAGGATCCGTTGGAAATGAAGCGGTTGCCGCCGGGCGGCGACCCGGCGACCGTGCCGTTCTGCGAACCGCTGCCGTTCATCGTCGTGATCGTCGACGAACTCGCCGACATGATGATGATCGTCGGCAAGAAGGTCGAGGAGCTGATCGCGCGCCTCGCGCAGAAGGCTCGCGCTTCCGGCATCCACCTGATCCTCGCGACGCAGCGGCCGTCGGTCGACGTGATCACCGGCCTGATCAAGGCGAACATCCCGACGCGCATCGCCTTCCAGGTGTCGGCCAAGGTCGACTCGCGCACGATTCTCGACCAGAGCGGCGCCGAGAGCCTGCTCGGTCACGGCGACATGCTGTTCCTGCAGCCTGGCACCTCGCACCCGGTGCGCGTGCACGGCGCGTTCGTGTCCGACCAGGAAGTCCACAAGGTCGCGTCGTCGCTGCGCACGCATTCGGCGCCGATCTACATCGACGAGATCCTCGACGGTCCGTCGCTGCCGATCCCAGGCTTGCCGGGCGAGGAGGGCGAGGGCGGCGAAGGCGGCGACGCCGAGCAGGACGCGCTGTACGACGAGGCGGTCAGGATCGTCACCGAGAGCCGCAAGGCCTCGATCTCGGGCGTGCAGCGGCGCCTCAAGATCGGCTACAACCGTGCCGCCCGCATGATCGAGGCGATGGAGGCCGCGGGTCTCGTCGGACCGTTGAACACCAACGGTTCTCGTGACGTCCTGGCGCCGCCGCCGCCCGAGGTCGACTGAACATGATCCTCGCGCAGGTGAGGGCTGCAGCGTTGCTCACGCTGCTGCTCGTCCCGATCGCAGGGTTCGCGGCCGACTCGATCGCGCGCGTCGATGCATACCTCGCCCGGTTGAGTACGCTGACGGCTGACTTCGTCCAGGTCGTGCAGGACAAGCAGGGCCAGGTCACCGAGCGCGCGACGGGCACGCTGTCGATTTCCCGTCCGAACCGCTTCCGCTGGGACTACCAGCAGCCGTACGCGCAGACGATCGTCGCCGACGGCAGGAAGCTCTGGCTGTACGATCCCGATCTCGAGCAGGTTACCGTGCGCACGCTCGCGCAGGGGCTCGGTGCCACGCCCGCGATGTTGCTGTCGGGCTCCGGCAAGGTCGGCGACGCGTTCACGGCCGGACCCGTCGAACAGCAGCAGGGCCTGACGTGGTACCGGCTGGCGCCGAAGCAGCAGGGTTCGGATTTCGAGCGCGTGAGCCTGGGCTTCGACGGTCGCAATGAACTCGTCGCGATGGAACTGGTCGACAAGCTCCGGCAGACCACCACCATCGAATTCTCGCGGGTCAAGCGCGGCGCCGCGCTCGACGATTCGCTGTTCCGATTCGTGCCGCCGGACGGTGCCGACGTGATTGGCGAGGCGGCAGCACGTTGACGGCTGGACGCCGCCGCGTGGCCAGCCTGCCTGACGGGATACCGATGCTCAACCTCCGCTATCGACCGTTCTGGATCGCTGCGAGCGTCGTCCTCGTCCTCGGCGTCGTCTGGGGCAGCCTGCAGACCGCGCTCGGCGGGGAAGTGCCGCAAGGCTTCGACAAGGTCGAGCATTTCGGCACCTACCTGTTTCTCGCCGTGTGGTTCACGGGTCTTTTTGCCCGTCCACGCTGGTGGATGGTTGCGGTGACGCTGCTGATCCTGGGGGCTGCGATGGAAGCCGGGCAGTACCTCATGCAGGCTGGTCGCACCGCCGACGTTTACGACATGGCGGCGAATACCGCCGGCGTCGCGGCAGGACTGTTGCTGGCCGCGCTGTTGACCGGTGGCTGGACGCAACGGATCGAGTCGTGGCTGAGGTGACGCCTTTCCGTCCGCTCGCCGACCGCATGCGGCCCGCGAGCCTGGACGAGTTCATCGGCCAGTCGCACCTGCTCGCGCCGGGCAAACCGCTGCGCCGCCTGCTCGAAGGCCGCAGCCTGCACTCGATGATCCTGTGGGGGCCGCCCGGCACCGGCAAGACCACGCTCGCACGCCTGGTCGCGAAAACCTGCGATTCCGAGTTCCTCGCGCTTTCGGCCGTGATGGCCGGCGTGAAGGACGTGCGCGCTGCCGTCGAACAGGCGCAGCAGATGCGCGCGGGCAGCGGCCGGCGCACGGTCCTCTTCCTGGACGAGGTGCATCGCTTCAACAAGTCGCAGCAGGATGCCTTCCTGCCGTACGTCGAAGACGGCACCGTCTGCTTCATCGGCGCCACGACCGAGAACCCGTCGTTCGAGATCAACAGCGCGCTGCTGTCCCGTGCCCGCGTGTACGTGCTGCGCTCGCTCACGGTCGACGACATCCAGCAGGTCCTGCGCCGCGCGCTCGAACGCGAATTCTCGGCCGGTGCCGAGGCCGTGAAGGCTGACGACGACGCGATCGCTACGCTCGCACGGGCGGCGGACGGCGATGCGCGCCGGGCGCTGAACCTGCTCGAGGTCGCAGCGGATCTCGCGCGTGCAGGCGCCGGCACCCTCACCGAGGAGATCGCCGGCGAAGTCTCCGCCGGCGGGTATCGACGCTTCGACAAGAAGGGCGAGCAGTTCTACGACCAGATTTCAGCGCTGCACAAGGCCGTGCGTGGCACCGATCCCGATGCGGCGCTGTACTGGCTCTGCCGCATGCTCGACGGCGGGTGCGATCCGCGCTACGTGTGCCGGCGCGTGATCCGGATGGCGTCGGAAGACATCGGCAACGCCGACCCCCGCGCGCTGCAACTCGCGCTCGAGGCCGCAGAGGCTTACGAGCGGCTCGGCAGCCCGGAAGGCGAACTCGCGCTCGCCCAGGCCGTCGTGTTCATGGCCGTCGCGGCCAAGAGCAATGCCGTCTATGTGGCCTACAAGGCAGCCATGGCGGATGCGCAGAAGAACGGCACGCTCGACGTCCCGCTGCACCTGCGCAACGCTCCCACCCGGCTCATGAAAGGACTGGGCTACGGTGAAGGCTATCGCTACGCGCACGACGAGCCCGAGGGCTATGCGGCGGAGGAGAAGTATTTTCCAGACGCGATGGAGCCAGTGCGCTATTACGAGCCCGTGCCGCGGGGGCTCGAGATCCGGATCGCGGAAGCCCTGGAGCGGTTCCGGTCACTGAAGCGCGGCTGATCTCGGCTACAATTCGCGCTTTCCAGAACCTTCCCGCTGCTCGCCATGCTCGACGCCCGCCTGCTTCGTTCCGATCCTGCCGCTGTAGCCGCGAACCTCGCGCGTCGCGGCTTCACGCTCGACGTCGCGCGCTTCCAGGCGCTCGAGGACCGCCGCAAGGCCGCCCAGGTTGCCGCGGATGAGGTGCGTGCGGCCCGCAATGCGCATGCGAAGAATGTAGGGAAAGCCAAGGCCCAGGGGCAGGACATCGCTTCGCTGCTGGCCGCGGGCGAAGAACTCGGCAACCGGATGGCAGGTCTCGACCAGGAGCTGGCGGACGTCCAGGCGGAGTTCGACGAACTCGTCCTAGGCCTGCCGAACATGCTGCACGAGAGCGTGCCCAACGGTCGCGACGAAACCGACAACGTCGAAGTGCGTCGCTGGGGCACGCCGCGTCCGTTCGACTTCGCGCCACTGGATCACGTCGCCATCGGCGAGAAGCTCGCCAGCACCGCGATGGATTTCGAAGCAGCGGGCAGGATTTCCGGCGCACGGTTCGTGGTGCTGAAAGGCGGGCTCGCGCGCCTGCACCGCGCGCTGATCCAGTACATGCTCGACCTGCACACCGGCGAGCACGGCTACACCGAGATCTACGCGCCCTATCTCGTTGCGCGCAGCGCGCTGGTCGGCACAGGGCAACTGCCCAAGTTCGAGGCGGACCTGTTCCGGGTGACCTCGGGCGACATGGAGTTCTTCCTGATCCCGACCGCGGAAGTGCCGGTGACGAACCTCGCGCGTGAATCGATCCTCGAGGCGAACACGCTGCCGCGGCGCTACGCCGCGCACACGCCGTGCTTCCGCAGCGAAGCCGGCTCCTACGGCAGGGACACGCGCGGCATGATCCGCCAGCACCAGTTCGAGAAGGTCGAACTCGTGCACATCGTCAAGCCCGACGATTCTTACGCGGAACTGGAAATGCTCGTCGGCAACGCCGAGAAGGTGTTGCAGGGTCTCGACCTGCCGTATCGGGTCGTCGCGCTCTGCTCGGGCGACGTCGGCTTCGGCAGCGCCAAGACCTACGACATCGAAGTGTGGCTGCCGGGCCAGCAGAAGTATCGCGAGATCTCGTCGTGCTCGAACTGCGAGGCGTTCCAGGCGCGCCGCATGCAGGCTCGCTGGCGCAATCCCGCGACCAGCAAGCCGGAGCCGGTGCACACGCTGAACGGCTCGGGCCTCGCGGTGGGTCGCACGCTCGTGGCCGTGCTCGAGAATTATCAGCAGGCGGATGGCAGCGTCGTGATCCCGCCGGCGCTGCGCAAGTACATGGGTGGCGCGGAGGTTATCCGCGGCTGACGCCAAACGCCGGCGTCACCCGGCTAGAATGGGTTTCCGCTCGGAGAGGTGGCAGAGCGGTTGAATGCACCGGTCTTGAAAACCGGCGTCCCCGCAAGGGGATCGTGGGTTCGAATCCCACCCTCTCCGCCATTTGGCATCACCGCTTCCAGGTTGGCAGTCGCCGGAGTGACCACCGGATGGCCTGCGTCAGCCCAGCCCAGGATCCCGTCCTCGAGCGACATGGGATCGACGAAACCCAGCCGTAGCAGCGCTTCAGCCGCCAGCGCGGACCGGCCGCCGCTCAGGCAATACAGCACCACCGGTCGTTGGCGATGCGCCAGGGCCTCGGCGGTCTGGTAATTGACGGCGGGGTGACCGTCGACTTCGAACTCGAGCAGGCCGCGCGGAATGTTGACCGCCCCGGGCAGGTGACCATCGGCGAACTCCTCCGGCTCGCGGACATCGACGATCGGACACCCGAATTTCTGCAGGTCGAGCAACTCGGCCGGGCCGATCTCGCGGATCAAGGACTTGGCAGCGGCGATGAGGTCGCGGACAGAATGGCTCATGCGCGGATGATCGGCGCAGGCTCGTCCTGCCGTCTAATGCCGGTGTGTCAGGATCTCATGCCGGCCGGTTCTTTGGGCGTTGCGCTCGGCCATGACCGGCCCGGTCTGACCGGGCTCCGGCGCCGCTGTCACGGCGCCGGACCGGGTTCGTCAGCGCGCCTTCGCGTAATTGCTGGCGCCGAACCAGTCAACGACGACTGCGGGCTCGTCGCCGACCACCCAGGCATCGTGGCCACTCGGCAGCGAGGTGATGTCGCCGGGGCCGGCGATGATTTCCGTGCCGTCGTCCATGCGGATCGCGAGGCGTCCACTGACGTGGTACTGGAAATGTGGAGCCTCGCAGCTGCGGGTCCTGGCGATCGGCTTGACATCGTTCGACCAGCGCCAGCCTGGCTCGAACACCAGCCTGCCGACTTCGCCGTCGCCGATCCTCAGGATTTCCGCTTTGCCGTGCGGAAACGATCGCGTCTCGTCGGGGTGGGTAAAGGTCTTGTGCTCCGTATGCTGATGGTGCGTAGGCATGGCCGGTTCCCTCCTGCGACTATGGATGGCTGCGTTACACCGGCTGCAGGTCACCCTGCAGCAGCGTCACTGGATACGCCCCGCCTTCCTTCGCGTCAAGCTGCGCTGGAGCTGGTCAGTCCTGCGTGGCGCGGATGCCATAGCGCAGGGGTACGTCGCCCACCTTCAGCCTGTCACCATCCTTGAGCAACTGTCGCTTGATGCGCCGGCCATTGACGAAGCAGCCATTGGTGCTGTTCATGTCTTCGAAGATGACGGCGTCGTGGCTGATCCTGAGAACCGCGTGATACCGGCTGACCGAACCAGCATGCAGCTGGATGTCGCATTCACGGCCACGGCCGATCGAAATGGAACTCTTGTTGAGCAGGTGCGTGACGCCCGCGGCATCGTCCCGCGTCAGGGTCCTGAGCAGCGTCTCGCCCTCGTTCTTGCGGGTCTGCAGCGCCACCTGATGGATGTCGCGACGAATGGCCTGCATCGCCTCGACATGCTGGTGCAACTCGACCTGCAGAGCCTCGACCTGCCGGGCGCTGGCGCCCTGTTCAAGTTGCTTGGCCGCCAGGTCCCGTCGCGCCTCCTGCAGTAGATCATCCTGGCGCGCGCTCTCATCCTGCAGGCGTTGCAGGGTCGCCGACAACGTGGCAATGCGCTCGGCCTGCGCCACTACCGTCTGTTCATAGTGCCCGATCTGCCCGGTCAATTCCCGATTGGCGCTGTTGACGCCGTCCAGCTCGCGTGCCTGCTCCAGCGCCAGCTGGTCACGGTGCTGGAGCTGCAACTGCAGCTGTTCCAGCTCCTCGCGCAACAGCATCACGCTGTCCAGCAGCGTTGCCTCACGCTGCGTCAGGGTGGCCTGGGCTTCCTGCAGCGCCAGCAACTCCCGGTCCTGGCCGGCGATGACCTCCTGACGCGCGTCCAGGGTGGCGTTGCGCTCGGCGAGCTGTTGACCCAACCGGTCATTCTCGATCACGGCGCGACTGAGTTCGCCCTGCAAGGCGCCGATCTCCGCCTGGCGTTCCGACAGTTCACGGCTCGCGTTCTCGAGCGTCTCACGGTCGGTTGCAACCGTCTGGCTCAGACGCTCCTTGTCATTCTCCGCGGAGCGCCGATGCGATTTTTCGGTTTCAACCTGGCTGACAAGCTGCTCGATACGCTCGCCCGCCAGCGTCAGGTCACGCTGCAGCCCGGCTGCCTGCCGGGATCGTTCGCTGATCTCCTGCTGGTGTGTCACCACGCTCTGTGCCAGCGATTCGCCATTGGCGACCGCACTGGCCAGCTGCGCTGAGGTATCACCGAGGCGGCTTTCCAGCGCGGCAATGCACTGCTCACGGGTCGCCACGGAATGCTGCAGACCGTCTCGTTCGACCAGGGCTTGGGCCATGCTGCGCGCCAGTGCAGCGGCCGAGGCATGCTGCTCTGCGAACTGCCGCTGCGCGGCCAGCAACTCCGCGTGCAGCGCTTCGCCACGCTGACGTTGCTGCTCCAGCTCATCCTGCAGCTGTTGCTGGCTTGCCAGCCATAGCCGGCGTTCTTCGGCGAGGCGGTCACGATCCCGCGACGCCGCCAGGCTGTGGCTCAGCAAATCGGCATGGCTGGACTGCAGGGAATCGTGGCGTGCCTGCAGCTCGGTGAGTTGGAGCCCGGTTTCCGCCAGCGCGGATTCGAGGCCGACGATCCGGTCCCGCACCGAGGCGAGTTCATCCATCAGGTCCAGAGGCTCGCCAGCCTCGACACCCAGCGCGGCGTTCACGCCCAGCTGCGCCCGGTACGCACCCGTGGCGTCGTCCAGATCGGTTGGCTCGTCAACGATGTCCGCCGAGCTCAATATCGGCAGCTTGGCGGTGATGTCCAGATCGTCATCCGCCAAATTGTCATCAGGCGGAGTTCTCATCATTCAGGCCTCCAGGCATGGTCGCGTGCGTCACCGACGCGCGTGCGCCGGGTGCAGATGCATGACCAGCATTATCCGTGCCCCGGTTTGCAGCGCAATACGATAACCCGGATGGTTACCGCGCTACGGTCGCAACCAGGCGCGCGTCGAACTCGGCCGTACGGCGCATGTTATCCAGCGTCATGTGCTCGTTCGTGCCGTGGGTCATCTGCAGCTGGCCGATCGACGCCACGATCGGCTGGAAGCGATAGATGTGCTCGGCCAGTCCGGTCAGGTGGCGGCGGTCGGTGGTGGCCGTGACTAGGCCGGGCGCAGCGGGTGTTCGCTCGTCACCGGCACGACGTCGTGGTGAGCCATCAGGACGACCGGCGGGAGCGACAGGTCCGTGCCGCGCCAGGTGTAGACGAGCGTGTGGCCGGCGACCAGTTCGCGTGTCATCGCCGCGTGTGCGCCGGCAATGCGCACGGCCGGCGCCAGTTCGACCGGCGACGTCGAGTCGCCTGTGCGCGCTGTACAGGTTGCCGTCCGATACGCGAGCGGGCGACTGGCGCCCTCCAGCCGCGAGGGCGAGCGCGTCGTCACTGAATCAGCGACAATGCGGGATTGGCTCTACCGGAAACCGAGGCCACTGATGAAGACCCGCATCACCGAGCTCTTTGGCATCCAGCACCCGATCATCCAGGGTGGCATGCATTTCGTCGGGTTGCCCGAACTCGCGTCCGCGGTCTCCAACGCGGGCGGACTCGGCATGATTACGGCGCTGACGCTCGGCACGCCGGAGAAACTCGCAGCGGCGATCAAGCGCTGCCACGAAATGACCGACAAGCCCTTTGGCGTGAACCTGACGTTCCTGCCGACCTTCGCCAACCCGCCGTACCCCGAGCTCATCGAGGCGATCGTCGAAGGCGGCGTGCGCATCGTCGAGACCGCGGGCCGCAGTCCGGAGCAGTACCTGCCGGTGCTGAAGCAGCACGGCGTCAAGGTCATTCACAAGTGCACCTCCGTGCGGCACTCGCTCAAGGCCGAAAAGATCGGCTGCGACGCCATCAGCGTCGACGGCTTCGAGTGCGGTGGTCACCCGGGCGAAGACGACGTGCCGAACTTCATCCTGCTGCCGCTTGCCGCCGAGGTGCTGAAGATTCCGTTCGTCGCTTCCGGCGGCATGGCGGACGGGCGCAGTCTCGTTGCGGCGCTTGCGCTCGGCGCCGAAGGCATGAACATGGGGACGCGTTTCATCGCCACGAAGGAAGCGCCGGTGCACGAGAACGTGAAGCAGGCATTGGTGCAGGCCAGCGAGCTCGACACGCGCCTGATCATGCGGCCGCTGCGCAACACCGAGCGCGTACTGCGCAACACGGCGGTCGACAAGGTGGTCGAGATCGAAAGGCAGAAGGGCGCCGCGACGACGATCGACGACATTCGCGAGTACGTGGCCGGGGCCTACACCAAAGTCATGCAACAGGGTGACATGGAAGCCGGCGCGTGGTCGTGCGGCATGGTCGCTGGCCTGATCCACGACGTGCCGACGTGCCGCGAGCTGGTCGACCGCATCATGGGCGAAGCCGAGGCGATCATCGCGCGCCGGCTCGAGGGCATGCGCGCCGCCTGACCGTCAGATCTCGCCGCGCCTCGCGAACTGCGCGATGTGATCGCCCGCGCGGAAGGCAAGGGCCTGGATCGTCATCGTCGGTTGCCCGCGCCCGGACGTCACGAAGCTCGAGCCATCGCAGACGAACAGGTTGCGGATGTCGTGCGACCGGTGGTACTTGTCGACGACCGACGTCCTCGGATCGTTGCCCATGCGTGCCGTCCCCAGCAGGTGCGGGCCGCCGGTCGATTCGGCGACCGGTTCCTTCCAGACCTCGAGCGCGCCGGCTGCGTGCATGGACTCGACGCCACGATCCTGCAGGTAGCGCACCATCGCCAGGTCGTCCGGATGGTCCTTGTAGGTCATGCGCAACGCGGGCAGGCCCCAGGCGTCCTTCAGCTCCGGATCGAGGTCGATGCGATTGGTCGCGAGCGGCAGCGACGTGCCGTGACCCGCGACGATCATCGCGCGCGGCAGGGCCTCGAGCAGCGATTTGAATCCGGCGCCCCACGTCCGACCTGGCGGTGGCGCGAACAGCGACCACGCAATCGGCATCGGGCCGATGCGCGAATCGATGCCGCCGCCGCCGTAAAAACCGCGCTGCGGGTCGCAGTCGTACCAGTCGTGCACGACACGCGTGACCTGTGCGCTCTTGAACTCGTTCAGCTCGTGCTCGAACAGCGCGTTGATCTGGGCGTAGGTGTTGAACATCAGGTTCGTGCCGACGTAGCCGCTCGAATTCGCGAGCCCGTCGGGGAACTTTGCATTGGCCGACAGCAGCAGCAGCCGTGCCGTTTCGGCGCCGTTGGCGCAGACGACGACCGCACGTGCCTTCTGGAAGTGCTCGCGCCTGTCCTGGTCAAAATAGGCGACGCCGGTCGCGCGACCTGCCGCGTTGGTCTCGATGCGCGACACGTAGCTCAGCGGCCGCACTTCGCAGCGTCCCGTGGCCTCGGCCTCCGGGATCATGGTGTACAGGGTCGACGACTTCGCCTGCATTTCGCAGCCGAACCCGATGCAGAACCCGCAGTGCGCACAGGCGGCGCGGTCCTTGTACGGCACCGAGGCGATCGCCATCGGCGCCGGGTACGGGTGCCAGCCCATCTTGCGTGCGCCGCGCTCGAGCAGCACGCCCGAGGACTTCACGGGCAGCGGCGGCATCGGGTACGGCTTGCTGCGCCACGGGTCGAACGGACTGGCACCGGCCAGCCCGGACACGCCGACTTCCCACTCGACCTTGGTGTAGTACGGCTCGAGTTCTTCGTACGTGATCGGCCAGTCCGAAAAAGTCGTCCCCGGGATTGCGCCGAGCCGGCTGCGCTCGTCGAAGTCGACTTCGTGGAAGCGCCAGAAATTCGCGGTGAAATGCACCGAGCTGCCGCCGACGTTCGGCGCGTACCACGCGGCCGGAAACTCGGTGACACGTTGCGCCTGGTCCGCGGCTGTCTTGCGGAACGTCTGCGGATTGGTGTCGAGCTTGTTGGTGAGCTCGCCGTTGAACCAGTAGGCGAGCTCGTCGTGGCGGAAGTCCGCGGCGGTGAAGCGCGGCCCCTGCTCGAGCACCAGCACCTCGAACCCGGCCTGCGACAGTTCGCGCGCCATCACGCCACCTGCGGCTCCGGAGCCCACCACGACGAAGTCGACGGTGTCGTCCGGCTTGAACTTGCGCGCGCTCACGACGGCTGCTCGGCGACTTTCGCGTACGGCACGAACCCGGCGTACCCGGCGTCGTAATGGCCAAACGGTGGTTGCCACGCGTGCTGGTCGACGAAACCCACGAGTTTCCAGCCGAGCTTGTCCGCGTTGCCGCCATAAGAGGGCAGGGCGAGCAGCCCGAGCACCGTCAGGAACCGCATGCCGCCAAAGAACGGCGTGTGCTCGAGGTGCTTGAGGTACGCGGTCTGGTCGTCGAACGACAGGTCCGCAAATTGCGCGACGCCCGGATGGTGCCTGGCGCACTTCGCCTGGAATTCAGTCAGGCTCGCCACGAACTCCGCGGCGTTCTCCTGCCAGAGCCCCGCATGGACCTGGTCGATGAAATAGACCACGCCGGCTTCATGGGCGCCCGGAGTGGCGCCGCTCGGGACGATCTGCGACGCAATGGCGTCGACGTCGCGCGCCTGTGCCGGCGTGAGCAACCGAAGCTTGCTGCGATCCGCGGTGTCGCTGACCCTCTGATGGGCGTGTTCGGCTGCAGCGACGACCTGCGGCCAGCTGGCCGCGAGCCATGCCATGCCGAGCGTGCCGCCGGAAGCCTGCAGGAAACTCCTGCGCGACGTACCCGAAGCGTCCATGGCGATTCCCCTGCGAGCGTTATTCTGGACTGAGTATGCTATGTCCTTCGTCGCCGCGGGCACTTTTGCATCGCAGCGTGGCCATGCCGGCCCGACAGGAGGTCCGATGACAGTACTCGACCGTGGATTGCTTGCATCGTCGTTGACGTGCGTGCTGCTTGCGCTGCCGTTCACTGCCCCGGCCGCCGATGCGATCACGCGCCGGTCGCTGCCTGATTTTCCGATCGCCAGCAGCGTCGCAGTGCCTGGCGCCGCACGCATCGTCTTCGTCAGCGGCACGCTCGCGGATGTCGCCAGGCCGGACGCTCCGGCCGGCAGCACCGAGCGCCTCGGCGACACCGAGACCCAGACTGCCAGCGTGCTCGCCAGGATCGAGAAGGAGCTCGCTGCATCCGGGCTGACGATGGCCGACGTCGTGAAGATGAACGTCTTCATGGTGGGCGACCCGGCGAAGGGTGGCGGCATGGACTTCGGTGGCCTGATGAAGGCCTACTCGCGCTACTTCGGCGCAGCCAGCCAGGGCAACCTGCCGGCGCGGACCACGGTGCAGGTGGTGGCACTGCCCGTGCCGGGCGCGCTGGTCGAGATCGAAGTGGTGGCGGCGCGCTGAAAGGCAATGCGCCAGGCATGCCGTCGACACCGAGGGCAACCTCATCGGCCTGCACTCGATGAAATGACGCCTGTTCGCTATTCGACCGCCTGCACCTGCAACTGCTCGAGCCTGCCGTCCGGCATTTCATAGGTCCAGACACGCAGTTTTCGATCGGGATAGACGGCGTGGTACGAACGGCCGGTCATTCCGCCGCGCTGCCACGTCCGGACATGCTTGAATTCCTTCGGCGCACCGAGCGGACCGAGGCTTGCCTGGAAATCGGCGAGGGCTTGCGGCGAGAAGTAACCGTTCGCGTTCGACGTGAACTGCGAGCGGTCGATGCGGCCGGCCAGCAGTCCTTCGTAGATCGCCTTCGTCTGCGCCGTTCGCACGGCATCGGTCGCGTCGGCGTGTTCGAAAACGATGTCCGCGATCTTCGCCGCAAGCTGGTCGGGCGCATGCGTTGCCATGAGATTGGTCAGGACCGTGATGGCCACGCCGTCGTCGGGGTAGACGACATTCAGCGCCGTGAACCCCGCGACTTCGCCACCGTGTTCCAGCTTGCGCCGCTGGCGGTCCATCGCAACGTCGAGTCCAAGCGCGTAGTCGGTGCCCGCGCCATTGTTCAGCAATACCTCGGTTTCGAGCGCGCGATAGGAGTCGGCGCTCAGCACGGTGCGATTGATCAGGGAAACGTTCCAGCGAGCCAGGTCCTCGGCGTTCATGGCGAGGCCGCCCGCGCCGAACAGCCAGCCCGGGCCGCTGTGCCCAGACGCACGAGGCGGGCCAAGCGCATACGATTGGTAGCCGGGCACCGTGCCGTGAGCCAGCGGCTCCGTGTCGAAGTCGCGGACTGACTTGATTCCCAGCGGTTCGAAAATGCGCCGCTCGAGGAACCGGTACAGCGGTTCACCGCTGACCTTCTCGACGATGAGTCCCGCGACCACGTAGCCGGTGTTGCTGTACTGCCAGCGAGTGCCGGGTTCGTAGTCGAGCGGCTGGCGAGCCCAGCGGTCGAGAATCGCCGACGGCTCCGTCGGCCGCAACATGTCCGCAAACAGGTAGTCCTGTGGCCAGTAGTCCTGGTAGCCCGCCGTGTGGGACAACAGCTGGCGGATGGTGATCTCGTTGGCACGGGTCAGTTGTGGAAAGTACTTCGCCACCTTGTCGTCGAGCGAGAGCTTGCCGTCCTGCTGCAGCAGGAGCAGCGCAGACGCCGTGAACTGCTTCGAGATCGAGCCGATGGCGTAACGCATCGCCGGGCGGGCAGGGAGAAGCTTCGGCCCCAGTTCGGCGCCGCCATACGCCTGCGCATAGACGATGCGGCCGTCCCTGACCACCGCGATCGAGGCACTCGGCACGCCTGTCTGTTGCAGCACTTCCGCGGCCGCTGCGTCGTGGCCTGGTCGAGACCAGCGTCGACCTTGCGTGCCTCGGAGGAGAAAGCGACCAGCAGCAGGCTGGCCAAGGCAATGAGGTTGCGGGCGTTGATCTGCATGGATGGCCTCAGGCGCTATGCGCCGGTTTTGGTTCGATGGTTGCAACCGGTGCACCCGATTTCTTCCAGGCGCCGAACCCGCCGTGGAGGTGGGCGACCGGCGTCAGTCCCATGTCCTGGGCGGTCTTCGCGGCGAGTGCGGAGCGCCAGCCGCCGGCACAGAAGAAGACGAACCGGTTACCCGAGGCGAAGAAGTCCTTGTGATAAGGACTGCTGGGATCGATCCAGAATTCGAGCATGCCGCGGGTCACGTTCACTGCGCCGGGCATGCCGCCTTCGCGCCAGAGTTCGCGCGGGTCACGCAGGTCGATGAATGTCACGTCGGGCCGGCCGAGCAGCGCGCGGGCGTCATCGACGCTCAGCGTCTCGATCTCGGCGAGCGCTTCGTCCACCAGTTGTTTCACGCTTTTCCTCAATGCAAGTGGCACGTCAGTCTCCTGGAAAAATCACCACCTCGCGCGTCCCGGCTTCAGAACCCGAGGCTCGCCAGCGCGTTCGCAACTTGCGCGCGAGTCACCTCCGATTTCATCGGGAACGCGCGGAAAAAATCCGCGCGCGTGAGCACGGGATTGCGCGATCGAACGTTGGCAGCCCACTGCGCGGCCTTCGCGTCGTCGCCGATCATGGCCTGCGTGGCCGACGCGATCATCGCGATCAGCACGTGGGCGCCCGGCGAGCGCGCCGCCCGCTCGGCCCACTCCGCTGCGGCGAGGTCTTCGCCAACGACCATGTGGGTGAAGGCTCGCGTGCCGAGCATCGCGTAATAGAGCGGGTCGAGCGGGCTCAGGCGCATCGACAGGTCGACGTGCGCGCGGCCCGGCAGGCCGCGGCCCGCGAGCGTCTCGGTCCAGGCCTGGGCATAGATACCTTGCGCATAGTTCGGGCTGATCGTTGTCGCGCGCTCGAGCCACGCGAGCCCGCCCTCGAGATCGCCCGAGAGCCAGAAGGTGCGGCCCATCGTGAAGTTCACGAACGGGTCGAGCGGATCGAGTTCCAGGCCGCGCTGCGCGAAGCGACGGGCGAGGTCGGACTCGCCGGCAATGTCGTCCGTGTGCCGCATGAACGCCGTTTGAAAGTGCACGAACGACAGCCCTGCGTGCGCGCGGGCGAATCCCGGGTCCCTGGCGACGGCATGCTGAAACAGCGCCGTGGCGGCGGCATTGTCCGTGCGGTTGAAGCGGTACATGTGCTGCAGACCCAGGTGATACGCCGACCACGCATCGAGGTCCTCTGTCACCGTGAGACGGGCAAGGTTCGCTTCGTGCAGGGGGATCTGCAGTTCGAGCGCCGTCAGGATCCGTGCGCGGATGTCCTCGCGGATCGTGTGCACGTCCTCGACCGAGCCGGCGAATCGGTCCGCCCAGACGACACCGTCGCTGCGCGTGTCGATGAGTTCGACGGTGACGACGAGGTTCGGGCCCGCGACGTCAACGGTGCCGGACAGGCAATACCGCACCCCGAGCACGCGACCGATTTCGCGCATGTCGGCGTCTTCGGCGCGCAGGCGAAACGACGAGCCACGCGCCGTGACGAACAGCCAGCGCAGCCGCGACAGCTCCATGATCAGCTCGTGGGGCAGGGCGTCGGCAATGGCCGCGTACGGCCCGGCGTTGCCGACGAGGCGAAACGGCAGCACGGCGATCGAGGGTCGCGTCGACTCTGCCTGGTGTCCGG
Organism: Pseudomonadota bacterium; assembly: GCA_016705325.1. Lineage (GTDB taxonomy): Bacteria > Pseudomonadota > Gammaproteobacteria > Steroidobacterales > Steroidobacteraceae > RPQJ01. The sequence goes on along the minus strand of JADIYJ010000012.1, from coordinate 4,167 downwards.
TAGGCAGCTCCAGCGGTGGAGGGTCGATGAGCTGAATCGCCCGCGCGACTTTCACCTCGGCGACGAAGCGGAAACCCTGGCCGTGGATCGTGCGGATAGAACGCTGTGAACGGCCGTCATCGCCGAGCACCTGTCGTGCCGACTTGATGCGACTCGCGAGCGCGGCATCGGACACGATGCGCCGGTCCCAGATCTTGTCGTGGATTTCGTCCCGCGAGACCAGGCGCTCGCGGTTTTCGACCAGCAGGGTGAGCAGGGCAAAGACCTGGGGCTCGACCGGGCGTGGTGCGCCGTTCTCTCGCAGCTCGGCTTTGGCCGTGTCGAGCTCGAAGGTGTCGAACCGGTAGAGCATGGGCCCGAGGATACCGCCGGCCGGGGCGATCGCCCAGAAACCACCGCAGAAACCTCCATGAAATCTCCATGCCCTCTGCAGGCTTCGACCGGCGCGGGCTGCCAGTATTCGCCTGCACGCCCCGAGACCAAGGAGTACCAGCATGATCCGGCCCCTCCACAACCTGACCCTGCCCGCCATCGTTTGCGCTGTCCTGGGTGCGCCATGCTTGCTGAACGCCGAGACACCAGTTACGCCGGGGCTGGACCGCCCGTTGGCTCTCGCCGAGACAGCGGCCGGCCTGCAGTGGGGAGCTTGCCCGGCCATTTTCCCGCCGGGCTGCCAGATCGCGGTGCTGCACGGCAACCCTGCCGAGCCCGGTGCCGACGTGTTCCTGCGTGTGCCGTCGGGCTACACGATTCCGGCGCACTCGCACACGTCGGCCGAACGCATGGTGCTCGTCTCCGGCCAGATCGACGTGACCTACGCCGGCCATCCAGCCGTGAGCCTGAAGCGCGGTGATTACGCGTATGGGCCAGCCGCCCTGCCGCACACGGCTCGCTGCAACGGAGCGGAGGCCTGCACATTGTTCATCGCGTTCAACGGTGCGGTGGACGCGCTGCCGTTTGCAGGAACGCTGTAACCAACCATCGCAAGGAGAAACGACATGCCCCTCGTTACCATCGACGTCATTGCAGACGTGTTCACGCCGCAGCAGAAGGCCGACATGATCGCCAAGGTCACCGCGGCCATGATCGAAGTGGAAGGCGAACGGATGCGCGGCGTCACCACCGTCCGTATCAACGAGTTCAAGAGCGGCGACTGGGCCATCGGCGGCCAGGCGCTCAAGAGCTCGGACGTGAAGGCGCTCGCTGAAGGCAAGGCCGCGTAGCTGGCCATGGTCCCTCTCCCGTTCAGGCGGGAGGGGGTCTTGCCGGTTTTTCGGTAAAGGCACCAGATTTGTAGATATGGAGCGGGTGACACCTCGGGCAATCTGCGTATGGTAAGTTTGTGTCCATGGGGCAGTCATCGACCCGTCTGCGCCGTATGAGAAAGTCCTACACCGTGAAATGCGACTGGGACGCCGATGCTCGCGTTTGGTTCGTCAGTGAGACGAACGTGCCAGGTCTCGCGACGGAGTCCGCGACGGTTGAGTCAATGACGAAGAAACTGCGAACTCTCATTCCCGAACTGCTGGCGATGAACGTCAGTGGATCGGAGGCGGAGGTCCCGGTCGAGCTTCTCTGGCATAAACAAGAACTCATCTGCATTAACCGGGGGGGGGGGCGCCCCGGCGGCGGCCCCCCCCCCCCCCCCCCCCCCCCCCCCCCCCGGCCCCCGCTGCCCCCCGCGCCCCCCCGGCCAGGGGCCCCCCCCCCCCCCCGCCCCCCCCTCCCGGCGCCCCCCCCTGCTGGTGCCCCCCGGTTTCTCCCGGCACACAGCCAACGGTGTCCTGAAGCAGGCGGGACTGAAGAAGGCGTTTTGAAGTGTTCCGCAAAAAGTCCGCTTGACCTTGTGCGGCGCACCCCGCTCAATGGCGGCCGATGTCACGCCCCCCAGAGTTCAAGACGCTCCGTGCGACGGTATCGACGAGCCTGACCGCGACGCTCGGTACGCCGCGGCTGCTCCGCTACGACCATGGCCCCCATCCGCTGGAAGACCTGCCCGGTCACGTGCGGGCGGCCTCTTCGATCCGCCGCCAGGGCCACCGGCTGGTCATCCTGCAGGACGACGTCAGCGCGCTGGCCGTGCTCGATCCGGGAACGGGCTCGACGCAACCGATCCTGCTGCCGGCCGGGCCGGACGGCGCACGAGTCTTCGACGACACGCGCGGCAACAAGAAATTCAAGATGGATCTCGAGGCCTGCGTCGTGCTCCCGGACGAGCGGCTGGTGGCGTTCGGGTCGGGCTCGACCCCGCAGCGTGAAAAGATCGTGACGATTGCGTCCGGGAAGGGCGCGATGGCGCAGCAACTGTCAGGCAGTGACTTCTATGCCAGCCTGCGCGTTCACGCTGCGGCGCATGACACGCGCTTGAACATCGAAGGCGCCGTGGTGCACGGCGAACGGCTGCGACTGTTGCAGCGTGGCATCGGCGAGCGTGGCGGCAAGTCGTGGAACGCGATCCTCGACCTTTCGCTCAACAGGTTCGTGGGCTGGCTCGACGGCCGCAACCCGTTGCCGCCGGTGCGTCGAGTTCTCGAGGTTGACCTCGGCGCAGTGGCGGGCGTGTCCCTGGGTTTCACCGACGCTGCGGTGACCGCCGACGGACGCGTCGCTTTTCTCGCCTGTGCCGAAGACACCAGGGACGCGCTCAACGACGGGCCGGTGCTGGGCTGCCAGTTCGGCTGGCTCGACGCAGACGATCAGGCCGCGGTCATGACGACCATCGTCGGCAGTGACGGCCGGCCTACCCGCCTCAAACTGGAAGGCATCGAAACCCGCATCGACGGCGGGTCCGTGTTCGACGTCGTCGCTGACATGGATCGCGGCGACGAGCCCGCACAACTCGCGGAACTCATCGTCCGCGAGTGAGGGTGCCCGCCCTTGCCATGACGCCCGCGTGGCTGCCGACAGGGCTGCGGGCTACTTGCGGCTCTGATCCCGGATCGCGCGAAACTCGCGGTCCGCGCGCCAGTTCGGCCAGCGCGATGAGTTCGCCACGCCGAGCCCCACGTCGTAGTACAGCTGCAGGTCCTGCAGCGTGCCGCTCACGTCCCAGTCGGGCGAGTACTCGTCCGTGACCTGGTGGTGGCGCTGCGCCGTGTAATCCGCGAGCCACTGCTTGCCGAACTCCGCGCCCAGCGTCGGGCTGTCGATGCCAGCCTTGGTGTACCGCACCGGCACGCGTCCCTGTCCTGCTGCGACAGTGCGCAGGTCATCCTCGAGTTCCGATTTGCCAAACCCGATCACGGTGATGTCGCGCGTCTTGCCGACGCTGTAGAGGTTGTCCATGTTCAACCCGCCGACCATCTGCGCGACGAGGATGGGCGGATGTGCGGCAACGTACTCGCTGCCGAGCAGCCCCGATTCCTCCGCCGTAACGGCGACGAAAATCAGCGACCGTTCCGGTGCTGGCTTCGTCGCAGCGAAGGCGCGACCGAGTTCGATCAGCGCCGAGACGCCCGTCGCGTTGTCCTGCGCACCGTTGAAGATCGCGTCTTCGCCAGGTTTGGCGTTCGCAGTCCTGCCAAGGTGGTCCCAGTGCGCGGTGTACACGAACGCCTCGTCGGGACGCTTGCTACCCGGCACCCTGCCCACCACGTTGTAGGAGGCCGTGTTGCGCACGTCGTTGCGCACGGACATGCTGGCCGTGAGGTTTGTCGCCTGGCCCTGGAAGCCGCGGACCGACGACGCTTGCTTCAGCGCGCCGAAGTCCATGCCGGCTGCCGCCAGCGCCAGCTTGCCGCGCACGTCGAGGCCGGCGTAGTCGTTCCAGCCATACTCCGGTGCGACGAGGCCGTAGCCGGCGTAGACCACCCCGGCATTCCCGATGCCGGAGGCGGGTACAGGTCGCTTGGTCCACACCACGACTCCGTCCGGGCTGCGCAGTTCAAGCGACTTGCCGCCTGCTCCGCTGAGCCGCATCGCAGCGTCCGCGTGCGGCATGATCTCGACCACCGGCACGGGTTGCAGGTAGCTGTCGCCGATGCCCGGCTGCAATCCGGCCGCCCGGAACTGTTGTTCGATGCAGGCGAGCGTCTTCTGCTCGCCCGCGGTGCCGGGTGCACGCCCCTCGAAGGCATCCGACGACAGCACTTCGATGTGCTTGCGATCGGAGGACTCGGGGAAGACGGGAGTGTCGGCGTGAGTTGCCGTGCAGGCCGCCAGCAATGT
>JADIYJ010000011.1 GCA_016705325.1 Pseudomonadota bacterium | reverse complement strand
GCGTGTCGCCTTGAAGCGATAACAGTCGCTGATTGTCCCCAGTCACACGCCAAGGGCTTGGAACCAGGTTCCAGACCGATTGGGTGTTGGTATGGTCAAGCCACGTACGGGCAATTAGTACGATGGCAGGCCATTAGCGGCACGTACGCACCCAGCCTATCAAAGTCGTAGTCTTCGACTTCTCTTAGAGACTTCTCTCTGAGAGTCTAGGAGAACTAATCTTGGGGGGCTTCCTTAGATGCTTTCAGCGGTTATCCAGTCCGTATATAGCTACCTGGCAGTTCTACCGGCGTGACAACCGGAACACCAGAGATACGTCCACTCCGGTCCTCCTCGTACTAGGAGCAGCTCACCCTCAATTCTCCAACGCCCACGGCAGATAGACTGAACTGTCTCACGATGTTCTGGAACCCAGCTCGGGTACCACTTCTTAAATGGCGAACAGCCATACCCTTGGGACCTGCTACAGCCCCAGGATGATGAGCGACATCGAGGTGCAAACCTCCGTCGATACGGACCTCTGGGAGGAATGAGCCTGTTATCCCCGGGGTACGCATTTATCCGTTGACGGGACGGCCCTTCCACAGAGAAACCACCGATCACTAAGTCTCATTTCTTGTATCTGCTCGACCTGTCCGTCTCGCAGTTAAGCACGCCTAAGCTTTTTTAGCACTCTAGGAGCGCGATGACCGACCGCGCTGGAGCGGTTCTTTGCACTCCTCCGTTACTCTTTGGGAGGAGACCGTCCCAGTCAAACTACCCACCATACACTTAAGTCCCCTCAGGGACCCGGATTACGGGCCTAACGGTTAGAAGTCCGAACATTTCAGGGTGGTATTTCAAGGTTGGCTCCATGCGAACTAGCGCCCACACTTCGCAGCCGCCCTACCGGTATCCTACACAGAAAGGTTCAAAATTCAGTGAAGCTATAGTAAAGGTCCTCGGGTTCTTTCCGTCTTGCTGCGTAGGTACGCCGCATCTTCACAGCGATTTCAATTTCACTGGAGTCTCGGGTCGAGACAGTGTGGCTATCATTACTCCATTCCCGTGCAGGTCGGAACTTACCCGACAAGGAATTCCGCTACCTTAGGACCGTTATAGTTACGGCCGCCGTTTACCGGGGCTTCGATCAAGAGCTTCGCCTTGCGGCTGACCCCATCACTTAACCTTCCGGCACCGGGCAGGAGTCGCACTTTATACATCCACTTTCGGCAGCAGAGTGCTGTGTTTTTGATAAACAGTTGCAGCCACCGATTACCTGCGAGACCTTCATTCGTTCCAGGAGCAAGTCCTTTCACGATCGAAGGCATACCTTCTTCCGAAACACGTTACGGTATCAGCTCTGCAGAGTTCCAACCCGGAGTTCTCTCAAGCGCCTTAGCAGAGATTATCTGCCCACCCACCAGTGTCGGTTTGCGGTACGGTCTGTTGTTACCTGAAGCTTAGAGGCTTTTCCTGAAGCGTGGCATCGAGCAATTTAGGCCCACGTGGGACCCTCGTCATCACATCTCGGAATTGAAATCCACTGGATTTGCTCGGCGATCCTTCCTACCCGCTTAAACGATTGCTCCGGCTGCTGTACCTTCTCCGTCACCCCATCGCAGCAACACCGGGTACGGGAATAATGAACTCGTTTTCCATCGATTACGCCTTCGGCTCCCGCCTTTAGTTATTGACTCACCTTGTCCTGATTAACGTTGAGCAGGAAACCTTGGTTTACGGCGCGCGAGTTTTTCACCGCATTAACGTTACCGCGTCAGCATTCGCACTTCTCTGATACCTCCAGCACCTTGCAGTGCACCTTCGGAGGGTTACAGTGAACGCTCCCTTACCACCCACCCCTACGGATGGACCGGCAGTCGGGCCCGCGGCTTGAGCCCGTTATATCTTCCGTCAGGCCGACTAGACCAGTGAGCCATTACGCTTTCTTTAAAGGATGGTTGCTTCTAAGCCAAATTCCTGGCTGTCTATGCCTTCCACACCGTTCACCACTTAGCCATGAATTGGGGGCCTTAGCTGGCGGTCTGGGTTATTTCTCTTCACGACGGACGTTAGCACCCGCCGTGTCTCCCGTGCGTTGACTTCCTGGTATTCGAGTTTGCATAGGTTTGCTGAGCCGGGATGGCCCGCTGGCCTAAACAGTGCTCTACCCCAGGAGTCCACGACGAGGCACTACCCAAATAGCTTTCGGGGAGAACCAGCTATCGCCGGCCTGATTAGCCTTTCACTCCTATCCACACCTCTCATCGCCTACTTTTGCAACAGTAGAGCGTTCGGGCCTCAGTAGGTATTACCCTGCCTTCACCCTGGACATGGATAGATCGACCGGCTTCCGGGTCTATTCCAGCGACTAAAACGCCCATTTAGGACTCGGTTTCTGCGCCTCCCCTATTCGGTTAGGCTCGCCACTGAAAATAACTCGCTGACCCATTATACAAAGGTACGCCGTCACCCCTTGCGGGGCTCCGACTGCTTGTACGTACGCGGTTTCAGGTTTCTATTTCACTCCCCTCACCGGGGTTCTTTTCGCCTTTCCTCACGGTACTGGTTCACTATCGGTCGGTAGTATTTAGCCTTGGAGGATGGTCCCCCATCTTCGAGACAGGATTACACGTGTCCCGGCCTACTCTCTGTCGACCCCGGGTTTCCCCATTCGGACACCTCCGGATCAGAGCTTGTTTGCCAGCTCCCCGAAGATTTCGCGGGCTACCGCGTCCTTCATCGCCTCCTACCGCCAAGGCATCCACCACGTACGCTTATTCGCTTGACCATATAACCCCAATCGTTCTGGAGTCATGGACCAAATAAAATCAATCAGCTGGTATCTCTCTCGCGAATGCGACACGCTTTCGAATCACAAGTTGAAACAACTTGATCCTCGGCGTCATACCCAAATTCAAATTTTTAAAGAGCGCTCGCAGCAGTGCTGCGATACATGAGACCACGCGTGCATCGAGACGTTCGACACGGTGCAGGCGTGGTATCACGCGGACTGTGAAGCGGGATCTGGGGAGCCAGTCGGGATCAACCTGACGACCCCTGCTTGCAAAGCAGGTGCTCTCCCGTTGAGCTATGGCCCCCAGGTCAGATCCCCAGAATGGTGGGTCTGGGAAGATTCGAACTTCCGGCCTCACCCTTATCAGGGGTGCGCTCTGACCAACTGAGCTACAGACCCGGCTTCGAGACGTCCCCAGGGCAGACCCAAGGCGCCGGCGATCAGTCCAGCTTCACTTTAATCGAATACAGGTAACTTGAATGGGAACTCGCGCCGAGCATGAGCTCGTGCTGTCTTTTAAAGGAGGTGATCCAGCCGCACGTTCCCGTACGGCTACCTTGTTACGACTTCACCCCCAGTCATTGAGCACACCGTGGTAAGCGCCCTCCTTGCGGTTAGGCACCTACTTGGTGCAGTCAACTCCCATGGTGTGACGGGCGGTGTGTACAAGACCCGGAACGTATTCACCGCGACATGGCTGATTCGCGATTACGAGCGATTCCGACTTCACGCAGTCGAGTTGCAGACTGCGATCCGGACTACGATCGGCTTTAAAGGGATTGGCTCCCCCTCGCGGGTTGGCGACCCTCTGTACCGACCATTGTAGCACGTGTAGCCCTGGTCATAGGGGCCATGATGACTTGACGTCATCCCCACCTTCCTCCGGTTTGTCACCGGCGGTCCTTAGAGTTCCCAACTTAATGATGGCAACTAAGGGCAAGGTTGCGCTCGTTGCGGGACTTAACCCAACATCTCACGACACGAGCTGACGACAGCCATGCAGCACCTGTCTCCAGGCTCCTTGCGGCACTGCTGCATCTCTGCGCATTCCCCAGATGTCAAGGCCAGGTAAGGTTCTTCGCGTTGCATCGAATTAAACCACATGCTCCACCGCTTGTGCGGGTCCCCGTCTATTCCTTTGAGTTTTAACCTTGCGGTCGTAATTCCCAGGCGGACAACTTAACGCGTTAGCTACGACACCGGAAGGCAAACCCTCCCGACATCCAGTTGTCATCGTTTAGGCGTGGACTACCAGGGTATCTAATCCGGTTGCTCCCACGCTTTCGCACCTGATCGTCAGTATTGGTCCAGGAGGCCGCCTTCGCCACTGATGTTCCTTCTGATATCTACGCATTTCACTGCTACACCAGAAATTCCGCCTCCCCTCTCCCATACTCTAGCAAGCCAGTTTCGGATGCAGTTCCCAGGTTGAGCCCGGGGATTTCTACACCCGACTTGGCAAGCCGCCTACGTGCGCTTTACGCCCAGTAATTCCGATTAACGCTCGCACCCTCTGTATTACCGCGGCTGCTGGCACAGAGTTAGCCGGTGCTTCTTATGTAGGTTAAGTCAACCTCCTGCTTTGTTAGAGCAAGAGCTTTCGTCCCTACCGAAAGGGCTTTACAACCTGCAGGCCTTCTTCACCCACGCGGCGTCGCTGGATCAGGGGTTTCCCCATTGTCCAATATTCTACTGCTGCCTCCCGTAGGAGTCCGGACCGTGTCTCAGTTCCGGTGTGGCTGATCGTCCTCTCAGACCAGCTACGGATCGTCGCCTTGGTGGGCCGTTACCCCGCCAACTAGCTAATCCGACTTGGGCTCATCTATCAGTGCCAGGCCTTGCGGTCCCCGGCTTTCTCCGTAGAGCGTATGCGGTATTAGCTGAGTTTCCCCGGGTTGTCCCCTGCTGATGGGCAGATTCCCAAATATTCCTCACCCGTCCGCCTCTCGTCAGCATGTATTGCTACACCTGTTACCGATCGACTTGCATGTGTTAAGCACGCCGCAGCGTTCAATCTGAGCCAGGATCAAACTCTTCACTTGAAGTCTTGCGACTTTAGTTCGAGAAAGTCCCAACTAACTTTCAGTAATTAACTGGCTATCAATTGGTACTCGTTCCGATGTTTGCACTCACAAACGATCGACGCGAGTCCCCCACACAAATTACCTGATTCGATTTTTAAAGAGCGACCTCGGAACCAGCCGAGGTGAGCCGCCTATTATGCGGCTGTTTCCGTTGCTGTCAACACCTTCGAAATGTTTTTTCGTCGGGGTTTTTCAGCTGGCCACCGATGCCCTGAGGCGGGGTGACTGCGGAGGGGCGCGAAGTATAGCTCTGATCGAAGGGTCGTCAACACTTGCGGAAAATATTTTTCCGACAGGTGCCGGTGTTACGGCTTCGGTTGCTGTTACGGTCGGGACTGCGACCGTAACAGCAACCGAAGCCGTAACACCGGCACCTTATTCGAGCGTGACGCGTGCGAGGCGACGCTTGCCGACCTGGAAAACATGCGTATTTCCTGCAGCAAACCTGCGCGCCGCGTCTTCCACGCGCTCGCCGTCCACGCGCACGGCACCCTGCTTGACTTGCCGCATGGCTTCACTCGTGCTCGGCACCAGCTGCGCGCCTTTCAGCACGTGCGCGAGACCCATGCCCCGGCGCCGACCTGCAGCGTAACCTCGGTTACGTCCTCGGCAGCGCACCCCGCTGGAAGCGTGCGATGAATTCGTCGCGGGCCCGGTTGCCGGCGCCTGATCCGTGGAACCGATCGACGATTTCCACGCCCAGCTCGAACTTGCAGTCCCGCGGGTTGGCGCCACCTGCGCACGCCTCTTGCAGCCGCCCGATCTCAGCATTGGTGCGGAACGACAGCAGGTCGAACCAGCGCCACATAAGCTCGTCGGACACCGACATCAGCTTGCCGAACATCTGCTCGGCGGGCTCGGCAATGCCGATGTAGTTGCCGAGTGATTTCGACATCTTGTTGACGCCATCGAGCCCCTCCAGCAGCGGCATGGTCAGCACCACCTGCGGCTCCTGGCCGTACGCCTCCTGCAGCTGCCGGCCGACGAGCAGGTTGAATTTCTGGTCGGTACCGCCGAGTTCGACGTCGGCCTGCAGGGCCACCGAGTCGTAGCCCTGCACCAGCGGGTACAGGAACTCATGAATGGCGATTGCCTGGCCAGACTTGTAGCGTTTCGAGAAGTCGTCGCGCTCGAGCATGCGGGCCACGGTGTGCTTTGCCGCAAGCTGGATCATCCCCGCCGAACCCATGGCGCTCATCCAGGTCGAGTTGAACTCGACTCGAGTCAGCGCCGGGTCCAGGATCTTGAAAATCTGGGCCTGGTACGTCTCCGCGTTCGCCTTGATCTCGGCGGGCGTCAGGGGCGGTCGGGTGGCGTTGCGCCCGGTCGGGTCGCCGATGAGCCCCGTGAAATCACCGATCAGGAAGATGACGTCGTGGCCGAGGCGCTGGAACATGGCCATGCGGTTGATCAGCACCGTGTGGCCCAGGTGCAGGTCCGGTGCCGTCGGGTCGAATCCCGCCTTCACCCGCAGTGGCTTGCCGCGAGCCAGCTTTCGCAGCAGGTCGGCTTCCAGCAGCACCTCGGCGGCGCCGCGGCGCAGTTCAGCCAGTTGTTGGTCGGCAGGCAGCATCGATCGGCACGCTCCAGGCGGTATCGCAGTGCAAGGCGCGGGACTGTAGTGGTTGCCGCTGGCGCAGGCAACGCCACGGACAAGGTGAGGACCGTCACAGTCCGTACATCTCTTCTGCAAGACTCTGAACAAATTGAGAAAAATGGCTGCGCAAGAGTTGACTCGTGGCGTCCGCGCAACTACTTTACCCGCCAGTGCTCACTGGGGATGACCATTGCAACCGTCTGATTTTCCAATGCCGGCGCGCACGCAAGCGTCGGGCCGGATCGTCGGGTCCACGCGCCGCCGCTGGCTGGCCGGAACCAGCCTGCCGCTGGTCGCCGCCGTGGCCGGCATCCTTGCGATCGCGTCCTGGCCACGCCAGGAAGCCCCGACGTCGGTCGACCTGACGGCGCTCGTTGCCTCGTCGTCGGCCGAGCCGGCGACCGTGACGGCCACCGACGAAGACTTTCCCGCCAACGTCGAGTACACGGTCCAGCGCAATGACACGCTCGACCAGATCTTCCGTTCCGTCGGCATCGACATGGCGGCGCTCGTCGAGCTGCGCCAGCGTCCTGAAGTCCGCCGTGCGCTGGATATCGTGCGGCCGGGCGACATCATCACGTTCACCCACGTCGACGGCGCGCTGCAGTCGCTGAACCGCCAGATCAGCAACACGCTGACGCTGTCGGTCGCGCGCTCGGACGCTGGCTTTGCCGTGAATTACGTCGAGAACCCGCTCGAGACCGAGATCGTCGGCCGCAGCGCGCAGATCACCTCCTCGCTCTTCGCGGCTGGCCAGGACGCCGGCATGTCGGCCGAGACGATCATGACGGTCGCCAACCAGATCTTCGGCTGGGACATCGACTTCGCACTCGATCTGCGCGAAGGCGACGAATTCAGCGTGCTGTACGAGCAGAAGTTCCAGGACGGCGAATACGTGAACGACGGGCGCGTGCTCGCCGCCGAGTTCGTCAACCAGGGCAAGACACATCGGGCCGTGTGGTTCCAGTCACAGGACGGGGAAGTGCAGGGTTACTTCACGCCCGAGGGCAAAGGCATGCGCAAGGCCTTCCTGCGCGCGCCGCTCGACTTCACGCGCGTAAGCTCGGTGTTCAATCCGCGCCGCAAGCACCCGATCAGCGGCGTCGTCCGCGCCCACAAGGGCGTCGATTACGCGGCGTCGACGGGCACGCCCATCTGGGCGGCCGGCGATGGCCGCGTCCAGTTTGCCGGCCGCAAGGGCGGCTACGGCAACGTCGTGACGATCGATCACGGCAAGGGCATCAGCACGGTCTATGGCCACATGTCGCGCTTCGGCAAGTCGGCGCGCGTCGGCCGCGCCGTGAAGCAGGGCGACATCATCGGTTACGTCGGCATGACCGGCGCGGCCACGGGTCCGCACCTGCACTACGAATACCGGGTCAAGGGCGTGCACAAGAACCCGGCCACGATCCCGCTGCCGCGCACGGAAATTCCGTCGGGTTACCTGGCGGAATTCCGCAGCCGGAGCGAATCCGAGTTCGCGAAACTGCAGCTCACCAGCGGCCAGGGCGCCGTCACCCGCGTCGCGAGCCGGTGAGGAAGTGACTAGTGACCAGTGATTAGTGATTACTCAGAACGGAAGGGCCTGCAATGGGCCCTTCTTTGGCTCGGTCACCGAATAACTTTGCGGGGATTCCAGCTTAAGCGGGTCACGCGCCGATAGCGGACGTTCAACGGGGACAAACGACCCACACCGGTCGTCGACTCGTCTGAATTCGCTGCCCGCAAGCCGACGATCAAACCCAGGGTATCCAACGGATGCCCAGCTGGGCAAGTGGCTGACCTTCAAGTCCACATTGCCGGGGCTTGGGCGCGGCGACGCACCCAAATCCTGTCACACGCAGTATGGATGGCAACCCTTCGCGCCTCGGGCAGATGACATCGCAGCCACGATAGCGCGCGAAGCGGCCGGGGCCGAACCCGAGTCAGAACTTGAAGGGCCGCTCGAGTGGCGGCAGGTGCGCCGCAGGGACCAGGACTTCGATCGCCCGGGCCTTGCCGGGCACACGGCGAATGAAGCCGCACCGTTCCAGCCGCACGAGCATCGAGTTCACGGATGGAGGCGTGAGGTTGAAGAAGCTCTGCAGGTCGGCATGGCTTGGCGCCACGCCAGCCCGATTGGCTGCAACGTACTCGCTGATGTAGGCCAGGAACTGCCCCTGCTGGCGCGTCGGGGCGCCGGCGGGTGCCGCGGCGCCGGAGCGACCAATGCGGTCTGCGGCGTCGAGCTGCTGCAGCGCCGCGTGCATGGCATCTGCAGCGAGCTGCATCGCGCCGCTCGCCTCGAGCGGGGTTTCGTCGATGATGAACTTGTCGTCGAGCGCGGCCTGAAGCCGGGCCATGCCCTCGCGCAGCAGCTTCTTCGCTTTGGCCGTGGCGTGTCGACGCTGGTGGGCCTCGGCGTTGGGGTCCGGGTTAGGGATGCGGCCAGGACTCATGGCGCGGAATTCATCGCGATCATCGACGCCTACTTTGCATTCTGACCCGCAGTTGCTGCAACGCCGGCCCTTCACAGCACACGCAAACTGCGCGGCCCGGCGCCACCGGCCCACTGCAGGAGGCCGCCGCCTGCGCGCAGCGCAATCGTAGCGGTGTGGCCCGCGACAATCTCTACGAGCGCCTTGGCTTCACCGAGGCAGACGAGAGGTGAGAAGCGCGGCCGATCAGGATCAGTGGAAATCCTGCTCGAGCTGATGGCGAATGGCGCCGACTCGGACAATGTCGCCACGCACTTCAAATGCGGCAACGAGCCCGGCGCTTCCGAAGGGAACGATGAGTTCACGCTGCTTGTCGTTCAGGGCGCGAGCGGCCTTGCGGCATGAGTACGGTGAGAACTCCAGTAATCGAAGTGCGCGGTCGACGGCGTCTCTGAGGCGCCGCACTACATCGAGGTCAGGTGTCGCGCTGGCGAGTTCCCGTTCGATGATGAAATCCTCAATCCGCAGCAAGTCGTCGGCGGCCTCCTCGGTCAGGAGAACGCGGTAGCTGGTCACCGCCCAGAGCGCGACTTGCCTGCCGCCAGCCGCTGACGGGCCGCATCCAGCCGGGCATCCATCCGCCGCAGCACATCCTGCGGCGAGATCCCGTTGTTTTCACGCTCGGATCGCTCGACGGCGTCTCGCGCTCGCACGAGAAAGGCGTCTTGGCTGCGCCGCCAAGTGACGCCGTCGCGAACGCACGCGGCCACGAAATCGGAGAGCGACTCGCCTTCGTCGAGGACAGCCTCGGCATCGCTACGCAGCGCGGGCTCGACACGCACGGCGGGGAGGGTGGAGGTCTTCATACGCGCACTGTAATGCAAATGTGATGCAGTCACAAGTGTGTGTGAGCCGGCAGTTCTCACATCGTCCGGGGACATAGCAAGCAGATTGCCGGATTGCCGTCAGTCGCGAACGCCTGCTGCTTGGCCGATTTTACGCAATCGCGAACGTCTGCTTCCTGCCCGACTGGCCTGACAGAACCCGGGCAACTTGTCGGCAGCGTCAAATCGAAGCGACGGAATCACCGTTCCGTCAGCTCCGACTGCTCACTATTCACTATTCACTATTCACTGATCACTTCTTCAACTGACTTTCAGCCTGAACCCCGCGGCTTCCAGGCATTCCGCTTCCTGCTCGAGATCGATGGCGCTGAGCGGATGCTCGTCGAGCCAGCCGCGCGGAAACGTCAGCTCCACGCTTTTTCCCTTCGCCGCCAACCGGATGTCGGGCAGTGAACGCGGCCCGCGCCCGCGGTGCAGCAGCACTGCCAGCCGCAACAGCACGATCAGGTACAGCGCCTTCAGGTGCCAGGGCGGCATCAGGTCGTCGAGCGCGGTCAGCAGCAGCTTGCGCCGGTGACCACCGACAATGGCCGCGAGCAGTTGCTGCTCGTGGCTCGGAAAGCCAGGCAAGTCCGCATGCTGCAGCAGGTAGGCGCCGTGCCGCTGGTACTGCGAATGCGCGATGTCGAGCCCGACTTCGTGCAGACGCGCCGCCCAGCCGAGCATCGGTTCGGCGAGGGGATCGTCCAGGCCCCAGTCGTCTCGCACCTGTCGCAGGAAGGCGAGCGCAGTCGCCTCGATGCGATCTGCCTGCGCGGTATCGACGTGGAAGCGCCCTTCCATCGCGCGCACGCTGCGCACGCGCGCGTCTTCGTCGGTGAGGCGCCCGAGGAGGTCGTACAGCAGTCCTTCACGCAGCGCGCCGTCGGCAACCCGCATCGTTTCGATGCCGAGCCGGTCGAACACCTCGAGCAGGATGGCGAGGCCGCCTGGCAGCACCTCCTGCCGCTCTGGCGACAGTCCCGGCAACTTGAGTCGCGCAGCCTGGCCGGCGCGCAGCGCTTCCTGCAGCAGCCACTCGAGACCCGCCCGGTCGACATGCGTCGCCACCGGCTCGCGCGCCTGCAGCGTGTCGGCCACGGCACGCAAGGTGCCGGAGGCGCCATAGGCGATGTCCCACTCGCAACGCCTGAAGCGATTGATGACCGGCTCAAGTTCCAGGTGCGCAGCCGTGCGTGCACGCTTCATGCGCTTTTCGCTGATCTCGCCATCGGGAAAAAAGCGCGCGCTGATGCTGACGCAACCCATGTACAGGCTTTCGAGTCGCTTGGCCGAGAGGCCCTCGCCGATGATGAGTTCGGTGCTGCCGCCGCCGATGTCGACGACGAGGCGATGGCCGCCTTCGTTCGGCGTCGTGTGCGCGACGCCGAGATGGATCAGGCGCGCTTCTTCGACGCCCGAGATGATTTCGATGGGATGACCGAGCGCGTCGCGGGCACGCTCGAGGAACACCCCGCGACGCTTGGCCTTGCGCAGGGTGTTGGTGCCGACGACGCGCACGCTCTCCGCCCGCATGTCGCGCAGGCGCTGGCCGAAGCGTTCGAGGCACTGCAACGCGCGCTGCGTCGATTCGCGGCTGAGGCGGCCGTGTTCGTCGAGGCCCGCGGCGAGACGAACCATCTCCCGCAGGCGGTCGAGCACGATGAGCTGCCCGTGATTGTAACGGGCGACGATCATGTGAAAGCTGTTCGAGCCGAGATCCACCGCCGCGAGGACGTCCGGCACCCGGTGCGGCACGACGGCGGTTCAGCCCGTCAGGCGGAAAAGGACGAGCCGCAACCGCAGGTGGTCTGTGCGTTTGGATTGCGGATCACGAACTGCGCGCCTTCGAGGTCTTCGCGATAATCGATTTCGGCGCCCGTCAGGTACTGAAAACTCATCGGGTCGACGAGCAGGCGCACACCCTGGTTCTCGACGCAGGTATCGCCGTCTTCCTCGTTCTCGTCGAACGTGAACCCGTACTGGAAGCCGGAGCAGCCGCCACCGGAAACGAATACCCGCAGCTTGAGGTTGGGGTTGCCCTCCTCACGGATCAGCTCGCTCACCTTGGCGGCCGCCGAATCCGTAAAGATCAGCAGGGTGGCGTCGGCCGTCTCGTTCAGCGCAATGGCTTCTGTCATGGATGCTCCGTGCGTCTTCGCACGCGGTCGAATCTGGGGGTGAATTTTAGCTTACCAATCCCCAGCCTCATAGCGCGGCGACCGGCGGACCTGAGACTTTCCAGGCAAATGTCTGCTGCACCGGCGCGCGGAGCTTGCTCGAACGCACCCGGACTTCGGTCTCAAACGGCTCGAAACCCTCCGGCAGGACGACAGTCTGCTCGATCGTCTGGAAATATCGGAACGAGAACGGCAGTTCTGCCCGCGGCTTGCCGAGCAGGTCGCCGACGGAGAACCGGGCGGGCATCTCGTTCTTGACCCCAAGCAAAGTGATCTGCGCGAGGCCCGCAACGATGCTTTCGTGCCGCATGGCCTGGACCAGCGTGAGCTTGATCTGCACCTCGCGCGGCGCGGCACCCGGCAGAACCTCGAAGCGCTGGATGCGCAGGCCCTGGATGCCGTCAGCCGGCGAGACGATGCTGCGATAGAAGGCCAGGTCGTCGCTTTGTCGCGCCAGCTGCGATTGCAGGTCACCGAGCGTGGTCTCGACCTGCCCATACGCGTCGCGGTCGAGGCGCCGCGCCATTTCAAGCTCGGCTACCCTCGCATGCAGCTGCTTGTTTTCGAGCTCGAGTCGTTGGTCCTGGTCTTCGACGACTGCACTTTTCTCCGCCTCTCCCGCCGCCCCGTGCCCCGGCGAGCGCTGGCCGAGCCCGAAGCCGACCCAGCCCGCCAGCGCCGCGAGCAATGCGCTGGCGACAGCAGCGTAGAGCACACGGAGTCGAGCCCTGGGCATCCGAGCCAGATCGGTCACCGGTCGGAACCTTCGGGCACGCCTGCCGCGACCGAGGCATCCGTCATGGCCTCATCGCTCCCGGCTGGGTGCGGGCCACTGTCTGATCGGCGGTGACGACGCGGCGACCGCGGCTGAGGCGCGCGCAGCATTCCGTCGGTCAGCCAGTCGGGGCGCGGCGGCGGACCTGCGGCGAACGCCTGCTCGCCCAGTTCCTGCAGCGCACGCAGGTAGACCGCGCGCTTGAAATAGATGACTTCACGCACGGGCGCCCAGTAATCGACCCAGCGCCCCCGGTCGAATTCGGGCTCGGCGGTCGCCTCGAAATTGAAGCGGGAGTCATCGCCCAGCATCCGCAGCAGGAACCACCGCTGCTTCTGGCCGATGCAGACCGGGTTGCCACGACGGCGCAGGTACTGCTGCGGCAGCCGGTAGCGGAGCCAGCGGCTGGTGCTGGCGACGAGTTCGACGTCGCTGCGTCCGAGACCGACTTCTTCGTGCAGTTCGCGATAAAGCGCCGCTTCCGGCTGCTCGTTGCGCAGGACCCCGCCCTGTGGAAACTGCCAGCCACGACCATCCCGCCGACCGCCCAGGAACAGCTCGCCACCGTCGCGCATCAAGACGATGCCGACGTTGGCGCGAAATCCCTGGCTGTCGATGTAATCGCTCATGGCTTGTGTAAAATCCCGCTGCGGTTGATTTTTTCACATCGGCGGCAGCCGCACAAAAACATCACGCGGTCACCGCTTGGCTTGTGGCCCCGCCGCCGCTTCCCTAACCTTGCCCCAACTCGTGGGGGCCGCTTGCACAGACTTCCTCTGATTCCGATGTTCGTCGCGCTCGGCGCGGCGACCGTCCTGCTGCTGCTGCTGTCGCTGATGCTCGGCAGTGTGCACCTCGAGCCAGCGGCCGTGTGGCACGCCGTCTGGGGCGCCGAGCCCTCACTGGCGCGTGACGTCGTCATGGACCTGCGCCTGCCCCGCGCGCTCACTGCTTTCGCCGTGGGCGGGCTGCTTGGGCTCGCGGGCGGCCTCCTGCAGGTCCTGTTGCGCAATCCGCTGGCGGATCCCTACGTGCTCGGCGTGTCTGGTGGCGCATCCGTCACGGCGTTGCTGGCCCTGATGGCCGGGATGTCCGTGGTCATGGTCGATGCGGCTGCGGGCGCCGGAGCGCTGGCCGCGTGCGCACTGGTCTTTGCGCTTGCGCAGGGCCGCGGCGGCTGGACCCCGACTCGCCTGCTGCTGACGGGCGTCGTCGTCGCCGCCGGTGCGGGCTCCATCGTCAGCCTGCTGCTGGCGATGAGTGACGACACTCGACTGCGCGGCATGGTGTTCTGGCTGCTCGGCGACTTGACGCGCGGCGACCGCTGGGGCTGGCTGCTGACCCTGCTCGCTGCCGCGACGCTCTTCTGCGTCGCGCTCGGCCGGCCATTGAACGTACTGGCGCGCGGGGAAACGATCGCCGCGAGTGTCGGACTCGACGTACGGCGTGTGCGCAGCATCGTGTTCGTGCTGAGTTCGCTGCTCACCGGCTGTGCCGTGAGCACCGCAGGCAGCATCGGCTTCGTCGGGCTGGTCACGCCGCACCTCGTGCGTCTCGCGCTCGGCAATGACCAGCGCATCGTGCTCGCCGGCTCCGCACTGCTCGGTGGCCTGGTGCTGATGACGGCCGACCTCGCGTCGCGACTGCTGCTCGCGCCGAGGCAATTGCCGGTCGGCGCACTCACCGCCCTGGTCGGCGTGCCGATCTTCCTGTTGCTGATGCTGCGCCAGCGCAACTAGCTGGCGACGCAGCGATCGCCACCGGAGCGTTTGGCCTGGTACAACGCTGCTTGCGCACGCGAAAGCCACTCGTCGGCGATCGCCTTGCGGTCCATGCCCGCCACGAGGGTCGCCGGATCCAGTCCGGCGATCCCGATCGAAACCCGCACCGCTTCCAGCCTGCCGGATGCAAGGACGATCGGTGCCGCCCGCACGGCGGCAAGAATGCGTTCCGCGAGCCGCGTCGCGAACTGCGGCGGCGTCGCGGGCAGCAATGCCGCAAACTCGTCGTCGCCGGTGTGTGCGAAAGAATCGCTCGCCCGCACCTGCGCTTCGATGATGCTGCCCACTTCGAACAGGACAGCATCGCCCGCCGCGACTCCGTGCTTGTCGTTGAGACCGCCGAGGCCGTCGACATCGATCAGCACGCAGGAAGCCGGCTTCGAGTCCCGGACACTGGCAGCCACCTGCTCCCGCAGGCGCGCCAGGCAGTAATGCCGGCTGTTCCAGCCCGTGACTGGATCCACGACACCAGCGCGCAGCAGGCGCGCGCGTTGCAACTGCCGCTCGGCACTGGCCAGCGCCTGCGCACCGATGTGATCGAGCCAGGCGGGCTCGAGCGCAGTGAGCGCAGCGGGGCCGTCGTGGCTGCCGACGTTGTAGACGCCGGTCAGTCCGCCACTGCGTGGCAGCGGCAGCAGGGCGAGGTGGCTGCAGCCCGCCGCGGCCGCAATCAGCAGTCCGTGATCGGCGGCATGGTAAGGTCCTGACCAGGGCGCATGCAGCGTGCCGTACTCCGGCGCGACGCCGGCGAGACTGTCGACGAAGCGCAGCCCGGGCCACGGGTCGGGCGGTTTGCCGCCCCCGGCAGCCAGGCGCCGGAGTTCGTGGCGGGGATCGAGCAGCAGCAGCACGCCGGTCAGCGATTCGCCGTCTGCTGCGGGTGGCTGCGCCAGCCTCGCCGCGAGCTGGTCGAGCGAGCGCGCGGCCATGAGGCCGTTCGACCAGGCCAGCACCTGCTGCAACGGGATGGCGCGGTCGCTCATCGCTCAGCCACTCGCCTCGTCGCGCGCGGCCTGCCGCACGCGGAGGTATTCGTTGCCTCGCTGCATCATGGCGACGAAGCTCGCCGCGTCACCCTCATGGACCGAGCGGCACAGGCGATTGACCGCAGCCTGCAAGGCGTGCAGCGATTCCACGCCGTACTCGTTCAGGCTCTGGATCTCGAAATACAGGTCGGGGTTCTCGGCCGCGACGCGAGTCGCAACGTCGAGCTGCGCGTCGAACGTCGTGCTCGACATGCGCAAGCCGTGGCGCGGCTTCACCGCTCTCGGCCAGCGCCGTGAAGAACGCGATGTTCAGCGCATGCGAGAGGCCGAGCACGAAAGCAATGAGACGGTCGTGCTCGTCGAGTCCCATCACGACGAGATCCGCCATCGTCGAACCGAACAGGGCGCGCGCTTCTGCGAGCGCCGCCGCATCGCCGAGGTCGATGAAGATCACGTGCTGGCCCGACAGCAGCTCGGTGTCCGGACCGAACATCGGGTGCACCTGACGTCACGCGACACCCGGCGGCACGGAGCTGCTCGAGTCCCGAGCGCAGCGGCGTCTTGAGCGAACCGATGTCGAACACGATGCCCGCGCGGCCGCCGCCCGGCCAGTTCCGCCAGCACTTCGTTCGCGATCCGGATCGGCGTGGCCACGACGATGAAGTCGTGATGCAGGTCGGTCGTTCTCCAGTCGGCGACGCAGTCGTACCCCGCCACCTCGCCCGCAGGATCGGCCACCGTGACCGCAAAGCCCTGCGCCGCAAGAAAATCCGCCACCCAGTGACCCATCTTGCCGCGTCCGCCGATGACCAGCGCGCTGCGTCCGGATCCCCGCCTCTGCGACGCCACCCGTGCCTGCTCCTGCGTCGTGAGCGAGCCGCGGATCAGCGACTGCAGCAGCGATTCCGCGAGTGCAGGCGAAATGCCAAGAGCCTCCGCGTCCCGCCGCGCCTTCAGCAGCACTTCGCGCTCACGGCGGAAGTCACGGGTCGGCTGGCCGGCCGAGCGCTTGACCTCGGCGATCTGCTTGCCGAGGGCCTGCCGCTCGGCGACGAGCTGCAGCAGTTCACGGTCGATGACGTCGAGCCGGGCGCGGAGTTCTTCTAGGGATTTCATGCAGTCACAATGCTGGTGAACGGTTCCTTTTACCGGTCCGACGGCTCGCGCCGCAAGAGATCGCGCAGGCACTGGGGCATAATCGCCATTCCACGCCCGCAGGACGACGCCGACGATGCCTCATTCCGCAACGCTGCCCACGAAGCTGCCGCAGGATCCGATGCCCGTTTTCGAGGACTGGTATCGCGCGGCACGCGAACAGAAGGTGCAACCCAACCCGGACTCGATGGTGCTCGCGTCAGCCACGCCGGACGGCCTGCCGGCGGCGCGCGTCGTACTGTGCAAGAAGGTCATCGTGGCCCCGGGCTATGTCGTCTTCTTCACCAACTACGACAGCCGCAAGGGCCACGAACTCGCGGCGAATCCGCGTGTCGCCGGCGTGCTGCACTGGGACTCGATGAGCCGGCAGGTCCGTCTCGAAGGCCGCGTGGTGCACTGTCCGCCCGAAGAGAGCGACGCGTATTTCTCGTCGCGTGCGATCGACAGCCGCATCGGCGCGTGGGCCAGCCTGCAGAGCCAGCCGCTCGATTCGCGCGCCACGCTGCTGAAGCGGGTCGCAATCGAAGCCGCCCGTCACGGCACGGCGCCAACTCGCCCGCCGCACTGGGGCGGATACCACTTCTGGCCAAGCCGTCGAACTGTGGTGTGAAGGCGCCTTTCGCGTCCATGACCGCGCGCGCTGGACTCGTGCGCTGGAACCTGGCCCCATGCTTTTGCGCCGGGGCCGTGGCAGTCCACGCGCCTCTATCCCTGATTCCGCCAGCGCCCGGACGCCGTCACCTTGGCCGCGCGCACCTTCCTCGGCATGCTGCGGCTCGCGATCCTGGTCGCGGTCCTGCTGTTCGTCGCGCTGGGTGCCTGGCTTGACCGCGCGCGCAGCCGTGACTGGGACGACACCTGCGCGTCACGATACCCGATCAGCGGCTCGGCAGACGCCGCTGTCCACGCCTACACGGCTGCATTGCAGGAGGGGGATTTCGCGGACGTGGAGTCATTCTTCGTCGACGAAGCAGCGGGGCATGGCATCACGCTCGAACAACCCGTGCGGATCCGCGTCTCGCACGCTGCGAAGGAGTTGCCGCCGGCGTTGCCGGATCGGCCCGGGCCGCTCACGATTGCGCTCTGGAGCCTGCGCCTCCGTTACTTCGCTGCCAGGACTGCCTTAGCGATCCTCTCTGCCTGCCACCCTATATCCAGGTTTTCGCCCTGTATTCGCCGCTTGGCCCGGGTTCCGTGGCGATGCCGGACTCGGTGGGTCTCCGCAAGGGGCTCATCGCCTTGACGCACCTGTATGGCGAACGGGGCTGCCGCCGGCAGCAATCAGGTGGTCCCTCCACGAGGTGCCACACGCTGGGCGCCACCGACAAGTATGATCTCGCGACTGGACAGCCGCTGACACCGGCGGGGCTCGGCGAGCCGGCCCGGTGGCCGCTGTTCCTGGCAGGATTTCGGCGGGATTATGGCTGGCCGGTATCGCGGCCAGCGCGCACGATGCCGTCATCGCCGACAGCCTCGAGCAGATGCTGCTTGTCCCGGAGTCCGCGCTCTTCGAGATCGGGTAATCGCCATGACGGGTCAGTCATCCCATGCGCCGGCAGTCACCGTTGGGGTGCGCAGCCTACCGCATGCCTGTGCGCGACCTGACGCTCGACCTGCCTGCTGGCAAGTTGCTGGTCGTGCTGGGTCGCAACGGTTCGTAAGAGTCGACGCCACGTCGCTGTCTGGCGAACACCGCCGCTCGTGGCGAGGTTATTGCCGGGCGCCACGTCGGACTCGTGGCCGCGCCGTGAACTCGCGCGCACACGGCTTGCCGCCGCAACTGGTCGACGATCCGTTTCCAGCAACCGGCGC
>JADIYJ010000010.1 GCA_016705325.1 Pseudomonadota bacterium | reverse complement strand
AACGACTCCAGCGCAAAGCCCGCGACCTGCGGTCGGAATGCCGTGCTGCTGCGGGACGAACTCCCATTTCTCGGAACCCATCACCGTGGAGATAGGGCAGGTGCGATCAGCGCCTCGAGCCCCAGCTGCCCGAACCGAAAACAGCATCTCGACCACGCAGGCCAGGTGCGGCGCCCGGACATCAGGAACAGCAGGTTCGCAGGCGCACCCTGCGCCAGCAGCGCGCCGCTGCCGCGGAGCCGTCGTCGTCTCGAAACCCGCGGCCGAGGACGACCTTGCGCGTTAGTTCACCCGCGCAATCTTGCGGCATCAGGCGGGCTCGCGATCCCGCGCACATCGGCACCGCCGCGCCCAGCCTGTTCGAGCGAGCGCCGCTCGCTTTCATGCCCGTTCGACCGGGACGCGCGGCATGCAAAAAAAGGCCCCCCGGGTCACACTTCCCTCCTGCGGGGCCAGCTGGATCGCCTCGTAGATGTCCTCTTCCAGGCAGATGCACCAGACCAGACAGCCCGGGCCGGGCACCAGGATTCGATGTTCGACGGGATTACTTGCGCAGGCCCGCGGTCGTGATCGAGGAGCGCTCATGGCCCCCACAGACGTTCCCGCCGTGTGATGGTCGGCAACGGCAGCGGCCGCACAGGATGCGCTCGAGCCATTCGGCGGCCGTGGACATCTTCTCCCCCTTGCGGCTCAGGCCCGCGGCTGCACGGCGCGCGGTAACCTCACCGCGCAGCCAGCCGAGCCAGGCCTAGAGACCCGGCCCGCCACGTCGCGTAGGTTCGATGATGTCGCCACGGAGTCCCACCTGGCGGCGCGGCGAGTCGCGCGCGCTCGACGCTTAATTCCTCGATGTGAGGCGGCAGGTCGACCTTGGTGATCAGCGCGAGGTCCGCACCATATGAACATCACCGGAGTACTTGACCGGCTTGTCGTCGCCCTCAGGCACCGACAGCAGCGTGAGGTTGCGGTGCGCCGAGATCGAAGCTCGCGGGCACACCAGGTTGCCGACGTTCTCGACGAACAGCGCGTCGGGGCCGTCAGGCGGCAGGTCGTCCAGTGCGTCTCATTCGCACCATCTGCGCGTCGAGGTGGCACGCGTTGCCAGTCGTGATCTGGACGGCGGGAACGCCGCAGGCACGGATAACGCGCCCGCGTCGTTCTCGATCGCCAGGTCGCCTTCGATCACCGGCGAGCCGGAGCTCTCGCCCTACCAGCGCCCGGATGGTCGCCTCGAGCAGCGAGGTCTTGCCGGAACCCGGCGAGGACATCAGGTTGACCGCGAGCACGCCGTGACCGTCAGTGGGTGCGGTTGTGCGCCTGATCCTGTCGTCTCGTCGAGGATCGCAGTAATGACCTCGATCGATTCGGCGTGGCCCTTGGTCGCCAAGGCTGCGCCTGAGGCGCGCGCGTGGCCGCAGGACCAGTGAACATCCCGCAATCGACGTAGCGTGACCCACTCGGCTTCATGCGTTG
Source organism: Pseudomonadota bacterium (assembly GCA_016705325.1). Classification (GTDB taxonomy): domain Bacteria; phylum Pseudomonadota; class Gammaproteobacteria; order Steroidobacterales; family Steroidobacteraceae; genus RPQJ01. The sequence goes on along the minus strand of JADIYJ010000010.1, from coordinate 20,973 downwards.
ACCGTCTTCAATGGACGGGTTCTTCGGCCTAAATCTCGATCTCGACCCGCTGCAGCAGCATTTCTTCGCCGGCGACCACGTCCGCATGCCAGTCGTTGCCAGCTGCCGCAGGGCAGCCGGTTCGCCGCCACCTCCGGTCTCGGCCTTGCAAGTGCGGCAGCGCACGCGAGACCGGCACCGACTGGACCTGTGCCTCTTCCGCCACCGTGCCGGCAGCGGCGAGCGATGGGCGTGTTCGAAAGCAGCTTCGCTTCGACGCCCGACAATGGCCCGACCGACAACGTGATCGAGGTGGCCAACGCCCGCATTCTCGCGGGCGACGTCGCTGCACCTGCTCGATCAGCGCCTGGCAGATCGCGAACTCATCCATGCTCCGGTATCTCGTCGAACAGGTCCCAGGTGAACCGGGCTTCCTTCTCGCTGATCTTCTGGATGGCGTAGCCGACGTGGATCAGCACGTGGTCACCGACGTCGACGGGCTCACCCTGCAGCATGAACAGGCTCACCTCGCGCTCGATGCCCTTGGCTTCGCAGGTGGCGTTGAACCCGTCGGTGTCGGTGATCTTCATTAGAACAGCCGGGCACATATCGTCTCACCCCGTGATGCGGAACCCGCGACTTGTAAGACGCTCGCAAACGTCGCACGCCTACTCAAAATAGGTAATTGCACTGACAGCGGCTTCGCCGCATCAGCACAGCCGCCGAACGGCGCGTCACCCGGAGCATAGACCACCCTGCCGGGGCGGTCGATTCCGGTCGCCCCCGGACCGGAGCGCTCTGGGATCGGAAGGCCACGCCCCGCCTCGATCTGAAATCCCGATCGCATTTCGCCCGCCTTGTGACATCCTGCGCCGGCCCCGCACCGGGGTCACAGCGTGAGCGTGCGCAACGATGACGAAACGAACCACTTTGGCGGGACTGGCAGTGCTCGGCTTGCTGGCGGCCGCGTGCTCGAAGCAGGCGCCCCCGCAGGCGCCCGCTCGGACCGAGGAGTCGACGCCGGCCGCCGTCAGCCGCCGCAGCCGGCTCCAACCTACGACAGCGCCAAGGTGGCCGAGATGGCGACTGGCATGCTGGTCATGATCGACGACGCGCCGCAATGCCAGGCCTTCCGCGACCGGCTGCAGGCCCTCATCAGCGCCCTGCGGACGCGCCACCGGCCGCCGCGCCGTGCGCGCGCGAGCGCGATCGTCGCGCAGGCGAAAGCGGCGGCGGGCTGCGCGAAAGTTGCGGCGGGAAATACCGCGGGCCGGCCGGCTCGATTCAGCGCCCGCCTGGCGTGGCGACGTCCACCAGAGGGTGAACGTCCGGGATTCCGTCCTGCGCAGGGCGACAACGCCGACGACCTGCCGCGGATCTCCTCGCCGCGTTCGTTGCGGATCGAGAGCACCACCGGTATTCCCAAATCGCCGCGCTCCGAATGCCGGAGCGTCCCCTCGACGTTCAGCGCTGAAAACTTAGGTGTCGCGTCTGACGCGGACTTGGCGGCCGCGCCGAACTGCAGGTGATGGCGGCATTGCGGGCAGATCAGCGCGCTTTCCAGGATCGTTGCCTTGCAGTGCCGGACGACAACCGCGTCCGCCCACTGCCCGGCAATCCAGTCCGTCCGTGATCAGGTCCGCTGGCCGCGCGCGCGCTTCGCTCTTCGCCGATTCCGGCCAGCCGAAATCGGCGTTGCCGCGCGTACGCAGGCCCGCCGCAACCGTCAACACGGCCGCCTTCACGTCGCCGTTGATGACGCCCGTCTCGAGCAGTTCGACGCGCGAGCCAGCCTGGATGTTGCCGTGCACCTCGCCGCTCACCATCACGGTGGCCGCGGCGATCTGGCCGGTGACGTGCGCACCCTGCTCGATCGTCGTTGCCCTGCACGTTGACGTCGCCGCCAGAACGTCCGGCGATGCGGACGTGGCCGGCGCCTTCGATCTTGCCTTCGATGGTGACGTCGGCCGCGATCAGCGATTCTTTCGCTTTGCCGGCCCGCCGGGGCCGCACGCTCGGCACGGCGCGCCAGTTCGCCCGCGGACAGAGGCAGCGGGGCCGGGTCGCCACTGCCCGCATGGCCGGTTCGGCGGCTAGCGCGGCTGCCCCATCGGAACCGGGCATCGACGGATCTTTAGTCGGGTCTTTCAGAGCGCCATGGCCTTTCCTCGTGTGTGTCTGCTCGATGTGGTGCCGGCTGAGGATTCGAACCCCCGACCCCTGATTACAAATCGGGTGCACTACCAGCTGTGCTAAGCCGGCCCGGTCCGCAAAGGGGAACGGGATTCTACCTTAACCGGCGCCGCCTGCTTCGGCGGGCACAATTGCCCGGTTTGCGGGCGACGTCACGTCGCCAACCGGGCTGGCTGCCGGGCACGCCCTCATCTCGTACGGCGGGCTGCCCGGCGGCTCGCGCGCCCAGCGCCTCGAGCGACGGCAGGCCGCCGTTCGCCCGCCGGTCGATGTCGAGCCAGAGTACTTCCAGCTGCCGCAGGCGATCGCTGGTTTCCGGCGAAGCCGGCCTTCGGCACCAGGGCGGAGACCTCCGCCGCGCGACGCCGGGTCGGAGAACACCCCGACCGAAACCATATTGTCGGCTCGCCCTCCGCGACGACGTAGGCGTCGCCGAGGCCGGCGGCCCGCAGCGCAACCAGCGCGTTGGTTGCATCTGCGGGAGTGGCCAGGTTCGGCACACGCACCCAGTAGCCGACCCGTACTTCGTCCTGCGACACGCGCCGGCGGCTCGTGAATCCGAGCCGCTCGAGTTGCGCGTTAGCCGCGGCCGCGTGAGCCGGATCGATGAAGGGGCCAACGCTCACGCAGGCAGCGGCGCGCAGGAACAGCACGTTGGCAAGCAGCGGGAGCAGGAACAGGACGCGCACGGGACCGCCGGTGGGTTCGGCCAGCGGTGGATGTTAACGAATCAAAAAAGTCAGGCCCGGCCGCGCGCGACCGGGCCCGCGTTCGTATCCCCGCGCGTTACTTGCCGGCAGCCGTAGCGCGGCGAGATCGGCGATTTCGGCGTCGGTCGGTTTCAGCGCGTCCTTGTGCTTCTGCGTACCAGCCACGATCTTCTTCAACGATTCGGTCAGCGCCGCAGCGCTCTCGCCTTCGAAATCCGCCACTTCGTGGCATTCGGCACAAGCGGCCGCGAACTTCGCCTTGCCTGCCGCAGCGTCGGCACTCGCGACCGTGCCGAAGCCGGCAACGGCAAAGGTGGCGACGGACAAAGCAAAGTACGCAGAATTTTCATCGGATCCTCCTCTGGAAGCACCGGGAATCGGGGCTGGATGACGCAGAAATGATAGCGGTCAGGGACGAAAATCAGACCGTGGATACCGCAATGTCGCAGCAAATGAAACCGCCCCCCCCCCGATCGCGCGCCCGGCCCCGGGCGACTGGGACGCGACAGGACGCCGCAGTCCGCGCGTGGACGCTCCAGCCGTTTGAGTACACGAGCTGTGAACCACGGCGTCAGCGCCGCCCGCTCGCCGTTCGAAGCGTTGCCTCCACGGTCGCCGTCACGCCGGGCCGGCGGCACGCAGGACCGGCCGGGCACCCCCGACGCCAAGCGGCACCCGCTAGCAAGTGATCGCGCGGCAAGTGCCCGTGCCACGCAGGCGTGGCGGACGACCTCGTCCACGCCCCTCCGGTGCAATACAGGCGCGGTCGGCGCGTTTGCGTTCGTCCAGGCCCCGCGCCAGCTCCGCGCAGGTGCGATCCACGAGCGCCGCCAGCGCAAGGCGGCAGCCGCGCTCGATGGCATCGCGGGTATTGTCGGCGAACAGTCGGGTGCCGCCGGCAGCGGCTGGCGGCCGTGAACGCCGCCAGGTTGCTTGTCCGGCATGCGGCGATCGCACCATCAACTGCGGCCCGGGCACGATGGATCCGCCGAGATGCTGGCCGGACGCGTCGACGGTGTCGAGCGTCGCGGCCGCGCCGACGTCCACGACGCAGCACGCGCCCTGCGCGAGGTGATAAGCGCCGATCACTGCGACCCAGCGATCAACGCCGAGCAGCCCAGGGTCGGGATACGCATTGCGCACGCCCGCCAGCGCCGCCGTCGACGCGGCGAAATCCACGCGTGCGTGCCGGCCATGCGCGCAGCCGCTTCGAGCGCGCGCCGGCTGTCGTCGCCCCGCGACGGTCGCCGCGAGCACACGCGCGACGGGCGGTCCGTCGGACAACTCGTGCCGCCAATCCGCCGCGGACCCTGCGCGTACCCGGCCGCACGTTGCGGCGACAGCCGGCCGTCGACCTGCGTCGCCCACTTCACCCGCGTGTTGCCGATGTCGACGAGCAGGATCATTCGAACCCCGCCTGTGCCGGCAGCAACCGGCGCAGGCTGACGTCACCCGCGTGCACTCGCTCGATGGCACCGCCCAGGACTTCAACTCGCAGCGCACCTTCGGCATCTGCTCCGCGGGCGTGCCTGCCAGCGGGCCGTCGTGGCGCAGCACCGTGACCGGCGCATCACGCAACGAATCGAAAGCCGTCCAGTCGCCGGCGGACGACGCGAAGCCCGACCGCGAATTCGCCCAGGCCCGCGAGCATGCGGCCGGAGACGCGCGCCGCCGTGTCGACGCGAGGCGGCGGATTTGCCGCCGCAGCCGATGCCAGGTCAGTGACTGGCGTCGCGCAGGGACTCTGGATCACCGCGCGAGCGGATTCTGGGCAGCGCCAGGTTCAACCCCAGGCCGGCGACCGTACGCCGGCCCGCCCGCTTCGGGGCGCATCTGCAGCAGCAGGCCGCCGAGCTTGGCGTGGCGATGCACGATGTCGTTGGGCCATTTCAGCTGCACGTCCGCCGCTCCGAGTTCGCGCAGCACGCGCACCACGCAGACGCCCAGCGCAAGACCGAGCGCCGACAGGTCCGCGGGCATTTCCGCAAACGTCCAACCGATCGAGAACGTGAGCCCGGATCCGAACGGCGCGAGCCACTCGCGGCCGCGCCGCCCGCGTCCCGCCGTCTGCAATTCCGCGAACACGAGGCGCGGCGCCATGGGCGGTGGCGCCACGGCCGCATGCAGGAATTCGTTGGTCGAACCGAGTTCGAAGAACACTGCGGTGGCCGCCGGCAGTTCGATGCCTGCGGCAGCTGCGCTCCGCCGCGGCGACTGCAGATCGAGCAATTCAACGGACTGTTCGAGCTGATAACCGCGACGCTCGTGGCTCGCGACCGCGACGCCGCGTTCGCGCAGTTCGGCCACAATTTTCCAGACTGCCGCGCGGGTGACGCCCAGGTCGGCCGCGAGCCGCTCGCCCGAGTGCATCTCGCCATCCGCGAGCAGGCGCACCAGGCGCTCGGCGCTTGGGCTCATCGCGGCCGCAGCAGCCAGAGACGGCGCGCGCGGCTCTCGTTCCCGTCGCGCATCCGCTGCACGTTCGAGCGATGGGTGAAGACGATGAACGCCGCCATCATCAGACCGAACACCACCAGCGGCGCGCTGCGCGGCGCGACTGGCGTTGCCACTGCCCTGGGTGCGGATGTCGACGCCACGCAGGGTGCCCAGCAACAGACTGCCGATCACCGACCCCAGCAGGTAAGCGCCGAGGGCCTTGAAACCAAGTTCAGAGCACGTTGCGTCCTCCGCGCGACGCCGTGATTCTAGCATCGGTCCCGCACGGTCGCGGGTCAGTACGGCAGAAACACCTCGGCGAGCATGCAACGGACGGACCGCCGCCGAGCGTCTCGATGGTCGGGGATCGGTGCCACCACGATGCGATTCACCGTCGAGGCAAGTCGTTCGATCGCCGCCGGTCCGAACGCGGCATGCGCGGTCGCAGACATCGCCAGCACCCTGCTGGAATCCGTTGCGTGCAGTTCAGGCACGTTGCCCGCGAACCCGGCCATCTGCCGGGTATCGATGGTTTCGACGTTGCGGCCCGAGGCCCGAGGCTTCGACAGGACCAGCTCGCGATCCCGTGCGTCGATGGCGCTCGCGCCGACCACGCAGCAGCGCGAACCGACGGCCAGCATCACGTTGGTGTGATAGATCGGGATACCTGCCGCGTCGGTGGCCGTGAACGTGCGGCTCGTAGCCGGGTTCGTCGCACAGTTCGGCCAGGGGCTCCGATGCGTGCGCGGCGACAGGCAGGCGTAGGCAATGCGCCGCGTGATCGAAGACGATGCTGCCCGTGCCCTCGAGGAACCGGCCGTGCAACTCGTGCTGCGTCAGGTCGAGCAGGCGGTGGATCCTGCGTCCGCTCCGGTGGCGAGCGCCGTAATCAGTTCAGGCGACGTTCCAGGTCGTCGGTTGCGCGCCAGCATCGGATGCAGCGCGACGGTGCCGTCGGCGTGCAGGCTCACCAGTTGTTCGGAAAATGGCGTCCGGGCACCGGTGTCGGGAGGTCCGCGGCAACCGAAACGGCCACGCCTGCCGCATGCGGCAGCTGCAGCGCGAGGGGCATCAAATCCGCGCGGGCACGCTCGTTCGAGTCGCTGGCCAGGCCGGGCTCGTCACGCTGGAAGCGATTGCTCGCCTGCGTCTGCGGATTCCAGCCGAAGCTGGCCGGCCGCACCATCAGCACGGCGTCGGCTGGCAGCGTTTCCGCAGTCGAATGGCCGGGTACCGGCACGACGAACATTCCCGGATAGTGACTTTTCGCCACCCATCATCGCATTCACGCGGCCGCCAGCAATGCGAGGGGTCCCATCGGCGAGACGCGGGGCCTATTGCGGGTTTCCCTTGTTGCGAACGAATCTCATTAAGGAGAAACTGCAGTCCTTCGAATCAGGTACCCCATCCACCAATGTCTCCGTCGGTCTGGCCACGCTGCGCAAGGCGCCCGGGGCGTGGTCATCGACGTGCGCGACGACGCACAGAGCCTCGGGGACGAGGCTCAGTCCACCGTGAGCCGGCGCCTGCTCGAACTCGGTTTCGTGCCGGGGGAGTCGTTCGAGGTGATCGGGGAAATCTGGCCCGGCGGCGACCCGATCGCCGTACGCCTCGGCAACACGACGTTCGCGCTGCGACGGCGCGAGGCGACCGCCGTGATGGTCGAGCCCGCGGTCGTCGGGGTCACCCCGTGAACAGCCAGACCACAACGCTCGATCCCATGCGGCTTGCACTCGTAGGCGTGCCTAACTGCGGCAAGACGGCGCTGTTCAACCGCCTGACCGGCAGCCGTCAGCGTGTCGCGAACTACGCGGGTGTGACGGTCGAGCGCAAGGAAGGTTCCTTCACCGGCCCGGCCCGGCAGCGCCTGTACAAAGGTGCTCGACCTGCCCTGGCGCGTACAGCCTCACGCCGACGACGCTGGACGAAGCGATCACGCGCGATTTCCTGCTGGGGCGACTCGCGGACGAACCGCCGCCGGAATTCGTGGTGTGCGTGGTCGACGCCACCAACCTGCGGCTCAACCTGCGCCTGGTGCTCGAACTGAAAGAACTCGGCGTGCCGATGGTCGTCGCCCTCAACATGAGCGACCTCGCGGCGAATCGCGGTTACCAGCTCGATCGCGCGCCGCTCGAGCAGGAACTCGGCGTGCCGGTCGTCGAAACCGTTGCGGTGGACCACGGCGGCGTGCGCCTGCTCGTCGACAAGCTCGAGACCTTGCCGCACCCGGGCGCACGCGGGCCCGTCACCTGGCGCGAGTCGACTTTCGACGAGATCCAGCGTACGCAGCGCCATGTGCGTCGCATCCTGCAGGCGATCGGTTACACGGAACCCCTGCGCAAGCGGGCGCTCATGCGCCTCGATGCGCTCGTCATGCACCCGGTCGCCGGCCCCGCGATCCTGGCAACGATTCTCTTCTTCGTGTTCCAGGCGGTCTTCAGCTGGGCCGCCGTGCCGATGGACTTCATCGATGGCGGCGTGGGTGCGCTGGGGACGTGGCTGCGGCAGTCACTGCCCGATGGCGCGCTGCGCAGCCTGCTGGTGGACGGCGTCGTCGCGGGCGTCGGCAGCGTGCTGGTGTTCCTGCCGCAGATCCTGATCCTGTTCCTCTTCATCCTCGCGCTCGAGGACAGCGGTTACCTGCCGCGCGCCGCGTACCTGCTCGACCGGCTGATGGGATCCGTCGGGCTCTCCGGTCGCGCGTTCATTCCGCTGCTGTCGAGCTTTGCCTGCGCGGTGCCGGGCATCATGGCGACACGCACCATCCCGAACCTGCGCGACCGCATGGCGACGATCATGATCGCGCCGCTGATGACGTGCTCGGCCCGGCTGCCGGTGTACGCGCTGGTGATCGCGGCCTTCATCCCGTCGCGAAGCCCGTGGGCCCGTTCAACCTGCAGGGCCTGGTGCTGTTCGCGCTGTACCTGGCGGGCATCATCGCCGCGATGGCGGTGGCGTACCTGCTCAAGCGCACGGCACTCAAGACCGCGTATCACCCGCTGCTGCTCGAACTGCCCGAGTACCACTGGCCGCACCTCAACAACCTCGCCATCGGGCTGTGGGAGCGCACCAAGGTGTTCCTGCAGCGCGTGGGCACCATCATCCTGGCGCTGATGATCGTGCTCTGGTTCCTGAGCACGTACCCAGCCCCGCCGCCCGGCGCCGAAGGACCCGCGATCGCCCACAGCTTCGCCGGCATGATCGGACGCGCGCTCGAAGTCGTGTTCGCGCCCATCGGCTTCAACTGGCAGATATCGCTGGCGTTGGTCCCCGGTCTCGCCGCGCGCGAGGTCGCGGTGGGTGCGCTCGGCACCGTGTACTCGCTGTCGAACGATGGCGACGTCGCCGGGACGCTGGTGCCGATGATTGCGCAGACCTGGAGCCTGGCGACGGCGCTGTCACTGCTCGCGTGGTACGTTTTCGCGCCGCAGTGCCTGTCGACGCTGGTCGTGGTCAAGCGCGAGACGAATTCCTGGCGGTACCCGATCGCGATGGCCGCTTACCTGTTCGCGCTGGCCTATCTCGCATCGTTCGTGACCTACCGCGTCGCGAGCGCCCTGCTGGGTTGAACGGGAGGACGTCCCGATGCTCGAATCGATTCTCGTGGGACTGATCGTCGCGGCCGCGACCGCCTACGCGGCCTGGGCACTGACGCCAGCCGTATCACGCAACCGCTTTGCAGCGCGGCTCGCACAGGGCCTGGGCGGTCCAGCGGCCGCCGGTGTGCGCGGTCGGGTGGCAAGCTGGCTGCAGCGGCTGGCCAAGGCGCCCGTGGGCGGCTGCAGCGACTGCCCCGCCAATACGCTGACTCCGGCCGAACGGGTGCAACAGAAGAAGCCGGGAAAGTAGGCATCCGTCTGGCGGCAAGCAAAGTGCTGCAACCGGCCCGTGCCGGCCTGGCTGTCGCCGCAACTTCGGTAAATGCGTGCAGCCCCTTCGTGCCCTTATAAGGTGAAATTCGCGCGTGTCCGCGTTTCGCGGTGCACGACGCACGGGCAAGCGCAGAAACGCCCCATGCGCCGTTCCTGAATGGGAGCTTCCAGCATGTCAGGGATCCGCCGCCTCGTCTCCACGCTCGCGTTTTCCACCTTGCTGGTCGCGCTGGCAGGCCCACTGACTGCCGGCGCGCAGGAAGCCGCGGCGGCACCACCGACCACCGCAGCCGACGCGGCGGCGATCGAGCCGGCCATCCCGAACTCGAAGTGTTTCAACTGCCACGACGACGCCGAGATGAAGGACGAGGCCGGCAAGTCAGTGGCTGTGCTCGAGGCGCAGTTCGCGGTCTCGGCGCACAAGAAGCTCGATTGCGTCGGGTGCCACACGGCGGCCCTGGGCGTGAAGCACAAAGGCAAGCGCCAACCGCTCGGGCCGGTGTCCTTCGACGTGTGCATGGAATGCCACGAGGACGAGATCACGCCGTTCCAGGGCAGCGTCCACGCCAGGGTCAAGGGTGGCAAGCCCGGGACGTGCGAGGGCTGTCACGGCAACGTGCACACCTTCGTCCGCAGTAACAATCCGGCGGCGGCCATGGCGCCGCTCAACCAGGTCCGCAACTGCGGCGTCTGTCACGAAAGCATGATGGAGGGCTACCTCTCCAGCGTGCACGCCAGGTCCTTGTTCGTCTCGGGCCTTACTGAGGCCGCACCTTCGTGCAGCGACTGTCACGGCAGCCACGACATCCAGCGGCACGACGCGGCCGGCGCACGCACCTCGCACAAGTTGAGCCCCGAGACCTGCGGCGCTTGCCACAAGGGCATCCTCAAGGAGTGGGACGAGAGTGCGCACGGCGCGTTGTGGCGGGACGGCAAGGACGGCCCGGTCTGCAGCACCTGCCACCAGGCGCATGCGATCCAGGATCCGACGACCGTCGCAATGCGGACGCAGATGCCGAGCGACTGCGGCAACTGCCACGCGGACCTGTACAAGACCTTCCACGACAGCTTCCATGGCAAATCGACCGCGGTCGGCCGGCGCCAGGCAGCGATGTGCTCGGACTGCCACACGCCGCACCACAACCTGCCGGCGAGCGACCCACGCTCGTCTGTCCACCCGGACAACCTGGCCAAGACTTGCGGTGCCAGCAATTGCCACGTCGGCCACGAGGTCAACGCCTCGTTCCTGACCTTCATGCCGCACAGCGATCCGATGGACGCTGAGCAGAACCCATGGGTGCACTACATCTACGTGTTCATGACGCTGCTGCTGCTCGGCGTGTTCGGGTTCTTCGGCCTGCATGCACTGCTCTGGCTGCAGCGCACGCTGGTCGGCCGCCTGCGCGGCGAGTTCAAGGTCGAGCACTTCGGGCCGGGGCCGTACGTGCGCCGGTTCACGACCACGCAGATGTGGCTGCACGTGTCGATCATCCTGAGCTTCCTGCTGCTGTCAGTGACCGGCCTGCCGCTCAAGTTCGCGGCGGCCCCGTGGGCGCCGGGCCTGATGAGTGCGCTCGGCGGACCCGAGATCGCGAGCTTCCTGCACCGCTTCGCCGCGATCGTCACGTTCGGCTATTTCGCCGTGCACCTGTCGATGCTGTTCCGCGACGTCGTGCTGAAGAAGCAGCGAGGCTTCTTCTGGGGCTGGCGCTCGATGACGCCTAACCTCAAGGATGTCCGGGACCTGTGGGCGAACCTGAAGTACTTCCTGTACCTCGGCCCGCGCCCCGAACTGGACCGCTGGGCATACTGGGAGAAGTTCGACTACCTGGCGGTGTTCTGGGGCGTCGGCATGATCGGCGTCTCGGGCCTGATGCTGTGGTACCCCGACTTCTTCACGCAGTTCCTGCCGGGCTGGGCACTGAACGCTGCCTATATCATCCACAGCGACGAGGCCCTGCTCGCCACGGGCTTCATCTTCCTGTTCCACTTCTTCCACACGCACCTGCGGCCGGAAAGCTTCCCGATGGATCCTGTGATCTTCACCGGCAGCATGCCGCTGCACCGCTTCAAGGAAGACCGGCCGTTGGAGTACCAGCGCATGGTCGAGACCAACACGCTGGAGCAGCACTTCGTGCCGCCGCCATCCAAGGCGCAGATCCAGGTGGCGCACGTGTTCGGCTTCACCGCCGTCGCAATTGGCGTGTGGCTGGCGTTCCTGATCTTCAGGGCGCTCGCCAGCGGTGCGATGCATCTGTTCTGATAGGTGCACGAGTCAGCGAGAGCGGCCGGTCCCGGGCATTTGCCCGGGCCGGCCGCGACCGCTTTCGAATGGAGCGTGACGGCCCTCAGCGGTATCCTGTCATGCGCCGGAGGTCCAGACTGCGGGTCACACCGGTGAATTACTGCAACAGCAGGCGCAGCATTGGGGTCATTCGATGATCAAGCATTTTTTCAGGGCCATTACCGGCAACGTCGTCAGCCTGGTCGGGACCCTGCTGATCCTGGTGAGCCTCCTGCTCATCGCCGCGCTGCTGTTCATGCAGGGCATGGGCTTCGAGGGCGGCGCCTACCTCGGCATCGTTACCTTCGTCATGCTGCCGATGGCGTTCCTGCTCGGCCTGGCGCTGGTTCCGATCGGCTTGTGGTGGCGCAAGCGCAAGGATTCGAAGCTCGCCGCGCAGGGCCGGAAAACCGGCCACCTGCCCGTCTTCGACCTCAACCAGGAGCGCACCCGTGGCGTGCTGATCGGGTTGGTGGCGCTGGCGGTCCCCTTGTTCGCGCTGGCGGCCGGCCTGACCTTCAAGGCCGTCCATTACATGGACTCGACCGAGTTCTGCGGCATGGCGTGCCACCAGGTCATGGAACCGGAGTACACGGCCTTCCAGCGCTCGCCGCATGTCCGCGTCGGCTGCGCCGGCTGCCACATCGGCCCGGGTGCCGAATGGTTCGTCAAAGCGAAAATCTCGGGCTCCTGGCAGCTGATCGCGGTGGCCTTCGACCTGTATCCGCGCCCGATACCGACGCCGGTGCACTCGCTGCGCCCGGCCAACGGCACTTGCGAACAGTGCCACTGGCCGAACAAATTCCTTGGTGACCGGCTCAAGGTCCGCACGCATTACGCGGAGGACGAGGCCAACACGGAAATGAAGACGGCGCTGATGGTCAAGGTCGGTGGCAAGCAGGCGGGCCAGTCGCAGGGAATCCACTGGCACGTCGACCCCAATCACCAGGTCCGCTACCGCGCCGACCCGACCCGCGAAATCATGTACGACGTTGAACTGACGGACCTGGCCGAGGGGGGCACCAAGACGCTGTTCAAGGGCCCCGAGCCGGCTCCCGAGGGCACGGAATGGCGCACCATGGATTGCGTCGACTGCCACAATCGCGCCTCGCACATCTATCGCAGCCCCGAGTTCGAGGTCGACCTGGCACTGGAGGAAGGCCGCATCGATCGCTCCCTGCCGTACATCCGGCGGGAGGGCCTGCGCATCATCACGGCGCAGGAGTATGCGTCACACGCCGAGGCACGCGAAGGAATCGCGGCCGCCGTGAAGGCGTTCTACGCGCAGAGCTATCCCGACCTTGCTGGTACGCCCGCCGTCGAGCAGGCCGGCAAGGCGCTCGGCGACGCCTACGCGTGGAACAATTTCCCGCACATGAAGGTCAAGTGGAATACCTACCCGAACCACGTCGGGCACCAGGAATCACCGGGCTGCTTCCGCTGTCACGACAACAAGCACAAGACGGACGACGGCGAAAAGATCGGCAAGAAGTGCAGCACCTGCCACAACATCGTGGCCGAGGAGGAGAGCGACTCCAAGCTGCTGCAGGAGCTTGGCATCCAGGATGCGCCGCCCGAGCCGGCGGCCGCCGAGGAAGGCGTGGCCGCCGAAGCGGCGGCAACCCCGGCCACCTGAGCGCGCGCAGCCAGGTGCAGATGACCAGACCCCGGTCAGCCAGCTGGCTGGGGTCTATCCCTCGCAGACCATCGCCGACGCGGACCGGCCGCGAGGCCTACTTGAGCGTTGCGTAATAGGCGGCCAGGTCGGCGACCTGCGCGGCACTGACCTTCTTCGCCTCCTTGGTCATCTTGGTGCTCTTGGTGCGGGTACCGTTCTGGTATTCCTGGATCGCCCTGGTAAATTTTTCCACGGACAGGCCGGTAATGGCCGGATAGTCATCGTCACCCGCGCCGTCGTCTCCATGACAGTCGATGCAACTCTCTTCCGCCAGCACCTTGCCCGCGGCGACATCCGCGGCGTGAGCCGGGACGGCAAGCAGGGCCAGGGCAGCCAGCATCGCCGGCAGCATCGTCGTGTTCATCGCGCAAGTCCTCCAGTGGCTCGATCAGTCGTGAGTGTCAGGCAGGGTTCAGCTCGCGGCCAGCCCGCGCAACTCCTGCCGCCACCGGATCACAACATCGTGCGGCGCCACTGTGCATGAGGATTTGCGCGTAGCAATGGCTGCGGCTGCGCAGCCGCCGCGACGAACGGAAAGGTAGCGGACGCAGCTGGTGCCTGCGCAGTTGGCGCCTGGCCTGTCCGGAGGTGCTGCACTGTGCGATGCTCGCGCGCCTCATGCCACTGCTCACGCTGCTTCGCGCCGAACTCGCCTTCGGCAGCCACCCCCTCCTCGACCGCGCCGAGCTCAGTCTCGAGCCGGGCGAACGCATCGGGCTGATCGGCCGCAACGGCACCGGCAAGTCCTCGCTGCTGGAAGTGATCGCGGGCCGGCTCGCGCTCGACGACGGCGAACTGCAGAAGTCCGGCGGCGTGCGCGTGGTTTCGATCCGCCAGGAACCGGAGCTGCCGGCCGCGTCGAGCCTGCGGGAGTCCCTTGCACTCTGGGCCGAACTCGATGCGGTCGACGACGATCGTGTCCGCTGGCGCATTGACGCGCGCATCGTCGAATACCTGCATCGATTCGGACTGGAAGGCACGGCGGCCACCGCCGGCCTGTCGGGGGGCGAGCGCAAGCGTGCCGCTCTGGCGGGCGCCTTTGCGCTCGGACCCGACGTGCTGCTGCTGGACGAGCCGACGAATCACCTCGACATCGACGGCATCGAACGGCTCGAGGACCTGATCAGCGCCGGCAGCCCGGCGGTCATCGTCGTTACGCACGACCGCTCCTTTCTCGACCGCGTTGCTACCCGCATTGTCGAGCTCGATCGCGGGATGCTGCGTTCGTACCCGGGGAACTACGCTGCGTACGAGCGGCGCAAGGTGCAGCAACTGGCCGAGGAGGCCGTGCTCAAGCGCAAGTTCGACAAGTTCTGGGCGCAGGAAGAAATCTGGATCCGCAAGGGCGTCGAGGCACGACGCACCCGCAATGAAGGCCGCGTCAAGCGCCTGGAGCAGCTGCGGCGCGAGCGCGATGCGAGGCGCGAGCGGTTGGGCAACGTGCAGATCAACGTGGATGCGGGCGAGCGCTCGGGCAAGCTGGTCGCGGAATTGCGCAACGTCACCAAGGCATTCGACGGTCGTGCCGTGGTGCGCGACCTCGACCTGCGCGTGATGCGCGGCGACCGCCTCGGACTCATCGGCCCGAACGGCGCAGGCAAGTCGACGCTGCTCAAGCTGATCCTGGGCACGCTGGAGCCCGACTCCGGCGAAGTCCGGTTCGGCTCGCAGCTCAGCGTCGCCTACTTCGACCAGCTGCGCGCGCAGCTCGATCTCGATGCCACAGTGGCCGGCACCGTCAGCCCCAACTCCGACTGGGTCGGCGAAGGCGAATCGCGCCGTCACGTCGTGAGCTACCTGGCAGACTTCCTGTTCCCTGCGCAAAGGGCGGAGTCGCCGGTGCGCATGCTCTCCGGGGGCGAGCGCAACCGGTTGCTGCTGGCACGACTCTTCGCACGACCGGCGAACGTGCTGGTCATGGACGAACCCACCAACGACCTCGACATCGAATCGCTGGAACTGCTGGAGCAGACACTGCAGGACTACTCCGGCACGCTGCTGCTGGTGAGCCACGACCGCACGTTCCTCGACAACGTGGTGACCCAGGTGCTGGCGCCGCTGGGCGACGGCCGCTGGCGCGAATACGTGGGCGGCTACAGCGACTGGCTGCGGCAGCGACCGGCGGCGATGTCGGCAACCCCGACTGCTCCCGCGCCGATTCCCGCTGCCCCCCTGGCGGGAGAGGGCTCCAGGAAACCGGCGGCCAGGATGAGCTACAAGGAAACGCGGGAACTGGAGCAGCTGCCGCTGCAGATCGAGGCGCTTGAAGCCGAGCAGCGCGCGCTGGCGGAAGCGATGAGCGGGCCCGAGTACCACAAGCGAGGCGGCGAGCAGATGCGCAGGGACGCCACTCGTGCGACGGAAATCGAGCAGGCGCTGGAGGTGGCGTTCGAGCGGTGGGCGGAACTCGACGCGAAGAAGAACACCAGCGGCCGCGGGTGAGCCGTAAGCGCTCAGCATCCGCGTTCTGGCGTTCACGGCGAGACGGCGGCGCGGCGCTACAGCCTCATCGGCAATGACGCTTACTGCGGGCCGACGAGGCCTGAAAAAGAAAAACCCCCGGGCAGGCTTCCCTGTCGGGGGTTTTGTTTGAGAGCCTGGCAGTGACCTACTCTTGCATGGTCGAAGACCAAACTACCATTGGCGCAGAGCGTTTTCACTTCCGAGTTCGGAAAGGGATCGGGTGGTTCCCGCTCGCTATGGCCGCCAGGCAAACCGGCTCATGCCGCGCTTGCGCGCGGGCTGAATTCGAATCGGGGTATGACGCGAGCGTGTCGCTTTCGAAGCGATAACAGTCGCTGATTGTCTTCCAGTCACACGCCAAGGGCTTGGAACCAGGTTCCAGACCGATTGGGTGTTATATGGTCAAGCCGCACGGGCAATTAGTACTGGTTAGCTAAGTGCATTACTGCACGTACACACCCAGCCTATCAACGTCGTAGTCTTCGACGGCCCTTTAGAGACTTCGAGAGTCTAGGGAGAACTAATCTTGGGGGGGGCTTCCCGCTTAGATGCTTTCAGCGGTTATCCCGTCCGTACTTAGCTACCCGGCGGTGCCACTGGCGTGACAACCGGAACACCAGAGGTACGTCCACTCCGGTCCTCTCGTACTAGGAGCAGCTCCCTTCAAATCTCCAACGCCCACGGCGAATAGGGACCGAACTGTCTCACGACGTTCTGAACCCAGCTCGCGTACCACTTTAAATGGCGAACAGCCATACCCTTGGGACCTGCTTCAGCCCCAGGATGTGATGAGCCGACATCGAGGTGCCAAACTCCTCCGTCGATGTGGACTCTTGGGAGGAATAAGCCTGTTATCCCCGGAGTACCTTTTATCCGTTAAGCGATGGCCCTTCCATACAGAACCACCGGATCACTAAGACCTACTTTCGTATCTGCTCGACCTGTCCGTCTCGCAGTTAAGCACGCTTATGCCTTTGCACTCTAGAGCGCGATGACCGACCGCGCTGAGCGTACCTTTGCACTCCTCCGTTACTCTTTGGGAGAGACCGCCCCAGTCAAACTACCCACCATACACGGTCCCCGACCCGGATTACGGGCCTGGGTTAGAAGTCCGAACATTTCAGGTGGTATTTCAAGGTTGGCTCCATGCGAACTAGCGTCCACACTTCGCAGCCTCCCACCTATCCTACACAGAAAGGTTCAAAATTCAGTGTAAAGCTATAGTAAAGGTTCACGGGGTCTTTCCGTCTTGCCGCGGGTACGCCGCATCTTCACAGCGATTTCAACTTCACTGAGTCTCGGGTCGAGACAGTGTGGCTATCATTACTCCATTCGTGCAGGTCGGAACTTACCCGACAAGGAATTTCGCTACCTTAGGACCGTTATAGTTACGGCCGCCGTTTACCGGGGCTTCGATCAAGAGCTTCGCCTTGCGGCTGACCCCATCACTTAACCTTCCGGCACCGGGCAGGAGTCACACCCTATACATCCACTTTCGTGTTAGCAGAGTGCTGTGTTTTTGATAAACAGTTGCAGCCACCGATTACCTGCGACCTTCATTCGCTCCAGGAGCAAGTCCTTTCACGATCGAAGGCATACCTTCTTCCGAAGTTACGGTATCAATTTGCAGAGTTCCTTAACCCGAGTTCTCTCAAGCGCCTTAGCAGATTATCTGCCCACCCACCAGTGTCGGTTTGCGGTACGGTCTGTTGTTAACTGAAGCTTAGAGGCTTTTCCTGGAAGCGTGGCATCGACCACTTCAGTCCACATGGGACCTCGTCATCACATCTCGGAATTGAACCACCGGATTTGCCTGGCGATCCTTCCTACCTGCTTAAACCGGACTGCTCCGGCTGCTGTAGCCTTCTCCGTCACCCCATCGCAGCAACACCAGGTACGGGAATATTAACCCGTTTTCCATCGACTACGCCTTTCGGCCTCGCCTTAGGAACCGACTCACCCCTGCTCCGATTAACGTTGAGCAGGAAACCTTGTTTACGGCGTGCGGGTTTTCACTCGCATTAACGTTACTCATGTCAGCATTCGCACTTCTGATACCTCCAGCACACCTCGCAGTGCACCTTCGCAGGCTTACAGAACGCTCCCCTACCACCCGCCCTTACGGATGGATCCGCAGCTTCGGCTCATGGCTTGAGCCCCGTTATATCTTCCGCGCAGGCCGACTAGACCAGTGAGCTATTACGCTTTCTTTAAAGGATGGCTGCTTCTAAGCCAACCTCCTGGCTGTCTATGCCTTCCCACATCGTTCACCACTTAGCCATGAATTGGGGGCCTTAGCTGGCGGTCTGGGTTATTTCCCTCTTCACGACGGACGTTAGCACCCGCCGTGTGTCTCCCGTGCGTTGACTTCCTGGTATTCGGAGTTTGCATAGGTTTGCTAAGCCGGGATGGCCCGCTAGCCTAAACAGTGCTCTACCCCCAGGAGTCCTACACGAGGCACTACCTAAATAGCTTTCGGGGAGAACCAGCTATCGCCGGCCTTGATTAGCCTTTCACTCCTATCCACACCTCATCGCCTACTTTTGCAACAGTAGAGCGTTCGGGCCTCCAGTAGGTATTACCCTGCCTTCACCCTGGACATGGATAGATCGACCGGCTTCGGGTCTATTCCCAGCGACTAAAACGCCCATTTAGGACTCGGTTTCCCTGCGCCTCCCCTATTCGGTTAGGCTCGCCACTGAAAATAACTCGCTGACCCATTATACAAAAGGTACGCCGTCACCCCCTTGCGGGGCTCCGACTGCTTGTACGTACGCGGTTTCAGGTTCTATTTCACTCCCCTCACCGGGGTTCTTTTCGCCTTTCCCTCACGGTACTGGTTCACTATCGGTCGGTAGGTAGTATTTAGCCTTGGAGGATGGTCCCCCCATCTTCAGACAGGATTACACGTGTCCCGCCCTACTCTCTGTCGACCCTCAAACGCATTTTTCGCTTACGAGGCTATCACTCGCTATGGCCTGACTTTCCAGACAGTTCAGCTAAATTTGTTTGATTGATGTCGACTGGGCTGCTCCGCGTTCGCTCGCCACTACTTGCGGAATCTCGGTTGATTTCTATTCCTCCGGGTACTGAGATGTTTCAATTCCCCGGGTTTGCCCTGCATGCCTATGTATTCAGCATGCAGTACGGCCTGGGCCGTGGGTTTCCCCCATTCGGACACCTCGGATCAGGGCTTGTTGCAGCCCCCCGAAGATTTCGCGGGCTACCGCGTCCTTCATCGCCTCCTACCGCCAAGGCATCCACCACGTACGCTTATTCGCTTGACCTATAACCCCAATCGTTCTGGAGTCATGGACCAAATAAAATCAATCAGCTGGTATCTCTTACGAATGCGACACGCTTTCGAATCACAAGTTGAAATCAACTCGTTCCTCGGCGTCATACCCAAATTCAAATTTTTAAAGAGCGCTCGCAGCAGTGCTGCGATACATGAGACCACGCGTGCATCGAGACGTTCGACACGGTGCAGGCGTGGTATCACGCGGACTGTGAAGCGGGATCTGGTGGAGCCAGTCGGGATCGAACCGACGACCCCCTGCTTGCAAAGCAGGTGCTCTCCCAGCTGAGCTATGGCCCCCAGGTCAGATCCCCAGAATGGTGGGTCTGGGAAGATTCGAACTTCCGGCCTCACCTCCTTATCAGGGTGCGCTCTGACCAACTGGAGCTGGAGACTTGGCTTCTGAGACGTCCCCCAGGGCAGACCCAAGGCTCCGGGCGATCAGTCCAGCTCCACTATCCGAATACAGGTAACTTGACGGAACTCGCAGCCGAGCATGAGCTCCGTGGGGTGGGAGTTTTTTGAGTGAGGTGATCCGCCGCACGTTCGCTACGGCTACCTTGTTAGACTTCACCCTAGTCATTGAGCACACCGTGGTAAGCTTCCTCCTGCGGTTAGGCTACCTACTTCGGGTGCAGTCAACTCCCATGGTGACGGGCGGTGTGTACAAGGCCCGGGAACGTATTCACCGCGACATGGCTGATTCGCGATTACTAGCGATTCCGACTTCACGCAGTCGAGTTTCAGACTCAATCCGGACTAAGATCGGCTTTGTCGGGATTGGCTCCCTCGCGGGTTGGCGACCTTCGTACCGACCATTGTGGCACGTGTGTAGCCCTGGAGATAAGGGCCATGATGACTTGACGTCATCCCCACCTTCCTCCGGTTTGTCACCGGCGGTCCCCTCAGAGTTCCCACCTTAAGTGATGGCAACTTGGCAGCAAGGGTTGCGCTCGTTGCGGGACTTAACCCAACATCTCACGACACGAGCTGACGACGCCATGCAGCATCTGTTCCAGGTTCTTGAGGCACCTCGCATCTCTGCCGGATTCTTGGATGTCAAGCCCAGGTAAGGTTCTTCGCGTGCATCGAATTAAACCACATGCTCCACCGCTTGTGCGGGTCCCCGTCAATTCCTTTGAGTTTCAACCTTGCGGCGTACTCCCCAGGCGGACAACTTACCGCGTTAGCTACGACACCGGAAGGCAAACCCCCCGGCATCCAGTTGCCATCGTTGGCAAGGTGGACTACCAGGTCTCCTAATCCTGTTTGGTCCCACGCTTTCGCACCTGATCGTCAGTCATCGGCCAGGAGGCCGCCCGCCACTGATGTTCTTCAGATATCTACGGATTTCACCCCTACACCAGAAATTCCGCTCCCTCTCCGTCACTCAAGTCCCAGTTCCGACGCAGTTCCATGGTTGAGCCTTGGCCTTTCACATCGACTTGCAACCGCCTCACGTGCCCTTTACGCCCAGTAATTCCGACAACGCCTTACCGTGTTACCGCGGCTGCTGGCACAGAGTTAACCGGAGCTTCTTAGCAGGTTCAGTCATCCCCGCTTGCTGCGCCCCTTCGTCCTTCCCCGACAGGGTTTTACAACCTCCGCAGGCCTTCTTCACCCAACACGGCGTCGCTGATCAGGCTTTCGTCCATTGCCCAATATTCTTCCACTACTGCCTCCTGCCAGGAGTCTGGGCCGTATCTCAGTCCCGGTGTGGCCGATCGCCCTCTCAGACTGGCTACTCATCGTCGCCTTGGTGGGCCGTTACCCCGCCAACTAGCTAATCAGATTCGGGCTCATCCATCAGTGCCAGGCCTTGCGGGGTCCCCGGCTTTCTTCTCGTAGAGCGTATGCGGTATTAGCCCGAGTTTCCCTGCTGTCTCTGCTGATGGGCAGATTCCCAAATATTCCTCACCTGTCCGCCCGTCAGCATGTATTGCTACACCTGTTACCGATCGACTTGCTGTGTTAAGCACGCCGCCAGCGTTCAATCTGAGCCAGGATCAAACTTTCACTTGAAGTCTTGGTGACTTAGTTCGAGAAAGTCCCAACTAACT
>JADIYJ010000009.1 GCA_016705325.1 Pseudomonadota bacterium | reverse complement strand
GGTGCGGTGCACCAAGCCAGCGCGGTGTGTAGAGTTGCGTTATGGCGAGGGGCGTCCGCAGTCGGCGGGAGACGGGGATGACCACAGCGGAACGATACCGGACGTGCTGCAGCGCGTGCGGGCCACGTTCGCCAGCGGGAAGACACGCCCGATCGAGTGGCGATTGCACCAGCTCGGCGAGATCGCCTGATGATGCGCGAGCACGAGGCGGATCGGCGACGCGCTGCAGGCCGACCTGCACAAGGGCGGTTTCCTGAGTCGATGCTCAGCGAGCTCGGTTTTGTCGCGAGCGAGGCGCGATACGCGCGCAAGCACCTGCACCGTTGGGCCCGGCCCAAGCGCGTCTCGACGCCGATGATGGCGCTCCCGGGCAGCAGCTACATCCAGCCGGAGCCCAAGGGCGTCGTGCTGATCATCGCCCCCTGGAACTATCCGCTGTCGATGGTGTGCGCCCCGCTGGTCGGCGCGATCGCCGCCGGCAACTGCGCGGTGATGAAACCATCCGAAGTCACCACGCACACTTCGGCGGCGATCGCCCGGATCCTGCCGCGCTACCTCGACAGGGACGCCTTTGCCGTGGTCGAAGGCGGTGTTCCGGAGACGACCGAACTGCTCGAAAACCAGTTCGACCACATCCTCTACACCGGCAACGAGCGCGTCGCGCGCATCGTGATGACCGCCGCCGCGAAGCACCTGACCCCATGCACGCTCGAACTGGGCGGCAAGAGCCCGTGCCTCATCGACAAGAGTGCAAACCTCGAGGTGGCGGCGTCGCGCATCGCCTGGGGCAAATTCATCAATGCCGGACAGACCTGTGTCGCGCCCGATCACGTGCTGGTGCACAGAACGGTGGCAGCGCAGTTCACCAAGCTCCTGGCGACGAAGATCAAGCAGTTCTACGGCGAAGACCCGAGCCAGAGCCCCGACTACTGCCGCATAGCAAGCGAACGTCACGCCGCGCGGTTTGCCAAGCTGCTGCAAGGGCAGAGGATCCACACGGGCGGACAGGTGGACGTGGCGAAGCGCTACGTCGCCCCGACGATCGTGCTGGATCCGGCGCCCGACGCCGAGCTGATGCAGGAGGAGATCTTCGGCCCGGTGCTGCCCGTCATCACAGTCGACGAGATGCACCACGCGATCAAGTTCGTCGCCGACCGGCCGAAGCCGCTCGCCCTGTACCTGTTCACGAAAAGCAAGGCGCTCGAGGACGCCGTACTGGACAAGCTGAGCGCTGGCAGCGTCTGCATCAACGACGCGGTGATCTTCATGGTCTCACCGGAGCTGCCGTTCGGGGGCATCGGCAACAGCGGCATGGGCCGCTACACCGGCTGGTACGGCTTCGAAACGTTCAGCCACATGAAGCCCGTCATGAAGCGCGGCTTCCGTTTCGACGCGCCTATGCGCTATCCACCGTACAACGACTTCAAGCGCAGGATCATGGAGCTCGTCCGCTAGGGCTGCAGCGGGAAACTGCCGAAAATATCCACGACCGCCGCGTCGAGCACGGGGCCGAGGTTGTCGGTCGTCCGCTGCGTCACCCGGCCCAGGACGAAGCCTTCCCAGACCAGTTGCCGCCGGGCCGCGTCGACTATGTCGATCCCCAGCGTGCCTTTCGTGTACTGGCGGATTTCGGTCTGCTGGTACATCGGCCAGGTGCTGTAAAAGCCCCGCCGGTGACTGTTGAAGCTGCGCGAGTGGGCCATCGGTGTTTGCGTGACGCGCAGTCGCTGATCGAGATCCGCGCTGAAGTTCACGAGCAGGTCAGGACTGGCGTCCTTGCGCTGCAGGCCCCGGGCCACCAGCTCGCGCTCAGCCGAGGCTACCAGCTGTTGTGAAATCAGCGACTGGTAACCCGCGCGATCGGTGGCGAGCGGCTCGATGAAGCCGAACGTGCGGAAGGTCTTGAAGTCGACGCCTGGATCGACGTTGCTGCGAATCGTCGGACCGGAGGCACAGCCAGCGACCACGAGCAGGCTCAGCAGCGAGCAGGCGAGCAGCAGGCGTTGATGGAAATGTCGCTGTTTCACGAAGACTCTCCTGGTGCGGACATGATCAGGCATGTTAGACCCGCCGCACGCTCGCCCTCAAGCCGCCCGGCCTTGCCGGACGATGGCGTTGCCTCGACTGCGGGACCAGGCTGGGTTCAACCAGCCTCGCACCCGGCAGCCGCCGATCGGTCAGCGGCTCTTCGAGTGATATTCGAGGTTCGGCATCATGTCGACCGCGGTCGCCATCCGGTTCGACAGGTTGAAGAAAGCAGCCACCGCGGCGATGTCCCAGATCGAACGGTCGTCGAACCCCGCGTCACGCAGTGCGGCACGATCCTCGTCGACGATCGCAGCGGGTGTCTCGGTCAGCTTGTGCGCGAAGTCGAGCATCGCCCGCTGCCGCGGCGTCAGCGCCGCCGCGCGGTAGTTCATGACCAGCAATTCGCCGAGCGCCGGGTCGCCCGAAAGTTCGCGCACCGCCTGCCCGTGCGCCACCTGGCAGTAGTAGCAGCGATTGGCCGACGAGACGACCACCGCGATCATCTCGCGCTCGAGCTTGCTGAGCGGCGAGTCCTCGAGCATCAGCTCGTTGTAAAAGCCGATGAACGCGCGCAGCTTCTTCTCGTCGAAGGTGTAGGCGGCGAGCACGTGCGGCAGGAAGCCGATCTTCTCGTCGCAGATGCGGAAGTATTTCTGCAGGTCGGGCGGCAGCGACTCGCGCGGCGGCAACGGCAGGTCGAGCGCCGTCACGTGCGACGGCTGTGACGGGTAGCGGTCCGCTGGCGGTGCGTCGCTGCTCATCGGATTTCCTGCGGTGCCGACGACAACGGCTACTGGTCGACGCGGTCGACGGACGCCTGGCCCGATATGCGCGCACGGATGTGCGCCCACGACATGCCGATGCCGAGCAGCAGGCCGAGGCAGGTCAGCACCACCCACGCCATCGTCGACTTGTCGGCAGTGGAGACAGCCCCGCGCGACCATCCACCACGATCGCGGCGAACAGCGCCAGCAGCAGCACGACGCCGAGGGTGCCCATCGACGAGAACGTCGAACGGATGAAGAACAGCCAGGCGCCGAGCAAGAGGATGCCGGCGATCACCACCACCGGCTGCATCGGTGTCAGGTTCTGCTGCAACCAGTGGAAATAGGAGTGCCCGGTCGGGTTGAACGTCAGGAAGACGATCGCCAGTGAAAACACGACGCGCATGACCACGCTGCCGATATTGAATTCGTCGCTGTTCCCTTGCGCCATTTTCTGGTCCGACCCCCTGTGATCGAAACGACACCCCGTGAGGCCGGCATCTTACAAGGAAGGGCAGGAAGTACAGGAAGGCGAGGAAGGTGCGCGTGGCTGCTTCTTGGCCTTCCTGTCCTTCAGCTGGATATCCATACAGCCGCTGCCTATAGTGACTGCCAGCCATGTCCAGCACGAACTCCGCCTTCGACACGCTCAATGCTGCGCAGCGCGACGCGGTGATGCACGGCGAGCCCCGCAGCGGTGGTGGAATTCAAGCCTCGCCATTGCTGGTGATTGCCGGGGCGGGCACGGGCAAGACCAGCACGCTCGCGCACCGAGTCGCGCGCCTGCTGCTCGCCGGCGTGCCGCCGGAGCGCCTGCTGCTGCTCACGTTCACGCGGCGGGCCGCGCTCGAAATGACCCGGCGCGCGCAGAAAGTCATGGCCGAGGCGTTCGCGGCCCAGTCAAATTCGACAACCCGCGTCCCCGACCACCTGCGCCTGCCGTGGTCGGGCACCTTCCACTCGATCGGCAACCGCCTGATCCGTGAGTACGCGCCGCGACTCGGTCTCGATCCCGGCTTCAGCGTGCTCGACCGCGGGACGCCGCGGACCTCATGGACGTCGTGCGTCACCGGCTCGGCTACTCGAAGACGGTGAAGCGATTCCCGCGCAAGGACACGTGCCTCGGCATCTACTCGCATCGCGTCAACACTCAGCGACCGCTGCGGCACACGCTTGAGACCGCGTACCCGTGGTGCCTCGACTGGGAAGAGCAACTGACGGCGTTGTGCCGCGCCTACGTCGAAGCCAAGCTCGAACAGCAGGCGCTCGACTACGATGACCTGCTGCTCTACTGGCACGTGATGACGGCCGAGCGGGCACTGGCAGCGGAACTCGGGTCGCGCTTCGATCACGTGCTGGTCGACGAGTATCAGGACACCAACGTCGTGCAGGCCGAGATCCTGCTGCGGATCAAGCCCGATGGCGCTGGCCTGACCGTGGTGGGCGACGACGCGCAGTCCATCTATTCGTTCCGGGCCGCCTCGATCGAGAATATCCTGCAGTTCCCGGAACGGTTCACGCCACACGCGCGGATCGTCACGCTCGAGGAAAACTACCGCTCGACGCAATCGGTGCTCGACGTTGCCAACGCGCTGATGGCAGAGGGCGGCCGACAGTACTGCAAGCACCTGCACAGCGTGCGTGGTCCCGGCGTGTTGCCGCAGTACGTGACGGTGCTCGACGAACAGGCACAGGCGACCTTCGTCGCCGATTGTGTGCTCGAGGCGCGCGAGCGCGGCGTCGACCTGCGTCGCCAGGCGGTGCTGTTCCGCAACGCGGATCACAGCGACGTGCTCGAACTCGAACTCATGCGGCGGAACATCCCGTACGTGAAGTACGGCGGCCTCAAGTTCCTCGAAGCTGCGCACGTAAAGGACCTGCTCGCGCTGCTGCGCTGGGCCGACAACCCGCGCAATCGCATCGCGGCCTTCCGCGTGCTGCAGTTGCTGCCAGGCATGGGCCCCGCCAATGCCCAGCGCGCGTGCGAAGCGTTTGCGGCCGCGGCGTTTTCGTGGCTGGCATTGGTGGCGCACCCCGTGCCTGCAGCGACGCGCGATACCTGGGGCCCGCTCACCCGGTTGCTGGCCGAGATCGGCGCGGAAAACGCGCCATGGGAAGGCCAGGTGGGACGCGTCCGGCAATGGTACGAGCCGCAGCTCGAGCGCCTGTACGAGGCAGCGCATGCGCGGCGCGGCGACCTCGATCAGCTCGAGCGCCTGAGCCAGCAGCACTCCACTCGCGAATCGTTCGTCACCGAACTCACGCTCGACCCGCCGCAGGCCACGGGCGACCTTGCGGGCGATCCGCTGCTCGACGAGGACTACCTCGTGCTGTCGACGGTGCATTCCGCAAAGGGGCAGGAATGGGAGTCGGTGCACGTGCTGAACGTCACCGACGGGACGTTCCCGTCGGAGTTCTCCGCCGGCCGGGCCGAATTACTGGAGGAAGAGCGCCGCCTGCTGTACGTGGCGATGACGCGGGCCCGTACCGAACTGCGCTTGATCGCTCCCGTGCGCTTCTACGTCACGCAACAGCAGGGCACGGGTGACCGCTACGTGCACGGTGCGCGCAGCCGGTTCCTGACCGAGCCGGTCATGCACAGATTCCAGCGGGTGACTGCCGGGGAAACGCAGGAGGGATTCGGCGCACACCAGGCGGCAGAGGGCCCGCGCATCGATGTCGCGAGCCGCTTGCGGGACATGTGGTAAGCAGGCGAATCGAAGATTCGCCGCGGGCGCGCGATCCCGCCGCACCCTGCAGGGGTGCTTCGAGCGCCAGGGAGAGAAGGCCGCAACCCGCAGGCTGCGGCCTTCATCAGGCTTGCTGGTTCGGCCGGGACCGGGCTTCAGGCCTCAGTCCCGAACGGGGTTACCAGCGGCGCTGACCGCCGCCGCCACCACCGCCGTAGCCGCCGCCACCGCCGCCGCCGCCGCCGCCGCCGTAGCCGCCGCCACCGCCCGGACGGCCACCGCCACCCGGACGTCCGCCGCCGCCGCCGGTGCGGGGACGATCCTGCGCCTCGTTGACGCGCAGGGGACGACCGCCCATGTTGAAGCCGTTGAGCGCCTGCATGGCGCGCTGGGCATCAGCCTGCGGCATTTCGACGAAGCCGAAGCCGCGCGGCCGGCCGGTCTCGCGGTCGGTCGGGAGGGCAACGGATTCGACGGTGCCGTGCT
The DNA here is from genome assembly GCA_016705325.1 of Pseudomonadota bacterium. Lineage (GTDB taxonomy): Bacteria > Pseudomonadota > Gammaproteobacteria > Steroidobacterales > Steroidobacteraceae > RPQJ01. Next base: position 24,454 of record JADIYJ010000009.1, on the reverse strand, counting down.
GGGCGAAAAGCTCGCGCACGTCAGGTTCCGTCGCTGTGAAAGGCAGGTTGCCCACGTAAATCTTGGTCATTCGAACATCCTCAGAAGTAACACATCAAACCGGAACACAGGCGTCATTGCCTGGCCGGCACTGCTCAACACTCATTCAAACAGGGGTTCGCAGCCGTGAGTCATTCTTGTCGCCTGGCTGATCCAGCCGGCGCTCCAGCGACGTTTCCTGTCACTGATCGAAGACGTTTCGGCTCGAAAGCTAGAGGCACCGACTGGCGCTCTGCAAGACACGTACGGGCAACGATCGCGACGCATGCTACCACACCCCCCCTGAAATCGATCCCAGGCGCTCCCGTGCCCGCCCGCTGACGCGCCCCAGGCACTTCTCTAGACCTGGTCTAACGGCCGCAAGCCGGACCGGGGTTGGGAGGGGCAGTGAGCCCATGGGCAGGGTGGTCATGGAATGGTCGGCACCAGGCGAAGCTAAGGATTGAATCCTCGGAACTCGGCTCGTTGTTCGATTGCGTCGCGGTGCCGTTTTCGCGCTGGGCGCTCGTTGGTCAAACTTTGACCGGGGCCGAATGTACTTGCAGATCGGGGACGCTGCAACCTAAATCGTTGATGCAACGCAAAAAAATGACGTCGGATGCCCCGCCGCGAGGCAGCAACCCGGCCGATCCGGTCAATACGCGGGCGAATTCGAGTGGCAGGGACGGTCGCGGATCGAGAGCTCCTTCGATCATCGTGGGTCACGTCGTGTGGTGCAAGGGGACGTCATTGCACCGCCGACCCATGACGGCCCGGTGAAATGCTCGTGAACGTTCAATGACATGCGATGGAAGTCACGCAGCGGCCCACCCCCCGGGGTCCCGTGCCGATGCGCATGGCGAAACCGTCTGCCACGGTGCTAAGGTCCGCCGCCGTCTTCAGCTTGAGCCCGGACCATGGAAGCCTTCCTCGTCTCGACCGGTGTCGTTGCTCTCGCTGAGATCGGTGACAAGACGCAGCTGCTCGCGCTCGTGCTTGCCGCGAAATTCCGCAAACCGATTCCCATCATTCTCGGCATCCTGGTCGCGACGGCGGTCAACCACGCGGTGGCCGGTGCGGCGGGTGCATGGATCTCCGCGCTGGTCGGACCGACGGCGATGCGCTGGATCCTCGGCCTGTCGTTCATTGCGATGGCGGCCTGGACGCTCGTGCCCGACAAGTACGACGACGATGAGAGGAAAGACGCCGCTCCCCGGTTCGGCGTGTTCGTCACCACGTTGATCGCGTTCTTCCTGCTCGAGATGGGCGACAAGACGCAGATCGCGACTGTCGCGCTGGCCGCCAGGTACAGCTCGCTGCTGGCGGTCGTCGCGGGTACGACGCTCGGCATGATGCTGGCGAACGTCCCGGCGGTGCTGCTCGGCGAAGTCGCTGCGAAGAAACTGCCGATGCAGGTGGTGCACCGGATCGCCGCCGCGATCTTCCTCGCGCTCGGCGTCACGGTGCTCCTGGGCTATGGCCGGCTCGGCTGAAGGAAGTGATTAGTGATTGGTGAGTAGTGATTAGTAGGAGGTGCAATTATTCACCGATGCCGCAGCCGCTCCTCTGACTAATCACTAATCACTTCCTCAAGGCTCGAGGTAGGTGTAGCCGACGAGTTCGGCTTCGTAGAACCGCCGCATCGCCTGGCTCTCGGGCAGCGTGATACGGCCCTCGCGCACCGCGCGTTCGCAGTCGCGTGCGAACTGCGGCACCAGCCGCTCGACGTCGTACTGCATGTAGCGCAGCACCTCGGCTGCCGAATCGCCCTTCACCGTTTCCTCGATCCACCAGCCGCCCTCGTCGTGCAGCTTGATGTGCACGACGTGCGTGTCGCCGAAGAGGTTGTGCAGGTCGCCGAGCGTTTCCTGGTAGGCGCCCACGAGGAAGAACGCGATGTAGTACGGCTCCTCCGGCCTGAGGTCGTGCAGTTCGAGCGAGCGCTTGGTCTCGCGCAGGCTGACGAAATGATCGATCTTGCCGTCGGAGTCGCAGGTGATGTCGGCGAGCACGCCGGTGCGGGTCGGGCGCTCGTCGAGGCGGTGCACCGGCATGATCGGGAACAGCTGGTCGATGGCCCAGCTGTCGGGCAGCGACTGGAAGATCGACAGGTTGCAGAAATAGATGTCGCTCAGGATGGTCTCGAGGCCTTCGAGTTCCTCCGGCACCGAGTCCAGCTTGCGACAGAGATCGCGGATCTTCGCGCAGGTCGCCCAGTACAGCCGCTCGACCAGGCCGCGGGCCTCGAGGCCGAGGTAACCGACGCTGAACATCTGCAGCGCCTGTTCGCGGGCCTGCAGCGCGTCGTGATAGCACTCGACCAGCCGCCGCTCCGAGACCGAACGGTAAGCATCGAGCAGGTCCTGCACCGGCTGCGGGATTTCCCTGCCGCGGACCAACTGCTCGTCGGTGTCGGTCACGCGGAAGCGGTCGAGTTGCGAGCTGCCGAGCACGTCGCAGATCAGCAGGCTGTGGTGCGCGGCGATCGCGCGGCCCGATTCGCTGACGATGATCGGATGCTCGATGCCGCGGGCATTGCACACGTTGGCGATGCGGTAGACCACGTCGCTCGCGTATTCGGCGAGCGTGTAGTTCATCGACGATTCGTAATTGGTGCGGCTGCCGTCGTAGTCGACGCCCAGCCCGCCGCCGATGTCGATGTACTGCAGGCCGGCGCCCATCTGCTTCAGCTCGGCGTAGACGTGCGCGAGCTCGGTCACCGCGTCCTTCACGCGGCGGATGTCCTGCAGCTGGCTGCCCGGGTGACAGTGCACGAGCTGCAGGCAGTCCTCCAGGCCGTGTTCCTTGAGCACGCCGACCAGATCGAGGATCTCGGTGACGAACAGGCCGAACTTGCTCTTTTCGCCGGACGATTCGCGCCAGCGTCCGGCGCCTTCGCTCGCGAGCTTCACGCGCACGCCGAGGCGCGGACGCACGTCGTACCTCTTCGCGTGCTTGAGGATCAGTGCCAGTTCGCTGAAATTCTCGACGACCGGAATGATCGTGCGGCCGAGCTTTGCGGCCAGGATCACGGTCTCGATGTAACTGTCGTCCTTGAAGCCGTTGCAGATGATCAGTCGTTCGGACTCACCTTCGGTCAGCGCCCTCACGGCGAGCAGTTCGGGCTTCGAGCCCACTTCGAGGCCGAAGCCGAACTCGCGACCGTAGCCGTAGATCTCCTCGACCACCAGCCGCTGCTGGTTGACCTTGATCGGGATCGCCGCGCAATAGCGGGTCTGGTATTCGTTCTCGGCGATCGCCGTGGCGAACGCGTCGCGCAGCCGTGTCAGGCGGTGCCGCAGGATGTCCGAGAAGCGGACGACCACGGGCGTGGACAGGTCACGTGCGGCCAGGCCGGTGACGACCTCGTGCAGGTCGATTTCCCTGCCCTCGGTCCAGTCGGGACGCACGATGGCGTGGCCAGCGGCATTGATGCCGAAGTAGCCATTGCCCCAGGCGTTGACGCCGTAGAGGTCGAGCGAGTCCTCGACGTTCCAGCGGCCGGTGTAGCCGGTCTTGCGTTCGGGATTTTCCACTTTCTTGGTCGTTCCACCCGTGTCCGGTGTTCAGGCCGGGAAAAAGAGGCGCGCACGATAGTCACTGTGGGGGCTGACGTAAATAGAAATCTAGGGGAGGAAGGGGAGGAAGGGGAGGAAGGGGAGGAAGGGAGGAAGGATAGGAAGGATAGGAAGGATAGGAAGGATAGGAAGGATAGGAAGGATAGGAAGGATAGGAAGGATAGGAAGGATAGGAAGGATAGGAGTAACTACTCACGCCCCAAGTCGTTTGCATCGGCGATCGGGGGCTTGACAATGTAGAGAACGGGTACTACGCTGCTTCCCAATCCTTCCAAGGGCACGGGTCAGGCAGCGATGGGCGCGTATTTCGGATCCAAGGCGACCTCGGGGTTGTGCCAGCCGATCATCGCGCTGATGCCTCCGCACGAGACGTATATCGAGAGTCACCTTGGCGGCGGGGCGATCATGAAGCGCAAGCTCCCCGCGTTGCGCAACATCGGCATCGACCTCAATCAACGCGCACTGGAGAGATTCCAGTGCGAGTATCCGGTGGAACTGGTGAACGGGTGCGCGCACCGGTTCCTGGCGGACTTTGACTATCGGGGCCGGGAACTCCTCTACTGCGATCCGCCGTACCTGCACGCCACGCGCAGCTCCGATCGGCGCTACCGCTACGAGTACGAGGAGCACGATCACGTGGAGCTGCTTGGGCTGCTGAGGAGCCTGCCCTGCCAGGTCATTCTCTCGGGCTACCCATCGGCCCTGTACGATCAGGAGCTTCCCGGCTGGCGCAGCCTGGAGCTGCAGGTAATGAACCAGGGCGGCGTGCGCACCGAGAAGGTGTGGTTCAACTTCAACCCCGACCGCGTGCATTGGGCCCGCTACGCCGGGAAGGACCACACCGATCGGCAACGCATCAAGCGCAAGGCCGAGAGCTGGGGGGAGCGCTATCGGGCCTTGCCGCCCGGGGAGCGCCTGGCCGTGCTCGCCGCGGTGATGGCCGTCGAGGCCGTCGAGTAGTCCGGCCGGTTCGGCTTCGTGGCGAGCGTCAACCGACAGTCCCTGCGCGAGGAGTTCGAGGCGCTCAAGGGTCGCTTCGGGCAGCTTTCCGCCGAGGGGAAGGTCAGCGCTGAAAGCCACGCCTTGTTCCAGGCGCTGCTGCTGCTGCTTCAGGTGCTGATGGCGGTCTTTATGGAAAAGAACACCACCAAGACCAGCGCGAACTCCAGCAAGCCCTCCTCGCGAACCGAGAAGGACGAGAGCGCGATCGGCCACGCCGGCACCCATACCAAGGGCAAAGCCTACGACCCGAGCCGCTCGGCAAACACCCGCACCGTCGAGACCGTTACGGTCTCCAAGGTCAGTTCCTGCGAGCAGTGCGGGAGGATCTGCGCGAGGTCCGGCCCCAAGGTCACGAGCGGCGCACCCAGATCGACATCGTCTTCGAGAAGGTCCTGAGCCACGTCGACGCCCAGATCAAGTCCTGCCCGCACTGCGGTGCCGAGACCCGCGCACCGTTCCCCGAGACCTTCTTCGGTCCCCTGCAGTACGGCTCGGGCATCAAGGCGTACGTGCTGAACCTGCTGATGGCCCAGATGGTCTCGCTGCAGCGCGTGCAGCAGATGATTCAGACCCTCATCGGTCAGGTGATCTCCGAAGCCACGATCTTGAAGTACGTCCTGCAGCTGCACCTCTCGCTCGAGCGCTGGGAGCAGATGGCCATCGAACGGATCCTCACCCACCCGGCGATGCATGTCGATGAGACTTCCCTGCGCGTCGAGAAGCACAACCACTGGATCCACGTCTGCTCGGCAGGGGATATCACCCTGAAGTTCGTGCATGAGAAGCGCGGCCTCGAGGCGATGACCGCCATCGGCATCATCCCGCGCTACGGAGGGGTGATCGTGCACGACTGCTGGGCCTCCTACCTCTCCTATGAGCACTGCCGCCATGGGCTCTGTGGCGCGCACCTGTTGCGCGAGCTGACCTTCATCCGCGAGGCGAACGGCTATGCCTGGGCCGGCAACATGCAGCGGCTTCTGCAGCAGACCTGCTCCCGTGTCACCAAGCGCCCGCGCAAACGGCTTACCCCGCGCGAGTACGAGACCTTGCAGAAACACTACCGCAACATCCTCACTCGTGGGGGAGCGGGAGCTCCCGCCCATCCCGGCCAAGCAGAATGGCAAACCGGGTCGGGTCGCCAAATCCGATGCCCATAACCTCTGGGAGCGACTCAAAGAGCACGAGAGCGCCGTGTTGTTGTTCGCCCAGGATCCGAACGTTCCCTTCACGAATAACCGTGCCGAGCGAGATCTGCGCATGAGCAAGGTGAAGCAGAAAGTCTCCGGCTGCTTCCGTAAGGCCGAGTTCGCCCAGGCCTACTGCCGTATCTCCAGCTACCTGCAGACCATGGCCAACCAAGGGCACAACCCTCTCGTCGCTATCCAAATGGCTCTATCCGGCCAGCTCTACGCCGAAACCGGGTGAGCAGTTACGGATAGGAAGGATAGGAAGGATAGGAAGGATAGGAAGGATAGGAAGGATAGGAAGGATAGGAAGGATAGGAAGGATAGGAAGGATAGGAAGGGTAGGCTCTCGATGGCTCGGTGTGATCTCCGGCTCGAGCCTGTCCGGAATTTTGTGTGCGAGGCATAGCATGACCACACGGAGCATGTATGCCGACCAGCAGGAAGACGACGAAGGCGGCGATGGCCGCTCCTCCCTTCCTCCCTTCCTCCCTTCCTCCCTTCCTCCCTTCCTCCCTTCCTCCCTTCCTCACCTTCCTCGCGCCACCGACCGCGCGGGGTCCCGCGACCACTCGCTCCAGCTGCCGGGATAGAGGCGCGCTCCGGGCAGTCCCGCGTGTTCCATCGCCAGCAGCAGGTGGCAGGCCGTGACGCCCGACCCGCACATCGTGATCGTGTCGGCTGGACTGACGGACCCGAGCGACCGGGAGAACGTGCTGGCCAGCTCGGCGGGCGGCAGCAACCGGCCGTCCGCAGCGACGACACCCGACGATGGATGATTGACTGCACCGGGCACGTGGCCCGCGACCGGGTCAATCGGTTCGACCTCGCCGCGATAACGCTCCGCCGCGCGGGCATCGAGCACCCTGCGCTGCGGATCGAGCGCAGCGGCCTGCGTCGTATCGGCATCGACATAGGCACCCGCATTGGGACGAGCTGTGAAGTCGCCCGTCGGGCGCAACGGCGCCGGATCCGTCGTCGTCGGCAGTTCGAGCTGCAGCCAGCGACGCATGCCGCCGTCCATGACCGCGACGTGCCGATGGCCGAGCCATTTCGCCGTCATCCACCAGAAGCGCGAGGCCCACATGCCGGTGGCGTCGTCATATGCGAGCAGCAAGGAGTCGTCGTCGACACCCCAGCGCCGCAGCCGCGCCGCGAGGTCCTGCGGATCGGGCAGGGGATGCCGGCCGCTCTTCGGCGACGTCGGTCCCGCGAGGTCGTGATGCAGGTCGGCGTGGACGGCGCCAGGCAGATGTCTCCGCAGATAGGCCGCACGGCCAGCGTCGGGACGCGCCAGTTCGTAGCGGCAGTCGAAAAGCAGCAGGCGCGGATCTCCGAGCAGATCGGCCACCTGTTCCGCGCTAACCAGTGTCTGCCAGGCCATCGTCGCTTCCTCCGCAGCTGCCAGTACAATCCGGATGCACCTGCGCCGCAAGGGGCGCGGCGGAGGGTTCATGGCCATCGAAATCTACTGGGGCAGCGGCAGCCCGTACTCCTGGCGCGTGCTGCTCGCGCTCGAGTACAAGCGCCTCGCCTACGATTCGCACCTGCTGCAGTTCTCGAAGCAGGAGCACAAGTCGCCGCAGCTGCTGCGAATGAATCCTCGCGGCCGGGTGCCCGTGCTCAAGGACGGCGACTACGTCGTGTTCGAGTCGCTTGCCTGCCTGCTCTACCTCGACCGCAAGTACCCGGACTACCCGCTCTTCGGCACGTCGGCCGAGGAGGCCGGGACGATCATGCGTGTCATTTGCGAGTACCAGGCGTATGCCGAACACTTCGTGACGCAGATCGTGTCCGCAGTGTTCCTCGACCAGCTGGACCAGCAGGCTGAAGAAGTCACCAAGGCGATGCACATCGTCGGGGGCGAGGCCCGCACGATCGAGGGCCGGCTCAGCAAGTCGGACTGGCTCGTCGGTGAGCAGCCTTCGGCGGCCGACCTGACAGTCTTTCCGGGCATCATGCTGCTGCGCCGTGCAATGGAGAAGCGCGAGACCGGTGACCTGCGGTCGCGCTTCCTGCCGATGGAGTTGACCTACCCGGCAATTGCCCGCTGGATCGAGCGCGTGGAACATCTGCCGGGCTACGACCGGTCCTATCCTCCGCACTGGCGTGACACGCTCCACCGGAGCTGAGCGCGATCGAATGGCCTGTATCCGGCAGCGGAGCGTTTCGCGGTAAACTAGCCAACCAGCCGTCCGTTCGGAGTCGGCCAAGCAGGGTTCCCGACAGAAAATCATGACCAGTTATCCCGTTCACGTCGTCTTCCCCGGCCGCCTGATCTTCGTGGGCTTTGGCAGCATCGGCCAGGGCGTATTGCCGCTGATCCTGCGGCATGTCGGTATCCAGCCAGACCAGGTCACGATCGTCACCGCCGACGAGGCCGGTGAGAAGATTGCGCAGGAGTACGGGGTGCGCTTCGTGAAGCACGCGCTGACGCGCCAGAACTACAAGAGCGTGCTCGACCCGATCGTGGGGCGCGGGGACTTCCTGCTGAACCTGTCGGTCGACGTCTCGTCGCTCGCGCTGATCAAGTTCTGCTGGGAAAAGGGCTCGCTCTACCTCGATACCTGCACCGAGCCGTGGCCGGGTGGCTACACGGATCCGACCATCTCGCCATCGCGCCGCACCAACTATGCGCTGCGCGAAGAAGCGCTGACGCTCAGGGATTCGAAGCAGCGTGCGCCGACCGCCGTGATCACGCACGGCGCCAATCCGGGTCTCGTCTCCCACCTCGTGAAGCAGGCGCTGCTCAACATCGCGAGCGACACGGGCGTCACCGTCGAGGAACCGAACACCCGCGGCGAATGGGCCGCGCTAGCGCACCTGCTCGGCGTCAAGGTCATCCACATCGCCGAACGCGACACGCAGGTCGGCAGCCGGCCGAAAGAGCCGAACGAATTCGTCAACACCTGGTCCGTGGACGGTTTCGTCGGCGAAGGTTGCCAGCCCGCTGAACTCGGCTGGGGCTCGCACGAGAAGAACTGGCCGCGCGACGGCAAGAAGCACGATTTCGGCCGCGGCAGCGCCATCTACCTGATGCAGCCCGGCGCGGCGACGCGCGTGCGCACCTGGACGCCGATGGCCGGTCCGTTCCACGGCTTCCTGATCACGCACGGCGAGGCCATTACGATCTCCGACTACCTCACCGTGAAGAAGGGTGAGCAGGTCGTGTATCGCCCGACGGTGCATTACGCCTATCATCCGAGCGATGCCGCCGTGCTGTCCGTGCACGAGCTCGCCGGCCGCAACTGGCGGATGCAGGACCGCAAAAGAATCATGATGGACGACATCGTCAAGGGCGTGGACGAGCTCGGCGTGCTGCTCGCAGGACACAAGAAGAACGCATACTGGTATGGCTCGCAGCTGTCCGTGCAGGAGGCCCGCCAGCTCGCGCCGCACAACAGCGCGACCTCCCTGCAGGTCACGGTTTCCGCGCTGGCGGGACTGATCTGGGCGATCGAGAACCCGAACAGCGGTATCGTCGAACCGGACGACCTCGACTACAAGCGCATCCTGGAGATCTGCCGGCCTTATCTCGGCCTGGTGGTCGGCGAGTATTCCGAGTGGCATCCGCTGGTCGATCGCGGCCGGATGTTTCCCGAAGATCTCGACGAAACGGATCCCTGGCAGTTCAAGAACGTCCGCGCGGTTTGACGACAACGCGTGACGCTCCGTCGTCGGGTCGGCGCGACTTGGCCGCTGTGAAAGCAAGCCACGACGGCCGGCCGCGTCACGAAATGACCGGTTCCTCGTAACGGATGCCGACGACGACGTAAGCGCGTCGTCCACCGGGAATCTCGATTGTCACCTCGTCATCGACACGCTTGCTCATCAGCGCACGGGCGAGCGGCGAATCCATGCTGACGTAACGCCGCGCCGGGTCGAGTTCATCCGGCCCGACGATGCGAAACTCCGTTGCGGTGCCGGCGTCGTCCTCCACCTGTACCCAGGCGCCGAAGAAGATCCGGCTGCGGTCGTCCGGCGGCCGCGATACCACCACCATGCCCTCGAGCCGCTGGCGCAGGAAGCGCACACGACGGTCGATTTCACGCAGTTGCCGCTTGCCGTAGACGTATTCCGCATTCTCCGAGCGGTCGCCTTGCGCCGCGGCTTCCTGCACGGCCCTGGTCACCTGCGGACGCAGTACCCGCCACAGCTCGTCGAGCTCGGCGCGCAGCCGGAGCTCACCTGCGGGCGTCGAATACCTGGAGCCGGGCGTGGCGGGTTTTCGGTAGCGCGTCATGTTTTCAGCAGGCAAGCGCCGGGTGCCGGATTAGTGTGCACGAGGTCACGGAAAAGGCCGGGGGCGGCCAGTAGCTTGCCGCCCGTGAGCATCAAGTTCTACGCGCATTTCATCGTCGAGCAGCCGCAGCCGCGGGGCCTCGAAGAGTTCCGTGGCGTGGTCGAACTCGACAGCCAGCCGCGCGCGAACAAGGGCCTGAACGAAGCCACCCGGATCATCGCACGCAACTTCGGCCGCGCGCAGCAGGACGTCAAGGTCCTGCAGTGGGCACGGCTGCACTGAGCGTCGCGGCGCAACGGTTCCCCTGGCGGATTTTCCCCTTCCCTTCGACCAAAGTCCGCCCACTCCAGCCCCGGTCCCCAAAAGACCGGGGCTTTTTTCCCGATGGGGGGACGCCGACGCCTAGACGTCGCCGATGCGCAGCACCGCGATCGCGATCCGCACTTCGATGAGGAAACTCACGAACGCGGCGACCAGCGCGCACATCGCCAGCACGAACAGCAGCGCGAGCGGCAGTGCCAGATTGAGCGGGATGAACGTGCTCGAGAACAACAATGCGATGACCATGGCCACCAGCAGCGCGGCGACGGTGCCGAGGGTGATCGCGGTGTTGATGTAACGCGCGCGTTTCGACAGCGCCTGCAACTGGCTGCGAATGCGATCGGCGTCGCGCGCCTCTGGTACGCGCAACTCCGTCTCCATGTTGCGTGCGCGGTCGACGATCCGTGCGAGGCGGCTCGCCAGCACGCCCAGGAAAACCCAGATGCCGGACAGCAGGAACACCGGTGCGAGCGCGAGCTGGATCGCATGCGCAATGTCGACGACTTCGATTCCATCCACGGCGCTGCTCCCTGCGCGTTCCAGTGCACCATTGTAGTGGCTCGCCGGTTGCCACGCGGTGGGGTTCACGCGCTGGCCGTCGATTGCGCCACCGGCAACGGCCAGGCAGCGATCGCGCTGGCCGGGCACTTCGATGCGGTCCTTGCGGTCGACGGCAGCCTCGTGCAACTCGAGCGGGCGCTGCCGCACCCGAAGGTTCGTTACGAGCTGGCGATGGCTGAGCACCTGCCGGTCCCGGACCAGTCGGTCTCGCTGGTGGCCGCTGCCCAGGCCGTGCACTGGTTCGACTTCGAACGGTTCCACGTGGAATGCCGTCGCGTCCTGAGGCCGGGCGGGGTAATCGCCGTCTGGACGTATGAAAAGTTCCAGGCCGGTGCCGCGATCGACAGCATCGTGGACCGGTTCTATACGGACGTCGTCGGCGACTGCTGGCCGCCGGAACGCCGCTACGTCGAGGAGGCGTACCAGACGCTCCCGTTCCCGTGGGCGGAGGAGCCTGCGCCCACCTTTCAGCTGCGGACGGAGTGGTCGCCCGAGCAGGCCATGGGCTACTTCGCCAGCTGGTCGGCGGTGCAGCGCTGCAAGGACCAGCGCCCCGGCGAGGACCCGTTGCCGGCTCTCAGGGCGAAGCTTGCAACGGTCTGGCCCGCCGTCGGCACGCTTCGTCTCAACTGGCCGATCCACCTGCGGCTGGGCCGGAACCGATTCCTCTATAATCGCGCGCCTCGTGGCCCGCAGCGGCCGCACCCGGCAATCATGGAGTCCTGACGATGCAGTTGCGTTGGTCCTTGCCCGTCGCCCTGACCCTGACGACCCTTGTCGCCCATGCTGCGCCGCAGGCGCCGGAGTCGCCCGCCGCCCCGGCCAGCCCCGCTGTTGCCGCCGCGCCGGCGCTGACGTCCGGCCTGTTCCTGCAGAACTTCGACCGCAGCGTGCGGCCGCAGGACGACCTGTACCGGTTCGTCAACGGCAAGTGGCTGAAGAACACGGAGATTACGCCGGACAAGTCGAACTACGGGGCGTTCACGCTGCTGGAGGACGAAGCCGAGAAGAACCTGCGCGTCATCGTCGACGAAGCCGCCGCGGCCAACGCACCGGCAGGATCCGACCAGCAGCTGATCGGCGACTACTACTCGAGCTTCATGGACGAAGCGAAGATCGAGCAGCTCGGCCTGCAGCCGCTGCAGCCAGAGCTCGATCGCATCGCCGCGATCAAGGACCGCGGGCAGCTGCTCGATTACCTGGGCCGCACCCAGCTGATCGGCCTGCGGAGCCCGATCGCCGTCGCGATCCTGCCCGACGCCAAGCGACCCGACATGTACACGGTGTGGGCCGACCAGTCCGGTCTCGGCATGCCGGACCGCGACTACTACTTCAGCGAGGACCCGCGGTTCGTCGAAACGCGGGCCAAGTACGAAGCGCACATCGCCAAGGTGTTCAGCATGCTCGGTCGCGCGGATGCGGCCGCCGCCGCCAGGCGCGTGATGGCGTTCGAGACGCGTCTCGCCAAGGCCTCGTGGGCTCCGGTCGACCTGCGCGACGTCGACAAGGTCTACAACCCGTTCGACGTTGCTGGCGCAAAACTGGCCACCCCCGGCGTCGATTGGGCGCAGTGGCTCGAGTCGATGACCATCAAGGGCCATGACCACCTGATCGTCGGCCAGCCGAGTTACTTCAAGGAAGTTGGCCTGGCGCTCAGCGACGTGCCGCTCGCGACCTGGCAGGACTACTTCCAGCTGCGCGCCATCGACGGTTTTGCGCCGTACCTGAGCACGGCTTATGCCGAAGAAGCGTTCGACTTCTACGGTCGCACGCTCACGGGCACGCCGCAGATGAAGCCGCGCTGGAAGCGCGGCCTCGCCGAGACCGAAGCGGCGCTGGGTGACCTGCTCGGCAAGGAGTACGTGGCGCGGCATTTCCCGCCCGAAGCGAAGCAGCGCATGGACGTGCTGGTAGGCAACCTGCTCAAGGCCTTCGACGTCTCGATCGACGAGCTCGAGTGGATGAGTCCGGAGACGAAGCGCGAGGCGCACGACAAGGTCCGCAACTTCACGGTCAAGATCGGCTACCCGGAAAAGTGGAAGACGTATCCCGGCCTCGAAATCGGCCGCACCGACCTGGTCGCCAACGTGTCCCGTGCCCGTGAGGTGAACCTGAAGCGCGAACTGGCGAAGCTCGGCCAGCCGGTCGACAAGACCGAGTGGTACATGACGCCGCAGACGGTCAACGCCTACTACAACCCGCTCGCCAACGAGATCGTGTTCCCGGCCGCGATCCTGCAGCCGCCGTTCTTCGACATGAAGGCGGACGACGCCGTGAACTACGGCGGCATCGGCGCCGTGATCGGCCACGAGATCAGCCACGGCTTCGACGACCAGGGCCGCAAGTTCGACGGCAAGGGCGTGCTGCGCGACTGGTGGACCGACAAGGACAACGAACTCTTCATGGCCCGCGCCAACGCACTCGTGCAGCAGTACAACGCGTTCAGCCCGATTGCCGGAATGAACGTCAACGGCGAACTCACGCTCGGGGAGAATATCGGCGATCTGTCGGGTCTCGCAGTGGCTCGCAAGGCCTACCAGATCGCGCTCGACGGCAAGACCGCGCCCGTGCTGGATGGGTTCACCGGCGAGCAGCGGTTCTACCTCGGCTGGGGCCAGGTCTGGGCCCGGAACTACCGCGACGACGAACTGCGCAAGCGCCTGAAGACGGACCCGCACAGCCCGAGCGAGTACCGCGCCAACGGCATCCTGCGCAACATGCCCGACTTCGCCAAGGCGTTCGACGTGAAGGAAGGCGACAAGATGTACCTCGCACCGGAACAGGCCGTCCGTATCTGGTGACCGGATTCTGTTAAATTCGCCGTCGTCCGGGGCGGGCCGAACGGCAATCAAGGAGTACTTCCCGATGCGAGTCTTGCAAGCGCTCTTGCTGGCGACGGCGGCAATGTTGTTGTCCGGTTGCGGTTACAACACAATCCAGGTGCAGGACGAAGCGACGAAATCGGCGTGGTCCGAAGTCGTCAACCAGTACCAGCGCCGCGCCGACCTGATCCCGAATCTCGTCAACACCGTGAAAGGCTTCGGCGCGCAGGAGCAGGCCGTGCTGATCGGCGTCACCGAGGCCCGCGCCAGGGCGACGCAGGTGCAGGTGAAGGCCGACGACCCCGCTTCCTTGCAGCAGTTCCAGGCGGCGCAGGGCGAGTTGTCGAGCGCGCTCTCGCGCCTGATGGTCGTGGTCGAGAAGTACCCGGAACTCAAGTCGGACCAGAACTTCCGTGACCTGCAGGCGCAGCTCGAAGGCACCGAGAACCGGATCACGGTCGCGCGCAATCGCTACATCCAGGCCGTGCAGGATTACAACGTGACGATCCGCAGGTTCCCGACCAACCTCACGGCCATGATCTTCGGCTACAAGGTGAAGCCGAACTTCGCGGTCGAGAACGAAGCTGCGATCGCGCAGCCGCCGACCGTGGACTTCAGCACACCGTCGGCCGCTCCGGCGCCCACGCCCGCACCCGCTCCTGCGACCAACTGAGGCACTCTTCGCGTCGCGCCTCCGCTGGGGCGCGGCGCGGGGTGATCGCATGGTCGTCGCGACGTTCCCGCTCGAATTCCGTCCGCTGCTGCGGGGCCTGTCGCTTGCGGCGTGGCTGTGGCTCATGGCTGCAGTCGCCGCACCCGCATTCGCGCAGGACCTCGTCGCCGTGCCGCAGCTCACGGCGCGGGTCACTGACCTCACCGGTACCCTGGCGGCCGACCAGTCGTCGGCGCTCGAAGCCAAGCTGGCGGCGTTCGAGCAGTCGAAGGGCAGCCAGGTCGCGGTGCTGATCGTGCCGACGACACAGCCCGAGGCAATCGAGCAGTACTCGATCCGCGTGGTCGACCAGTGGCAGCTCGGTCGCGGCAAGGTCGACGACGGCGTGCTGCTGCTCATCGCGCTGAACGACCGCAAGGTGCGCATCGAAGTCGGCTATGGCCTCGAAGGCGCGCTGCCCGACGCCACGGCGAACCGCATCATCCAGCAGGACATTGCGCCCGCGTTCAAGCGCGGCGATTACTATGACGGCATCAGTACCGGCGTCGATCGCATCATGCGCGTGATCGAGGGCGAGCCGTTGCCCGCCCCCGAATTCAGCCCGCCTGCGGCCGGCATCCCCGGGCTCCTGCATTTCCTGCCATTCCTGTTCATCTTCGCCATGGTCGGCAGCTCGATCTTGCGGCGCCTGTTCGGTCGCGTGGGTGGCGCACTCGCCACCGGCGGCCTGGTCGGCTTCCTGGCCTGGTTGATCATCAGCATCCTCGGCATCTCCGTGATTGCAGGCCTCGTCGCCTTTTTCTTCGCGCTCATGGGTGGCACGGGTGGAGGAGGCGGACCCGGTGCCGGCCGTAACGGCTGGTACAGCCGACGTCACGGCAGCGGCTGGGGCTACGGCGGTGGTTTCGGTGGCGGGTTGGGTGGAGGCGGAGGCTTTGGTGGCGGCGGAGGTGGATTCGGTGGCGGCGGCGCCTCGGGTGGCTGGTGATGACCATGGACTGGACACGTCTTTTTCGTCATCTGTTTTCGACGCGTGGCAAACTTGCGCGCGCATTCCCGGTCGAAGCCCTCGACGCGATCGAACGAGCGGTCACCGAATCGGAGCTACTGCACAGCGGCGAAATCCGCTTCGCGATCGAAGCGGCGCTCGAGCCCAGTGACATCTGGGCAGGCACGTCGCCGCGGGCCCGGGCACTGCAGGTCTTTGCTGCACTGGGGGTCTGGGATACCGAAGCGAACAACGGCACCCTGATCTACGTGTTGCTGGCGGATCGCGACGTGGAGATCGTGGCGGACAGGGGCTGCAACGGCCGTGTGAGCCCCGCGGAATGGGCTGCGGTCTGCAATACGATGGAAGAGATGTTCCGCTCCGGGCAATATGAGCGGGGCGCCGTGGAGGGAGTGCACGAGGCCGGCCGGTTGCTGGCCCGTCACTACCCGCCGTTGCCCAGTGGGCGCGACGAAGACGAACTGCCGAACCGCCCCGCCGTGCTCTGAACGGCCGCAGGCCGTCCGACGCTGACGAGAGGTGGCAAGTGATTGAATCCGTGAATATTACAGGCTTCCGGTCGACGCGCCGCGTGGCGCTCGTCGCCGTATTCGCAACGCTTGCGGGCTGCAGCATCTTCGCGCCGCAGCCGCAGGAGCCACCGCCGCCACCAGAACCGCCGCAGCCACAATACGCGGAACCGCTCGCGACGCACACGTTCCCGTTCGACCCGCAGACCACGGCGGTTGTAGGCACGTTGCAGGCGACGATCGCGACCCATGAGGACACGCTCCCTGACATCGCGCGCCGCTTCAATCTCGGCTACGACGAAGTCATCAACGCCAATCCGGGCGTCGACCCGTGGCTGCCGAAGGAGGGCACCCGCATCGTATTGCCCACGCAGTTCGTGCTGCCGGATGCGCCGCGCGAAGGCCTGGTCGTCAACCTCGCGGCATTGCGGCTGTACTATTTCCCGAAGCCGGCGCAGGGCGAGCAGCGCGTGGTGGTCACGGTGCCGATCGGCATCGGCATGGTCGGCTGGGCGACGCCCGAAGGTTCCACCAAGATCGTCTCGAAGCGCAAGGACCCGGTCTGGACCCCGCCCGCTTCCGTGCGCAAGGAACACGCAGCCGAAGGCGACATCCTGCCCGCGCGGGTGCCGGCCGGTCCCGACAATCCGCTCGGCGCGTTCGCGATGAACCTCGGCTGGCCGAGCTATCTCATGCATGGCACCAACAAGCCCGCCGGCGTCGGCATGCGCGCAAGCCATGGTTGCATCCGGCTGTACCCGGAAGACATCGCGACGCTGTTTCCTCAGCTGCCGATCGGCACCAAAGTCACGGTCGTCAACCAGCCGCTGCTCTACAAGGTGCAGGACGGTCAGTTCTACGTGCAGTCGTTCCCTCCGCACGAGGAACACCCGGAAGCGAAGGCGGCGGCCAAGGGTCAGCGCTTCAACAAGAAAGTGCAGGAAAAGATGGCGCAGCGCGCGAAACCGGCGGCCGTCACGGTCGACTGGACGCTGGTGGAACAGGTGGTGAACGCGGCGAAGGGCGTGGCCGTGCCCGTGACGCAGCCGGCGGTCGGTCTCGACCAGTTCCTGGCGTCGGCGCTCCTCGTCGAGAATCGCATCCCGGCGGGCGCGACCTGGGACGGCAGCGACCGGCCCGTGCCGATCCGCGATGAATCCGCGGCCGCTGCTCCGGTCGCAGCCAGCGGCGGACGCTAGGCGACCGTGCGAGGACTCCCGGCCAGCTGGTACCTCGACCCCGACCGCGCACCGCTCGAAGACTCGACGATCTTCGCCCCGAGCTGGCAATTCGTCTGCCACGTCTCGGACCTGCCTGCGTCCGGCACCGCAGTGCGATACGACTGCGGCGGGCGTTCCGGGGTGGTGCTGCGGACGAAGGCGGGCGGCCTGCAGGGCTTTCGCAACGCCTGCCGACATCGGGGCGCGCGTCTGGTCGAAGGCGACGCGCACACCGGGCTCGCGTTCTGCATCGACGGCCGCTTGCGCTGCCCCTACCACGGCTGGACGTACGACGAAGCGGGCGCGCTCGTCAGCATTCCTGCCGGCCAGCACTTCGATGAGTTCGACGCGGACGCGCACTCATTGCATCCGCTCCACGTCGCCGAGTGGCACGGCCTGGTCTTTGCGGCCTTCCAGACGCCGCGGCAAGCGGTCGAGCAGGTGCTCGACGCAGTAGCAGGGACCTGGCCAGACCTGACGTCGATGCGACGCGTGATCGAGCCGCGAACAACGCACTGCGCGGCCGACTGGAAACTGGCGTGCGAACACACGCTCGACATCGCACACGTCGACATTGCGCGACCTGCCCTGAAGCCGCGGTTGTTCGCGCCATTGGTTTTCGAACTGAGCGACGGTGACGCCCTGCGCGCGACGGCTGCAGTCGCTACGGGCGCCCTCGGCGACACGTGGTCGTCGCGCATGTGCCGCCAGTTGCTGCGCGACAGGCAGTCGAGCCCGGCACGCGCCGAATATGTCTACGTCTGGCCGAACCTGCTGTTGCAGCTCGCGCCGGATGGCCTGTACATCCTGCAGGTCCTGCCGGGCGCCACCGGTCACAGCACATTGCGCGAGTTGCGCTATGCGGCCACCGACCCGGGTCGCGAGATGCGCCTGCTGCGTTACACGCATCAGCGAGTGCGGCGCCAGGCTTTCGCGGCGGACGCGCGCCTGCTGGCACGCGTGCAGCAGGGGATGGGGGTGCTGGGCGCCGAAGAGACGGGCCCGATCGCAACCGGCGAGGTCGGGTTGCGTTGGTTCGTCGAGCACTGTCGCGCGCGCCTGCCGGCACCGGCGACCAGTACGCGCCCCATGCGTGGCCGCAATCGCCGCGGGACCACCCCGTCCGCTGGAGCCTGAAATCGACCGCGGCGCGACGCGGCGGGTCGTGGGTCGCTTCGAAGGCCGATAACTTATGGTACTTTAAGGCAGTTTTTCGAGGCGGGGCGCGGCTTTGCGCGATATTGCCCACACTGGCATCACGGTGACGGAAGCGGTTGGCGCAGACGTGCCGATCGTTCGACTGCCGACGGCGACGACGGGTTTCGTCGGCCGTGCGTTGCGCGGTCCCGTGAACCGTCCCGTGCGTGTGCGCGATTTCGCCGAGTACCAGCAGGTGTTCGGCGGGCTCTGGCAGCCGAGCATGCTGTCGTACGCCGTCGAGCAGTACTTCGACAACGGCGGCCGCGAGGCAGTCATCGTGCGCGTCGTGAACGGCGGAGCGCCCGCTACCATCAGCCTGCCTTGCGGCGACGAGAAGCTGGTGCTCGAAGCGCTCAGTCCCGGCACACGGGAAATCCTGCGAGCCTCCGTCGACTACGACAACATCGCGCCCAGCTAGGAAGATCGCTTCAACCTCGTCCTGCAGCGCCTGCGCACGCTCGGGTCCGAGCAGATCGAAGACCAGGAAATTTTCCGGCGGCTGTCGACGGCTCCCGGCACCACGCGATTCGTCACCTCGGCGCTGCAGGAATCGCTGCTGGTGCGGGTGCGCGGCGCCGTGCCGCAGGCACCTCCGGACCGCACGTTCCGTGCGGGTGCGCGCCACCCGATCGGCTACGTCGATTCGAATCCCGATGGCGACGATGGCTCGCCGCTCACCGATTACGACCTGATCGGCTCGGCTGAACGCGGTACCGGCCTCTTCGCCTTGCGCGATGTCGAGGACCTGCATTTCGTCTGCGTGCCGCCGCCCGCGCGCGATCGCGACATCGGGCCTGGCGTGCTGCTGGTCGCGACGCAGTTCTGCCGCGACCACCGCGCTCTGCTCGTCGTCGATCCGCCCGCTGCGTGGCAGACGACCGACGACGCCTTGCAGGGCCTGCGTGAACTCGCGTTCCAGAGCGATTCCGCGTTCATGTGTTTTCCGCGCGTGCAGGCGTTCGACCGGCTGCGCGGCCGCTTCGAGTCTTTCGCCAACAGTGGCGCGGTCGCGGGTGCGCTGGCACGCATGGATTCACATCGCTCGCCGTGGGACGGACTGCCCGACGAGCAGCTCCTGCTGCGTCCCGGCACGCGTCCCCTGCAGGCACTGACGGAGATCGACTGCCAGAAGCTCACGGCGCAGGGGGTCAACCCGCTGCATGCGGTCCGTGCCAGCGTTGCCGGCACGGCGCAGCTCAAGACGCTGGCGCGTGGAGCGGGTGCCGGCCCCGAAAGTTCGCTGCTCACGTTCCGTCGACGGCAGCTGCTGATCGTCAACAGCATCGAGAGCGGCACACGCTGGGCGCGCTTCGAAGGGCGCGATCGCAATACCTGGCCGCGACTCGCACGGCAGGCGCACGCCTTCCTGCTCGGGCTTGCCGCCAGCGGCGCCTTTGGCAAAGGTGCGGACGCGCAGCATTGCGAGGTTGTCTGCGACGAATTCATCAACACGACGGAAGACGTCAGGAACGGCGTGGTGCATTGCCTGATCTCGCTGCCCACGCCGCGCCTTGGCGAGTATCGCTCGTTCATGCTCACGCATTGCCTCGAGGGCAGCACCCTGCGGGCCGTCAAGCCACGACCGTTGCCACCCGGCACGCGCTTCACCGTGCGTGAGCTGCCGCGTCCCGTCATCGACGGCCTGCCCGAAGACACCACGCAACGGCGGACGCTGGCACAGGAGTTGTTCGCGCCGACGCCCGATCAGCGGCCCGCCGTGCCTTCAGGCACCCTGCGCCCCGAAGCCGCCGCCGCCCGGCGTCTCGATCTCAATCTCATCGCCCGGCTCTACGGCGAGCCCGAACGTCGCGGCGAGCGTTTCTGAGTCGGCGCGGCCACGTCGCCTGACCGAGTTGCGCCCGGGCGCCCCGGGCGCGCCTCCCTCGAGACCGAACGGCACGATGCGCCGGTGATTGGCCAGCACGTTCGCAGTCATCGCCTCCCGGAATTCGACGCGCCGCACGAGACCGTCGCCACCGCGGTGCCGGCCTGCGCCGCCGGAGCCGCGACGAATCGAGAACTCGCGCAGCAGCACGGGGAACCGCGTTTCGAGCACCTCGGGATCGGTGAGCCGCGAGTTGGTCATGTGCGTCTGCACGCCGCTTGCGCCATCGAAATCCGGACCGGCCCCGGCGCCGCCCGCAATGGTTTCGTAGTACTGATAGCGCTCGTTGCCGAACGTGAAGTTGTTCATCGTGCCCTGCGCGGCAGCCTGCAGTCCCAGGGCGCCGTACAGCGCATCGACGATGCACTGCGAAGTTTCGACGTTGCCGGCGACCACTGCCGCGGGCGCGATCGGGTCGAGCATCGACCCGTGCGGCACGACGATGGTCAGTGGTCGCAGGCAACCCGCGTTGAGCGGGATCGGCTCGTCGATCAGCGTGCGGAAGACGTAAAGCACCGCCGCGGTCGTGACGGCAAGCGGCGCGTTGAAGTTGTTGGCCTGTTGCGGCGATGTGCCCGCGAAGTCGACGGTGGCCGTGCCGGCTTGCGGCTCGACGGCGATGCGCACGGCAACCACCTGGCCATTGTCCATCTCGTAGCGGAAGCTGCCGGCGCGCAGCCGGCGGATCGCGCGGCGCACGCAGCGTTCGGCGTTGTCCTGCACGTGGCGCATGTACGCGAGCAGCGTGGCGCCGCCATGGTCCGCCGCGGCGCGGCGCAATTCCCGTTCGCCACGGGAATTTGCCGCCAGCTGCGCCCGCAGATCCGCGAGGTTCTGCGGGAAATTCCGTGCGGGCCAGGGGTTGCCGCAGAACAGCTGGCGCATTCTGGCGTCGTCGAGCACCCCTTCGCGCACGATGCGCGTCGGCGCCACCAGCGCGCCTTCGTCGTCGATCGTGCGGCTGTCCGGCGGCATGGAGCCGGGCGTGATTCCGCCCACGTCGGCGTGGTGCGCCCGCGAGGCCGTGAAGAATTCGACGCGGGTGCCGGCCTGGTCGAAGACCGGTGAGACCACCGTCATGTCGGGCAGGTGGGTGCCGCCGGCGTACGGCGAGTTCACCAGGTAGGCATCGCCGGGGCGCGTGTCGTCGCCGAACGTGTCGAGCACGGCGGCCACGCTCGCACCCATCGATCCCAGGTGCACGGGCATGTGTGGCGCATTGGCCACGAGGTTCGCCGAGGCATCGAAGATCGCGCACGAAAAGTCGAGTCGTTCCTTGATGTTGACCGAACTGGCCGTGTGTCGCAGCACGGCGCCCATCTGCTCCGCGACGTGCATGAACAAGGCGTTGAACACCTCGAGCCGCATCGGATCGGGCTCGGTGGCGGGCGCGTCCAGGTGAGCGATGCTGCACGCGGCCTGCGACCGGTGCAGGACGACCAGGCCGCTCGGTGCGACGTGACCCGCCCAGCCGGGCGCGATCCAGCTCGTCGCACCGTCTTCGCAGAGCAGCAAGGGCCCGTGCAGCTGGGCACCCGGCGTGAGTTCGCGGCGTGCGATGACTGGCAACGTGCGCGAGGCCCCCTCGATCCAGACCGCGGTAACCGCAGCCGGCGATCCAGCGTCGGTGAGCAACGGTTCCTTGCGGTGACCAGGTTCGGTGCCGCCGTTGCCACGCGTTCGATGGCTTCGGCCATGACCGAGCCGATGACCAGCGGCGCAGTGTCGTCGGCAAAGCCGTAGAGCTGGCGGTGCGCCGCGAAAAACGCGATGCGCAGCCTGGCTGCGGGCTGCCACCGTAGCTCGAGGGTGGTGTCGGAGCCCGTGAGCCGCACGTGCGCACTGCTGCGCATCTCGACGCGCGACGCGGCGACGCCCTGGCGCAGCAGGTCATCACGCGTATCGGCTTCGAGTCCCTGCAATGCCTGTCTGCCAGCCGCGTGTCCCGTCGCATCGAGCGCAGCCTCGACCGTGCGACGGCGTATTGCACGACGACCGGTCAAGCCGATGCCATAAGCGGACAGCACACCCGCGAGCGGATGCAGCAGCACCTCGTCGGCACCGAGCAGCCCGGCCACGGCGCACGCGTGCTGCCCTGCCGCGCCGCCGAACGAGAGCAGGCCGCAGCGTGCCGGGTCTTCGCCGTGGTGCAGGGCGAGTTCGCGAATCGCGTTGGCCATGCGTGCGCAGGCGACCTGCAGGAAGGCTTCGGCCAGCGCCCGACCGCCGTAATACTCGAGTCCCGGCTTGTGTCGCGGCCGCCGCGGCCAGCTCGGCGAGTCGCGCGCGAGGCAGCCGGATCGATCGGTTGATCGCCCGCCGGGCCGAAGACGTGCGGAAAATGATCCACGGGAATGCGTCCCAGCACGACATTGCAATCGGTGATCGTGGCGGGGCCGTTGCGGCGGTAACACGCCGGCCCGGGATCGGCGCCGGCAGAAGCGGGGCCCACCTGCAGCCGGCCGTCGGCGAACCGCAGCACCGAACCACCGCCCGCCGCGATCGTGGTGATGTCGACCATCGGGGTCTGCAATCGCACCCCGTCAATCTCGGCGGCGAACCGCCGCGGAATGTCGCCGGTGGACAGGCTGACGTCCGTCGACGTGCCTCCCATGTCGAAGCCGATCAGCCGTCGCGGGCCGTCTGTGGTACCGGCGGCAATCATCCCGACCACGCCCCCGGCGGGACCCGACAGAATGCCGTTCACGCCGCGAAAGCCCTCGGCATCGACGAGCCCGCCGTTGCTCTGCATGAAGGCGACGGTCGCGTCGCCGTACGCCCGGCGCAGGCTCGCGCGGAAACTCCGTGTGTAGCGCAGCAGAATGGGCGAGAGGTAGGCGTCGGCCACGGTCGTGTCGCCGCGCGCCACGAAGCCGAGCAGCGGCGCGGCAGCGTGCGACGCGATCACTTCGCCGAAACCGCTGCGCGTGCAATTTCCACGGCGCGGATCTCGTGGGCCGGATGCCGGAACCCGTGCAGGAATGCGACGGCGACCGCCTCGATGCCGGCCGCTCGCGCCGCCACGAGCGCGCGGCGCAGGGCTTCCTCGTCCAACGGCAACAGCACCTGCCCCTGGGCGTCCACGCGCTCTGGAATTTCGACGACGTCCCGGTACAGCGGGGAAGGGCGACGGATGGCGCGCGCGAAGATGTCGGGCCGATCCCGCCGGATCAGCAGCGCGTCACGCATGCCTTGCGAGGTGACCAGCAGCGTCGGCGCGCCCGCGCGCTCGAGCAAGGCGTTGGTGGCGACGGTGGTGCCGAGCCGCACCGAAGCCACGCGATGGCCACGGGCTGCGCCGTGTCGTTCGAGCAGCAAGTCGATGCCGCGCAAGGCCGGATCGGCCGGCCGATGCGGATCGCGCGACAGGACCTTGCAGGTGTGCAGCGAGCCATCCGGCGCGGTGCCGACCACGTCGGTGAACGTGCCGCCGCGATCCACGGAAGGCGAATCGCCCAACCGACCGTTTCGCGTTGTGCAATGTACGGCAATCGCAACCGGCTCCAGTCCGGCGTCAACGATCGATGGACCACGGCTCCCGGGACTCTCATCCGGGCCGGCAAATATTCTGTCAGATCGGCGCCCGCTCGCGCGCGGACCTGCGCGGCCGGGACCCAGTCGGGAACTCACTGTCACTTGCCCCGGGCAGGCTGCAATGCGGCGCATGGCATGATGCGAGGCATCATGCCGAAGCCCGCACGTCCTGCCCGTGCCACGCGCACGCCCGCCGATGTCGAGGAGCGCGCACGCCGGATCGCAGCGATCGTCGGGGTCGTGCGCAGGATTCCGCGCGGCCGGGTGACGACGTACGGCGCCGTTGCGGCTCGCGCTGGACTGCCGCGCCAGGCCCGTCTCGTCGGCAAGGTGCTTGCCGGTCTGCCACAGGACAGCGGCGTGCCGTGGCAGCGCGTCATTGCGGCCGGTGGGCGCATTGCCTTTCCGGCAGGTTCGCCGGCGCGCGGACGGCAGGTTTCCCGGCTGCGCGCCGAAGGCATCGATGCTGCGAGCGGACGCGTCGACCTCGTCCGGCACGGCTGGGGCGCAGCCGTGGGCGACCTGGACCAGCTGCTGTGGTCGGGCGAATGAGACCCAGGCCGCGTTACGCAGTGCGCGAAAGCCTTATCATGCGCGGCATGCGGACTGGAGCGCTTCCCGGATGACCGAGCGATACGTCGTCTTTTCCCACGGCAAGGACAGCGAGCCGTGGGGCAGCAAGATCGCAGCGATGA